>JAJDTB010000015.1 GCA_022827345.1 Gemmatimonadota bacterium | reverse complement strand
GATACCCGGGCGGCCTTCAAGGACCAGCTGGAAGCGCTCGGCACCCTCGCGAACATCGTCGTTCTGCAAAGTCAGCGGCAGTCGATACCGGGCCGTCCATGAGCCGTCCTCGAGCGCATAATCCGCCTCCGGCACCCGGATGAGTTCGCTCACCGGCGTGAAGTCGTCGGGCGATATTGCGGTTCCTGCCTTGGAGACCAGCCCGAATCCGACCGTCGTCCCGCGCGGCATTCCCGATGCCGCCTTCGCGACCAGGATCACGCCCGCACTGTCACCGTCCTCGGCAAAGCCGTACTCCCCGGCGCTGAACGAGACCGTCACCGCCGGGCCGGACTGGGACACGACGAACACCTCCGCCGAGGCCGCTCCCGTGTCGTAGCCATCGATCGAAGCCACCGTGGCCATGAGATTGCCGCTCTGGGTGACCCGCGCCGAGAACTGGCCATGGCGGATGGACAACGCAGCGGACGCGCTGTCCGCGTCGAAGGTCACGTCGCGGGATCTGTTCGACAACCAGTTCCTGTCCTGGGTGAGCTGGACCGTCGCCGTCAGGCGCTCGTCCAGCGGCGCCTCGCGGGTCAGCGTCAGCACCAGGGTCTCCATGCTCCCGATGATCGTGTCGCGGTTCGCGGCGATGGTGATTCTCGGAAGCACTTCCTGGTTCAGGATGCGGATCGTCTGCGTGCTGCCGATGGCCGTGCCGTCGAGCGTCGCCGAGACCTCGATCGTCTCGTTCGAATCCGGGATTTCGTCGTCCATGGCCGTGAGCGTCACGCCCACCGAGGCCGAGCCCGCCGACAGGGTCGCCTGATGGCCCGTGGTCTCCCCGTCGGCATCCGCGGGCGCGATCGTGTAGTCGGTGCCTGCGGTCGCGCTGCCCGCGAAGGCGAACGTCACCACCTGGTCCGCCGCGAAAGTCTTGCCGTTGGTGATCGACACGGTCGCCGTGGACGATTCCTCGTCCTCTTCCCGGATTTCATCCTCGTCCACCGTCAGCGCAAGGGCAGGAATGTCCTCGTCGTCGGTTATGTACACCGAGTACGGGCATTCATCCTCCACGCACCCGATCATATCAGGTCTCAACAGCAGCACCTTGTTCGTGTATTCCGGCAAATTCCCGAGTGCGGCCTCGAACTTCTCCCTGCCTTCGCGAACGTCGTCGTCGAGCAGCGTCACGGGAACCTCAAGGCGTGCCACCCACCGGCCGTCCTCCAGCGCATAGTCCTCCTCGCGCAGGGTCGGCGTCACGTCGAACGCGGTGTAATCCACGCCTTCCTCCGCAGTGAGGTGCGTCCTCGACGACGACCGGCCCCTGCTCTTTACCGCGGCCCCTACCTCCACGCCGCGCGGCGCACCGGAGGCCATTTGTGCGGTCACGATCAACGTGTCTGTGCTGCCTTCCTCAAAGATGTAGGAGCTGTAGGTGAGCGAAATCTCGACGAACGGGCCCTCCCGGGACAGCACGTATATCGATGCCATCGGCCCACCGGTCTTGGGGTGCGCCGGGGAGAAGAGCGTCGCCGTGAGGGTGCCGCTTTCGGTTACGCTCGACGAGAAAGCGGTGTCGGGCAGTGTGAGTGCCAGGGTTCTGTCGCCCGCCTCGAAGTTCAGCGGGTACGAGGTGGGCGACAGCCAAGCCTGCTCCTGAGCAAGCTGAACGAACAGGTCCAGCGGCTCGTCGTACGGCGGCTCGCGCGTCACCGACAGCACGAGATCCTCCAAACCCCCGAAGATCGTGTCGCGGCTGGCCGTCAGGGTGACCGGAGGGAACCCGTCCAGGTCCAGGATGGTGATGATCTGCGTTTCTCCAATGATCGTGTTTTCGTGGGTCGCCCGGATCCTGACCTCCTCGAACAGGCCCCCGATGGTGTCGTCCACCGCCGTCAACGTCATGCCCACCGAGGTCGAATCGGCTGGCAGAGTCACCTGATGGCCCCCGGCTGCCGTGTCCCCGTCCGGAGGCGCCACCGTGTAGTCGGTGCCCTCGGTCGCGCTGCCCGCGAGCCAGAACGTCACCCACTGGTCGGTCGCGAAGGTCTTGCCGTTGGTGATCGACACCGTCGCCGTGGACGATTCCTCGTCCTCTTCCCGGATCTCCACCGGGCTCACGGAGAGGTCCAGTTCGGGGATGTCCTCGTCGTCGGTGATGTACACCGGGTACGGGCATGACTCCTCGTTGCAATCGCTTCCGTCCGGGTTCAGCCGCCGGACCCCGTGGAAGTAACCCGGGGCACGTTGCAGATGAGCCTCGAAGTTCTCCGTACCTTCACGCTCGTCGTCGTCGAGCAGCGTCACCGGAAAGCTCTTGCGCGCCACCCATCTGTCGTTTTCCAGCGCATAGTCCGCCTGCAGAAACGAAAGCTCCCGCGCAAACGCCAGGTAGTCCTGGCCGCTCACCGCGGTGAGGTCCGGCCTCGACGACGTTCTGTCCTGGTGCTGAATCGAGAACCTGAATTCGACTCCTCGGGGCATGCCCGCCGCCATCTGCGCGGTTACGATCAGGGCGGTGTCTCCGCTGGATTCCCGGAACGTGTAGGAGCTGTGTGTGAGTGACACGGTCACGACCGGTCCATCCCGGGAAATCACGTACACCGACGCCGTTGCCTCGCTCGTATCGTAGCCGCCGACGGAGTCCACGGACGCGGTGAGGAAGCCGCTCTCGGTTACCTCCGTTGAGAGGCTGCTCCTCCCCAGAAACAAGTCAGCGGTCGTGCTGTTAGCCGCGAAACTGACCTGGTACGATGTGCTTGACAGCCAGTCCTGCTCCTGAGTGAACCGCAGGGTCACGTCGAGTGGAGAGCTGGCCGGCTGCTCGCGGGTCAGGATGAACGTCACGGTATCCAGGCCCGCGAAGATCGTGTCGCGGGTCGCGGTCACGGTGATCTTCGGCAGCTGCCGTGCCCCCGTCTCTTCCCCCTCCACCCATTCGTTTCCTGAATCTCCGTGTCCCCCCGCGCCGGATGCCGTCCGCACCTCCGCGGGGACGGCGGCTATCAGCGCCACCATGGCAATGATCACTCCTCCCGCGCGGCGTACCGTGTTGCTGATTGGAGTTGTCTCTGTCCTCTCCACTTTCCCCTCCCTTGCCCAATTGCGTTTTCGCCATCCGTGGCGACAAAACCACGGCCCGATTCGGACCGCCCCGGAGTCTCCGGGTGGCCGTTTAACTCCCCGGCCTCGATTTGGTTCCCTGGGGTTTCGGGTTCCGCAGGTTCCGCGGGCCACCGCCGGGCATGCGCCCCCGTTACCCGCGTTCGCTCGCGTGGAGAATGATTGATATTCGGTTTATATTCGGCTATCTTTCACAGGCTATGGCCTCTGAACCGAATCCCGCGACCCCACCCGGTGCGCCTGCCCTATCGGAACCGCGTCTCTCCCGGCGCATCCTCGCCGCATGGCTCCCCTGGTGGCCCACCGAGCGACTCGCCCGGCGCCATCCCGACGCGCGCACCCACCCTTTCGTCACCGTCGCCGACAGCAGGGGCCGGCAGGTCATCGACGCCGCCAATCCCCGCGCCACGCAGGCCGGCCTCACCCCCGGCATGCCCCTCGCCGACGCGCGCGCCATCGTGCCCGAGGTGGTCGTCCGACCCGCCGATCGCGCCGCCGACGCCCTCGCGCTCAAGCGTCTCGCGCGCTGGACCGACCGCTTCACCCCGCGCGTCATGCCCGACGGCGTGGACACGATCTTCCTCGACATCGCCGGCTGCACCCGTCTCTTCGGCGGTGAAGGGGCGCTGATTGCCGCGCTGCGCACCGCTCTCGAAGACTTCGGCCTGACCGTACGGCTGGCCCTCGCCGACACTCCCGGCGCGGCCTGGGCACTGGCGCACTACGCCCCCGATGATCCCGCCGTGGTGCCCCCCGGCACCGGACCAACCGGCCTCGAGGACGCGCTGGCCCAGCTCCCCGTGGCCGCCCTGCGCCTGAGCACCGATGTGGCCGAAGCGCTGATTTCCTTCGGTCTGGACAGAATCTGCAGGCTGTCCGCCATCGAGCCCGTCGAGCTCATCCGGCGCTTCGGCACGGAACCGGTCCGGCGGCTGCAGCAGGCCCTGGGCCAGGTCGGCGAGCCGATCGTCCCCCTGCGCCCCCTGCCACCGCGCGAGGCCCGCCGCGCCTTCGCCGACCCGATCTCGTCGCGGGCGGACATCCGCGCCGCGGTCGACGGCCTCCTCCACGATCTCTGCCTGCAGCTGAGCCGTTCCGGCGAGGGGGCGCGGCGGCTCCACCTCGTCTGCCACCGCGTCGACGGCGACCGACGGACGCTCACCATCGGCACCAGCCGCCCGCTACGCCGCAGGAAGCCCCTCATGGGCCTCTTCGCCGAAAAGCTCGACCGGGTCGAACCCGGCTTCGGCATCGACGAGATCGTCCTGGCTGCCGACGTGGTCGAGACGATCGACGAACTCCAGACCGACTGGTCCGGCGAGGGCGCGGGCGGCTACCGAGCGGCGGACGAGGAAGAGTTGGCGGACCTTCTCGACCGGCTGGGGAACCGGTTCGGCTTCGGCAGGATCGGTCGGCCGATGCCGCAGCAGAGCTGGCTGCCCGAGAGGGCGGCGCGGCGGCGTGGGCCGCTGTCCGCCATGGACTCGGCATTCGCTACTGCCACGGACCCGGCATCCGCCGCGGACCCGACAGCGGCCACGGACCCGGCATCCGCCACGCGCTGGCCGCTGGACCGCCGCCGGCCGTTGCGGCTGCTATCTCCTCCGGAGGCGGTGGAGGTCGCCACCCTCGAACCCGCCGGTCCGCTCTTCGGGTTTCGCCATCAAGGACGATTCCACCAGTTGCGCGCGGTCGAAGGTCCCGAACGTCTGGAGTGCGAATGGTGGCGGGAGGACGCCCCGCGCCGTGACTACTACCTGGCCGAGGACGAAGCAGGCAACCGCTATTGGCTCTATCGTCAGGGCGTGCAGAATCCCGAGGCTGCTCCCCGCTGGTTCCTGCACGGTCTCTTCGCTTGAGGCTCTGGTTGCGGGTCCTGCCATGCGCCGCCCCGGTCGGCCTCCTGCCTGGCCGATCGATTCAGCCTTCGCGCCCGCGCATGAGTTCCAGCAGCCTGGTCGTCGTCCTCCAGTTCCGGATCGTCATGCTCTGATACACCGGCATCGAGGCGAGCCGGCTGAGATGGCTCCGGGATGCCTTCTCGATGAGCCGCGAGAAGTAGAGGACACCTTCGCCTGTCCAGGCTTCGTCCACGCCGGACCTGGTGCGGACATGCTCCATGGCGTCGGCCACCGTCAGGGAACCGAACAGGAAGAGGACATCGTAGCGGTAGACATCCGGCCGCGCGCCGAAACCTTCCGGCGCTTCCTCAACCACCGCCAGCATCTGCTCGTACGACCGCAACGCGACTTTCGCCTTGTAGTCGAAGGCTGCCGCCAACATCCCCTCGATTCGGGCCGTCAACGGGCCGGGTTCGGCGGAAGCCGAACGGAAGATCACGTTCCCGCTCTGGATGTATGTAACGACATCCCGGAAGCCATCGTCCTGAAAACACTTCTTCAGATCGGCCATCCGGATCACATTCCTGCCGCCGACATTGATTCCGCGCAGGAGCGCCAGCCAGGTCGGTTTCGGGCTCCGATGGATGGTCATGTCGTGCTCATGGGTGTCGCTGCCGTTCTTCGGTTCGGAGGCAATTGTTCCCACTGTAATCCCCACTTTACATAATGTAATGTTTGATTGACATGTCTAACAAAGACAAGCCGCACTACCGCCCTTCTGACTTGATCTTCGGTATATATTCGGTTATCGTTCAGGGGCCATGTCTTCCACCGGCCCCACCCCCGCCTACGCCGAACTCCAGGTCACCAGCAACTTCTCCTTTTTGACAGGTGCCTCGCACCCCGAGGAGATGGTCGAGCGCGCGGCCGACCTCGGCTACCGCGCCATCGCCCTGACCGACCGCAACACGCTGGCCGGAGTCGTGCGCGCCCACCAGGCCGCCGAGCGCACCGGCCTCCACTTCATCCCCGGCGCCCGCCTCGACCTTACCGACGGCCCCAGCCTCCTCTGCCTCCCCACCACCCGGCACGGCTACGGCCGCCTCGCCCGCCTCATCACCACGGGACGCCGCCGCGCGCCCAAGGGCGAATGCCATCTCACCCGCGCGGACGTCACCGAGGCGGCAGACCCGAACGGCCACCTCTTCATCGCGGTGCCGCCCACCCCCCCCGGCCCCCCCTTCACCGACGACCTCGCCTGGTACCGCGACCACCTCTCCGCCCCCCTCCACCTCGCCGCCACCCACTACCACCGCGGCGACGACGACCGCCGCCTCGCCCACCTCGCCCACCTCGCCGATGCCCGCGGCGTCCCCCTCGTCGCCACCGGCGACATCCACCAGCACGACCCGGCCCGCCGCCGCCTCCACGACGTCCTGACCTGCATCCGCGAGCACTGCACCATCGACACCGCCGGCTGGCGCCTCGAAGCCAACGCCGAGCGCCACCTCAAGCCGCCCGCCGAGCTCGCCCGCCTCCTCCAGGGCCACCCCGACGCCCTCGCCAACACCATCGCCCTCGCCGACCGCTGCCGCTTCTCGCTCAGCGAACTCCGCTACGAGTACCCTGACGAAGTCACCGACGACGGCCGCACCCCCCGCGAGACGCTCGAGGCGCTCACCTGGGCCGGGGCGGCCGAACGCTACCCCGACGGCATCCCGCCCAAGGTCCGCGCGATCATCGAACACGAACTCGGCCTCATCGGCCAGCTTGAGTACGAGCCCTACTTCCTCACCGTCGAAGACATCGTGCGCAAGGCCCGCGAACTCGGCATCCTCTGCCAGGGCCGCGGGTCCGCCGCCAACTCCGCCGTGTGCTACTGCCTGGGCGTCACGTCGGTCGACCCCGCGCAGATCGACCTCCTCTTCGAGCGCTTCATCTCGGCCGAGCGCGACGAGGTGCCCGACATCGACGTCGACTTCGAGCACGAGCGCCGCGAAGAGGTCATCCAGTACATCTACGGCAAGTACGGGCGCGAGCGGGCGGGGCTGACCGCGACCGTCATCACCTACCGCGGCCGCAGCGCGCTCCGCGACACCGGCAAGGCCATGGGCCTGAGCGAGGACGTGATCGGGCGGCTGCTCTCGACGTTTTCGTGGTGGTCGAAGCCGGTGGGCGACGAGCGCGCCCGCGAAGAGGGCTTCGACCCCTCCGACCGGCGATTGGCGCTCACCCTCGAGCTGGCGCGCGAGCTGTGCGGATTCCCCCGGCACCTGTCCCAGCACACCGGCGGTTTCGTGATCTCGCGCGGGCCGCTCTGCGAGATCGTCCCCATCGAGAACGCGGCCATGGAGGACCGGACGGTGATCGAGTGGAACAAGGATGACCTGGAGGCTTTGGGATTGATAAAGGTCGACGTGCTCGGGCTCGGGATGCTCTCATGCATCCGCAAGTCCTTCGCCCTGCTCGAGGAGAAGTGCGGCCTTCGCCACACGCTGGAGAGCGTGCCGCAGGAAGACCCGGTCACCTACGCGATGATCCAGCGCGGCGACACCGTCGGCGTCTTCCAGATCGAGAGCCGCGCCCAGATGGCCATGCTGCCGAGGCTGAAGCCGGCCACCTTCTACGACCTGGTCATCGAGGTGGCGATCGTGCGCCCGGGACCGATCCAGGGCGACATGGTCCACCCCTACCTGCGCCGCCGGCAGGGGCGCGAGCCCGTCGAATACCCGTCGGAAGAGCTGCGCCAAGTGCTGCGTAAGACGCTCGGCGTGCCCCTCTTCCAGGAACAGGTCATGCGGATCGCCATCGTTGCAGCGGGGTTTACGCCAGCCGAAGCCGACCAGCTGCGGCGCGCCATGGCCAGCTTCCGCAATCCCGGCACCATCCACAGCTTCCGGGACAAGTTCATCGACGGCATGACCGGCCGCGGCTACACCCGCGACTTCGCCGAGCGCTGCTTCCGCCAGATCGAAGGCTTCGGCGAGTACGGCTTCCCCGAGAGCCACGCGGCCAGCTTCGCCCATCTCGCCTACGTGTCGTCGTGGCTCAAGTGCCATCACCCGGCGGTCTTCGCCTGCGCATTATTGAACAGCCAGCCGATGGGCTTCTACGCCCCGGCCCAGATCGTGCGCGACGCGCGCGACCACGGCGTCGAGGTGCTGCCCACGGACGTCAATCGCTCGGAGTGGGACTGCACACTGGAGGCGGGTGGGGAGCCTGCGCACAATACCCCCCCCGGGGGGGTCAACTCCGCTTCGCCCGCACTTTCCGCCGACCGCCCCCTCGCCCTCCGCCTCGGCCTCCGCCAGATCCGCGGCCTCAAGGAGGACGCCGCCGAGCGACTCATCGCGGCCCGGCCAGGCGGCTTCCGCTCGCCCCTCGACCTCTGGGAACGAACGGGGATCTCCACCGCCATCCTCACGCGCATGGCCAGCGCCGACGCCTTCACCTCGATGGGTCTGGACCGCCGCCAGGCCGCCTGGGCGGTGAAAGCGATCAGCGAAGCCGGGCCGCTCCCGCTCTTCGAGTCGGCGGAGGGCGACCCGGACGGCAACGGTCGGACCGCGGGCGACCTCCCGGCCCGCGACAATGGTCGCATCCGTCCCGAACCGGCCCTCCCCACCATGTCCGTCGGCGAGCAGGTAGCCGCCGACTACCGCACCACGGGCCTGTCGCTCAAGCAGCACCCCGTCGCCCTGCTGCGCAGCCGCCTTGACGAGCGCGGCGTGCTGCCCGCGAAGGACCTCGAAGGCCTGTCCGACGGCGACCGGGCCGCCGTCGCCGGAATCGTCCTCACCCGCCAGCGCCCCGGCAAGGGCATCGTCATGTTCGTCACCCTCGAGGACGAGACCGGAACCGCCAACCTCGTCGTCTTCCCTTCCGTCTACGAGAACCAGCGCCGCGACACCCTCACCGCCCGGCTGATGCTATGCCGCGGCAAGGTCCAGAAAGTCGACGGCGTGATCCACGTGATCGCCGAGCGGGTGACGTCGCTGAATGATTGGCTGGTGGGGCTGGAGAGGCCGGGTGGGGGTGGGGGCGGACTGGGCCTGTCCGGTGACGAGAGCGGTGCTGCGCAAAGTGATGGCCGCGACGCATCATTCGTGGCCCGGGGGCGGTTTTTTCACTGAGGGGAATCAGGCCGATTTGAACATGGGAGCGCCCCCGATCCCAAGTTATCTTTCGCTGGAGCGTCATTGAAACCCGGTTGCTTGCCATCGAGCCGGACGCCATTCCTGAACCTGAAAACCGCGATCATGCATGAAGACCGACCACAGAGCAATGCGAGCGCGGCACCTGAAGGACCCGACGTGTTCTTCGTGTCCGCGCCCCTAGACCGTTCGACCGCCTACCGGCTCTACGAAGCCCACAAGCAATCGGGTCGCCGAAAACACTGTATTCTGGTGCTGACTACATCTGGAGGAGACGCGGACGCGGCCTACCTAATGGCCCGGTACCTGCGACGGTTCTATGAGAAGGTAACGATCTGCGTCTTCGGCTACTGCAAGAGCGCGGGCACTCTACTGGCACTCGGCGCGCACGAAATCGTTATGGGGCGAGCGGGGCGAGTTGGGGCCGCTGGATGTTCAGGTTTCCACGAAGGACGAAATGTTCCCGTCCAGATCCGGGCTCGAGATTTTCGCATCTCTGGAGGTGCTGAAGGCTCACGCTTTTGATTCCTTCGAGCGGTATCTTCTTGAGGTCGTCACACGCAGTGGCGGACAAATCACTACGAAGACAGCGGCAAGGGTTGCCACAGAACTCACGGTCGGACTACTGGCACCAATGGCCGCGCAGATCGATCCTCACCGCCTCGGGCATGAGCATCGCGCGCTCGACATTGCCAGGAGATATGCAATGCTGCTGGGTGTTCCTCCTGATGTCGTCGCGAGACTCACGACCGAGTACCCGTCACACGGCTTCGTCATCGACCTACAAGAGGCAAGGGAATTCCTCCCGCCGGACACAGCACGGGAACCCAACGATGCCGAGAGGGTGCTAGAGGCTGAGCTAGCCAAACGGAACATGGCGCTATACTATCCCGACCCAAACCCACCGGGCATTGTGGAATGCTTGACCCCCCTGCCTCAGCCCGATTCAAACCATGACGACACGGAAACACATGCAATATCAAGAGATGCAGAAGCAGTATCTGCGGAAGCGTCAGGACGAGATATGGAAGACCGTCCGGCTTCTGACCAACCGATCGAGAGTACCGCTGGCCGACCGCCAGCGCACTGACCAGCCGGAGCGCTCCCACACGCGGGACATCCGCTCCGAGCGGAGAGGATAGAGGCGATTCCCGAAATCGTGATCGAGAAAGGGCTGACCAGCTTCGGAGCCCACGTTCCGGAACTCCCCGGCTGTGTCGCTGCAGCAAAAACACGAGAGGAGGTTTCCGCCCTCATTCGCGAGGCCATCCAACTCTACATCGAAGAACTCAAGAACGATCGCCTTCCGGTTCCCGGAGCCGAGTTCATCTGAATTGATCGGCCTGTAGACCCCGCCCAAGCCACCGATGAAGACGTTTTCAGTACTACCTGACTCTCCCGTACCAGCAGACCGTCACCCTCGAAGACTGTACCGACGGCACTCGGTGCTACGTCGCCCGCGTGACCGAGTTGCTGGGTTGCGAGAGTCACGGAACGACACCGGACGAGGCGCTGGAGAACCTGGAGGATGCCAAGCGCCTCTATATCGAGAGCATGATCGAAGACGGCATTGAGCCGAAGCTGTGTCAAAAGGCGATCCCTACGGTGTAATCGCGCCACCGTGCCAATCCCCCCTCACTCCTCATCCCCCAGGAACCCACACAGCGCAAACACCTCCACCCCGAGCTCCCGCATCCGCTCAGCCCCTGGCAACTCCGGCAGGTCCACCACAAACCCCGCCCCCACCACCTCCCCACCCATCCCGCGAACCAGCTCGATCGCAGCGGCCGCGCTCCCCCCCGTCGCCAGCAGGTCGTCGATCACCAGCACACGCGTCCCGGCGCGGATCGGGGCAACGGCCTGCATCTCCAGCCGCGCGCTCCCGTACTCCAGGTCGTAGTCCACTCCGCGCACCTCGCCCGGCAGCTTCCCCGCCTTCCTGACCGCCACGAATCCCACATCCAATTCCTGCGCCACCGGCACCCCGAAGATGAAGCCGCGCGCCTCGATCCCGACCACGACTTCGGGCTCCGCATCCCGAAACCGGTCAGCCAGCGCCGCCGTCGCCTCCCGAAAGCCATCGGCATCCTCCACCAGCCCCATCACATCGCGAAACCGAATCCCGGGGATGGGAAAGTCCGGCACCGCGCGAATCAGGGACTTGATGCGGGCCTCCAGGCGGTCGTCGCGCTGGGCGTCCGGCGGCCCCGGAGGCATCGGGGATGTCGGGGCTGTGTGGGGAGTCGATGCGGTCATATTGCGCATTCCGTGAGTTGATCTTCGGGAACATCAGGCGATAATGCTGGAAACAAAACGCCGCTGATCAGCCGCATCAAGGCCGAAACGCACCTGCATGGCGACACTTCCCGTCGCTCCGCCGGCTTCGGCGGACACGCACGGCTGGAAAGGCTAGAACATGTAGCCGCGAAGATAGACGCTCGTCACGTCACGGCCGCTCATGAGGGCAATGCTGAAGGCCGTACGGCGTTCCAGGAACGACAGCCAGAATCCCCCTCCGGTGCCCCTGTGCCAGTCATTGGCACGGTCCGGATCGCCGTCGTAGTACACCCTGCCGACATCCGCGGCTGCGAACAGGCCGAACTCTCCCGGCACCACCACGTTGACGCTTGCCAGCTTCAATCGCAGTTCGGCGGTGCCATGCAGCGACGCGTCCCCGGCAAAGCGGTTCTGGCGGAATCCGCGTACAGGGCCCTGCTCCTGGCTGAAACCGATCCGGTCGGGCCCGCCCACGAATGCGCTCTCGAGGAAAGGGTACTTCCCCCAGACCTTCTTCCCTCCCACGCCGAGGGCCAGCGTGGGGCTGGTCGGGATCGGGGCCGTAAGGTACGTCCGCAGTTCTCCGTCCACGGTTCCGAATGCCGATTCCGCATCCCACGCCCCCAGGTATCCGGCGGCGGTGATCCTGGCAAGGAAGCCGCGGGCAGGATACGCCGGACTGTCACGTCCCTCGTACCGGATCGTACTCCGCGCCCCTATCTGGCCGAAGGACCCCGTGCCGTAGAGCGATTGATCCAGCGAGCCGATGAAGCTGTCGCTGTTGTCGTCGAGGGGCGTGCTCGACCACTTGATGACCGGACCGAGGTTGACGGCAAGCTCCGAGCGACGGTGGTCCGTCCCGTCCGCGGACCCGTCCGAATCCTGCGTACCGCCTCGGAACTCGAGCGCCGGTGCGAAGAGAAAGGTGCCCTGGCGTACCTTGTAGAAGGAAGACGGATGCTCGAGCCGGGTGTCGTTGCCGAAACCCGCAAACCGGGTCACCACCAATCCCGAGTACTCGAGGGCCAACCTCAGGTCGACATTGCTCCACAGGTGGCGAAAGACGCCGTCATACGATGCGAACGGCT
This sequence comes from Gemmatimonadota bacterium, assembly GCA_022827345.1. GTDB lineage: Bacteria > Gemmatimonadota > Gemmatimonadetes > Longimicrobiales > Gaopeijiaceae > Bin94. The sequence goes on along the minus strand of JAJDTB010000015.1, from coordinate 242,375 downwards.
TCAGGTCCCGGCTGGCAAGCCCGATGTCGAAGGCATGCCGCGAAGCGAACGGATCCTTCCGGAATCCGAAGTATGTCCGATTATGGAGCATCCGCACGAACACACCCAGATCGGGGTCCGCCTGAATGACCGGGTGGGTCCTGCTCAGCATGCCCCAGTCGAGTGCGTATCTGAGATTGGTCGGGGTCCCCAGACCCCCCGTGCCCGGGGGACGCCGGTAGGGCCGCTCATCGATGCGAGCACCGTTGCCCCGCGTGAACACATTGTCGCCGCGATAGTCATGGAAACGGGTCCTTGCGGCGCCGGCTTCGGACGAGTTGGTGAATGTGTCGCTGCCGCCTCCACCATCGACGCGGACGGTGATCGATCCCTCCGCGCCCAGCACCTCCGCGCGATCGGCCCCTCCCCGCAGGTAGAGGCGGACTTCGCCGGTTTCCCGATGCCGGAAGGTGCGTTCGAAATAGGGTGGCTCCGGTCTGTCGCCGGAATCTCCCAGCAGACCGATGCTGACCGCGAGATCCCCGTTCGCCAGGTGCTCGAGCCGGGCGTATTCGTCCTCGTCCGTTGCCTGGATTTCGGCCTGGCGGGTGATCAGTTCGTAGTAGCGACCGACGAATTCCGGCAGAGCGTCGCGCCGGGCCTTGAGTTTCTCTTCGAGATCCTCGCCGACCATGTCGTAGTAGGGATCCGGAAGCCGCCGGACGGCGTCTTCGATTACGGAATCGGTGAGTTCCTCGCGAAACGACTCGACCACCTCGTCCCACGCGCGCCTGTCGAGTTCGACAAGGAACTGGCGATCCAGCTCCCAACCGGTGCCGGTGAGGCCGATCAGACTCGGATAGGTGCGCTCAAAATCAATTGCCGCGGGGACGAACCTGCGGACCAGTGCCATGGCGAAACCGCCGTAGTGGATGAAGGCCTGATCGCGGTCTTCCGGGATCGGGAGCCAGGTGTCGCAGTCGCCGTCGGGGAACCGCGCCCATCGCCATTGACCGATATGGCGGTCCTTGTCGTTGATGAGGAAGTCCATCAATCGCGCCTTGAGAAAGGCCCGTGCATCGACGCGCTCGCAGGCGCTGTCCTCGATGTCCTCCAACACCGTTTCCGTCCCGCTGACCTTCCGGGAACCGGCGAACCCGGGAGTGTCGTCCGGCCCCTCGGAAGGATGGATCTGCAGCGATCCGATCAGGCCTGCGTAGTCCGCGCGGTACTCGCCGAGCCCTGGATCGTCGGGAATCACCGCCAGCGTGTGCTTCGAATGGAGGATTCCGGTGGCTTCCATGAGCGGATCGACGACCAGCGCCGCGGCCGGCAGCAGCGTGCTGATGAGGTCATGGAGGACTTCGCTGACGAGCGAGTTCCTCAGTTCGTCGGCCAGCCTCCGGGTTGGGTCCTTGTCCAGGGAGCGAACCGTGTACCGGAGGCCGTCGTCCCCGGTGAAGTGGAGAGAAATGGACTGCCCGAATCCGCCGGTTCGAAGGGGTGTCAAACCGCCTCCGACCGTATCGAGATCGAGCACCGGGAACTCGATGGCGGTTGTCCAGAGATCCCGGTAGTTGTCCCCGTAGAACCAGCGCCAGAACGCGCCGGCCCGAAACCGGTCTCCGGGGATGGCCAGGTGCGTGCTGGCCCCCGGCGGTGGTGCCGACCGGTGGATCCGCGAGCCCGGTGGCGGTGGTTCCTCCTGGAGCGCGGCTCCGGACGGCGCTGCGAACGCGAAGAGCAGTGCCGACAGGACTACTCGCGGCATTCGGACCCGGAAACGCGAATGGCGATGAGTACTTCCCGCTCCCTGAATTCCGGGTCCCGCTCGACTGTAAAGTTTACTTTACATAATGTAATGCTTACCATACTATCCAGCACTCATCAGCGCCCCGATCACCAGATTCGCCAGCTTCGGCAGATGGTCGCCCATCCGTGAATCGTCCGAGTTGATCTGGATCGCGACCGCGACGCCGTGGTCGGGGTAGTACGTGACCAGCGAATTGTAGCCGGGGAAGAATCCGCCGTGGCCGTAGGTCATCCCATGCTCGCCCTCGGCCACGAACACTCCGAGCCCGTATCCCAGATGCGGCTTCGTGCTGTCGGTGGGGAAGCCGATCTCGAACAGCTCCGGAAGTTCGTCGTCCCCCACGATCGCATCGCCCTCGTACAGGAGCTTCGCCCAGCGCACGAGCGCCTGCGGGTTGTTCACGAGCCCGCCCCCCGTCCACTCCTGCAGCGGGTGGACCACCATCTGCCCGTCGGCCACGATCTCGAGCGGCGTGTCGAAGAGCCGGGAACTCGCGTGCGCATACCCCTGCGCCAGCCCGGGCAGATCGCGCCGGTCGGCCGGCAGGGTCAGGTCGAACCCGAACGGATCCAGGAAGAACTCGTCAAGCAGGTCGTAGTACTCGCGGCCCGTCGCTTCCTCGATCGCCAGACCCGCGAGGGTGTAGTGGACATCGCTGTAGTGATACCCCTCGCCGGCGGGAAAGAGCGGCTCCGCATCCAGCACCGATGCCGCGATGAACTCCTCCGGCGTCATGTAGGTGTTCGGGTCGCTGAACACCTCGCTCAGCCGCGACGCGAAATCGGGGTCCTCGAAGTACGGCTGGATCATGCCCGCGGTGTGATTCAGCAGATTGCGAACGGTCAGATCCGCGTGGTTGGGCACCCGCGAGAACCACTCCTCGTCGCCGAGCCAGGTCGAGACCGGCGCATCGAGGTCGAGCCGTCCGTTCATCGCCAGCTGCAGGGCGACCGCCGCGACGTACGTCTTCCCGATGCTTCCCGAGCCCATGAGCAGGTCGGTCGTCATGGGAATGTCGTCGTCCATGTCCGACTCGCCCGTGGCGAAGCCGAAGACGCTCCCGTCCGGGAGAATGAACGCCGCCGTCGCCCCGGGGAAGTTCTCGTCGGTGTCCTGGGCCTGCGCCCACGCCGCGTCGAGCTCAGCCTGAAAGCGCTCGACGAGCGCCACGGCCGCTTGCGAGGACAGCGAGGGCTCGGCCGAGGTCCCGCCGTCCGGGGATGCCTCCCCCGACGGGCCGCAGGCCATGGCGGCAAGAAGGCCCAGGGCCGCGAGGTGCAACCCCACCGGGCGGAGGAAGAGTTTGCCTGGATGGTCATCAAACATCTTGCTGTCCTTTCGTCGTGGCAGGTGCTTCGGCTTGCTCACCGCGAATCCGATAGTCGTTCGAGGAATCCGTAATCCAGGAAGAACTGGCGCATGCTGAAGCCCACGATCTCCCCGGCATCATCCTCTCTGAATTCAAGCTCCAGGTCGAGCGACTTCCTCTGGAAGAACCGAGTGCCGGACTCCGGATGGAACACCAGTCGCGAGCCCGGGTCGAGGTCGAGGTATTCGAGCAGAAGCATGCCGTCCTCGGCCGTGACTTCGACCCGGGAATCGAAATCGTCGTACCAGTACAGGCCGGTCAGGCGATCCCATTGGGCCGGCTCGAGGGACACGGCGACGCGCTCGGCCGGTCCGGCGTACTCCTCGCCCCGCAGCAGCTTCACCGCGGCGTCGGCAACCCGGTAGTTGGCCTGCGTCGACGCATTCGCCATGGCATACACGCCCACGCGCGCGTCCTTGTCGCCGATCATGGTGACGCTGTAGCCGTACCCCATGCCGCCGTGCAGGATGAGCCTGTGGCCCTTCTCGTCCACCCTCGTCCACCAGCCCAGCCCGTAGTCCTCCATGTTTGCCCGATGCGCCTCCTCCACCAGCTCTCCCGAGAGGATCCGCTCGCCCTCGAAGACCCCCTCGTTCAGGTGCGCACCGAGGAACCTGATCATGTCTTGCGGCCTCACCCAGGCGTCGCCGGCAGGGTAGAGGTCGGTCTGGCTTCCGGCTGCCGGCCTGAATGAACCATCGGGGTCTTCGAGGTACGGGAACGTCATCATCTCCGCCATCGCGGCGTCAGGGTTCACCGGATGGGCCGCGGTGACGCCCAGCGGTGCAAGGACCCGGGTCACGATGTATTCCTCGTACGAGATCCCGGAGAGCTTCTCGATGAGCAGCCCCGCAACCGCGTACGCCGAGTTGTTGTAGCGCCACCTTTCGCCGACGGGCCACCGGGTCTTCATCGTAGCGGGGATTTCCTGCAGACCGACCGGTTGCGGCCTCCGGCGGTCCAGGACGCTCGTCATCGTCTGGCCCAGTTCGTCGCTGAGCCCGGACGTGTGGTCCAGGAGACTCCGCACGGTCACGCTGTTTGGCGGGTCATCCATGACCGGATGTTCCCCGAGATATCGGTTGACCGGATCGTCCAGCCCGAGCCTGCCCTGCTCGACGAGGGTCAGCACCGCGGTCGAAGTAACGGGTTTGAGCGTCGAGGCCGTGTTGTAGAGCGACTCGGTGGTGGCGGGCGCCCTCAGTCCCACGTTCGCGTATCCGTAGGCCCCGGACCAGACGACCTCGTCACCCACCAGCAGGGAGAGGGAGATGGACGGCACACCCGCATCGAGCTCCTCCTGAATCAGCCCTTCCAGCACGGAGATCGTGTGGGCCAGGGTCGCATCTGCCGAAGTATCTCCGTTCTGGCCGCACGCGAGACCCGCCAGCGCGATCAGAGTTGCGGTCGGGGCCAACGCGTACCGCGTCTTTCGCCCGCTCCGACGACACCAGCCACGGTTGCTCACACGGAGATCCTCAATTCAGATCCAGCAGCCGGCTCGCCCCCTCCGGCACGATCGGCAGCAGCACATGCGACGGGTGCTCCGGCGAATGGTGCACCGCGTTGCGGGCCACGACCCACTCCGTCTCGTCGTAGTTGTTGCCGCCGGTGTTGAGGTTGCGGTCGAAGCGCGGGAAGCTCGCCGACGCCACCTCCAGGCGGATCCGGTGGCCAGCCGGGAAGTAGTTGCTCGTCGCGTCGAGGACGACGGTGATCTCGTAGACCTCGCCCTCTTCCATGAACACCTTGCGGTCGAAGCCTTGGCGGTAGCGCGCGCGGAGGACGCCTTCCTGCAGGAAGAACGCCGTGCCGTCGGGGTGGACGTCGACCAGCTTGGCGGTGAAGTCGGTGTCGCGGGCATCCGAGGATACGTAGAGCGTGGCCGTAATGGGGCCTGTCATCTCCACGCCGGCTCCGAGGGGTGGGGTCGTGTAGACGAGCACGTCATCCCGCTCCTCGACCGAACGCTGATCATAGAACCCCTCCTCCATCCCATAGGAACCGGACAGGGAGGGGGTCGGCCCACCGGGGTCGTAGGTGTACCGGTCGACTGACCCGGTCTGCGGCGCCTCCGTCGTGAGCACCCCGTCGCCGTTCAGGCTGTTCGCCGCGCCGCCGCTCGTCAGGTAGTACATCGTGAACTCGGTGCCCGCGATCGGCCACTCGTCGGCGGCCCGCCACTCGTTCCTGCCCATCAGGTAGTACTGGACGGGCGGCATGTCGGTGACCCCGTTGTCCTCGCCCTTGAGCCAGTGGTCGTACCAGCGGACGTACAGGGTCCAGAAGTCGTAGCGGGCGTCACCCACGTCGCGCTCGCCGATCACCGTGGGGGCGCTGATGCGCTCGGAGTCGCAGTGGGATACGGGCGAGATGACGACGAACTGGTTGTCGCGCGCGGTGCTCGAGACGGCGTTCTCCTGGAAGTAGTTGAACTGCCACAGCGTCTCGTTCACGCCGAAGTCGTGCCACGAATTGATGAAGAGGGTGGGGACGTCGATCTGCTCGTGGCCCTTGTAGTAGGGGAACTGGTCCCACCACGGGTCGGCGAGACCGTGGGTCAGGATGGACTCCCAGTCCGTGTGCGGGCGGTTCGCCTTCTGCATCATGTCGATCAGGGGAAGCGAATTGATGATGGCGTCCAGGTCGACCTCGGGCGCGTTGACCGGCCCCGGGGAGTACTGGTGGGCGATCCGCTGGAATTCCTCGTCGGAGATATGGGAAGGTGGGCGCAGGTAGACCTTCGACCCGGCGAAGACCATCCACCCCGCGGCGGCAGCGAGGTTGAACGCGCCGCCGTTGTAGGTCCCGAAGTACCGGTAGATGTTGTCGGCCGGGCCGTTGATGCTGCCGGACGCCTGCGGGATCATCGCAGCCAGGCTCGGTGGCTGGGCGGGCGCCATCCACACCTGCGCGTCCCCCAGGTCGGAGCAGCCGTAGGTGCCGACCTTCCCGTTCGACCACGGCCGGCCGCCGAGCCACTCGACCGCATCGTACCCGTCGACATCCTCCCTGACTGCCAACGAATACACGCCTTCGGACTCGAAGCGGCCCCGCTTGTCCTGCACGGCCACGACGTATCCCTGCCCGACGAACATGCGGACCACCTCAGCCGCGTAGCCGGCGCGGAACGCGGACTTGTCGTACGGCGTGCGGATCAGAATCACCGGGAGCGGTTCCGGCGCGCCGTCGGGGAAGTAGAGATCGGTGGACAGACGGACGCCATCGCGCATCGGGACCCGCACCGCCTGCTCGACGCGCATGTCGTACCGCGGCTCGAGCATGGGGTAGGGGGCGCCGTCGTCGGGCTGGGTCGCGGCGGTCGCGCTCCCGTCATCGGTGGAGGGCGGCGCACAGCCCGACAGCGCGAGACAGCCGATGCAGACGATAAGGGCAGTGGTACGAATCATGGTGCAGCTTCCCGTGCCGGGTGTAGTGTCCGGTACTCACATCCATAAGGCGACGGAGCCGACGGGCGCGCCAGTCGGCCGCGCGGGTGGCCGCCCGAGCAACAAACGCCAACGACGAAGAAGAAAGTCTGCCATGAGCCAGCCGGGAGCCGTCAGATCCGGGCCCTTGTCCTTCGCCTTCCTTGCACTCGTGCTCCTGGGTGCCGCCTGCGACGCACCGGCCCGGAACGCCGCCACCATTCCCCGGGATTCGATCATCGCCCGCCTGGCCGACCTGCGAGCGATCCACACGCCCGAAGGAATCGAGGTCCTGGAGCCGATCGAGGTCAACGGCTCGACCCAGTGGCTCTCGATCCGGGGCCTCAACCGAGCCAACCCGATCCTTCTCGTGCTCCACGGCGGACCCGGCAGCCCGGTCATGGGGATGGCCTGGGCGTACCAGAAGCCGTGGGAGGACTTTTTCACGGTCGTCAACTGGGACCGGCGCGGCGTGGGCAAGAGCTTCGCCGCGGCTGACTCCGCCAGACTCGCGCCGACGCTGACCCTCCAGCAGCACGTGGATGACGCCGCGGTTGTGGTCGAACACCTGCTGTCACGGTTCGGTCACGAGAAGCTGGTCGTGCTCGGATACTCCTACGGCAGCTCGATCGGCCCCCGCCTCGTCGCGCAGCACCCGGAGCTCTTTCACGCGTATGTCGGGCTCGGCCAGTCGGGCGGCCCGGGCGGCGAGGCGCAGCTGTACGCCACCCTCATGGAGCGCGTCCGCGCGGCCAACGACACAACCGCGATCCGCGAGCTGGAGGCGCTCCAACCCTACCCTCCCCCGCCAGGACCCGGCACCGTGGCCAAGCTGCTCGCCGCCCGCAGGTGGGCCCGCGAGTACGATGGCGGGTGGTACGGGAAGCCCACCTTCGACCTGTACTTCGGACTCCCCGAGTGGGGACCGGAATACACCGCGGAGAACGTTGCGAACCTGCTTCCGGCGATGGCGTGGGCGGAGCGCCACCTGATCGACGCTGCGCCGGAGCCGCGCCGCAGCGGAATGGTCGAACGCTTCGAGGTCCCCGTGGTCATGTTCCACGGGCGGTTCGACCTCCACACGCCGTATGCGAGCGCCCTCGCCTATTTCAACAGCATCGAAGCCCCGCACAAACGGTTCGTGACTTTCGAGCGGAGCTCGCACATGATCATGTTCGAAGAGCCGGGCCGCTTTCTGCTGACGCTCGTGAACGAGGTGCTTCCGCTGGCGGGGGGTGCGGTTTCGTTCTGAGCAGCTGCACGAGCGCTATGCGCGGGCGGGCAGTCAAACTGCGGATTCCCGACCTGCAACCGCCTCGCCGCCGACCGGGGCCGAAGGTATGTTTCGGCATGCTTCTGAACTGCGACATGGGCGAAAGCTACGGGCCGTGGGAGAAGGGCGCCGACGCCGCGGTGATGCCGCTGATCGACCTGGCCAACATCGCATGCGGGGGCCACGCCGGGGATCCCGACACAATGGCCCGAACGCTCGAGCTGGCGGCGCTGCACGGTGTGAGGCCGGGCGCCCACCCCGGCTATCCCGACCGGCGCAACTTCGGGCGTCTGCGGCTGGACTGGCCGATCGACTCGCTCGTTCTTGAGATCCAGGCGCAGATCGGTGCGCTGCAGGCCGTTGCCACCGCGCTGGGCGTGCCGTTGTACCACGTGAAGCCGCACGGGGCGCTGTACCTGGCCATGATGGGGGACGACCGGCTGCTCACCAGACTGGCCGAAGGCGTCGCGGCCGTGGACGACTCGCTCGCATTCGTGCTCCAGGCGACACCCGACCGTGACCGTCACGAGAAGCTGCTCGAGCACACGCAATTGCCGCTGGTGTTCGAGGCGTTCGCGGATCGCGGCTACGGGTCGGACGGGCGGCTGCGTCCGCGGTCGGAAGACGGCGCGGTGCTGACAGACGCCGATGCAGTCGCGGCTCACGTCGGGCGGCTCCTGCAGGGGTTCGTGGAAACCCCGGCGGGTCCGCTTGCCGTTGCGGCCGAGACCCTGTGCGTACACGGCGACAATCCCTCGGCCTTCGAATCGCTGCGCCGAATCCGGGAGCTGATTGCGCGCCCGGCATGATTACCTTCCCCGGGCCCGTCAGCGCCCTGGTTACCCTGCCGGTGGCGCCCGACCGTGACGGCATCGCCCGCGTGCTGAGCCTGGAACGGCTTGCGCAAGAGAGCCTGCCCGGGGTGCGCGCCACAATCCCGGCCTTCAACCGCCTCCTGGTCGAGGGTTCGCCGAGCGAGTGGGATCCCGGCGAGGTCGAGAGCGCTCTCGAGGCCGCGGCGCGGTCCGCGCTGAGGGCGTCGCCGACCTCCCCGGGGCCGCCGACGACCGCCTCAGCCGCGACAGTCTCGTTGCCGGTCTGCTACGATCCCGATCTGGCACCCGATCTCGAAGAGCTGGCCGCCACTGCCGGACTGGCTACAGGCGAAGTCGCGCGCCTCCACAGCTCCACGACCTACCTGGTGCTCGCTACAGGCTTCGCGCCCGGGTTCGCATACCTCGGCGATGTCGACGCCCGTATCGCCACGCCGCGCCGTCCCGCGCCGCGCGCCCGGGTGCCGCGGGGGGCAGTCGGAATCGCCGACCGGCGCACCGGGGTGTACCCGGCCGAGGGCCCGGGCGGCTGGCGTCTGATCGGCCGCGTCCCCACGGCCTTTTTCGAGGACGCTGCTGAACGCATCGCAAGGTTCACCCCCGGCGGCTCGGTGGAGTTCCGTCCCATCGCGCGCAGCGACTACGAGGCGGAGTGCTGAATCCGACCGACCGCACCGGGCCATCTCACGCGGTGGTGGAACGTCCCGGCCCCTACTGCACTGTCCAGGACCTGGGAAGGCGCAGCGGCCGACGCGCCGGACTGGCCCCCGGCGGCGCGATGGACCAGCGCGCGTTCCTGTGGGCCAATCGGCTGCTCGGCAACGACCCCGGCGATGCCGCGCTGGAGGTCACCCTGGGCGGATTCGTCCTGCGCTTCGATGCCGAGACGTCAATTGCCGTCACGGGCGCGGATTGCGGCGCCACGCTGGACGGCGTCGGCACTGGCGCCTGGAGGACCATCCGCGTCCGCCCCGGACAAATGTTGCGGCTCTCCTACAGCGCGACCGGCATGCGCGCCTACCTCGCTTTCCCCGGCGGCCTCGAAACCGATCGCGCGTTCGGCTCGGCCTCGTCCGTCGCCCGCGACGGGTTGCCCGGCCTCCTCGGCCGACCGCTTCTGGAGGGCGAACAGCTGCGATGGCTCGCGCCGGACCGCACCCTGCCGAACCGTCACCTGCCCGCCCATCTCGTGCCATCGGCAAGCCCCGGGGCGGCCCTGGAAGTACCCCTGATCCCCGGCTACGAGTGGCCCGAATTCTCCGACGCGGACCGTGACCGCGTGTTCGCCGCAGAGTGGACGGTTGACCCGACAAGCGACCGCACCGCGATCCGCCTCACAGGACCTGCCCTGACCTCGGGCCCTCGCACGCTCGACTCCACACCCCTTGTCGACGGCACGGTCCAGGTCACCGGCGACAGCCGTCCACTCGTATTCATGCGCGACCGACCCACCATCGGCGGCTATCCGAAGCTCGGCGGAACCGATCCGATCGTCCTTGACGCCCTCGCCCAGTCCCGGCCCGGCACGCCAGTCCGTTTCGTCCCGGCCGACCCGGAAGCAATCCGCCTGGCCATTGCGCGCCGCGAATCCTTCTTCGAGATCCTGTAGAATACGTCCCGTGTCCGGCACATCGGGACTGAGCCTGTCGGAGTTGGAGGCGCGGAGGGAGGGTGCGGAACCCGTGACGGGTGATGACAGTTCCGAGACGTAATGCCGACATTATATTTTGTCGTGTTTACATTACATGGACGACGACCACCACGTGCCTTTCCGGGGTTTCACGGCCCGCACCTACTCCGCAGCCACCCCATTACCCACCCGCGCCAGAAACTCCTCGGCCGATTCGCAATCGATCACAGCGTTTGCGAGCGCGTCGATCCGGGCAGAATCCAAAGGGAGGTCTGAGGTCTCGAACAGCTCCCGGACCGCCCCGGCACCGAATTTCCGATTGATCTGTTGGCGCAGAAGCATCACCCGGCCCTCTTCGATGCCTTGACTCCGGCCCACTTCGATGCCTTGACTCCGGCCCTTCTCTTCCCCGTCTTCGTACCAGTACGAGGCCCAGTGTCCAGTCGGCTTGATCATTTCCATTACCTCCTTCATCGTCCTGGCCGATTCCAGGTGCCTGGTTCGCGGCCACTGGAGGTCCATCGCCAGCAACCTCACTCTGGCGGCGAGCGCACGGTCCAGGGTTTCACAGAACCCCCCATAGCTCCGCGGCACCCGAGTCCCCTCAAAACCTCCCCACCGAGAACGCCTCCAGCCCCACCCCCGGCCTCCCCTCCAGGATCAGCCCGGCGAGCGCCCACCCACTGCTCGGCCCCAGCGTCACACCCAGCATCTGGTGGCCGGTATTCACGTACACGTTCTCGCGCGAAGGCAGCTTTCCCATCACCGGCAACGAGTCCGGCACGATCGGGCGCATCCCCACCCAGGCGCGGCCCCCCTCTTTCGCCTCGGGGATGTCCACTTCGCGGCTGACGATGCGGCGCAGCGACCGGATCCGCGCCGTGTCCATGCGGCGGTTGATCCCCGACAGCTCCATCGTGCCCGAGAAGCGCAGCGCGCCGGTGAAGGGGCTCAGCCCGATCTTTGCGCCGCCCAGGTACAGGGGCTGGCGCAGCTGGTTGCGGGGCTGGTCGATCGTCACCGAGTAACCCTTCCCGGCGGTCATCGGGATCGGCCACCCCAGCATCCGGGTCAGCGCCCCGGTGTGCGCGCCCGCCGCCAGCACCAGCGCGTCGACCGGCACGTCGTCCTTCGGAGTGACGATCGCCTTCACGCGCCCGCCCTCGCTGCGGAATCCCGTCGCCATGGTGTCCTCGTGGATCTCGACCCCGCTCGCGCGCAGCGACGCCCCGAGACCCGCGCTCAGCGAGTCCGGCCGCACATGACGGTCCGCCCCCACGAAGAGTCCGAACCTGAAGCCCGGGCGCAGCATGGGTTCGCGCTCATACACCTCGGATTCGGTCAGGTCGGTGCAGCTCGTCGCGCTGGCCGCCGTCACCAGCTTGACCTCCTTCTCCGCCGCGGCCGCCTTGTCGGAGTCGCGGAACACCATCAGCACGCCGGACTCGTGGCACTCGAACTCGACGCCACTCGCCGCCAACTCGTCGTAGCGCTCCATCGTGAACCGGTTGAGCCCGGCGATGGCCGCGATGCCGCGCTTCTGATCGGCGTGATTGCAGAATGACCGGAAGCGCAGCAGCCACGGGGTCAGCTTCAGCAGCGCCGAGGGCTTGATGTACAGGGGGCTGTCCCGCCGCATCATCCAGCTGAGCGACTTGAGCGTGAGACCGGGCGCGGGGAGCGGGCTCGATATCGAGGGGCACACCCAGCCGGCGTTCCCGAACGAACAGCGGCTCCCCAGCGTCCACGATTCGACGACGACCGGGTCCGCGCCGAGCTTCTTGAGGTACCAGGCCGTGGAAAGGCCGATGACCCCGCCGCCGACAACTCCGACGCGCATCAGCCGGCCGGCCTGTACCCGGGCCCGCGCACGATCCGTCCCGGCTTCGCGCCCGTGTGCTCACCGCCGCGCAGCACCTGCACTCCGTTCACGAACACCTCCTCGATGCCGACCGAAAGCTGGTGCGGGTCCTCGAAGGTGGCCCGGTCGGCCACGGTCGCCGGGTCGAAGACCACGATGTCCGCATACATCCCCGGCCTGAGTACGCCCCGATCGTCGATCGACAAGCGCGTCGCGACGGCCGACGTCATCTTGCGCACCGCGTCCTCAAGGGTGATGACACCCTCGTCCCGCACGTACTTGCCCAGGATGCGCGGATAGGTGCCGTACGACCGGGGGTGGGCCATCCCGGTCACGCTGTCGGGATCGAAGCCGGAAGCGTCGGTGCCGATCTTGATCCAGGGCTGCTGCAGCTGCAGCGCGACGTTGGCCTCGTCCATCATGAAGACGATCATCCCCGCCTGGCCCCCGGTCATGAGGATGACCTCGATGACCGCGTCGACCCAGTCCAGACCCATCTCCGCCGCGACCTCGGCCACGCGCATCCCCACGAAGCGTCCCGCCCCGCTGGGCTCGCCGTCCGGCCCCACCTCGGCCGCCGACGTGATCAGGACGCCTTCCGGGGTGGACAGCACGCCCAGGTTCTCCCAATCGGCGGTGTCCGCCAGCACCTCGTCGTGGATGCGCTGCCGTGTCCCGGGGTCGCGCAGGTTGTCGAGGAGCGCGCCGTCCTCCGACGCCCAGGGCGGAAGCAGCGCGGACAACCCCGTCCCCCCGGCCGTGTAGGGGTACATGTTGGCCTGCACGTCGAACCCCGCCGCGCGCGCCGAGTCGATCTTCGCGATCGCCAGCGCGGACTTGTGGTGGTTGCGCACGCCCGCCGCCTTCAGGTGATAGATCTCGACGGGCGCGCCGCCCAGCTCCCCGATCTCGATCGCCTCGTCGATGGCCTCGAGGAACCGGTCCGCCTCGGAGCGCATGTGCGTGATGTACACGCCCCCGTAGGGAGCCGACGCTGCGACCACCTCCCCCAGCTCCTCCGTGCTCGCGAAGTTGCCCGGCGGGTAGATCAGCGCGGTGGCCACGCCGAAGGCGCCGCCCTCCATCGCCCAGCGGGTCGCCTTGCGCATCGAGTCGAGCTGGGCCTCGCTGGCCGCCCCGGCCGCCTCGCCCATCGCGTAGACGCGGATCGTGGTCGCACCCACGAAGGACCCGAAGTTGGGCGAGGCGCCGTTGGCGAGCATCGCGTTCAGCCAGGCGTCGAAGCCGCCCGGGCCGGAGAAGTCGTGCCTCTCACCCTGCGCCTCCGGATCGACCAGCCCGGCGCCCGCATCCGTGTTCGCATTGGCCGGCGCGTTCGTCCACCCCTCGCCCATGATCTCGGTCGTGATGCCCTGCGTGATCTTGCCCAGCAGGCGTCCGTCGCCGTTCAGCAGCGGGCCGCGCGCGTGCGACTGGATGTCGATGAAGCCCGGCGATACGACCTTGCCCGTCGCGTCGATCCGCGCAGCCGCGTCCTCCGAGGCCAACCCGCCCGCCGGAGTCACCGCCGCGATCCGGTCGCCGCGGATGCCGACATCGCCGTAGAACCAGGCCGCGCCCGTGCCGTCGACGACGCGGCCGCCCTCGATGACCACGTCCATCGCGCCGCCGACGGCGCTCGACGGGGAACCCGCATCCCCGCAGGCGCCCAGTACAAGGGCCGCCACGAAAGGCGCATACGAACATGCCCGCGGCCGAATCTTCGCCCTCATCCTCAATCCTCTCTCTCGTAGACCAGACTGCCGCCCACGTACACACGGGTCGCCCAGGTCCGAATGCTCAGCGGATCGCCGTCGAAGACGACCACGTCCGCGTCCTTCCCCGCCTCCAGACTGCCCATGCGATCGGCCACCCCCAGCGCCTCAGCCGGGCTCAGCGTCACCGCGCGCAGGACGTCGGCCTCGCTCATCCCGTGGCCGCGCGCGATCGACGCGTCGATCAGCAGCCACTGACCCGCCACGCCCGGACCAAACCGCCCGAAACCGCGCGAAAAACTGGCCAGCGAAACATGCACCCCGGCCTCGTTCAGCCACAACACATTCCGCTCGTCGACCCCGCCGTATTCGCCGGCGTCCGGAATCTCCTCGCCCGAGATGTAGGGATGCGAGATCGGCCCGAGGATCACCGGAATCCCGCGGTCCGCAAGCTCGCCGGCCATCTGATGCGCCCCCGCGGCGCCGTCGATCACCAGCTCGAAGCCGAACTCCTCGGCCAGCTCGATCGCCACCCGGATGTCGCGCGTCGCGTTGGCCTGCACCCGCGCCGGAATCTCGCCGGCGAGCATCCGCGCCAGCGCCTCCATGCCGAGGTTCCGCGGGCCCGCCGCAGCCTCGCCCGCCTCCGAGCCGCCCTCACGCCCCGCCGTCCACTCCTGCGCCTTCACCAGCAGATCCCGCAGCTGAGCCACCACCGCCATCCGCGTCGACGGCGACCGCGACTGGTCCCGATAGGTCGACGCCGGACGCCCGCCCAACGTGATGTCGATCGCCGCGGGCGCCCGCACGATCAGGTCGTCGAACCGCGCCCCCGCCGTCTTCACCACCGCGCCCTGCCCGCCGACCACCGTCGCGTCACCCGGCCCGATGTACGTCGCCGTCACGCCACCCGACAGCAGCTCGCGCACCCGGATCTCGCCGGCCGCGCCCGACCCGAAGGTACCGAACGGCGCAAACGCCTCGATGATCCGCAGCTCGGGCGTCAGCGGATTCGGCACCTCGTTCATGTCCTCGCCCGCGATCCCGTAGTAGCTCATCGCGTCGATGATCCCGGGCATCACCACACTCCCGCTCACGTCCACGACCTCCGCGCCCGCCGGAATGTCCACGTCCGCGCCGACCGCGGCGATCCGGCCCTCCACCATCAGCACCGTCCCGCCTTCGACGGGTTCCGATGAGATGGGGTAAACCAGCCCCCCGGTGAGGGCGACGGTCTGTGCCTGGACATCGGCCCCGGCGCCCTGGACCGCGGCCATGGCCACTGCGGCCACCCCGATCGCCCCTATCCTGGCGCCGCCCCCGACCCATCCGACCATGCAAGCGCCCACCGCCTGCGTCACTGGTCGCTTCTTTTGCCCGCTCATGGCCCCTCTCCTTCCCGGTCGTACGCCAGCATCCCATCGACGTACACCCGCGTCACCAGTGTGCTGACCTCGTACCACGTCCCGTTCAGCACGACGATGTCCGCGTCCTTGCCCACCTCCAGGCTCCCCACCCGGTCTTCCACCCCCGCGATCGCCGCCGGGTTGATCGTCACGGCCTCGAGCGCGTCCTGCTCGGTCATCCCGTAGCGGATCCCGAGCCCGGCGTTGCCCCGCTGCCACTTCGAGCCCACCACCGGATCGTCCGTGTGGAAGGTGAAGCGGACGCCCATTTCATTCATCAGCGTGCCCGTGGCCATGACCTCGTCGGCCAGCGCGATGCGGGTGAAGAGCGGCATCCCCACCACGTCGATCCCCGCTTCGGCGATGTCGTCGGCCACCTTGTAGGCCTCGGTCGAGTGGTGGATCGCGAGGGAGAAGTCGAACTCCTGCGACAGGCGGATGATCGCGAGGATGTCGTGCGCCTGGTGGACGTGCGCGCGGATGCGGTCCTCGCCCGTGAGCACCCGGACCACGGCTTCCATGCCGAGGTCGCGCGGCGGGGCCGGACCCTCCTGGCCGCCTTCCTCCCACGCGTCCCATTTCGCCTGGTACTCCTGGGCCTCGATGAACTTGGCGCGCAGCATCGCGGTGACCGCCATGCTGGTCGTCGGCGACTGGTCGGGGCGCTTGCGGCCCATCGCGATCTTGAGGCCGCCGCGCTCCTTGACGATGCGCTCCTCGATCGTAGGCCCCCACGTCTTGACCACGATCGCCTGCCCGCTCGACACCTCGCCGCTCCCGGGCCCGGTGATGACCGTGGTCACGCCACCCTTGACCGCGCCGTACCAGAAGTCGTCGTCGGGCGAGAGCACGTCGCGGATCCGGTGTTGCGGCCCGAAACGGACGGGGAATTCGTTGAGGTCGCGGCTGTCGGCGCCGATGTGGGAGTGGTTGTCGAGCATGCCGGGCATGATGACCATGCCGCTCACGTCGACCACCTCGGCACCTGCGGGCGGGGCGACGCCCGCGCCCACCGCCGCAATCACGCCGTCCGCGAAGACGATCGTGCCGTTCTCGATGGCGGGCCCGGCTGCCGTGTGGATGCGCGCGCCGACCAGCGCGACGGGTGCCTCCTGCGCCCTCGCCGCGGTTGCCACGACGGCCAGCGCAAGCCCGCCCACCAGCACGGCGAGCGCTCCATGCGTCGCGGCGACCACCCCATATGTCAACTCTACTTTACATAATGTAAACCGCACATTACACCTCCCAGATTTCGCCCAGCACGCGCTGGAAGTTGCCCCCCAGAATCCCGCGTATGTGATCGTCCGTGTATCCCCGCCGGATCAGCGCCTCGGTCAGGTCGAACATCCGCTTGGGGTGGTCGACGCCCTCGATGTCGATCTTGTCGCGGAATGCGTACGAGTCCTTGTACGCGCTCTTCAGCGCCTCGTACTCGTCGGCCGGCATGTCGTCGTAGCCGTGCAGGTCGACATCGCTGCCCACGCCCAGGTGCTCGACGCCGATCAGGTCGCGGACATGGTCGAAGTGGTCGATGTAGTCCTCGATGGTCGTGGGCTCCCTGTCCTTCACGAACATGCGCACGCCCGTCATCCCCATCACGCCGCCGGTCGCACCCATCGCCCGAATGGCCTCGTCGGTCTTGGTGCGGGGATGGCCGCCCGACAGCACCCGGCTGTTCGAATGCGTGAAGAGGACGGGCCGCGACGAGACCTCGCAGGCGTCGAGCGTCGTGCGGTCGCCCGAGTGCGAGACGTCGACCGCCATCCCGATCTCGTTCATGCGCTCGACGATCGCCACGCCGAAGTCCGATATCCCCCCGTCGACCCGCTCCGTGGCCCCGTTTCCGATCATGTTGCGCGAGTTGTAGGTGAGCTGCGACACCCGCTGTCCGAGCCAGTAGAACTGGTCGACGTCGTCGAGGGTGTGAAAGTGGGCCGAGGTCTGCAGCCCGATCAGGATCCCCGCGCGCCCCGACCCGTGCACGTTCGCCAGATCCTCCGCCGAATCGATCCGCACGAAGAGGTCGGGCCGCGACGCGATGATCGCATTGTAGCCCGCCACGAAGAGCAGCGAGTTCTGGTACTGGTCCTCGAAGTCGCGCCCGCCCACCCCGACCGCAATGTGGAAGACATCGATCTCGGAGTCCCGGAACTCCTGTTCCTCCTCGGCGGTCATGCCGCTCAGGTCCGGGCCCCAGCGCTGCTGAATGGAGCGCGCGATGACCAGCGGCGACAGCATGTCGATCACGAGCGATCCGGTGACCAGGTCGATGCAGCGGGTGGAGTATTCCTGGGGGACCGCTACCCGCCCGCGGCCGCGTGCCTGCACGACCGCGCGCCCCCGGTTGATGAACGGGGCGGCCAGCGTCAGCCCGGCGGCTCCGGCGGCGGCCTTGAGGACGGTTCGGCGGGGGAGAGAGTTTAGATTCGCAATGGAACCTGCCACAGCTTCGCCTCCCGTTGGGTCGTCGCGATTCCAAGAGTGTCGGTCGGATGTCGCCGCGGACAGTCTACCGCTCTTTTCATTGCCAGGCCAACGGCGCCCTCGGCTGCGGGCTCCAGCCACGCCGGCACAGTCGACTGGCCTGATTCCGCTCGCTGATGGCGACTGGATTGACCCGAGCGAAACGACCGATACCTTCCGTGACGACTGGAGCAGGACTCACGCTTGCAGACCCACCTGCGGAGAATGCCGTGGCTACGCACAAGCCAAGTACCCGATTGACGCACCGCCAACGAGTGCTGGTGGCACTCCTGCGGGGACTGGCGGCTCCTGTGGCGGAAGCGGACCTCCAGAGGCTTCTCTTCCTCTACTGCCGTGATTGTCAGGACCGCGGAATCGACCCTCCCTACGAGTTCGTCCCCGACCCTCAGGGTGCCCACTCGTTTACTCTGGATGCCGACACCCTCAAACTGTCGCGTCGTGGTATCCTGCAATCGAAAGGCGACGAATGGCGGCTGGTTCCAGATGGCATCCCGACAGCAACACACCGGAGAGATCGCCATGCCAGTGCTTTTGTTCGCCGCTACCGCGGCCTGCGTCGCAGTGATCGAGAGGCGCTTCATCCGGTTACCGCTGACCGAACCCGCCAAGGCACGGTCAAGCTGGCGACGATCGGCTACGAGGGACGAAGCTACGAGGGGTTTTTCAACGAACTGCTCCGCGTCGGTATCTCGCTCCTCTGCGATGTCAGGCGTAACCCCGTCAGCCGCAAATGGGGCTTTTCCAAGCGGACCCTTGCTGCGGGCTGTAAGCGGCTGGAGATCGACTACGAGCATTTCCCTGAATTGGGAATCTCCTCGGATCGACGGACCAATCTCACGGCGAAGTCAGAATACGATCGCCTCTTCGCAGCATACCGTGAGGACACCTTGGCACGGGAAACGGAAGCGTTGTCCCGTATCAGAGAG
The DNA here is from genome assembly GCA_022827345.1 of Gemmatimonadota bacterium. GTDB lineage: Bacteria > Gemmatimonadota > Gemmatimonadetes > Longimicrobiales > Gaopeijiaceae > Bin94. Next base: position 223,658 of record JAJDTB010000015.1, on the reverse strand, counting down.
TCCATCGAGCGAGGACAACGGGTGGCGCTGGTGTGCTATGAACGCCTATCCCATCAGTGCCATCGCTCACACGTGGCGGCTGCCGTGGCCGAACTGCCAGGCGGACTGATTCTGCCAAGACATCTGTAAAGGCCCATGCCTCGAGAGCGCGTTCTTATCACCGTCAAGACGTATCCAACACTTTCGAGCAAATACGGTGAGACAGTCTGCACGGCTGGATTGAGGGAAGACGGGTCCTGGGTCCGTATCTACCCGGTCCCGTTCCGGCGCCTGGAAGAAATCAAACGCTACAGACTCTTTGAGTGGATAGAGTGCACGCTTGAGCGTAACTACAAGGACTTTCGCCCGGAGACATTCCGCATTGTCGACCCTTCGGGTCTGCGCCGTGGACGACGGGTCGATACGAGTGAAGACTGGAGAGAACGACGGGAAAGCGTCCTGGGTAAGGCTGCGGTCTACCGACGCATTGAGACACTCGTCCAGGCCGCCAAGGCGAACGAAGCGTCCCTGGCTGTGTTCAAGCCTACCCGAGTTCTCGATTTCGTCTGTCGCGAGACCGAACGTGAATGGGATCCTGAACGGCTCGCACAGATGCGCGCGATGATCGATCAAGGCGACTTGTTCGACGACAATGCCTGGAGGTCGACATTTCGAGTGGTCGACAAAGTGCCCTATACCTTCCACTATCGTTTTGAGGACGTCACCGGACGCTCGGCAACCCTCCAAGTCCCTGTACCGGAACTGTCTGAGGGTTTCAGGGGGCGACGAGTCCGAAGCGTTGGCCAAGGTACGAGAGATGTACTTCGACAGGTTCACGCAGACAGACCTGCACTTCTTCGTCGGAACGACTCTGAGGTTCCAGCTTGTCGCTCCGAACCCCTGGATGATTGTCGGAGTCTTCCCCGTTCCGCATGAGCAACAGCCCGATCTGTTCCCGCTCACCTCGGTCTGAGGGCTGGTAACGAGCCCCCCTACCGCCGCCTCTCATCCCGCAGCTGTTTCCAATCGAGCCCACCCAGCCGGACACCCTTCCGCACCTCGCGGAGCTCCCGAATCGCGTCCGCCACCTCTGACCGGCCTTCGGCCCCACCCTGGCCACCGACCGTCTTCTCTTCCGGCACCCGCCTCTTTCGCTCGCTCACGAAGCCATCCCCCGATACCGGTCGAACCACCCCACGATGTACTTGATCTTCTGCATGAAGTGGCTCGGCCGGTCGCGCAGTCCGTGCGACTCGCCCGGCACCTTCACCAGCACCGCCTCGACGCCCTTCAGCTTCAGCGCCTGGAAGTACTGATCCGATTCGGACATCGGGGTGCGGTAGTCCTCGATGCCGGTCAGGACCATCGTCGGCGTGGTCACGTTGCCGACGAGCGAGATCGACGAGCGCTCCATGTAGTGCTCGGGGTCCTCCCAGGGCATCGCCCGGAACCAGTACTTCGCCACCGTGATCGGGATATCCGAGCTGACCGCGAAGCTGTACCAGTTGATCACCGGGTACAGCACCGCCGCCGCGTTGTAGCGGTCCGTCTTCCCGATCGACCACGACGACAGCACGCCCCCGCCGCTGCCGCCGGTGATGTAGAGCTGCTCCGGATCCACGTACCCGAGGTCGATCACCGCGTCCACGCCCGAGTCCAGGTCGAAGTAGTCGTTGCCGGGGTATGAGTGGTGGATGAGGTTGCCGAATTCCTCGCCGTACGATGTGCTCCCCCTCGGGTTGGTATAGAGCACGACGTAGCCTGCGGAAGCCATCGATTGCTTTTCGATGTCGAACCTGTCGCCGTAGTTCGCGAACGGCCCGCCATGGATCTCCAGGATGAGCGGATAGCGCCGCGCCGGATCGAATCCCGGCGGCTTGATGATCCACCCATGGATGTCGAGACCGTCGTGCGACGACGGCCACCACAGCTCCTCGACCTCGCCGAGTGTCTTGTGCGCGAGGACGTCGTCGTTCACGCTCGTGAGCACGCGCACGCCCCGGTCGGCCCCCACCGCCACCTCGCTGAGCGTGGTGGGCGTCGAGACCGTGTAGGCGAAGGTTCCGCCCGGCCCCACCGAAAAGCTCCCGCCACCGTAGGCCGACCCGCTGCCGCCCATGTTCTCCGCCACCACATACACCTCGTCGCTGCCGGGCTCCACGTAGGCGACCTTGGTGTTGCCCATGTCCGCGTACGAGAAGTAGAGGCGATCCGAATCCGGCGACCACGTCAGCCCGCCCACCGTGCGGTCCAGCTGCGCCGCCACCTGGCGCGTGCCCGACCCGTCGCGGTTCGCCATGTACAGCCCCGTCACCTGGTAGCCCTGATAGCGGTCGTCGAAGCCGGTGTAGGCGATCCAGCGTCCGTCGGGTGACACCGCCACGCCGCCGTCCGGCCCCGTCCGGTCGGTCAGCGCCCGGATTTCGCCGTCCAGTGACACCTCGTAGACCTCGGTGTTGCGGTTTTCCAGCTCCCAGTCCGGGTGGCGGTTCGCCTCGATCAACACGGACTCGCCGTCGGCCGACCACACCGGCCGGCCCCGTCCGGACCGCCCCACGTATCCCCCGTGATGAAAGCTCCCGCTGGTGATCTGCCGCGGCGTTCCCCCCTCGGACGGCATCACGAAGAGGTGCGTGAAGCCGTGCTCGAGGTCGCCCGTGCCGTCGAAGCGGTGGACCAGTTCGTGGATCACGCGCGCCGGCTCTGCCCAGTCGGCCCCTTCGGGCGGCTCCGGCATGGAGATCAGCTGCATGCCCGCCTCCGGCACGAAGGACGAGAAGACGATCCGGCCGCCGTCCGGCGACCAGGCCGGCACCCGCGGCGCTTCCACCAGGTTCGTGATCTGATTGGTCGCTCCGGTGTCCATCCACCGCGTGTGCAGCTGCGCCGACCCCGTCATGTCCGAGAGGTAGAGGAGCCGGTTGCCGTCCGGCGACCACCGCGGCCAGCTGTCCGACTGCTTCCCCGAGGTCAGCGGGCGGAGGTCCGCACCACTGCGATCCATGATCCACAGGTTCGAGTAGTTGCGATCGGTTTGCGCGTCCGACCACTGGCGCACGAAGACGATCTGCGAGCCGTCCGGCGAGATCTGCGGGTCGCTCACGAACTCGAGGTCGAAGACGTCCTCGGCGGTGAGCACGTCCATCCCCTGCTGGGCATTCAGGGCGAGGGGGGTCGTCAGCGCCAGCGCGGCCGACGCGAACAGGGAGAATCTCTTCATCACACTATCCCGGTATGCGGGAGATCACGTACCTGCCGTGCTCCTCTCCCGCGATGAACTGGGTGACATCGTAGGGGCCGGTCAGCAGGCGGGAGAACGCATGCCTGGTCGAATGGCGCCAGCGGACCGCCTCATCGAAGCAGCGGGCCTCGACGGTCTCGATGTCCTTCGGTATCAGTACTTCAACGACCTTCACGTCGTCTTTCAGCTCCGGCACGCCCCCGCCCGGCCGCACGACCGCGCACGGCTCGCACCGCCTGGGCGCCGGCCCCGGCGCAAAAGCCCTTCCCGCCTCGCCGGCGCCCCCGCGCAGGTCCCACCTCACGATGAACCTGTCGGTGCCCAGCTGGTGGAGTTCGCTGTCCGAGACTCCGTACATGTCCGGGACGAATTCGTCCACCGCCGCACCCAGCAGGTTGAGGTTGAGATGCGCGTTGCGGGCGACGAGCGGGTCGAAGGTCCAGTACATGGTGACCACGCCGGCGGCCCGCAGTTCGTCCCGCTGCGCGAACTTGAGCCGTTTGCCGATCCCCTGGTTGCGGGCCTCGGGACGCACGGCCAGCATGTGCGACCAGTGGGCCAGCTCTCCCCGCCGGAGCCCGGTCATGCCGTAGACCAGACCCAGGAGCTCTCCGGCCGGACCAAAGGCGCCGGTCGCCACCCCGCCCATCTTGGCCGTGATCTGCATCATGCTCACGGGCACGACCTCGGAGAAGGCCTGGCCCCATGTGTCCCGCTGCAGGTCGACGCACGCGTCGTAGTCGTCGCGAGTCCTGACAGGCCGGATCTCGATATCGGGCCGATCATCCGCTGCCGGGCCGGCGGCGCGAGTTGGAGGAGTAGCCATGACACCCCGGGGAAGAGGACTGTTCATCGGCAACTTCAGTACGCTCATGCTACTCCCTGAAGGCGGGATACGGCAAGGTATACGGATTTATCGACAGAACTGCGGTACATTGTGTGTTACATTTCAAGGTTGGGGTGATCTGTTGCGCCGTCCGGCGAATCGGCGGCGCAGCACAGAAAATCTACAGGCGGAGTGCGAGATGCAAAGGGCCCGCCGCGTCAAATGGAGAATCAATGGCAGCCGCAAAGACACTGAGCATTGACCGTGGCACGCAGGCCTACGAGCACCTGCGCGAACTGATCGTCCTCGGACGCCTCGCCCCGGGCTCCCGCCTGATCGAGACCGAGATCGCCGACCGGCTCGGCCTCAGCCGCACGCCGATCCGCAGCGCTCTGCAGCGCCTGATGCAGGAAGGCTACATCGCGGATCCGGGAATCGGCCGCCAGAGCCGTCCGTACGTGTCGCCGCTCACCCAGGACGACGCTCGTGAACTTCTTCATATAGTCGCCGAGATGGAGGGGCTGTCGGCGTGGCGGGCAGCCAGCATGCCCAACCGCACGCAGGTGGTCAAGGAACTCAACGATCTCAACGGCGAGATCCTCACCGAGGCCGATAAGCGGCGTCCTTCGCGCGACCGGATCCACCGCCTCGACAACCGGTTTCACCGCGCCTACGTGGAGGGCGGCGGCGGGGCGCGACTGCTTGCGCTGCATGATTCGATCAAACCCCAGGCCGAGCGTTACACGCGGCTCTACATCGAGTCGCTCCTCGACCAGATCGCCGTTTCCGTCGCGGAACACCAGGAGATCGTGGACAGGATCGAGGCGGGCGACGCGGATGCCGCGCAGTTGGCGGTGCGCACGAACTGGCGCAACGCGGCCGAGCGGCTGGCGGAGGTGATCGCGCAGTACGGCGAACTGGGTAGCTGGTAGGGATCGTAGCCTGAGAGGACCAATGATGACCCGCATGTGCAGCAGACTGTTCGGACTCGCCGCGGCGGTGGCGCTCGTCGCCACGCTCTTCGTCTTCGCCCCCGGCGCGGCCGCGCAGGAGGGGCTGGCCGGGCTGGAGGCCGAAATCGAGGAGATGGTTCGCGACTGGGGCATCCCGGGTGCCGCTGTGGTGGTGATCCAGGACGACGAGATCACCTTCGCGGAGGGCTTCGGGGTCAAGGAGATCGGGGGCTCGGACCCGGTCGACGAGAATACGATCTTCGCGGTGGGCTCCACCTCCAAGGCCTTCACCGCCGCGGCGATCGCCATGCTCGTGGACGAGGGGAAGGTCGGATGGGACGATCCCATCGTCGATCACGTGCCCATCTTCCAGCTCAGCGACCCCTACATCACCCGCGACCTGCGGGTGCGCGACCTCATGAGCCACAACTCCGGGCTGATGCGCGGCGACCGCCTCTGGTACGCGAGCGGCCGCACCCGCGAAGAGGTCCTGAAGCAGGTCAGGCACCAGCCGGTGACCTTCCCGCTGCGCTCCACCTTCCAGTACAACAACACGACCTGGATCGCGGCCGGCGAGGTCATCGAGAACGCCACCGGGATGAGCTGGGACGACTTCCTGGTCTCGCGCATCTTCGCGCCGCTCGGCATGACCCGCAGCACGACATCGGTCGGCGCGCTCGATCGGCTCGACAACGTCGCCACACCCCACAATCCGTCGCTGGACGGCGAAGTGACGGCCATACCCTACCGCGACATCGACAACGCGGGGCCGGCCGGCTCGATCAACTCCAGCGCGCTGCAGATGGCCCAGTGGATCCGGCTGCAACTCGGCCGCGGGGAATTCGAGGGCGAGCGGCTCATCTCCGAGGAAGCCATCGGGGAGACGCATACCAGCCAGATGCTCATCCGCAAGGAGGGCACCTGGGCCCTGGTCTGGCCCGAATCGGACTTTCTCACCTACGGACTCGGCTGGTTCCTGAGCAGCTACCGCGACGTCACGATGATCTCCCACGGCGGCAACATCGACGGCATGACCGCCTACGTCGGATTCGTTCCAAAGCGCGGCTACGGGATGGTGATCCTGTCCAACCTGAGCGGCGCCAACGGCTTCAGCTCCGCCCTCGCGCACCGCATCATCGACCGCCTGGAGGGAGGCGAGGGCCTGCCCTGGAACGACATGGTGCTCGAGAGGTGGAATGAGCTCCTGGAGCAGCAGCGCAGCGCGGCCCGCGAGGTCGAGGAGAGCCGTGCGCAAGGCACCTCGCCCACGCTGCCCGTTGCCGACTACGCCGGCACCTACGCCAACGACATGTACGGCGAGATCACCGTGACCGAGAACGGCGGAGTGCTGAGCGCCACCTTCGGCGCCGGCTTCGAGGGCGCTCTGGAGCACTGGCACTACGACACCTTCCGGGCCAACTGGGGCGGTGGCGCCGGGTCAGAGGAGTTCCTGCGCTTCGAGATCGGCACGGACGGCAACGTCGCCGTGCTGCACGCGGAGATCGAGGGGAGCGTCGCGTTCACGAAGCGGGACGGGTAAGTTCCGGCCTGACCGCGACGTAGGTGTTTCCCGGAGAAGCCGCCGCAATCCGTGCAGGAGGCATTGTACAATGATCGGGCCGAGACCCCTCTACACCGCGGCGCCTGCAGCCGCCTTGCTCGCCCTCATGTTGTCCGCGGTCTCCTCTTCCTGCGCGCCGGAGGATCAGGCGGGAGGTGCGGTGCGCCAGACGCTGCCGAACGGGGCGGCATTCGTGCGCTACACCGACCTCCCGGCTGTCGAGCACGTCGGCCCGGAAGTGGCCGACGCCCAGGTGGACCTGAGGATCGGGACGCTCGACGGCGACGACCCCAACTACATGTTCGCGGACATCCGGGGCGTGCAGGCAGCCAGCGACGGCACCATCTACGTGCTCGACTACCAGGCCGTGGAGGTCCGGGCGTATTCCCCCGCCGGCGAATACCTGAGCACGATCACCCGCCACGGCGAGGGCCCGGGCGAGATCGGCCGAGCCAATGGAATCCTGCTCTCGGGCGACACCCTCCTCTGGATCAACGACCACGGGAAGTGGCAGATCGTCGGCGTCGATCCCGCGGCGAGGAGCTTGGCCGCTTCGATATGCCGGTTCCCGCCTACGGGTATCTCTGGGACGGAGCGTTCGACCATGAGGGCCGCTACTGGCAGGGCGCCGTGCACTCGGACAGGGAGTTCAGCATGCCACCGCAGTTCGGGCACGGCACAACCATCTTCCGTCAGTACTTCAAGTCCTATCACCCGGCCACGGAAGTCGTCGACTCCATCTTCGTGGGCGAGGATCCCTACCAGGAGTATGTGGTCGAGACGAATACCGGGGGCTACAGGCATTACCCGATCCCCTTCGTGGCCGCCAACGTCACGGTGATGGACCCGTCCGGCGGGTTCTGGCAGGCGAACACGGCTTCGTACCGCGTGACCCGCACCACCGAGACCGGGGACACGCTTGTGGTGATCGAAGCGGGACTGCCGACCCAGCCGGTGACGCCCGACGACCGCTCCGCCTACATCGAGCGCATGGTCGAGGGCCGTCCGGATCAGCGGCGTGCCGTAGAAGCAGTGGCGGACCTCATGCCGGAGTTCAAGCCGATTTTGGAGGGTCTTTTCGTGGATGATGAGCGGCGGCTCTGGGTGGAGCGGTCCACCCCGAACGAAGTGCCCCCCTTCTACGACCTGTTTGCGCGGGACGGCGACTACCTGGGCTCCGTGCGTCTCGCGTTCGAACCGCGGCCGGGCGGCAAGGTCTGGGTCCAGCACGGGAACCTCTACACCTGGGTCGTCGACGAGCTGGATACGCCGTACGTCGTGAGGGCACCGGTGTCATGAGGCTGGCCCTGCGTCGCGACCGCGGCTGCACGGCGGGCCGCCACGCCGATGGTGCGCTCCTCGCACTGGCCATGGCTGCGGCCACCGCGGCCTGTGAGATGGCATCGACGGCAGGGGCACCGCTGCGCGAGACGCTCCCCAACGGTGCGGTTCTCGTAAGGTATCCGAGCCTTCCCGCCATCGACTCGGTGGGCCCGGAGGTCACTGAAGCGCAGGTGGACCTCAGGATCGGCACCCTCGATGGCAACGACCCCAACTACATCTTCGGCGACATCCGGGGCGTGCAGGCAGCCGGCGACGGCACCATCTACGTGCTCGACTATCAGGCCGTGGAGGTTAGAGCGTACTCTCGCGATGGTGAACACCTGCGCACGGTGGTCCGGCAGGGGGAGGGCCCGGGAGAGATCAGCCGAGCCAATGGAATCCTGCTCTCGGGCGACACACTCCTCTGGATCAACGACCACTGGAAGAGGCAGATCATCGGCGTGGATCCTGCCGGCAACGAGGTTCGCCGATTCGATAATCCAGTGCCCAATTCCAGGTACATCTGGACCGGAACATTCGATGATCGCGGACGCTATTGGCGGTTGTACCGCGAGTACTATAGGTATTTTGATCTTTCCACAGGCAGATCCGACTCTGTCTACATGGGTGCAACCGGCGGTCGCAGTTACGTGCAAACCAGTGGCACAGGTCAGGTCAGGTATCACATCCCCTTTGTGGCATCTCCGATCAACATCGTGCAACCGTCCGGTGGTCTCTGGCACGCCCACACCGCGTCGTACCGCTTGAGTCGTACCCGCGAAAACGGCGATACCGTCGTCGTGATCGAAGCAGTTGTCCCGGTGCACCCCGTGACAGCGGAAGACCGCGCGGCGTATGTCCAGCTTGTTGTTGATGTTGGACCCGGTGAGCGACGCTCCGCCGAAGCGGCCGCAGAGCTCATCCCGGATGTCAAACCGATCCTTGAGAGCTTCTTCGTGGACGACGAAGGGAGGCTCTGGGTCGAGAGAGCCACCCCGAACGACGTGCCTCCCTTCTACGACCTGTTTTCGCAGGGCGGCGACTACCTGGGATCCGTCCGCCTCGCATTCGAGCCCCGGCTTTACAGCAAGGTTACGGTCCAGCACGGGAACCTCTACACCTGGGTGGTCGACGAGTTGGACACGCCCTTCGTCGTGAGGGCGCCGGTGTCATGAAATCGGCCCCGGGTCGCGCCCTGGGCGGAAAGGTCACCGGCTCGGGAGGTGGGGGAAGCGGCTCCAACCTCGGCGGGGCCACCCACACCGCCGACGTCGTCGTCATCGGCGCCGGCATCGTGGGGGCTTCCAGCGCCTGGCAGCTGGCCCAACGCGGCCTGTCGGTCATCGTCCTGGAACGCGAGGCCGCCCCCGCGCTGGGCTCCACCGGACGCAGCGCCGCCGGGGTGCGCGTCCAGTTCACCACCGCTCCGAACATCGCGCTGTCGATGTACTCGCTGCCGATCTACCGAACCTTCCGCGAGCGGCACGGTCACGAAGTCGGCTACCGCGACATCGGCTACCTGCTGCTGGTCCCGCCGGACCGCTGGGACGATCACCTCGCGTCGGTCGCGCTGCAGCAGAGCATGGGCGCACCCGTCGAGGTGCTCGCACCGGAAGACGCGCCGCGGTACGTCCCCATGGACCCCAGCGGCCTGGCCGGGGTGACCTACGGCCCATGGGACGGGGTCATCGATCCCCACATGGCCACGCACGCCTGGGTTGCGATGGGTCGCGACGCGGGGGTGTCGTATCGCTTCAGGCACGGCGTCACCGCAGTGCAACCCGAGGCGGACGGCTGGCGAGTGCAGTGCGACAACGAGGCCTTCGCCTGCGGCCACGTCGTCAACGCCGCCGGCACCTGGTCGGGGCTGATCGGCCGCCTCGCCGGGCTCAAGGTCCCGGTGCGCCCCAAGCGCATCCAGATCTTCCTCAGCGCCCCCATCGCCGACGAGCGCACCTACCCGCTCACGATCGACCTCGGCACGGGCGTCTACCTGCGCAGCGAGGGCGACCGCATCCTCTTCGGCATGGACACGCACGCCGACGACGGCTTCACCGAAGGGGTCGATTGGGGGTGGCTGGAGCAGGTGCTGCTGGCGGGCGTCGACCGCTATCCCTGGTGGGTGGACCTCGGAGTGGACCGCCAGGGCAGCTGGTGGGGATACTACGGCGTCACTCCCGACAACAACCCGGTCATCGGTTTCAACCCCGGCGCCGCGCGCTGGGTCGACGCCTGCGGCTTTTCCGGACACGGCATCATGCATGCGCCGGCGACCGGGCTTGCCGTCTCCGAGCTCATCGCCGACGGTCGCGCCCACACCCTTGACGTAACCGCCTTCGCTCACGGAAGGTTCGAGGACGGCGGGGTGGCGGTGGAAGCCAACATTTTCTAGGACCCGAGAGACATGCAGCTGAGATTCGCCGAAGAGGTCATGCTTCTTTTGCTGGATGACGAGGGCGAGAGGTTCTTGCGGGTACCCGACTGGTCCCTCAGGTACGCCCTGGGCGGCGGAGTGCTGATGGATCTGGCGTTCGAGGACCGGATCGACACCGATCTCGAGAAGCTCGTCCTCGTCGACCCGACGCCGCTGGGGGATGACCTCCTCGACCCCACGCTGGCCGAGATCGCCGACAGCGAAGGCACCCACAACGCGCGCTTCTGGGTGGAGCGCGCCGCCGCGCGTTCGGACGAAATCCGCGAGGCCGCCATCGACAGCCTGGTCGGGCGCGGTATCCTGGAGCGCAAGGAGGACCGCTTCCTGTGGGTCTTCCGCTCGCGCCGCTATCCCGTCCTCGACGACGGCACCGCCGAGCGCGAGGTGAAGCTGCGGCTCATGGAACTGCTCTTCAGCGACATGATCCCGACGCCGCGCGACGTGGTGATTATCTGCCTCGCCGACGCGTGCGGGATCTTTGCGGAGCTGCTCTCGCGGCGCGAACTGCAGCAGGTGCTGCCGCGCATCCAGTTCCTCCGCCAGATGGATCTGATCGGCCAGGCGGTGACCGCGGCCGTGTGGGACATCGAGGTTTCCCTGGCCCAGGCGATCCGGCCCCACTTCGGGTAGCGGCGGTCGCCGCGCTCTTGTCAAGTAGGCTTTACATTATATAATGTAAACCTTACACTTTCCCGCCCACGGATCAGGACAGGAGACCTACACTCATGACGGACAACCAGCTCAAGAACCGCGTCAGACAGCATCGCAAGGCGGAGGGGCTTTCCCAACACGCGCTCGCCGAAGCCATCGGCGTTTCACGACAGGCGATCCACGCCATCGAGAACGGCGCCCAGGTGCCGTCGACCAGCCTCGGCCTGCGCATGGCGCGCGTCTTCGGTTGCGACGTGGAGGACCTGTTCAGCCTCGCTTCGGATCCGGGGATCCGGGCCCGCCTCGCCCCCGCCCCACTGGCGCTCGCCACGGGTTCGCGGGTCGCGCTCGGCATGGTCGGCGAGCACTGGGTGGCCCACCGCCTCCCCTCGCACGGGATGACCGCCGCCGACGGCATCCTGACCGGCGAGGGTGACGGCGCGGACGCCGAGGTCATGCCGCTGGCCGGCCTCAGCCAGCTGAAACGCAATGTCCTCGTCGCCGGGTGCGCACCCCTTCTCGGCGCGGTCTCACACCGGGTGGGACGGCGCTTCAACGACGCCCGCGTGACCTGGCTGCGCGCCGGGAGCGGCAGGGCGATGAAGATGCTCTCCGCGGGGCTCGTTCACGTCGCGGGGCTTCACCTGTCGTCGGGCGGGGGAGAGAACGGCACCGCCGCGGCAGCCCGCCGGGCGCTGCCGGGCCAGACCCTGCTCGTCGTCAACCTGACGCAATGGCGGCAGGGGCTGGTCGTGGCCGCCGGGAACCCCAAGGGGATCGGTGGCGCCGAGGACCTGGCCACACCCGGCCTGCGGATCGTGCAGCGCGAGGAGGGCTCCGCCGCGCAGGCCCTGGCCGCCCGGGTCGCGGAGGCCGCGGGGTGCGCGCTTCCCGCCGACGGTCCCATGGCCGAGGGCCACGCCGAGGTCGCGCGCCTGATTCGCTGGGGCGCAGCGGACGTGGGGGTCGCCATAGAGAGCGCAGCCCTGGCCGAGGGGCTCGATTTCGTACCGCTCACGGAGGAGAGCTTCGACCTCGTCGTGCCCGAGAGGCTCACGAGGAAGGCACCCGTCTCGCGCCTGCTCGACGCCCTGGACGATCCGGCGTTCCGGACCGAAGTCAGCCATCTGCCCGGTTACGACGGCTCGATGAGCGGGCAGGTCACGACCGTCGAAGCCGCGTGACGACACGGGCCCGCGCGGTCGCGGCAATTCTGGCGCTTGCCGTCGCCGCCTGCCATCCCGGCGGGCCCGAACGGCAGCCTCTGCGCATCTTCGCCGCGTCGTCGCTCACCGACGCGTTCCGGGAGATGGCGGGGGCCTTCGAGGGCGCACACCCGGACACGGAGGTCGTCCTCGTTTTCGCGGGCAGCCAGATACTGCGCCTGCAGATCGAGCAGGGCGCCCCGGCCGACGTCTTCGCCTCGGCCAACCCGCAACACATGGACGCGCTGGTGGATGGCGGCCTGGTGAGCGGTGAGCGGGTGCTTGCGCGCAACGAACTGGTGGTGATCGTGCCGCCGGCCAACCCCGCCGGGATCGAGTCCTTCGCCGACCTGGTCCGCGCCGAGCGCATCGTGATCGGGACGCCGAACGTGCCGGTGGGGGCATATGCGCGCGAGGCGCTGCGGCGCGTGGGTGCGGAGGCCGGCGGCGGCGCGTTCGCGCAGGCCGTGCTGGGCCGGGTCGTTTCCGAGGAGAGCAGCGTGCGCCTGGTGCGCGCCAAGGTCGAGCTGGGCGAGGCCGATGCCGCGATCGTGTACCGGACCGACGCGGTGCCCGGGCGGGTGCTGACCGTGCCGGTGCCGCCCCGGGCCAACGTGCGGGCGCGCTACCTGCTCGGGATGGTGGAAGGCGCGGAGAACGCCGCCGGAGCGGAGCGATGGGCCGAATTCGCCGCATCGCCGGAAGGGCGGCGCATCCTCTCCCGCCACGGCTTCCTCGCGGAATCGACCGCCACGGCGCAGTAGAGCCCCGTGGAAGACGCCGACAGGGCGGTGAAGCGCCGCCGTTCTCTCGCGGAGCGCGCGCCGTTCCTGGCCGCCATCCCCATGCTGGCCATCCTCGCGGTGCCCCTGATCGCGCTGGCGGGAGCCTCCTCACCCGGCGACATCGCCGCGGGCGCCCGCCACCCCCTCTTCGCCCCCGCCCTCTGGCTGAGCACCCGCACCACCCTGGTCAGCCTGGCCGCCATGGTCGTGCTGGGCACCCCCCTGGCCTGGTGGATGGCGTCGCGCCCGGGGCGCGGCTCCCGCGTCGTCGAGATCCTGGTCGACCTCCCCATCGTGGTGCCGCCCGCGGTGATGGGCATCGCGCTGCTGGAGGCCTTCGGACGCAACGGCCTCTTCGGTCCCGCCCTTTCCGCGCTGGGGCTCCAGATCCCCTTCACCACCACCGCCGTCGTCGCGGCGCAGGTCGTCGTCTCGGCCCCCTTCTACATCCAGGCCGCCGCCGCGGCCTTCCGGCGCGTGGACGAGGACCTCCTCATCGTCGCGCGCACCCTGGGCCATTCCCCGGCGAGCGCCTTCTTCCGGGTCGCGGTCCCCCTCGCGCTGCCCGGCATGGTCGCGGGCGCCGCCCTCGCCTGGGCCCGGGCGCTGGGAGAGTTCGGCGCCACCCTCCTCTTCGCGGGCAACTTCACGGGCTCGACCCAGACGATGCCGCTCGCCATCTACACCGCCCTCGAGTCCGATGCGCGGGTCGCGGTCGCGCTGGCCCTCGTCCTCGTCGCGGCGAGCGCCCTGCTGCTGGTGCCCCTGCGCGCCGTCCCCGCCCTGATCGCGCGCCGCTTCGGCGGGGGGCGCGGCGGGGGGCGGCCGCCGCTGCAGGGCTTCGCGGGTTCCTGAGCCATGCAGTGGAGCGTGGAGGTCGAGGCGCGTGCGGGCGGCTTCCAACTCGATGTGCGCATCGAGGGCGACCGCACGCCGGTGGTCGTCATCGGGCCCAACGGTTCCGGCAAGACGACCCTGCTGCGCATCATCGCGGGGGCCTATCGTCCGCGGGCGGGACGCATTCGCTTCGGCGACCGCACCCTCTTCGATTCGGCAGCCGGGCTCGACCTCGCCCCCGAAGAGCGCCGCGTCGGCTACGTGCCGCAGGGCTATGGGCTCTTCCCCCACCTGCCGGTCATCGACAACGTGGCCTTCGGGCTCGCCGGCGGCCCCCGGCGCGTGCCCGTGGCGGAGCGCCGCGGGACCGCCGCGGAGATACTCGCCGAGATGGAGTGCGGCCATCTGGCCGGACGCTACCCCGCGACGCTGTCAGGCGGCGAGAAGCAACGGGTCGCCCTGGCTCGCGCCCTGCTGCCCGCGCCCGAGATGCTGCTTCTGGACGAGCCGCTGGCGGCGATGGACGTAGCCGCGCGGCGGGGGCTTCGCGCCTGGCTTGCCCGCCGTCTGGCCCGCCGCGGGGCGCCCGCGATCGTGGTCACGCACGACGTGCGCGATGTGCACGCACTCGGCTCGCCGGTGGTGGTTGCGCTCGAGGGCGGCGCGGTGGTGCAGAGCGGGCCGGCGGCGGCCCTGGCGGCCCGGCCGGAGACGGATTTCGTCGCGGAGTTCTTCGGGGCGGCGTGACGCCCGTTACCGGTCCTCCGCCGACCCCCGCCTGAAGATGTACCTCGCCGTAAACGACAGAACACCGTTGTACAGCTCATTGCCGAGCACCGAGGCCTCGACCGCGCGGATTCCGGCTTCATAGCGCGCCCCGAACGCGACGCCGCCCCATTCGAGTTCGCCCCCGACCAGCACCCCCAGGTCGACCGAGCGGTAGCCGATTTCCTCGATTTCGTCGCATCCCTCTTCCGCCAGTTCGCAGCGCAGCAGAGCCCCGACCGACATGCCGCCGAACAGGTGGGGCCGCAGATGATCGCCCAGAGAGGTTCGCAGTTGCGCGAGCAGGGGGAGCTGGACGTACGGTACCCGGAAGAGCTTGGTGGGACCGGTGCGCGGGTCGCCCAGCAGGGTCTCGACCCGGGCGCCCTTCTCGGAGAAGTACAGTTCGGACCTCAGCGAGAACATCTCGCCGAACGCGAGTTCGCCGACGCCGCCGAAGAGGAAGGTGGTGCGCGCGACGGCGTCCCTGGAGCCACCGCCGGTGAAGCTGGCCCGGCTGAAGCCGGTCATCACGCCCACGGCCGGCTGCGCCGACGCCGCCGAAAGGGGAGCCGCGAGCAGTATCGCGCCGATCAGAATCGGGCGGTGGAGCTGGCGGCGGGTGACTCGGCGGCGGTTCGTGCGCACCCGGCTGCCGCCATCACCGTAGTCGGTGCGACGCGGGGGTTCGTCACGAACTGCTGTTGCCATCTCATCTCCGGTTGGGTGTCACCAAATGTAGCCGCTCGGACTATTCTGTCGAAAAGACGCTTGCGCGGCGAACGGTGCGACCGGCATTCTCCCGCAATGCAAACGAAACCGCACCGGAGCACCCCGACCACGGCGGCTGCCTCATCGACCTCGGCGAACGGACACACCCGGGATGAGGCGTTTGACGAAGTGCTGCAACAGACGCGAGTCGATCTCGCCGCGGTTCATCGGATCACGGTGCTCGAAGAGCTCCACGAGGGGACCTGGAACCATTTCAGTGCCGCCGTTCCCGGGCGTCCGGGATACCTGCTGCTGTCCCCCGGCCAGACGCACTTCTCCCGCGTCACGGCATCCAGCCTGCTCATGACCGACCCCGGGGGCGACGTGGTCGAGGGGGCCGGCATCCCCAACATCAGCGCCTGGGCCATACACGCCCCGCTGTACCGCGCGCGCCCCGACATCGGCTGCGCCCTGCACGTGCATTCGCCGTACATGACGGCGCTCGCCTCGACGGAAGGGTGGCGGCTCGACACCCGCGGCGGGCAGCTCGCCGGGGTCTTTCACGGCAACGTGGCCTACTTCGACTACGAGGGAATCGTGACCGAGGACGAAGAGGGCGAGCGGATGGCCGAGGCGCTGGGCGACAAGAGCACGCTGATCATGGCCAATCACGGAGCGCTGGTGGTCGCGGCGTCGATCGAGGTGGCCATGCTGCACCTGGTATCGCTGGAGCGCGCCTGCATGACCGAGTGGATGGTGCGGGCCGGCGGAGGCCGCATCCGGCAGGTGCCGCTCGAAGTGGCCGAGGCCGTGGCCGCGACCGCGCCCGACGGATTCGGCGAACGCGGGTATCTGGACGGAATGAAGGCCGTGCTGGACCAACAGGGGCAGGACTACGCCGCCTGAGCGGCACGAACAAGGTCGATGGACGCGCGTCGAGCGCCGGTCCGTCAGCCGCGCAACATGTACCTGGCCGTGAAGGACACCACCCCGTTGTAGATCTCGTTCCCGGTGGCTGAAGCCTCGACCGCGCGCAGGCCGGCTTCGTAGCGCGCGCCGACGCCAAGCCGCTCCTCACTTCGCCGCTCCCGGAATCACTGGCAACTGCAAATGCGATCCCCCTTCGCCGCCGCGGTGAACCGTGATCGTGGGCACGATGTTGTCGTCGGCGTCCGGCCGGTTTTGCGGTGACAGCTTCGGGTGCAGGTCGAAGACGGGCCAGTCGGCCGCCGCGACCGACAGGCGGATGCTGTGTCCGGCCCGGAAGAGCCACGACGTCGGGTACAGCGAGGTCGTGACGCGAACCACCGCGCCGTCGGCGAAGACGCGGTCGGTATGGTCGGCCTCGCGGAAGCCGTGCCAGGGCAGGTCGGGCTTCACGTCGATCCCGGTGTTGCCGGGGATCAGGAGGTCGTTGTCGACCAGGCGGTTGAAACCGGCGCGGTGCTGGTACTCCGTCACGAGGATCGCGTTGCCTGCCGGATCGACATCTTCGAGGTAGAAATAGAGGTCGCCGTAGTCGGCGGTGGACGAGATCGAGACGCTGACAACGGGATGACCCGTCACCTCGGTGTCCGCCTCGAGCGGCGCACTGGTGTAGGTGAGGACCTGCCCGGCCTTGTCCGTGCGGTAGGGCAGGTCGTCCGGTACGCCGAACATCTGCTGGCGGGAATGGCCGAACGACGGCGCGTTGAAGGGCGGCTTTCCCTTCATCGCGTTCGCGACCGAGATCTGTGAGGCGTCGAGCGGCGGGCCGAACGAGGCGTCGTGCGTGAAGTCGGCGGTGTAGTCGTCGCTTCCGGGTCCGCCGGGTTCCCGCGCGAGCGCGCCCGCGCCGGCAAGGTAGAACCGTGTGGGGACCTCCCGTTCCAGCGGCCATGACTCTTCCGCCCGCCACCCCTCGTTCTGGACGAAGATGTGCACCGGGGGCTCGTGCTCGATGCCATTCCTGATCCCTTTCAACCAACGGTCATACCACCGCAGCGCCTCGCCCAGGTAGGCGGGCGTGTAGACGTTTTCCCGTTCGGGATCCGCACCGATTCCCATCGATGCCGCGGGCGAAATTCCCTGGTGATACATCGGCCAGGCGATGACCCGCGACGCATTCGACTCCTCGAGGGTCGCGAACACCTCGAAGGAGCTGCGCGCAAACGCGTCCCACCAGCCGGCGAAGTTGTAGACCGCCACGCCCGATTCGATGATGTCGGGAACCAGCGACCAGTTGACGCCCGGTGCGGTGAGGCCGTCGGACTCGCGCGCGCTGTCGAAGAAGCGGACCGACCGGATGCTGGTCACCGCATCGAAGTTGCCGGGCGCGCCATCCGGATGCGCGATGTGTTCCATCGTCGCGTTGAAGTACGCGTGCTCCGTGCGCTCGACACCATCGGGATACTGCGGCGGATTCGCGGGATCCACCGGCCAGGCGTAGTCGTCGGTGAACCAGGTGTCGCCGTCCGCGTCCACGGGGATCTCGTCCAGCAGCTCGCCGTCGCCGTCCTCGTCGAGCACCGGGGTCACAGGGGGAATCGGAAAGGTCGGAAACGTGTTGTTGTGGTTGATGAAGTCGGTCATGGCCGTCCACATCTCGGTGAACGCGTAGCTGAAGATGCCGCCGGGCTGCACGAGCATCCCGTCCCAGCCGGTGTGCACGGGTACGATCGCCTTGAGCGCCTCGGGTCCCGCCGCCGCCGTGGCAAACTGCGACCAGCCCTCGTAGGAGCCGCCGAACATGCCGACGTTGCCGTCGCTCCACGGCTGGGCCGCGATCCAGTCGACGAGTGTGCCGGCGTCCTCGACCATCATGGGCGTCATCACGTCGTTCCAGCCGAACGACGCGCCGCTGCCCCGCATGTCGGCCGCTACATAGGCGTACCCGCGCGACAGGAAGAACTCGTACGGCGCGACCGGGACCTCGCCGGTTTCGGGGTTGATCGAGGTGCGGTGATACGGGGTGTAGCGGAAGATCACCGGAAACGCCGTCGCCGCCTCGCCCTCGCCGGTGTACCCGGCGGGCAGGACGACGTCGACGGCCAGCCGCACGCCGTCCGACGCGGTCACGAAATGAGACGACCGCTCATGGCCCGTCCATTCGACCGGGCTGGTGCCCTCGAGCGACAGCGGGCTCGTCTCGACGTCGATCGTCGGCGCATCGCCGCCGCCGCAAGCGGTCACGCCCAGAAGCAACGCGCACAGGGCGGCCCGCCAGGCCCCAGTGGCCCATGGCGTAAAGTCGACTTTACATAATGTAATGTTCTCCATACATCTCACCCCTTGGTCTCCGCAAGCGCACGCATGTGCCACTTTCTGAGCGTCGTCTTCTCGACCTTCTCGGTGGGCGTCTTCGGCAGCACATCGAGGAAGCGCACGAACAGAGGGACCATGTAGCGGGCCATGCGGCCGCGGCAATGGTCGAGCAGTTCTTCGGCGCTCAGCTCCTGCCCGGGGCGCAGCGCAACCGACACCGCCACGTCCTCCTCAGTGTATTCGCTCGGCACCCCGTACGCCGCCGCTTCCAGCACCGCCGGGTGCGCCTCGATCACCTGCTCGATCTCGTACGCCGAGATGTTCTCGCCGCGCCGCCGGATCGCGTCCTTGCTGCGCCCCTCGAAGTAGAGGTTGCCGTCTTCGTCGAGGCGCCCCAGGTCGCCGGTGTGGAACCAGCCGCCGCGGAACACCTCCCGGTTGAGGTCGGGCATGCGGTAGTAGCCCGTCAGCATGAGGTGGCGGTCCTCGTCGCGCGTGGGCCGGACCACGATTTCGCCGATGCCGCCGGGGGGCAGCGACCGGTCGTCGCTGTCGACGATCCGCAGGCGGAACTCGGGGATTGCGCGACCGCACGATCCCGTCGGGTAGGGCTCGCCCGGTTCCTGCCAGACCATGACGCCGCCCTCGGTCGAGCCGTAGCCCTCGATCAAGGTGAGGCCGAACCGCTCCTCGAAGTCGTCCTTGAAGGCGGGCATCGGGACGCCCCAGGCGAGCCGGGCGGGATTGTCGGCGTCGTCGGGGCGCGGCTCCTGCTTGTAGATGAAGGTCAGCGTCGCGCCCATGAAGTCGAAGATGGTGACGCCGTAGCGCCGCACGTCCGCCCAGAAGCGCGATACGCTGAAGCGCTCGGTCACGACGGCGGTGGCGCCGGCCCACAGCGCGGGTGCGATCGTGCCGATGGTCGCGTCCCAGTGGAAGACGGGGTAGGGGCAGAAGAGCACGTCGTCCCCGCGCACGCTCGCCGACCGGGCCATGAGGTGCGCGTGGCCGAGCACGTAGCGGTGGGAGAGCTCGCACGCCTTGGACGCCCCGGTGGTGCCGGAGGTGTAGATCAGCAGCGAGGGGGCCGCGGTGGTGGGCTGCGGCGCGGGCGGCGCCCCGTCATCGCCGACGTCGAGGGCGTCGAGTGGAAGGGTGGCGAAACGGCCGCTCGTCGGGACAGGTCCGCCGCGCACGATGAGGCGCTCGACATTGTCCAGGTCGCCCGCGACCTCCAGCACTGCGTCAACCAGCGAGTGATCCGCGACCAGGTCCCGCGACCCGGTCAGGTTGATGGCGTGCGCCAGTCCCGGGCCGCGGAATTCGGTATTCAAGGGCGCCCACACCGCGCCTGCCCGGTTGGCCGCGAACCAGAAGACGACCGCATCCGCGCAGTTGGGAAGGAGGGTCGGGACGATACGCGGGCCGCCCTCGGAGGGCATGGCCCCCGCGCCACCCGGGCCCCCCAGCCCGGCCACGCGGTGGCGCCGCAATCCCGCCGCCAGCGATCGGGTGCGCGCCTCGAAGGCCGCGTAGGTCAGGTCGGACTCGCGGAAGCGGACGAAGTACCTGTCGGGGTGCTGCCTGGCACGCTCGGCGAGCGTCGTGACGATCGTCGCCACGCCACCGGGCTGCGCCGGATCCGGGTGCGTCACCCTTCCCCCCGTCCCGCTAGGGTTTCTGCGGCGTCAGCCAGATCGACAGCCAGTCACCGACCAGCGCCGGCCTCTCCTCCCCCTCGATCTCCACCCGGCAACCCAGCGTCACCTGGCGCTGGCCCGGCTTGCGGTCGCGCACGTCCTTGACCGTGAAGTGTCCGCGGATGCGCGAACCGGAGAGGACCGGGGCGACCAGGCGGACGCCCTCGAAGCCGTAGCTGGCGGGATAGCCGTCGCCGATGCCGCCGTCCATGGGGTAGCGGTAGATCTGGTAGAGCATGGGCGTCATGAGCGACATGGTCAGGAAGCCGAACGAGATCGTGCGGCCCCAGGGGCTGTGCTCGGCCGCGTACTCCGGGTCCACGTGGTGCGGGTCGGGGTCCTCGGTGATCTCGCCGAAGGCGCTGATGCGCTCCTGGTCGACGACGATCCAGTCCGAGACGAAGGTGCGGCCGACGGCCTGGTCGACGGTTTCGGGCGTGATGTAGTCGCGGGTCATTCGAGCGGGGCCTCCTCCCCCAGAATGAGTTCACGGCGCTGCGGTTCGGTGACGGACTGCCTGAGGCGCCCCGAGGAGAGCCAGAAGAGGACGCCCAGCAGGAAGCAGGCAATGATGACCATCCAGGCGACGGGGATGCCGGCGCCGGGTTCGTAGGGATCGCCGAGCGCAAGGACGACGAAGAGCAGGGCGGCCAGCGCCGAGCCGACCGCGGTGACGATGCCGCCGGGGACGCGGTAGGGACGGCGCGCGTCCGGGCGGGTGACGCGCAGCCTGACGACGCCGATAGAGACAAGGGCGAAGATGATGCCGAAGCAGATGGTCGCGGCGCTGACGATGGGTGCGATCGCCCCCTCGCCCAGGACGACGCCCAGGGCACCCAGCCCGCCCACGAAGAGGATCGCGCCCGACGGGGTTCCGTGGGCCGGGTGCACCGAGCCCAGGAAGGTGGGGAGCATGCGGGCGCGGCTCATCGCGAAGTAGACGCGCGAGGCGGCGATGATCACCGCGTTCCAGGTGGTGAGAATGCCGATGAAGCCGGCGGCGAGCACCGCGCGGCCCAGGAGCGGCGACGAAAACGTCTCCTGGAAGGCGGTCGCGGCGGGCAGCTGGTCGTACTCGAGCAACTGCTGCCAGGGCACGATCATCGACCCCGACATGATGATCAGCACGTAGAAGGCCCCCGCGCCCAGGACCGCCAGCACGATCATGAGCGCGGCGGCGCGGCCGCTGGTGCCGGGGGCCCGCTCTTCCATGAGCTGCGGGACCACGTCGAAGCCGGCGAGGAAGAACGGTGCGGTGACGAACGCGGCGATGATCCCGGGCATGATCGATCCGCCCTCGCTGCGCAGTATGGCCGGCTCCAGGTTGGCCACGTCGCCGAAGATGAAGGCGGCGCCGATGAAGACCGCACACAGCGCCAGAAAGCCGTAGGTCATCAGATCCTGGAAGCGGGTGGCCTTCGCGATGCCGCGGATGTTCATCCAGACCAGCAGGGCCATCACGCCGAGCCCAAGCGCGAGCTTGCCGGGCCGCACGGGAACGTCGAAGAGCGTGTACCAGACCGGGCCGCCGAAGCCGGGGAAGAGGCTCTCGGCCAGCACCCCGATCGCGATGCCCTCCCAACCCGCGACGGCCGTGTAGATGAACGCCAGCGTCCAGGCGGTGATGAAGCTGGTGCCGGTGCCGAACGACTCGTAGGTGTAGGCCAGTTCGCCGCCCGAGACGGGAAACATCGACGCCATCTCGGCATAGCAGATGCTGATCAGCGCGATGAGCAGGGTGCCCGCGGCAAAGCCGATGGATGCACCGACCGGGCCGGCCGGCTCCAGCCAGTAGCCGAGGTAGACCATCCACCCGACCCCGATGATGGTCCCGAAGGCTACCGTGAAGAACTGGACCCTGCCGACCGCTTTCTTCAGCGTCGGTCGGGCGGGCTGGTTTCCTGGTTGCATCGGCGGCGTGGCTGGGGAAAGGACTGACTGCATGACCGGCGGGGTTACCGGACACTACCGGAACAGCTTTCCTCCCGCGCGCCACTCGCGCAAGTTGGACCGATGGATCGCGGGGCCGTCGGCGCGCCGCGGGACCAGGTCCACTCGCAGCCCGGGAGGTCGCCGATGAAGCCGTCCGTTCCGTTCCGCACCGTGGGAATCGCAACCGGGCCGCGCGGCCCGTTGTCCGTGGCGAGGACGTTCCGAAGTTTCGGGACAGGGACCGCCGCGCTGCTGGTGGTGGTCACATCCTGCGCCCCGCCGCCCCGCGAATTCGCTTCGGGAACCGCCATCGAGAACGTCTCGGTGGTCGACGCGGCGACCGGTGCCGTGGCCGACGGGCGCACCGTCGTCATCGAAGGCAGCCGAATCGCCGCGGTGGCGATGCCCGGCGACCTGCGCCTGGGCGAGGGCGTGGAGCGCATCGATGGCAGCGGCGGATACCTGATCCCGGGGCTCTGGGACATGCACGTCCACGAGTTCTCCGCGTTCTTCGCCCCGGCGCTGCCTCTCTACATCGCCAACGGAGTGACCGGCGTCCGCGACATGTGGGGCGAGCTGGACGTGGCCGCGGCAGCCCGCGAGACGGTCGCCGCCGGCCAGCGGGTGGGGCCGCGTGCAGTGGTCGCAGGCAACATCACGGATGGCGCCAACCCGTGGTTCCCCGGTTCGGTGGTCGTCGACGGCCCCGAACGGGCGCGCGCCGCCGTCGATTCGCTGGTGGGCGCGGGCGCGGGGTTCATCAAGGTGTATTCCGCGCTCGAGGCGGACGCGTTTGCCGCCATCGTCGAGCAGGCCGCGGCGCGCGGTGTCGATGTCGCCGGACACGTGCCCTTCTCCGTTCCGGCCCGGGAAGCGTCCGACGCGGGGATGCGAAGCATGACGCACATGTTCGGCGTCGTGGAGGGCTGCTCCTCCAACGACGCCGAAGTCCGCTCGATGCGGGCGGAAGCGCTGGCGCTGCGGGCCGAAGGACGCGAGTTCGCCGATCCGTTCTTCGGAACGGGACTCTACCGCGTCATCCTCGACGCCGCCGACGACGACCTCTGCGGCAAACTGCTCGCCCAACTGGCGGGCAACGGCACCTGGCTGACGCCCACGCTCGCCGTTCTGAAATCGGTGGCTTCACTGGCGCGGCTCCGCGACGAGGACGATCCCCGCATGCAGTACATGCCGCAGGCCATCGTGGCGGGCTGGATGACGCCGTTTCCCGGCCAATCATCCGACACGCCTGAAGACATCGAGACCAGGGAAGCGTTTCTGGCCCGCCAGCTCGCCGTTACCGGGATGGCCGCCGCGGTCGGCGTCGGCATTCTGGCTGGAACCGACACCCCCAATCCGTTTGTCTACCCCGGCTTCAGCATCCACGACGAGTTGGAGTTGCTGGTGCAGGCGGGATTGTCGCCCCGCGAAGCGCTGGCCGCGGCGACCACGGCCCCGGCGGAGTTTCTCGGCGCGACCGACTCGCTGGGCGCCGTCGCGGAAGGCAAGCTGGCCGACCTGGTCCTTCTGGAGGCCAATCCCCTCGACGAGATCGGGAATACGCGCCGCATCTCGGCGGTTGTTGCAAACGGACGATTCTTCGGCAGGGAGGCGCTGGACGCCCTGCTCGACGAGGTCAGGGCGGAGCGGGCGTCGGGTCAGTCTTGACAGGGGCCGGATCCGCAGGGGTATTGTTGAGCGTCAGGCCGCTTCCGGCTGGCCAAGCGCCCCGCAGCGACCGGGCTCCCGGGAAGACATGCCAGGCCCTCTAGAGATCAAGGAGTATGGAATGCGCCTGAATCGTTGGATTACCAGACTGTCATTCGTTGCCGCCTTCGCGTTGGTGTCGAGCCTTGGCGCCTGTGCCAGCGGGGGGGGTTCCAGCGGGCCGCGGCGGAACCCCAATCTGATCACCGCCGAGGAGTTGGCGGAGTATACGACGCTGACGGCGATCGATGTCGTGCGCCGTCTGCGGCCGCGCTGGCTGACCGGCCGCGGCGCGGGAACGGGCGGTTCGAACATGCCGCAGCTGATCCTGGACGGAGCCCGCATGGGGGATGCCACCAACGGCTTGCGCTCCATTTCCGTCTCCACCATTTCGGAGATGGAGTACCTGAACGCCTCCGATGCCACGATGAGGTACGGGACGAACTACCCCGGAGGGGCGATCGTCGTTACAAGCCGAACCCGGTAGGCCCGGGTCGCAGGAACCGCCGCGCGAAATCGGCGAGGACCCGGGCGCAGCTCCGGATCTCCTCCACGCTCACCCACTCCTCGTCGGCGTGCGCCTGTGCGATCGACCCGGGGCCGAAGCAGACCGCGGGCGTTCCGGTCTCGTTGAGGAAGCAGGCGTCGACCCAGGCGGACATTCCCTTCACCGTGCCGGGAAGGCCCGCATCCGTGCACGCCCGCTTGAGGCCTGACACCAGCGCGGAGTCCTCCGGCACCTCGGTGGCGGCGCGGTAAAGCCCGGCCTCGATCCAGGCGTTGAGCCCGGGGCAACTTCGCTTCGCCCGCTCCAGCACCTCGGCGGCCTCGATCATCACGCTCTCGGCCGTCTCGCCCGGCAGCGTCCGCCGCTCGACCACGAGATGGCAACGATCCGGGTAGACCGACGGCGCGCTTCCCCCGGTGATCGTGCCGGCGTGCAGCGACGCGGGACCCAGCAGCGGGTGATCCGTCTGCCGCGCGAGCCGGCGCGCCTCTTCCTCGAACGCGACCAGTACATGCCCCATGTGCGCGATCGCGTCGATGCCGAGTTCGGGACGTGACCCGTGCGCGGCACGCCCCCGCGCATGCGCGTCGATCCAGAGGAACCCCTTGTGGGCCGGCATGATCGCGAGGCTGGTGGGCTCGCACACGACCGCGGCGTCCGCACTGGCGCCCGCCGCGACCAGCGCCTCCATCCCCAGCGACGCGTGCTCTTCGTCGGCGGTCAGCGCGACGATCAGCTCGCCGGGGATCTCCGCGTCGGCCAACTCGGCGGCCGCGGCCAGTGCGCAGGCGACCCCCGACTTCATGTCGGCCGCGCCCCGCCCGTGAATGCGCCCCTCGCGAAGCGCACCGGAAAACGGCGCCGCCATTCCGGCGACCCCCACCGTGTCCAGGTGCCCGTTCAGCAGCAGCGACGGCCCCTCGCCCGCACCGCGCCGCGCCACCACGTTCCAGCGCCCCGGGGCCACTTCGCTGCGAGCTGGCTCGTATCCCCATTCACCGAGCCACCCGGCGACCAGTTCGGCGACCGCCCCCTCGCCCGCCCCACCCGCTTCCAGCACCGGGTTCACCGAGGGCGTCCGCACCAGCGCGCGGGTCATCGCCACCGGGTCGGCGCGCATCCCCGGGCGCGTCTTCCCGTTCGCACCTGATTCGTTTCCAATCACCTTGTGTCCACTTTTCAGCTGAGAGTAGGGAAATCGGTTCACCTTGCCGGATCGCGCGCCTGGCGCCGCCCGGGCGTCCCCATCGGCGATATCGTCAATCGGAATATGGCGATTCGCGGCTTGCGGGGTCCGGCCCGGCGAGTGCGTCCAGCATGTGGCACGGAACTTGCTCGCTGACGGCGATACGAGTCACGCGGATCTGCCGCGCACTCACGGACACTCAGACCAGAGGAGGGAGCTATTCGCAAGTTGACTGTCAATCTGCTGGGCGCCGCTGCGCTGTTCGCTGCCGGCGTAGCTCTCCTCCGTCAGGGAACCCACCGGCCCGACCCGCACCAGGGAAAGGTCGATGACGTTCCTCCGGGCGAGACGGTTCCTGGCAAGATCAGGCTCGAGAGGCTGAGGGAACTCGGCATCTAGGTTGGCCCGCGGCGCGGACCCGCGCCAACGGCTGACCGCCCGTCGTCGGAGCGAGACGACCCAGAGCAAGGGGGGCGGCCCGAACAAGGTCGCCCCCCTTCGCTGTTTTCGGGACTGTCCGGCGCCCGTCCGCTACTCGAAGTGCACCGCGTTCTTCTCGATGTAGTCGGACCACTCCGGCGGCACATCGGTGTCGGGGAAGATGGCCTGCACGGGGCATTCCGGCTCGCACGCACCGCAGTCGATACACTCGTCCGGGTGAATGAGATACTGCTCGCCTACCTCGTAGATGCAATCCACCGGACACACCTCGACGCAGCTGGCGTCCTTGGTGCCGATGCAGGGTTCGGTGATGATGTAGGTCACACTACCTCGTGGCTTCTGACATTCGTTGGTAAACGGATGTAGATGATTGCGGAACTTGGGGCGGGTGGCAACCCTGCGCGGCCCCGGCCAGCCCCGGGAATTCGTCGCCCGGAATCTTCATGCCAGGCGCTGGAGCGAGTGCCGAAAATGATTGAGCGTGGCGGTGACGGCGGCTTCGAGCCCCGGCGTCACCCCGTCCAGCGGGTGCACCGCCTCGAAGGTGTGTCCCGAGCCCTCGACCACCTTCAGCGCCGCGCGCCGGCCCGCCCGCGCGAGGTCGCGGGCCTCCACGACGGACACCGTCTCGTCCTTCGACCCGTGCACGACGAGCCACGGCGCCGCCACCCGCCCCGCCGCGGCGATCACGTCGAACCGTTCGCGATTCGTCTCCAGGTCCTCCCACACCGACCTGTCCAGCGGCATGTCCTGGCCGGTGCGCGCGTTCGCGACGTAGACGACGCCGCTGCGCCGCCACTCCTCGATCCACTCCGCCGGCCAGCGCTGGAAGGTCGACACGGCCGCCCACGTCACCAGTGATGCGACGACATCATGATGTTCCGATGCGGTGATGATCCCCGTGCCGCCCCCGCGGCTGTGCCCCAGCACGCCCACCGCCCGGGGCCGCGCGCCGCCGCTCCACTCCCCCGCCGCCAGCCGCTCCAGCATCCACCGCACGTCGCCCACCTCGTGGCTGATGGAGTTGCGGCCGAAGGCGTCCAGGTCGGTGAAGTCGAGGAGGTTCGGGCCGATCCCGTTGCGCGAGCCGTTGAAGGAGACGACGAGGTGGCCGTCGGCGGCAAGGCGCTCGCAGAGGTGGGGGAAGAAGCCCCAGTCCTTGAAGCCCTTGAATCCATGCACGACCAGCACCGCCGTGCGGGGTTCGCTGCCGGCGAGGCGGCGGACATCGAGGCGGATGACTTCGCCGTGCGGCGGCGTCGCTTCGCCGCGGGTGAGGACCACGGAGCCGGTGTTCACTTTTCCCCTCTCCATTCGACGTCTCCCGTGCCCGCCCGGTGGTTTTCGAGGCGCGCCGCGGCGAAGAGGTAGTCCGAGAGGCGGTTCAGGTAGCGGACCACATCGGGGTCGACGGCCGACCGCCGCGCCAGCGTCACGACCCGCCGCTCGGCCCGCCTGCAGACGGCGCGCGCGTGGTGGAGGTGGCTGGCCCCCGCCGTTCCCGCGGGGAGGATGAAGTGCCGCACGCTCCCCGTGACCTCCTCGGCGGCGTCGATCCACGACTCCATCTCGCCGACGCGCCCGAGGGGCAGATCGGGGAGCGACGGCGCCGGGCGGCCCTCGCGGGGCGGCGGGGTTGCGAGACGCGCGCCCAGGGCGAACAGGTCGCTCTGCAGCAGGCTCAACCGGGTGAGGGTGTCGCCGTCCCGCACATGGGCGCGGGCCGCGCCGAGGACGGCGCACATCTCATCCACAGTCCCGTAGGCCTCGACGCGGGTGTCGTCCTTGGGCACCCTTCCGCCGCCGAAGAGACCCGTGTCCCCGCCGTCGCCGCGCCTGGTGTAGATCTTCATCAGGGGCGGAGCTTCGTGAACCTGCGGATGGCCATCGCCTTGTCGAGCAGGCTCGATTCGGGCGCTTCCTCCTCCCCGCCCATGCTGGCGAGGGCGTCGCGCACGTCCAGCATGACCTCGAGCATGACCTGGTCGCGCTGAAAGCCGAAGTCCAGCGCCTCCATGCGCGACCGGTCGCCCGACCTGTCCGCCTTCTGGAACGCCTCCGTGTAGACGCCCTCGAGGCTCCCGATGATTTTCGATCTCGTTCGCATTCCGATCTGCCTGCCGGTCGTGGGCCGTGGGGGGGAGCCGGCGGCGGGTGCAGCCGCCTGCCCGCCCGTATATCTTGAAGGGTAGCGGCATCCGCGCGCACCTGGCGAACGCCGCCACGGAAGCGCCCCACCCCGCGATCCCGGGACCGAAGGAAATGGTGAATCTCAAGGAGCCGGAGGCCTTCGGAGCCGAGCCCTCCGCCGAAGTCGTCGCCAGGGCGAACGAACTGTACTGGCACTCCGACGAGAGTGTCAACGCGCTGGCGCGGGAGCTCGATCTCTCCAAGGGCGCGCTCTACGAGGCCATCGTTCCGCTCCCCGCCGGGCTGCGCTGCCCCGCCGGTGACTGCGAGCTGTCGTACCCGAACCGGACGGCGCGCGACCGCGGCTTCGTCTCGTGCACGATCTGCGGGTTCGAGGACGAGGAGGACCGGGTGCGCATCCACCTGGAGATCGAGGCCGAAGGCGACGCCTCCCAGCCCGCGGCGCCCCAGGTCGCCCCCAATCCCGCCCCGCACGGTGCGGTTCCGCAGCTTCCCGACCCGCCTCCGTCCCGCAAGCTCGAGACGCTCCTGGCCACATCGGCGCTCCTGGGCCTGGCGGCCGGGCTGATCCTGGGCGGCCTCATCCGGCGGCGGTAATGCCGGCGGAGTCCGGTTCCGGCGACCCGCGCTCGATCGTCACGCCGGACGCGTTCTCGGTCACGCCCGAGCTCCTCGGCACCCCGCTCGCCGAACCCTGGCGGCGCTTCGCCGCGCTCATGGTGGACCTCGTCCTGATCGGGTTCCTGCAGCTGCTCGGCTGGCGCGTGCTGGGCGGGCTCGTCGGGCTCACGCTGTTCCGCATGGCCACGAAGCGCCCGGACCGCACGGCAGGGGGCCCGGTGCGCAAGATCGCGCTGGGATGCTCGGGCGCCACGGTGCTGATGCTGGCGATCGGCGTCACCTTCATCCCGTCGCTGGTGAGGATGGCGTCCTCCGGTGGGGACACGCCGCTTTTGGTGGTCGGCCGGGACACCATCGTGGGCGGGGCGGCAGCCGCCGACACCATCGACCTGGACGAGCTCGCCGAGACCCTGCTGCAGGGCGCGGGGACGGGCGCGGGCGCCGACTCGGCCGGCGAGACCGCGACCGCTCCGAACATCGCCGGTCTCGTGGAGGAGATCGTCGATGCGGCAGACGACATCCAGGCCCGCGAAGAGCGGATCCAGGAGCTCGAGGCGCAGCTGGCGGAGGCCGAGCGGCCGTCGACGCTCTTCACGTGGATCCGCGACGCGGCGGACGAAGCCGGGCTGGTCTTCGGCTGGGGCACCATCTATCTCACCCTCTTCCTGGCGCTGTGGGGCGGCCGCACGCCGGGCAAGAAGCTGTTCGGGCTGCGCGTGGTGCGCCTCAACGGGCAGCCGCTCGGGCTGTACATGTCGCTGGAGCGCACCGGCGGCTACGCGGCGGGGCTGGCCACCGGGCTGCTCGGCTTCGCGCAGGTGTGGTGGGATCCGAACCGCCAGGCGATTCACGACAAGGTCGCCGAGACGGTGGTCGTGCGTGAGGGGCTGCCGAGAAGGGTGTACGGGGGGCGGGCAGGTGGCGAGGGGGCGGCGCCGATGGGGCGGGCCGGGGCAGCGGCGGGGCCGTCCGCGCGGGGCGCGGGGGTGGCGGAAGCCGCGGGGACAGGGCAGGATTCGGGTGGCGGACGCGGCGCCTCGTAGGGCGGCGCGGCCGGAGAAAATGCAGACAGATGACAGGGAGCGGAATACGGTGACAGGCAAGCACGAACGCAGATGGTGGGGCCGCGCCGCGGTGGCGGCGCTTGCGGTGGTAGTCGCGTGGGGATGCGGCGGTGGCGGGGGTGAGGGGGGCGGCGGGGCGGATGGGGGGGCGGGGGACGCGCCGGGCGGCGCGCGCTCCCAGTCCATCCCGACCTCGATGCTCTCCGAGGGCGCAAACAGCGCGCTTCCGCCCGCACAGGAGGTCCAGCTGGAGGATCTCGGGTTCGACATGGGCTCCGAAGACGCCCCGATCAAGGTCGTCGAGTTCAGCGACTACGGCTGCGGCTACTGCCGGCGCTTCCACACAGACATCTTCCCCACCCTCAAGAAGGACTACGTCGACACGGGCCGCGTGCAGTGGAAGTACGTCACCTACGTGAGCGGCATGTTCGCCAACGGCATGGTCGCGGCCTTCGCGGCCGAGTGCGCCGGCGAGCAGGACCTCTTCCCCCCGATGAGCAAGCTGCTCTACGAGCGCCAGTCCGACTGGAAGGGCGAGGGCGAGCCCTACGAGGTGTTCGAGTCGATCGCCGAGGAGGTGGGCGTCAACACCGAACAGTTCCGCGCCTGCATCACCGAGCAGCGCCCCAGGCCGCGGGTGCGCAGCGGCATCCTGTCGGGAGCCCGGCTGGGTGTGCGGGGCACCCCGTCCTTCCTGATCAACGGCATCCCGTTCGTCGGCGCTCAGCCCATAGAACTGTGGGCCGACATCTTCCAGGTCATCGAGGCGGAGGCCGGCCGGGAGACTGGGGACGGCGAGGTGGGGTCCTCGTAGGTCGTCCGATCACGTTACACGTAGGTCTCAGTTGGTATTCAGTGTAGGAGCGGTAGGCGCATGGCAACGTTGGATGATGTCTACAGGAAGTACGGTGAAGCATCCGAGGCCGCCCAGCTCTTGGAGACTGAGCTAGGGAACTTGCTCATCCGACACAAGTGCATTGATGCTGGTCTACTTCAGCAACCGGATCCAGACGTAGCGACTGCAATCTTTCGACGGATCAACAAACGGACTCTTGGTCAATTGATTCGGTCCCTCGGTTCAATCAGCGAACCGAATGTGGATATCGAGCAACAGCTTCGCCGTGCATTGGCTTCGCGCAATCGATTGACCCATTCCTTCTTCCTGCAGCACAACTTCCGCCGCAATTCTGGTCATGGCTGTGAAGTGATGCTTCGTGACTTGGACGTGATCCACGATACTCTGCTGGAAGCAATGAAGGCTGTCTCGCTTCTCTCCGGTGTCGACCTCGAGAAGCTCGTTGCAGAGCAGGGCGAAGGCCCGCTTCCCATTCACCATCTGCCGCTGCTAACTGAGTAAGACCGTACGGTCAGCTAGTCCCGGGCGTGGAAAGGAGAAATGGACCAGTCACCGGAACGCACTGAACGCAAGTCCGCGAATGTCACGGAAGAGCAATGGAAGACCCTAGGGGACGAGTGGTGCCATGCGGTCATGCTGTACCAGATGTACGAGGGACTCTTCGCATCAGCGAAGACTAGGACCCTATTGAACGCTGTGGACGGACAACTCTTCGCCACGATCCAGAGAGAACTGTTCTTCTCTCTGGTTATGCACATGACGCGGATCACCGACGACGACAAACGAGGTCGAGTGACCCTGACCCTCTTAGGAACAGACGTCGCTGAGCAGCGGAAGTTGACGAACTCGGCTAAGGCAGCGACAAAGAACCTTAGGACTCTACGCAATAGCCGTCTGGCACACCTGGTTCCGCTGAAGGAGGTCAAGCCGGTCTATCTCAAAGAGATCAGGGAGACCCTGGTCATTGTTTGGAAGGCTCTGGAATGCTACTCCCTTCGGGAACGGGACGCCGGTATCTGGCCACCGTTGGGAATAGATGAGCCGTCCCGGAAGGCAGATCCGATCAGTCTATGTAGTCTCTCACTTCCAAGGATTCTCGAGGATCTGATCGACGGGCTTTCCTGGGCTACACAAGAGTGGCCGGAACGCGTGAGGGAGGTATTCGAACGATGCAAAGACGACGACGAGGCTGTGTTCGCGCTGAGGATCCTCTACAGGGTCCGTAGACTTCGATCCGAGATTGATCCGGACTGCCCGCCATACCTGTTCGAAGGCGAATACTAGGCTCAGCTAGGAAAGCGTTCCGGTCAATTGGTCTGGGGGTGGCCAGGGTCTGGTGTGCGTTGGACGGGCTCAAGGACCCGATCCCCTGTGGATTCACCTTGACCCGCCTTCTTGGTTGGTGCAGGCGGGCGGCCTCGCTCTGAGGCAAGGCATTTGGCGAAGAATACGCACATCAGACCCGAAAAAGACGACTGACCCTGGTCAGATACGTCTATCCTCTGAACATGATCCGACTTGACCCAGTAGACCGCTGTCGAATCACGAACCAAAAGCCATCCTTGGAAGCTCCGCAAGACGCCAGCCTTCGCGGTTGCCGGACACATCTCAACACCGCTCTCACAAAACTGGATGTGTGCTGTCGCGGGAGGATCATGAGACACCGCTGACCTAGCGTCTTGAGATCCCATCGAAAAGAACAACATGAGGGCCGGAGGTCCGACGAACGCAAAAAGCCAAAACGTTACCGAGCGCCGCGCTTTTACGAGGGGGTGCTTCATCACCCACCCGATAAACCACATCCAGCAAATCATCGCAGGAAACCACGGACTCCCACCAATGCCGGTGATGAGCCACACAGCGAGGCCGGCTATACAGGTATACGCGAGGACCTTGCGTGGCCGGTTGATCCTCTTCCTGGCTCGCTCTGGATCTGGAGATGCCTCAATGATCTCTTCCTCGGTCAGCCCGTGATCGAGTCGGCTGGTGAGCAAGTCGAAAACCAGTACTAGGAAGACCCCCGGTACGAGCCGTGCCGCCCAGAGCAGCCCAGTACGAAGGTGGTCGGAGATCAAGGTGGGGGCACTCGCGAAACTAATGCCCAGCGCAGATAAGAATCCCCAGTCGTAGGTGAAAGACAGTGCCAGGGCAAAAGAAGTAGCCAGTGCACTGACTGCAGCTAATCTCTCAAGACTTGCCTTGGCCGGTACTGCATCGCGACTGCTCATACCCCTGCCTTCCTGTGCATCTTCCTATGGATCCTCGCCGTCCGATCGCCGAGTATCAGACACTTGTCGGACATTCCCTTCTTGTGACCCCCGCTGGAGAAGTTCGCTCATGAACCTAGGCCATTGGGCAGGTCTCACGAAACACGCGCATTTGGCGTGGTTTGGGTATCGGTTTTGTAATGTTAACATGACATGATGTCATGTTAACATTACATTATTGCGCCCCTGTCCAATGGAAGGTCAGGGCGAAGAGCCCGCCCAAACCCCGTCACCGCCACCGAGGAGGCGGCCGCCGCTGCTGCGGACGACGCCGGCCGGAAGTCCTCCCGGCCCGCGCCGGCGCCCTCTCCATCACCACCTCGAAGTCCTCCTCATACCCCACCCGGTCAGGCGACGGCAGATAGCGCGACAGGTCGATTTCGGCCCGCTTCAGCTCCCGGTCGAAGGCGTCCAGCTCCCTCTGCGACTCCTCGGCGGCGGTGTCCGACGTGGCGTAGACGATCCGGCCCAGCTTCTGGTCCTGGAGCTTCAGCCGGCGCCGCATGAGCTCCGCCTCGACAAAGGTCTCGCGGATCGCCGGGAACCGGTAGCGGAATCCGTCGTCGTCCGCCTCCACGTCGGCGTCGAACTCGGCCGCCAGGCGCTCCAGCTCCTTCAGCACCACCTTCGGGCTCACCTGCTGATCCTTGAGCCCGGCCGTCACGTGACGGATTGCCTCGCCGACGGGGATCCAGCGCAAGGTCCCCACGCTGCGCGCGTAGACGAGGCCCAGCAGCAGGCGCCGGATGTTGCGCCGCATGCGCCCCCGGTTCTCCCTGCCCAGCCCGAGCGAGCGCACGATCGGGATCCCGAAGAAGAGGCTGCTGAAGGTGAACGGCACCACGCCCAGCCCGTAGAAGATGAGCGGGTCGAGCGGAGGGGCGCCCGGGGCCGCGACCACGAACGCCGGCGCCAGACCCAGCACGCTCGCCATCATCAGGTTGAAGCCGTTCATGGCGCCGATTCCGAAGTTGGACCCGGCGCTGTTGCCCGTCAGCTTCTTCGGGTACTCCAGCCGCATCCAGGCGGGCTTGGGCTCGCTCGCGCGGACCTTCCCGTGCGCGCTCTTCATCAGCTCGGGGAAGGCGTAGACCACCTCGCCGGCGTCGGAGACCTGCGGGTCGCCCCCGTAGGCACCGGTCAGGCGCCCCATCTCCTCGTCGGCGTCGTCGGCCGACAGCGCGGTGTGCTCGATCAGCTCCGATGACGTCAGCACGCCCTTCCGCGCCCGGATCAGCTGCACGACGCTCCGGTCCTTCTGCAGCTGCGTCGGCTTCGGCTCGTCGGGGCCGAAGATGAAGGCGAAGACCCGCTTGTAGAAGGGCGGACGGGCGTCCTTCGGCAGCCGCCTGGCGTGCGCGTGACCGTAGTAGAGGCCCCCGCGGTTCCAGCCGCGGCCCCCCAGCAGCCAGTGGAGGATGAAGAAGTCCCCCAGGCTGAAGCCCCCGCGCCCGCCGAAGCCCCGGTCGTCGGAGCCGCGCAGCATGATCGCGACGAGGATCAGCACGAAGATGGCGAAGTAGACGACCAGCATGACCGCAGTCCACACCTTGAACCCGACCTTGAAGGCCGACCAGGCGGTGCGGCGGAAGCGCGTCCAGAACGGCTCCGCGTCGCGCGAGATCAGCTTGGGGTCGAACTGGTAGAGCAGGTCGCCGGAGTCCGAGACCTCGAGGTGGCCGCGGTGGGTCTCGAGGAGGGACTTCAGCGCGGTCTCGGCCTCGTGGTCCGGCATGCCGGTGGCGGAGACGACGTCGCCCAGGGTGGCGCGGCCGCGGAGGCCGCGCAGGGCGGACATGACGGTGGTGTCGGGGGGGATGGGGATGGATGCGACAATATCGGACACGATGCCACTCTCTGTGCTGGATGGTGTAGCGGGGACCATGGGGACGACTGTGGCGGGCACGGCTTCGATGCTACGCGGCAGCCAGAAAGATCCTTTCTCGTGGAGGTGGCGCGCAACTCCAGGGAGGTGTCGACGGTGATCGAATCGAGGAAAAGGCACACAAGAATGGCGTCGCCCGCCGGTTGGGCGGAGTTCGGCTATAGGGTACGGCCCGGTGCTGATCAATCGCTGACGGGAAGTCCTAGGGTGTTCAAGGATCCACCGCCAGCTACAGGAGCAGTACCGATGCCGAAAAGAAGCATGCTCGACGCGGTTTTTCTGCTTGGCCCACCCTACCGACAGTTGAGGGTCGTCGATCCTGACGAGCCGCCACGGCCGCGGGGAGGCGGCTGGGTGGCGATATGGCATTTGGGCAGTCCCGACTGGCATCGGGGTGCTGGGCTGATTGCCAACCGAGCGGCGGGGGTGTCACTGGCCATGATCCTGCCGGCTCGTGACGACCGTCTTTCCGTACTCCGAGTGCTCCGCGCGATTGAACAGTCTCGCCCCCAGGTGGTGCTCCCCTACTATGAAGCACCCACGGCGAGGGACATCACAAGCGTGATTCGTCGTGAGCCGACATGCCTGGCAACCAGTGTTGCGGATTTCCTGGAGTGGAGGGGCTTCTCGTTGGACCCGGTTACCCGGAGCATCATTCGCCGAACGGTGCAACTGAGCTCCGATGTTCAGACCGTGGGCACACTGGCCAGAAGCCTTTACATGTCCAGGCGGGCTCTGGGGCGCAAGCTGATGAGGAGCGGACTGCCGGTCCCTTCCCACTGGCTGCACATGTCCAGAGTGCTGAGGGCGATTATCAAGCTGCAGAGCTCCAACGACAGCCTGTTCAGCATCGCTTGTTCCCTCGGGTACTCCGACGGGTTTTCCCTGAGCAATCAGATGTATCGTCTTTGTGGTGTCAGGCCGATGGAGGCCCGGGAGAGGTTGGGCTGGGAATGGGTTTTCGAAACCTGGCTCGCCAAGGAAGCGGCGATCGGCAACATCAGTTCCAGGGTCGTTGACCAACGCCCTTCGATAGCCGTCACCCCTGAGCCGGGAGACCGTCAAACAGCGACCGCGGCGGCCCATTGATATGCCCGCCAAGACCATCTTCACTGACACGCCGCACGATCCTCCTCCGTTGCGATTGGAGCTCTTTGGCGGCCCCCTGCTCTGGCGGCGTGGCCGCACTGTCCGGATTTCGCCTCTTCAGACTGCATTGTTGGCCATCACGTTCGGAGACAGCGCGACGCGCATTCCCCGGGCGTCGGCGCAGCGGCTTCTTTGGGAGTCTCACGACGGCAAGATCCTCAGGCATCGTCTGAGCCAGCTGGTCTATCAGACGAACCGGACCGTCGCGGAAAAGCTGTTCGAGCCCGATGGTGAACACATCCGTTTCCACCGGCAAGCCGTTGCTTGTGACGTCGACGAGTACTCGAGGCTCATTAGCTCGGGGGACTTCGAGAAGGCGTGCGATTTCCTGGAGCGAGGGTATCTCGCCGCTTGCAATCACAAGAGGACCGCGGCTCTCGCCGACTGGATCGAGGAACAGCGGATTCACAAGCGCTTGAACCTCCGGCGTGCTGCACTCGCGGCGTGGGAGGACGCCGAGGCTGCACATGAGTGGCTCCGGGCCCGACAAGCGTCCGAAGTGCTGCTGAGGCTCGACCCGCGTGAAGAGACGATCTTGCGGAGAGTCATGAGGGCACGAGTCATGGCCGGGCAGGTGCGGGAAGCCGAAGCGATCTACTGGTCGTTTTCCGAACGCGCCGATCCGTCGGGAGGATGGACTCCGGAGCCGGCGACGAGCAGGCTTCTGAAGAACGTCAGAGACGCGCACAGCCCCTCGTCCGTGCAAATCGACACGACACCCAGTGCCAGGCAGGAGCCCCCCCTGGTCGGCCGGTCATCCGAACTGGCCGCACTCACGCGCGGCCTTTACCGCAACCGCGGCAGTAAGTGTTGGCGCACCATCGCTGTGTGCGGTGAAGCTGGTGTGGGCAAGACCAGACTGGTGCGGGAGGTGGTCAGGAGCGCGCGTTTTCGCGGCTATCGGGTCATCGACACCGGCAGCTCTCTGCTGGAAAGGGAGATCGCCTTGGGTCCGATTCTGGAGCCTCTCGGTCACTCCTGGGTGCAGCCCTATCTCAGGATGGTTGCCGAGCCCTGGCGGTCTTCACTGCTGTTGTTGTTGCCGGAGCTGCAGGAAGGCAACAAGCGTTTGTACGGAGAGGCCCTTCACCCAACCGGGGACATGTCGCGACACCTCTGTGAAGCGTTTCTGCGACTGTTCACCGCGATTGCCGAATCAAGGCCCACGATCCTGTTCATGGACGGGTTCCAGTGGACGGACGACGCGACGATCACCGTGCTCCAGTTCCTTCGAAAGCGCTGGAAGAGCACCGCATTCACACTCCTTGTCGCCTATTGCGAAGAGGAGCTCGCGCCAGGGCACATGGTGACCTGCTTTGTTCAGGAAGAGGAACTGGACTCTCAGGCCATGGTAGTCCGCCTCGCCGAGCTGGACGACGCTGCGGCCGTCAAACTGGTCAGATCCGTAACCTCCATCGACACCGGCGAGTCGCAGCTTGCCAAGCTCACACGGACCACTGGCGGCAATCCGAGATATCTCATTGATGTGGCGGCAAGCACCCGTGACGGCAGGTCTCCTCATGGTTCCGACGAGCGCGCGCCTGTCCCGTCTTCGGCGCGACAGGTTGTCTCTCGCCGTCTTGCGCTGCTTGATGACGCATCGCGGGCCGTCGTGTACGGCCTGGCGGTTCTCGGTCAAGTCACATCGGTCGACCGACTCTCGCTGGTCGTCGAGAATACACGCCTCACTTGTCTGGCCTCGCTCGACAGGCTCCACCGTCTCCGCCTGGTCGATTGGACGCCCCGTGGTGTCCAGTTCCGGCACGATCTCTTTGGTTACGCCGTGTACGAGCAGATCCATCCTACCCGGCGGGCCGTCCTCCATGCCCGCGCAGCCGAGGTCCTCCATCGGGCCTCGGCGAGTCCCTCTTCGCTGGACATCGCGAGACACTATGCTCTGGCCGGGAGACCAAAGCTGGCCTCGATGTGCGCGCTCGAAGCGATCCAGCAGACAAATGAGCAGGATGCCGCGTCTCGCCTGCGCACACTCACGGAGGCCTACGAATTGAGCGAAGGCGCCCGGCGGGGGATCGTTGCGGCCGCGCTTTCACGCACGTACTACAGCTTGCGCCGTCTGGAAAAGGCAGTCCGCTTCGGAGTCGAGGCACTGGAGGGTGAAGCCTGTCTGCAACCATCGGAGTCGGTCGCCGCTCGCCTCACCGTTGCCCGGTCCCGGCATATGCTCGGTCTGGCCGGCACCAGAGCATCTCTGGCTGAACTGGACGAGCTCGAAGAGGAGGCACGCACGCTCGGTGACGAGGCTGTTCTGGCCGCCGTGTTGCAGAGCAGGGTCGAGGTCGCGGATTGGTCTGGCGACCGGGACAAGGTGATGAGAGAACTCGCGCGGCTCGGAGAGATGGACCTGCCCGGGGAGCGGGCGGCCCGAAGCCGGATTCTCGCCACCCTGGCGATCCAGGCCGCATATGGCAACCCGGAGGCGGGGCTCCGATCGGGGCAGGAAGCGGTACGCCTGGCGCGCGCGCACGACTCGTCCGACGAGATTCTCCTGGCGCTTCGACGGCATGCCGAGGCCTTGATGACCTGCGGGCTCGCGGCAACCGCAAAC
The DNA here is from genome assembly GCA_022827345.1 of Gemmatimonadota bacterium. GTDB lineage: Bacteria > Gemmatimonadota > Gemmatimonadetes > Longimicrobiales > Gaopeijiaceae > Bin94. The sequence continues at coordinate 185,111 of JAJDTB010000015.1, read as the reverse complement.
GGCTGGAAGACGCTGTCCGATGCCACGACCCTGGCCAAAACGACCGGACAACACGGTCATCACGCGCTCATCCTGCTGGCGCAGGCTGAGTGGCACACCGTGACCGGCAATTACGAGATCGCGGACCGGGTCTTCGCTGAAGCCCGAACACTGACTCGGGAGATGGATTGTCCGGGAATTCGTACTCGCGAAATCCTCGTGCGTGGTGCCCTCTCTGTTTCGCGGCGAGATCCGGACGAGGTCAAAGCTGTCCTCGAAGCACTCGCCGATGCCAGGGATCAGCGAAGCGACCAGGATCCGCCCGCCTTTCCCGCGGGACTGGCCGACGCAATCGCCGCCCTCGAAGGGACGCTGCTCCTCGAATCGGGCAAGTTGGGTGGAGTCACCCGGATTGCAGAACGGCATCCGCTTGGGGAATCGCTGGGCGACACCCCGCTTGGTCTCATCCTGTTCCACGCCCGTCTGCGGGCTCGAACCGGTAACCTCCCAGGGGCAATGGAAGTGCTGGCGAACGCCCTGGAGGCCAACGACCATAGCCGCCCGCTCGTCTGGCTGAAGCTGTCGCTGGAGTTCGTGAGGCTCGCGCGCCGGCTCGGCAAACCGCAACCCCAACTCGCCGAGCGAGCACGCAAGCGGAGCAAGGAACTAGGGCTGGGCGGCATGGCGCACGAGTTCCAGCCCTTCTGCGGTGACTGAGTGCCCCCCTACCCCTCCCCCCCTCAACCACCCCACCAGCAACCCGATCTCCACCTCGCTCAGGATCTCGTCCGGCCCGAACGCCGGCATCCGGTCGTTGCGCTCGCCGTAGAACCGCGGGTGCGACGCGTCGCGGATGAACGCCTCCAGCCACTCCCTCGACCCGAACCCGGTCAGCACCGGCCCCAGGCTCCGTTCCACCGTCCCGCGCCACTCGTGGCACTCCGTGCATCCGATCCCCTCCGCCGACAGCAGCTCCGCCCCCTCCGCGATCTCCGCCCGCTCCGCCTCGTCCGCCTCCGCCTGATGCGGCAGCGCCGCCTCCGCCGACAGCGCCTTCACCACCTTCGCCAGATCGGCTCGCCCCGCGTCGTCCAGCCCCGCGAGGCGGCTCTGCACCATGCGCACCATGCGCCCCCGCGCGAAGGCCGTGCCGCCGAAGTACTCCGGCGTGGCCACGCGATCCGGGTCGAGCAGGCCGGCCAGCCACTCGCGGCTTGCGAACCCCGCCAGGTCGGCGGCGGTCGGCGCCTCGGCGAGCTCGCCGCCCAGGCCGTCGTGGCCGTCGTAGCTGTGACAGCTGGCGCACCGTTCCGCGAACAGGCGGGGGCCCTGGGTGAGGGGGTCGTTCCGGAGCAGCGTCAGCGCCCCCGTCGGCGGGATCCCGTCCGGCCCCGCGGCGAGTTCGGCGGCGCGCGCCGCGTCGGCTTCGGCGGCTTCGTGGGCGGCGACGAAGTCCGGGTCCGCGCCGTCCTGGATGTAGGCCTGCAGGGTCAGCAGGCCGATGCCGGCGAGGACCGCCCCCGTGAAGCCGAGGTTGAAGCGGTGGCCGAGCCGCCACTTCCCGGCGAAGGGCATGAGCGCGACCAGCGTCACCACGACGCCCGGGATCACCAGCGCGCCGATGATCTCCGTGCCCGCCGGGAAGTACTTCAGCCACTGGAAGAGGAACATGAAGTACCACTCGGGACGCGCCGCGGCGAAGGGCTCGCTGGCGTCGGCCGGGGCGCCGAGCGGAGCGCCGCCGCTGCGAATGACCAGATAGAGCACCGCGGCCATCACCGCGAGGCAGGCGACGGCATCACGCAGGGCCTGATCGGGCCAGAACTGCCCGGTGCTCACCCGGGTGGGAGCCGCGTCCGGGTCGCCGCCCTCCTCCCCCTCCACCGCATCCCCGGGCCCGCTGCCGTCCATCTGCGCGCGCAGCCCCCCGGTCGTGACCCCGTGGCGGCGGAAGAGATAGACGTGCGCCGCGATCAGCGCGATCAGGGCGCCGGGAAGGATGCCCGCGTGCAGCGCGAAGAAGCGCGTCAGGGTGAGGTGGCCGTAGTCCGGACCCCCGACCAGCACCTCCTGCAGCGCGGGACCGATGAGGGGCGTGATCGACGCGATGCTCGTCGTCACCTTGGTCGCCCAGTACCCCTTCTGGTCCCAGGGAAGGAGGTAGCCGGTCAGCAGCAGCCCCAGCACCAGGTGCAGCAGCGCGACGCCGAACCAGAAGTTGACCTCGCGGGGGGCCTTGTAGGCGCCGGCCACGACGACCTGCATGAGGTGCAGCACGAGGAGCACCATGGTCGCGTGCGCCATGTAGTGATGGATGCCCCGCAGCATCCACCCGCCCGCCATGACGTTCTCGATGTAGTAGACGCTCTCCCAGGCGCCCTGCGCGTTCGGGCTGTACGCCGCCCACAGCGCGATCCCGGTGATGAACTGCACCACGATCGCGAACGTCAGCGTGCTCCCCCACACGTAGCGCCACTTCGCGCCCCCGGGGATGGATTCGACGAGCGCCAGGCGCAGGAGCCGGCGATAGCCGGTGCGATGGTCGAGCCAGTCGAGGAGTCTGGGGATGGAGAGGGCGCTGTCCCCGGGCGGCGGCTGCGGCGTCACGCCACCGGCTCCTTCTCGGCCCGGCCCGGGAGGAAGTTCTGGAACCGGACCCACACGTCGTCACCCCGGATCTCGACGTCGAGGGTGTCCATGTCGCGCGGGCTGGGGCTCGCCGGGTCGTTGACGGCCCCGCTCAGGTCGAAGCTGCTCTTGTGGCAGGGGCAGACGAAGCGCGACCGGTCGGCGGCGACGTTCACGAAGCAGCCGGCGTGGGGGCAGACCACGTTCAGCGCCTCCACGGAGTCGCCGCTGCGGCGCAGGTAGACGGCCCCCACCGGCAGCTGGCGGTGCGTGTTCCACGCGTCGACGCGGTCGGTGACGACGCGGAATTTGTGGGGAATGCCGTCGTCGGGGATCGCGGCCAGCTTGGCCACGGGGATCAGGTCGGCTTCGCCGCTCGAGCGCCCCAGCGGGTCCAGCGCGACGCGGACGCCCGACCACAGCGGCGCGACGAGGGCCAGCCCGGCGGCGGCGACGGCTCCGATGCCCGCCAGGAAACCCCGGCGGGGGGCAGAGCCCGGCTCGGCGGACCCTTCTTCTACCACCAGCGGTTCATCGGCCACCTGTCGCTTCCGGTTCATGGCAAGTCGGTGCGGGTCGGGTGCGTTGGCACAGTGGAATGGACAGCCGAACAACAGTATTGCAGTCGGCGGAACTTTGCGAGATGGCCGCGGGTATACTAAAGTCTTAGGAGTTCGGCCCGATCGTACCGGCGGCTCTGTCGCCCCCGGGACAGGCCGAGGCCCTGCGAACCCCCTGCCGGAGGACCAAGCGATGAAGGACCGGATCAACCGATTGCAGCGACCGCTCGCGGCCGCGACCCGCCCCCGCGGAGCCCTGTTGACGATGCTGGCCGCGTGCGTCGTGTGCGCCGCGTGCGGCGATGCCGGCCGGACCGCCACCGACCACGACCTGTCCGTCTGGACGACCGAGGCGGAATACCAGCTGGGCGACCCCTTCGAGACGGGCGTGGCGTTCGAAACACCCCTCGTGCGGATCGACCCCGGCCGAAACCGTGTCCTGGTCGCGGACGCGAGCACCGCACAGATCAGCGCCTGGACCCCCGACGGTGCGCTGCTCAGCCTGCGAGGCCGAATGGGAGAGGGCCTGGGGCGGTTCGGCGGGGCCGGAGGCCTCTTCGTCGAGGAGGACGGCACCATGTCCGTCATGGATTGGAGCGGATCGCGGTTCGCGTACTTCGCCGCCGACGGCGAACACACCCGAACGCAGCTCGGGCCGGGAACCAGCCTGGAGTACGAAGGACTGAGCATCGTGTTGGCGCCCCCCCGGGACGGGGTATACCTGGGCCGCGCGGTGGTCCCGCCGGCCATGGAAGCGGCCGTCGGCCCCTTGGCCGTGGACGGCCCAGTGCTGCGTGAGCCATTGCTGCGCGTCCGGCGCGCCGAAACCGGAGAGTGGCTCGATCCCGAGCCGCTGCTGTGGCTGGACATCGGCAACCGGGTCATGGTCGCCGAGTTTCCGGACGGCAGAGATTCTTACAGTGGCCAGCGTTTCGCGGACCACGATCAGGTTCGGTTCGAGCCCGGTGCGGCCATCGTGATGCGCACCAAGGGCGGTCCCGGTTCGGTGGAGCTGATCGAGGTGAACTCAGCCGGAGACACGGTTTGGCACCGGCGCCTGCAGCTCGAGCCCCGCGAAGTGACCCCTCAAATGCTGGACGAAGTGCTGGAAGAACGGCTCGACGTCTTTGCGCCCTTGCATGCCGACAGACTGACCCGGCAGGAGGTGCGCGACATCTATTACGAGGCGCTCTACAAGCCCGAGTACCTGCCCGCGGCCGAAGGACGGCCGATCCCGACGTCTTCCAGCGAGATCTGGTTCCGGACGCACGAGATCGAAGGCGATCTCAGGGTGCACTACGCGGTGCGCCGGGGCGACATGGACGAGCCGCCGCGCCGTGTGCTGCTGCCCGAGTGGCTGCGCGTGAGCGACGCGACCGAGACGCACGTCTGGGGGGTCCGGCGGGACGAGACCGAGGTTCCGCAGGTGGTCGGACGGAGGCTGGTGCCGGTTTCCTGACCTGGGCCGGGGCCGGCACCTCGAATCGCGGCCGGTTTCCCGACCTCGGTCGGGGCCGGTGCCTCCAGTCGTATGCGGCTTGACACCCGCCCTCAGCATCGCCCTCGGCTCCGTCCTCAGGGTGTCGAAGTGTAGTCGTATGTGGCTTGTCTTTCTTGAAAATCCGCAACCGACTTACGGATTTTCAAGAAATGTCGGGTGCAGGGTTGCCGACTCGCCCACCCCGACACGCCCAGCCTGAGGCGCGTGGGCGGATGCACGCTCGGCTCTCCACAGCCCGCCGGATTGCCGCCGGTCAGCGGGCCCGAAGCAACTCGATGCACGCGCCCGCGGTCACCGGCGCTTCGCACCCTTCCAGCACCCTCGCGAGCACCCCGGTCACGTTCGCCACGGCGAAGCTGATTCCGCTCAGATTCATCTCCACCGGCACTCCCGGAATCGACCTCGGATAGGGTGAAGCGGCGACCACCGCGTCGCCGTCGGCCGCCCCCCGCACCTCGACGCACCCGCGCGGGCAGCCGGCGTGCGCCACCACCCCCACCGCCGACGGCAGCGACCCCGGCCACCACAGCTGCCCCTCGTCCTCGGCCGCCGCCACCACCACACCCCCCGCGCCGGCAAGCCGCGCCACCGCCCTGCCCAGCGCCTCGGCGTGCTCTTCGCGGAGTGTCCCCAGGCTCAGGTTGACCACGCGGATGCCGTTTGCCGCCGCCCAATCGATCGCGGCCACCAGCGCACGCGAACTCGTCCGCAGCCGGTCCTCGAAGACGCGCACCGCGAAGATGGCCGCGCCCGGCGCCTTCTCCTGGATGGCCGCGAAAACCGCGGTGCCGTGCCCGAGGCGGTCGATGTAGTCGTCTTCGACATCGCCGGAGAGGGCGATGCGCACGCCCCCGGCGACACCGGCAACATGCGGATGACCGGGATTGACGCCGCTGTCGATGACGGCGACGGTGACGCCCCGGCCGGTCAGCGGCAGCAGCGGCGGCGAGTCGACGCACACGCGCGCGGCAGCCGGGGCGTCTCCAGTCCCTGCTCCCGGCCGACCTCCACCTCGGGATGCGGGTTCCTCGCGCGGGCTCATTCGTTCGCCTGGTGCGGGGGGTGCGCCTCGTAGACGGCAAGTTCGACTGGGTCTCCCAGCGGATTGTGGATGACGAGCAGCTGGTTTGCATGTGCCGCGATCACCGGCGGCGGATCACTGAGCGCGTACCAGTCACCGTTTTCATCTCTCAATACCAGGATGGTGGGATCACCGTAATTCAGCACGCCCTGCACAAACGGAATGGCAAGGAGTTCGGAGCTTGCCGCGGGCCGTGCCGCGCCGTGAAACGAATTGCCCCACGCCATCAGGTCCTCGATCGATCGCAGCGGGTTCTGCGGAGCGGCTGGGGCCACGTAGCCGGGAATGGCGAGCCGGTAGGACTCGGGCTCAAGCACGTCGCGGTTCAACGGCACTGCCCAGATGCTGTCCGAAATCGTCGAGACCGCCCAGGCCGTGTCGTTGCTGACGGCGAACAAGTTCTGCCGCAAGTTCCCCCACGGAAGACTGGGGTCGGCGCCCGCCGGGAGGACGTCGGTAGTGTAGAGGCCGTGCATCAGAGGAGTCCCGTCGTTGGCGTACACGCCCATCGCCGCTGCGGAGTCCGCGAACACGAGTCCGGCGAACACCAGCCGGCCATCCGGAAGTACAGCGAAATCCGAAACGAAACCAAAGCGGAAGTCGATCTCGCGCTCCAGCTCCCCGCCGCCCGTCCACACGGACACGCGGCCCAGTTGTCCGTCGGCCATGTACAGCTGTCCGTCCAGGAGTTGAGGGTGGCGCGCGCTTCTGAATTCCCCCGGTCCCTCGCCGGATCGGCCCATGGCGGCGATGAGTGATCCGTCGCTGTCGAACAGCTTTGCGTTGCCCTCCGACCCGTCGGCGATCGCTATGCTGCCACCGTCCCAGCTCGCGCCCGAGATCAGTGCGATCGGAGACTCCGGGGTCTGCTCCGGTGTGAGCACCTGCACAAGCTGGAACATTTCGTCGAAAGGCATTCCGGTCGGGACGATGGTGGGGTCCTTTGAGGTGCCATCGTCACAGGCGATGCTGGCCAGGAGGGCCAAGGTCAGGAGTGCCGTGGCCGCGCGGGGCCCGGATCTGGACAGGGTAGGTCTGCTTGGGGACCGTTGGTAAGTTGGTATGTATGGTGTCATGGCGCCATTACAAAATGTCATGTATACATTACATGGCCATCGCTGGTCTGGCCGGCATCAACCGTGCGCTCGAACTCGCCGTCTATCATCATGATTGGCCGCGGACTCTACCTCGCGAGCCTGAGCGACACACCGCCAACCGGCTCGTCCGGCGACAGCACCACTTCCGTCATCACACGTTCCGCGCCGGTGCCCGCGGTCACGGTAATCGTGTAACGGTCCACAGGGACGCCGCAGATGCGGAACTCGCCCAACCGATTGGTCACGGCCTCGGCCGTTCGGGCCTGGCCGATCATTCGGCCGGAAAGGTTGCGCACCGCTACCCATTCCGCCACCACGTTGATTTCCTCCAACGCGCGACCCTGCCCATCCGACACATCTCCCACCAGGATTCCCGTCCCTCGGCTCCACTCTTCCACCTGGCACGTCGCGGCAAGCACGTCGTGCACGGGAGGCGCCGTGACCCGCAGCGTCGTTGTATCGCCCGGCAAGACCCTTGCATCGGCCACCGCGTATTCGCGATCCACACCCATCAGGTAAGGACGGATGTATGCAAGTCGATAGCTTCCCTCCGGGAGCCCGTCAAAGACGAAGCCCCCACTTTCGTCCAGAGCGGTCTGGACTCCGGCACCTACAACGGCGATTCCATCCCCGGCGACCCCTCCTGAGACCTCGCCCAGCACCGTCCCGCCAAGCTCGGCATAGGCCACCTGTCCGGTACCCCGCCGCACCGCCCGCACGACCCGGCCCCCCTCCTCCGCGATTCCCTCCAGCCTTGCGCGCCGGCCACCCAGGAAGTCGTGACGCTCTTCGACCATCATCGGCATGCGGATGAACCACTCCGAGACGATCCATCCGCCGTCGGGCAGGCCCAGGAACTCCACACGGCCACCGACCTGGTCGCTGTGGTGGTCCGCCGCCAACCCGGGCAGGCCGCGGTAATCGAATTCAAGCCAGAGGAGCTCGCCGGTTTCGCGGGACAGCCAGAGGACGCCTTCGATGTCGGTGTGGTTCGAACGGAGGCCGATGGGCCGAAACTCCAGTCCCACCAACCCGGGGCGAGACTCGTCGCGGGGACGGAGCCGCAGGCAGTGGGTGGCGAGGAAGAGGTCGGAAAGAAGGGTGTGCGCATCCGGCGCAAAGAAGCGATATCCGCCAGCTTCGTCACCGACAGCCCAGCCGTCGGCGACGAGGATTTCCACGGGATGGCTCTTGATCGGCCGCTCGTCGGTCGACCGCGCATGCGTGCGCGTCTCACTGCGAATCTCCAGGGACCGTGGTTCAAGTTCCCGGACGTGCCTTTCGAGATCATAGACGTACCGGCCAACCGAATCCGAGGTGCCTACCGCCCGCAGCGTCGTTCGGGCCCTTTCCCACACCTGGTGGGTCGTCTCGCCGAGTGCAGCCTCCAGCTCGCATCTTCGTTCTCCCGACGCCTGGATGCCCGCCAGTGCAATCGGACGATGACTCAGTGCGATCCGAATCGTGACCGTGTCGGCCGGTTCCAGATCGAAACTGTCCACCGTCCTGGTGGTCATCCCGAGACGCTCCGCGCGCAGACTGTAGCTGCCCGGCACCGCCGCTACCAGGAAGCGGAACGAGCCGGCGGCATCGACCATGAAGCGCTGGATGTCGCGGCCGCTGCCGTCGACCAGCGAGACAAGCGCTCCGGCCACCGGAATCCGCGATTCCGAGTCCACGACGACCCCGTCGATGACCTGTGCGGCGCCTTCCTGAGCGAACACCGCGCTCGCCGCACCCAGGATGAATGCGGTCAACAGCCGCGACCGTTCGCCAAGACGCGCTGCACTCATCGCTCGACTCGCAGAAGGAGGGATCTGTGTGGAGCGTCGGCAGCGATTGTGATCTCCCGAACTCTGGCAGGGAAGAGATGGGCGAGGGTGGACGCGTCTTCGAACGCGTGACGATCAAGTTCTTCGTCGCTTGTCAGCGCCACCACCTCCAGGCGAGTTCTCATGGGCAGCCAGCACATTCGAAACAATCCCGAAGCGTTGGTCTGTCCCTGAATCCTCGGCCCGCCCGCCCGGTTTCCTTGCGCGCCGCGAGACGCCGCTATCGCCAGGACGGTCGCCCCGTCAACGGGATCCCCCTGCGCATCGGCCACGAAAACGGTGAGGAGACCATCGCCGGTTGCCTGCGACCGCCTGACACCGCGGCAGATCTCGTCCAACACGTCTCCGATCGGCGGCGTCCGGAAGTCGACCCGAACCGGATCGGAGGATTCAGACCCCACATCGACATCGACCGGCGTGGGCTGGAACCACAGGCGCTCGAGATAGGGATGCGTGTAGTAGACCGAGTAGGTGTAGGGGCCCAGGTGATCGAGCTCGAAACGACCGGCGGCGTCCGTGACAACCTCGGTTCCCTCGCCGTTGACGAAAACGCGGGCGCCCGGCAGGCCGACCTGCAGAGTGTCGAGGACGGTGCCCTAGATGCGCCGGCCGCGGTCACCCTCAAAGACGATGCCGTCTTCATCGTGAACGCGCAGCACCTCGCCGTGCTCCATGATGACCGCCTGCAGGGAGGCCGCAGGACGGCCGGTGAAGGCGTCGACCGTTTCACCGGGGCGGAACATCCGCAGATGCCACGACGGCACGATCCATGTGCCGTTCGGCAGCGTCCTGAAATCCACCCTGCCTCCGGGGGAGGCCCGCATGAGCCGCGGGTGGACGTTGAGGTTGACGTACCGGAAATCCAGGCGTTGCAGCTGGGCCGTCGCCGGATGAAGCGACATCCTACCCGCGATTTCAGGCACCTGGCGACCGGGCGCGGGCTCAAACTCCAGGCCCACCGGTTCTCCTGGTCCGCCCTCGCTTTCCCCGATCCGAAAACAATGCGTGTCCAGAAAGAAGTCGGAGAGGAGGACGTCCGCGTCCGGCGCCCAGAACTCGGAGCCCGAAGGCGACAAACGCACGAATCCGCTGGCCAACAGCGAGTCGGCGGGACGAGAAGTGAAGGGGGCCGGGGCCGACACCTCGGTGTAGGAGCGGTCTTCCTGCTCTACCCTGCGGCCCCTTTCGTCCAGCCGGCGCTGAATCCGGAGCATCTCGTAGCGGTACAGTCCCCGCTCCCGGGTCCACAAAGCGGCCTCCAGGGCTTTGCGCGCCTCCTCCCACGCTCGGGCAACGGCCAGGCCTTCCTGCGGACGGACACGGCACCGACGATCCGCCTCCGCTTCAATCCCCCGCAGGGATACCGGCTCGATCCCCGCGACCAATTCGATTGTCATCGTGTCCGTGGCGGTCAGGCCGAAGAACTCCGACGAGGTGGAGGCGTAGCCGATCCGGTCGGCCCTGATGCTGTATTGGCCGGGGTAGGGTGCCCGAAGCTGAAAGAGGCCGCGGGGGGATCGCGTGAGCACCTGCTCGATCTCCCGGCCGCTCTGGTCGATGAGGCTCACCATCGCGCCGCCGATCCCATTGCCGCCTCCTGCGTCGACAATCCTGCCACGGACCAGTTGGGCATGGGCTGATTGAGGGAGGGCGACAAAGAGCCACAGAAGGGCCAATAACGTTGGCGGTGTGGTTCTGGCCATGGACAAGTTCATCGTTAGTGTGTGGGCTCGACTCTCCCGGGGTGCCCTCTACCCCCCAAGCCGCCTCACCACCACCGTCTCCACATCCAGCTCGTCGGTCTCGATGAACGCGACCAGACCGTCCGGCCCGAAGGCGGCCGGCATCTGGATCGCGCCCGCCGGATAGGTGCCGAGGTATTCGCCGTCCATGGTCAGTACATCGATGGGACCGTCGTCGTCCCCGGGCTCCGGCCCGTGCCGCTGCACCCAGATTTCACCGGACCAACCCGTCTTCAGGTCGCGAACGATCGACACCTCATCGAAAAACTCCAACTCTTCGATTCGCCGGCGCAGGCGCTCCAGGTTGGGCGCCTGGCGCACGCCGTTTATCACGATCCCGCCCCTGTCGCCCCTCTCTTCGAGTTCCTCGAGTCGACGCTCCTTTTCGTCTTCGATTACCCGGTTTGTAACGGGAATCGGTCGGAGCGGCCGCGTCAGGATCCTCCAGACCCCCGCGCCCGGTCGCGCAATCTTGATCGTGTAGGCCGACGAGTCGGAGAAAGCCACGCTTCCATCGGGGAGCACGCCAGGCAGAATGTCCGGCCCGAAAACGCCGGGGCGTGGCACGCGGTAGTTCGTCTGCCCATCGACAGGGATGGACGTGTTGTCTCCTCCGCTCGGCAGCCAGCCTTCGGCGACGGTGTCCTTGGTGGCAACCTCACCGATGAGCACGAGTCGCTCCACCGCCCGTGACGTATGCGGGGCGATGCGTGCTCCCGTTCCCCCCATGCTTCCCGATAGCATTTGTGCCCCCACGGCGGTGAAGATGGCCTCGCCCCCGGGGTCCGGATAGATATCCGTGATCCGCAGGTCGCCCCCTTCCAATGCCATCCCCACCATGCGCTCCAGCTCGCCGTCGGCATCGAAGATGTGGTACGCACGGTGGCCAAGATCGGCGATCACCACCCGTCCGTCGCGCATGACCGCGAGCCCATCCGGGCTTCGGAATTCGCCAGGCCCCTCGCCCGAGCGACCCAGCGTACGCACGTATTCGCCATCCGCGCCCACCACGTGGATCCGGTCAGCCTGATTGTCGAAGACGTACAGTTTCCCTTCGGCATCGAACCCTACCCGCCGCACGTTTCCGAACTGTTCCCAGTCCTCGCCTGTCATCGCGCCTACGCGGTACACCTCTTCGAGGTTGGCTTCCAGGCGACGGTCCTCCGCGGGCAATTCGATGACTTCCTGGGCGGCCGCCGGGCCCGCGGCCAAAAGCGTTGCCGCGACGAGTGCTAGCACGACGGCTGTCACTGGATTGCTGGATCCGTCCATCTTGTTCCTCCAAGTGTGAATGTCTACGACAACCTACCCCCGCGGATCCGCGATCCTTACCACGCTCGGGATGTCGAGCGCGTCCGTGCCGACCCCATACAGGTACCCATCGTGGATCGCCCTGAGAGAGAATCGCTCCGGGAGCAGTACGCGCCGCTTCCGAGTCGATCCCGGTTTCACGACCACCCACTCCTGCTGTTCGCCCTCCACTGCCTGGCTCAGCCAGAACTCACCATTCTCGCCCGGCAGGATACTGGTCGCGACCGACCATCCGTCCGCCATTTCGAACTCGATTCGCCGCGGCAGGTCCGGCTTGTCCTCACGAAGGCGCGCCTCGAACTCGTCCATGTCGCGGTCGCTCACCGGACGCGCCCGCATCCCCATGTCAATCGTGTCGGCCACGGGCACTCCGCCGCGGATGCGAAGGCGAGTCAGAGTCCCGGCGATCCCGTCGGCCAGCACCGCCAGGGAATCGCCCACCACCGCGAATGACCCCGATCTGCCCAGGCCGGTCTCGAAGTTGCCGCCAAGCCGACCGGGCGCATCCCACCTGCCGGAATCGATGTGGTAGCTGGCGAGCGTGTCCACCCACAAGCCGTCCGGATGGAAGAGCAGGACGTGGCTGAAAGGATCGCTGGGGGCCGACGCCCCGAAGGAATACCATCCCGCCGTGGCACTGATCAGGTAGCCGTCGGAGAGGGGAAGCACTTCTCCGAGGGGAACCTCCATCCCGCTCGAGGTGACGGGCCGACGGTCCTGCCGGGTGGTCTCGATGTGTTCGCCCTCCAGGCTGAAACGCACGATCCGCCCCAGTCGCACGTCGGTCACCGTCACTATCGAGTCCACCCTGGGGCGCGATGGCAGGAGAAATTCACCGGGCCCACTCCCTTCGCGGCCGTATTGCGCCCTCAGGACGCCATCGGGGTCGAAGCGGAGAACGGTCGTGTGACCGCGGTCGACGACCCAGATTCCCCGTTCGTCGACGACCATCCCTCCGATCCGGGCGAAGAAACCTCCGGCGAACTCGGGAGGGATTACGGTCTCGCCAGCCTGTCCGGAGAGGTCCAGCGTGTCCATCTGGGCCGCGACCGGGATCGGCGCGAGGCCGATGACGAGGGCGACGCTCAAGCGATGTAATGCAAACATTACATTATGGTATGTTGACCTTACATTCTGCGCCACCAGATTCACTCATGGCCGCAGTAGTCACCTCGAATGGCGATACCGGCATCGAGGCCGCCAGCGCGATGCGCCATCTACGGTTTGCCCCCGGCTGGATGATGCTCCACACCTCGTGCTGGCCATCGATATTGTTGCGCATCCAGATCCCGTCGTTCCTGCCGACGACAACCCTGATCTCCGACGGGCGGTCGGCCGACGGGTGGCGGCCGCGGATCCCGAGGTCGAATGTATCCGCGACCAGCGAGCCGTTACGGACCGTGAGGCGGGTGAGCATTCCGGTGACTTCGTTCACCAGCACGGCCATGGAGTCAGTCACGGATGTCCATGCCCCGGAAGCGCGAGGTGCAGAGGCGCGCGTGTGACTGAATCGCGCCGGTGAATCCCATCCTTCGGTTTCCACGTGGTAGCTCGCCACGGGGTTCAGCTGCCTGCCGTCCGCGTGCAAAAGGCAGACACGGCTTGTGTGACCGGAGAGGTCGATGGTCTCGGTCTGGGCGGTCAGTTGCAGAGGCGCGGAGGCGACGACCATTGCGAGCCCCAGGCCTTTGCAAATGTTCATCGCCATCTTCCTTTCGAGGCAGGTCGGGACTGCCGGCAGCCGGTGGTTTGGATGCACGGATCTCCCTTACAACAGCGCCCACCGGGGAAGCGTGCAATGTCCTGTTGCACGTCTCAGAGCCGGGATCTGTTACAAGGGCAACCTGACCCGCGGCCCGACACCGGGCGGACGATGACCCTCACATCTGGAAAGCGAGACGGTGACGATCATTCGAGGTAGGCAAAAGGACCAAAGGCTGTGCGCCGCACTCGCCAGAGCCATACTTCCCTGGTGCTTGTTGTTCGTGGCGGCCTCACCCCTTCTTCAATTCCGTTGGCCTCCGTATGCATGGTCCGGCTCGTTCCTCCGGTGGCTGTGGGTCACCGTGAGCGATTTCTCTACCGTGCTTCCGTTTGCCCTGTTCGCCGCCGGCCTGGTCGTCGCCCGGAAGCTGGGACATTCTCGCCGGGCCCTCCGATGTACGCTCGTGGTCGGCCTTGCTCTGGGGTCGGTTGCCTACGTCATGGAAGCCTGGCTAGATCCGATCGTCGGGCACCGGTATAGTGCCAGTCTGGGAAGCACGACCGAAGACGCTCGGCGGTTTGGCGCTGACACACCTGTGGGGATTCTGCGGAATCTCGACTTTGTTGAGGCGAACCCACCGGACCAGTACAGCCTGAGGGTCGGGAATCCCGAACAGCATCCCCCGAACATTCTCCGGTGGCGTCTGCACTTTCCGATCGTCATGGCCATCTTCAGCCTTGTCAACGTATTCCTCGGCCTGCTTGCCGCGGAGTTGACCGTAGATCTCAAACGGGGGGTGCGCAGGACCGCGCTGCTGGCGTTCGGCATTCTGGGGGGAATTGCCTTCTTCGCCGCCGTTGTGCTTGCAGCACCCATACAGCCGTTTCTGGACACCGGGGAATTTCGCCCGGGCGTGCCGGCCGCCTGGCTGCCGCTGTCCGTCCCATTGGCCGAAGGCCTGCTGCTGGTGTATCTCACCCGCAGTCGGCGGTATGGATGAACGACACCGAGGGGGCCGCGGGAATTGATATCGAGGCTTTTCTCCGAGGCGATCCGGAGGCGTTTCGGGCGTTGCTGGAGTCCCAGGGCCACCTCATCAGGAGCATCACGGCGTCGTACGCTGGGGACGGCGATGAACGGGACGACCTCTACCAGGAGGTTTGCGTCCGCATCTGGAAGCAGAGACGTCGCTACGAGCACCGTGGATCTCTGTCGGGATGGATAGCCAGGCTGACCCATTATCATGCCCGCAATTGGCGCGCCAGTAAGCTGGCACGGGCGTCCGCAATGGATCGGTACTCGGTTCACGTCGCCCCCGTGCAGGACTCGAGGGAACTCCTCACCGACCCGGGGAGGCTGTTGAGCTATCGGCGCTTCCTGGATAGGCTGGAGCACGCCCTGGCGAAGCTTCCCGCCCGCCAGGCCGAGGCCTTCATCGTCGTCCACCTCAAGGGCAACAGTCCCAATGCGGCCGCGAGAAAGCTCGGGGTAAGCCCGGCGACGATACGTTCCCACCTCCGACACGCCAGGATCAAACTCCGCACTTTGCTCAAGGGTTCGAAAGATGAACTGTCCTGACCTGGCCGCCCTGCGGCGCGCGGGCACTTCCCGAAGCGACCCGGCGGTGGTCGAGCACCTCCAGACGTGCGAGGAATGCTGGCTCGACTGGCAGATTCAGGAGGGCGCCCGCCTTCTGCTCGATACGGAGGAGAAGACCGTGCGCGATCTGAGTGATCCGGACGAACGCGTCCTCACCCGGATTGCCGCGTTGGCGCGCGAGTCCGACACGGCGACGAGTTGGAGGCAGCTCGCCCTGTCGGCGCTTCTGATTGCGCTCGCCGTCCTGGTATTCATGATGTTTCGTGATGCTGTCGTGGGCCCGATTCCAATCTGGAATGCCGCCCTCTACGCCGGGGCGGTGAGCCTTTGCTGGGCGCTGTACCGCTGGAGACGCGAGCGGACGGCGACAGCGGATTCGGACATGGAGGAGCCGCCGGAAGACCTGCCGGTCCGCTGATCACCGATGCTGCGCGATTCCTTGCAAATGATCGGGGTGCTGGTCCTCCTCCTGGCCTTCAGCGGGCTCATTCTCGCTGCGGTTCGCCTGTTCTTCTACCTGCTGGAGCGGGTGGCCGAGCGCGGGATGGGCCGGGACGAGGGTTCCGAAACGGCTGGTCGGGACAAGGGCGGCCCGGGAGAAACGGGCGCGGAGGATTGAAGACGACCGCGACCCGGTAAAGGGGCTCTATGGCTGGGTCCGGGCGTTCTTCCGCGAAGGCCAGCGATCACCCTACCCCCCACCCACCCCCACCACCCGATCCACCCCCCGCAGCATCTCCTCCCGGTGCGTGATCAGCACCGTCGTCCGCCCCCTCATCACCTCGCGGTACGCGCCCACCACGTGCGCCTGGGCTTCCGAATCGAGTGCGCTCGTCGCCTCGTCCAGCACCAGCACCGCCGGATCCGCCAGCAGCGCCCGCGCGATCGCCACGCGTTGACGCTCGCCCGCCGAAAGCTGCCCGCCATCCTCGCCCACCACCGTCCCGAGCCCGTCGGGCAGCCGCGCCACGAAGTCCGCCAGCCCCGCGCGCTCCACGGCCCGCATCACCGCCGCCTCGTCGGCGTCGGGCCGGGCGTACCGCACGTTCTCCAGGATCGAGGTGTTGAACACGAACGCGGCCTGGTCGACGAGGGCGACATTCGCGCGCAGCTCCGCCAGGCCGATGTCCCGCACATCCCGTCCATCCAGCAACACGCGCCCGGCATCCGGGTCGAGATGGCGGACGATCAGGTCGGCCACCGTCGACTTGCCGCTCCCCGACGGGCCCACCAGGGCCACCACCTCACCCGGCGCGACGGCCATCCCGAACCCCTCCAGCACCGCGCCTCCCCGCCCGTGCCCGCACGACACGTCCTCGAAGACCAGCTCGCCGCGCACCCGGCCCAGCGCGGCCGGCGCCTCGGCGTCGACCACCTCGACCGGCTCGTCGAGGAGCTCGTGCACGCGGCGCAGCGACACCCGCGCCGTCGCGATCCCCGTGTACAGCCCCATCAGCCCCTGCACGGGACCGATCAGGCGCATCTGGTAGGCCATGAACGCGGTGAAGGTGCCCAGCGTGATCACGCCGTCGATCACGCGCGCGCCGCCGTAGAGGAAGACCACCGCCGTGCTGGCCGACAGCAGCAGCCCCGGCAGGCCGCCCGACAGGTAGCGCAGCCGCTGCATCGACATGAGCGAGCGCACGAACGAGTCGTTGTGTTCGCGGAAGCGCCCCGCCTCGCGCTCGGCGGCGTTCGACGCGGCGATCAGGCGCACCCCGCGCAGCGTCTCGATCAGGAAGGTGCCGATGCTCGCGCTGCGCTCCCGCATGACCCGCACCCGCACCTCGAGGCGCCGCCGGTACCGCACGATCGCCCAGATCGCCGGCGGCAGGAGCGCCGCGGCCGCCAGGAACAGCTGCCAGTCGAGGACGAGGAGCATGGCCACCGTCCCGACCAGAAATGCCACGTTCCCGATCCACGCCAGCGCCGTGTCCGCGAGCACGCGCTGGATCTCGCCCACGTCGTTGTTGATCCGCGACATGATCTCGCCGAGCGGAGTCCGTGCGAAGAACCGGGGCGACAGCCGCTGCAGGTGCCGGTACACCGCGAGCCGCATGTCGAAGAGGATCTCGGCCGAGACCTTCGTGTAGCGCATCCCGCTGGCGAAGTTGAGCACGAAGCTGGCGGCGGTGACGCCCGCGAAGAGGACGACGACGCGGACCAGCGCGCTCAGGTCCTGCCCCAGCAGCGCGTCGTCGACCAGGGTGCGCGTGAGGAAGGGGACGTAGAGCGCGAGCGCGGTCCCGGCCAGGTTGAGCGCCAGGATGACCGCGAGCCGCCACTTGTAGGGGAAGACGTAGGCGAGTCCGCGCCGCAGTTCGGCATCCAGCATGGCCATCAGGCTGCGGCCGGGGCGGCCCTCAGTTCGCCCCGGGGCCGGTTCCCTCCGGGATCATCACGAAGCTGGTCATGTCGGCGTCGAAGGTCACGGTCCGCAGGAACTCGTAGGTGGCGGCGTCGTAGACGTCGATCGTCGAGCCGGCGTTGTAGATGTAGAGCAGTTCGCCGTTCGAGCTGATCTCGAGGCCCATGCGCGGACGCCCCGCGAAGCGCTGGCGGCTTTCCACGCGCCGACCCTCCACGTCGAAGGTCCAGAACTCGTAGTTGCCGATCTGCTGCACCAGCCCGTACGCCTTCCTGCCGCCGGGCGCGAGGCGGAAGCTGACCGGCGAGCTCGGCCCCAGGGTGAAGAAGTCGACGTCCCTCTCCGCCAGGTTGACGCGCGCGATTCCCATCATGCGGCGGTCCTGCACGGGGTCGGTGAAGTTGAAGAGGCCGGTGTGGAAGCCCTCGTCGTCGTGGGGGCTCGTGGGGAAGCCGAAGCTGAAGCGCCCCAGCCCCTCCTCGATCGGGCGGGACAGGTCCCAGCGGTCCTCTTCCGTGAAGTTCTCGGTCTCGAGGACGATGATGTTGCCCCGGCTGAAGAAGTACAGGTAGTCCCCCTCGGGCGAGAACATCAGCCGCGCCCTCCGACCGCCATCGCCCTCCGGCCACGGGATCGTGTCGGTGACCTGTTTCTCGGCCAGGTCGTACTTCAGCAGCACCGCTTCCTCGATTTCCCAGCGGTCGATGCGCTTGGTGTAGCGCATGGTATTGAGGATGATGAACTCCTCGGCCGGGTCGACCTCCATCCCCCAGATCCGCACCTTCCGGTTCCCGCGGCTGAGGGTGAAGCTGTCGATCGACTCGCGGCTCGCCACGTCGATGATCTCGATCTCCTCGAACTCGGCGTCCCGCACGTAGATGCGCTCGTGGTCCTTCGAGAGCGTCAGCCCGATCGGGATGCCGATCGTCGTCGGGATCTTGTCCACGACCTCGAGGGTGTTCTCGTCGATGACATGGATCGCGTGGTCGTACGCCGCCATGTAGATGACGCCGTTGCCGCCGCCCTGGGCGAGGGCTGGGGCGGGGAGGGCCAGCAGGCCGACGGTCAGGAATGCCGCGGCACGCATCACGGGAAGATCAGGTCGATCTTGCGCCAGTCCTTCTGCGCGGCCGCGCACTTGCCCGTCCAGTCGGGCGCGTGGTTCAGCTGGTCCGGGACGTGGGCGGGCCAGAAGCAGGCCAGGTGGCAATCGAAGAGGTCGCGCTCGACCGGCTGACAGAGTCCGGCCGTGCCGCCCGTCGAGTCCACTTCCCAACCCGGCGCGAATACGAGCGAGCACCCCAGCGGGATGTGCGGCCCGGACCGGTCCGGGGAGCTTTCGAGCGCGACGACGTCGAGGTCGGCGTCGCCGTTCGCGGCCACCGGCGATGCGGCAACCTCCCCGGGCACCCCCGGTGCCACATGCTCCTGAATCCGCCGTGCCTTCTGGTTGATGGCTTTCAAGTGGTCCATTTGCCGGCCTCCTTTGTCACCGGCGATCTCTGATCATGATGTCCTGTCATGATTCATGATCGCCGATCATGATTCGAACTGTTCCAGATAACCCGGGTTCCGGACCGCGATCTCGCCGTAGACCTCCAGGCAGGTGTTGGTCCAGCTCCGGATCCAGTCGCAATAGTGCAGGTTCGCCACGCCCGTGTCGCCGTAGCGCACATGCGCCTCGTGATAGCATCCGCCGGCGCAGAGGGGCCGTGCCCAGCAGGTGCTGCAGTCTGTCTTGTTGGCCACGTGGTGGTGCCCGAGGAACTCGAACTGGCGCTTGCGGTCGAGCCCGGTGTCCACCGAGCCGATGCTGTGGTCGTCCGAGCCCGCAAAGCGGTGGCAGAGCGCGACCTCGCCGTCGGTGGCGACGCCCATCAGCCCGAGTCCGGCGCCGCAGGGGAAGGCTTTGCTCACGCCCTTGTGGATCTCCTCGATCGTGTCCTTGACGTTCGAGAAGCCGTGGTGCTTGTCCTCGACTGCGAAATCCAGGAATTCCCGCGCCAGCTCCTGGAACTGGCCGAGCATGCGGTCGAAGCCGGTGTCCTCGATCGCGTAGCCGCGTCCGTCGGCGGTGGTGACGGGGGCGAAACCGACCTCCCAGAAGCCGATCTCGTTGCGCAGATGGTGGAAGATCCGCGACACGTCCAGGGTCTGCCGAGTGAGCGTCACCCGGGCCCCGATCGGGCGGGTGCGGTGGCGCTCCAGCAGGCGCTTTATCTTGGGCATCGCGTAATCGTAGCTGCCCATCCCGTTCTTGAAGACGCGGAACTTGTTCTGCATCTCCTTCGGCCCGTCGATGCTTACCGTGACGCCGATCCGGTTGTCGGCCAGCCAGTCGATGACTTCGTCGCGGAGCAGTGTGCCGTTCGTGGTCAGCGAGAAGTCGACGTCCTTCCCCAGCTCCTTCGCGCGTTCGCGGGCGTACGCCGCCGTCTTCCTGAGGACCTTGAAGTTGAGGAGCGTCTCGCCGCCGAAGAAGGTGAGGTGCGCGACCGGCAGATCGCCGGACTGCTCGAACATGAAGTCGACGCTCTTCCGCGCAGTCTCCTCGCTCATGTAGTTGGGCGCGGGGTCGCAGGTGGTGTCGACGATCTTGTCCTCGCCGTACTCGTAGCAGTAGGTGCACGCCAGATTGCACTTGTTGGTGACGTTGAGGACCATCGTCGTCAGCGGGAAATCCGCCTGGGGGAGGACGCGCGGGAAGGTCTCCTTCGGGGCCGTGGTGAGGCCGATGGCCTGCACGCGCATGAGTTCGGCGAGGCTCCTGCGGACGGTGTCCTCGCCGAAGCGGGGGGCGAGGGCGGCGACGATGTCGTTTTCGCTCGCGGCGCCCGCTTCGAGGGTCCGGAGGACGGCCAACGAAGCTTCGTCGAGGTGGAAGACGGCGGCCGAGGGGACCAGGTAGAGGAAGGTCTCGCCGCCGGCTTCGAAGGGGTGGAATTCGCGCTGGGCGAGGAAGGTGGTGTCGGTGGCGAGGGCGGTGCTCATCTCTGGCTCCCCATGTCCGAGGTTCTGCGCGCGCCGCCCGGGACCATCTGGACCCGCCACGGCTCCCACCGCATGTAGAGCGGCACCGTGACGATCAGGTGGGCGCGTCCCCGCACTTGCGTACCGTCCGGGCCGCGGTAGGTCGCGACCGTCCAGACGTCGCCGACGTTGTTGCGCATGCCTTCGCGGTCGGGGTTGGGGCCGTCGAGCGCCGGGTGGAAGAGGCCGTTGTCGTCGAGCGAGCCCACGTATTCGATGTCGTCGTCGTCGAAGATCGCCGAGTACTCCTCCATCGACCACTCGACGTCGACGAAACCGAGGTCGAGGTCGTCGTCGGTGTCGGGCTCGCCGTCGGCGCCGTTGCTGAAGGCGGTGGCCTCGAACTGCGCGTAGCCGCGGGGGAAGGCGCCGCCGCCGAGCCGTGCCATCCCCGCTTCGGGGGTGACGAGGATGCGGTCGACGGTCTCGTAGACGGTCAGGTGGCCCGGCACGGGGCGGCCCGCGAGGAACACGTCGCGGGCTCCGGGGGCGGCATCGGCGGCGGCGGTGACCTCGGCGGCGAACATGCCGGGGGCGCTCGCGGTCACGCTCACGACTTCGACGCCGGGGCCGAGGTCGAGGTCGGCCGCGCCGAGCCCGGTCGGGAGGTTCGCGCCGTGCACGGTGACGGTGGCGCTGCTGCCGGAGCGGAGCGCGCCGGGGTGCAGTCCCAGAACCACCGGGCCGTCCGCGCGCACCAGCGTCACGTCGGGCCCGAACTCGTCGTAGTCGCCGGCGAACCAGCGCCCGTTGATCTCGTTCCAGCCGCGCTCCACCATCATCACTTCGCGCAGCGCGCTCTCCTCGCTGGCCCCCTCGAAGGAGCGGCCGCGCCACTGGTAGCCGGTGTAGACGATCGCGCGCCCGTCGCGCTCGACCTGTTCGCCCGAGCGGGCGTAGGCGTAGCGGATCTGCGTGTTGAAGTTGCCCTCGTCGGCGCCCTGCGAGATCTCGACCGTGCCGTAGATCGGGCCGCGGCCGGGGTCGTGGCCCCGCAGCGCCCAGGTGCCGGCGATCCGCGGCGGCCGCATCGTCGCCGACCACGATGTCCACTCGGCGGTGGTCAGCGGGAACTTGCCGGAGAGCTCGTCGATCGCCTTGTCCATCGGATGGCGCGCATCGGTTGCGCCGCGAGGCGCCGGCCCCTGCCTGCGGAATCCCTGCGTGTCCGACAGCGGATAGTACCCGCGGTGCATCGACATGAGCAGGTCCCACTCTTCCTTCGTGCGGCGCTGGGTGACGACGCGGCCCATCGAGTGGCAGCTGCTGCAGGTGCGATCAACGTCCTCGTCCCCTTCGTGCGCCTCCTCGTACGACCAGTCGATCAGGCGCCGCTCGACCTCGAAGCGGGCGGGGCGCAGCTCTTCGGGCGCGATTCCGTGATGGTCCGACAGATAGCGCACGACATCGCGGGCGGTCTCCGGCTCGAGTTCGACGTCGTTGAGCGTCACCATGCGGCGGATCGACTGCTGCCACCCCTCGGGCGTCTTCCGCATGTACGAGACGCGCGTCATCATCCCGTCGTCGTCGACGGCGTGGCACTGGTCGCAGGTGTCGATGACCAGCTGGTCGGTGACGGGGATGCCGGTGCCGTTCGCGTCGTCGCCGGACTGCTGGGCGGGTGCGGCCGGGGGGAAAGCCACGGAAAGGAGAAACGCCGACAGCGTCGGCACCAGTGGCAGCGAGAGGGATTGCATGCGTCCCGAAGCGCGGTTCCTGCCGCTCCCTGTCCTTCCTCTCCCTGGGCTCATCGCTGCCGCGTCCCTCCTGCTTCAAGGTGATGCACGTGATGCACGGCCCTCAACGCCGTGGGCGACCTCAACGATAGGAAACAGGCGGACGCAGCGCAAAGTAGCGCGCGCCGCCACCCTTCCTAATCCCGACCGAGACAGCGGAAGGTGCACCGACACCCTGACGCGCGGCTCAACCGGTCGTCCAGTGTCGCGAGTGGGGCATCGAGCGATTCCGCAAGGGCCACGTACCAGGCGTCGTAGGGTGTGACGTTGTCGCGAAGCGCCCATGCCCCCCGTGCGAACGGCGCGAAGGGAAAGAGCTCGATTCGCAGATCCAGCAGGTCCTGCAGCGCGATGGCCGCGACGCTATCCGAAATCTCGCCGCGCAACGCCGCGCGCCGCAGGACGTTGGTCACTTCCACGGGCATGTGGTGCGGCGCCGCGAGCGGGCCACGTGCCAACTGCGCGGTGGCCCACGTCCCCTCCGGCCCGGAGTCGATCAACGCGGAAACCACGACGGTGGCGTCCACGACCAGCGTCATCGGCGATCCGCGTCGCGATGTAGGAGAATGGCCGCCGCCGACAGTCTCGTTCCGGTCATCGCCTTGCGCTTCTCGATGCGCGCGAGCACGTCGGCGACGTCCGGCCGGCTGGCGAGTTCGATCAACGCCGTCTTGAGGTAGGACTGGAGGGAATGTCCGTTGGCCGCGGCTCGCGAGGCGAGTTCACGGCAGACTCGCTCGGGAACATCCCGGACTGTGATGGATTTCTGCATGCATGTATTATGCTGGTGATGCCTGTGTTTTGCAAGCACAGGGTGCTACGATCCACGCCCCGGCACCAGCACCCCGTCCGCGATCAACAGCGCCACCACCCCGATGAAGTTGGCCAGATCGACCGGGGGAAGGTCCTCGCGCGCGGCCCACTCGGAGTACGCTTCGTAGAGGGCGCCGGGGTTCGCCGAGCCGGTGGCGAGGTGGACGACGCGGAGCAGGTCGACATCGCGGAAGAAGCGGACCCCGCCGGGAAAGCGGGGGGTGACGAGCGCCGGGGCAAGGCGGATGCGGTTGCCTATGACGAGCGGGCGGTCGGCCGTCTCGCGGCGTCCCACCCGCAGCCGTCCGGAACCGAGGCGGAGTGCGTGGAAAGCCGCTCGCACCTCGGGATCGTCGCGCAGCGCCTCGGCGTCGGGCCCGTCGGGCGCGTTGGCGTCGGCCGCGGCCTGGGGCTGATCGGCGAGCCAGCTGGCGCGGCGCTGCCAGAAGGCGTCCGGTGCCCCCTCCCCCGCCTCGGCCACCTCCACCGCCAACCCCTCCCGCAACGACCGATACATCGCGCGTTCCCGGTCGCTGTAGAACTCGGCCGCGGCTCCCGCCAGCTCCGGCGTCCGGATCGCGGTGTTGACCGTCACCGCCGCCAGCCACGCCGACGCCAGCGCCTTCTTCACCCCGTACGACGACATCGGGTCCGCGAACGAGGCCGCGTCGCCCACGAGCAGCGCCCGTCCCACCACGAACTCCGACGACGTGTACATCGACGCGGTCACCGCCCAGGCGCCGCCGGCAGGCACGGCGGAGTTGGTGATGGAGCGCATGAGGGCGGTGTTCTCGATCTCGGCCTCGAAGGCAGCCGAGAGGTCGGCGGCCCCCTCCATCACGGTCTGGAGTTGAGGGTCGACCATCACCGCCACATGACGCTCCTCACCCGAGGTGGGCACCGACCAGGCCCAGCCGCGCTCGAAGCTCTCCACGAGGGCGTGCGTGGCGTCCACGTTCCCCCACCCGTCCTCGCTGCGATACCTGCGCACGACAGCCAGCGTCGGCGCCTCGCTCTCGAGGACCCGGTACCGGCGTGCCAGCACCCCCGCCCGACCGGTGCAGTCCAGCACCCAACCCGGCGCGACCTCCACGCGCTCCCCACCATCCAGCACCACCTCGACCCGCCACACATCCCCATCACCCACCCGCTCCGGCAACTTCGCCACACCCCCCACGATCTCCGCCCCGGCCCCCGCCGCCGCCTCACGCAGCAACCCGTCGAACCGCGACCGCAGGATGTGGAACCCGGCGGCGCCCCCCGCGAAGTCGTCCCGGCGGCCCTCGCCGCCCCACAGCGCCGTGTTCCCCCCGTTCGGGTGGAATCCCCCCGCCTCCACCACCCCGAGCAGCCCCGTCGCGGCGAGGATCTTGCGCGTACTGGGCGGCAGCGATTCGGCGAGGGATTGCGCGGCGGGGTCGGCCGCCCGCTCGACCACCACGACCTCGTGCCCCCACCGGGCGAGGAGTCGGGCCGCGGCGGCACCGGCCGGCCCGCCGCCGAGGATGAGGACTTGTGGTTCGCTGGTCACTGGAGTAGTCGTTGTGTCCTGAGGCAGTCGCAATAGCGGGTCAATACTGGTGGCCCGGGAGGTCAACGTGCGTAGAGTATGGCAGCTTTTGCTCTCGGTCGCCGGACGGAAACGCAACCGGCGCGCCAGGAGGGACCTCAAGGAGCTGCTGCTGGCTCCGGAGGCTCGAACCGAGGATCTTGTACCCCCTCGAACCCGCCATCGTCACCGCGAATCGACTTTGACTTGAGCGATCCCCGCATTCCGTGTAGCTTATCTGCCCCTCGCCAGCGGGCGTCGCGAGACACGCGCCGGCGAGCTGCAGACGCCCCCATCGTCTAGTGGACTAGGATACCTGGTTCTCAGCCAGGAGACCGGGGTTCGATTCCCCGTGGGGGTACTCAAGGTCGCTTAGCTCAGTCGGTAGAGCACTACGCTCACATCGTAGGGGTCGCTGGTTCGAGTCCAGCAGCGACCATTCCCTTGGCAGACCGGCTTGTGGCCGACGCTCTTTACTCGGCCAGCAGCAAGCCCGACTTGAGCGCCAGGTCCACCCAATCCGATCGGTCGTGCAGCTCGAGTTTTTCCTTGAGTCGCGCGCGGTAGTTCTCGATCGTCCTTGGTGCCAAATGGAGTTTCCCGGCAATCTGCCTTGCCGTGTAGCCCCGGGCGGTGAGTGTCAGAATCTCGCGTTCGTGATCATTCAGCCGGGACAGCGGAGTTTCCGGCTGGGCGTCGAATTCCTGCCGCTTCCGCATGTAGAGTCGGGTCGCCTCCCGCGGCATCGTTGTCCTCCCGGCGGCAATCATATCCACGGCCCGGACCAGGTCTTCAGGTCCCCGGCTCTTCCTGATGAACCCCATCGCGCCAGCGGACATGATGGGTTCCAGATACTCTTCGTGATCGTGCCTCGTAAGGATGAGGACACCCGTGCCGAGCTCGAGCGCGCTGATTCGCCGGGTTGCCTCGATGCCGTTCAGACGAGGCATGTCGATATCCATCAATATCACGGCGGGCCGGTGCTCCTTCGCCAGTCGTATTGCGTCTTCGCCGTTGGCCGCCTCGGCGACCACTTTCATCCGGCCGGTACCCTCGATGATCGCTCGAAGACCCGCGCGCACCATCTCATGGTCGTCGACGATGAGCACCCTGGTGTCCGCGCTCACAGCTCTTCCTCCGCCCTGGCCGGCTCGGCAACCGGAACGCGAACCCGAATCCTCGTGCCCTCGCCCGGAGTGCTGCGCAACTCGAACAGTCCGCCGATCATGGCGGCACGCTCACTCATTCCGAGCAGCCCGATTCCGCTCCCCGACGAAGCGACGGCGGCGGTTTCGAAACCGACGCCGGTGTCCTTCACTTCCACCTGCACCCAATCGGCATCGCGGGTCATGGTCACGAGTGCCTCGTCGGCTCCCGAGTGCTCACGTGCATTGGAAAGGGATTCCTGGACGATCCGAAACAGGGCCAGCGCCTTCGCGAGATCCAGGTCACGCCCTACATCGACAAGTTTGCCTCGAACCTTGAATCCCGCTTCGGAGTACTCGCGAAACAGTATCTTCAACGCCAGGGTGAGTCCGAAATGCTTGAGCTCGAGCGGCGTCAGGCCTCGGCAGATCCGCTCGATCGACGCGATCGTGTGATCGATGGCCGAGCCAAGCTCCAGCAGACTGTCGTCGTCTCCAAACACGCTCTCCGCGTTCCGCAAAGTCGTGAAGCGGTGCTTGATGAACACCATCTGCTGGACGATGTCGTCGTGCAGTTCGGCAGCGATCCGGGTCCGCTCCGCTTCCACCGCCTCCACCCGGGCCATCGACATGCTCCGCCAGCGGTCGAACAGGGAGAGGTCGCGAACGGCACACACGACCATCGGTTCGCCGGCATCAGGTTGCCAGGGGCTGAGAGCGATTTCCACCGGGAACTGACTTCCATCTTTTCGTTCCCCGTGAAGGAGCATGCCGCTTCCCATTGGCCGGGCAAGGGGTCGGCGGGCGTATTCCGCCCGAAGTTCCGCGTGCCGCGCGCGGTGCTGGAAGGGCACCAGGAGATCGACATTCCGCTCAATCAGCTCCCGGCGGTCCCAGCCGAACATGCTGGTAACGCGCTCGTTGGCTTCCCGGATCACGCCGCCCTCATCCACAACCAGGATGGCGTCCGGCAACGTATCGAGGACTTCTCTGAGCAGGCGGTCCGCGAGCATGTCGCATTGTAGCAACGCAATCGGCAGGCGGCCAAGGGCAGAACATTGCGTGCAACCCGGTCGCTCATTGTGGCCTCACAATCACACGCACGGCGGTGGCTGAGCGGGATGCGGCCCCGAAGTAGCCGAATATGCCCTCGTCGCCGCTCAGCCCGAAGCTGGGCCACGGCCGGATCACCAGCCGGTCGTAGCGGAGGCGGGCGAAACGGCTGAAGTTCTCGTCAAAACCCACCAGATGGAGGTCGAAGCGGAATTCGGGGGGCCGCCAGGCCTGGGACGAACCGGAGTCATAACCCCAGACGATGATGCGGGCGCTCTGAGCCGCCGGGTTCAGTTCTCGGGGGCGGATGAACTTGATCCATCTGGGTTCCTCGCCGAGGTTCCCCGCGCCGTCCACGACCACCTGCACGACATTGGCGGCCTCCGCAACCAACAGTCCCACCTCGGCCGGAGTTTCGTATCGCAGATCGACCCCGAAGGTGTCGGCGGCCGGTGTCGCAACGAACTCCACCGAGGGATCGACGATCACGGGAGGGGGCGGGACGATGGTGTTTCCCGAAAAGGCGCCCAACTCCGTAGTGCCGGACAGAGTGTACTGAACCCCTGCCTTGACGGGCTCGGGCAGCTGGGCGCGCAGGCAGGACACGGGGCCTTTCCAGGCCACCGACTCGGACAACAGGTTGCACGCTTGCAGACCCTCTGGCGTGTGCGAGTCCGGATCCTGACGAAAGTCGGCCGTCCAGCCTGGTCCTGTTAGCCGCGCGTTGACGATCGGGGGGTTCGTGGATCCGTCACGATGCGGGAGAGTGGCGAGCAGGGCAGCGGTGTCGAACCCGGCACTGATCACTGCCGAGATGGCGATCACGTCCTCGGCGGGGACGAACACGTCCGTTGGGTGCGTGTAGTCGCAGCCGCCCGCGATCAGGGCGCTCAACAGCGCAAATGGCGCGACCTGGCGCATCACGCCGGACCTGCGGACCCCTCTTCGAACGGCCATGGCTCTTTCGCGCGAGATGTCATTCATGATGAGATCGTTTCTGAACCGGGTGCTGGTCTCTCCCTAGAACCGGAATTCCAGACCCAGGAACGGGACCATGGGAAGCTGTGGCGCGTACACGCGCTCGGTGACTCCGTCAGGGCGTTGCTCCGGTGCGACGCCAACGACGTTGGGAAGGCTGAACAGATTGGCGATGGAGGCAAAGGGCGTCAGTGTCCCACCGCCGAACCACTCCACTTCGCTTGAGCCCCGCCACCCGAGATCGATGCGCACGTAGGGCGGCAGCGTCGCGGAGTTGTACTCGCCGGCGAAGTTCAGGACATCGTCGTAGAGACCGCCCACCCTCGCGTCGGGGGACATGTAGGCGACGAACGGCAGGAAGGCCATGATGGGCGTCGTCGGCTGTCCGCTTCGCGCGGAAAACCGAACCGACCAGGTCGAGCCGCCCCGCTGCAGGCTCGCGCTCAGCTCGCCTTCGTGATCTCTGTGGAACCTGGGCGTGTAGCTGTAGTTCGCCACGGTGCGATTCACCCTGGCCCAGCGATAGCTGCCGACCACATTGGCCGCGCCGCTCGCCGAGGCCCAGCTCCACGTGGATTCCAGCCCCCTGGCCGTGCCGCTGCCGATCTGCCGTTTGGACGGTTCGACCAGCATGAGCGATTCGATTGGATTCGCCCCAAGAACGGGAAGCCGGAGGTTGTCCATCCTCCGGGCAAAGGCCTCCACCCGAAGGCGCACGCCGCGCGCGCCTCCCTCCCAGCCGACGGCTACCTCCGAGTTGCGCAGCAGCGGACCCTCTTCCACCGGTGCCAGGAGGTCGTAGGCCAGATAGCTGGACGAAACCGGCTCTTCGCTGCGAATCGACGACAGCGCCTGATGCATCCGGCTGGCGGCGAGCCATGCCTTCCACCCGGAACCCTGGTAGGAGACCTCGGCGAAGGGGGACAGCGCACCCTCGACGCCGAAGTAATGGTCGGCCCGCAAGCCGCCTCCCACCGTGACCCCCCTGCCGAGTGTCGCCTTGGCGCTTCCGTACGCCGCGACCCTTGTGACCGTGGGCGAGAGATCGAAGGCCTCGAAGAGATCATGGGGGTCGCTGCCGTCCCGTTCGCTCCCAAGGGCCACATGATCCGCCTCGAATCGCGTGGCCTGGAACCCGCCGTCGAGGGTCAGACTGCCCGACTGTCGCCTCAACCGCACTTCGGTTCGGTATTCGCCCATCATTCCGTGTACGGCCGACGAGGTGTCGGAATCCATCGTCTTGTTCCGAAACACGATGTAATCGCCAGAGAATCGGCTGTGGCCCGCGCTCAGGTCGACCAGAGTGGCCGAGCCGAGGCGATCTCGGTAATGCGCGGCCAGCGCCATGTTTCCCCAGGTCGCCCTCGAGGCCCGGCCCAGCGCCTCGTCTCCTGCCGGCACATCGTCCGGCCTCGAATCCAGAAACTCGTCGTTCCAGTAGCCAGTCACCGAAAGCCGGCGCACGCCGCCGAGATCCATGGTGAACTTCCCGTGAAGGTCGCCGAAGGAATACGGCACCCTGGGGCTGTCGAACATCGCGCGCAGCCCCGCCGTCAGCAGATCGATGTAGGAGCGCCTTGCGTCCAGCAGAAACGATGCGGACTCGCCCACCGGCCCCTCGGCAGACATGCGCACCGAGGCAATTCCCAGCGACCCGCTCGAGTGAAACTGGTCCCGCGCTCCGTCGCGTGTCGCAACGTCGATGGCTCCCGACAGCGAGCCCACGGCCAGCGCCTCGCTCGACGATCCCGTGAGCAGCGTCACGCGATTGACGGCTTCGGCGTTCAGGGCCGCGACGAACCCTCCCACGTGAAACGGGTTGAAGATTCGCACTCCGTCCAGGAAGACGGGCGTACCCTCGCTTGCACCGCCCCGAATAAACGGTGCCGCCACCCAGTCGGACGCGGACGACGCTGCCGGGGACAGGGCGGTGGCGCGCAGCACGTCCGTTTCCAGCACCACCGGCTGCGTCCGCACGAGTTGCCGGTCGACCACGAAAGCCCCCGGAGACGACGACAAGGGGTCCGCAGCCCGGCGTGCATTGACGCGAATCTCCTCAAGTGTGATCGGCTGCGGGCGAAGCAGGACTGTGAGTTCACCGTCCGCTGCCTCCGCCACTTCCGTTTGCCACGGCGCGTATCCGAAGGCGTCCACGCTGACCGTCGTGCCGGCCGCACCGACTTCGAGCCCCGCTATCGCGAACGCGCCGAATCTGTCGGTGACCGTTTCCCTGGGTGGATGCTCCGGTACCTCGACCGTCACGCGCGCGAAGGCGACCGGCTCCAGGTCCGTACTGTCGCGGACGACCCCCGTTACCGCCGTCTGCTGTACGGCAACAGCGATCATGATCGCGGTTGCGCCAGTCGTCATTTGTCGCCCCTTTCGCCGGCCCGGAATGTGACGGCACAACGTTGGGGCTTTTGGCGGGGACGCGAACAGAGTGACAGATACTCTACTTGAGGGGGGATTCTCCGCACTCGATGCGGGGTTTATCCGAAGCGGGCCAGCTTCCGGCTGGCCGGTGCCCGCCGGCGGGCGCGGTCACCTTCGCAGGCTCGCCAGACACCCGCCCGCGCGCCCCGCAATCTCCTTCTTCAGTTTCTCCATTATCGGGTGATCCAGTCCTTCCGACAGGGCGGCCGCCACGACATCGGCAAACCGGTCGGGCGTCTCGGCGGCCACGGATTCGGATATCTCCAGCACCTCGTCCGGAGGCAAGCCCACCTCACGGGCAAACCGCTCCCAATGCCTTATCCGGACGTATCCCAGCCGCGACTCCCCGCCGATCTTCATGGCCAGTTTGAGCCTTGGCGCGTAGTGGCCGGGGTAGGGCAGGGCGCTGGCCAGGTCGTAGAGTGGCGCGAGCCTGGCGTTGCCCCCGGCGCCGATCAGGAGTGAGAAGTTCCTGGCGTGAGCGTCGGTGCCGCCGATGACCCAGTTCACTGCGATCGCCTTCACGAACGTGCGGAGATCTTCGCCCGGACGACCACAGTGGGACTGAATTGCGCCGGCGATGTCCCGGCAGCCCGGTCCGCCGTCGCTCTGGTACTTGTTGAAGGGGCTGCGCGCGAGTGTCTGACAAGGGTCTTCCTGGTGCAGCCGCAGGAGGCGTCCCGCGGCGCGGATCCGATCATACCTTTCGACGACTATGGCGGTCTCCTGCCCGAAGCGCCCTACCAGGGATCGTGCGGTGGGAATGCCCAGGGCTTCTGCCAGAGCCAGGCAGAGGTGCTCGTTCTCGCAGTGTCCGGGGAAGCCGGGGATTGGGGGTTTCAGGATGTGGGTTGTGGGTGTCGCACCCTGTGGAATGCCCCAGCGGCCGTCTTCCTGGAGCAGCGCCGTCTTGGACTGCGCCCCGGCCAGGCTGAACTGTCCCTCGTCGCCGTCGAGCCGCCACGCGCTGTCGTCCATGCGCAGAGTACGCAGGCGAGCCTCGACCTCGGCAGCCGTCAGCCACGCGACTTGCCGACCTGCCGGAGCCATTACGCGGTCAACGCGTTCCGGCCGGACCAGCTGAACGGCCCCCGGGCAGTCCTCCCCTGTGGCCCTGAGCAGCGAAAAGGCACTGCGGGCCGACACATGGAACGTCCGAGCCCAACGCGTCAGCACGTTTTCGTTGTCCGGAAGGAGGCCCCAGAGCCATGGCTCGATCCGGTCGTGACCGTGGTTGGGGACAGTCAGCGGCATCGAGAGGGAAAGCGGATAGGCCGCGTCGTTCCTGCTCCATCCCTCGTCGTACTCGAACGCAAGCCGCCCTCGGGCGTCACGTTGCACCTCGCCCATGACTCGCCCGTTGGCCAGCGCGACCAGGCGGTCGGTCACGGGGATGTGCGCCGGTGGGCGTCCAGAACGGCCTGGAGGTCGATGACCTCGATCGGATCCTCCGATTCGCGGACCTCGGGGATTCCCTCGCCGTGTATGCTCAGCCACAAGTCCAGCGCGGCCAGCGTTTGAAGCACCTTGCCAAGCTCAGCCCGTGGCTTGCCCGCTTCGATAGCCACGATCCACTGGCGTCCGACCGCGGCGGCGCGCGCAAGCTCCTGCTGGGTCATTCCCCGGGCCCGCCTCGCTTGGCGGATCATCACGCCGAAATCGACGGGTGTACGAACTCGCATGGCACGACTTGTAGCCGTCCGACGACTTATAGGCAATGTCTGCGAACGCCGACAAACGCTGATTGGCGCTGTTCGACGACACGGGCCGAAGCCTCGGCTGCCCCGAGCGGGACGCGCCTCGCTGGTGACGCAGGGCCGCCACTTGCGCCGTCACCTTTGCAGTAGGGAACGTGCTCCGGGTTGCTACCAGCCGATGCCGGATCGCCAGGAACGAATGGACGAGAATCCGCAACAGCCTCACGGCTCTGCCGGTGGAAATCGAACCCGTCTCTGCTGGTCGGATCTGGGAAGCCGTACTTCACTCTCGCGGTGCAACTCCGAGGGGCATCGACAACGATAGCGGATATGCGTACTCCCTCTGCGCAATCTCTTGGCTCAGGGGTGTAGGAACGACCCTGCCCGAGAAGGGACCTGTGGTTCCACCAGGAACTTATCCGGAAAGCGGGGTATTTGTGCCAAACCGAGTCGCGGGGACCGTGGGCCCCGCTGCGCCAGTTTGGCTTTTGCTGCCGACTTGTCCGATCAGGAGGTGTCCAGTGTGCCAGTCCCGGAAGCAATCCTGTACAATCGATGGGAGTGTTGCCGCATTCACAGAGTGGGTCAGGGATCATCGCCCGAGGATGTTGGCTGTGGCCGACAGGTACGCGGGCCGTTCGGTGACTGCCGAAGACATCGTACAGGAAGCACTATTGGTCTCTTGGATGGATCGCCATGCGCTGCAACATGTTACCACACCCGGGGCGTGGCTCGCAGGGGTCACACGGAATGTAGGACGACGAATTGCAAGAAAACGTCAAAGGCGCGAACGTCTCTTTAGGGACTTTTGTTCCCTGTGTTCCGTTGATATAAGCGATTTTGTGGCAAAATCTGAACCGGGGATTGAAATGTTGATACAAGCTGTAGAATCACTACCTCAGATGCAGCGCAGAATACTGCAACTCATGATTGCAAAGAGCATGTCGGATGTTGAAATTGCCGAGGCCCTCGAGATGGCGACTGGGACAGTCCGAGTATACCGTCATCGAGCTGTCATGAAGTTGAGGCAATTGCTGGTCGGCTAAGTGTAGTTGCCCCGCTATGACGGATACTTTTCTATTGGTGCCAACCAAGGAGCTGTGCCATGGCGGGAAGCAGACGAGGGCCGGCGCAGCGACGGACTGAGGACTGAGGCCCGCAAGGAGATGAGGGAGCTGAAGCGGGAAGTCAAGCAGCTCCAGGATGGAGCGGGACATTCTAACAACTCATGGCCATCCGGGGGCTGGCCACTCCGCGGCGCTGAAACTATGGGCCGCAGGCGGGGGGGGTAGGGAAGCGGTGCCGGGAGGCGGGCAAACCCCAAGAACTAACCGTCCGTGAAAGCGGGGCAGGTCCAAAGCGACAGGGGCGGGAAAGGAAGATTGGCTTCCTTTCCCGCCCCTCTTTGCGCCATCCCGCCCGGTGTCTACTTGATGGATTCCGCTATGGTGCTAGGCCCAGCCGTCGTCGTCTTCTATCCCGGCGACGCACTTGATAAACTCACCTATGTCGTTTGAGCTTATGTAGCATCGGGCGATTCGCCAAAAGGGTGCAGCGCAGGCTGTCACGGCCTCCCATATTGCGCTTGAACACGATGATGCGCCGTCGTCGTCGTTACCCGGCCTGCAGGCCTCCCAGACTTGGCGCAACGCGCGCGCGCACCTACCTGCTGATTGAGGGACTGCAGTTCCGTTGGACAGCGCACAGGTGGCGGATACCGCCACCACATCCGCGACCGAGATGGGGGCTGGAAGCATGAGCTCGCCGGCGGCGGGATAGACGGACGCGGCGGTAGCCGGCGCAGGCAAGGCGAGCACCTGCAACACCCCGAGCAGGCCCAATGTTCTGTGAAACGCGTTCATTTGCCGCTCCTCTCGTGATCGGGGTCGACGAGCAGGCGCGCAGGCACCCCTATCTTCTCCAGCTTACTGATATCGCGCTCAAAGGCTGCCGGATCCCCGCGCTTACGCAAGTCGCGTACAATGTCACGGATGACCTGCTCGTCTTCCGGCGACATGGGCGCAGCATCTGCCTCCAGGAGCGGGCCGTACCGCACCTCTTCGTGCGTGACCGTCCCATTTACATCCTTGACTACGAATCGGACGGGGTAGGTCCCGGGCTCAACCCCATCGGGAATCTCGATGGAGAAAGTTCCGTCCGCCCTGCGCTGTTCGGTAACGACCGGGATGTCGTCTGGTGCATCTGATGCGTTGGTCATGCTGTCCTCCTTGCAGGCTCCGAGGAAGATGAGACACGTACCGATGACAAGCCGGTACGTTGTGGTGGGTCGCCATACGTTCATGGCATGCCTCCTTGATTGGGTTGGGTATTCCGCCCGGTTGTCGAGCGGCATGGTATCGGCGACTACTCGCCTGGGACACCGGCCTCACTGTTGGGGTAATGTGTAGAGCCGTGCCTTGTCCATTATGTGGCCGCGAGGTCGGCGATTTGTTACATGCCGCGTCCAGGCCCCAACTGGCGCGTGTACTCCTGCACGTCGGTCGAGCCGACGAGACTCGAAGCCGCCCCTTACACCAACACCGGCATCCGCGGCCCGCCCGCCCCCGCCCTCTCCACCCTCGCCCCCGGCTCCCACCCCACCACTCTCCCCGCCACCGCCGACGCGGCCACCGAGTACGGCGACACCAGATACAGCTGACCCGGCCCGCTCCGCCCGGGGAAGTTGCGGTTCTGCGACGACACCGACACCTGCTCCGCAGACCGCGTGACCCCCGGCCCGGCCGCGATGCACGCGCCGCACCCCGGCTCGATGAACTCGGCGCCGATCTCGCGGAACAGGTCCAGGTACCCCTGCTCGCGCGCGTACTCCCGCACGTCGGTCGAGCCGCACTGGATGTAGCAGCTAACGTCGGGGTGGACGCCGAGCCCCCAGTGGTCGCGGGCCTCGCGGAAGACCCGCGCGTACATGTCCATGTCTTCCTTCTTGCCGGCCGTGCAGGATCCGGCGTAGGCGATCTCGATCGGCACCGTGTCGGCGAGCTCGTCGATGTAGAGGCCGTTTCCGGGGTCGCCGGGGAGCGCGACCATGGGACGCAGCCGCGTGGCGTCGATCTCGATGATCTTGACGTATTCGGCGCCGGGGTCGCTGTGCACCCCCTCGACCAGCGCCCGGGCGCGGGCCAGGGGCATGCCGCGTTCCCGCACGAGGAACTCGACCGTTCTCTCGTCGGCCGCGACCAGACCCGTGAATGCGCCCACTTCGGCGGCCATGTTGGTCATGGTCGCTCTCTCATCCACAGAGAGCCTCTCCACGACCGGGCCCGCGTACTCGATGATCTGGCCGATCGCGTGCCCATCCCGCACATACGGGTGCCGAAGGATCTCGAGCATGAGGTCCTTGGCGGTACAGTTCGCGGGCAGCGTGCCGTCCACCACCACCTTGAACGACGGCGGGATCCGCGCCCGCACGTCCTTCGTGATCCACGAGTTGAAGATCGCCGTGGTCCCAACGCCGAATGCCAGCGCCCCAACCGCGCCCGCATGGGGGGTGTGCGAATCGGTCCCGATGATCAGCATGCCGGGCTCGGCGTAGTCCTCCAGGATCTTCGAGTGGCAGATCGCCTCGGAGCCCATCACGTGGCCCTGCTGCTCGCCGTACAGCCGGATCCCCTGCCGCTCGGAGAACTCGCGCTGCTTGACCTCCAGTTCGTTCGCGACCGCCAGCAGCCCCTGCTCGATCCGCTCCTGGCTCATGACCTTGTGCAGGAAGGTCAGGTGGTCGCGGAAAAACAGGATCGTGTCCGGGTCGAGCACCTTCGCGTCGCCCCCCAGCTTCTGCTCGAAGAAGATGGCGGCCATGGGGGTCACGTACTCGTGCGAGAAGCGGATGTCGGCGCGGAAGAATCCCGCCTCGCCGGGCTCGGCCCAGCCGGTGCCGATGCGCCCCTCGGCCGCGTCGACGACCCATTTCCTGGCGAAGATCTTCTCGCCGAGAGTCATGGGGCGGGGGGTGGAAGCGCGGCGGCTGTCGCCCGGCTGCCCGTTCGGCGCGACGGCTGGCGGCTTCCCTGCGTCGCCTGCGGGAGCACCGCCCAGCGCGCGCGGCGCCGGCAGCGTCACCTGGCCCGCCATCCTCGCCATGTTGAACTCGAACAGCCCCCCGTACTCGATGATCTGTCGCGTGATGTCGTCGGTCCCGGCGGTGAACTCGCTCAGCGGAATCGGCTCCCCGGAGCGGATCCGGTCGATGAGGCCGAAGTCGGTCGTGGTCAGGATCCCCAGGTTCTGGCAGTTCTCGTTGTAGATGCGCTCGATGCTCTCGCTGACGACGACCTTGATGCCGGCCATTAGCTCGGCGTAGGGGCTCTGCTCGCGGCTCGATCCCTTGCCGCGGCGCTTGCCGGCGACGGAGCAGATGAAGCCGGCGTTCTTGACGGTGCCGCGCTCGATGGGGGCCTCGGTGCCGCCGTTCGGGCTGGCTACTTCCAGCCCCAGATACGGGAATTCGCCCAGCGTCTCGTCGTAGAAGAAGCAGATGTAGGCGGGGGTGATCTCGTCGGTGCTGATCTGGTGGCGGAGGCTGGCCTGCAGCTCGGGGGTCAGGTCCAGGTCGAGCCCTTCGTGCAGCTGGCGGCGGATCAGGTCGGCATCGTCCGCCAGAAAGAGGACACGCCCGCCGAAGGAGACTTCGGGGGGCCGTTTGGGGGCAGTCGGTTCGGTGCGGCGCATTCTTCGGGCGTCGAGCGGGGTCGGTTTGGGGTGTCCAGGAAGATACTACAGCGGGCCGGCGGGCGAGCGGTAGTTGCGGCTGCGCTTGCACGCTGCTGTCGCGGATTGACATTGTCGGATAATACGACTACGGTGTCTGACATTTCTTGGTGGATTCGCTCCCCGCCAAGGGAGGAAGTACGAGAACGATGGCCCGTGGAAGACGGAGAAACCGATGACCGTGATCACCGCGCGCGCCAGCGACCGCGAGATCGGCCAGCGCCTTCGCATCGCCCGCAAGACGGCGCGGCTCACCCAAGCTGAAGCGGCTGCGGCGATCGAGATCGCGCGCACCACCCTTGTCGCCATCGAACAGGGGAAGCGGCGAGTCCGCACGCACGAACTGCAGGCGCTTGCGATCCGTTACGGTACCTCCGCAAACGCGATCCTGCGACGGGAGGCGGTCCACCTCGGTCTCGTGCCCCAGTTCCGAAGCCTGGCGCGCTGCCCGGACGACGGCACCGAGGAGGCGGCCCAGCTGCTGACGGGTCTCGTCAGCGCCGAGGTGGAGCTTGAGAACGCCCTGGGTGTTGCCCGGCACCGGAACTATCCTCGAGCCAGACCCATTCTGCCCGGCGATGTCGGGATCCAGGCGGAACAGGACGCCCAGGAGCTGCGCGTGTGGCTCGGGCTGGGAGCCGGCCCGGTCAGGGACATCGTGTCGATCATGGAACTGGACCTGGGCATTCGCGTGCATGTGCGGCGTCTAGACAGCCGCATCTCGGGACTGTTCGCCTACGACGACGGCGTTGGGGCTTGCGTGCTCCTGAACGCCAGTCACCCCTTGGCCCGGCGGAACTACACCGCCGCCCATGAGCTCGGGCACTTTACCTCAACCCGGCGAGAGCCCGCCGTGCTCTGGTCCGACGAAAGCCCCCGCTCGCGCGAAGAGCGATACGCGGATTGCTTCGCGCGCTCCCTGCTGACTCCGGCGAGGGCCGTGAAGCAGCGTTTTGACGAGTTGACCGCCGGTCATTCGCATCTGACCCGCCGCCACGTGATCCTCCTTGCCGACCGGTTCGCCGTCTCGCGCGAAATGATGGTGCGCCGTCTCGAGGAGCTGGGCCTGGCCCGAACCGGCACCTGGGACTGGTTTCAGTCGAACGGGGGCATCACCAACCGGCAAGCGGACCGCGTGCTGGGGACCTGGCACCACCCGGCCGCCGACACTTCCGATGGGGACTACGTCCCGAAAAGGCTGGGGTTGCTGGTGCGCGAGGCATGGAAACGCGGCTACTACAGCGAGGGGCAGCTCGCCCAGTTGCTCAAGCTCCATCGGCTTGAAGTGCGTGACCTCCTCGACGGAGTGGAGACCGAGAGATGCGAGGCGGATGAGGTCGTCCAGCTTCCCCGGTGAACCGGGCGTCCCGGTCGTGACCGATGCCAGCGTAATCATCAACCTCAACGCGACACGGACGGCGGCCGCCATCATCGGTTGTTTCCCGAACCGCTTTCTGGTGACGAAAACCGTGCGCCGCGAGCTGTTGACGGGGGGATCCCGTGGACACGGATCCTGGGAGGGACTCGAAGCGCTGATCCACGATGGTTCGATTGAGCTGGTGGAGATGGAGCCGGGCGACGGCCCCGTCTATCGGTCGCTGGTCGAAGGAGGATTCAAGGAGACCCTGGACGACGGCGAGGCCGCAACGATCGCCTATGCCGTCGGGCGAGGCGCCATCGCGCTGATCGACGAACGCAAGGCAAGAAGGATCTGCGCCGACCGCTTCCCCACCCTTCGGCTTGCATCAACCGTCGATGTCCTTTGTCACGGCCTGGTGAAAAAGCTGCTTGGGGAAACCGGGATGTCCGCCAGATCGGGTTCGGCCTAACTGAAGTCCACCCCCAGGATCACGAAGTAGATGATCGCCGCCACCGCGATCGGCGCCACCCAGCGGATGAAGAAGCGCCACGCGCCGTACTTGAACCAGCCTGGTTCGGTGCCGTCCACCAGCTCGCTCTTCGTCGCGTCGCGGGTCATGAACCAGCCCGCCGCGAGGGTGATGAAGAACCCGCCCGTCGGCAGCATCCAGTTCGAGACGAAGTGATCGGCGGTGGAGAACCAGCCGGCCTTGCCTTCGAAGACCTCCATGGTCGACAGGATCGGCGTTCCCGTGAACGACAGCGCGGCGAAGATGGTGAACACGAAGATCGCCGCGCCCGCCCCGATCGTCGCCTTGTGGCGCGTCAGACCGCGCTCGTCGATCAGGTAGGCCGACACCACCTCGAGGAGCGAGATCGTCGAGGTCAGCGCGGCGAGCGCCACCAGCACGTAGAAGAGCGGCCCCAGCACGACGCCGAAGGGCACCTCGGTGTAGAACAGCTCGGGCAGCGAGATGAAGAGCATGCCGACCGTCGAGCCGCCCACCTCGTCGCGCATGCCGGCGACCGAGAAGATCACCGAGAACATGATCACGGTGGCGACCAGCGCGATGATGGTGTCGAGCGCCACGATCGCCCCCGAAGCCTTCACCACCGAGTGCTTGCGGGAGATGTACGACCCGTAGGTGATCATCGCCCCCATGCCGAGCGAGAGGGTGAAGAAGGAGTGCCCGAGCGCCTCAAGGACCGCGTCGCGCCCCAGGTCGGCGAAGTTGGGCCGGAAGATGAAGGCGAGCGCCTCGCCCGCTCCGCTCATGCTGAGCGCGCTGAAGAGCATGAGCAGCAGGATCCCGAAGAGGATCGGCAGGAAGATCCGCGCGATCCGTTCGATCCCCTTGCTCACCCCGAAGTAGACGACCGCGATCGTCCCGATGCTGAAGCTCAGGGAGAGTGCCAGCTGCAGGCCCGCGTTGCCTACCTGCGCATCGAAGAGTTCGCCTGGCGATAGATCCGCCGGGAAGCCGCCTAAGGTCCACCCGACCGACTGTGCGAAGTAGTAGAGCGACCAGCCCGCGATGACCGTGTAGTAGCTGAGCAGGATGAAGCCGGCCAGCACGCCCCATCCCCCCACCAGCCCGCCGAGCTTCCGGCCGGCCGGCCATTTCGACGCAACCGCGTCCTTTAACGCCCCCACCGCGCTCTTCTGGCTGCGCCGCCCGATCAGCAGCTCGGCCATCATGATCGGCAGTCCGACCGCCGCAATGCAGATCAGGTAGACCAGAACGAAGGCGCCTCCGTCGTTCTCCCAGGTGATGAACGGGAACTTCCAGAGGTTGCCGAGGCCGATCGCGCTGCCGGTGGCGGCGAGTACGAGGCCTGCGTTGGAACTCCAATGGTCGCGGGATTGGCTCATTAGGGCTTTCCGGTCGGGGTCGGAACGGTGTGCGGGATCACGCATATATTGTACTGTCCCACTTCGACGGGCCACCAGAGCAGACAAAGACCCGGCATTTCCATGAAAGATCCCTTCTCGGCGACGATGGATTCCGGCCGCGGATTTTTGCGCACGACCGCGCTTTCCCTTTCGATCGCGGCTGCGGCCTGCGGCGCCGACCCGGCTGCCGACACCGGCCGGCCCGCCGTCGCCCTCCTCACAGCCGGCCCCGTAAGCGACGCCGGCTGGTACGCGGGGGCCTACGAAGGCCTGCAGCTGATCGGCGACTCGCTGGGCTTCCGCGTCTCGCACCAGCAGACCCGCACCCCCGCCGAGTTCGACGAGGCCTTCATTTCGTACGCCGAGTCCGGCTACGGGCTGATCTTCGGCCACGGCTTCGAGTACCAGGACGCCGCGAGCCGCGCCGGCGAGATGTACCCCGACGTCACCTTCGTGGTCTCGTCGGGGTCGCGGTCGTCCGCGAACGTCGTCCCGATCATCTTCGGGCTTCACGAAGCGTCCTACCTCGCCGGGATGGCGGCCGGCTCCGTCACGCAGTCCGGGACCGTGGGGATGGTGGGCGGCGTCGAGATCCCGAGCGCCAAGGGCACGTTCATCGCTTTCGAGGCGGGGGTGAAGGCGGTGATGCCGGATGCGGTCGTGCTCGAGACGTTCATCGGCAGCTGGGACGATGTCTCGGCCGCGAAGGAAGCGGCCGCCGCCCAGTTGCGGCAGGGTGCCGACGCCCTCATCCACAATGTCGACGCGGCAAGCTTCGGCTTCTTCCAGGCCGTGCGCGAAGCCCGCGAAGGCGGCAGCGAGGCCTGGGCCT
This sequence comes from Gemmatimonadota bacterium, assembly GCA_022827345.1. GTDB lineage: Bacteria > Gemmatimonadota > Gemmatimonadetes > Longimicrobiales > Gaopeijiaceae > Bin94. The sequence goes on along the minus strand of JAJDTB010000015.1, from coordinate 144,461 downwards.
TCGGGATGAACCGCGACCAGAACGACGTCGCCCCCGACGTCATCGTCGGCAGCGCGGTGATCAACATCCCCACGATCTTCCTGCGCACGGCGCTCGCCTGGCAGGCGGGCTCGCTCTCCGGACCCACCATCACGGGGCTCGGCGGCGGTTCGGTCGACTTCGTCCCCAACCCGGCCCGGGAGGGGGTCATCCCGGTCGGCGCGCTCGCCCGGATCGACGAGGCGCGGGCGGCCATCATCGCGGGCGCGCTGGAGGTCCCGAAGATCGACTTTCTCGAGCCCCCGGCGGAGGAGCCGTCTTCGTCCTGACGGACGGGGGCCGCATACGGACGGTGGCCGGCGCCCTGCGGCTCTCGGGCGTGACGCGCCGGTTCGGGCCGGTCACCGCGCTCGACGAGGTCGACTTCGCGCTCGCGCCGGGAGAGATCCACGGGCTGCTCGGCGAAAACGGGGCCGGGAAGACGACGCTGGCGCGCGTGGCGGCCGGGATCCTGGCGCCGGATGCGGGCCAGGTGGAGATCGGCGGGGAGCCGCTAGGTGCAGGTGGCGTGGGCGGGGCGCGCGCGCTCGGCGTCTCGATGGTGCACCAGCACTTCTCGCTCGTGCCGCGCTTCACCGGGTTCGAGAACGTCGCGCTTTTCGACGCGGCAGCGTGGACGCGCCGGGGGATGGGCAGCCCCGGGTACCGGGAACGGGTCGAGGCGCGCGCGGAGGAGCTCGGCCTGGAGGTGCAGCTGGACGTGCCGGTCGGGAGGATGGGGGTGGTGGAGCGCCAGCGGGTGGAGATCCTGAAGGCGCTCATGGGGGAGACGCGGGTGTTGTTGCTGGACGAGCCGACGGCCGTGCTGGCGCCGCAGGAGGTGGAGGGGCTCTTCGCCGTGCTGCGGCAGGTGGCGCGCGCCGGGGCGGGGATCGTCCTGGTGGCGCACAAGCTGGACGAGGTGCTGGCCGCGGCCGACCGCGTGACGGTGCTGCGGAGGGGGCGGTGGGTGCTGACGGGGGAGGCCGCGGGGGTCTCGGCGCGGGAGTTGGCGGAGGCGATGGTGGGGGCGGGGGTGGATGGGGGGGGCGGGGGGGTGGGGGGTGGGGATGCTGGTGGCCCGGGGACGGTGGGTGGGGGCGGCGAAGACGTGCCGAAGTCGGGCGGGATGGTTGGCGAAGACGCGCCGAAGGTGGGGGCGGCGGGCGCCGAACAAGCGCCGGAACCGCGGGCGGGTGATGATGTCGAGGTGGCCAGGCTTCGGGCGGTCACGGTGTCGACCGGAGGCCCCATCCCGCTCCGCGGCGTAAGCATGGAGGTGCGGCGGGGCGAGATCCTCGGCATCGCCGGTGTGGGGGGAAATGGCCAGCGCACCCTCGCCGCGGTGCTCGCGGGGATGCGGCGCCCGGATTCGGGGGAGGTCCAACTGCCCGAAGAGGTGGGCTGGATCCCCCAGGACCGCAGCGAAGAGGGGCTTGTGAACGAGTTCACAATCTCCGAGAACGTCGCGCTGGCGGTGCACGGCAGTGACGACTACCGGCAGGGGCCGTGGCTGGATTGGGCGAGCGTGGGAGAGACGGCGGCGGCGCTCGTGCGCGATATGGACGTGCGCGCGGATTCCCCCGCCACGCCCGCGGGCGTCCTGTCGGGGGGCAACCAGCAGAAGGTGGTCACGGGGCGGGAGTTCCTGCGGAGCGGCAATCTGCTCGTGGCCGAGTCGCCGACGCGCGGCCTGGACGTGAAGGCGACCATTGCGGTCCGCGCCCGGATCGCCGCACTCGCGAGGAGCGGGGAGCGCCCGCCCGGCGTGGTGCTGATCTCGGCCGATCTCGACGAGATCCTGGAGCTGTCCGACCGGATCGCGGTGATGGTGCGGGGCCGGCTGATCCCGGTGCCGCGCGAGGACCACAACCCCACCGCGATCGGCGAACGGATGCTGAGCGCGCGCGGAGACGCCGCCCCGTGAGCACCCGCAGCCACGCGCTCACCCCGGCGCTGACCGCCGCTACCGCGCTGCTGGCCACCCTGGCCGTCGCGGCCGCCCTCCTCGCGCTCGGCGGCTATCCGCCCGGCGACGCCTTCGCCGCCCTCTTCCGGGGCGCCTTCGGCACATGGGACCGCTTCGTCTCGTTCACGCTGGTGCGGGCCACCCCCCTGCTCCTCACCGGCCTGGCCGTCGCCCTCGCCTTCAAGGCGCGCGTCTGGAACATCGGCGCGGAGGGACAGCTGCACGCGGGCGCGCTCGCCGCCGTGGCCGTCGCGGTGGCGCTCCCCGGCGCCCCCGGCCTTCTCGTCATCCCCGCCGCCCTCCTTGCCGCCGCCGCGGCCGGTGCGCTGTGGGCGTCGGGCCCCGCGGCGATGAAGACCGGGATGGGCGTGGGCGAGGTGATCACCACCCTGCTCATGAACTTCGTGGCCCTCTTCATGGCCCAGTTCCTGGTGCAGGGCCCGCTGCGCGAGTCCCGCGGCGTCTTCAATCAGACCGACGAGATCCCGCCGGCGGCACACCTCCCCGACCTGATACCCGGAACGCGCCTGCACCTGGGATTCCTCGTCGGGCTCCTGATCGCGGTCGCGCTCTGGCTCTATCTGACGCGGACCCCCGGCGGGTTCCGGCTGCGCGCCGTCGGGGCGTCTCCCCGGGCGGCGGAAGTGAGCGGGCGGTTCCGCGCGCAGCCCGTGGTCTGGCTGGCGTTCCTCGCGTCCGGCGCGGTCGCGGGGCTCGCGGGCGGGGTGCAGGTGGCGGGCGTCACGCACCGCATGTACGAGGGGCTGTCGCCGGGGTGGGGCTACACCGCGATCGCCGTGGCGCTGCTGGCGCGCCTCAACCCGCTGGCCGTGGTGGTGACGGCGATCGTGTTCGGGGCACTGAGCGCGGGAGGCGGGGCGATGCAGCGCGACGCGGGTGTGCCGGAGGTATGGGTCCGGGGGATCGAGGCGCTGGTCATCCTCGCCGTGCTCACCGTAGACAGAAGCTGGCAGGCGCTTGCCGGCCGAGGTTCCCGTGGCTGAATTCGGCGCCCTCTCCTCCTTCCTCGTCGCTGCCGTGGGACTGGCGGTGCCGCTGGCGCTGGCCGCTCTCGGGGAAACGGTCTCGGAGCGGGCGGGCGTGATCAACATCGGGCTCGAGGGTTCGGTGATCTGGGGCGCGCTCGGGGGGGCGCTCGGTGCGCTCGCGTTGGGGCCGTACGGGGGATTGGCGGCCGGGGCGCTCGCGGGAGGGATGGCGGCGCTCGTCTTCGCGGCGTTCGCGGTGTGGCTGAATACCGACCAGATCATCACGGGGACGGCGGTGACGATCGGCAGCCTGGGATTCACGGGGGCGGTCTTCCAGAGCCGGTTCGGGGCGACCGGGCTGGCGCTGGAGCTGCCGACGGTGCCGGCGTGGGAGGTGCCCCTGCTGGCGCAAATCCCGGTGATCGGGCCGGCGTTCTTCGATCAGGCGGTGACGGCGTACCTGGCGTATCTGCTGGTGCCGGTGCTGGGCTGGTTCCTCTTCCGCACGCGCCGGGGGCTGTCGCTGCGGGCGGTCGGCGAGTCGCCGGAAGCGGCAAATTCGGCGGGGGTGCCGGTGGTGCGGACGCGCATGCTGGCGGTCGTCTTCGCGGGGCTGACGGCGGGGCTGGCGGGCGCGCATCTGAGCCTGGTGCACACGGGGACCTTCGCCGAGAACATGTCGGCCGGGAAGGGGTTCATTGCGATCGCGGTCGTGGTGCTCGGGCGCTGGAACCCGAAGGGCGTGGTTGCGGCGGCGCTCTTCTTCGGGGGCGCGGAGGCGCTGCAGTTCGCGCTGCAGGCGGTTGACGCGGATCTGCCCTATCCGCTCTTTCTTGCGCTGCCGTACGTGCTCAGCCTGGCGGCGCTGGCGGGATGGTTCGGCAGGTCGCGGGCGCCCGAGGGGCTGGGCTCGGCGTGGCCGCGGGGGTGACGGCGACGGGCGGCGGGCGCGAAGCTCGCTAGCGCGCCATCGCCGCGCGGGCGTGTCGGATGCGGACCTTCACGGCGGCGGAGTCGGTCTTCATGGCTTCGTCGAACAGGCGTTCGACGTCGGATCGCAGCGTGGGGTCGTGCGCAGCCAGAATGCCGAGTCCGCTGTACGCCCAGGCGCGTATGAAGGTGCGGCGCGACCGGATCAGCCCCACCAGCGCTTTCCGGAGGGCGCCCCGCTGGCCGGCCTCGATGCGCATGTGCGGCAGGGTCTGCAGGATGTGCAACGCCGCGTCGGGCGCAATCGGCCGACCCAGCAGGTCCAGGAGCCTCGCCGCACCGGAACCGCGCGGTGGCGCACCCCGCTCGGCGAGGTGCTTGAGCACCCACGTTGCGCCCACTTGAAGCGCCATCTCGTCCGACGCGGCAAGGTCGACGAGCTGGCCGATCGCGCGCTCCGGCGCGTCCCGCACCGCCTCCGCCACCGCGCGGAAGGGCGCGACGCGCTTCCCATCGTAGCTGCGCAGCGTGGCGGCGATGTCCATCGGGGATAGTTACCTTCCCACCATGAAACCGGGCAAGATTGCGACCGCGGCGGTGCTAGCCGGACTGGCCCTGTGGCCCTGTGTGCCGACCTCCAGCACGCTCGCCGCCCAGCAGGACCAGGGAGTCGTGGGCGCCGGACTGCGCCTGCGCCAGCTGGACGGCGTGAAGCGCGTGCTGATGATCGCCGCCCACCCCGACGACGAGGACACGGCGCTCCTCGCCGCCCTCGCGCGGGGGATGGGTGCCGAGACGGCCTACCTGTCGCTCAGCCGCGGCGAGGGCGGGCAGAATCTGATCGGGCCGAGGCTGCACGAGGGGCTTGGCGTGATCCGCACGGGCGAGCTGGTGGCGGCCCGCGCCCTCGACGGCGGGGAGCAGTTCTTCACCCGCGCCTTCGACTTCGGCTTCTCGAAGACCATCGACGAGGCGCTCGGGCTGTGGCCGTTTGAGGATGTGTTGCGCGACGTGGTGTTCGTGGTGCGCAAGTTCCGGCCGCACGTGATCGTCTCGGTCTTTTCGGGCACCCCCCGCGACGGTCACGGCCAGCATCAGCTCGCCGGGAGGGCCGCGCACGAGGCCTTCACGGCGGCGGGCGACGCCGATCGCTATCCCGAACTGGCCGCGCAGGGTGTCACCCCGTGGCAGCCGTCCAAGCTGTACACCTCGATGCGCTTCCTCCCCCGCGACGCGACCGTGAGCGTGCCGACGGGCGGCTACGATCCCCTGCTGGGCCGGTCGCACTTCCAGCTGGCCATGGAAAGCCGCAGCCAGCACCGCTCCCAGGACATGGGTTCGGGCGAGTTCCCGGGCCCGAGGTCGAGTCCGCTCCAGCTGGCGGCGTCGGTGGTGGAGGGCTTGGAGGACGACGGCATCTTCGCGGGCATCGACACCACGCTCATCGGGCAGCTCGGCACACCCTTGCCTGCGGGATGGCCGGCGGATACCGAGCGGCGACTTGCGCGTTACCGAGGCGCCCTGGCCGATGCGGGGCGCGGACTCTCGGCGCTGCGGCCCGACGGCGCCGTGGCCGGCCTGGCCGATGCGGCCGCGACCCTGCGCGGCCTCGTGGACGACGCTCCGGCCGGCGACGGCAAGCGGCTGCTGGAGCACCGTCTCGACCAGCTCTCCGAGGCGCTGCTGGCCGCAGCCGGCGTCGTGACCGAGGTGCGGGTGGGACGCGACCTGCTCACCCCGGGCGAGTCGGTCGTGGTCGACGTCAACGTGTGGAACGGCGGCGGGTTCGACCTGTCGGGGGTGGCGGCCCGGTTGCTGCTGCCGCCGGGTTGGGAGGCCTCGCCCACGGAGGAGTCGTCAGTGGCGCCGTCCCGTTCTCCCTTTTTCCGGACACCGGTGCCCCCGACGTCGGCCGACGGTCGCCTCGCGGGCGGGCAGATCGCGCGCTGGAGCTGGCGGGTCACGGTGCCGGCCGACGCGTCCACCTCGGCGCCGTACTACCTGGACGCACCGCGCGACGGCGCCATGCACGTGTGGCCGGACGACGGGGCGCTGTGGGCGCTTCCCTTCGATCCACCGCCCATCCGGGCCGATGTGAGCATGACCCTGGCCCCGGACGGCGGGTCGGCCGGCGCGGTCGTGCTGGCCGTCGAGCGCGAGGGCGAGTACGTGGGGGTGGACCAGGCCACCGGCGAGTACCGGGAAGCGGTCCTGGTCGCGCCGGCGATCAACGTCGAGGTGGATCCGCCGGGGATGGTGTGGCCGAGGGGGGCGGGCGGGGTGCGGGAGATCGGCGTGGTGCTGACCAACACATCGACGGCTGCGCGGTCGGGCACGGTGCGGCTCGAGGCGCCCGACGGCTGGGCGGTCGAGCCGATGAGCGCCCCCTTCGCGCTGGAACCGGCCGGCGCGAGCGCGTCGTTCACCTTCGCGGTGACGCCCCGGGGCGAGGCCGGCGACGGATCGCACCTCTTCCGCGCCGTGGCGGGCACCGCGGGCGGCGGCTTCCGCGCACAGTTCGACATCATCGACCACCCCCACATCCCGAGGACGCTGATGGCGCGCGACGCCGCGGTGCGCGTCATGGCCTTCCCCGTCGCGGCGGACACCGACCTGCGCGTCGGCTACGTCATGGGATCCGGCGATGACGGCCCGGCCGCGCTCAGGCAGATGGGCATGGAGGTGGCCGAGCTGGACGAGGAGCGCGTCCGGGGCGGCGATTTCGCCGAATTCGACGTGCTCGTGCTGGGCGTCCGCGCCTACGAGACGCGGCCCGATCTGCGCGCCATCAACGAGGCGCTGCTCGATTTCGCGCGCGGTGGCGGCACGGTGATCACGCAGTACAACAGGTACGAGTACTCGGCGGGCGGGTTTGCGCCCTACCCGGTGTCGATCAGCCGCCCCCACGACCGCGTGACCGACGAGAACGCGGCCGTCACGATCCTGGCGCCCGCATCACCCGTCTTCGCGGGGCCGAACGCCATCGGACCCGCCGACTTCGAGGGGTGGGTGCAGGAACGGGGACTGTACTTCCCGGGAGAGTGGGACGACCGCTTCACGCCCGTCATGGAGATGGCCGACCCGGGCGAGGACCCGAAACGCGGCAGCCTGCTCGTGGCCGAAGTGGGCGACGGCCTCTACATCTATACCGGTCTGGCATTCTTCCGGCAGTTCCCCGCGGGCGTGCCCGGCGCGTACCGCCTGTTCGCCAACCTGGTGTCGATGCGGGCCGAGGACTGGAGGCGCACGCGGCCAGTCAGCTAGCGGCTCGCTGGGAGTCCCAAAAATGTATAGAGAACATTACATAATGTAATGTCGTTGTTGCAGCATGGCAAGGGTCGAAATCGCGGCAGGAACCCGTCTAACTACTTACAGGGCTGCACGATCTGCGTTTCCTGCCGTTGGGCTGGACCCTGCTGGACCGTAACGCGAAAGCGGGAAAAACGGACCGGAATAGCGGGACTCCCAAAGCCGTTCGGACCGCCTTCTTGAGCGGACTCAAGGGATGTCCGGGGCTCACCTTCAATCAGCCTGTTCAACAAAAGTGTGCCTCCGCCCCGGTCTCTCGACTGGACACGACTGCGGTTTGCCACGGTCCTGTAGCGGACCTAGACTGTTCGGATGGACACGCCGGAAAGTCCTCCCGCTTCCCAGCCGTCATTGGCGAGCTTGCCACGCGACCTCAGGGTGTACAGAGCGGGTAACGGATCGCTCGCGGGGGAGACCTTCCACGAAGGGACCGACCTGCTCGCACTTGTCGATGAGATGTCGGGACCCGTGAAGAGAGCCCTGGAGATCCCTGTCCGCGAAGGCGTCGAGGACTTGCCTTTACACTCACGGCTCTCCGAGAACGCCGCCGCAGTGGAGGCTTTCTTCAAGGGGGTTTTCCTCGACCGCGTCCACCGAGATGTCGAGGGGGCCATAGAATACCTGACCACCGCCACAACCCTCGATCCCAGCTTCACCATCGCACAATACGCCTTGCACCTCGTGTTGCGACAATCGGCGGAGGGTGCGGTCGTCGCCATGGCACCGCTGGTGGCGGCCATGGAGAACCTCTACCGAGTGCCCGAGCGCTACGGCTTCCAGATCAGGGCGGAGTACTACGTGGAGACTGGGGAGACGGACAAAGTGGCGACCGTAGTGGACATGTGGGTCGGACTGTATCCCAACGACTTGAACGCGTTGAACATTCTGGCCGGGATGCAGCTGGCGAACGGTGAATGGGAGGATGTGCTGGCGACCCTAACCGAGATCCGCCGCCTCGATCCCCTCGACGGCCGACCAATCCTGTCTATGGCCCGAGCACACGAGAGTCTGGGCAACTATGCCGAGGCTTTGTCCCTGTGGACCGAGCATGTAGAGCGGTTCCCCGGAGACGTATCCGGATACTACTCGCTGGCGGACTTCCACCGGCGGCGCGGCCAGCACGAAGACGCGCGCGAAGCGCTGGAGCGGGCCATCGCCTTGGAACCTCTGTCACAGGGACCTGCGAGGTTGCTCGCGGACCTCGATCTGGATGTCGGGCGATTGGAGGAAGCCCGTGCCGGGTACGACCGTTTGTTGGCACAAGCCAGCACTCGAGCGCAGCGGGCCCGGGCGCTGTCGTGGCTTACTCGTTATCACCACCGGCGTGGGGAGATGGCAGATGCGATCCACGCGATTGAGGCAAGGGTGCAGGAGGAGTCAGGCTTCGAGACGCCGCGCGCCATGGCTCTCGGGCGCGTCGGCGACATCCTCGTATATCTTGACGCGGGTCGTGTCGACGAGGCGGTCACCCTCCTGGAGGAAGTGCGGGCAGGGCTCCAGACACCGTTGTCTACCTACGTCGCAAGCGCGACCGTTCACGTCGCTCTTGCGGCGCAGGGCGTGGCAGCCGCTCTCGATGCGCACCGGCAAGCGTCGGACGCAGTGGAGGCTGGGGATGTTCGGGGACTCATCAGGGCAACCCTCTTGGGGGACCTGGGGCTAATCCGCGACCGCGCGGAGGACTACGCAGGGGCGGCGGAGAGCTTCAGGGCAGCTATCGCCCTATCGCCGGAGGGTAGGTACTACCGTGGAGCGGGTCGCGCGCTGCGCCGCGCGGGCTTCCTCGACGAAGCGGAAGCCGAGCTGCGGGAGGCGTTTCGTTTGGTTCCGGCCGATCCGCACGCGCACCTGGAGATGGCGTTTCTGATGGAGACACGGGGGGACATCGGGGGGGCGGTGGAGAACCTGACGAGCGCGCTTACCGTGTGGGAGAACGCCGATGAGGACTACGAGCCAGCGCAACTGGCGAGGGCGAAGCTCGCGGAGTTGAGTCGCTGACAAACGAACACCGCCTGGGGTGCCGTCGAGCTAGTAACGCGTGAGCGCGGTTTTCGGGGGAATCAATGACCGGCATTGCCACTTCCTCGTCGGCCCCAACGAACATTTGCACTGCTTCACCCGTACCTGTTTTCGATTGTAGAAGCTACTCAAGGTCTCGTAGCGTTCTTGGTGGAACCTGCGGGACCACCGCCGTCGGAAGGACCAGAGAATGTCACAGACTTCGCGCTTTCTCATCTTCGCCGCACTCTCCACCACCATGGCATGCGAGAGTCAGTCAACCGAGACGGCAAGCAGGGGCTGCATCACGACTGCCGATTCTGCGGGCGTGGAGATCGTCCGGGTTTCGGATGTCCACATGCTCGACCTGCCTGAGGTGGAGCTGCGACTCCTTCATACCACCACCACGATTGCCGATCTCTTCTTCGAGGCGGTCATAGCGGCTGCGTTTCTGCCGGATTCGTCGCTGGTCATCGCCGACAGTCGGCTGTTCGAACTCACCTTCCTTGAACCGGACGGGACGGTTCGCGCGCGTTCGGGTCGGGAAGGCGAGGGGCCAGGGGAGTACTTGGATATCAAGCGAGTCGCGGTCGGCCCGGATGGCGCGCCGTTCGTCTTTGATTGGCGTCAGCGCCGACTGACCTTTCTGGACTCGCAGGGAACGGTGACCGACATCATCCGCTTGGAGCAGGGGGCGGGACTCGGGGCGGCGGTCCCGCTGAGTCGGCTGGGGAGCGGAGAGGTGCTCGCGGCACTGGAGACGCGGCCGACCCTACCCCCGGGAATCCAGCGGGGTCCGGTTTTCCTCGTGCTCGCGAACGACGCTGGCGAGATCGTCGATACGCTCGGCCAGTGGGCGGGCAAGGAGCGCCACGTCGGCGACGACTGGAACCCCGTCGGGTTCGGCCTCACCGCGCTCTTTACCGGACGAGGAGAACACGCGCTCGTCGGCACGAACGATTCGCTGAACCTCACACTCTACCGGGGAGCCGCCCCCGTCACCCGGATTCGCGGCGGGTACTCGCCGCGGGTGGTCACGGCAGCGGAGAAGGAAGAGTGGACCGAGACCTTCCTGGCGATTCTCCCCGAGGAAGTTCACGCGAACTGGCGCCGGCGGCTGGAGCAGTCGACGGTGCGGGACACCTATCCGGCCTATGGTGCGATCAGCGTCGACCCCGATGGGGGGATCTGGATCGGCGACTACCCGAAGCTGGCCGACGAGATGCGGCGCTGGACGATTCTCGACGCGAACGGGACGCCGGTCGGGAAGCTCAGCCTCCCGGTGCTTCGGCCTATCTGGATTGAGGATACGGTCGCTGTGACGGGCCAGCCGCACGAGCTATTGGATGTGGCGCACGGGAGGATCGCCGTGCTGAGGCGGGACGAACTGGGCGTGGAGTTCGTGGAGGTATATGAGGTAATGAGCAGCCCGTTAAGGTGACGCTGGGCAGGGATCACGAAGCCGTCCGGCGGCAGCCGATTCCATACCGGCTCTCGCCTGCCAATAGGCACACGCGGTTCCGTTGCCGTCGCTGCGGCCCCCCGCGATTACCGGCGGGGGTCTTTTTGACAAGCCGCTGGCGGCGGTGTCCGCCGAGGTTGAGACGTCCGAACCGCCCGGGCGGAGGATGGCGCTAGCGCCGGGTGACCGCTAGCGTGAATGCATCCATCGGCGTCACAAGGAGTTCAGTGGTGGACCTGCAATGCATGGCGGTGTTCCGGAAAGTCCCTGAAGGCTACATCGCCTTCATCGAGGAGTTTCCCGGTGCCAACACCCAGGGCGCTTCCCTCGAAGAAGCTCGGTCGAATCTGCGGGAAGCCGTCGCCATGGTGATCGAAGCCAACCGGGAAATGGCCCGCGAAGACGCCGACGGCGGTGCGGTCATCAGAGAGCCCATCACTGTCACGGCGTGAAGCGCCGAGACCTGCTGCGGCACTTGGCATACCACGGATGCGCCTTTCTGCGCGAAGGCGCGAACCACACCCTCTACATCAACCGGGCGGCCAAGAGGGTCTCGACGATTCCCCGGCACAACGAGATCAACCGGGACCTCACCAGAAAGATCTGCAAGGACCTCCAAGTGCCCCGGCCTCCAGCGAGCTAGATGGCGGATCGGCGGCTGCCGCCGCTGTCGTGGCCCCGTCAGCAGGGGAACGGCGGTGTGGGTCCTGCGACGTGGGCCGTCCCCGGGGGGAAGCCGTATGCCTCACCTGCGATATCCGTGAGCGGACGGCCCGGGGCGAGGATCCGGCAGCCATCGCGGTTCGCTTCGGGATCCCCCGGTTCCTCGTCGAGGCTGTGCTCGAAGGCGATTCTCACCCGACCCCGTACCCCTCGGAGGTCGGCGATCGTCGATCCTGGGCGATCCCAGAGCCCGGAACCGCGTGAGGGTGTTTCCCGACGCCAAGACCGGCCTTTACCAGATGGAGTGGCGAGAGAACGGGCGCAGGCGCACCCGATCGCTGGGTCACCGCGATTGGGTGAGGGCGAAGCGGCAGGCGGACGAATTCGCTGCGCAAGGCGGAAGCCGAGCCCGAGCCGCTCACCCTGGAGAAGCTCTTTGACATCTACGGCGAAGAGGTGACGCCCACCAAGGCGGAGACGACTCAGAGGTCCGACCGGGCCGCGATGAGAGTGTTTCTCCGATCTTCGGGCCGAACCGCAGTCCCCTGACGCTTTCCCAGCGCGACTGGGACCGGTTCATCCGGGAGCGGCGCGCGGGCAGGATCGGACCGAGCGGCAAGCCCGCGTCCGACCGCACCGTGGGCTACGACCTGAGGATCCTGCTCGCGATCCTCAACTGGGCCGCCAAGTCGAGGGACGAGCGGGGCGGTCTGCTCATCGACTCCAACCCGCTCAAGGGACTCAGGGGTGCCGACGGTGAAGAACCCCACCCGGGTCGTGCTTTCCGACGAGGAATGCGAGGCGATGCTCAAGGTGTCCGGGCGGGTTGGCTGGCGCTTCCGCGTCGCGCTCGTACTCGCGCACGAAACGGGTCACCGCATCAGTGCCATCCGCAAGCTGAGGTGGTCTGACATCGACTTCGAGCAGCGGACCATCCTCTGGCGGGCCGAGCACGAGAAGACCGGGTACGAGCACCGGACGCCGGTGACCGCCGAAGCGACCGGAGCCTTGGAGGAGGCGAGGGAGCACAATCACGCGTCCGGGGACGCGCCGGTTTTGCCCGCGTTGCGGGATCCCTCGACATGCGTGAGCGGCCCGCGGATGGCCGCTTGGTGGAAGTTCGCCGAGAGGCGGGCGGGGCTGGAGCCCAAGCGCGGAAGGGGCTGGCACTCGCTGAGGCGCAAGTGTGCGACCGACCTCATGGGTCTGCCGCTCAAGGTGCTCTGCGATCTCGGTGGCTGGAAGGAGGCCTAGACCGTCCTGCGGTGTTACCAGCGGACGGAACCGGATTCGTATCTGTCTGTACCCGTGTTACTTACGGGTTTCGACGAGCCGGTTCCCGCCGTTTGATTCCCGCTGATCGGGATTCTCAGACCTGAACCCTGCGGCGGCTCTCCAGCGCCTCCCTGAGTTGTCCCTCGTCGGCTCTCTGATAGCAGCGCAGAACCGTGTGGGCGTTCTTCCAGCCGCCCAGCTGGCACAGGACCTTGAGGGGCAGGTCCATCAGGTCCGAGGCGAACTTTCGCCTGAGCGAGTGCCAGCCCCTCCCGCGCTTGGGCTCCAAGCCCGCCCGCTTCTGCGCCCTGCACCAGAACTGGTAGGCCCAGGAACTGTCCATGCACCGGGAAGGGTCCGTCCCGGCGGGCATCACCGGAGTGTCTCCCGTGCCGGTGGTCATGCGCCGCGCCTCCTCCAAGGCGGCGACGGCCTCGTCCGTCATCGGCGTGACGTGCTCGTAGCCCGTCTTCTCGTGCTTGGCCCTCCACCGGATCGTCCTGCCCTCGAAGTCGATGTCACTCCACCGAAGCTGGCGGATGGCACCGATTCGGTGACCGGTCTCGTGCGCGAGCACGAGGGCGACGTGGAATCGCCAGTTGACCTGCCGGGAAACCCCGAGCATCGCCCTGTACTCGTCCTCGGTCAGCAGAACCCTCGCGGGGTTCTTCGCCGTGGGCTTCCTGAGGCCCTTCAGCGGATTCCTGTCGAGGAACAGGCGGCCCTGGTCGTCCCTCGACCTCGCCGCCCAGTTGAGCACGGCCATCAGGAACGTCAGATCCCATTCGATCGTCCGGTTGCGCACCGGCCGGCCCGAGGCCCCGACCCTGCCCGCGCGGCGCTCCCGGATGAACCGGTCCCAATCGCGCTGCGAGAGGGTCGCCGGGTCGCGGTCCCGTCCGAAGAACCCGAGAAACATCTCGGTCGAGTACCGGTCGCGCGCTTGCGTGCCCTTGCCCTTCGTGGGCGTCACCTCCTCACCGTAGATGTCAAAGAGCGTGCCCAGAGTCAGCGGCTTGGGCTCGGCTTCCTGCTTGCCGTTCAATACCGGCCCGGCGAACCCTGCGGCAAACTTGTCGGCCTGCCGCTTCGCGCGCCGCCAGTCGCGGTGCTTGAGGGACCGGGTTAGCCTTCGCCCGTTCTCTCGCCACTCGATCTGGAGGATGCCGGTCTTCGGGTCGGCAAAGATCCTCACCCGGTTCCGGCCCCATTCGCCGGCGCTGTACGAGCGCCGGTCCCGTTTCGTGCGTCCCATCATTCGATTCCTTTCGACGATGGGCTGCACGATCTGCACACTTGAAACTTCGCTCGCGCGGGCGTGTCTGGCCAGTGGCAGGTCTTCCGGCAGGTCCGTCCCGCCCCGAAGGGAGCGGTTCAGGCGGATGATCGGGGGTCAGTCGGGGTGTGGCTCACGAAGCTTGATGGAGTCCGTTGTTCGGACTCGGAGGTGGGTCCCGGTGCCAATCCAGAGGCGCACATGTGAAATCGGGGGCATGTGCGCGAAAACGGGATTCGGACGTGCACGTCCGCGACTTTGCATGTCGTTGTCCGGCTGTAGGTTGCACCACGGCCTCCGGGGCGGCTGCGCCGCGCCGGAACCGGAGGCCGTGACCGGAGCGACCCCCCGATTCCGATGCCTGGCGTGGCATCGGGGAGGGTTGGGATGTGCACTTCCATCCCACCCTCCCTCGGGGGTCGCTCCGGACCAGCAATCCGTGCCGGAAGGCGTTGGCAACCGTGGACCGCGCTCGCTGCCGATGTCTCAAGAGTCACCGGGCGGCGAACCGGGCTCCTCGGTCAGGGGGACAACGTAGCCCTTGTGCCGTCTTTTCGTACTGTCGCGCCACCGCGCCCCGCGCCGCCCCTCGATGTCGGTTTCCAACCACGCGGGCTTTGCCGACGACTCAGCCCCGCGCCGCCTTCATAATGTCGGCCACATAGTCATCCAGCCGGGCCACGACCTCGATCGTCTCCGCCTGACTCCCCGCGTTCGCGAGTTCCTTGGCCAGATCCAACAGCAGACGGCGCACGGCGGACGGGTCGCCTGTCCCCGCCGGTGGCCCATCCTCGGCGGCGGCTTCCTCGGTCGGTGGCGCATCCCCGGCGGCCGTTTCCTCAGCCGGTGGCGCTTCCGGTTCCGGCGGCGCATCGGGCTCGGCCGTTGCGGCTTTTGCCAGCCGCGCCTTCACTTGGAGCGGATACTTCGCATGGAACTGCCGGGCGGAGAGTTCCGCGACGGAGGGGTCGATCTTGCGGGCCGCCGCGAACAGGTCCGCGTTCGAGATGCCGGGGTCCGCTTCGAGCGCCCGCACCACGAACTCCATGACGGCCGCGCCGTCGCCGGATGGCGCGGGCACGGGGGCAGGCGCCCGGTCCGCCTTCGGTTGCCGTGCGGGCTGTCGCGGCGGTGCGATGCGCCGGGTCGCGGGCAGACGGTACTTGGCGTGAAACTGTTGCAGCGTAAGCTCCCCCACCGACTCCTCGATCTCCCGGGCACCGGCGAACAAGGTCGCGTTCTTGACGCGGCGGTCCTTCTTCAGTTCGTCTTCCACGTACTGCATGACGGCATCATGCGAGCTGCCCATGTCGTTACCCTTTCGGAGGCCAGGTGCGCGCCGGAATGGACGCGGATGAGTCGGGGAATCGCCCTATCGGGAAAACTCGGCGAGTCGTCGGGCAGCGTCAATGTCGCCGGTTCGCCGGGCACCATTGGTGTTCGGGGCGGCTCGAACGTCACCTGAAGTAGCGCCGGTGATCGACCGCGTGCATCCTCGCTGGCGGGAGGCCGCCGGTTTGGCGAGCACCGTCCTCGCCCGGCGCGATTCCTTCCTTGCCCGGCGGACGCGGCCACGGTTTCAAATCCCGAGGCGGCGTTCCCGGAGCGACTTCGAGAACTCGCGGTGCGCGGCGCGCACGGGAAGACGGCGCGTTCGGCGTCCAGCCGGTTGCGACACGCCTTGGTGATTGAGGGGGGGTCAGAGGGGGCACAGCCCCCCGCTAGCCTCCGCGGTGCCGCACGAAGTGTGGCCACGGGGAGTCCGCTGGCTTGTCCACCGTAGCGTGGCACAAGCCAGCCTGGGGGACGCCCGCGAACCCTTCCCGCTCGCCGCCTGCCACAGCGGTGGCCGGGTCGCCCGGGGGCAAGCTCTTCAACTCGCGGACGGCGAGGGCGAAGGCGAACCCTCTGGAGCCTCTTTGACGGCGGCGCTCTCCACGCGGCCGGGTTTAGACCCTACCCGTACCCCTCGGGAGGATGAGATCGTCGATCCTGGCCCATTCCACGGCCCGTAGGTTGCCCGAAACGCCCCTCCGTCGCCCGGAAACCGCGTCTGAGCCGCCGTCAGAGGCTCCGGCACGTCTCGGCACCGCTCTCCGGCGTCGGGAGGCATTAGATTTGCAAGCTCCGCCTCCATCCGCCCGCCCTGCGCTATCCATGCCCATAACCAAGCTCGGCAAGATCATCCTTGGCAACCGCCGCGCCGGTGCTCCAGACCCCCAAAGCGAGGAATCGGCTCCAGCCACGCCGGTTCGGACGGGTTCCCGCACGGAAACCGACCCCCGGCTCAAGCAGTTGGTGAAGCGGGCGACGCGCCCAAGTGCCGTGAATCTGTGGAACGTGCTGAACCGAGACGAGCGCGAGGAGGGGGTTCGGTGGTTCATCGAGAGCGACGAGATCGGGCGCGAGACGGTCTGCAAGGCGGTGGCCGACGCCATGAGTTTTCGTCCGCAGACGGTTCGCCGTTGGCCACTCGACAAGCTTGTCCGGACCACTTGCACCGTTCCACTGCAAGATCCGATGGTCACGCAGCTCATCCTCCTGACCAGCGTCGAAACGCCCGCACGCCTCCCGATGGTAACGACCTTCCTGGACGGACTCGGGATACCGCACGACGACGGCGAAGTCGAATCGGTCGAGAGCATCGACGCCTCACAGGACGCCTTGGCGAGTGTCGCGGCCAAGATGGCCGACAAGTACGGGGACCGGGCCGTGGCCCTATACCTCCTCGTCCTTTGGGGGGTCGGGGCGCCTCTGGGCGAGAAGTCGCGCGCATGGCTCAGAGATCGTTGGGCTCTGGGTGACCCGGGAGGTGGTCCTGAGCCGCGGAAGGCCGCCCGGCGAAACGCTGCGAGGACGGCAACCGAGACATCCGACGCACCGGACGTTCCGCAACGTCAGGCGCCGGCGGTGCTGGACGGGGAAGACCGTGGCGAGGATGACCCAAGCGACGTTTCCACGCCCCCGACAGGGATCATGGAGGAGGCTTCCGTTGATGAAGCCGAGGGGAAAGCTGCCCCGGCCCGCCGACATCTCACGTCGTCCTCCCGTCCGGGATCGCTCACGATCCTGGACCGGCTTATCGAGCGGGCTCTCGACGAGAGCGCGCGGGAGACGAGGGGGGCGCTGAGCGAGAACGAGATCGACGCAGTGATCGAGGAGTTCGTCAGGCTCAACGGCACCCGGCATGAGTCCTGCTTCCATGCCGGATACAGGGACGGCCTCTTCGACCGCAGCGCGGACGACTCCTTGAGCGTCAAGCATCCGGCCCGCCTGCAATGGTACTGGACGGGAGCCGTGAAGGCATGGGCGGCGCGCGAACGATGGGACCGGATCGTGCGCGAGTACGACGACAACCCATTCGTCAGGGAGTTGGTGACCGGGAGCAGCCCAGCTTCGGCGTTCGCGGTTCTCGCCATCGTCAATGCCTTGCACGGGGTGGGCCGGACCGCGGAGATCGGGCGGTCGCTGACCGACCGCGCGCTGATCTTGGAACCCCGGCTCTTCGACCCGCTCCTCTCCGCAGCCACGGACCTCCTCCGGGAAGGTGACGCCACCCACGCCCGCCACATCTTCGACCTGCTCGTCCGGGTCGGCGAACAGCTGGAGGAAGCCGGTTCGGCTCCGGAACAGCGGGTCCTGCTCGACGCCAGACGCCGCTTCGCGCACAGTCTCCGGGCACTCCGCGAGCACGAGCGGGCGGAGCGGATTCTGAAGGATCTTCTGGTAGCAGATCCGGATCCAAACGCCCGTGCGATGGTGTACGCCGACCTCGGCCTGATGGCGGGCGGTTTCGACGCCATCGAGGATGTTGCGCTGCCTACCGGCCAGGCCGCCGTGGCGAGCGTTCGCGAGCGTCTCGCCAAGGGTGAGGACCACTTCCGGCAATCGGTTCGGGAAGAGACAGACGGCTCCGCCCACGGGCACTACTGTCTGGGTGTCCTCGCGCTCGCTCGCGGCAACGACGACGACGCGGCTGAGCGCCATCTCGTAGCCGCGCACCTGCGTTTCTCGAAGCGGGTCCGATCCTACGGAAGCCTGGTGCCACGATCCAACCTCTATGCGGCAATCGCGAAAGCACGGCAACTTCAGCCCGACAAGCTCATGCACGCCGCCCGCGTCATCGTCGACGCGCTCGCGTCAGGTGCTCGGTTTCCGATCCACCTCGTCAGGGAGACCGTCGAAGCGTTCGACTTGGCCGACGACAAGGAGAATCTCCGGCGCGTGTCCGAAGCCGTCATCGAAGCTGCCGACGGACTCGTGCTGGACGCACTCGCCGAGTGCGGCCCGGCTCTCCGGCACTGCCCGCTCCTTGCCGAAAAGCTCCATTCGCGGGCGAGCGACAGCGGCAGGCCCGCCGATCTCAAGGCCGCCGATCTTCGGGCCGCCGTCCGGGGTCACATGCATGCACGGTCGCACGAACGGGCCGGAGACGCTCTGGACGAACTCGAACGCCTCGCCCTGAAGGGCGTGGCGGTCCCGGAGTTTCAGAAACTCCTGAACGACCCGGCGGGTTACGATCCGGCTTGGAGCCGCGAGGACTCTGCCATCGCGCGCGCCCGAAGCCACGAGGCGCTCGGGGAGTTCGAGGCCGCAACCGGGATTCTGAGAGAGCTGTTCCACCGAAAAGCCTCAGAGGATACCGAAGACGGTCTCCATGACGCCGCCGGCATTCTGGCACGGATCTCGGGGTACGGCATCGACGCCTCTTTCTACCGGGAGATGCGCGACAGGCACCGGGCTCTCGCCCAACAGTTGGGCGGTGCAAGAGCAGTGGGTGCCGACGCTGCGGGCGGGCCGCCGACCCGGCGGAGACATGTCAGAATTCTGGTCGCCGGGGGGGCCGAGGAGGCGGCCAAACTGGAAGCACCGGTCCGCGAGGCACTGCGCGAGCGCGATCCGCATATCCACACCACCTTCGTCCAGACCGGATGGGGGAGCAACTGGCGTCGCGCCCTGCCCGAACTCGAACGGCACGCGGCCGACCATCACGGGCTGGTCATCCTTCGCTTCGTTCGCACCAACTTCGGCCGCCACGTTCGCCAACTCTGGCCGAATGACCGGCCATGGCGCTTCTGCTGGGGCGGCGGGCGTGGCGCGATCATCGAGACGGTGCAGAAAGTGGCCGCCCTCGTCCGGAACGGCTGATCGTGGCCTGGGACGGGCGTTCCCGGTTGACAGGATGCGGAAAGGGCAGCTGGCCCCAACTGCTTACAGATCGTTACCCTCGATCAAGGCGTAGATGGGTATGCCTCCCCGCCATCGCCACGCGAATGCGAACATGGCCAATCGCCCGATTGAGAAGGACATGAGGACGCCCGCGATTCCCGCAAATCAATCCCGGTTTTCCCGCTTTCGCGACCCGATCCGACCGGATGCAACCCAATGGCAAGAGTGGCAGATCGTGCAGCCCTGATTGAACTTACGTGATTTCTTGCCTTGATTCGGCGCGTTGGCAGTCTGCGTTACCAGCACACCGACGAAGTACAGCTTAGGACGGCTCTGGACAGCCGTCCCCGCAAGGGAGGCGTCTGATCCGATCAGCGGGAATCGGACCTTGGAATCCCGTAAGTAACACGCTCACAACAGGATCACGAATTGGGGACTTCTGTCGTCTTTACATTTCAGCGCCCTGCCCGCGTCTCGATCAACAGCACCCCATCGCTGCCGCGATGACCGTAGCGCAGGGCGGCTCCGGGACCCTGAAGGAAGCGGACGGAGAAGACTTCGTGGGTGCTCATCCGGTACACCCATTGCGACGCCTCGGGGCCAAGGAGCACCCCGTCGACCACCACTGCCGCGCACCTGCGTCCGCTGAACGTCAGTGTGGAGACCATCAGGCAACCGGGATCTCCCAGCCCGCGGCCCGGCCTGAAGCGGGCCCGCGGGAAATAGCGGCCCAGGAAGATCTGGTCCAGGCTGAAGTAGCGCTCGCGAAGCTCCTCCATCTCGAGCGGCCCGATGATGCTCCGGGTCGAGATGCCCATCGCCCGCCGCTCCATGTCCGCTTCGCTCGTCACCGTCACCTCGATCCCCTCCAGCGACACGGGGCCCGGGGTCAGGTACAGTCCCAGCACCTCCTGCCCGTTGAGCGGCACCTCGGCCGCGAGGGTTTCGTACCCCACGCGGTGCACCTGAATCGGGTAGAACCCGGCGGGCACCCCTTCGAGCCGGAAGTAGCCCAGCTCATCGGTGATCGTGCTGCGGTTGAGCGCCGGGATCGCGACGATCGCCACGGCGACCGGGACGTTGTTGGTGACGTCCAGCACTTCGCCTTCCACCGTGACCCCGGCGGTGTCAGGTGGATCCTGGCCCACCGCCGCTCCCGGACAGAGCGCGGCGCAGACTGTGATCACGGCCAGTGCCGGATGAATCAGTCGCATGTCAGCGGGTAGCCTTGTCCATGGGCTGTCAGTCTCCGAAGGAAATCCCCATCGCCCTGGCGGAGAGGATCAGTTCGTGGTCCAGGGGCACCGTCTTCAGCTTGCTGACGGCCTGTGCGAGCGGCACGCCCCGAACCCTGGGAGGATCCAGCGCCACCATGCACCCGAACTGTCCGTTTGCGATCAACTCGACCGCCGCCGTGCCGAAGCTCAGAGACAGTATCCTGTCGAAGGCGATTGGTTCCCCGCCGCGCTGAAGGTGCCCGAGAACGAGGCTGCGGGTTTCGTGCCCGGTAAGGTCCTCCAGCTGCCACGCGATCATCTTGGCCACGCCTCCGAGTCTCCTGCCGCCGCTCAGCGCCGGTTTTTCCAGGTACGATGCCTCGCCACCCTTCGGAATCGCCCCCTCGGCCACCACGATGATCGCGAACTCGGAGCCCTCGGCCCACCTCTCCCCGATCTTCTCCGCCACCCTCGCAAGGTCATACGGTATTTCGGGGATCAGGATTACGTCCGCGGTGGAAGCGAACCCCGCGAAGAGCGCGATCCAGCCGGCGTGCCGTCCCATGAGCTCGACCACCATCACCCGCTGGTGGGCCTCGGCGGTGGAGTGCAGCTTGCCGATCGCGTCGGTGGCCGTCTGCACCGCGGTGTGGAAGCCGAAGGTCACCGCCGTCGCGTCCAGGTCGTTGTCGATGGTCTTCGGCACCCCGACGACCTTGAGTCCCTTGTTCGCCAACTCCGCGGCGATGCGCAGCGACCCGTCCCCCCCGACCGCGATCAGGCAGTCGATCCCCAGTTCCTCGATCCTGCTGATCACCTGGTCGGAGCGGTCCACCATTTCGACGGTGCCGCCCGACCGCTCGACGGGGAAGGAGAACGGATTCCCGCGGTTCGAGGTCCCCAGGATCGTCCCGCCCATATGGGTGATCCCGCTCACCGACCTCTCCGTCAGCGGCACGATGCCGTGTGGCTTGAAAAGACCGCTGTAGCCCCGGCGAATGCCGACGACATCCCATCCCCTGCCCTGCGCCGCCAGAACCGCCGCCCGGATCACCGCGTTGAGCCCGGGAGCGTCGCCGCCACCCGTGTTGATCGCGATTCGCATGATGCTCCAGTGTCCCGATTTGCCGCGCCCGACGCAAGCGCGCCGCGGTCAGCGGGGTCTTTTGCAGGAGGATGGCGGGGACGAGCAGCGCCCGGGGGCTGTTACATTGCGGTATCTCCGTTGCCGGCGGCATTTTGCTTTGATCGGCGACGCACGCGCCGGGATGTTCGGTCCCGGTCGCTTCATGTGGCACGCAGCCCAGCAATATCGGAGGTTTCGCCAAGGTGCCGGTTACGAAGAAGGCCGTACGCGACGCGCTCAAGACGGTGAAGGATCCCGAGCTCAACCTGGACCTCGTGGTCCTGGGGCTGGTATACGACATCGAGGTCGAAGGTGATGCCGCCAAGGCGACCATATCGCTCACGACCCCCATGTGCCCCGCGGCCGGACAGATCCTCGACGATGCGAAGGCGGCGGTGGCGAGTGTGGACGGCGTTGAGGACGCCGAGGTCGAGCTGACCTTCGATCCGCCCTGGACGCCGGACCGGATCAGCCCCCTGATCCGCTCGGCGCTGGGAATCTGATCTCGTGGCCACGCGAAGAAAGGACGACCTGATGTCGCAACGAGCCGAAGAGCAGCTCAAGGAGCGAATCCGCAGCGGCTACATCCTGGAGTCGCCGGAGGAGATGACGCCGGGCTACAGGAGGGCGATCATCATCCAGTTGACCGTCCAGGCCGACACGGAGCTGATGAGCGCGCCCGCGTACTGGCTCGCCGCCCGTCATGCTCCTTCAACCAACACGCAGGTCAGCGCGCACGCGATCATCCAGGACGAGCTGGCGCACGCCAACATCGCCTACCGGCTCCTCGAGGACATGGGGGTGTCGAAGGAGAAGCTGGTGTACGGACGCGAGCCCCACGAGTTCAAGCACCCCTACGGCTTCGACCAGCCGCTCGACAACTGGGCCGAGCTGGTGGTGGCCAACGGGTTCTTCGACCGGGCCGGGATCTGCCTGCTGGGCGACGTGCACCGCAACACATCCTACGGGCCCCTCAAGCGGGCGCTGGTGAAGGTGGACATGGAGGAGACCTTCCACCTTCGCCACGGAGAGGTGTGGATGCGCCGCCTGGCGCGGGCGGGGGGCGCGGCGACCGAGCTGCTGCAGCGGTGCGTGGACTGGATGTTCCCGATGACCATCGAGTGGTTCGGCCTTCCCGACGACCTCAAGCGGCACAGCGGCCAGCTGGACTACAAGCTCAAGGGGCTCACCAACGACGAGCTTCGCCAGCTGTGGATGTCGTCCACGGTTCCGCTTTGCGAGGGCCTGGGACTGAAGGTGCCCGCGCACTACGACGAGGCTGCCGAGGAATACGTCCTGGACTACCCGTTCCCCTGCGAGTACGACCCCGACGCCAAGCACTGGCTCTTCGACGACGGCGAGATATCCTGGGACGCGGTTTTCGCCCGCTGGAAGGGCCGGGGGCCGATGAACGAGCGCTACGTCGAGTCGGTGCGGAGGTCGCGCGGCACGGTGTCCTCGTGGCTGAACTGAGCGGCGGCATCGCGACGGCCTCCGCGCCTCCCCGGCGCAGGCGTCCCCTGAAGACGCTGCTGGCCATGCGGCCGATGGCGCTGCCGGATGCGTCGGGCGGCCGCGACAGGTGGTCGGCACCGCTCGCCGAGGCCCCCGCCGACGGGGCAGCGGCCGTGCGCGCGGTCCTCGGCGAGGTGCTCGACCCCGAACTGCCGATCTCGGTCGTCGAACTCGGGCTCGTGTACGGCGTGGGCTTCGAGGACGGGACGGCCCGGGTCGACCTCACCTTCACGGCGACGGCCTGTCCCTGCATGGACTTCATCAAGCAGGACGTCAGCGACCGGATCGCGATGGAGCCCTGGGTGGACCGCGTCGAGATCAACGAGGTGTGGGACCCCCCGTGGACCACGGCACGGATCTCGGAGGAGGGGCGGCGGAAGCTCGCGCGGCTGGGAGTGGGGGCGTGATCGGCGAGGGCGTCTACGAGGTCTTCGCCCGCAAGAAGCGGGGCGAGCCGCTCCGTCACATCGGCTACGTGGACGCGCCGGGGGACGAACTGGCGCGGGTCTACGCGTGGAAGACCTACGACGAGGAGAAGTGGTTCGAGATGTGCGTGGTGCCGCGCGGGGCGGTCATCCCCGTCAACCGGGACGATGGGCCCTGGGGGCGGAACCGGCGCGGAAGGGAGGGTGACGGTTGACCGACTCGGCCCCCTCGCCGCTGGCCCGGCACATCCTCAGCCTCGCGGACACCAAGCGGCTGCTCGGCATCCGCTACAGCGACTGGATCCTGGGCAGCCCCTCGATCGAGACCGGAATCGCGGCGTCGTCCATGGCGCAGGACGAATGGGGGCACGCGCGGCTCCTGTACTCGATGCTGAAGCGGCTCGGCTACGACCCCTTCGAGGTCGAGCACACCCGCCCCGCCGAGCGGTACTACTCCGCCCCCGCACTGGACGACCCCTTCGCGGACTGGGCCGACTTCGTCGCGGCGACGGTGGTGGTGGACGGCGCCCTTTCCGTTGCGCTCGATAGCATCGCCGGCGGGAACTTCCCGCTCGCACGGTCGCGCGTCCCCAAGATGCTGGCCGAGGAGGAGTACCACCACCAGTTCGGCGCGGCCTGGTTCCAGCGCCTGGCGGGTTCGGGGGGAGAGGGCGCCGCGCGGGTGGCGGAGGCGGCGCGCGCCATGCTGCCCTCGACGCTCGCGTGGCTCCTCCCCGGCGACGGCCTCTACCGCGATCTCGTCACCGGCGGCAGCGTGCTGCCCCTCGACGCCGTGCGCGACCGGTGCGAGGCGCGGCTGGGCTCCACGCTGGCAGCGGCCCGGATCCGCCTCGACGACATCGAGCCCTCACGCGCCGGCTGGGACGGGAAGCGGCGCCGCGGCCCCGGTGCTCCCGCCGAGGAGGCGGTCGAGCGGGCGCGGGGTGATCGCAACCGTGACCTCTTCGTCGAGTAGCGTCCCGTGAAGCCGTCCACCGCGCCGACCCCGAACGACGCGCCTCCCTGTCCGTTCTGTGAAGGCAGCCGCACCGAGGTCATGTCGCTCTTCGGTAGCCATGCCTCGCTCACGACCTGCTGGTGCGCCGACTGCCGCAGTCCCTTCGAGTTCCTGCGCTGGCGCGGCCCGGCGGAAGAGCGGGGGAACATGGACCGCCGCAATGGGGTTGAGTAAAGTTCCGGAGGTGTGCATCTGATCCGCAGGAAGGAGTCGTGAAGCTCGACCATGCCCTACCACACTCACCATATCCCGCCGGTGGCGGCCTCCCGCCCGACCCTGCTCCTGGCCGCGTTCTCAGTGGTCGCGCTGCCGCTGCTCGCGTGCGCTACCGGCGAGATCGAACTGCCCAACCCTCGCCGTCTGGTCGTCTATTCCGGCGCCCGCATCGTGCCGACCCAGGAACGCATGGAAGAGGTGGACGCCTGGGTTCGCGAACAGACGGACAGTATCAGGCTTGACCCTTCGTTCATGATCATCGCCAACGCCCAGGAAGGACCGGTCTACCCCTGGGAAGAGCTTCATCTGAACGCCCAGGGCGACTCCGCGACCGTAAGCCTCCAGCCCAATTCAGACGCGCGGTGGCCATACCAGTTCTACGCCCACCTCCACCTCATGGCCGTGCAGGACCGGCTCGACCGCTGGCTGCCCGAGGCGGTGGGAGCCGACGAATTCGAGCTCGAGCTGGCCATCCTGTCACGGGTGGCCGACGTCTGGATCTACCAGCGCTCCATCTTCGATGCGCGTCCGTACAGCATTCTCGATGAAATCGCCTACGCCAGCGAGCACGGTTTCCTGGAGGAATTCGTCCTGACTGCGCGTCCCGCTGCCTTTGTCGAGGCGCGCAAGGAGTGGCAGGCCGAGAATCCGGACGGGAATGCCGCGTACGTGGACTGGTTCCGCCAGACTTTCGAGCGCGATCCCCCGGGGTTCAGCCGCGGGTCGCAGGACGGCTGAGACGCGGATCGTCTGGCAGGGCTTGCGGCTCGTCAGGTGCGGCCGCAGGTCGTCAGGCGTGGTCGCAGGTCGTCAGGCCGGGCCGCTGATCGTCCACCCGGACTCTATCGTGCGCGCTCCCTCACCGCGCACATGGACATCCACGCGTCCCGTCAGAGCCAGGCGGGCGTCGGTGAGCTTGCCGCCGAAGAGCGCGAACCCGTCCACCCGGAGCTGTGCCTCGGCGCCGTCCGTCGTCGCAATCAGGCCACTGCTCTTCAATTCCTTCAGGGTCAGCGCCTCTCCCTGCCTCAGGCGCAGGCGAAGAATGCGTCCGCCGTGCGGATGATCGAGCGCGTCGACTACGCTGTACGTTGCCTTCACTCGTGCGGTATCGGTCACAGTGATGTATCTCTCGGTGCAATTGCACTGGACATTGGTCCCTCAACAGTACACTAGAACCCCCGAAAGCCGAAGCGTCAACGGATGATCGACGAGCCACCCAGGCCCGACACGGCGGCAGGCCCGCTGCTGGAGACGCCGGAAGAAATGCGGCGCTCCGGATACGCCGTCGTCGACGCCATCGTGGACCGCTGGGCCCGCCTCGGCGACGGGCCCGCGTGGCAGGGAGCGACCCGCGACATCACCGAACCGATGCTGCACGGCCCGCCACCGGAGGAAGGCCGCGACCTGGCCGGGCTGCTCGACACCGTCCTGGGCGACGTGATGCCGCTTGCCGGACGGATCGACCACCCCCGTTTTCTCGCCTTCATCCCGTCCAGCCCCACCTGGGCATCCGTGCTGGCCAGCTTCCTGGTCAACGGCTACAACATCTTCCAGGGGACCTGGCTGGAGTCGTCCGGACCCTCCCAGATCGAAGTCACGGTCACGGAGTGGTTCAGGGAATGGATGGGATATCCGGAGGGCGGCGGCGGTCTGTTCACGAGCGGGGGTTCCGCGGCCAACCTGATCGCGATCGTCGCCGCCCGGGAAGCGGCGGGGAATCCCGCGCGCGGAACCGTCTACGCATCCGGGCAGACACACGCCTCGGTGAGCCGCGCCGCCCGCATTGCCGGTGTCGACCCCGCGCTCTTCCGTTTCGTGCCCACCGACGACGCCTTCCGAATCCGGCCCTCGCGGCTGCTGTCGGCGATACGGCGGGACCGCGCCGCCGGCCTCGAGCCCTTCTGCCTGATCGCCAACGCCGGCACGACGAACACGGGAAGCATCGACCCCCTGGCGGAGCTGGCCGGGATCGCGCGCGACGAGGGCCTCTGGTACCACATCGATGCCGCGTATGGAGGGTTTGCGGTGCTGGATCCCGGGACGCGGCCCCTGCTCCAGGGGATGGAGCTCTCCGACAGTCTCTCGCTGGATCCCCACAAGTGGCTCTTCCAGCCGTACGAAACCGGCTGCCTGCTCGCCCGCGACGCGACCCGCCTCGAGGCGGCGTTCCGAATCATGCCCTCCTATCTGCAGGACGCCGAGTGGGGCCCCGAACACGTCAACTTCTGCGACCGCGGCCTTCAGCTCACCCGGACCTTCCGCGCATTGCGGGTCTGGCTGTCGATGCAGAGGTACGGCGTTGCCGCGCATCGTGAAGCGGTCGCGAGGGGCATTGCGCTGGCGAAGAGCGCGGAGGCCCGCATCCGAAGCGAGGCCGAACTCGAGCTGCTCTCCCCCCAGTGCCTGGGGATCGTGTGTTTCCGGTACCGCGGGGACGGGTCCATTCCGGCGGCCGCCCTGGATGACCTCAACGAACGCATCCAGGACGAGATCGTGCAGTCGGGCTTCGCGATGATGTCGTCGACTCGCGTGAAGGACTGCTTCTCCCTCCGGTTCTGCGTGCTCAACTACCGCACGACAGAGGAAGATCTCGCCCGCGTTCTGGACCGGATCGTCGCCGGCGGGCGGAGGTTCGGCGCGGAAGCGGGTGCCCGGGCGCCGGCCGGCGAGAGCGCCCCGGCGTGAAGAGACCGGCGGTGTGGACGGGCGCAGCCGTGGTGCTGGCCGCCGTCTTCGTCTTCGCCGGGCTGGGCGGGCTCGTGGCGGCGCTGATCGCCGCGGTCTGGCTGACCCTGATCCCGGCCCTGTCCACCGGCCGCGAATTCCCCCCGGCGGCGGAGATCCGGGATGCCCGCGTCGCACTCTACCTCAGTTCAGCCGTGGTGTTGATGGTCGCCGGGGGAGTGACCTTTCTGGCGTGGCGCTGGCTCGGCGGCGGGGAATCCCTCCAGCCCGGCTGGCCCCCGGCCTGGGTGCCGTTTCTCGGTCCCGCGGCTCTGCTGACGGGGGGCGGGCTCGCCGTCGCGTATCTTTTCCGGGGCCTGTCCGTTCTCCGCGGGTGGCGGGAAACGGAGGTCGTACATGCGATCATGCCCGCCACGGGCAGGGAAAGGAGCGCGTTCGCCTTGCTGACCGCAGCAGCCGGATGGTCCGAGGAGGTCGTCTTCCGCGGCTTCCTCCCGGTGTTCCTGATGCCGTGGTTCGGCTCGTACCTGCTCGCCGCCCTGCCGGTGAACGCGGCATTTGGTATCGTACACGGTTATCAGGGGCCGCTCGGCATGGCGAGGGCGGGCGCCATGGGGCTGGTGTTGGCCCTCGGCGTCGCCTGGACGGGAAGCCTGTGGCCCTCCATCCTCGCCCACACGGCCCTGAATCTCCTGATCGGGCTCGTGCTGCACAGATCTCTTCTCGGAGGCTTCAAGTGGACATAGACCTGGCGCTCACCGCCGATGCCGCCACGATCGACGGTTCCGGCAAACTCAACCTCCTCGGCGTCTTCGACCAGATCGCCGTGCAGCAGTTCCCGGCACGGCACGGACGCCTGGCCCTCGTCCTGCGCTTTCTCGGGGGCGCCGCCGACGCGGGCACGCACAATCTCAGCATCAGGCTGACCAGCCCCACCGGGACCGAACTCGTCTCCCTCAACGGCGAGCTCAACGTCAGGCCCGGGCGCGGCAGCCTCCAGACCGGCATTCGCGTGCCTCACGTGATCAACCTGGACGGGATCGTCTTCCAGGAACTCGGCATCCACACCTTCGACATCGCCGTGAACGGGCGCCACCAGGCGACCCTTCCGCTCACCATCGCGCGGCAGAGGAAGATGACATGACAGACAGCCCGTCGGGCGCGATGCCCAACCGGGTCGTGCGGCTCCGGATCCATCCGGTCAAGGGGGCCAGGGGCTTCGATGTCGACACGCTCCACTTCGAGGCGATGGGGCCAAGGTTCGACCGCCGCTGGATGGTGGTCAAGCCGGACGGCGGCTTCGTCACGCAGCGCGACACCCCGCGCCTCGCCACCATCCGCCCGGCGGTCGCGGACGGCGCCCTCACGCTCGAGGCGCCGGACGCCCCCGCGATCCACCTGCCCCTTACGCCCCGCGGAGAGCGGCTCCAGGCGACCGTCTGGAGCTCGATCGTGGATGTCCGCACCGTGTCGGCGGCCGCCGACGCCTGGGTGTCTTCGGTCCTCGGCGGCGCCCACCGCCTGGTCTTCATGGGCGAAGGCGACATCCGCCACACCGACCCCGACTACGCCGAGGGCCACCGCGTGTCGTTCGCCGACGGCTACCCGGCCCTCCTTGTCTCCCAGGCTTCGGCCGACGAACTGGCCCGCCGCGTCGGCCGCAAGATTCCCGTGGAACGCTTCCGTCCCAACATCGTGGTCAGCGGCGACCGTCCCCACGAAGAGGACTTCTGGAGGGAGTTCACGATGGGCACCCTTCCCTTTCGCGGCGTCAAGCTGTGCGCGCGCTGCAAGGTCACCACGACCGACCAGGAAACGGGCGTCCGCGACCCCGACCAGGAGCCGCTGCGCACGCTCGCCCGCTACCGGCGCATCGAGAGCCTGGTCTACTTCGGCGTCAACACGGTGCACCTCGCCCAGGGGCCGGTCGCCCTCGGCGATCCGGTCGAGGTGCAGGAGCGGGGTATCGTTCGCGGGGCGCTATAGGAGCCCGTGGACAAAATCCCCCGGCATCCGCGCGGCGCTGCCTCCGGGCTCCTGGCACGCGGGCCGGTCGCGCTTGAATCTGCGCTATGTCATGGCAACATTACATAATGTCATGTTGTCTTTACATTCGGAATTCCGGTAGCCCAGATGCGTAACCGCGTGGTTCCCCGCTTCATCGAGGAGGAGATGCAGCACTCCTTCCTCGACTACTCCATGAGCGTGATCGTGCAGCGAGCCCTGCCCGACGTGCGCGACGGCCTCAAGCCCGTGCACCGCCGCATCCTCTACGCCATGCACGGCCTCGGCCTGCAGCCGGACCGCAACTACAAGAAGAGCGCGTCCGTGGTCGGCGAGGTGCTGGGCAAGTACCATCCGCACGGCGATTCCGCCGTCTACGACGCCCTCGTGCGCATGGTCCAGGACTTCTCGCTGCGCTGCCCGCTGGTCGACGGCCAGGGCAACTTCGGCTCGATCGACGGAGACTCCGCCGCCGCGTACCGGTACACCGAGGCGCGCCTCTCCGCGGTCGCCACCGAGCTGCTGGCCGAGATCGACAGGGACACGGTCGCCTGGGAGAACAACTTCGACGACCGGCTGAAGGAGCCGACGGTCCTGCCGGCCCGCTTCCCCAACCTGCTGGTCAACGGCAGCTCCGGCATCGCGGTGGGGATGAGCACCAACGTGCCGCCGCATAACCTGGCCGAGGTGGCGGCGGCCCTGCGCCTGCTGGTGGCCAACCCCGCCTGCGGCACCGACGAGCTCATGGAGGTGCTCCCCGGGCCGGACTTCCCCACGGGCGGCTTCATCGTCGGCACCGGCGGCATCCGCAGCATGTACGAGACCGGCCGCGGTCGCATGATGATGCGGGCCAGGGTCGTCACCGAGTCGGTGCGCGGCGGGCGCAAGCAGCTCGTGGTCACCGAGCTCCCCTACGCCGTCTCCAAGTCGCGGGTCATCGCCAACATCACGGCGCTGTCGCGGAAGGGCGCGATCCCCGAGATCGCCGATCTGCGCGACGAGTCCGACCGCGAGGGCATCCGCCTCGTCGTCGAGCTGAAGCGGGGGGCCGACCCGGACCGGATGATGGCCTTCCTCTTCAAGAAGACCGCGCTGCAGACCACCTTCGGCGCCATCCTCCTCGCCCTCGACGGCGGCACCCAGCCCGGGGAATTCACCCTCAAGGACCTGCTCTTCCGCTACCGGGACCACCGCCTCGAGGTCATCCGCCGCCGCTCGCGCTTCGAGCTGGAGAAGGCCGAGACCGAGCTTCACATCACCCTCGGCCTGCTCCTGGCGCTGGCGCAGATCGATGAAGTCATCGCGCAGATCCGGGCCTCAAGGAACCGCGCCGAGGCGTCGGAGAGACTTCAGAACCGCTTCGGGTTGAGCGACGCCCAGGCCGACGCGATCCTGAAGATGCGCCTGGCCCGCCTCACCGCGCTGGAGGGCGACCAGCTGCGGGCCCGCGAGGCATCCCTGCGCGCTTCCATCCGGGACCTGCGGGCGCTGCTCGGCGACGAGTCGCTGCAGCTCGCCACGATGCTCCGCGAGCTGGACGAAGTGGTCGACCGGTACGCCGACGAACGCCGCACCGTCATCCTCCCGAAGAAGAGCAAGGCCGACTTCGCCTACATCGAATCGGGCGTCGCCGACGAGGACGTCGTGGTCACGCTTTCCCGCCAGGGCTACCTCAAGCGCATCCCTATGCACCTGTACCGCCGCCGCATGGCCGCCGGGGTGGAAATGGCCGACATGGCGCGCTATCCCGGCGACTATCTCGAACGGCTCTTCGTCACACGCTCGCAGGGCTGGCTGCTCTGCTTCACGAGCCGCGGCCAGGTGCACTTCCTCAAGGTGGACGACATCCCCGAAAGCACCCGCAGCGCCCGCGGCCGGTCGATCTGGGCGCTTCTCGGAGTCGACCAGCACGACACGATCGTCGCAACCCGCTCCGTCGACGACCTGGAGAGCGAAGGCTATCTCATCTGCGCCACCCGCAGGGGGTTGATCAAGCGAACCCGGCTCAGTGAATTTTCCAACCCCAAACCCGGCGGCGTGATCGCCTCGCGAGTGCGGCCGGGCGACGAGGTTCTGGATGTCGTGCTGGCAGCGGGCGACACCGAACTCATGCTGTTTTCGCGGCACGGTCGCGCGGTCCGCTTCCCGGAACCGCAGGTGTCCGTGGTGGGCCGCGTGGCGCAGGGCGTGAAGGGGATGGGCCTCAGGGACGGAGACGAAGTCGTCGGCCTGGTCGTCGTGAAGAGAGAATCAATGGTGTTGTGCATAACTGAATCCGGGGTCGGAAAACGGTCTCCCGTCTCCGATTTCCCCCTCCACAACCGGGGCGGGCTCGGCCTGGCCGCCTTGCCTTCCTCCGCCAAGGGCGGCCATCTCGCCGCGGCTCTCGAGGTGCTGGACGACGACAACGTGGTGCTCGTTTCCTCCAGCGGCGCCATGACCCCCGTCGCGGCGGCCGACATCCCGCCCCGGGCCCGCAACGCCGCGGGTGAGCGGGTTGTCCGCCTCGCGCCCGGCGACCGTCTCGCGACCGTCACCCGCGTGTACGGCGACCCGGGTGTGGAGCGCGGGGCCGACCAGCTCGACCTGCTCGGCCCGGGGCGCCGCTCGTGAGGTTTCTCGTTCTTGGCGGCGGCACCCAGGGCACGGCCGCCGCCTTCGATCTGCTTGGCGCCGGCGGGGTCGACGAGGTCGTTATCGCGGATCTCGACACCTGCACCGTGCACCCCTGCCTCGAGCCGCACCTCGAGGGCCGCCTGCGCCTGGTCGAGGTCGATGCGGCGGACGACGGGCAGGTTGCGGCGGCGATGCAGGGGGTCGACGCGGTCCTTTGCGCGCTGCCCTATCACTTCAACCTTCCCGTCGCGCGGCTGGCGGTGGAGGCGGGCGTCCACTTCACCGACCTGGGCGGCAACACCGCGATCGTCGACGAGCAGCGAAGGCTCGACGGTGCGGCCCGCGAGCGCGGCATCTCGATCGTCCCCGACACCGGCCTGGCACCCGGCATGGTCAACATCTTCGCACAGGCGGGCATCGCCGCGCTGGACTCGGCCGATGCGGTGCGGCTGTGGGTGGGCGGCCTGCCGCAGGACCCCAGGCCCCCCCTGAACTACGAGATCGTGTATTCCCTCGAGGGGATGCTCGACTACTACGTCACCCCGGCGGTCATCCTGCGCGACGGCAAGCGGACCCGGGTCGACGCCCTCTCGGAGGTCGAGCACCTCGACTTCCCCGAGCCGATCGGCCGCCTCGAGGCCTTCTTCACCGGCGGCGGGACCTCGACGCTCCCCCAGCGCCATGAGGGCCGGGTCAGGACCCTCGAGTACAAGACGCTCCGGTATCCCGGCCACGCCCGCATCATGCGCGCGATCCGCGACCTCGGCCTGCTCAGCGACCGGGAGGTCGTGCACGAGGGACGCCGGATCAACCCGCGCAGATTTTTCATTCAGCAGGTCACGCCGACCCTCTGCGGCAACGGAGGCGGCGACCTGGTCGTCGTGCGCGTCGATGTGACCGGCCCGCGGGGCGGCGCGGAAACGCGCGTGCGCTTCGAGGTCACCGACCGGCAGGACCCCGCGACCGGCCTCAGCGCCATGGCGCGCACCACCGGGTTCTCCCTGTCCATTACGGCGCTGATGCAGGCGCGCGGACAGCTGCAACCCGGCGCCGGTACGCCCGACGAAATCGTGCCGCCCGCGCTCTACATCGAAGAACTGCGGAAGCGCGGCATTCTCACCGAGCAATCCGAACACCGGGCCGCCCGGCCCTGACCCCGCGCTCCCGCGCCACGCTCGCCCTTTCGGCCGCCCGCCGCGCGTCAGGGAGCGGCCGGATCCCTGACAACCTTCAGGAAGCGCGTCAGCACGCGGTAGGTCAGGCCCCAGACGACCTGGCCGTCGATGCGCACGCAGGGGAAGTGGCGCACGACGCCGCCGTAGCGCCAGGTATGGGTCCCCTGGTTGGCCGGGTCCTCCATCGCGCGCAGCGGGAACCAGTGCACCGCCGCGACCTCGTGGCTGGCCACCCGCGCGTCGGTGCCGGCGTCCACCCGGAAGACGAAGGGCCAGATCGTGAGCGGCGGGATGCGGACGGCGACGGGGCGCAGCGCCTCGCCCC
This sequence comes from Gemmatimonadota bacterium, assembly GCA_022827345.1. Lineage (GTDB taxonomy): Bacteria > Gemmatimonadota > Gemmatimonadetes > Longimicrobiales > Gaopeijiaceae > Bin94. Next base: position 111,078 of record JAJDTB010000015.1, on the reverse strand, counting down.
GGCCGAGCAACGCCCGGGGGCGCGTGAGGTCGACCCCGGTTTCCTCGCCGGTCTCGCGGACCGCGGCCGCGGACAGTCCGGCGTCCGCACGGTCGAGGCGGCCGCCCGGCAGCGCCATCTGCCCGGACCACGGATCCCGCGCCGACTCGGCCCGCCGGATCGCGAGGAAGTCGCACTGCAGCGCCGCGGCGTCCGCTATGCCTTCCGGGGGCCGCAGCACGAGCGCGACAGCCGCGTTCTTGCGCGCCGGGTCCGGCTGTGCCGACTCGATCCCGCCGAATCGTCCGGCCAGTACGCGGGCAAGCCGCGACAGGGGCGCGGTACGGTCGGGCGCGGACGCTGTCTCAGCCGAATCCAGGGGGGGTTCTTCCACGCGCTTTCAGCAGTCCGTGGATAGACCCGCGCGAGCACCGAGAGCGGCGAGGCGCCGGGCTGGCAAGGCGCGACGAGAGGTGAATAGCAGCGCTATTCGCCCGAGGAGCAACGTAGAGCGAAGCCCTGGAAAACGAAAATGTACACTGCACATGGCAAATTGTAACGTCAACATTACAGTGTGAACAGTCTGAGCGAAGCGGCCAGCCCGGATGCATCGCCGTTCGAATGCCGGGAGGGTTTGTCCGCGGGCTGCCTGCTAAACGCCGGCCCGGTCCGGTCCCCAGATGTGCTTGTGGAGCTGGGTCTGGAACCGGACGGGCAGCCCGCTCTCGAGGATCCGGGCGGCCAGTTCCTCCATCCCCTCCATCCCCCAGACCGGCGAGACCAGGAGCGCGCCCAGGGAGCCTTCCCGCACCCGCTCGTCCAGTCCGTGGCGGCGGATGACGCCCGCGGCCCACTCGAAGTCCCCGGGCCCGTCGACGACGAACTTGACCTCGTCGCGCCGCGTGAGGTGGTCGAGGTTGGACCAGAGGTTGCGGTGTTCCTCTCCCGAGCCCGGGCACTTGAGGTCCATGATGCGGTGCACCCCGGGGTCCAGCACGCTCACGTCCAGCGCTCCGGAGGTCTCGACGAGCACCGTACAGCCCTCCTCGAGCAGCCGGCGGGCGAGGGTGGCGGCACCCGGCTGGACCAGCGGCTCGCCGCCCGTGATCTCGACCAGGCGGCAGCCCTTTGCGCGGACCGCGGCGAGCACCTCGTCGATGCCCATGCGCGTGCCGCCGTGGAATGCGTACGCGGTGTCGCACCAGACGCACCGCAGCGGGCACCCGGTCAGGCGGACGAAGGTGCACGGAAGACCCGCCCAGGTGGACTCCCCCTGGATGGAGTGGAAGATCTCCGTGACGCGGACCGACCCCGCGCGGCCCGGGTCACCCATCACGCAGGCTCACCGTTTTGGCCGGCTGCCGTCCGGCGCACAACTGCCTCGTTCAGCAGATGCTGGACCTCATGCAAACTCAGAGCCTCCGCCTGCTCCACCACCGCCTCCCGGGACGCCCCCCGCCACAGCAGCGGAGTCTCCACGTGGCCCACGATGCCGAGCCCGGTCCCTGCCCAGCGCGGGAAGACCAGGTAGCCCGCCACAGGTGCCTTCAGGTCGGGCGAGCGCTCGGTCTCGATCGAAACCGTGTAGGGGAAGCCGTCGCAGGCCTCGAAGGCCGGGGGCCGGGTGTGTACGGCAAAATAGCCCCCCAGCGTGCGATCGTCCTCGCCTTCGCCCGGCCCCGCAGGGCGGGTCGCGTTCTGTTCCTCGCCTGCCATGCTCCCAGTCATTCGGTCGTGGGTGAAGGGTGAGGCCGACCCGCCGGCCCCCGGTGCCCGCAATCGGCCTCGAAAGCTAAACCGGAGCATCCGGGCAGGGACAGCCAAATGGTCCCATCCAGACATGCCCGCGCCCGTCGGCCCGGCTCCGCGGGAGCGGCTCATCCCTTTCGGGCGCGCCGCGCGAGGTCCGCCACGTGGCCCTATCTTCCTTGGACGCCCAACCCATCCACCCCTTGCACGAGAGCGGATTCGAACCTTGAAAACAGCAGTGTTTCACGAGAACGGCGGCCCTGAAGTCATTGTCGTCGACGACATGCCCACGCCGAACCCGCGGCCCGGCGAAGCCAGGATCGCGGTCGAAGCCTCCTCGATGAACCACCTCGACCTGTGGATGCGGCGCGGGCTGCCCATCGAGATTCCGATGCCGCACATCGGCGGCTCGGACATCGCCGGGACGGTCGACGCAGTCGGCGACGGCGTGGACGAGTCGTGGGTGGGCAAGCGCGTGCTGGTCGATCCGTCGCTGAACTATGACTGGTATCGCCTGGCGCGGCTGCCGTACGGACGCGCGGCTCCGCTCGAGATCATCGGCGAGCACACGCAGGGGGGATTCGCGGAGTTTGCGGTGGCACCCGCCGCGAACCTCGTGGAGCTGCCGGAGCACGTTTCACCGGTTACGGCCGCGGCGGCGGCGCTGGTCGGGGTGACGGCCTGGCACGGCCTGTTCTCGCGCGGGGGACTGCGGGCAGGACACCGGGTCCTCATCACCGGAGCGAGCGGGGGCGTCTCGACCATGGCGGTGCAGTATGCGAAGGCGGCGGGCGCGGAGGTCTTCGCCATCACGTCCTCCCCCGACCTCGTCCGGCGCGTGCGTGCGCTCGGCGCCGACCATGTCTTCGACCGCACGGCCACCAACTGGCCCAAGGAGGTTTTCCTGGCAACCGGCAGGCGGGGCGTGGACGTGTGCCTGGATTCGGTCGGCGAGGCGATCTGGCCGAATCTCCTGCGGGCCCTCGCGGTGGGCGGGCGGCTGGTGTCGTTCGGCGCGACCACCGGCGCCAACGGGGTGGTCGACATCCGGCTCCTCTTCTGGCGCCAGCTCACCGTCATGGGGTCGACCATGGGGACACCCGACGAGTTCCGCGACGCCATGCACCTGGTCTTCAACGGCACCGTCGTGCCGCCGATTCACGAGGTCGTGCCGCTCGAGAACACCCGCAGGGCTCACGAGCTGCTGGAGGCCGGGGCCGTCTTCGGCAAGATCGTCGTCGAGCCGCGCGGGGCGGCCGAGTGAGGATCCGGGACGCGCAGGCGCGTGTCGATCAATGGATCAGCCGCTTCGAGGAGGGCTACTGGCCCCCGCTGGCGATCCTGGCGCGGTTGATGGAGGAGGTCGGCGAGCTGTCGCGCGAGGTCAACCACCGTTTCGGCTCCAAGCCCAAGCGTGACGACGAGGCGCCCGCGGAGCTGGAGCTGGAGATTGCCGATGTCCTGTTCGTCGTCGTCTCGCTGGCCAATCAGCAGGGGATCGATCTGGAGCGCGCCTTTGCCCGCGTGATGGACAAGTACGAAGCCCGGGATTTGGGGCGCTGGACGCCCAAGTCCACCGGGGCCGACACCGACCAGGAGCAGCCCGCCGGGTAACACAACCGTTCCTTCGGCTGTCTCTTCGCATATGGACAACGGCGAAACCGACGCGATCCTCGTCGCACGCGTGCGGCGGGGCGACAGCCGTGCATTCGACCAGCTCGTCCGGCGGCACCTCCGGGCGGCGCACGCCGTGGCGCGCGCCAGACTCGACATCCCCGGCGATGCCGACGACGTGTGCCAGGATGCCTTCATCAAGGCGCTGGAGCGAATCGACGACTGCCGCAACCCGGACGGGTTCCGCGCCTGGCTGCTGACGATTGTCCGCAACACCGCCCACAATCACAGGGATTACCAGCGCGTGAGAGCGACGACCCCCATCGAGACGGCCTTCTCCGCCGCGTCGCGTGACGATCCCTTCGCCGACGCGCGGAACGCCGAACTGCGCAGCCGCCTCAGCGACGCGATGGAACACCTCACCGATCTGCAGAGGAGAGTGCTCGTTCTGTACGATCTCGAGGGGTGGAAACACGGCGAAATCGCCCGAGAACTCGGGATTTCGGCCGGTTCGTCGCGCGTTCACCTTCATGTCGCCAGAAAGGCGATGCGAAAACGCCTTTCGAGCACCCTTGCTCTTGGGAGCCTTTGAGAATGACAGATCTGCCAAACGGCCGGGACGGCCAGGACCACAGCGGAGAGAGACCGCGCGCGCGCGCCGGGCGTGATCGCCCGAAGGCCGAGCGCGACCGCCCACAGGCCGAGGGTGACCGCCCACATACCCAGCGCGACGTGTTCGCGCTCGACCCGGTGATCAGTCCCGGGCGCTGGGAAGCGTTGGTGGCCCGGATCAACGAGCGTGCCGAACCCGTACTGGAGGCCCGGCGGTATCGGAGCCTCGCCGGGACCCTCGCGGGCTGGCGCAGGCCGGTGCTCAGCGGCGTCGCCGGCCTTGCTGCCGCCGCGGTCGCGGTCCTGCTGCTGCTTCCCGCCGAGGAGGCCACCCCCGTCGAGACGATGTTCGCCGAGGCGATGATGCCCTGGTCCGTCGCCGGGTGGGTGGACGGGAGCTACGCGCCCACCGTCGAAGAGCTGGTCATCGCCGCGGAGGAGGAGTACGCACCATGAGTCGCAAGTCGTCCGCCATCGCCCTGCTCGCCGCCGTGTTCTTCGCGGGAGCCGCAACCACCCTGGCGGTGCTCCGCGTCGTGGACCACCGGGGCGGGCCCGGCGGGAATTGGGAGCGGCGGGCCGTCTGGCAGGGGGAGCGCCCGTCCCGTCCGTCGGCCCGGCCCGGGGACGTGCCGCGCGGAGGATCGCCGTTCATGGAACTGGCGCGCACCCGCGTGACGGACCGCATGGCCCGCGTCCTCGAGCTCAGCGACGAGCAGCGCACCCAGATCGAGGAAGCGTTCGAGCGGCGGCGCATCGCCTCCCAGGAAGCCATGAACGAGGTGCTTCCCAGGCTGCGCAGTCAGATGGACTCCATCAACGCCGAGATCGAGCGCATCCTGACCCCGGAGCAGCGAGACGCCTATCGTCGATTCCTGCGTGAGGACCGGGAGCGCTTCCGGCGCAGGGGAGGATCGCGCGACCGCGACCGCACGCGCTGACGGGTAGCGGCTGACGGCAGGACCCGGGCGGTTCGGACGGGTGGTGCGCGGCCGCACCTTGCCCCCGGCCCGTTTCCGGGCATCTTGTTTCCTGCCTGCGACCGCTAGCCGTGGTTTTCCACCCGTGCGAGGTATGTAAAGACAACATGACAATATGTAATGTACTCTTTACAATGAGCAGTGGCAGTCGCAGCCGGCCGGGCGGGGACGCATCGCCGGCCGGATGCCACGAAGGGTTCCCTCCGGGACGCCAAATGAAGCGCATCCTCATTACCGGTGCCGCGGGGCAGCTCGGGACGGAACTCGCCTCCACCCTGCAGTCCCGCTACGGCCACGGTGCAATCCTCGCCACCGACATCCGCGATCCGGTGGAGTGGGCCACGCGCAGCCAGGCCGCCCAGCTCGACTGCCTCGACCTGGATGCCGTGCGGGATACGGTGGCGGGCTTCCGCGCCGATGCCGTTCTGCATCTGGCCGCGGTTCTCTCGGCCACCGCCGAAGCCAACCCCCTCGCGGCCTGGAAGCTCAACATGAACGGCCTCGTGAGCGTCCTGCAGGTGGCCGCCGAGGCCGGGTGCCGCGTGTTCGTGCCCAGCTCGATCGCCGCGTTCGGCCCCGAGACGCCGCGCGATCCGGCGCCGCAGTCCACCGTCCAGCGCCCCACGACCATGTACGGGGTTACGAAGGTGGCCGGCGAGCTGCTCTGCGACTACTACCACAGCCGCTTCGGGGTAGACGTGCGGGGACTGCGCTTCCCCGGGCTGATCTCCTACGCCGCTCCCCCAGGCGGCGGCACCACCGACTACGCGGTCGAGATCTTCCACGCCGCCCTTCGCGACGGTCGCTATACGTGCTTCCTCAGGGCCGACACGCGCATGGACATGATGTACATGCCCGACGCGATCCGCGCCGTAGTCGAGCTCATGGAGGCGCCTCCGGACCGACTGACCTACCGGAACGCCTTCAACATCACCGCAATGCAGTTCACGCCGGCCGAGCTGGCCGAGGCCATCCGGGCGCACATCCCCGGTTTCAGGATCGACTACGATCCCGATCCGCTGCGCCAATCGATCGCCGACTCGTGGCCCAGGCGGCTCGACGACTCGGAGGCGCGGGAGCAGTGGGGCTGGCGACATCACTACGAACTTCCGGACATGGTGGCGGACATGTTCCGGGGGCTGAACGCACAAACGGCCCGCGCTGGCGCGGGTTCCGCCGGAAGGTAGCGCCGACTATGCCGATGGACCGCCTGGTCACCGTGGTCGAAGGACTGGTGGCCGGACTCGAGCAGCAGGGCACCGCCAAGGGTGCCGAAGTGGTTGTCCGCGAGGTGATTCCGCCTCAGGGTGGACAGGGTCCCCGCTTTCTCCTGGAAGGACAGGGGGACAAGCCCTTCATCCGCATGAACGCCAACTCGTACCTGGGGCTCAGCCTTCATCCCGAGGTGATCGAGGCCGAGGAGGTCACCGCGCGGGCCATGGGCGCGGGGCCGGGCGCGGTGCGGTTCATCGCGGGCACCCACTCGCAGCACACGGCGCTGGAGCGCGCTCTGGCTGCGTTCCACGGGCGCGAGGAGGGGATGATCTTCTCGTCGGCGTACGCGGCGGTCGTCAGCGCGCTGGTGTCGCTGACCGACAAGACCACCTTCGTCCTCTCCGACGAGCTCAACCACAACTGCATCATCAACGCGATCCGCATGTCGCGGCCGGCGGGCAAGGCGATCTACCCGCACCTCGACATGGACGCCCTCGACCGTGAGCTCGAGGTCGGCAAGGGGAAGGCCCGGCGGGCGATCGTGGTGACCGACGGCATCTTCTCGATGCGCGGGGACCACGCGCCGGTCGACGAGATCATGGAGATCGCCCAGCGCCACGACGACGCCTACCCGGAGAACGTCGTGGTCCTGGTGGACGACTCCCACGGGGTCGGGGCGTTCGGGCCCACCGGCAGGGGCACCGAAGAGTACACGGAGAGCGCGCCGTGCGACATCCTGGTGGGGACGCTCGGGAAGGCCTTCGGTGTGAATGGCGGGTACGTGGTGTCGAATTCGCCGGTGATCCGGTTCCTGCGCGAGTCGTCGCCGCTGTACATCTACTCCAACCCGATCACGGCGGGAGAGGCGGCGGCGGCCATGAAGTCGCTGGAGATCCTGACCGGCCCCGGTGGCGCGGCCCGCCTGCGGCGACTGCGCAACCTGACGAAGCGGTTCGAGGCGGGACTGCTCGATCGCGGCTTCGAGATCATCCCGGGCGACCACCCCATCGTCCCGATCATGGTGCGCGACACGGCCGAGACGCGCAGGCTGGTGGCCGCCCTCTTCGACGCGGGCGTCCTGGCCACCGGGCTCGCCTACCCGGTCGTGCCGCGCGGCGACGAATCGATCCGGTTCCAGATCAACGCCGACCACACCGAAGCCGGAATCGACTACGTCCTTTCGGCGTTGTCGGCCGCGAGCACCGCGCGGTAGCAGGCGAGAGGACCATGCGGCTGGCCTTCATCTCGGACATCCACGGCAACCTCCCTGCCCTGGACGCCGTGCTCACCGACATCGCCACCCGGCACATCGACGCCACCTACCACCTGGGCGACCTGGTGGGGTACGGACCGTGGCCCAACGAGGTCATCGAACGCATCCGCGCCGAGGGCATCGCCGGGATCGCCGGCAACTACGACACGACCGTCGCCCTCGGCCACGACACCTGCGGCTGCCAGCACGACGACCCCCGCCACAAGGTCCTGTCCGCTGCGAGCTACAGGTGGACCTCCGCTCAGGTGACGCCCTCCAACCGCCGCTTCCTGGCGAGCCTGCCCTTCCGCCTCGACCTCCGCCCCCTGGGAGGCCACGCGGCCGGCCCGGCGGTGATCCTGGTCCACGGCGCGGCCACCCTGAACACCGTCTACTGGCGCGAGGACCGAAACGACCGCTTCTGCCGGAAGATGATCGCGCGCCTCGGGGCCCGGGACGGGGACGCCATCCTCTTCGGGCACACGCACAAGCCCTGGACCCGCACCGTGGACGGCCGCGTGCTGATCAATACCGGATCGGTCGGCCGCCCGAAGGACGGCGACCCGAGGGGATCCTATGCGCTCCTCGAGGTGGGGCCCGAAGGTCTGGACATCGGCTTTCCCAGAGTCACCTACGACGTAGCCCGAGCCGCGGAGGCCATCGTCGCCGCGGGACTGCCGACCGAACTGGGTGTGTTCCTGAAAACCGGCGGTTCACTGTAGGCCAGCTGCCCAGGGCGGGTCGCGGTCGGCCCCTGAACCCGCTCGGGACACTAGAACCTCGGATTAACCGTCAGGCTGAACGACACCGAGAAGCGCTCGTAATAGTCGCCGCTGAAATTCGTCTCGGCCCTGATCCATCCGCCGCCGATGCCCGCGCGCACGCCGTCACCCAGAAAGCGGGTGATCTCAGCGTTCACGCTGGCCGCGTTGTCGGCTTCCTCGCCCGGAACCAGGGCCTCCTGCGGATGGATGTATCGCTTGACGGCCCAAAGCCCGGCGATGTCCAGCTGGGTGTCGTCACCCAGTTCGACAGCCGCCGTAGCACGGATCCTGCCGGCGTTGTACTCCACACGGCGGGAACTGGAGCGATTTCGCGTAGCGTTGCCTGAAAGCGTCAACACGAACCCGTGCGCCTCCCGGCGATCCAGGGTGAATTCGCTCCCGGCCTGGAGTCCGTCGTCCGTCCGTGGCAGGCCCAGCCCTCCCTGCTTCGGGTAACTGTGGTACTGATAGGCAGCGAAGAAGGTGACCGTTGTCCGGTCGAGGGTCTCCGAGGGGCCGCGGAACAGCAGTGTGACTCCGGTTGACGGGGTGATTGTGCGTCGATCCAGAAGGTCCAGTGCCGGAAGCACCCTCGGGGCGGCGTAGTCCTTCAGTTCCCCGACAACCCGGCCAAAGACGGCGAGGCCCGGTGAAACTGCTCGCGAGTAGTTGGCGTCCACGGCCGCCGAGTTGTATCCCGGAGGAAGGTAGAGCGGCATTGGCGGTCGATCCGCAATGTACCTCGATTCAACGGTGGGAACGACGCGCAGCGTTCCCCCGCGGTAGCGCCGGGTATAGGTGCTCCGCAGGCTCCCCGAGAGTTCTCGCGGGGCATAGTTCCGCAACTGAAAGCCGTTGGTCACGAACTGTCTCATCCCGGCGTCGAAGTCGAGGCGCAGGGACTGTCGGGCCTGGGCCAGGAGGGTGAGTGTGCCCCTGGCTCCCATGTCGCCGGCTCCCGCCAGCGCGCGTTCGGTGGAATCGATCTGCGGCACGGTGACGGCCGAGAAATCGCCGTGGTACAACTGGCTGGCCACGCCCATGTTGAAGGAGACATCGTCAAGACGGACCTGGGCCGCAGCCGTTCCACTACGCAGCACCAGCGCAAGGACTGCGATCGCCGTCAGGCTCAATCGCTTCATCGGCCCCTCCTTTCTGCCTCGTCCCGAAACTCCCGGGCCTGCTCCAGCAGCTGATCGCGGCGGGCTTCGACTTCGTCCCTGAACGTCTCCAGCCGCTCGAGCCGTTGCGCGGGTGTCTGCGCCAGGCCTGTCCCCGTGGAGTCGGGCACGACCTCCGGGGGGTCGACTTCCGGGTCGCCGACCGGAGGGACGATATCATCGAAGCGGTCGTACCGGGCCTGCAGGTCCGCGCTGCTCCGCTCACGTTCCTGCCGCCTCCTGAGGGCATCGATCTCCTCTTCCACATCCACCAGTGAGTTGTTGACCCTCCTGGCCTCCTCCTCCAACAGGCGCGCCTTGTTCCTCAATTGAACCGGGGTATCCGTGTCGAGAGCGCGAACGTCCGGCATGGGCCTCAGCTCCAGCGACAGGCGCGGGCCCAGCTGTGACTCGACCTCTTCGAGCCGCTGGCTCCATCGATTGAATTCCGCAAGCAGATCATTGAAGGCGTCGCCGATGGGCGTACCCTGCATCTGCAGGTTCAACAGGTCCAGGTAGCCATCCAATGCGCTGATCAGGGCGTCACCGGAATCGTGCCACTGCCTCCGCGCGGCCCTGACTTCGCTGGTCGCAACCGTTCTTTGCTCGGAAAGCTGCTGGATTTCGGGCAGAAGGAGCCTCGTGCGGCGTGGGTTGGTTCGCCGAATCTGCTCCAGTTCATCGTTCAACCTGACCCACTCGGCATCCACGATTCGAAACGCCCCCTCCTTGCTCTGGTAGTTGTGATACGCGGCGTCATAGACCTGGTTCCAATTCTCGACCACCTCCAGAGCGTTCTCCTGGGCTGCCAGACGGAGCGGCGCGACGGTCGCAGCCAGAGCGGTCGCAGCCAGCAGGAGCGGGGATCTCATCGTCCTATATCCCGTACTTGTCGATCTTGTACTGCAGGGTGCCCTTCTTGATCCCGAGAAGCCGCGCGGCCTCCGCCTTGACGCCTCCCGTGCGGGCCAGCGCCTGCCGGACCAGGCGTTCCTCGATGCCGTCCATGGTGCGGCGGAGATCCGTCCCGTCGCCCAGGGTGTTGCCGGACAGCTTCACCCCGCCGGCCCCGCCGAGATTGGTCAGGAGCGGCAGGTCGCTCTCCAGGAGCACATCGCCCTCGGCCAGGACCAGCGCGCGCTCGATCACGTTCTCGAGTTCCCGTACGTTGCCGGGCCAGTCGTACTCCTCCAGACGCTTCAGGGCCTCGGGGTCGATGGACGTCACATCCGAGCGGGTACGCGCCTGCAGCTTCTCCACGAAGTGCTCCGCCAGCAGCCGGATATCGCTCCTGCGCGCCCTCAGCGGCGGCACTTCCACCGGGACGACGTGCAGCCGGTAATACAGGTCTTCGCGGAAGCTGTCCCCGGTCAGCAGCTCCTCGGCCGGCGTGTTGGTCGCGGCGACGATGCGCACGTCCACCGCAATCGTCTCCTCGCCGCCCAGACGCTCGAGCTCCCTTTCCTGGAGCACACGCAGCAGGCGCACCTGGGTCGCGGACGAGATGGTCGAGATCTCGTCCAGAAAGAGTGTACCGCCGTCGGCAAGCTCGAATCGGCCCCGGCGCTTCCTTTCGGCCCCGGTGAAGGCGCCGCGCTCGTGCCCGAAGAGCTCGGAGTCGAGCAGTGATTCCGGCAGGGCGCCGCAGTTGACCCGCACGAACGGGCCCTTGTGGCGGGCCGAGCGGGCATGGATCGCCCGCGCGACGAGTTCCTTGCCGGTGCCGGATTCGCCGTACACCATGACCGTCGAGTCGGAGCGCCCCACCCGGTTCACAAACCGCTTGACCTTCCGGATTTCACCGGACTCTCCCACCATCTCCCCATACGGAACTTCCGGCCCGTCGTCGCCCTCGCTGCGCAGGTAGGTGTTCTCGACCCGCAGGGCCAGATTCTCCTGCTGCAGGCGCAACCGCTCATCCCGTTCCCGGAGAACCCGGTCGACCTTGATCGCGAACTCTTCGTAGGAGAACGGCTTGAGGACGAAGTCGCAGGCGCCGAGCTTCATCGCTTCGACGGCCTTCTCTACCGTGCCGTAGCCCGTGATGACGAGCACGTCGGTATCGGGCGCCGTTCCCTGGACCTCCTCAAGCACCTTCATCCCGTCGACCCTGGCCATCTTGAGGTCGGTGATGACCAGATCGGCGCCCTCGTCGTGCAGCAGGCGCAGGCCTTCCTGCCCGCCGCTGGCCGAGAGGGTCCTGTGACCCCGGCGGCGCATCAGCAACTCGAGCCCTTCGCGCATCGAGTCGTGATCGTCGATGATGAGTACGCGCTTTGAAGCACCCATCGATTACCTCCCTCCCCCCTCGACCTGCCGCTCAACCCCATCCGCCGGCAGGTCCTCGAGGCCCCCGAAGTATACGTTGAATTCGGCGCCAATCCCAACCGTTTCACCTTCCGCCGCCTGCCGTTCCGCAAGCTCGACCCGGCCGTTGTTCGCTTCGACCAGCTTGCGCACGATCGCCAGGCCCAGCCCGGCACCCTGTTCCTTGTCGCCGACGAAGGGCTCGAAGACCCGGTCCCGCATTTCGGCGGGGATGCCCGGCCCGTTGTCGCGGATGACGATGCGCACCTCACCGCGGACCAGGGCCACCGTCACCCACACCTCCGTTCCCGCCTGCGCGGCGTTGCGCAAGAGATTCAGAATCAGCCGCTTCACCTGCAGCGGGTCCGCCAGGGCGAGCACGGGCACGGCGGGAAGCTCCATGTGAAGCGCTCCCCCCTTCTTTTCCAGCTCGACCTCGGCAAGGGCCGCGGCCTCGCGCACGGGCGCCCGCAAGTCGTGCAGCACCGGTTCGCTGTCACCGGGCCGGGCGAATCCCAGGAACTCGTCGATAATCCCGTTGAGGCCGACGACTTCCCTCCTCACCCTCTCCAGAATGCGGCGCCGCTCCACGGGATCGTCGGTGTCCATCGCCGCCGCGGAAAACAGCTCCAGTCCTCCGAGCGGGTTGCGGATCTCATGCGCCACCTGTGACAGCATGAGGCGCATCTGCTCGTCCCTCCTCTGAATCCCCGACCGCATCCGCTCCATGGCCCGCGCCAGACGCCCGAGTTCATCCTCGCCCTCCAGCGTCACCGGGCGGTCCATCCACCCTCTCTGAATGCGTAGCGCGGCCCGGCTGAGCGACTGCAGGCGCGCCACGATCCCGCCGGCGAGGCTCCACCCTATGATTGCGGCCAGTACGGCGGCGCTGGCCGACACGATCACAACCGTCAGGCGGAGGTTGTCGAGCGGTTCAAGGTGGTCCGCGGGGATCAGCACTCCCAGAAATGCGTCCTGTCCGAGATCCAGGATCCCGTACTTGTAGGATCGGCCGTCCAGGCCATCGAAGAACTCGGTGGTCGCGTGGCCTTCCTGCGAAGCCTGGGTCACCGCGGTGGTGAGGTACGGCTGCACCCAGCTCAGCTCCTGACCGATGCCCATGGAGTCGGGCGGCGCGGTCGTCACGATCGCCGTCGCCGCGCGGTCACCGGGTGTCCAGCGGAAGATGTCGGCCCGGTCCACATGTTGGCGGGTGAGGCGTTGCAGCGTTTCCTGATAGGTCCGCCACAGCTCGTCGCTCTCCTCGTCGCTCCCCAGGAGGAGAAGGAAGGGCAGCTCGTCCTTCAGTTTCAGGTCGGCGGCAACGCCCGCTATGTCGACGAGGCGCTGATCGAGCGATTCCTCCAGGTATCGGCTGGCGGCGCTCCACGAAAGCAGCCCTTCCAGGGCCGTCGCGAGGATGGCGAACGCCACGAAGAGGATCGTAAACCGGTTGCGCAGACTCACGGGGCGGCCCTCATGGGGTCGGGGTCAGGAGGTGCCGCAGGGCACCAGATCCCGCTTGACTTCGTCCGCAAACTCGACGGGAGCCGGAGCCCTGGGTGCGACGACGATGTGAAAGGGCCAGACGACCTGTCGGGTGGGCGCGCAGAAGTCCCCCGGTACGCGCTCCCAGAGTTCGATCTTGGTTCCGTCGGCCACGGTCACCACCCCTCTGATCTCGGCCGAGTCCCCGACCTCCTCGCGCTGGCCGATCAGCCCCACCAGCACCATCTCCTGCTCCCAGTCGATCTCCGGCACGGTAGCGTCCGGTTGCCCCGTGTGACCCCGCCAGAATTCCGTCAGCGCGGCCTGCGTCTCCCGGGTCGCCGCTGCGTCCGGCGCCCGGAATACGATGGGTTCGTCATCGGTCCACCTGGTTTCGGTACCCTTGTCGATCGTGGCAAAGGGGAGACTGCCGACGTACACCGACCTGAAATCCTCGCCCACCGTGTAGTTCCTGACCGTGATCACAGCCTGCACCACGCGCGCGGCCGCCACGTCGGGCCCGGACCCCTGCGTGGTCAGCGTAGCGAACGTGCCCGATGCGCACCGGATCCATTCCTGGGTCTGCCTCCGTCGGCTGTCGCTGATTCGCACGCCTACCCGGCTTGTCCCCGGACCGCACTCGGGATCCTTCACCAGGTCGAGTTCGGAGTAACCCACGAGATTCTGCCGGTCGTCGTCATTGAGCGACTGGATCAGGGTCGCGTAGTCGCCGGCATAGATCACCGGCAGTCCGGGATTGGGCCGGCGGTCCTGCTCCCCTACGATGCCCTGATAGCCGATTTCCTCCCGGATCTCCCAGCCGCCGTCCGACCTCCAGGTGATCTCCTGCTTCAGCCATCCGCGTTCCAGGTGCAGGGGCGTCTCGACGGTAACCCGCACCTCACCGGACTGTCCAAAGCGTAGCAGACCGCTCCCGATCCCCGTTATATCGCACCCGCTGAGCAGGATGCAAGCAACGGTCAGACTTGCAGTTAGCGTATATTGGCGGTAGTGCCGGTCCCTTCCCACTTCTCTGTCCTCGATGTATCTTTTCATCGTCATGTCCTCCAAATCCCGTCTGCGCAGGCTCCTCGCCGAGCGAAGCATCAAGTCAGGAGACTTTACACTCGCCAGCGGCCGGCGTTCGCGCTACTACGTCGACGCCCGCCTCACGACCATGTGCGGCGAGGGCCAGGTGCTGGTCGGTGATGTCTGCTGGCGCGCCATCCAGGAGGCCGGTTGGGAGCCCGACTTCGTGGGGGGCATGACCCTGGGCGCCGACCCGGTCGCCTACGCGATCGCCAATCACGCTACCCGGTCCGGCCGCACCCTCGATGCGTTCACCGTGCGCAAGGAGCCGAAGGGTCACGGCACCGGGAGGCAGATCGAAGGCGGGCTTCCCGCTGGAGCGAAGGTCGTCGTTGTCGACGATACGGTCACGTCCGGCGGCAGCCTCCTCGCATCCGTGCAGGTCGTCGTGCGCCATGGGGCGATCGTCGTGGGGGTGCTGGCTCTGGTGGATCGGGAAGAGGGTGGCAGGGAGCTGCTGCGCGGCGCCGGTTTCGACCTGCGCGCGGTTTTTGCCGCGAAAGACCTCGTCTGACCGGACCCGTCCCACGACATCGCCCAGGCGTGTGAGCACTGCGACAGCGGGCGCGGAGCGATCGCCGTCGCGCGAAAGCAGCGCGTACCCGTCCCATGGACCGCCAGCCGCGCCGCACTCCCGGGTGCAGCCGCTCAGTCGACGAGTCGCAGCGGCATGATAAGGCACAGGTAGTCCAGCTCCGCGTCGCCAGGCTCGACAATCGCAGCCCGCTCGGAGGTCATGAAACTGAATGTCACTTCGCCGTCGGGCATGTTCCTCAGCACCTCCAGCAGGTAGTTGGCGTTGAAGCCGATCTCGAGGCTCTCGCCCTGGTAATCCAGTTCCAGTTCGTCGTGCGCCTCGCCCAGATCGGGTGTTTTTGCGTCGAGGTGCACCTTGTCCTGCTCGAAGGAGAGCCTGATGCGGTGCGTCTGATCACTCGCCACCACCGCCATCCGCCGCACCGAGGCCTCCATGGCCGCCTTGTCGATGCGCGCAGTCTTGTCGTTCCCCTTTGGAATCACCTGGTCGTAGTTCGGGTACTTGCCATCGATCAGGCGGGTGTAGACCTCCCTCGTCTCCGACCGGAACCCGAGGTAGTTTCCGCCGCGCGCCACGGTCAGTTCCCCGTCACCGTCGAAGAGCCGTTCGACCTGCGCGAGCGCCGACGGAGGAACGATGAAATCGGCGGTGCCCGCGCTGGCCGACCCCGCCTCGACGCTCATTCTGGCGAGGCGGTGACCATTGGTCGCCACCATGCTCATGCCGGATTCCTCCAGCTCCCAGAGCACGCCGTTCAGAATCGGCCGGCTCTCCTCGTTGGACACGGCGAATGCCGTAGCCTGGATGAGGTTCCGAAGCGATTCCTCGGACACCGTCCAGCCCTCTTCGAAGTCGATCGCCGGGAAGTTCGGGAACTCCTCGCTGGCGAGTCCGTTGAGCTTGAACCGGCTGTAGCCGCACCCGATCTCCAGCTGGTGTCCCTTCACCCCGAGGTCCACCGGCTGGTCCGGGAGTTCGCGCGTGAGTTCCTGCAGCTTTCGGCCCGGCGCCGTGATTGCGCCGGCCTGTTTCACGTCGGCGGCCACCCGTACGCGAATGGAAACGTCGAGATCGGTGCCGCTCACCCAGAGAGCGTTGTCTTCGGCTTCCAGAAGGACGTTCGACAGAACGGGCAGTGTCGTCTTGGTCGGGATGCTCGCGGAGACCGCGGCCAGGCCCTGGTGGAGGTTCTGGCGGGTGATGGTCAGTATCATGAAGTACGCCTGTTGGAACGACCTGTGGGAACCTGCGGACCCCGATGGTCCTCTCTTGAATTAGTAATAGAGAAAGATATAGTCGTCATCATAAAGACTGTGGAAAAAGTGGACAGAGAGCGGCGGAAACGCTCTTCAGCATTGATTCCCAACGGGAACAGATGACGGGGGGGCATGTGGGAATATCTGGATAGCCCGGCCCTTTTGCCACCCGGAGAGCGCCGATTGTGGAAAGCCAACGGATTTCAGGGGCTTATCCACAAGGTTTTCCACATTATCCACCTGCGGCCGAAGCGGCAGTCTCCAGGGCTGGGTCACGCGGCAGCCACGAGCTGCTTGCGCAGGGCCTCGACGCGGCCTCGAAACGTGTCGTCGCTGGCAATCTGCTTCTCGACCTTGCGGATGGAGTAGATCACCGTGGAGTGGTCGCGGCCGCCGAAATAGCGGCCGATCCCGGTGAGGGGTATTTCCAGCAGCTCCCGAATCAGGAACATCGCCACCTGCCGCGGCACGACGATGTTCTGCGAGCGGCGCCGCGACATCAGCGCTTTGGTGGTGACTCCCCAGGCATCGGCGACGCTCTCGCGGATGCTTTCCGGATCCAGGGGCGTGTGCGCCCGCACATCGCCGTTCCCGGTCAGGGTGGTTCGCGCGAGGCGTGCCGTTACGTCCTGACCCGTCAGGGAGGAAAAGGCAAGCAGCTTGATGATGGCCCCTTCCAGTTCCCGCACGGAAGAACGACAGGCGCGGGCGATGAGCTCGAGGACCTCGAAGGGCAGCGAGACACCCTCCTCACCGGCCTTCTGCCGCAGGATCGCGATGCGGGTCTCGAAATTGGGGCGCCCGATGCCGGCCACGAGGCCCCACTCGAAGCGCGACACCAGCCGTTCCTCCAATCCTTCGAGATCCTTCGGCTCGCGGTCGCTCGTGAGGACGATCTGGCGATCGCCGTTGTACAGCACGTTGAAGGTGTGAAAGAACTCCTCCTGCGTGTGCTCCTTGCGCCTCAGAAACTGTACGTCATCCACCAGCAGCAGGTCGTACGAGCGATACCGGGCCCGAAACGCGTCGGTGCTGTTCCGGTAGATCGCGGTTACCATCTCGTTGACGAACTGTTCGGCCGGGATGTAGCCGACGTTGGTCGTCGTCCCGGTCTGCAGCATACCGTGCGCGATCGCCTGCATGAGGTGGGTCTTGCCGAGGCCGGTCGCACCGTAGAGGAAGAGCGGGTTGTAGCTGCGGGCCGGAAGCTCGGCCACGGATCGACTGGCGGCGTGCGCCAGTTCACTGTTCTCGCCGACGATGAACCTGTCGAAGGTGTAGTCCGGGTTCAGCCCGGAAGCGGGTGGTGTCCGCGTTCCGTTCGGCGCGGCGCGCGCGGTTGCGTCGGGCGTCGCAGGTTGAGACGGCGGCTCGACGATGGGCGCTACCGAAAGGTCGGGGGTGCTGCGCGCCGGCGCCGCCCCGGACGAGGTGACCCGGAGCGAAACCGGATACCCCACGATGCTGCTGGCGATGTCGTCCACCATCGCGCCGTACTTGTCTTCGAGCCACTCGGCATGAAAGCGGCTGGGCGCTTCGATGTGGAGCACCCCGTCAGCCAGCGACACGGGGCTGGCGCTGGTCAGCCAGGTGTAAAAACTCTGCTCGGGCAGACCGGCCCTGGCCTGCTCGAGAATCTGCTCCCAAAGATCTGTGACGCCTGGTTCCATCCGTAGCAATGTGGGGAGTAACGGGGCGCCAAGCTAGGCCCCGGGGGGCACGAAGTCAACCGGGATTCACGCGAATGGGGACCCTGTTTCGACCGCGGGTGCCGTTGGACAGGATTGATGGTTGACCAGGGTCGCCGAGCACAGATACCTTAAAAGGCTGTGACCATTCGACCGGGGCGCAAGGTCCGCCCTTCTGGAAGAGGGACTGGAAGACATGAAACCGACATACAGGCCGCGGAATCGGAAGCGTCTCAACAAGCACGGGTTCCGTTCACGCATGAGCACGAAGGCAGGCCGCGCGACGCTGAATCGCCGGCGGCGGCGGGGGCGCTGGTCCCTTACGGTCCGCATCGGATCCAAGAACGGCCGGTAGGCAACCCGGTGACTGACGCGAGCGGCCGCGCGGCGCCGGTCCGCGAGCGGCTGCCCCGGGCGGCGCGAATCCGCCGCGGCTCCGAGATCCGGCGGATGTTCAGGGAGGGGCGCCGCAGTCGGACCCGGTCGCTGGACCTGTATTTCCGTCCCGCGACCCATTCCAGGCCCCGGATCGGCTGGGTGGTGCCGAAGCTGGGCTTTCGCATCGTGGACAGGAATCTGCTCAAGCGGAGAGTGCGTGCAATCGGCCGCCGGAGGGTGTTGACGGGCCTCGAGGAGCGCGGATGCGGCATGGATGTTCTGGTGCGGATCAGAACACCGGCCTACCGGGCAACGTATGAACAGCTTGAGTGCGAAATGTCCGCTGCCGTGGAGGCCGCATGCTCCGATTCGTGATGACCGGGATGATCCGGTTCTATCAGGTCTGTATCTCCGGACTACTGCCTCCCGCCTGCCGTTACCTGCCCACCTGCTCCGAATACACCCGCGTCGCGATCGAGACGCACGGGCCGGTCAGGGGAGTGTGGCTGGGCATGAAACGCATCGGGCGATGTCACCCATGGGGCGGATGCGGGTTCGACCCGGTGCCGGAGCGAACGGAGTCATGAGGCCCGAGCTCAGGTTCTTTCTGGCGCTGACGCTGATGATCGGCGTCTTCGTGCTGACGGAAATGCTGTTTCCGCCGATCCGCCCCGAAGCGCCGCCGGAGGGCGAGGTCGCCACGGAGCCGGCCGAAGAGACGAGCCAGACGCCTCCCCCGGTACCCCCCGGTCCCGACGAGGCTCAGGAACCCGCCGCGCCCGTGCAGCCCACCGACGATGTGCTCGAGCAGCTGGTCACGGTGGAAACCCCCCTCTACCGAATCGTCTTTTCCAACTACGGCGGGGTGGCGCGGTCGATCGAGCTGCTGGGCTACGAGTCGTTCACCCGCGACGGGCCCGTGCAACTGGTGCCTCCGGGCGAGGACATCCTTCGCGGCATGTGGGTGGCCGGCAGCGGCGGGGAGACCTTCGACCTCGCGAACTACCAGTACACGGTCAGCCCCGAAGACGGTCTCCGGATTGCCGCAGGCGGCGGCCCCCGCACGCTGACCTTCCGCTACGACTACCCGGGCGGCCAGTTCTTCAGCGAAATCCGGTACACCTTCACCGCCGATTCGTACATCGTGCAGGTGGACGGATCGCTGCCGGCCATCGATCGCGCGGCGCTCTTCGTCGACCTCGGGCAGGGGATCCCGGTCAACGAGCTGCGCGAGTCGGACGACCGCCCGATGATGGCCTACTCCGGCAACCACATCGACGACGGCATCCGCTCGCGCCCCCTGTCGCGCGTCGACGAGCCCGAGATCATGGAAGGGCCGCTCCGGTGGGCGGCGGTCAAGAGCAAGTACTTCGTCGAAGTGCTCCTCCCGGGCGACGGCTCCGGCGGAGGGGCCGACTTCCTGGCCGGGATCAGGGTCGAGCCGGGCACGATGGGCGGGCCGCTCCGGATCAGCGTGGGGACACCCCTCTCGGACGCCGGCAACTATACCTACCGCGCCTACCTGGGGCCGATCGAGCGGGAGCGCCTGGTCGCGATCGGCGACGACCTGGAAGAGGTCAACCCGTACGGCTGGCGCTTCATGCGGCCGGTCATCCGCCCCTTCGTCGGCATCGTCCTCTGGCTCGTGCGGTTCATGCACGAGAGCCTCTTCCTGTCCTACGGGTGGGTCCTGGTCGCGATGGGGGTCCTTCTGCGGGTCGTAATGTGGCCGCTCAACCGCAAGATGATGCTGTCGCAGGTGAAGATGATGGCGCTGCAGCCCTTCGCGGAGGAGATCAAGCAGAAGTACAAGCAGGACCCGCAGCGGATGCAGCAGGAGACGATGAAGCTCTACAAGGAGCACAAGATCAACCCGCTGTCGGGCTGCGTCCCGATGCTGATCCCGTTCCCGCTGCTGATCGCCCTGTTCTTCGTCTTCCAGAACACCATCGAAATGCGCGGCGTGCCCTTCATGTGGCTGCCCGATCTGTCGTCCCGGGACCCCTTCTACATCCTGCCGGTCGCCATGGCCGCGAGTTTGTACCTGACGCAGCTGCTGACGATGAAGATCTCGGGCAACACGGCGAATCCGCAGATGAAGATGATGCTGTACATGATGCCGGCGCTGATGCTCGTCCTCTTCTGGCGTTTCCCGTCGGGGCTGAACCTCTACTACGCCACCATGAACCTCGCCTCCATCCCGCAGCAGATCCTCATCGGGAAGGAGCGCAAGAGGATGCAGGCAGCGGGGCCGCTCAAGCGTCCGACCTGACGCGGGCTGTGGCATGGACCGGTCGGGCGCCCTCCTCGACACCATCGTTGCGCTGGCCACGCCGCCGGGTGTGGGCGCGGTGGCGGTCGTCCGCCTCTCCGGACCGGGGGCCCGGGAGATCGCCGGCGGCCTGATGCGGTGCGGCGGGGTCGCGATGGCGGATTGGCCCGAACGCTCCAGCAGGCTCCGCGTGCTCCATCGCCCAGGCTCGGGTGAGGCCCTGGACCATGCGCTGGTGACGCTGTTCGCGGCGCCGGGCAGCTACACCGGAGAGGATGTGGTGGAGATCGCCACGCACGGCGGCATCTC
This sequence comes from Gemmatimonadota bacterium, assembly GCA_022827345.1. GTDB lineage: Bacteria > Gemmatimonadota > Gemmatimonadetes > Longimicrobiales > Gaopeijiaceae > Bin94. Next base: position 90,428 of record JAJDTB010000015.1, on the reverse strand, counting down.
CATCCCGGCGGCCGTGGTGGATGCCTGCGTCGGCCTGGGGGCGCGCCGGGCTCGCGCCGGCGAGTTCACGCAGCGCGCGTACCTGAACGGAAAGCTCGACCTGACGCAGGCGGAGGCGGTGGGGGATGTGGTGGCCGCGAATTCGCCGAAGGGGCGAGCCGTGGCGCTGCACCAGCTCGAGAGGGGGTTGGGCGAGCGCATCGCCGACCTGCGCGGCGAGGTCATCGGGCTGTCCGCGCTCCTGGTCCAGCACATCGATTTCCCCGAGGAGGACGAGGCGCCGACGCCCATCGACACGATCGTCGCGCGCGCCGGAAGCGTGGCGGCGAAGATGGATCGCCTTCTCGCGACCGCTCCGGCCGGCGAACTGTTGCGGGAGGGGGCGGTGGCGGTTCTAGCAGGGCGCCCGAATTCCGGTAAGTCCAGTCTGTTCAACGCGTTAGTGGGAATCGAGCGCGCCATAGTGACCGCCGAGGCGGGGACGACGCGCGACGCGATCGAGGCGGTCGTGTCGATCGACGGCTTCCCCTTTCGGCTGGTGGATACGGCGGGACTCCGCAGCAGTTCGAACCAGGTGGAGCGGTTGGGGATCGAGATCGCGCACCGGTACCTGGCGGCGGCCGATGTGGTTCTGTACTGCCGGGAAGCGGGCCACGGGATGAGCGAGGAGGAGGATGGGTTCGTCCAGTCGCTGTCCTGCCCGGTGGTGCGGGTCTGCACGAAGTGGGATCTGGCTCCCGGATGCTGGAAGGCGGACCCGTCCGAAGTGACCGTGTCCGTGGTGTCCGGCGATGGCCTCGATTCCCTGGGCGACGTCCTTCGCGACCTGGTGTTTCAGGGGGTGGTCGAGAGCCGCGACGAGGTGCCGGTGGTGACGAGGCGCCGCCAGGCGGATCTTTTGAGGAGAGCGAGGGCCGAGATAGCCGGGTTCGGTGAGGCGCTGGCAGGCGGTGTCCCGGCGGAATTCGCGTCGGCGCACCTGAAAACGGCGGAGAGCGCGCTCGAGGAGATCCTCGGCGTGGTGGCGACGGACGATGTCCTGGACCGGGTGTTCAGGGACTTCTGCATAGGGAAATGAGCGGCTTGCGACTGAGTTACGATGTGGTGGTCGTGGGCGGTGGCCACGCCGGGACGGAGGCCGCCGCCGCCTCCGCGCGCCTTGGCGCCAGGACGGTGCTGATCACGCCGGATCTGACGCGAATCGGCCAGATGAGCTGCAATCCGGCGATCGGCGGGATCGCCAAGGGCACCGTGGCGCGCGAGGTCGATTCCCTCGGCGGCGTGATGGGCCGCGCCACGGATGCGGCTTCCATCCAGTTCCGCATGCTGAATCGGTCGAAGGGGCCGGCGGTCTGGGGTCCGCGCTCGCAGTGCGACCGTGCGCTGTACCCGATCGCCGTCCGGCGGATCCTGGACGAGCTCGAACACCTCGACCTCTTCCAGGAGCTGGTGACCGGGCTGAACTTCGATGGCCGGGTGCGGGGCGTCGAGACGCGCGGCGGCGTCACCTTCGAGGCGAAGGCTGTGGTGGTGACGGCCGGGACCTTCCTGCGCGGCAAGATCCACGTCGGCGGGGTGGGGGCGGTGGGGGCGGGACGCGCCGGCGAGGGCCCGTCGATCGCGCTGGCCGAGGCGCTGGAGGCGCAGGGGCTGAGGGTCGCGCGCTTCAAGACCGGCACGCCGCCGCGCATCGACGGCCGCTCGGTGGACTTTTCGCGCTGCGAACGGCAGGAGGGCGACAGGGAACCGTTCCGCTTCTCCTCCTACGCCGACGAGCCATACCTGGAACAGAGACCCTGCTGGATCACCTGGTCGGGGCCGGAGCTTCAGGAGATCGTCACGGCCAACCTCTACCGGAGCGCGCTGTACGGCGGGGAGATATCGGGTCAGGGTCCGCGCTACTGTCCATCGATCGAGGACAAGGTGAAGAGGTTCCCGGCTGCGCGGCGGCACCAGGTATTCCTCGAGCCCGAAGGACTGGAAACCACCGAACTGTACGTCAACGGGCTGTCCACATCGCTGCCCGCCGATGTTCAGGTCGGATTCCTCAGGTCGATTCCGGGACTTGAGGAGGCGAAGATGACCAAGCCGGGCTATGCGATCGAGTACGACTACTTTCCCCCCGACCAGCTGCAACACACGCTGGAAGTCCGCCAGGTCCGCGGGCTCTACTTCGCGGGACAGATCAACGGCACCACCGGCTACGAGGAGGCCGCCGGCCAGGGGCTGATCGCCGGGGCGAACGCGGCGCTGGCGGTTCAGGGCCGGGACCCCTTCGTCATCGACCGCGATCAGGGGTACATCGGCGTCCTGATCGACGACCTGGTCACCAAGGGCGTGGACGAACCGTATCGGCTGTTCACGTCCCGCGCCGAGTTCCGCCTGCTGCTCAGACAGGACAACGGCCCGGCGCGGCTCGGCACGCTGGCCCGCTCGATCGGGTTGCTCACCTCGCAGCAACGGTCGGCGCTGGAGGAACGCCTGCGCCGGGAGGCGCGCGCGGCGGTGTGGTTCCGGAAGCACGCGCTTGCCCCGGAAGCGGTCAACGGAGTGCTGGCAGAGGCCGGGAGCACGGCGATCGACCGGCCCGTTCGAGCCCGGGAGCTCCTGAAGCGCCCCGGGGTGGGCGCGCGATCGCTCCTGAATGCCGCGGGAACGCGTGCGCCATCGTTCGATGCCGACGTGCTCGCCACGGTGGAGATCGACGCGAAGTACGAAGGCTACGTGCGGCGGGAGGTGGAGCGTGCGTCCAGGCTCAGGCAGCAGGCGGAGTTCGCTATTCCAAGCGGGACGCCGTTTTCGGAATTCGCGACATTGTCACTTGAGGCGCGGCAGAAGCTGGCGCGAATACGGCCGGACAACCTGGCCCAGGCGGGTCGCATTCCGGGCGTGACGCCAGCCGATCTTCAGAACCTGGTGATGGAGGTTCGCCGCCGGCGCTCGAGCGGGGCAGCCGGGAGCTCGGCTGCAGGCCCCCGCGAAACCCGCGGCAGCAGCGGTGAGGGAACCGATGCCGCATCGCAGCTGCGTTCGGAGGCCGTTCCAGCGGCCGAGGAGACGGCCCGCGGCGGCGCCCAGGGATAGCGTAGGTCCCCCCCGGTGCCATGTTTCACGTGAAACAATGGCTCCGTTCGCGCTCCGACAGGCGTCGCCTGCAACCGTGTGGCCCGGGCCGGTCGGATTATGCCGTTGCTGATCGATTGTTTCACGTGGAACAAACCGACAGTGTTAGCTTTTCAAGGAATCCGAGTACAGCCAGCCGGGGTCGCATTCCGGAGGTTCGCCAGCTGCCGAGAAGTGCCGAGGCTGGGACGGGATCACGATACCAGGACAACGGGAACACATCGCTTGAGCCGAATCATCGCCGTCGCCAACCAGAAGGGTGGAGTAGGCAAGACGACCACGGCCGTCAATCTCGGTGCCGCCATGGCCAACGAGGGTGCCAGAGTTCTCATCGTCGACATGGATCCGCAGGGGAACGCCTCCTCCGGGCTTGGAATCGTGGACAGGGACAATATCAGCACCATCTACGACGTGCTGGTCCGAGGCCTCCCCGTATTCCGGGCCGTCCACGATACGGCCTGCAATGCCAGCCTGAAAATGGTACCCGCCAACCGCGACCTGGTGGGGGCCGAGGTCGAGCTCGTAGGGGTGCGCGACAGGGAGATCATCCTCCGGGAAGCCCTGGGGCCCCTTGCGCACGAGAACGACGTCGTGCTCATCGACTGCCCGCCTTCGCTTGGGCTTCTTACCCTGAATACCCTGGCAGCCGCCGACTCGGTGCTGATTCCAATTCAGTGCGAATACTATGCGCTGGAGGGACTTACACAACTTCTCAACACCATTCGCCTGGTCCGTCGGTCACTGAATCCGGAACTCTCGATCGAGGGTGTCCTTCTGACGATGTACGACCAGCGGCTGAGCCTCTCCCGCCAGGTCGCCACCGAAGCCAAGCGGTATTTCGGATCCAGGGTCTTCGACACCGTCATTCCCAGAAACGTGAGCCTCGCCGAGGCCCCGAGTTTCGGATTGCCGGTGAGTGAGTACAGTCCCGGGTCGGCCGGCGCGCGCCGCTACGCGATTCTGGCGAGAGAAATCATGACCGGAAACGGAACCGTCAACGCAACCACGGGAGCGGCAGCGAAATGAGCAACACCGACCGATTGGGCCGGGGGCTGGGGGCCCTCCTCGGGGATTACATGCAGAAAACGGACGAGCCTCTGCCCGACGCTCCGGCGCCGACAGAACTTCCGGTGAGAGCCATCGCACCCAATCCATTCCAGCCGAGGCGCAACTTCAACGCCGAGGAACTCCGCCAGCTGGCCCTTTCCATCAGGGTCAACGGGTTGCTGCAGCCGGTTCTGGTGCGGAAGACCGCGTCGGGACGCAGCTACGAACTGGTCGCCGGAGAGCGACGGCTCAGGGCATGTAAACAGTTGGGCTGGAACGCGATACCGGCGCAGATACGCGAGGTGGACGACCGGACCCTCCTGGTGCTCGCCCTGGTCGAGAACATTCAGCGCGAGGAGCTCGGCCCAATGGAGGAGGCCGAGGGCTATCAGGCACTCAGGGACAGGTTCGGCTATACCCAGCAGGAGATCGCTGACGCGGTCGGGAAGAGCCGCTCTGCGGTCGCGAACATGCTGCGCCTTCGCTCCCTGCCGCCTTCGGTCCGCCGCCTGATCGAGGACGGCTCGCTGTCGATGGGCCACGGCAGGGCGATCCTCGGAGTGGAAGACCCCATCAAAGCGGCAGATTTCGCTCGCGATGCAGTCGCCGCCGGCTGGTCGGTCCGGGAGACGGAAAAGCGTGTGCGGAGTATGGCGAATGGAAGAGACAGCAACCATAAGCCGTTGCGCCCCAATGATGTGGATCCGGCTGTGGGAGCGCTCGAAGTCGCATTGGGCGACCATCTGGGCACCCGCGTCTCGATCGGCTGGAAGGGGGAGGGGCGCGGCACGGTTCGCATCACGTTCGAGGGCGCACGCGACCTCGAGCGGGTGTTCGCGGCGATCACGGGGCGTGACGCCGCGGCAATCCTGGCATGACGCCGCAAGGCCGCGCCAAGCTGACCATCATGGTCCTCCCGGACTGGGGCGGCGGCCGCTCAAGGAGTTTCGCCATCAGGCGGAAGCAGGTCGTCCTCATCATCCTCCTGGGCTCGTTACTGATGGTCGGACTTACGTTTATGGCGGTCGTCGGCATCGTCCTGGCGGGCCGGAGCGGTGCCGTGGACGACCTGCGGCAGGAGAACGCTGATCTTCTTGCCCGGCTGGATACCATGGACATGCTCAGCGAACGACTGGCGGGCCTGGAGGCCAGGGAGGCCCAACTGAGGTTCCTTCTCGGCCTGGAAAGAAGCCAGGATGCAGCGCTGTGGCAGCCGGGGACGCCTGGAGCAGCCGCCGGAGAGTGGAACCTCGCGAGCGACACCGCGGTCAGCCCCTCCATGTGGCCCCTGACCGAGCGGGGATTCATCACGCAGTCGCTGCTGGCGGGTGACGAAGGCGGGCACCCGGGTATCGATATCGCCGTGGCAAGCGGATCGTACGTCAGGGCGGCCGGCGGCGGAGAAGTCATCGAGGCGGGCGATGATCCCGTTTATGGACGCTTTGTCCTGATCGACCACGGTGACGGTCTTTGGTCGCGCTACGGCCACGCGCTATACTTGGTGGTGACGAGAGGCCAGAAGGTTCGGCGCGGAGAGGTCATTGCCCTTTCGGGTTCAACCGGCCAATCGACCGCGCCCCATCTTCACTTCGAGATCCTGAACGACGGCAGACCGATCGATCCATTGTCGATGGTGACGCCGCCCTGATCGAAGGGGCCTCGGAACCCCGGGACAGACGAATGATTGGAAAGGTGACGAGAGAAATGGCGAAGCCTCATGCGGCTCCGGTCCCGACGGACCCGGTAATCTCCTTCATAGGCCCCGGACTGCGCATCGTGGGCGACTGCGAATCGAGCGATACGATCCGGATCGAGGGCACTGTGGAGGGCGGTGTGAAAGCAAGGAAAGGCGTTGTCGTCGGAAAGCAGGGCAGCGTGACCGGAGACATCGAAACGGCTGACGCGAAGATCGCGGGTACCGTACAGGGCAAGCTCGAAATCGGGTCCCGTCTGGAACTCGCTTCCACTGCGGTCATCGATGGTGAAATCCGGGCGGCAAGGATGCTGCTGGAGGAGGGAGGCGCCATCAACGGATCCGTCAAGATCGGTGGGGAGGACGGGGCGACGGCCAGGAGTGCCGCCCCGGCACCCCCGACACAGACTGGCCGGCTGGCCAAGGGCAGAGCTGGGCGCTAGGGCCGGGGCGCCAACCAACGGGGTCGCGGGCGCTCCCGTGCGCGAGATTCCGCTGGCACAGGTCGTCAGCTTTCTGGACGATGTCTTCGAGGTGTCGTCGGCGCCGGACTATCCCAACGCACTCAACGGCCTTCAGGTAGAGGCGGACGGCCCCGTTCGCCGACTCGCCGTGGCCGTGGACGCCAGTGAGGCGGTGATCGGTGCCGCCAGCCAGTGGGCCGACCTGCTGATCGTACACCACGGACTCTTCTGGAGCGGACTGCAGCCGCTGACAGGGCCGCGCTTTCGGCGAGTCAGGGCGCTCATCGAGAGCGGCACGGCCCTCTACAGCGTCCACCTGCCGCTCGATTCCCACCCCGAGCTGGGGAACTGCGCGGTGCTGGCGCGCGCCCTCGGCGTGACGTCGCTGGAGCCCTTTGGCGAGTACGGCGGCGCGCCGGTTGGCTGGCGGGGAACACCGGGCGACGCTGCACGGCAACCGCTTGAGGCGCTGACCAGGCGTCTTGGCGACGTGCTCGAGGGTGAAGTAACGACCCTCGCGGGCGGGCCTGAAGAGGTCGAGTCCGTCGCCGTCGTCACCGGAGCTGGCGCCTCGACGCTCGCGGAGGCCGCCAGGCTCGGGATCGACGTCCTCGTCACCGGCGAAGCCCAGCACCATCACGCGATCGAGGCGGCCGAGCTGGGCGTGACGGTCCTCCTCGGCGGGCACTACGCCACCGAGACCTGGGGGGTCAGGAAAGTCGCCGGGCTTCTCGCGGACCGTTTCGGAATCGAGGGACGTTTCGTAGACTCGCCAACAGGGCTTTGACAGGATCCCCGGGGAAAGCGACGCTTCCACGGGCAACTGGCGGCCACTTCGAATCACGCCCAGCAGGCATTTCCGCCGGAGTCAAAGGAGTTAGAATGCGAGTTTCCGCCGTCAGCACCGCCGCAGCGGTCATCGCACCACTGGCACTGGCCGCCCCCGGGGCGCTGTCGGGTCAGGTCCCCAGCCCGGCCGATCAATTCGGCTTCGAAATGGGCGCCGAGCGGCAGCTCGCCAACTGGGACGACCTCACCTCGTACTACGAGGCCCTCGCGCACGCCAGCGATCGCGTGGCCGTGGACACGCTCGGCCCGACCACGCGCGGCCGCCCCTTCGTGATGCTCACCATCACCAGCCCCGCCAACCACGCCCGCCTCGCCGACCTGCACGCCATCCAGCGGCGCCTCTCCGATCCGCGAACGATCAGCGGCGGCGACGAACTCCAGCGCCTCCTCGACGAGGGCCGCACGATCGTGATGATCACGCACGCGATCCACTCCACCGAGGTCGGCAGCGCCCAGTCGGCGGCCAGGCTGGCGCATCACCTTGCATCGTCCACCGACGAAAAGGTCCGCGAGATCCTGGACAACGTGATCCTGCTGCAGATCCCGTCGCTGAACCCCGACGGCACCCAGTGGGTCAACGATTTCTACAACGAGCACGTCGGCACGGAGTTCGAAGGGCGCTCTCCGCCCTGGCTGTACCACTTCTACACCGGCCACGACAACAACCGCGACTGGTACACCTTCTACCAGAACGAGACCCAGCACACCGTACGGGCGCAGAACGACTGGCACCCGCACATCGTGCACGACATCCACCAGATGGGGGGCTCGGGGGCGCGCATCTTCTTCCCGCCGTACATCGATCCGATGGAGCCGAACGTGGATCCGGGGCTGGTGACGGCCGTCAATCAGCTGGGGGCGTACATGGCCGCGGAGCTGACTTCGCAGGGGAAGAAGGGCGTCGTCATCAACGCGATCTACGACGGCTTTCACCCCGGGCGCGCCTACATGCACTACCACGGGGGAGCGCGGATTCTGAGCGAGACCGCGTCGGCGCAGTTGGCCAGCACCGTGAACGTGCCGCGCGAAGTGGTGGTGGGCGGGCGCGAGTACGATGCCGGGCAGGCGGCGTGGAACTTCCCCTGGCCTTGGGAGGGCGGGGAGTGGGGGCTGCCCGACATCGTGGAGTACCAGTTCTCCGGCGCGATGGCGCTGCTTACGAACGCGGCGAAGAACCGGCGTTTCTGGCTCGAGAACGTCCACGCCGTGAACCGGCGGGCGGTGGAGGGCTGGGAGGATTGGCCGGCCGCCTGGGTGCTCCCGGCGGGGCAGGAGAACCGGGTCGGGCTCGAGAGCATCATCCGGATTCTGACAATGGGCGACGTGGAGGTGCGGCGGGCCGAGGCGGACTTCATGGCCGGCGGCGCGAGCTATCCCGCCGGATCGCATGTGGTGCTGATGCGCCAGCCGTATGCGTCCTTCGCCCAGACGTTGCTCACCGAGCAGGAATACCCGGATCTGCGCGAGTTCCCGGGCGGGCCTCCGAAGCGGCCGTACGACGTGACCGCGCACACGCTGCCGCTGCTCATGGGCGCGGAGGCGCACGCGCTCGAGGCGGCGCCCGATGTGGCGCTGAGCGAGCCGATCGAGGTGACCTCGGTCGAGTACGAATTGCCCGACGCGCTGAGCGGCCCCGGGGCGCCGCGCGTGGGGATGTACAAAGGCCACCAGGAGCCGATGATCGCGGGGTGGACGCGGTGGATGCTCGACAAGCACGGGATGCGGTACGATTCGCTCCACGACGCGCGGATTCGGGCGGGGTCGCTGGGGGACGACTACGACGTGCTGATCTTCCAGAGCCAGTCGGACCGGTCGATCAGCGAGGGGCATCCGGCGGGGTCGCTGCCGGAGCGGTTTACTGGGGGCCTGGGCGAAGAGGGGCGCGCGGCGGTGCGGGAGTTCGTGGAGTCGGGGGGGCGGCTGGTCGTGATGGAGGAGGCCGCGGAGTTCGCCGCCGGGCTCTTCGGGCTGGGGGTGACCAATGCGGTGGCGGGGCTGTCCAACACCGATTTCTACGTGCCGGGATCGATCCTGCGCGTCGAGTTGGCGGCCGATCCGCTCGCGGCCGGGTACGACGGCTCGACGCCCGTCTGGTACTGGCGGAGCAGCCGGGCCTTCGACGTCGCCGACGAGCGGGTTGATGTGATCGGGCGCTACTCCGGAGACGATCCGGTGATAGCCGGGTGGGTGCTCGGTCCCGAAAGGCTCGCCGGGAAGCCGGCGCTGCTGCGGGCACGGGTGGGGAGCGGCGAGGTGATCCTGTTCGGGTTCCAGCCCAACTACCGGGGCCAGAGCATCGTGACCTGGCCGCTCTTCTTCAACGCGATCGCGGGCGGGAGGCTGATCGGATGAGCGGGGTGGCGGGCATCATCTGTCCCCGCTGCCAGCACCGGGAGGCGTCGGAGACGGCGAACTTCTGTTCGCGGTGCGGCTACGGGCTGCGCGGGCCTGCCTGCCCGGTGTGCTCCGCGCCTACCGCAGCGGGGGACGAGTTCTGTACGCAGTGTGGTGCGGCGCTTCGTCCCGCGGGCGGAACAGCCGCCGGTTTGGGCGCGCGGGTTCCGTGGGCCGTCGCCGGCATGCTGGCGGTGGCGTTGGTCCTGGTGTTCGTGTTGCGGGGCGGGGGCGGCCGCGACATCACCCTGTCGCCGCCGCCGGCCGCGGGTGGAGGACAGGGCGCGCCGGTCACGGCCCTGGGGCCCACCAACGCCGTCGATCTGGATTCCATGACGCCCCGGCAGGCCGCGAGCGCGCTCTTCAACCGGGTGATGCGCCTGGTGGAGGCGGGGGACCAGACGCAGGCCAACATGTTCCTGCCGATGGCGATCGCGTCCTACGAACGGATCGCCGCGCTTTCGCTGGACGACCGTTTTCACCTGTCCCTGCTTCACGCCACGGCCGGCAGCGGCGAGTTGGCGCTGGCCATTGCCGAGGAGGGGCTGGCGCAGCGGCCCACCCACCTGCTGTGCCTGGCCGCGGCCGCGCAGGGTGCGTTGCTGATCGGCGACAGCGAGAGGGCGGCCGCCCACTACCGCACCTTCCTGGACGTATTCGACGAAGAGTCGCAGGCGGGACTGGAGGAATACGGCCAGGGCGAGGACGGTCACGCCAGGCTACTGCCGATCCTGCGCGAAGAAGCCCGCGCTTACCTGTCGGGATCCCCTTGAGGTACGGCCGCTCATCATGATCCAATCACCGCTCGCTCTCGCGACCACCATCGCCGCCGTCACGGCGCTGGCCTTCTGGCTGGACTATCGGTATCCGGCGCTGGGGAAGGTCGGCGCGTCGATGCTGGCCATCATCTTCGGCGCGATCCTGTCGAACACGGGACTCGTGCCCGCCGCCTCGCCCGTCTACGACGTGGTGGTGGGGCCGGTCACCTCCGTGTCGATCGCCTGGCTGCTGCTGTCGGTCAACCTGCGAGACCTGAAGAAGGCCGGGCCGCGCATGACGGGAGCATTCGTTGTCGCGGTCATCGGCACCGCGCTGGGCGCCTTCGTGGCGGCGATCCTCTACCGGGAGCACTTCGGCGACGATACCTGGCGCATCGCGGGGGCGCTGACCGGCACCTACTCGGGCGGATCGGTCAACTTCGTGTCCGTGGGGCGGGAACTCGGGCTGACCGGACCCCTCTTCGCGGGCCTGAACGCCGCCGACGCGGTAATGACGGGGGTCTGGCTGGGCGCCTGCCTGATGCTTCCGATGTGGCTGGGGCGGTTCTACGCGCCGGTTCGGTCGAGAAGCGAGGATGCCGCGGGGGTGCCAGGCGGCGAGGACGGCCGGGACGATCGAGCGGGCGGCGGGGCTGCCGAGGACGCGGCGGAGCCACTCGACGAACGGTCCCGGCACCACCCGTACTTCGTGCGGGAAGGGCTGTCGGCCATCGGAATCGCGAATCTGTTCGCGGCCGGGCTGATCCTGGTCTTCGCCTCGGAATGGCTGGGAGAAAATCTCGGCCTTCCTCTGGTCGGCAGGATTCCCGGGATCGTGTGGCTGACGACGCTCGCCCTGATCCTGGGCCATTCGCGATTCTACCGGGAGGCTCCCGGCGCGATGCAGCTCGGGTCGGTCGGGCTGCACTTCTTCTTCGTGCTGATCGGAATCATGTCGCGCTTCTCGGAGATCGCGGCGGTCGGCTCCGAGGTCTTCCTCTTCACGCTGGTCGTGGTGGCCATTCACGGGGTGTTCGTGTTCGGGGTCGGACGGCTGCTCAGGCTGGATATCGGCACGGTGGCGGTCGCGTCGCAGGCCGCGGTCGGGGGGCCGTCGAGCGCGCTGGCGGTGGCGATTTCGCGGGAGTGGCGGCACCTCGTGCTTCCCGGGGTCGTCATGGGGCTCTTCGGCTATGCCGTGGGCACGTATCTGGGGCTGGGCGTGGGGTACCTGCTGAGGTAGCGGAGTCTCCTCGCCGGGGGCGGATCCGGGTCGCTGGCGCGGCCCTTCCATGGTGCGCCATGGCCGAGTTTCATTATGATTTACGCCCCTGCTCGCCGGGGACTGACCTCTGGCCGGCACCGTCGGCGCGCTTCGCGGGGCGCTGGGCGGCCCGGCCGAGAGGGCCTGAATCGACCATCGGAGAAAGACCGGAAGTGATTCCGTCGGAAGCGAATGGAAAGGGCGGCTACGCGCCGCGGCGCAAGGACACCGGCCGGGTCAAGCCTAAGGGCTCGTCCCGGATTCCGGCGCATTGTGGTGTGGAGACCATCCCCATCACCTCGCGCAAACCGTCCTGGCTGAAGGTGCGATCGCCCGGGGGGCCGAACTACCTGCGGCTGAAGCGCATGATGCGCAGCCAGTCGCTGCACACGGTTTGCGAAGAGGCCGGCTGCCCCAACATCGGCGAGTGCTGGGAGGCGGGGACGGCCACCTTCATGATCCTGGGCGATGTCTGCACGCGCGCCTGCAAGTACTGCGCGGTGGCGCACGGCATGCCCACCGAACTCGACCTGGACGAGCCCCGCCGCGTGGCCGATACGATCGCCGCGATGGACCTGGACCACGTCGTCATCACCTCGGTCAACCGGGACGAGCTCGCCGACGGCGGTGCGAGCATCTATGCCGCGACGATCCGGGCGGTGCGCGCGCGGCTGCCGCACTGCTCGGTCGAGGTGCTGATCCCCGACTTCAAGGGCGACGAGGACGCGCTGCGCACCGTGATGGAGGCGCGTCCGGCGATCCTGGGCCACAACCTCGAGACGGTCGAGCGGCTGCACCCGGAAGTGCGGCCCGGCGGCCGCTACTGGCGCTCGATCTCGTACCTGGGAAGCGCGAAGCGGATCGACTCCTCGATGCTGACCAAGACGGGCATCATCCTCGGGATGGGCGAGGAGGCGGACGAGATACGCCAGGCGATGGCCGACCTGCGCGAGGCCGCGGTCGACATCCTCACCCTGGGTCAGTACCTGCGCCCGTCCCGCCAGCACATCCCGGTGGCGCGCTGGGTGACGCCGGACGAATTCGCCGACTGGAAGCGGATCGGCGAGGGCGAGTACGGTTTCCGCCACGTCGAGTCCGGGCCGCTCGTGCGCTCCAGCTACCATGCGAAGGAGCAGGCGCGCGAGGTCGAGGCGGGCGGGCCGGGCAACATCCGCGAGGTGATGGAGGCGGACATTCCGGCGCCGGCCGAGCGGCCGGAGCTTTCGGGCGCGGGCGCCGCTCGTGAGGCGCCGACCGGGGTCCCGTCTACGGCCGACGACAGTGGGGCCAGGCAGCCGGCGCTGGTCCAGCTGCGCACATTGCGGCACCCGCCGGCGCACACCGCCGCGACCGGGAGCTGACCGAATGGCGCAAGCGATTGGCGAGATGGAGGCAAAGGTGAACGGCACCGAGCTTTCGACGGCCGACGAAGAGGCCGACGCGGCCGGCCTGGAGGGGTTTTCCCGGGAGGAACTGCACGCCCTGCTCGCGGACATGCTCCTCTATCGCCGCTTCGAGGAGAAGGCCGAAGAAGCGTATGCGATCGGGAAGATCGGTGGATTCTGTCATCTGCACATCGGCCAGGAGGGCCTGGCCGCCGGCGCGATCAAGCCTCTCCGCGGCGACGACCTGGTGATCACCGCGTACCGCGAGCACACGCAGGCGATCGCGAAGGGCATCACGCCGCGGGCGGCGATGGCCGAACTCTACGGCAGGACCACCGGCTGCTCGGGCGGGCGCGGAGGCTCCATGCACCTCTTCGACACGTCGGTGGGGTTCATGGGCGGACACGGCATCGTAGGCGGACAGATTCCGATGGGCGCCGGCCTGGCGTGGGCGATCCGCTACCGCGGCGGCGACCAGGTCTGCGTGTGCTTCATGGGCGACGCGGCCGTCAATCAGGGCGCCTTCCTCGAGTCGCTCAACATGTCGGCGATCTGGCGGCTGCCGGTGATCTACGTCGTCGAGAACAACGGCTACGGAATGGGCACCGCCTTCTCACGCGTGTCGGTCACGGACATGGAGGCGCGCTCCGGTGCCTGCGGCGTCCCCGCGCACACCATCAACGGGCAGGACGTGCTCGAGACCTACCGCTTCTTCGAGGACCTGGCCGCGAAGGTGCGGGCCGGAGCGGGACCGCAGTTCGTCAACGCCCTCACCTACCGTTTCCGGGGCCACTCGATGTCGGACCCGGTGTCGGGGACCTACCGGTCGAAGGAAGAGGTGGAGGCGCACATCACGCAGCAGGATCCGATCACGATCCTGCGCGACCGGATGATGGAGGCGGGTCTCCTGACGCAGGAGGAGCTCGAGGCGATCGACGCCGGGGCGCGCTCGATCTCCGACGACGCGGCCGACTTCGCCGACGCTTCGCCGGTCCCGGACCCGTCGACGCTGTACGACCACGTCTACGCCGAGATCAACGAGCACGGGCGGCTTTTCCTGGGCGGGCGGGGCGAGGGTCCCGGAGGCGGAGGGCCGGCCAATGGCTGAGATGACCTACCGCGACGCCCTGAACGCCGCCATGTGCCAGGAGATGGACCGGGACGACTCGGTCTTCCTGATGGGTGAGGAGGTAGCCGAATACGACGGCGCCTACAAGGTCTCGCGCGGCATGCTGGAGCGCTACGGCGACCAGCGCGTGGTGGATTCGCCGATCAGCGAACTCGGCTTTGCCGGGCTCTGCGTGGGCGCCGCGATGACCGGACTGCGCCCGATCTGCGAGTTCATGACCTTCAACTTTTCGCTCCTCGCCCTCGATCAGGTCATCAACAGCGCGGCCAAGATGCTCTACATGAGCAACGGGCAGATCCCGGTCCCGATCGTGTTCCGCGGCCCCACCGGCGCGGCGCTGCAGCTTTCGGCGCAGCACTCCCAGGCTTGCGAGACGTACTACGTGCACGCGCCCGGCGTGAAGCTGGTCACTCCGGCGACGCCGGCCGACGCGAAGGGGCTGCTTGCGGCGGCGATCCGCGACGACGACCCCGTGGCCGTGATGGAGGGCGAGCTGCTCTACAACGTCCGGGGCGAGGTGCCCGACGGCGAATACGTGATCCCGCTGGGCGTGGCGGACCTGAAGCGCTCCGGCGACGACGTCAGCATCGTGACCCACGGCAAGATGGTGCACGTGGCGCTCCAGGCCGCCAGCCAGCTCGCCCGCGAGGGGATCGAGGCCGACGTGCTCGACCTGCGCTCGATCCGTCCGCTCGATGTGGACGCGATCCTGGAGACGGTGGCCCGCACCAACCGCGTGGTGTACCTGGAGGAGGGGTGGCCGTTCGCCGGGGTGGGCGCGCAGATCGTGTCGCTGATTCAGGACGAGGCGTTCGACGATCTCGATGCGCCGGTGGTCCGGGTTTCCCAGGCCGATATCCCGATGCCGTATGCGAAGAACCTGGAGCAGCTCGCCAAGCCGAGCGCGAAGTCCGTGGTGAATGCGTGCAGGCAGGTGCTGTACCTTCCGGCCGCCTGAGACCGTGATTCCGATCCTGCTTCGCGCCCGCGGCTCCGGGCGGCGGGGCGGTCAACAACCCGAGAAGGGATAGAATGGCAACCAAGGTCCACATGGAAGCGCTTTCCCCCACGATGGAGGAGGGCCAGGTCGTCAAGTGGCTGAAGGCGGAGGGCGACGCGGTCGCGCAGGGAGACATCCTCGCCGAGATCGAGACCGACAAGGCGACGATGGAGCTGGTGGCCCGCGGGACGGGCGTGCTGCGCACGATCCTGGTGGGCGAGGGGGTCGCGGCGCCGGTGGGCGACGTGATCGCGGTGATCGCGGACGAGGGTGAGGACATCGCCGCGCTGGTGGCGGGGCTGGGGGGTGGTGGGGCGGCGGCTGGCGCGGGTGCTCCCGGGGCTGGAGCGGCCGCCGCGGACGGAGACGGCGCGGCGGCCGGCACGGAGACGCAGGTGGAGGGGGTGCCGGGTGCCGGGGCCGCCCCCACGGCGACTCAGGCAGGCGCGGGGCGGTCGGCAGGCGCGGCGGGCACTGCTCCCGTTGCAACGGCGGCCGCGGCCTCCACGACGGCGACGGGCCGGGTGAAGGCGTCGCCCGTGGCGCGGCGGCTGGCGGGCGATCTGGGTCTCGACATCGCGGCGGTGCAGGGGTCGGGGCCGGGTGGCCGGGTGATAAAGAGAGACATCGAGGCCGCTGCGAAGGCTGCCGCCGCCGCGCCGACGGTTGCCGTGCCGTCCGAGCCCGGCGTCGAGTTCGAGGATCTGCCGCTGTCGCAAATGCGCAAGACGGTCGCGCGCCGCCTGACGGAATCGCTCGGGCCCGTGCCCCACTTCTTCCTCACGGTCGACGTGGACATGACGCGGGCGCTGCAGGCGCGGATCAGGATCAACGAGCTGCTGGCCGCGCAGGGCGCGAAGGCGTCGCTCAACGACATGATCATCAAGGCCGCCGCGGTGGCGCTGACGCGGCACCCGGAGTGCAACGCGTGGTGGCAGGGCAACTCCATCCGCCGCTTCCACCAGGTGCACATGGGCATCGCGGTCGCCGTGCCCGACGGCCTGATCACCCCGGTCGTGCGGGACGCGCACGCCAAGGGCCTCGGCCGGATCAGCACCGAGATCCGCGAGCTGGCGGGGCGCGCCCGCGAGAAGAAGTTGCAGCCTCACGAGTACACCGGCTCGACCTTCTCGATCTCCAACCTGGGCATGTTCGGGATCGAGGAGTTCACCGCAGTCATCAATCCGCCGGAAGCGGGAATCATCGCGGTCGGGGCGGTGGAGGAGCGGCCGGTGGTCGTGGACGGAGAGGTGGTTGTGCAGCCACGGATGCGGATCACGATGAGCTGCGATCATCGGGTGATCGACGGCGCACAGGGCGCGCGCTTCCTCGCCACGCTCAAGTCCTTCCTGGAAGAGCCGGCGGCGATTCTGATCTAGGCCGATGGGCGCAGGACGGCAACCACTTGATACAAATGTCAACGCGACTTTACATAATGTCATGCTTGCTTTACATGTGCCCTCTGTAGGGTCCCGCCGTGGCGTGGTCGGCCGCCTGGCCGTTTCGCTGGCGTGTGTTCTGGCTGCGGCCGCGACCGCCGCCCGCCCGGCGCCCGCGACGGCCCAGGATGACGCGATCGTGATCCGCGCGGACCGCCTCATCGACGGCAATGGCAACCTCACCGCGCCGGGAGCGGTCGTCGTCGAAGACGGCCGCATCGTCGCGGTGGGCGGCGAGGAGCTCGCCGGCAGGGGCGGTGTCGTCGTCGATCTCGGCGACGCGACCATCCTGCCGGGCCTGATCGACCTCCACACCCACCTCACCGACAGGGTCGGTACGCACTGGGAGGAGGTCCTCATCACCACCACCCCCTCCCAGGCTGCCCTCTGGGGCGCGGCCAACGCGCTCACCACCCTGCGCGCCGGCTTCACGACCGTCCGCGACATGGGTCCGACCTGGCCCTACACCGACGTCGATCTGCGGGACATCATCGACGAGGGCGCGATTCCGGGCCCGCGCATGCAGGTCGCCGGCAACTATGTCTCGTCGACGGGCGGTGCGGGCGACGCGCGCCAGTTCTCGATCTACGTGGACGTGCCGGTGGTGCGGAACCTGGCCGACGGGGTCGATGCGGTGCGCGCCGCGGTCCGCACCAACCACAAGAACGGCGCCGACTTCACCAAGATCCTGGCCACCGGGGCGGTCCTCTCCCAGGGCCTGTCCCCCGGCGCCCAGCAGTACTCGGACGAGGAAATCGCGGTTGCGGTCGAGGAGACGAACCGCTGGGGCCGCTTCACCGCCGCGCACGCCCACGGCACCGAAGGCATCAAGGCCGCGATCCGGGCGGGCGTGCGCACCATCGACCACGGCTCGATGCTGGACGACGAAGCGATCGCGATGCTGCAGGAGAGCGACCACACCTACTTCGTGCCCACCCTTTACGTCGGGGTGATCGTCCCGCGCGACGGCGCCGCCCTCGGCATCCCCGAGCCGCTCATCCAGCGCTCCACCGAGATGATGCGCTACCGCAACGCCACCTTCCGCCGCGCCCTGGACGCCGGGCTGACCATCGGCTTCGGCACCGACGCCGGCGTCTTCGAGCACGGCCACAACGCCCGCGAGTTCCAGGTCCGCGTCGAGATCGGCGAGAGCGAGATGGACGCCATTACCTCGGCCACCAGCGTCTCGGCGATGATCATGGGCTGGGATGACCGGGTCGGGTCGCTGGAGCCGGGCAAGCACGCGGACGTCATCGCCGTTCCCGGCAATCCCCTCGACGATATCACCGCGCTCGAACGTGTGATGTGGGTCATGAAGGGCGGCACGGTCTACCGGGACGACCGCGTGGAGGGGCGTTAGCTTTTCACGACCCGAACGTCGGGAGCCAAGCCCCGGGCGGGCAGTCCAACCCCGGCGAGCCAGTCAACCCCTAGCGAGAGGTCTTCCCTTGGCCGGAAACTCACAGACCAAAAACGATTTCGACGTCGCGATCATCGGCGGCGGCCCCGGCGGATACGTCGCCGCCATCCGGGCAGGCCAGCTCGGCCTCAAGGCCGCGTGCATCGAGGCCGACAAGCTGGGCGGCGTGTGCCTGAACATCGGCTGCATCCCCACCAAGGCGCTCCTCAGCAGCGCGCTCATGGTCAACGAACTGAAGGGCGCAGCCGGCCACGGCATCAAACTCAACGGCTTCACCACAGACCTGGGGCCCGCCCAGAAACGCAGCCGCAAGGTGGCGAACCGACTGTCCACCGGGGTCAGCTTCCTCCTCAAGAAGAACAAGGTCACCCACATCGAGGGGTATGGGCGGCTGTTGGGGGGTGGGAAGGTCGAAGTCGACAACAACGGCAGGAAGCAGGTCATCAGCGCCCAGCACATCATCATCGCGACGGGTTCACGGCCGCGGAGCCTGCCCTTCCTGCAGATCGACGAAGAACGCATCTGGTCTTCCACGGGGGCGCTCTTCCAGGACAAGGCGCCCGGGACGCTGGTGGTCGTCGGCGCGGGAGCCGTCGGGATGGAGTTCGCGGACGTCTACAACGCCTACGGCACGAAGGTGACGATCATCGAGGCGCTGGACAGGGTGCTGCCGCTCGAGGACAAGGACTCCTCGCGCGCGGTGGCGATGGCCTTCAAGAAGCGCAAGATGGACATCTTCACCAGCGCCCGCGTGGAGTCGACGACGGTCAACGACAACGGGGTCTCGATCGCCTTCACGGACCGGAAGGGCAAGGCGCACACGCTCGAGGTCGACTACGTGCTGTCGGCGGTCGGCAGGGTTCCCAACACGGAAGACATCGGGCTCGACAAGGCGGGCGTGAAGATGACCGAACGCGGCGGCTTCATCGCCGTCGACAGCGCCATGCGGACCAATGTTCCCGGGATCTGGGCGGCCGGAGACTGCGCGGGCCAGCAGCTGCTCGCCCACAAGGGGATGCACGAAGGCGTGGTGGCGGTCGAGCACATCGCCGGAGTCGGGCATCACACGGTGGATTACGGGAATGTCCCCAACTGCACCTACTGCCACCCGGAGGTCGCGTCGGTCGGGCTCACCGAGGAGCAGGCGCGTGAAAAAGGGCTGGACATCGAGGTCGGCAAGTTCCCCTGGGCCGGGAACGGCCGTGCGCTGGCGGCGGGAGACTCCACCGGGTTCGTCAAGGTGATCCGGGACAAGCGCTACTCGGAGGTCGTGGGCGCCCACATCGTGGGTCCGCACGCCACCGAGCTGATCGGCGAATTCGTCATGGCGCGCCACCTCGAATCGACGGCCGAGGAGATCGACCGGGCCATGCATCCCCACCCGACGCTGTCGGAGGCGGTGGCGGAAGGGGCGCTGGGTGCGCTGGGGAGGGCGCTGCACATCTGAGGGGGCGCGGGGCGGCACGGACCTGATTCCGCTGACGTACGCCGGCAACCCTAACGTTACGTCAGGGTTGGGGCGCCGAACGGACTATGGCCCGCGGGGGCCGACCTGCGCTCCGACCAGCTCCATCGCCGTAAGCGCCAGCACCTGCGTGCTCGCGACCAGGTCGTCGATCGAGCACGATTCGTCCGGCTGGTGGGCCTCCTCGAGGGGGCCGGGGCCGTAGGCGACGCAGTGCTCGATTCCGGCGATGCGGGCGAAGTGCTTCTGGTCGTAGGTGCCGGGGCTCGCCACGAGCTCGGCAGCGCGGTCGCAAACCGTCTCCACGGCGCTGGAGAGCGCTGCGACGAGGGGTGAACCGGCCGGCGCATGGACAGGGTGGACGATCATGCGGTCCTCGATGGTGAAACGGCGTCCAGGATCATCGCGCTCGACGGCCGCGACGAGTGCCGCGATCTCGGCCCGGACTTGCTCGAAGGGCTCTTCGGGTATGAAGCGCCGGTCGAAGGTGGCGACGCAGCGGTCGGCCACGCAGGGCGACTGGGTGTCGGCCCCGGCCTGGCCGCCGGTGATGGCGTTGACGTTCAGCGACGGGTGCCGAGAGGCGTCGGGGACAACGGGCAGCGCCGAGCGCCGTCGGGCGAGATCGGGGCCGAGCTCCGTGCGGAAGGCCTCGAGGAGGGCGCCCATGTCGTCGATGGCGCTGCGGCCGAGGTGGCTCATGCTGCCGTGGGCGGCGTGGCCGTGGGCGATGATGTCGAACCAGTAGACGCCCCTGTGTCCCACGCACACACGGGCTGGCCCGAACGGCTCGGGGATGATGGCGTAGCCGGTCTCCGCAGCCGAGATGACCCCCGTCTCGCAGAGGTGGGCGACGCCCGCGAAGCCCCCGCTCTCCTCGTCGACGGTCGCGCTGAGATCGACCGCCCCCGTGAACTCGACGCCCGCCCGGCGGATCGCCTCGACGGCGAAGAGGGCGGCGGCGATGCCGGACTTCATGTCGCAGGCGCCGCGGCCGTAGATGCGACCGTCGCGCACGACGCCGGCGAAGGGATCGACCGTCCAGCCGTCGCCCGGGGGGACGACGTCGAAGTGGCCGTTGAGGTGCAGGCGGGGACGGCCGGCGCCCCCCTCGCCCCGCCCCACCACGTTCACGCGCGGGTGCGCGGCGGTGTGCTCGGGACGGCCTTCCGCGGCGATGTACTGCACGGCGAGGCCGGCGCGCTCCATCCGCCCGCCGATCAGCTCCGCGCACTCACGGTAGCAGTCGCCCGGAGGATTCACCGTCGGGACGCGGATCATGGCGGTCGTGAAAGCCACGATCTCGTCGCGTGCGGCCTCGACCTCGGCCAGGACGCGATCCGCGGCGCCGGCACGGCCCGGAGGCCCGGCGCGATGCGATTCCCGCCTACCCCCCGCCCGGCCACCACGCTCTCCGGCTCTGGCGCGGCTCACTTCGTCGGCGCGATTCGGCACACTCGGCTTCCTTGCAGGGGCGCGGCACGGTCGTGGGAACGGCTTTACATTCTGCCACCTTCCGGCCTCACTCGAAACCCCGAAAGAGACACTCCATGACCTCCATGTTCAGCCTCGGCGGCAGGAACGCCGCAATCGTCGGCGGCGGCTCCGGAATCGGCGAGGCGGTTGCGGTCGGCTGCGCCGAGGCGGGCGCATCCGTATGCTGCCTCGACATCGACGAGGCCGCCGCAGCCCGCACGGCGGCGGCGATCCGCAAGGCCGGGGGCGCCGCGGACTCCGCCAGGCTCGACATCCTCGACGGGCCCGCCGTCACCGACGCGTTCACCGGCATCGCGACCGCGCGCGGCTCCCTCGACGTCGTCGTCTGCACCCCGGGCGTGAACGTCCGCAAGCCCCTGCTCGACTACACCGACGACGAGATCGACCGGGTGCTCGGCCTCAACCTCAAGGGCGGCGCGCACGTCATACAGTCGGC
This sequence comes from Gemmatimonadota bacterium, assembly GCA_022827345.1. Classification (GTDB taxonomy): domain Bacteria; phylum Gemmatimonadota; class Gemmatimonadetes; order Longimicrobiales; family Gaopeijiaceae; genus Bin94. The sequence continues at coordinate 69,065 of JAJDTB010000015.1, read as the reverse complement.
CGGGCGCATCATGAAACGGCAGGGCTCCGGCTCGATCATCCTCTTCAGCTCGATCCGGTCGGTAGTGGTCGAGCCCGGCCAGAGCATGTATGCGGCCACCAAGGCAGGCATCGTGCAGATGGTGCGTGCGGCGGCGGCCGAACTGGGTCCGCACGGGGTGCGCGTGAACGCGGTCGCACCGGGGGTGATCGACACGCCGCTCACGGCGCCGATCAAGGACAGCCCCGACTGGTACGGGGCCTACGGCGCGCGCAACATCTTCAACCGCTGGGGGAGCGCGCGCGAGATGGCCGGCCCGACGGTCTTCCTCGCGTCCGACGCCGCCAGCTACGTGACGGGGACGGTGCTCTTCGCGGACGGCGGCTGGACCGCGATCGACGGGAGGTTCACGCCGCCGGGGATGTGAGGGGTGCGGCCCCCTACAGCTCCACCTCGATGCCCCTCACCGCCAGCACCCTCGCCAGCGCCCGGCCGATCTCGTTGTCCGGCGTCGACGCGCCTGCCGTGATTCCCAGCGCGAAGGGCCCCGGCGGCAGCCAGTCCCAGTCGGTTGCTTCGGGCGTGCCCGGATCCAGCTCGGGCTTGTGATGGATCGCCCCGGTGTCGACGTCGATGCAGGCCGCGTCCTTGATGTGCCAGGTGCGCGTGTACTCGCGGCAGAGGTGGGCCAGGTGGTTGGTGTTCGATGAATTGTAGCCGCCCACCACGAGCATCACGTCGGGGGGCTCCTGCATCATCTCGAGCACCGCGTCCTGCCGCTCCTGGGTCGCGGAGCAGATCGTGTCGAAGGACCGGAAGTGCCCCTGCGCGTGTTCCTCGCCGAACGACTCCGCCATCATCTCCCGCAGGCGCGCCGCGATGGCCAGCGATTCCGTCGCGAGCATGGTGGTCTGGTTGGCGACGCCGACCTTCTTCAAATCCCTGTCAGGATCGAACCCCTCCGAGAAACACTCGCCGTAGCGCTCCATGAACGCTCCGCGGCTCAGGCACCCCTGCAGGCCGCACATGTAGGCGCCGACCTCCTCGGCCTGCTCCATGTTCCGCACGATGATGTACTTGCCGCCCTCGTGGAGCCGGACCTGGCTGGCCGTCGCCCGCGATTCCTCGTGGCGGTACTTGCCGTGGATGACTGCCGTGAACCCGTCGCGCGCGTAGCTGGCGACACGTTTCCACACGAGGAGCACCGAGCCGCAGGTCGTGTCGACGAGGACGCAGCCGGTCGCCTTGAGGGTGTTCAGGTCGTGCAGGGTGACGCCGAACGCGGGGATGATCACGACGTCTTCGCCGGTGATGTGGCCGAAATCGAAGGTCCCTTCGTCGTCCGGGTAGATGAACTCGATCCCCTTTTCCCGCAGCCGGTGGTTCACGTGCGGGTTGTGGATGATCTCGCCGACGAGAAAAATGCGCCTGTCGGGGAACTTGTGGCGGGCCTGATAGGCGTAGTCCACGGCGCGGTCGACGCCGTAGCAGAAACCGAAGTCCTTGGCCAGCCGGACCGTGATGTCGCCGTACTGGTCGACGTAGGCGCGCGAGCGGAGGCGCTCCAGCAGGGCCGAGTGGTATTCGGACTCGATGAAGGGCTTCACCTCGGCTTTGAGGCCGAAGCCCTTTCGAAAATAAGTGTCTTTCATGGTCCCTCGGTTGGCGCCCCGGTGCGGGTCGGTCGGCACTCGGGTGCGGGCGAGGAATATACATTGGATGAACGGCGGGGGATAACCCCGACACATTCCACAGGGGAGCCAGGCCTTGCTGACCAGATTGATCTTCCTCTTTGTCGCCGTGCCTCTGGTGGAGCTCGCGATCCTTCTCCAGGTGGCCCAGGTGATCGGCCTCGTGCCCACCATCGCCCTGGTCGTGACGACCGGGGTCGCAGGGGCGGCGCTGGCCCGGCACCAGGGGCTGCGGGCCTTCCTCGCGGTGCAGCAGGAGCTGGCATCGGGCCGCCTGCCGGGCCGCGCGCTCCTCGACGGACTCTCGATCCTCGTCGGCGGAGCGTTCCTGCTGACCCCCGGGATCCTGACGGACATCGCCGGATTCAGCCTGCTGCTGCCGCTGTCGAGGCGGTGGCTGCAGCGGGTTGTAAAGCGCCGGCTGGAACGTCGGATCAGCGAGGGCACCGTCGAGTTCAGGGTCTTTTCGCCCGGTGGCGAGGCCACGTCGCGGCGCGGCGAGGTCGGCACCCATCCTCCACATGAACGAGATCGATGAAGCACGACATTTCATTTCTGGAACGCCTGCTCGACGCGCCCGGCCCGTCGGGGTTCGAGGCCAGGCCCGCCGGAGTCTGGCGCGATGAGGCCGGGGCCTTTGCCGAGGTGTGGTCGGATGTGGTCGGAAACAGCTACGCCGGGCTCCGGCGCGACGCGCGTCCCCTGGTGCTGCTCGCGGGCCACATCGACGAGATCGGCCTGCAGGTGACCCACACGGACAAGTCCGGGCTGCTCTACTTTGCCGGGATCGGCGGCTGGGACGCCCAGGTGCTGGTGGGGCAGCGCGTGCGTGTGCTGGGTGCGAAGGGCGACGTGCCGGGCGTGATCGGCCGCAAGGCCATCCACCTCATGGAGGCGAAGGAGCGCGACCAGGCCGTTAAGGTGAAGAAGCTGTGGATCGACGTCGGGGCGTCGTCGCTGGACGAGCTGAAGGAAATGGGCGTGCGCGTGGGCGACCCCGCCGTGATCGATGCGGGGATGGTGCGCCTGGCGGCGGACAGGGTGGCGAGCCGGGCGATCGACAACCGGGTCGGCGCCTTCGTCGTGCTCGAGGCGCTGCGGCTGCTGGGGGAGGGGGACGGGGTCGCCGGAGCGGTGGCGGTGGCGACCGCGCAGGAGGAGATCGGCTACTCGGGCGGCGGCGCGAGGACCAGCGCCTTCGACCTCTCGCCGGATGTGGCGCTGGTGGTGGACGTCACGCACGCGACCGACGTTCCGGGGGTGGAGAAGACCGAGGTCGGCGAGCACTCCCTGGGCGGCGGCCCGGTCCTGACGCGCGGCTCGTCGACCCATCCCGCGGTCTTCGAGATGCTGGCCGAGACCGCCGAGGCCAACGACATCCCGTATTCGATCCAGGCCGCCCCGCTGCGCACCGCCACCGACGCGGACGCCATCCACCTGGCCCGCGGCGGCGTCCCGACCGGCCTGGTGTCGATCCCGAACCGGTACATGCATTCGCCCTGCGAGATCGTGGACACCGCCGACCTCTTCCACGCGGCGCGGCTCCTGGCCGCGTTTGTCGGGCGGCTCGACGAGGATGTCGACTTCGGACGACGGTGAGCGGCCTGCGGGCAACTTGCCTATATTCCTGCGCTGACCCTTCACCACTGGAACCAACTGAATGATCGACGCACGCTACGTAGTTAGGGAACTGCAGGACATGAGGGAAGAAGGACACCTCTCGGATGCCCTTCTGCGCCATTCCGTCCGGGCGCTGTACACGTCCGACGACCGCTACAACTGGGTGGGTGTGTACCTGCTCACCGACGATCGGCTGGAGCTCTGGCTCCACAACTACATGGGTGCCCCGACCGAGCACGCGAAGATCCCGGTGGGACAGGGCGTGTGCGGCACCGCGGTGGCCCACGGCACCAACCAGAACGTTCCCGACGTGTCGGAGTTCGATGGGTACCTGTCCTGCAGCCCTGACGTGAAGTCGGAGATGGTGGTGCTCATTCGCGCCGGCGGTGACATCTTCGGACAGTTCGACATCGATTCCCACCAGGCCGAAGCCTTCAACGAAATCGACGAGGCGGCGCTGCAGCTGATCGCGGACAAGCTCGCCGAGCAGCTCGCACGCGAGCGGCGCTGACGACGGTCCCGAACGTGGGGACGGCCCACGGAGCCAGGTTGTCCAGGGGGGCGGCGCAGATGGCGGACACACCGTGAGCGTTTGCTCCTTTCTCGCGCTCAATCCGGGCCCGGTCACGCTGTCCGGCACCCGATCCTATGTGGTGGGAGAGGCCGAGGCCGCGATCATCGACCCCGGGCCCGACACCGAGTCGCACATCGCCGCCCTGGCGGATGCGGCGGCCGACGCCCACACCGTCACGATCCTCCTCACCCACGGCCACGACGACCACGCGGGAGGGGCGGCAACCCTCGCCCGCGTGCTGGGCGCCGAAGTCCACGGCCCCGGCGGCGACCACCCCATCGCCGACGGCCAGCGCTTCGCCACCAGCGACGGCGATCTCGTCGCCCTCTCCACCCCCGGCCACGCCCGCCACCACTTCTGCTTCCACCTCGCGCGCAACGACTCGGTCTTCGTCGGCGACCTGATCCTCGGCGAGGGCGAGACCACCTGGGTCGGCGAGTACAGCGGAGCGGTCGCCCACTACCTCCGCTCCCTCGACCGGATCGAAGCCCTCGAGCCCCGCATCCTCCATCCGGCCCACGGCCCCACCATCCGCGACCCGGCGGCGGCCATCGCACGCTTCCGCGACCACCGCCTGGCCCGGATCGAGATGGTGCGGCGCGCCCTCGCCGGGGGACACACCGACGTGGCCGCCATCACGCGGCACGTCTACGGCGAGCTGCCGGCGAAGCTCCACGCCATGGCGACGACCAGCGTGGAGGCGATTCTGGACTACCTGGCCACCCCCGAATAGCTTGCCCGCATGATCCCGAAAGCCCTGGCAGTCTCCCTGACCGGCATCTGCGGGTCCGACGGCGTCATCGCCGACCGGGACCGACTGCTCGTCTACGAGTCCGACGCGCTCACAGCCTACCGGCACCGGCCCGGCGCCGTCGTCCTGCCGCGCACCACCGACGAGGTGCGGCGCGCGGTGCAGGCGATCACGCGCCACGGCCTCCCCATCGTGCCGCGCGGGGCGGGGACCGGGCTTTCGGGCGGCGCCGTGCCGCTCGGCGGGGCGGTCGTCATCGGCACCGCGCGGATGAACCGCATCCTCTCCATCGACGCCGCCAACCGCAGGGCGGTGCTGCAGCCTGGCGTGATCAACGCCGAGCTGTCGGCGGCGGCGGCCCCGCACGGGCTCTACTACGCCCCGGACCCCTCGTCGCAGACGGCCTGCACGATCGGCGGCAACGTCGCCGAGAACTCGGGCGGGCCCCACTGCCTCAAGTACGGCGTGACCTCGCGCTACGTCACCGGGCTGACGGTCGTGCTGGCCGACGGGTCGGTGGTGCGGCTGGGCGGCCAGGGGCGCGAGGCGCCGGGGTACGACCTGGTCGGCCTCTTCGTGGGCTCGGAGGGGTGCTTCGGGATCGCCACCGAGGTCGAGGTGGGGCTGCTGCCGGTGCCCGAGGGGGTGCGCACCCTGCTGGGGATCTTCGACCGCATCGAGGACGCGGGCCGGGCGGTGTCGGACATCGTGAGCGCGGGGCTGCTGCCGGCCGCCATGGAGATCATCGACGGGCCGACGATCCGCGCCGTCGAGGACAGCGTCTTCGCCGCCGGCTACCCCACCGACGCCGAGGCCGCGCTGGTGATCGAGTTCGACGGCCTGGAGGCGGGGCTGGACGCCGAAGCCGCCCGCGCCGCCGAATTCTGCCGCCGCGCGGGTGCCCGCGAGGTGCGCAGCGCGAAGGACGAAGAAGAGCGGCTGGCGCTGTGGAAGGGGCGCAAGAAGGCCTTCGGGGCGATGGGTCGGATCGCGCCGGACCTGCTGGTGCAGGACGCCACGGTCCCGCGCACGACCCTGCCGGCGATCCTCAAGGGCATCTCCGAGATCGGCAAGCGGTACGGCCTCGTCGTCGCAAACGTCTTTCACGCCGGCGACGGCAACCTCCACCCCAACATCCTCTTCGACCGGCGCGACGAGGCCGAACTCGAGCGTGTCGAGCGGGCGTCGAAGGAGATCATGCAGATCTGCGTGGACTCGGGCGGCACGATCACCGGCGAGCACGGCGTCGGCCTCGACAAGAAGCACCACATGCCCCTCATCTACGGCCAGGCCGAACTCGACACCATGTGGGGGATCCGGCGGGTCTTCGATCCCGGAGATGTGCTGAACCCGGGCAAGGTGCTGCCCGAAGAGACCGACCCGGCGGCGCGGGCCGGCTGGGGTGACGGCGCCGTGGGCGAGGATTTGGCCGCCGCGCCCGCGCCCGCGCCCGCATGAGCGAAGCCGCGCTGGCCGCCGGGATCGCGCCCGACAGGGTGCTCCTGCCCGAATCGGTCGAGGAGGTGCAGGCGGTGGTGCTGGAGGCGGGCGAAGCGGGTACGCGGCTGCTGCCGGCCGGGCGGGGAACGTGGCTGGGCGCCGGGGGCTGGGGCGTCGATCCGGGCCGGGGCGATCCGGACGGTGAAGGACAGCCGGGCGGTGGAGGCGAGCCGGGCAGCGACGGACGGCAGGGCGGCGGGACCGACAGCCCGCGAATCGCGGGGACGGAGCGCCTCGACGCCGTGCACCACTACGAGCCGGCCGACCTGACCCTGACCGCCGGCGCCGGAATCGGCCTGGATCATCTCGCGCGGGTGCTCGAACCCAACGGACAGTGGCTCCCGTTCGACGGACCGGCGTGCGATACCGGCACGCTCGGAGCCGCGGTGGCCTCGGGCGTCTCGGGGCCGCTCAGCTCGCGCTACGGGGCGACGCGCGACAATGTGCTCGGGCTCGAGGTGGTGACGGGGGACGGCCGCATCCTGCGCATCGGCGGCCGCGTGGTGAAGAACGTGGCGGGGTACGACTTGGTCCGCCTCTTCACCGGCAGCCGCGGCAGTCTGGGCGTGATCACCCGTGTGTCGGTCCGCCTCTTCCCGCGTCCGGAGTCCGACGTGACGCTGCTGTTCGGCGGGGACGCGGCGGGTGCGGTGGCGGCCGCGCGGCGGGTGTGCACGCACGAGGTGCCGGTCGCGGCGGTGGAGGTGATCGAGGGGGATGAGGGCGGCGTCGGCCGCGCGGCCGCGGTGGCGGTGCGTCTGCTGGGCGGTGTGGACGAGGTGGACGAGAGCAGGGCGCGGATCGTCGCGGCGGCGGGGGCGGAGCCGTCGGCGGCGCTGGAGGGCGGGGAAAGCCGCGCCTTCCACGGGCGGCGCATCGGCTGGGAGGCGGGCGCGGCGGTGGTCGCGCGGCTGGCGGCGCTGCCCGACCGCCTTGCGGAAACGCTGGAGTGCGCCCGGGCCGTCGCCGCGCTGGCGGGTGGCGCGACCTCGGCCGACGCGTTGCAGGGGGTGGTGCGCGTGAAGGGGTCGTGCCCCGGGGGCGATCTCGCGGCGCTGGCGGAGGGGCTGCTGCGGGGGCGGCGGGAGATGGCGGCGGCGGGCGGCACGCTGACGCTGAGTCAGGCGCCCGCCGAGGTGGCCGCGCGGGTGGGGTGGACGGGGGGTGGGGGGGAGGAGGGAGGCCTCACCTCGCGCATCAAGGCCCTGTTCGATCCTGATTCGACTCTGGCCCCGAGCTGCCCGTGAGCGCCGCGACGGACACGCTGGCCCTGGCGCTGAAGGAGCAGGAAGAGGGGCTCCTCAACTGCGTGCACTGCGGGTTCTGCCTGCCGGCCTGCCCCACATACCGGCGCCTGGGCGACGAGGCCGATTCGCCGCGCGGCCGCCTCCACCTGATGCGCGCGGTGGTGGAGGGGCGCCTGTCGGCCGATTCCGACGCCTTCCAGCTTCACATAAGCCGGTGTCTCGGGTGCCGGGCCTGCGAGCCGGTGTGTCCGTCCGGCGTCGCCTACGGCCAGCTCCTGGAGCTGGCGCGCCAGGTCGGCGGGGAGGCTCGTCGTCCCCCCCTCCTCAACCGCCTCTTGCTGCGCGTCTTCGGGACCGGCTGGATCGCCCGCCCCGCCATGTTCGCGGCGCGGATGCTGCGTGCCACCGGCCTTCCCGCCCTGGCGGCACGACTGCTCTCCGGCGATTCGACGCCGAAGGGCGCGCGCCTGGGGGTAGCCATGCTGGCGGCATCCGGTTCGCCCGGCGCGCTCCCCGCGGCGGCGGACCCGGAACACCCGGGGAGCGATCCGGCCCCGGGCGGCGATCACCCGGCCGGCAACGGCACCCCCTCGGATTCCACCCCGCCCGCCCCCCCCACCGCTGCGCTCGCCTCCCCAACCCCGCCCACCACCGTCGGCCTCCTCACGGGATGCGTCCAGGCCGGCCTCTTCTCCCGCGTGAACGAAGCCACCGCCCGGGTGCTCGAGGCCAATGGCTACGAGGTTGTCCCGGTACCCGGTCAGGGTTGCTGCGGCGCGCTCCACGCCCACGCGGGCGACCTCGAGGCCGCCCGCGCCATGGCCCGGCGCAACGTCGAGGCCTTCGAGGCGGCCGGCGTCGACCTCCTCGCCATGAATGCTTCCGGGTGCGGCGCGGCGATGGCCGAATACGGCACCCTCCTCGCGCACGACGACCGGATGGCGGAACGGGCCGCCGCGTTGGCTGCACGGGTCCGGGACGTCTCCGAGCTCCTGGCCGCGCGCGGCCCCCTCCCCGGCGCCGAGGTGCCGATGGAGGTCACCTGGGACGCGCCCTGCCACCTCCTCCACGCACAGGGGGTGGCGAGCCCGCCCACAACCGTGCTCGCCGCCGTCCCGGGCCTCCGGATGCTGCCCCTCGCCGGTGCACAGGAGTGCTGCGGCGGTGCCGGAATCTACGGCCTCACCCACCCGCGCCTCGGCGGCTGGATCGGTGCGGACAAGGTGCGGAGCGTACTCGACAGCGGCGCGGCGGCGCTGGTCACCGGCAACCCCGGGTGCATGATGCAGATCGGGGCCGGGCTCCGGCTGCGGGGCAGCAGTGTGCCCGTGCTGCACCTGGTGGAGGTCCTCGACGAAAGTTACCGGCGGGCCGGCCGCTACCAACCGGAGGTGCCATGACAAGGCTCAGCGTGACCATGCGGGAAGCGGAAAAACGGGCTGACGAATGCACGGCGTTGCTGCATCGCCTCGTGACGACCGAATCGCCCACCGGCAACGAGGCGGCGAATCTCGCCGTGGCCGACATCCTCGAGGACGCGCTGATCCGGGCGGGAGGCCAGGTCGAGCGCCTCCCGTCGCCCAGGCTCGGCGCGCATCTCCTGGCCCGGTTCGCGGGATCGGGCAACGGAGACGGACGGCCTCTCCTCGTCGTGGGACACATGGACACCGTCCATCCCCTCGGTACGCTCGAGCAGTTCCCGTACGCCGTGACGGACGGGCGGATCCAGGGTCCCGGCGTCTACGACATGAAGAGCGGTGTCGCGGCCTCCATCTTCGCGCTGCGGCTCCTGGCGGAAAGGAGCGCGGGCCCGAAGTCGGATCTCTCCTTCCTGATCACCTGCGACGAGGAATGGGGATCGCCCACCTCGCGGGAGCTGATCGAGGCGGAGGCGCGTGCGTCCCGGGCGGCGCTGGTGGTCGAGCCGTCGGTGCCCGGCGGGGGCGTCAAGAGCCGCCGCAAGGGCGTGGGCGCGTATGTGCTCAGCGTTGCCGGGAAGCCCGCGCACGCCGGAATAGAACCGGAGGCGGGGGCTAGCGCGGTGCACGAAATCGCCCGCCAGATCTGCCGCATATACGACCTGGCGGACCCCGCGGCCGGAACGACGGTGAGCGTGGGCGTCATTTCCGGCGGCACAACCGAGAATGTTGTGGCCGCCGCCGCGAAATGCACAATCGACGTGCGCTTCTGGACTCTGGATGAGGCGTGCCGGGTCGACGCGGCACTGCGGGCGTCGAAGCCATTCGACAAGCGTTGCAAACTAACGCTCGATGGAGGCATAAACAGGGGCGCACTGGAAAAGACCCCGGCATCAAATCGACTGTTCCAAAAGGCGCGCCTGCTAGCCGGGCAACTCGGGTTCGAACTTGGCGAGGGCAAGACGGGCGGAGGGAGCGACGGCAATCTGACCTCGGCCGTCGGCTGTCCCACCCTGGATGGCCTGGGGCCGGACGGCGGCGGCGCACATACTCTGGGCGAGCACATTCTCTTGAACGATTTGCCACGGCGGGTTGCGTTGATGGCCGCCCTGTTTGAGACCATGTAGACGCCCGGCATCGGCCTTTCATCCGTCTTGCCGGTTGCATTTGTTGTCGGGCTCATATATTGTATGCACGCATCTTGAAGGTGCGTGCTTTGCCGACCGCCCAATGGGGCCCCCGCAACCCACAGCTGGAGATTTGTAAAAGATGGACGCAGCAACGAAGAGAAGCTACGAGAGTGCGCTCAAACAGGCCCAGGCCGAGCTGGCAAACCACGAAAAGCGCGGCGAGGCGCTCCGCCAGACGGTTGATGCCCTGAAGGGCCTGTTGGCGCTGGGTCCGGCAGAGGCGCCGACGAAGCGCCGGGCGCCGGTGCGCAGGAAAAGGCGGAAGAAGAAGGCCACGAACCATCCGCCGATTCCATCCGGGCTTTTCCGGGGAATGGGACCGACCGCCGCCTACCGCAAGTTCGTGGCGAGGTTCGGTGCCGACCATCCGGTTCCCGCGATCCGCGATGCGCTCCTGGCTGGCGGCGTGAGGACCAAGTCCTCCACGTCATTGCTCACGGGCATTCATTCGGTCCGGCGGCGGGACGCGATGAAGGCGAAGGCTGAAGGGGCGGGCGGCGAGAGCGACGCCGAGTAGCTCCTCCGGGCGAGTCGCCGGACCCCAACCACAAACACAAGCGTCCCAAACACATGCGCATTGACAGGGCTGTCCTGCGGGAGATCCCGCTGGAACTCCGGGAGTTCTTTGAGATCAGCAGCGGCGGCACGAAGGGCCGCCGCATAATCCTCTTGACGCTCGAGGCGGACGGGATCATCGCCTGGTCGGAATGCGTGGCCGGAGAGACCCCGGGCTACACCTACGAAACGATCGATACGGCCTGGTTCGTCCTGACCCGCTGGCTGCTGCCGGCGCTGGTAGGCAGCGAGTTCGACGACGGGCGCCAGCTGCACCCGGTCCCGTGGCTGCGGGGTCACCCAATGGCCCGCGCGGCGATCGAAATGGGCGGGTGGGATCTTGAAGCCAGGCGGCGCGGAATCTCCCTGAGAGACCTGGTGGGAGGGACGAGGGATGCAGTCCCCGTCGGAGTTTCGATCGGCATTCAGAAGACCAACGAGGCGCTTTGTGCCAAGGTCGAACAGTACATCGACGAGGGCTATCGCAAGATAAAGATCAAAATCAAGCCGGGCAGAGATGTGGAGATGCTGGGTGCTGTCAGAGAGCGTTTTCCCGATGTGCCCATCATGGCTGATGCAAACTCTGCATATGCCCTGCCCGACGATCTTCCGCGCCTCAAGGCGATGGACGATCACGACCTGATGATGATCGAACAGCCGCTTTCATATGAAGATGTGCTCGACCACTCAATCTTGCAGAAGCACATCAAAACCCCCGTCTGCCTTGATGAATCAATCCGGTCGCCGGGCGATGCCCGTCTGGCTTTAAGTCTCAATGCCGGCAGGATCATCAACATCAAACCCGGGCGGGTGGGCGGCTTCAGGTCTTCTATCTCCATACACGACGCCTGCCGCGCGGCGGGCTGGCCCGTCTGGTGCGGAGGCATGCTCGAATCGGGCGTCGGGCGCGCGTACAACGTCGCGCTCGCCACACTGCCCGGCTTTACGATTCCGGGGGACATTTCGAATTCCCGGCGGTATTGGTCGAGGGATATCGTATCGCCGGAATTCGAGATGATCGACGGCATGATGCCCGTCCCGGACGGGCCCGGGATCGGCGTTGCCCCCGACATCGAACGCATCGAGGCGCTCACCACGCGCAAGGAAGTCTTCGAGGCGGAGTAGCAGTCCCGGAAGAATCCGTGCGTCACCGCGGCCGGCGGCCCCGGCTGGACGGTCAGGCGGGGCGGAGGCACGCCGGACAGTAGCGCCATCGCCGGTCCAGGGGCTGGCCGCAGGCGCAGGTGCTCTGGCGCGGCTGTCCGCACATGGGACAGCCGGCGCTCTCCGGGGGGAGCGTCGCGCCGCAGCCGTCGCAGCGCAGGGTGGCGCCCCTGGTGACGGCGATGATGTCTCCGGCTTCGTGCGGCGTGGTCACGCCCTGGGCGACCTGGCGCATGGCGTCACGGGCCATCGACCCCATTCCCCCGCGCCGGGCCAGAGCGCGCAGCGTTGTGATCGAGGCGCCGCTCGTAATCGCAGTCCGGATCTCGTCGTTGACCACCAGGACCTCGAAGACGCCGCTTCGGCCCCGGTAGCCATCGGTGCACGCCGAGCACTTTCCGCCCCCGCGTCCCCAGCAGCGCGAACACTGCCTTCTCACCAGCCGCTGTGCGACGACGCCCGCCAGGCCGCCGGCGACCAGGAACGGCGGAACGCCCATCTCGAGGAGCCGCACGACTGCACCCGGTGCGTCGACGGTGTGGATGGTGGTGAGGACGAGGTGGCCGGTCACCGCCGCCGACATCGCGATCTCGGCGGTCTCGCGGTCGCGGATCTCGCCCACCAGGATCACGTCGGGGTCCTGCCGCAGAATGGCGCGCAGTCCGGACGGAAAGTCGACCCCGGCCTTCCGGTCGATCTCCATCTGCGCAACGCCCGGGAAGCGGTACTCGACCGGGTCTTCCAGCGTCACGATGTTGATGCTGCCACGCGAAAGCTCGGAGACCGCGCCGGAGAGGGTGGTCGTCTTCCCGCTGCCGGTGGGCCCCGCCGCGATCAGGACTCCCTGGCGCCGCTTCAGTATGCTCCGCAGCCTTCCCAGGTCGTGCGACGAGAAGCCCAGCGAGGACAGGTCGGGCGGCGCCTCTCCCGGATCCAGGAGGCGCAGTACCGCCTTCTCGCCCTCTGGCGTGGGAATGGTGGACACGCGCACGGTCACCTCGGCGCCGCCCTTTCTGATGGTGAAGCCTCCGTCCTGAGGCCGGCGCCGCACGGAGATGTCGAGTCCGGCCATGATCTTGACGCGGGATATGGCCGCGCGATGGGTGCCGGGCGGCAGCTCGGTCTCGGTAACCAGGCCGCCGTCGACGCGCAGCCTCACGCGGGATCCCGCGCCCATGGTCTCGATGTGTATGTCGCTGGCCCGGCTGTCCATCGCGCTGGCGATGATGTGGTCGACGATGCGGACGATCGGGGTCGCGGCCGCTTCCTCCTCCAGCCGGCGCGCGTCGACGGCGGGCGCGGCGGTCGCCACCGCGTCCAATCCTTCGAGGAGCTCGGGGAGCGCCCCGCCGTAGGCCTTGAGCACCCCCTCGGCGAGCGCCGACTCCGCCGCAACGACCGCCTCGACGTGGCACCCCGACTGAAACGACAGATCGTCGATCAGCGCCGTGTCGAGCGGATCGGCCATGGCGACCCTGAGGAGCCGCCCCTCGACGGTGAGCGGCAACACGCCCTTCGCCCGCGCGACCGCGGCGTCGATCCTGCGAGTCGCGGCGTCTTCGGGCCGAAACGGCGGCTCGACGAACGCGAGATCGAGCTGTGCGGCGAGCGCGCGCGCCATCCGCGCCTCTCCGACGGTTCCCTGACGCAGGAGCACCTCACGCAGACTGCGCCCCGACCGCCGCTGTTCCTTCCGGGCGGCGGCGAGGGCCCCGGCGGGGAGCGCTCCACCGTCGACGAGGAGTTGGCCGAGAACTTCGTCGCGCGATGCCATGGCAAAAGCTGGCGCCCCGCGAAGGGCGATGCCATGGCTGGATGGGACTACCGTGCTGCCGGTCGCCGAAGCTCGCCCGGGCGGGCCAGGGTGGCCGGTTGGCGGGCTGCTACAGCCGCCCCGGGCTCTACAGGCTCGGCGTGTTGGGCCGCAGGTCCAGGGTGACCTCGGCCGCGACATGGCCGATGTCGGCGCGGTCCTTCAGGGCATCGCGCAGGCGCGGCTCGATCTTCCTGTAGGCCGCCAGAACACCGTCGCGCAGCCGAAGGCGCAGAACCTTGATTGCGTTTACGTCCGGACGGCTGGTCCGGGTCTGCTTCTTGGCTTCCTCGAGATCGCGCGGCGTGATTCCGAAGGGCACCACACCCACGTCGTCGTGCCGCTCGGAGTCGAGATAGTGGACCGAGACGCTCACGTCGCCGCGCGCCGTCTGGTGCGAGATGTCGCCGATGGCGCGAAAGCGGGCCGCGAGTGGCCCGATCTCGGTGCCCTGGGCCGCTCGGCGGTACCCCGACTCCACCAGGCCGAAGAGCCGCCGCATCCGCTCCGGAGTCGTGGAATCACCATCGGGAATGTCGGTGTCCAGCTCCTTGCCACGGGCCTGGCGGTCGTTCAACGACAGCGCCCGCTCCATGTCCCGGCTCCGGGCACGGTCGATGTTCTCGAGAATTCTGTCCGGGTTTGTCCTGTAGCTCATATCACCTCGGGTGTTGTCCCTGCCAATGCCCTCAAGTGCCAATACCCTGCATCCTGACGCGCCCCCTCAGGCGGCGAGAACGATAACGCCATCCGGTTTGCCCGGCCAGAATCGGCGGGGTAGCTTGGTGCGGCGGCCGGTGCGCGGATGCTCTGGCGGCCGTCCGACAACAGCCTGAAGACCGGAGATTATCCATGCCCCGAAGTATCATCATATCCGCCTGTGCCTGCGTCCTTTCCATCCCCGCGCAGGCGCTCAGCGCGCAGGGCGCCGGTGGGAGTTTGGCCCACGGCGTTCCCGAAAACCCGGCCGCGACCTACCGCTTTGCGGACACCCTGGTAACGTCGATGAACACCCCGACCGGGGCCATGCAAATCGATATCACGACCTCGGCCACCCTGGCAACAGCGTTCTCGGCCGACCCGGAGGGAGTGCGCGTCACGGCGACGCTGGAGGGTCTGAGCATGACCATGGCGAACCCCATGATGGGATCGCAGACCCTCGAACCGGAGGCGACCGGCGACTTCGTCTTCGTCATGGACCCGCAGGGCACCGTGAACCTCCTGTCGACCCCCGAGATCGAGGGTCCCGCAGGGACGACGGCGGCCGTCACGGGCATGCCCTACGAACTCTTCCCGCACCTGCCCGGCACCGCGGCCCAGCCTGGGGACAGCTGGTCGAACACGGTCAGCCGGTCGCAGGAAACACCGGAAGCGACTGCGACAACCACCACCGAATACACTTACACCCTCGTCGGCGACACGGTCGTCGATGGCCGCACGCTTGTCAGAATCGACATTGCGGCCGACGTGGAAACGCAGGGGACGGTGGACATGGGCGGAATGTCCGCCGACCAGAGCATCACGGGTACGGACACCGGTTTCGCCCTCTGGGACATGGAGGCGGGCCAGCTCCATTCAATGAAGATCGAGCGCGCCTACACCGGCAGCATGAACACCCCCATGGGCTCGATGGCCATGGAGATTTCCGGAACTTCGCACCGCTGGCTGGAGAACTGACATGATCGACGAGAGCGCTGCCGCCACCGGCGACTGGGGAGAGCCCGAACTGCCGCCCCGTCCGCCGTTCTTCAACCGCATGTGGATGGTGTTCGTGCAGCCAGGCAAGCTGTACGGCGACCTGGTGCGGAACCCGGCCTGGTTTCCGATAACGCTGGTCGTGGCCGCCGTAACCGCCGCGGTCACGTGGTTCACGCCGGTCGAACTGTTCCAGCAGGCGGCGCTGAGCAGCGTCAGCGGGGAACAGGCGGCCGAAATGGCCGATCAGATGGCCCAGGTTCCGCCCGTCCTGATCAAGGGAGGGGCAGTCGGGATGGCGTTCCTGGCAAGTCTCCTGTTCCCGATCATCCTCGGCGCGATCACCTACGTGGCGTTCGTCTTCATCCGCGGCGACGAGGCCGTATTCAAGCAGCACCTCTGCGTGGTCGCGCACGCCGGCGTCATCAGCATGCTGGGCGCGATTCTGAACGGGATCGTCAACAACCGCGGCGGCGCCCTCGAGGAAACCCTGTCGGTCGGCACCTTCTTCCCCTTCCTCCCCGACGGCTACTTCACCGAACTGCTGCTCGCACTCGATCTGTTCCAGCTGTGGGGCGCGGTCGTCGTGGGGATCGGACTGGCCGCGATCGATCCAAAGCGGCGCGCGGGCTCCACGGTGGCTGTCCTGCTGGCGCTGGTGTTGGTGGTTGGTTTGATCAGAGCGGCATTCTAGGAGGTGGCTGCGACCAGGGAGAAGGACGGAAAGACAACCGCCACGGGGCGAAGGGATGAGGGCCGTCCCTGGCTCGGCCGCGCCGTTCTTGCGGTGGCCGCGCTCGCCGCCCTGTTCCACCTCTACGGCGCCGGTTTCGCGCCATTCACCGCGCTGGTGCAGCGCCCCGTCCACCTCGCGCTCATGGGGACGCTGGCCTTCCTGGGGATCGGCGTGCGGGTGCGGCCGCGTACGCGGGCCGGGTGGTGGGTCAACTTCGCCTTCGCGGCGATCCTGGTGTTGTGCGCGCTCTACCTGGTGTCGCAGAACGAGGCGCT
Organism: Gemmatimonadota bacterium; assembly: GCA_022827345.1. Taxonomy (GTDB): domain Bacteria; phylum Gemmatimonadota; class Gemmatimonadetes; order Longimicrobiales; family Gaopeijiaceae; genus Bin94. Next base: position 52,857 of record JAJDTB010000015.1, on the reverse strand, counting down.
GGTGGCGCGGTCGGGGAGCCCCACCGGGCTGGACCTGGCCGCGGGGGCGGTGGTGGTGGGCGCGGTCCTCCTCCTCGCGAAACGGGCGACGGGGTGGGGCCTGGTGGTGGTTGCGACGGCGGCGCTGCTCTACGCGCTCCTCGGGCCGTGGCTGCCGGGCTTCCTGGCGCACCGCGGCTACGGGCCCACCCGGCTGATCGAGCAGCTCTTCCTCTCCACCGAGGGGATCTGGGGGGTGCCGCTCGGCGTCTCGGCCGACTTCGTGTACCTCTTCGTCCTCTTCGGCGCCTTCCTGGACGTGGCGGGCGGCGGAGGGCTGCTCATCGCGCTGGCGGACCGGGTGGCCGGGCGCACACGGGGCGGCCCCGCGAAGACGGCGGCGGTGGCCAGCGCCTTCATGGGATCGCTTTCCGGCAGCGCCGTGGCCAACGTGGTCACGACGGGAGCCTTCACCATCCCGCTCATGCGTCGCTCCGGCTTCCGCCCCTTCTTTGCCGGGGCCATCGAAGCGGCGGCGAGCACCGGCGGCCAGCTCATGCCTCCGGTGATGGGCGCGGGCGCCTTCATCCTGGCGACATGGACGAACATCCCGTACGTGCAGGTCGCCCTGGCGGCGGTCATTCCGGCGCTCCTCTACTACGCGGCGCTGCTCTGGGCCATCCACTTCCGCGCCTCGAAGATCGGGCTGAAGGGGTCGGCCGAGTCCGGTGGCGAGGGCGTGCTGGGACGGATCCATCTCCTTCTGCCGGTGCTCGTGATCGTCGTGATGCTGGCGATGGGGCGCTCGCCGATGCGCGCCGCCTTCTGGGGCGTCGTGGTCTCGGTGCTGGCGGCGTACGCGGTGCCGGGCACGCGCCCCGCGGTGGCCGACATCACGCGTGCGCTGCGCAAGGGGGCGTCGGGCGCGGTGCAGGTGGCGGCGGCGTGCGCGGCGGCGGGGATCGTCGTGGGGGTCGCGTCGCTCACGGGCATCGGGCTGCGCATGTCGGAGCTGATCGTGGTGATCTCGCAGGGCAACCTGCTCGTCGCGCTCATCCTGACCGCGATGGGCTCGGTCGTGCTGGGGATGGGTCTGCCGACGACCGCCGCCTACGTCGTGCTGGCCGCCCTGGGGGCGCCGGCGCTGGTCGAGCTGGGCGTGCCGCTACTCGGCGCACACCTCTTCATCTTCTACTTCGGGTGCATCTCGAACGTGACGCCGCCGGTGTCGCTGGCCGCCTACGCCGCGGCCGGAATCGCCGACTCTCCTCCCCTCAAGACCGCCTGGACGGCCATGGGGCTCGCGGCCGCGGGGTTCCTGGTGCCGTTCATGTTCATCTATGCGCCTCCGCTGATCCTGTCCGGGACGCCGGTCGCGATCGCGACCACGACCCTGACCGCGATGATCGGCGTGATCGCCCTCGCCGGCTCCGTGATCGGCTACGTGCGCGCGCCGGTCGGCATGTTGCGCCGGGTGGCCCTGATGGCCGCGGCTCTGGCCCTGATCACCCCGGGCTTCATGTGGGACGGCATCGGATTGGCGCTATTATTGGTGGCTGGATTCGTGGGGGTCGGCCGCGATGGCGGCCAGTCCGCCCAGCCGGCCTGAACCACCGGGTCCGAACGGCCCGGGCAGCAATTCCGCAGATCAACGGATCACACGCATGAAACGACGCCACTTCCTGCACACCTGCGCCGCGCTCGCTATCGGGACCGCCGCATGCTCCGATGCCGCCCCGAGGGAGTTCCTCAGCCTGGGCACCGCCGGCACCGGCGGCATCTACTATCCCCTGGGCGGCGCCATGGCGGCCCGCATGTCGGTCAACGATTCGCTGCGCCAGTACACCGCCGAAGTGAGCGGCGGCTCGGTCGAAAACGTCAACCGCCTCCGGGAGCGGCAGACCGACCTGGCCTTCGCGACCGGCAACACCGTGTACGAGGCCGCGACCGGCGGCGTGGACTACGACGTGGCGGTATCCGAACTGCGGATTCTCGCCCCCCTCTACCCCAACGTGACGCACGTCGTCGTGTCGAGAAGCTCGGACGCCGCCTCGGTCACCGACCTGAGGGGCGGCCTGGTCTCGGTGGGTCCCCCGGGCAGCGGCACCGAGCAGATGTCGCGCCAGATCCTCGAGGCCCACGGGCTGACCTACGACGACGTTACGCCCCGCTACCTCAGCTTCAACGAGTCCGCCACCGCGCTCAAGGACGGCGCGATCGACGCCGCCATCATCTCGGTCGGCTATCCGGCCGCGGCGGTGCTGGAAGCGACCACGACCGGCGGCGCGCGCCTTCTGGCGATGGACCCCGACCGCATCCAGTTCCTGCGCGAGAGGTACCCCTACTACATCCGCGGCGAGATCCCGGCCGGAACCTATCCCGGCGTCGACGAGCCCCTGGCGACGGCCGCGATCATGAACTGGGTGGTCGCCATGTCGGAGTTGTCGGGCGATGTGGTCGACGGCGTCCTGCGCATCCTCACGGACGAGAAGGATGCCCTGGCGCAGGTGCACGACATGGTCAACCAGATCGACATGGCACGGCTGCGCGACGCGCCGATCGCCCTCCACGAGGCCACCGCCGAGTGGGTCGACGGCAACCTCCCCACCGAGAATCCGTAACCGCCCCGACCGGGCCAGCCGCATACTCCGATGAGCCAACCCCTCGCCTGCCAGCGCGACCGCTTCTCACTGCCCGACGATTTCCACTACATCAACTGCGCCTACATGGGGCCGCTGCCCCGCGTGGCCGAACGGGCCGGCATCGAGGGCCTCCGCGCCAAGCGCTTTCCGCAGGCCATCGTCCCCGACGACTTCTTCCGCCCCGCCGACGAACTCCGCGCCCGCTTCGCCCGCCTGATCGGCGCCGCCGACCCCGATCGCGTGGCCACGGTGCCGGCGGTGTCGTACGCGGTCTCCACGATCACGCGCAACACGGCCACGGGCCCGGGCCGCAACATCGTCATCCTGCACGAGCAGTTCCCGGCGAATGTGTACCCGTGGCGGAGGCTGGTGGGGGAGAAGGGCGGCGAACTCCGCGTGGTGCGGCCACCGCGCGACGGCACCCGCGGCGCTCGCTGGACCGAGAGGATCCTCGACCACATCGATGCATCCACCGATGCGGTCGCCATGGGCACCGTGCACTGGACCGACGGGACCCGGTTCGATGTCGCCGCAATCCGCGAACGCACCCGCGACGTCGGTGCCGCGTTCATCCTCGACGGGACGCAGTCGGTCGGTGCCGCGCCGATCGATGTGGGGGTGCTGGACCCCGATGCGCTCGTGGTGGCGGGGTACAAGTGGCTCCTCGGGCCGTATTCCCTGTCGCTCGCGTACTTCGGCGAACGCTACCTGGACGGGATCCCCCTCGAGGAACCCTGGCACAGCCGGCGCGGCTCCGAGAACTTCGCGGGGCTGGTGGAATACGTCGACGACTACCAGCCGGGCGCGATCCGCTTCGACGTCGGCCAGCGCAGCAACTTCGCCCTCATCCCGGCGCTGTCCGCGTCGCTCGACCTGGTCCTCGAGTGGCGCCCCGAGCGCGTCGCGGCCTACTGCACCGCGCTGATGGACGGCGCGTTCGCGCGGCTGCGCGACCTGGGGCTGCGCGTCGAGGACCGCGCGTGGCGGAGCCCCCACCTCTTCGGCCTCGGCCTGCCCGCCGGCGCCAGCCTGGACCGCCTCAAGGCCGCCCTGCAGCGGCACCGCGTCGGCGTGTCCTTCCGGGGAAGCAGCGTGCGCGTGTCGCCCTACGCCTACAACACGGAGCGCGACGTCGAGGCTCTGGTGAGCGCGTGCGAGGAGGCGCTGGCGCGCTGACGACGCGGGTCCGCGACGGGCGCGAGCACAGCGGCCAGCCCCGATGCATCGCCGCCCGAATGCAGCGGGGACTTGTTTCCCGAGGGTGTCGGGATGGCGTCTTGTCCCGACTGTTTCAGGTCCAGCGTCAGCGCACCGTGAGCCCCGGTCCGAATATCACTTCAGCGGTGGCGCCCACCTCGATGCCATTTTCTGCGAACCACCCCTGGCGCACCTCGAGCAACAGCGCGGTGGCGATCTCCGAGTCGACCAGCGTCTCGTCGAGCGGCTCCATGTGCTTGATCGCCCCGATGCGCCGGCTGTCGTCGAAGATGGCGACGGAGAGCGGGACGTGGGTGTCCTTCATCCAGATATAGCGCTCGGCGCTCCTGGGAAAGACGAAGAGCATGCCCGTGCCGTCCGGAACCTCGACGCGGCCCATCAGTCCCTTCTCGCGCTCCTCGGGAACGCTCGCCACTTCGGCGAAAACCGTGTCCGTTCCGAAGATCACCCAGGCCATTCCGGAGTTCGGCAGCTGCGCGGTCTGCTCTCCCGGGCTGGTCTGATTTCGCGGCGTTTCGGCGGCTCCCGGCAGGCCGCCGCCGTTGCCGGACCCGCAACCGACGACCGCGGCGGCGGTCACCCCCGTCACAATCGCCAGCCGTGCCATGCCCTTGCTCACCCTTCGCCTTCCTCTCGCCAGATGACGCGTCATGCGATGCCCACGCATCACGAACCTGTGGCCGCGGGCGTCCTCCCGCTCGGCCCCGGCCTAGGGTAGTTTACTGCGCCGGGAGCCCGTGCATGAATCCACAGGAGTTTCTTCCACGGGATCTCCGGCGCCACCTCAGCCATCCAGCGTTGGAGAAGCCGCGTGAGCATCGATCCCGAACTCCTCGCCATCCTTGTCTGCCCGGAGACCAAACAGCCCCTGTCCGTGGCGGATGGCGCACTCCTCGAGAGCATCAACGCCTCGGTTGCGGCCGGCGAACTGCACACGCGCGCCGGCGAGGGAGTGACGGAACAGATCGCCGAGGGACTGCTGCGCGAAGACGGCCAGGTGCTCTACCCGATCCGGCAGGGCATCCCCATCATGCTGATCGACGAATCGGTCGAGGTGGATGGGCTGTAGCTCAGCCGGAGCGCCTATATCCCGACCATGCGGCCGCGCGCGACCGTCACTGCCTGGCCGATCAGCTCCACCCGGTCCCCGAGGTCCCTGACGGTGAGCGCGCCGCCCCGCGCCGAGCGTTGCCGCGCGGACATTTCGCTCTTGTCCAGCACGCGCGCCCAGTAGGGTGTCAGTGTGGTATGAGCCACACCCGTAACCGGATCCTCGTCGACGCCGACCCAGGGGCCGAAGACCCTGGACACGAAATCGACGGCATCGTCGGCGCCCGGTGCAGTGACCGCGACGCATATGGGATCGCCCGTCAGCGCCAGGGCGCCGAGAGCGGCGAAGTCGGGACGCACGGCCAGCACCTCTGCTTCCGTACCGAGAACGACGAGGTCGACCGTTCCCGAGGCCGCAAAGGCTGCCGCGGCGGGGTCGACGCCCAGCGCCTCGGCCAGGCCCGCTGGCATGGGGGCTTCGCGAGCGGGATTCGTGGGGAAATCCATCCGCAACCGATTCCCGTCGGAATGAACGGTCAGCGGGCCCGAGAGGGAATGAAAACGCACCGGCGCGGCAAGGCCGACCTCGCGCAGCAGTACGTGGGCGCTGGCGAGGGTCGCGTGACCGCACAGCGGCACCTCGACGGTCGGCGTGAACCAGCGCAGGCGGCGCACGCCGGCCCTGTCCGGCTCGTACACGAAGGCGGTCTCGGACAGATTCATCTCTGCGGCAATGCTCGCCATCGTGGAATCGGGCAGCGCGTCGATCCCCAGGCAGACCGCCGCCGGGTTGCCCGAGAACGGGGTATCCGTGAACGCGTCCGCTGTATAGAATGGAATCCCTTGACCGGTCATCGTTTCTCGCGGTTACGGTTGGGTGGAAGAACAAGGCCGGAAGGCCGGCTACTCATGATAGAATCTACATTCCGGACCGCATCCGTAGATCCCGCGCGGGCCTGTCCCGGGTGAAGGAAGGCGATTCGCTGATCTCGGCGGGCGGCTTCGCCCGTTTCTATACCCCGCTGGCGGCGACCAGCCTGCTGTTGACGGCGACCAATCCGATCCTGGCGGCGGCGCTTGCGCGCTCCGTCGACCCGGTGACGGCACTCGCCGGATACCAGGTGGCCTTTGCGATGTGCGGAGTCCTCTACGCACCGCTCCTGGTTGTGCAGCAGGTCGCGGCCGCGCGGCTGCTGGCGGGGGGATCCTTCTCGCCGGTGATTCGCTTCGCATACCTGATGGGCGCCCTCCTTTCGCTCGTGGGCGCGCTCATCGCCTACACCTCGTTCGGCGATGTCGTCTTTGCGGGGGTCGTCGGCGTCGGTCCCGGCGTGCTGGACGAAGCCGTGCGGGCGATGCAGTTCCTGTGGCCGGTGCCGTTCCTCACCGCGGTGCGGGCGTCGCACCAGGGGCGGCTGGTGGCGGGGCATCGCACCGTTCCCATCGCGGGGGCGACGGGAGGCCGTACGGGGATCCTGGCCATCGTGGCCTTCGGGCTGCTGGCGACGGGAGGAGGGGCCTGGCTCGGCGCCGCGGCCTTCACGGTGGGGATGGTCGTCGAGACGGCCGTGGTCATGATCGCGCGCACGCCGGGGATCGAGCTCGAGAAGGAGGACTGCGAGGTCGACAACGAGAACGTGGCGCGCTTCTCGGCGCCGCTGATGCTGAATGTGCTGCTGTGGTGGGTCACGCCGCTGATCATCAACGCGGTGCTGGCGCGCACCGCCAACCCGGCCCCGGCGCTGGCGGCGTTCGCGGTGGTCGAGGCGGTGGCGTGGTTCATCGCCGCCCCGGTCGGTCAGCTCCAGCACGCCAGCATCGCGCTGGTGAGGTGCTCGGAGACGCACCGCCGCGTGCGGTCGTGGGGCGGCGTGGTCGCCTTCTCGATGATGGGGGTACTGCTCCTGACCGCGATTCCGGCGGTGCGCGAGCCCCTTCTCGGCTACCTATTCGCCCTCGGCGGCGACCTGATCGCCCTGGCGGGCCCCGCGCTGCCGATCGCGGCCGCCTATCCGCTGCTCTACGGCATCCGCCAGTACTACCAGGGCCTGTTCGTGCGCTCGGGAAGGCCGAATGTGGTGGGCGCGGGGGCCGTGCTGCGGGTCGCCAGCATCATCGTGGCCGCGCTGATCTTCAACGATGCGGCCGTCGGAGGCGCCGTCCTCGGCGTCGGGCTGGCGGTGATGGGCCTGGTGATCGAAGGACTGTTCCTCGTGCGCTGCTCACAGAAGGACGTGATGCCCGAACTGCGCGCGCAGCGGGCGGCCGCGGTGAATCCGGAGGCGTTCGAGGGGGTGTCGTAGGGCGCTTCAGGCCACCCGCCGCTTCCGCTTCAGGAAGTCGAGCATGATGTACTGCCCCAGCGTCATCGTCGACGTGAAGTACGCCTTGCCGCGGGCGATCTTCGTGATCTGGCGCACGAAGCGGACCAGGTAGGCGTCGTTCGCGAGCATGAAGGTGTTGATGGGGATGCCCGCGCGGCGGCACGCGGAGGCCTCGCGGTAGGTGGCGCGCAGGATGTTTCGGTCGAGGCCGGCCGAATTCTTGTAGATCTTGCCCCGGGGAAGGGTGATCGCGCTGGGCTTGCCGTCGGTGATCATGATGATCTGCCGCATGTCCTTCTTCTGCGCCCGCAGCAGGCGCCGCGCGACCTCCAGCCCCTCGGCGGTGTTGGTGTGGAAGGGGCCGACCTGGGCCTTCGCCAGACGCGCGAGGGGAATCTCCTCGGCGCGGTCGCCGAAGGTCACGACGCGCAGCGAATCACCCGGAAACTCGGTGCGAATCAGGTGCGAGAGCGCCAGGGCGACCTTCTTGGCGGGCGAAAAGCGGTCCTCGCCGTAGAGGATCATGGAGTGCGAGATATCCAGCATCACCACCGTCGCGCACGACGAGCGGTAGTCGGTCTGGTGGACCATCAGGTCCTTGTAGTCGAGGTCGATGGGGACCTGCAGCCCGTCGCGCGCGATGGCGTTCTTGAGCGTTTCGGGGATGTCGAGGTTGAGGGTGTCGCCGAAGTCGTAGGGCTTGCTGCCCGCGTCGGCCTCGACGCCGGTCGCGAACTCCTGGGTCTCGTGGGCGCCGATGCTGGAGCGCCCGAGCGAGCCCAGCAGGTTCCTCAGCGCGCGGTAGCCGAGGAAGTCGAGCCCCTGCCGCGTCAGGTTGAAGTGCACCTGGCCCGCGGCCTCCCTCGCGTCGTCGACGAATCCCTCGCCCACGGCTTCTCCCGTGGCCCCTCCGGAGGGTGACGGGTTGCCGTCGAGGGTGATGTAGCCCTCGTCGACCATCTTCCGGATCAGCTCATCGAGGAGGTCGGCGATCTCCTGCTGCACCTCGGGATTGCCGGGGCCGTCGCCCCGCAGTTCGTCCACCATCTCCTGCGTCAGCTGCCCGCTCTGCATGAGGGCGCGCAGCAGCGCCTGTTTGAGCGCGTCGAGCGAGGATGTATCCTCAATCCCGGACCATCCCCAGTACGGGTGGAAGTGGGGCCCGCCGGCAAAGCCGCCATCGAGGAGGAACTCGGAGAGCATCTCCATCAGGCCCTCGAGGTTGAGGGCGTCGAGCAGCCCCTTCCGGTACTTCGTGTAGGTGGTGAAGCGCATGGATGAAGACTACGGACCGAGAGGACGGGACGCCACGACGGGCGGATCGCTCGACCGGGCGGGATTCCGGCGGGCACTCCTGGCTCACTTCGACCTCCACCACCGCCCTCTGCCGTGGCGCACCCACCGGAATCCGTACCGCGTGCTGGTCTCGGAATTCATGCTGCAGCAGACTCGCGTCGAGACCGTCGCTCCCTACTACGGGAAATGGCTGAAACGGTTCCCGGGTTTCGCCGCGCTTGCCGATGCGACGCCGGACGAAGTGATGCTCGCGTGGAAGGGCCTCGGGTACTATTCGCGCGCCCGAAATCTCCACCGGACGGCGCAAATGGTGCGCGACAACCACGGCGGCGAGCTGCCGGAGGACCCGGTCGCGCTCAGGAGCCTGCCCGGGATCGGCGAATACACGGCGGGCGCGGTCGCGAGCATCGCCTTCGGCAGGCGGGTGGCGGCCGTGGACGGCAACGTGCGCCGCGTCCTCGCCCGCCTGCTCGACCTCCCCCACCCCACCCCCGCCCAGCTCCGCCGCGCGGCGGCCCGGCTGCTCGATCCCGACCGCCCCGGCGACCACAACGAAGCCATGATGGAGCTGGGCGCGACCATCTGCACCCCACGCGCCCCCCGCTGCGGCGAATGCCCCGTCGCGGCCTCCTGCACTGCACTCGCGGCCGGCACCGTGAGCCGGCGCCCCGCCCCCCGCCCACCCCGCCAGGTACCGCGAGTCGACTACGCGACCGTCGTCGCCCTCGACCCGGCGGGCCGAATCCTGCTGGCGAAGCGGCCCGAGACCGGCCTCCTCGCGGACATGTGGGAATTCCCCTCTGCGCGTCTCACGCCCCCGCCCGCCTCACCCGCCGATCGACGCAGCCCCTCGGAAACCCGCACGACCCAGCCCGAGCGCGCCGCGCCCACCCCCGCCGCCCTGGCCCACCTCGCCGCCCTCGGCTACCACGGCCAACCAGCCGCCACCCTCGCCCCCGTCCGCCACGCCTTCACACACCTCCGCGCGACCTACCACCCCATCGTCACCTTCTGCGAAAACGAAGGGCGAGATGCCCGGGATCACCCTGGCCCGACCACCACCTGGATCAACCCCGCCCACCTCGACGGGTACGCACTGCCGGTCGCCCAGCAGAGGATCGGCGCGCTCCTTACGGCCTGGATCGCCGGTAACCGCCCCCGCGCGTCCGGCTGATCTTCTGGTCGGCCACCAGCCCCTCGAGGATCAGTTCGCAGGCGGCCGCCTTGAGCCCGTCCGAACCGTCCTCCGGCGCCAGCCCCAGCAGATCCGCAAGTTCCAGCAGGCCCGGGACCTGCCCGAACCCCACCACGCATGCCGAAGCCGCGGCGTCCTCCGACACCTGCATCACGCCGCCCGCCTCGAAGTACTCGACGATCGAGTCCACGTCCGCGCCGCCGCCGCAGCTGTCGAAAGTCGCACCGGCCGCCGCCGAGACCAGCTCGCGGGCGATGCGCCCCGCGCCGTGAAGCTCGCCCTCGTACTCCAGCTCCATCTTGCCGGTGACCGCGGGGAGCGAGGCGTAGATGTCGCCGATGCGGGGCACCACGTCGCTCTCGCCCTGCCTGATCGCACGCTGTTCGGCGCTCGACACGAGGGTCTCGAGGACCGCGATCGGCATGCGCTGGCTCACCCCGCTGCGCTGATCGACGCGCGCTTCCATGCGCGCCAGGAAGGCCATCCGCTCGACCACTTCGCGCACGAACGGCGGGATCTGCAGAGGGCGTCCGTTGCGCCGGGTCCACGCCTCCTGCTCGGTGATCGCCATGCCCGTCGCGACGTCCTTCGGGTAGTGCGTGCGCACCTCCGACGCGATGCGGTCCTTGAGCGGCGTGATGATCTTGCCGCGCGCGGTGTAGTCTTCCGGATTCGCCGTAAACGCGATCAGCAGGTCGAGGCGGAGGCGGATCGGGTAGCCCTTGATCTGGACGTCGCCCTCTTCGAGGATGTTGAAAAGGCCAACCTGGATGCGCGGCGACAGGTCCGGCAGCTCGTTCATGGCGAAGATGCCCCGGTTCGCGCGCGGGAGCATGCCGTAGTGGATGGTGAGCTCGTCGGACAGGATGTGGCCGCCGCGCGCCGCCTTGATCGGATCCAGGTCGCCGATGATGTCGGCGATGGTCACGTCGGGGGTCGCGAGCTTCTCCAGGTAGCGCTGCTCGCGCGCGAGCCACTCGATCGGGGTGTCGTCACCGTGCTCGGCGACCATCCGGCGGCCGTGCTTCGAGATCGGTGCGAGGGGATCGTCGTTCACCTCACTCCCGGCGACGACAGGGATGCGCTCGTCGAGCAGATCGACCAACTGCCTGAGAATACGTGACTTGGCCTGTCCCCGGAGCCCCAGCAGAATGAAGTCGTGCCGCGCCAGAACCGCGTTGACGAGCTGTGGGACGACCGAATCCTCGTAGCCGCGAATGCCGGGAAAGAGCGTCTCGCCGTTTTCGAGCTTGCGAATCAGGTTGGCGCGCATTTCGTCCTTCACGGGCTGCGAGCGATAGCCCGCCGCCTTCAACGCGCCCAGGGTAGTGGGTGCAGATCGGCTCATGTGGGTAAGTTAACCACGGCATGCCCGCACGAGCCACCGGCCGGGCGGACGGGCCGGGGAATCCCGTGGGGCCGGAAAGGCTCCCCGCAGAGCAAACAGGAGTCCAGGTGACGCAAAACGGGCCCGAGGGCCGCATATATCCCAATCGGCACCAGCCCCGCCTGCCTGCCGAGCACCTCATCCTCCAGGAGCCGCCGGGCCCCGATGCGGAGCCGCTCGATGTGCTCTTCGTGGGCGCCGGCCCCGCCGGACTGGCGGGCGCGATCGAGCTGTCCCGCCTGGTGGCCGAGGGGAACGAGAACGGCGACGGCGTCGGGGACATCATGATCGGCGTGCTGGAGAAGGCCGAGGCGCTGGGCGACCACAACCTCTCCGGGGCGGTCGTGAATCCGCGTGCGCTGCGCGAAATGTTTCCCGGTATGTCATGGTCCGACTTGCCGTTACGGCGACCGGTCGAGCGCGAGGCGGTGTATTTCCTCACGGAGAAGAACCACATCCGCATCCCCGCGCCGCCCACGATGCGCAACCACGGCAACCACATCGCCTCCATATGCGAACTGGTGCGCTGGATGGGCGAACGCGCGGAGGAGCTGGGAGTGATGATCCTGCCGGGCTTCCCCGCCGACGCCCTCCTCGTGGACGGCGACGACGTGATCGGCGTCAGGACCGCGGCGCGGGGCCTCGATCGGGACGGCCGTCCGTCCGGCGGCAACTACATGCCGCCCATGGACCTGACCGCCCGCGTGACCGTCCTCTCCGAGGGCACGCGCGGCACGCTCTCGCAGGCGTACCTGGAGTGGCAGGGCATCGGGTCCACCAATCCGCAGATCTATTCGCTGGGAGTGAAGGAGCTGTGGGAGGTGCCGCGCCCGCTCGACCGCATCATCCACACCATGGGATGGCCGCTCGTCAGGGACGGGTTCGGCGGCACCTTCGCATACCCCCTCGCCGACGACCTCGTCGCCCTCGGCCTCGTCGTCAGCCTCGACTATTCGAACGCCCGGCTCGACGTCCACGGACTCCTCCAGCGCGTCAAGCACCACCCCCTCTTCCGCCGCATCCTCGAAGGGGGCGAGATGGTGGAGTGGGGGGCCAAGACGATCCCGGAAGGCGGGTATCATTCCCTGCCGGAGCGGCGTCACGGGGGCGGAATCTGCATCGTGGGGGACGCCGCGGGGTACGTCGACGTCGCCTCCCTGAAGGGCATTCACTACGCGATGCACTCAGGCGTTCTGGCGGCCCGGGCGATCTATTCGGCGCTGAAATCGGGCGACACTTCAGCGGCCGGACTGGCCCCCTACACGAGGTCCGTGGACGAGTCCTTCATCGTGCGCGACCTCAGGCGCAACCGGAACATGCGCCTGGCCTTCAAGAGCGGGTTCTTCCTGGGCGGCGCGAAGGCTTCGCTGGCCACGGCGACCGGTGGGAGGATTCCCAGGGCGGCAATCGCCTCGAAGCTCGATGCGGAAGAGGCGAAAGTCCTCGGCACAGCGCCGGAAGCCCGTGGGCCGCTGGCGGTGTCGAAGGTGGACGCCGTCTTCAAGAGCGGCAATCAGACCCGCGACGACATCCCGTCCCACCTTGCGGTGGGCGAGGATATTCCGCCCGAAGTTGCGGAGATGTACGTACACATGTGCCCCGCCGGAGTGTACGAGCGCGAGGGCGATCAACTGCGCGTGAACGCGCCCAATTGCGTGGACTGCAAGGCCACCGACGTGCTGGGTCCGAGGTGGGCTCCGCGCGAAGGCGGCAGCGGTCCACAGTACCGGAGAATGTGAGGACGATGAGCGACCGAACGAGTGGAAATGTGGCCGAAGTACCCCCTGGCGGACCCCTGTGTCTTGCCGGGCGGATCCGGATCGAGGCCGGCGGCGAGCAGATCGACGAGACCGACGATGTCGCGCTGTGCCGCTGCGGGCACTCCGGCAACAAGCCGTACTGCGACGGAACGCACAACAAGATGGGATTCGACGATCCCGGAGTGATCCAGGGCGGGCGCCTGGTGCCGGGTGCGGACGAGCCGGCCGAGGACGACCCGGTCGTGATCGTGTGCGCCACGGACGGCCCCCTCCTGGTGCGCGGGCCGCTTACGGTGGTCGCGGCGGACGGCACAACCGTGTCGGGGACGAAGGGCGCGCTGTGCCGCTGCGGGATTTCGACGACGAAACCGTTCTGCGACGGGTCACACCGCGACAGCGGGTTCTCAGCCCGATGATGGGCCGCCGGTGGACCATAAGTGGTGGTCTGACCATCAGTTGCGTCTTGACGCTCGCCTGCGCCACAACCGGCGGCTCGTCCCCTGAAGATACCCTGGCCTACGTGGTCCCGTCCCCGGCGATCGCAGTCTACGAGATCGTCGATTCGGCCGCGGTCTACGTGAACTCTCCCGTGGGCGCGCTGGACATCCCGACCAATTCGGCCACCACCCTGAGCATGACGTTCGAGATGGACCCGCGCGGCGTCCGCGCGACCGGCAGCGTGGAGCGCTTCGAGGCGTCGATGTCGAATCCGATGCAGGGCACCCTGTCCACCGGCCTGAACGACGTGACCGGGCACCTCGAGATCGTGTTCGGACGCCGCGGAGTCGAAGAGGTCGTCTCCGTCCCCACCGTGGGGGGCCCGGCCGCACAGCTGTCGCCCTTCCATCACATCGCCAACGATCTCTTCCCGCGGCTGCCCGCCGGCGCTGTGGATCCCGGGGCCACCTGGGTCGACACCGTCACCTGGACGATCGACGACGGGGCGATCAAGACGAACTCCACCACCGTCTACACCCACACGCTGGTCGGCGACACCGTCGTCGATGGGCGCACGCTGCGGCACATCGCAGTCGCCGGCGACGTCGCCAACGAGGCGGAGTTCGTGCAGGCCGGCGCCACGATCACCCAGAGCATGACCGGACCGACGACCGGGTTCGTGCTGTGGGACACCGAACGCGGACTCCTGGCCGAGGCGTTCTTCGAGCGCGAGCTGGCGGGAAGCATGACCATACCGGGCATGGCGCCCCTCAACATGGGGTTCGAGGGACCGGTGCGGGTGCGCCTGCAGTACTGACGCAGCGGCGAGGACCGCGCTGACATCCACTCTTACCCGGCCGCCACGCCGGAATCGACCGAAATGAACACGACAAACGCAATTCGCATTCACGAACTGGGCGGGCCCGAGGTGCTCCGCCGGGAAGAGGTCGCACTGCCGGGGCCGGGTCCGGGCGAGGTGCTGGTGCGGCACGAGGCCATCGGCCTGAACTTCATCGACACCTATCATCGCAGCGGCCTCTACCCCGTGCCGTCGCTGCCCACCGCGATCGGGATGGAAGGCGCGGGCGTGGTCGAGGCGGTCGGCCCGGCGGGCGCCGCCCCATCGTTCCAGGTCGGCGACCGCGTCGCGTACGGGTTCGGCCTCGGCAGCTACTGCGAGCGGCGCGTCATGCCGACGGGCCAGCTGGTGCCGATCCCGGACGGGGTCGATTCCGGGACGGCCGCCGCGGCCATGCTGAAGGGGATGACCTCGTGGTATCTGTGCCGCCGCACCTACCGCCTGAGCGCGGGCGAAACCGTGCTCGTGCACGCCGCCGCCGGGGGCGTCGGGACGATCCTGTCCCAGTGGTGCAAGGCGCTGGGCGCGACCGTCATCGGCACCGCCGGCAGCGCGGAGAAGGGGGAGGTCGCGCGCGAGCACGGCTGCGATCACGTCATCCTCTACAAGGAAGAGGACTTCGTGGAGCGCGTGCGCGAGATCACCGGCGGCGAAGGCGTCCCGGTGGTCTTCGACGGCGTCGGCAAGGCCACCTTCGACGGCTCGATGGAGTGCCTCGCCCGCTTCGGCATGATGATCACCTTCGGCAACGCTTCCGGCGCGGTTCCCCCGCTCAACCTGCTGCGCCTGAGCGCGAAGGGGATCACCGTCGCCCGTCCCTCGCTCGCGCCCTACATCGAGCGCCGCGCGGATCTGGAAGAGGCCGCCGGCGAGCTGCTCGGCCACATCGAGGCCGGCCGCATCCGGCTCACCATCGGCCAGCGCTTCCCCCTCGCCGAGGCGGCCAAGGCCCACCGCGCGCTCGAGTCGCGCCAGACGCATGGGTGCACGGTCCTCCTACCCTGACAATCTTGCCAGACTGACAAGCAGACATTACAAAATGACAACCACACTTTACACTGACAGCCGCACCACCCGCCTCCTCGCCTCCCTCGGCATCGACGACCTCAACCCCGGCGGCTTCGCCGGCGAGTGGATCGGCTCCGGCCCCGAACTCGATGTCCACACCCCGATCGACGGCTCCCGCATCGCGACCGTCCGCCAGGTCACCGAGGACGAGTACGATCATATAGTCGCGCGCGCGCACGAGGCGTTCCTGGATTGGCGCACCGTCCCGGCCCCGAAGCGCGGCGAGGTCGTCCGCCAGATCGGCGAGCGCCTCCGCGAGCACAAGGCCGCGCTGGGCCGGCTCGTCACCCTCGAGATGGGCAAGATCCTCACCGAGGGCGAAGGCGAAGTGCAGGAGATGATCGACATCTGCGACTTCGCGACCGGCCTGTCCCGCCAGCTCTACGGCCTGTCGATGCACTCCGAACGCCCGGACCACCGCATGTTCGAGCAGTGGCACCCGCTCGGCGTGGTCGGGGTCATCACCGCCTTCAACTTCCCCGTCGCGGTGTGGAGCTGGAACGCCGCGATCGCCGCCGTCTGCGGGGACGCCACACTCTGGAAGCCGTCCAGCCAGACGCCGCTCACCGCAATCGCCTGCACCCGGATCGCGGCCGAGGTGGCGCGCGAGAACGGGCACGACCCCGCAATCTTCTCGCTGGTGGTGGGAAGAGGGTCCACGGTTGGGGACAAGCTCCTGCATGACCGGCGCATACCGCTGGTATCGGCTACAGGGAGCTGCAGAATGGGGTACCGGGTCGCGCGGGTCGTGGGCGAGCGCCTGGGCCGCACCATACTCGAACTCGGCGGCAACAACGCGATCATCGTCACGCCGCACGCCAACATGGACCTGGTGCTGCCGGCGATCCTCTTCGGCTCGGTCGGCACGGCGGGGCAGCGCTGCACCAGCACGCGGCGCATCATCGTCCACGAGTCCATCCGCGGCGAACTCGAGCGGCGCCTCGTCACAGCCTACCGGGACGTGCGCATCGGCGACCCCCTTAACCCGTCCACCCTGATGGGCCCGGTCGTGAACCACCAGGCGGTCCTCGACCTCGAAGGTGCCGTGCGCCGCGTCCAGGCCGAAGGCGGCACGATCCTCTGCGGCGGAGAGCGGCTGAACGGCGCCGACTTCCCCGGCGGCCACTACGTCACCCCCTGCATCGCCTCGGCGCGGAACGAATTCGACATCGTGCAGGAGGAGACCTTCGCCCCGATCCTCTACATCATCGGTTACGGGAGCGCGGATGCGACCCGCGCCCAGGCCGTCGACGAGCTCGGCGAGGCCATCGCGCTCCACAACGGCGTCCCCCAGGGACTGTCCTCGGCGATCTTCACCGATCACATGCGCGAGGCGGAACTCTTCCTCTCCCACCGCGGCAGCGACTGCGGCATCGCGAACGTCAACATCGGCACCAGCGGCGCGGAGATCGGCGGCGCGTTCGGCGGCGAGAAGGAGACGGGCGGCGGGCGCGAATCGGGGTCGGACGCGTGGAAGGCCTACATGCGGCGGCAGACGAATACGGTGAACTGGAGTCCCGAGCTGCCGCTGGCGCAGGGGGTGCGGTTCGGGTAGACGGCCCCCGGGCCTCCAGTAGCGGAAGTCCCGCCGCTTCGAGCCGGCGGTTCAAGCGGGGCAGGTCTTCGTCGATCATCCCTCGAAACCGGTCCATCAGCGAACCGAGTTCCGCGGACAGCTCCTCGAACACCGCCCGGTAGGCATCGAGCGGTGTGCCGTCGCCCCGCTCCAGGTGGCTGCGGAGCCCGGTCAGGCGGTCGTTCAGCTTGATGGGGAAGGCGATCTTGTCCTTCGGGCTCTGGTTGCGGAGCTGGTAGAGTTCGCCCGCGACCGCTTCGATGCCGGCGGCGAAGCCCCCGACGTCGTCACGGAGGGCGGCGTCTCCGATCCGCGGCCCGAAATGATCGATCTGGTCGAGCAGCTCCCGCGCCGTCACTACGGTGCCGTTCGCCTGGCTCTCGGCATCGCGGATCGCCATGGCGAGCCGGAACTGGCCGGCCAGCGCCGCGGTGGAGACGGCCCCGAGCCTCGGGTCGAGGTGTACGTTGAAGGCGGCCTCGCGCGTGACGCCGCCGACGGTCAGGCGCGCGCGGTAGCGGCCCGGCGGCGCCCACGGGCCCACTGCCGGATTGCCGCCTTCCAACACGATCCCCGCGAACGTCAGCGCGCCGGGGTAGCGGAGGTCCCAGCGGGCGCGGTGAGTGCCCGCGGCCGAGTCGGCGGTGAAGAGGGTGGTCACCTGGGCGCCGTCGTCCGTCAGGACATCGAGCTGCACGCGCCCCGGCCGGCTCACCCGGAAGTCGATCACGGCGGGGATCGAGCGCCGGACGGCGTCGGCAGGGTCGAAGAGGTGGACGTCGGAGTCGGCGACGGTCACGTCGAGCTGCCGCAGCGTCTCGATGTCGTCGAGGACCCGGAAGGAGCGGCCGTGGGTGCTGATTACCAGGTCGCGCTCCTCGACCGAGATGCCGGTGACGGGCGTGCGGGGGAGCCGGGACGACAGGTCGCTCCAGGCGCCGCCGCCGTCGAAGGAGACGAACACGCCGTGTTCGGTGCCGGCGTACAGGAGTCCCTCCCGCTTCGGGTCTTCGCGCATCACGCGCACGAAGGCGCCGGTGGGGATGCCGTCGCTGATCCGTGTCCAGGTCGCGCCGTAGTCGTCGGTCGTCCACGCATAGGGCGCCCGGTCGTCCATCTCGTAGCGGATGCCGGCCACGTGCGCGCGCGCAGGGTCGTGGGCGGACACGTCTATGGTCATCACGCGCGTGTGCGCGAGCATGTCCGGGGGCGTCACGTCGCGCCATTCGCTGCCGCCGTCGCGCGTCAGGTGCACGAGACCGTCGTCGGACCCGGTCCAGATCGTCCCGGGATCGTGCGGCGAAAGGCCGATCGAGTACAGGGTGGCGTAGATCTCGGGCCCGTCCTGGTCGAGCACGACAGGGCCGCCGGAATCGCCCAGTGTCTCGGGGTCGGCGCGGGTCAGATCCGGGCTGATCCTGGCCCACGACGCACCCTCGTCGACGGACCGCCACAGGTGCTGCGATCCGACGTACAGCGCGTGCGGCGGCTGCGGCGCCACCGCGATCGGATAGGTCCAGTTCCAGCGCTCGGGCATGTCCCGCGCGGGCTCGCCCATGACGATCCGCGGCCACGGCTGGATGTCCGTCGCCATGCCGGTCGCGCGGTCGTAGCGCGTCAGCGTGTTGGTCGCGCCCGCGTAGAAGATGTCGGGGTTGGCCGGGTGCGGCGCGATATAGCCGCTCTCGCCTCCGCCCACCGCGTACATCCACTCCGTACTCGCACCGCGTGGGTCGCGCAGATGCCCCCGCTCGGACGACACGCACACGGTCGAGTTGTCCTGCTGCGCCCCGCAGACGTGGTAGGGGAAGTCCGCGGTTGTCGCCAGCCGGTAGATCTGGGCCGTCGGATACCGCATCGAGGTCCAGGTGCGGCCGCCGTTCACCGTCACCACGCCGCCCCCGTCGTTCCCGTTGATCATGCGCAGCGGGTTCGTGGGATCGATCCACAGGTCGTGATGGTCGGCGTGGGTCTCCGGCACGCTCTCCAGGGTCCGTCCGCCGTCTGTCGAGCGCATCAGCCGGAAGTTGAGGATGTAGAGCGCGTCGCGGTCGGCCGGGTCCGCCTCCAGCCGCTGGAAATAGAATGCGCGCTGCCAGATGTCGCGGTGGTTGTTGACGAGTTCCCACGTCTCGCCGCCGTCGTCGGACCGGTACAGCCCGCCCTCCTCCGCCTCGATGTTCGCCCACACCCGCAGCGGATCCGCGCCCGAAACGGTTACCGTGATCTTGCCGAGCACCCCGGCCGGCAGCCCCGGATTGCGCGTAATCTCGGTCCACGTGTCGCCGCCGTCGGTCGACTTGAAGATCCCCGACCCCTCGCCGCCGCTCCACAGCCGCCACGGCTTGCGATACACCTGCCAGAGCGTCGCGTACAGCACGTCAGGATCGCCCGGGTCCATGACGAGATCGACCGCGCCCGTGTGCTCGTCGCGGAAGAGCACGTTTGCCCACGTCTTGCCCCCGTCGGTGGTGCGGAAGACGCCCCGCTCCGCATTCGGCCCGAACGGATGCCCGAGCGCCGCCACGTACACCCGGTCCGGGTCGGTCGGATGAATGCGGACCCGCCCGATCGCGTGGCTGTCGGCCAGCCCGATGTGCCGCCACGTCTTCCCGGCGTCGGCTGACCGGTAGACCCCATCGCCCTGCAGCACGTTGGCGCGCAGCTGCACCTCGCCCATCCCGATGTAGACGATGTCGGGGTTCGACGGCGCCATCGCCACCGCGCCCACCGAGGCGCTGCCGACCTGCCCGTCGGTGACCGGGCGCCAGGTGTTCCCGCCGTCGGTTGTCTTGAAGAGGCCGCCGCCCGTCGCTCCGAAGTAGTACTCGAAGGGCCGCTCGGCGTGGCCCGCCACCGCGATCGAGCGTCCGCCGCGGTCGGGCCCGATCAAGCGCCACTCCATGGGCGGGAGGAGGGAGAGAAGGTCCTGGGCGACAAGCGCCGGCGGCATCGCGGCCAATCCCGCCACGGCGAGCAACAGGACCGCGAACACCGGCGTCCGGCCATTCACCGGTCGCAGGATGACCGGCCGGGAAATGCTGTCGTACATCGTGCCTCCCCTATCGTTCACCGACTGGCTCCAACTCGTCCGAATCGGTGACTCCGACCCTACGTGCCCGCTATCAACCCGGCAACCGGCGCCGGCGCGAGCAGGTCCTACCAGTCCGACGACCGCTCGTCGTGGAGGGCGGTCGGCAGTTTGTACGAGTGCTCGAACTCGTCGAAGCTCGCGAACTCCATAAGCGCCTCGAATCGATCCTGATCCTGCTTCGCCGCCAGTCCGGGAAGCACCCTGCCCACGAGTCGGCGGGCGCGGTGCCTGAACCGCAGCCACGGCACCACCTTCCGTCTCCGCGCCGGGAACCTGAGCGAGTCCGCGAGCTCATCGCCGATCAGCTCCCGGGAGACCTGGGTCACCGTGCGGGCCATCTTCCGGCGCTCCGGGGGGTTTTTCACGCCAACGATGATGGGCGCGCTGTTCACCACGCTGTTGGCCATGATGATCCCGTCGAGGTCGGTGGGAGGCTCGCACATCCGCCCGATCTCGAAGGTTCGCAGCGCCGAGGCTTCGTCGTGGAAGAGGATCTCCCCGGGGATGCCGAAGAGCAGTCCGGCGTAGCGCCAGACGTGGACGAAGGCTTCACGTTCATCCCGCGTGAAGTCACCCCCCAGCGTGGCGACGTGCTGCATCAGGCGCCCCGAGAAGGCAGCCCCGGCCAGCAACACATGCGAAGCGCTGAGCGGCGTGCCGTACCGCTCCCGATCCCACTCGTCCGAGCCGTTGAGCAGATGCCTCGACTGCGCGTGCACGAGCCGGGCCCGCAGCGTCAGCCTCCATCCGTCACCTCCGGGCTCCATCCCGCCCGGGAGATACTGCTCGACCAACTGCATGCCGTTGTGCTTGAGACGGCGGATGGCCGCGACGACGAGCCGCCCCCGAATGCGAAACGACTTGCTGATCAGAGTGGAGAACCCCTCCACGATGCTGCCGCCCACGAGTGCCGCCAGGACGATGTCCGAATTGCGGAGGAAGGCCTGTGAGGCGACCCTGGCGCGCTTCCTGTCGAACCACTCAGGCACCTTCCTCGCTTCCTCGACGAACACCAGGAGGGACTCGGGAACGCCGTCGCCCGACGTGCCGGACCCCTCCAGCACTTGTGCCAGGGTATCGTGGATCTCTTCTGGAGACAGCGATCCCAGATCTCGGATCACCGCATCCGCGAGCGGATCGCCGATGGTGGTATGGCGGATGTATGCCGTCGCCAGTTCGGGATCAAGCGCCCGGGCCGCTTCGTATCCTTGTGCATAGGCGCTGGGGATGTTCATGGGTGGGCGCGCGAGGGGTAGCGGGGGCTGGGGACGAGTCGTCATTAATAGCGTATTGTCATCCTTCACGGCAACCGTGTCGGAAGGTTGTAGGAAGGTCAACGGACGTATCATAGATCTGTGCCCAACAGGATGACAAGCCAACGTTGCCGTGCCCTCTCCTCGTGCGCGGCGACACGCGGTGGCCGAAGCGCGTCAGGCCGTCAGCAGACGGATGGGAGCCTCCCGCCTGCCGGCAGCGGCGCGCCCGCGAGCCGCGATTGGGCACTTGCGATGCGTAACCGATTGCTCCTAAATGCGTAGTTGATAGCGGGGGTACCGATGCCAGATCCCACATCCCCGGAGCCAGTGAACGAATGAGAGCCCTGCCGACGCTTGCCCCGCTCGTTGCGGCCACAGCCCTTGCGGGTTGCACGGGTCCGGCCAGCCCATACCCCCCCGGCTGGCTCAGCTACGGTTTCCCGTCCCCGCCGCATGCCGCCTATGAGATCGCGGACACCGTCGCGGGCATCGCGAAATCACCCGTCGGAGACCTGGAGGTCGCAGGGGAATACGCGATGTCGCTGGACCTGTCCTTCGAAAGGGCCCCCGAAGGCATTCGGGTCCGGGGCATCGCGGGAGGATTCGGGGGCACGCTGTCCGACCCCGTGCAGGGCGCCGCGGCCGCGGACCTGGGGTATCTGGCCGGGACGCTCGACTTCGTGATGAACCGGCGCGGCATTGTCGAAGTGGAGTCGTTTCCGGAACTGTCCGGCCTCGACGCCGAGGTCTTTTCCTTCGCTGCACTCGCCCACGACCTGTTCCCCCGCTTGCCGGACACCGTCGTGGAGCCGGGCGGCACCTGGCTGGACACCCTGAGGTGGCACACCGACGGCCGTGTGACGGAAGTCATCTCCAGAACGGTCTACGACTACACCCTGGTTGGAGACACCGTGGTCGACGGACGCGGGCTCGTGCACATCGCCGCAGCGGGCAAGGTGGAATTCAGGATCTACACGGGACGGGCGGGAAACCTGACGCGACAGTCCATGAAAGGATCGTCGACCGGCGTCATCCTGTGGGACCCCGAGACCAGGCTGGTGGTCTCGCACGAATACGGCCGGGATCTCGTGGGGACGGTGTCGAGGCCGAACCGGGCGCCCTTCGAACTGCGGCTGACGGAGGCCATGCGGATTCGTCAGCGACGCTGAGTCTACACCGCCCGCTCATACACGATGGCGTCCATGACCTGGGCGACATCGAGCCCACAGTGATCCGCCACCGTCTGCAGATCCTCTCCCGAATCGATCCGTCCGGCCACGGAGGCCGTCTCGACTTCCGAACCTGCCACCGTCGGGCGGCCCAACGCGACGTACGGGTCGATCACGATCCCCCTGCGGTCCGCCGAGCCAAGGGGCATGAGCGGATAGAGCCTGACCGGGAGGCCCTCGTCGTCGCGATCGAGCCGGTTCAGGCTGGCGGAAAGCCTGTGCCGCATCGCCAGCTCGACGGAGCGGGACAGCTTGAGCAGCTGCGCGACCCGGTCGAAGAGAACGTCCTGGCCCGATCCGCACAGTTCCGGCCGCAACAGCAGGCGCTCCACCCCGAGCGACGCTTCGGCGGACGCGATCGCTCGGCCAACAGCCGCCATTCTGCTCAGGTCCCGCGAGCGAAAAGCCAGCAGGACATGCGCCTCCACGAGGTTGTTGAAGGAGATCAGACCGCTCGTGGCGGTGGCCCGGATCAGGGGCTCGACGGCGGCCGACCGCCTCCTGCGGCTGTACGACCGGCCGACGACCCAATGGCGCAGCGTGGCACTGGACATGCCGAGGTGCCGGGCAGTGGCCGAGATGGTGTAGACCGGGTTGTCGCGGATGTCTTCGGCGTTGGCTTGCGATGAGGCCATGGGCATGTTGACCGGTGGAGAGCCAGGAAGTCCTGTAGCCTATGGACCCGGCAAGGGGGGAGCAACGTCCTCCTCCGCCGAGCCCGCCATGGGTTCAACGACCTGCCACTCGTCGTGATCGAAGATCGAGGGCGGGCCGAAGGCCGCCAGCTCGAAGAGCAGGGCTTTGTTACAATTCCCGCTACAACTGACCGCCAGACCCTAACGTTACGGCGGAACACCTGAGGGTAAAATCACGGCAGGAAGTCACGTAAAGTCAACTGGGACTGCACGATCTGCGTTTCCTGCCGTTGTACTGGACCTTGCTGGACCGTGCCGCGAAAGCGGGAAAACCGGACCTGAATGGCGGGAATCCCATGCCCCCCGGCGCTTCCTCGCCGCCGAAGGTCCCTGAGAACCGACTTCTTCACCCGCGTTCCGAGAAGCCGGGCCGTTCAAGCATATCAGCGATCCGACCTTCTGGAGCCCCGAGCCGAAGTCCTTCAGGCGTGGAGCGACTGCATCACATGGCGAAGGCCGGCAAGCGACGCGGTGATCTTGACTCGAAGATGCATGGAAAGATGCGCTTCCGTTGGGAGGCAGATGTCGATGGTCATCGTCCGAAGGGGAACGAGGGACCGACCGACATTCCAGTTGGAGTAGGCGCTACGACGAGATCCACGTCATCGAGGCCGACGCCGAGGCGATCCGCCAAGTCCCGGTTGAACTGCCTTGCGACATCCAAGGCGGACACGATACCCCATACACGTCCACCGAGGTAGGTCAACCAACTCAAGGCCACGACCGTACCGTTTCCCGACTGGCAGATTTCGACGCCACCTGCGCTATAACAGTTCGAACTCAGGGTCGAACCGACGATGACGCCGACGAGTCCACCGCCCGAGACCGCAGCCGGCACGTAGCCAGCTCTCGCGTTACCGGCGTAGTGGTGGCCCACAATCGGAACGAGCCACTCTAAAGCCCCAGCTACGATCTCGTTCTTTTTCTCAATTTCGTATCGGGCCAGCGCGTCCCCTTCCTGGGTGCGCGCCGCTACGGGCATCAAACAGAAGAGGCCCGCTGTCAGGACGAAAGCATCCGGGACGCCGCTGGAACCCTTGGGACACCACCTCGAATCACGAGGTTGACACCGCCCGATTGGGGCTTCTCCGTGTACGGTATGGAGACTCCGACGCCCCGAAATTCCCCGCGGCGCGGTCGTCCGGCGCGCTTGCCCAAGGCTGACGCTTGTAAGGTGAGTAAGCGAGCGCTGCGGCCCCGGCCGCCCGGAACAACGAGGCGCAAGACGTTTGCGCGCAGCAGCTTCCGCCGTCCAGCCGGTGCGCACGTCAGGAGCACCGGAGTGCGCATCGGCACCGCATGTCGTTTGCGCAGGCGTATACGGGTCTAAACAACGGTGCCGGAGGTGCGCAAATCATGCCGGCCTTGGCGTGGGTGGCGCTCGACTCCTCTCTCGCGTGTTCAGGAGGAGGAAGTCTGCGCGGCCACGTGCTCGGCAAATCCCGAACCGGCTTCGGCCGAGAGGTCGAATAGGATCGACGCCCCGGCCTCACGCATCGCCTCGATCTCGTCCGGAAACCTGACCGCGGCGGCGACCCGGCCATCGAAACCGGCGTCCCCAATGCGGTCCAGAACGGCGAGCTTGGCGGCGCGATTGGGCAGCGCCAGCATGACGATGTCCAGAGTTCGAGTGCTCTGAACCCGATCCCAGAAGTCTCCGTCGCGCGGATCGCCCAGTAGCACCTTGCGGCCCGCCGATTGGTGGCGCCGCACCTTCCGGGGATCGAAGTCCACACCGACGACGGCCCCGCCGTGAAGCCGATGCATGTGGTCGTAGGCCGGCGTGCCGATGCGGCCCATGCCGACGATCGCGATCCGCGCGCCTCCGATGTCGAGCGGCCGGTCGTCGGTGAGGCGCTCGGGGCGTTCAAGCCGCTTCCACGTCGCGTGGTACCGCCGGTGGATGCGGTGGGCGGCGGCGTTGAGCACCGCGGCAACGGCGCAGGAAAGCGACAGGGCGGTCGCGAGAACGATCAGCCAGTGGCCGTCGAGACAGCCGCTGGCGACCCCGAGCGCCACGACGATGAGGCCGAATTCACTGTAGCTGGTCAGGGTCAGGGAAGCGAGCAACGATGTCCGCGCCCGCAGCTTGAATCTTGTGAACAGGACGAGGAACAGCGCCGACTTGGCGAGTACGAGGGGCGTGACGGCCGCGCCGGCGAGAAACGCCTCCACCGTGAGCGGTCCCGAGAGCCCTATGGACAGGAAGAAGCCGAGCAGAAACAGGTTCTTGAACCCGAACATGGTCTTCGCCACCTCTTCGGACTTGTGGTGTCCGGCGACGAGAATGCCGAGGGCGAGCGCGCCCAGGTCGCCCTTCAACCCGACCAGCTCGAATGCCTCCGCGCCGCCCAGGGCGAGCAGCAGCGAGTACAACACGAGCAGTTCGCCATGGCCGACCCGCTCGAGGACGAGCGTCAGCAGCGGCCGCAACGGAACGAGCAGCAGAAGCAGAAGCGCCCAGGGACTGGGCCATTCGCCCGCCGAGGCCGCGAGAAAGGCGACCGCGGCCAGGTCCTGCACGATGAGGATGCCGACCGCGATCCGGCCGGCCAGCGAAGCCATCGCCCCTTTCTCCTCCAGCACCTTCACGGCGAACACCGTGCTCGAGAAGCTCAACGCGAACGCGATCAGCAGTGTTTGGGCGATGCCGAGACCGGAGAGGAAGGGCGCGCCCGCGAGCGCCAGGAGAAGGATGGCGGCGGCGAAGCCCGCAACGGCGATCGACATGTGCAGCCCAGCAACGGCCCAGACCTGCGGGCGCGCCAGGGTCCGAAGGTTCAGCTTGAGGCCGACCGTAAACAGCAGCAGGGTGATGCCGAGATCCGACAGTTTTCGCAGCACTTCCCCGCTTGCGATTCCGTACAGGTTGAGCGCGAACCCCGTTGCGAGGAACCCCACCATGGGCGGCAGCCCGACGGCTCTGGACAGCAGGCCCAGGACGAAGGCCAGGCCGATCCAGCCAACGTCTCCCAAAGCGATGGCGATCAACTCGAAGTCCATGGCGCGTCCGGTGCTCGGGGCTGAGGCGTCGCAAGAACTCCTAAAATAGGGGTTGGGGCGAACGGAAGTGCAGGGATGTCGGGTCGATCCGGCCCCCTCCGGGCGTCCGATCGAACCGGGCGAATCCCCGTCCCATCAGCCCAAGGCGGGCAGCAACACCTCCAGCACCCACAAATAGCCTGGCTCGAGCGACAGCGCGCGCTCGTAGGCTGTCCTAGCCTCGTCCGGGCGTCCGAGCGCAGCATAGGTCTGCCCGAGCCAGGCGTGCGCCTCCGCGTGTCCCCACGCCGGCAACGGCGGCTCCGGGGCATCGTCGGCGAACAGTTCGATCGCCGCGAGGAAGTGCTCCAGCGCCGCGTCGTGGCCACCGCCGAGTATCGATGGCGAGTGAAATGCGGAGATTCCTTCGAGCAGCCTGACGCGGGGGTTTTCGGGCCCAAGCGATCTGGCCCTGCCGAATTCCGCCCTCGAGCGCCTGCCGAGCCTAATGGCCGACAACGGGCCGCCGATCCGCATCCCGAGCGACGCACCCAGCAGAGCGTGCGATTCCGCCATGGGCTGGATCACCACCGATCGTTCCAAGAACGACTCGGCCTCTTCGAGCAGCGATTTCGCGTACTCGGAGTCCGAATCGAGAGCCGGCCCGGCTGTGGAATAGAGGGCGTACCCGGCGTAGTGGTTGAGCAACGCATCCTCGGGAAAGTCCGTCGCCGCGCGCCGGGCAAGGATCAGCAACTGTCTGCGGGCCTCATGGTCACCTGCAATGTCCGCTTCGGCGAGGCCGGCACGCAGTTGGTCGGCCAGATCCCAGGGGACCGGTTCCTGGGCGGCGGCCGAAAGCAGGCTGGCCCAGGCGAGAGCGGAGGCGAACACGAGCGCGGGCGCGACCGCCAGCCCCCGGGCGCAGGGGGTGATCAACCCAGATATCCTGGCCATCGTCGGGCTATTGGTGCAAAGCGCCATTAGTAAGTCCTCCATCACGCGCTCGCACCGTGGATGTGGCGTTGCAGCCCGAAGTCCTCGGCCACCGCATGGATCGTGGCGGCCGCCGACAGCACCACCCCCGGCACCCCCGCTCCCGGGTGGGTTCCGGCGCCGACAAGGTAGAGCCCGTCCGCTTCCTCGCTGCGGTTGTGGGGGCGGAACCAGGCGATCTGGGTCAGGCGCGGCTCGATTCCGAAGGCGTTGCCGAGCGCGGCGTTGTATTGGGTCGCAAAATCATCTGGAGTGAACACGTGCTGCACCTCGATCGCATCGCGCAGACCCTCGAGTCCCCAGGCTTCGAGCGCCCCGATGACGCGGTCGGTCATCGGGCCGGTTTCGCTTTTCCACCGAATCTCGGAGGCGTTGTTCGGCACCGGAACGAGAACGTAGATGCTCTCGCAGCCCGGCGGCGCCATGGAAGGCTCAGTGCGACTCGGGACGTGCAGGTACATGCTGAAGTCGGCCGGCAGGATCTTTCGGTCGAAGATGTCGCGCACGAGACCTTCGTAGCGCCGCCCCAGAATGATCGTGTGGTGCGACAGCCGCGGGTACCTTCGCCGCACGCCGAGGTAGAGCAGAAAGCAGCTCATCGACTGGGCGATCTTCGCCAGCCGGCGGTCGGTCCAGCGGCGGCGTGCGACATCGCCGAGCAGCGTTCCGTAGGTGTGACTGACATCGGCGTTGCTCACGACTATTTCGGCGGGGAGGAACGAACCGTCGCCTCCGGAAGCACTCCCACGGCCGTTCGAGCCGGCTACCCGCACCCCCGTCACCCGGGGTCGGCTCCCGTTGCCCCTCGCCACCTCGACCCGCACCGCCGGCGTGCGCATGCGCACCTTGCCGCCGATGTCGCGGAAGAGCGCCGCAAACCCCTCAACCAGACTGTGCGTCCCGCCGCGCGCGTACCAGACCCCGCCCTGCTGCTCAAGGTACGGGATCATGAGAAAGATCGACGGTGCGCGGAACGGGCTTCCCCCCAGAAAGAGCGGATGGAAAGAGTACATGAAGCGGTGGCGCCAGTCGCGGAAGTGCCGACCGACGAACCGCGCGACCGGCTTCCAGGCGTTCAGTCGGACGCCACGCGGCGCAAAGGCCGCCATCGTGCCCAGCGAGTCGAACGGCCGGGCGCCCAGACCCTCGGTGATCACCGCATCGTAGATGGGGTGGAGTCGGGTGAAGAAGCGATCAAGCCGGTCGGCGTCATCGGGGTCGAACTCGGCCATGGCCGCCTTCATTCGATCAAGGTCCGACGTGTAGTCCAGGTGGGTGCCGTCGTGGAACCAGACCCGGTAGAAGGGATCGAGCGGCACCAGCGAGACATAGTCCGCCAGGCGTGCGCCGCCCGCCCGAAAGACATCTTCCAGGAGCGAGGGCGCGGTGATGAGGCTCGGGCCGGTGTCGAAGGTGTAGCCGGAATCGCGGATCCGGCCCGCCCGGCCGCCAAGCTGACCGCGCTGCTCGATCAGCGTCGTGGCGACGCCTGCCGACTGAAGCCGTATGGCCGCGGCCAGGCCGCCGAAGCCGCTACCGATGACGACGGCGCGGAGGTGGCGAGCCGCCGGCTGTTGTCGCCGTCGTTCATCGCGCACCGGCCAACTCCGCATGCCCGGGCGAGCGTGACAGCCGCTTGAGTCCCTGCCGCCCCAGGATGATCTTCGCCGGCAGCGACGTATACGCCCGCAGGTTGAGGTTGTCGTAGCCGTTGGCACGCACCTGGTCGTGGATGCCGCGGTACACCTGAGCGGCTACCGCAACCGGCCGGCGGAAGTGCACGGGCAGCGAGGGCATGCCCTCGTAGGCCCTGGCGTAAGCGGCGTCGGCCTCGGCCATGAGCTCCTCGAGCAGCGCGACGTAGCCCGGATCCATTTGTCCGGCTCCCCTGGCCCGCGCCTTCATCGCAGGCAGCGACTCGCCCGTAACGCCGTGGAACGCCATTCGGTCGGCGGGAAGATAGATGCGGCCCATGGCCAGATCCTCACCCACATCGCGTACGATGTTGGTCAGCTGCATGGCGTGGCCCAGGTCATGCGCGCGGTCGAGCACCCAGGGGTCACGCATCCCGAACGCCTGCGTGAGCCACGCACCCACCACCGAAGCAACCCGGTAGGTATAGCGCCGAAGGTCCTTCATGGAGAGATAGCTGCACGGTTCAACGTCCATGCGCACCCCCTCAATCAGTTCGGAAGCCAACGCAAAGGGAATCCGCAACTCCGACATCCTTCCCATCACCACATCCGCCAGCGCGATTCCGGTGTCACGCCCTTCATACGCCGAACGCGCTATGTCACCCCACACATCGAGTATCTCGTGGAGCCGCACAGCCGGTTCGCTCCCTTCGTCCACCAAGTCGTCGGTGAAGCGGCAGAAGGCGTAGATCCCGCGCACGATGCTGCGCTGCTCCGGCGGGAACAGCGCCGACGAAAAGTGAAAGCTGCGGCTGTTGCGGGCGAAGAAGCGTCCCCATTGCGATTGGGCACCGAGTGCCAGGGCGCGGGTCACGATGTGTGCGACCGTGCTGGGCGCCGCAACTCTCGGGCGCTCCGGCAAATCAGAGGGTATCGCCACCGTTGCACCGCTTCCGGCCCGCAGGGCCTTGTTGCACCGGTCGATCCAGCCCGCTACGAGATCGGTGAGTTCCCCGCCAGCTCCGGCGCCGCGAAGACGCCCCAGCAACGCCTCTCCCCGTGGCTCCAGGTGCTCCATCGCGTGCTCGGCCATCGACCGTCGTCCACTCCCCGCACTTCCGGCACGGAAAAACTCGGCCACGGCTTCTCCGGGTGTCCGATCAAACCAGCCGAACCCCCGTCCCGCCAGCACGAAGGTCCAGATCCGGTTGTTGAAGTCCTGGAGCTTCGGCTTCCCGGTATCGTCTGCCGGACAGTAGTCGAGGAAATCGTCGACCAGCTGGTAGAAGGCGCCGAGTTCGGTCCCGAGGTCACGCAGTGCTTCCGGTGAAAGGAGAGAACCACGATCCGGCCCGACGTCGCCGGTCCAGCCTGGCAAAGCCGCCGCCGCGCCGAACAACGCTCCGCTCTTCGCGCGCACCACAACCTCGTAGAACGCCCGGGGATCGTCCACGGCTCTCAGCTCGCCCTGCTTCCTCTCGCCCCGGACCGTCACCTCGACTGCCCGAATGAAATCGTCCAGAAACTCTGCCGACCCGGTCATGCCCGCCACCCGGTAGGACCCGGTCAGATACAGGTCACCCCGGAGGAGCGCCGCACCCGGACCCTCGCGGGCCAGCAGCGTGGCCGTGTTGCGCCGCCCGAACCCGCTGTCGAGCACGTCATCATGCTGAAGCGATGCCTCATGCGCCATCTGGATCGCCAGACAGCCAAACCAGAAACGCTCTTCGAGCGACTTGCGCCGCTCGGCGGATGCGAAGGAAAATGAGGTGAGCGGACGAAGGAGCTTCCCCCTCACAGGCGGAATGGCCACTCCCAGCCTCGCCGCCGAAGCGGCTCCCCGGCCGAGACCCGCTCTCACGAGTCCGGCAACCGTCATCGAGCCCTTGCCGCCCACCGCTTGTCTTCCCGTTCTGACCTCGCCAGGGCCTGCCTCCCCGCCAGGGCCTTCACGCCCGCGAGTGACACCACGGTCAGGAACACCGCCAGCCAGTAGCCGGCGACCAGCGTCATCACCAGCGACAGCGCGATTACCGTCGCGTAGTACGCCTCCATGACCGGCGCGGGGATCCGGTCGGCGACCGCGCCCGCCCGCACGGCGTCGAACCCGGCCATGATGAGCGCTCCCGTACCGAACCATCCCATCAGGTTGACCAGCGGCATGCCGTAGTAGACCCCGTCGGTCTCCCACACCCAATACGGCGAGAGGGCGCTCATGGCCGGGTCGAGCGTCAGATCCCATATGACGAGGAGCAGCGAGCCGAGCACCGTACGCGCGAGTCGCCCCGCGACCATCCGCCTGGCCAGCGCATACGACGGAAACCCCATCATGAACCAGCTGAACGGGATCAGCGCGGGAACCAGCCCGGCGAGCCGGTAACCGAGCAGTTCGGTATACCGGTAGACGCTGAACGGGAATCCGGTGGCGGTGCCCAGCAGTTCCATTCCCAGCGAGAGAATGCCAGCCACTGCCAGCGCCGGAATCCAGCGCGTGCCAACCCTGGGGCTGAGCAGCAGCGCGAGCACTACGAACGACAGGATCACGTGTCCGCGGGCGAAGACCTCAAAAGCCACCGGATAGAACTCCCGCGAGGACGGGAACCGTGCGAGAAGCTCAGGGTGGCGTCCGAACGAACCGAAGCCCGCGAGCAAAACCGCGGTGAAGAGCCCGAGCGCGACCAAGCTCCACAGATCAAGGCGAGTGAACACGCGGCGCGGCTCAGCCATGACCGGGCTCCTCCAGCCAGTCGCCGAGTTCCGCAAGACTCGCCAGGATCCCGAGGTCGGAGAACGGGTGGTCGCAGGCCGGAAACCGAACCCCCTGTGCGGCGCTGCCGCCGATCAGCAGGGAGCAGGGCCGGCAGGGGTCCGACAGGCTCCCCGCGACCTCGACCAACCTGCGAACATCCGCGCCGCTCCGCGGAGGCGTGACAGACACGCAGATCAGCGACGCCCCGAGGGCGCGCTGCGTGGCGACGATCTCCGCGATGGGAAGTCCCGTGCCGAGGTGCTCCACGTTCCAGCCGCGCTGGGCCAGCACCAGCCGGACGAGGAGCGAGCCGAGCGCGTGCTGGTCGGGTTCCAACGTGGCAACCACCGCCGTCGGGCGCGACGGGTCCGGCTCGTCTTCCTCCCGGTCCAGCGAGTCGAGCAGGGCGTAGATCGCTTCCGAGACCTCACGGGTGGCAGCGCGCTCGTCGCTGATCCGAAGGTCGCCGTCCGCCCAGGCATCGCCCACGCGCCGCATGAACCCTCCGAACACGCCGTCCAGAGCGGCCGGATCGACGGGAGCCACGACGGTGGTGAGGTGTCGGAGAAGGTGACCCATGAGGCGGGTGCGACGTGCTCTCAACCATGCGATGAGCAGGTCCTGCGCGGGTTCCGGACGACCGTCCCCGAGCGCTTGGATCGCCTGCCAGACACGGCCGGCCTCGGAGTCGAACCGGTGCAGATACACGGTGTGGCCACGGTCCCGGGCCACTTCCAGCGCCAACTCCAGCGAAACGCGTCGGTGACCCCCGGCGGTGGTGGATACTCCGTGGCCGGCTGCCTTGGCGCTGCCTCGGAACCATCGCTTGACGGTCGAGGCATGAATGCCGAGGAGCCCGGCGACATCGCCGGTGCTCAGGTCGGTGTGAGGTGGCTGAACGATGTGCTTCAAAACGATCTCTTGTGATCGATTAGGACGAGTATACGGACAAATGGTTCGGTATATTATGTTAAAACCGTTCAAATAACAAGAAATGAGCGTTCCAAGACGTCAGCAACACGATCTGAACGGTTACCGTGCGATCCCTGCCTCGTGCCTCTGTGGAGCGCTACGCGAGCGAGGTCGGAAGCGGTCCGCCAGATTCCCGTGTTTCCCTGCGGCCGCTACTCCAGCACCTCGCCGGCCCGCCGTCTTCTCAGCTTCAGCCTCACGCCGGACGAACTCCCGCAACTGGAGGAGTGGGGCGACTGCCCACGGTTGTTCGAGGACCTCAGGGACCTGCGCCGCCCGCTGAGAGTCGGGGACTCGTCCAGCTACGTCCGGTCGCTCCGATTGAGTGCGCCGGTGCTGCAGTGCAAGAATCCCGCGAGGAACGCCGATACCTCACCGGGCGTGCGCGCAGTGGGCCTCTTTGCCAGCGAGAAGAAAGACGGACGAGAGTTCACGATCGAGAACGAGGAGGTATCTCGAGTGCCCGAACGATTCGTGACGCCTCCCGGTGCACTGAAAGGAAATCGCCGGTTCGGGCGTCGAAGTCACCACGCCGACCGGCGCGCGCGCGGCCCAGGCCTCGTCCAGCGCCGCCCAACGCAGCCGAGCAGCGCAACGGGCCGAGGCTCGGTTCGTTCTCGCGGGCGACATGCGCAGCGATCCCGTCGGCGGAGTTTGAAGTGCCCGACAGGAGACAGGCGGGACTCTACAGCGTCCGCTTCGTCGAGGTCGCCGGAGCGGACCACCGGCTCCTTGAACCGGGCGGATACAGGGCTGCCGTCCCGCGCTGACCAGCGACCGGCGACATGGCCGCCGCGCTCCTCGACCGGCTCCTCCACCGATGCCATATCGTGAACATCCGGGGCAACAGCTACCGCATGCGACGGCACGCCGAACTCTCCAAGGCGATCCATCCCCTCGCGAGTCGAATCGACGCCGAATCACCGGCGTCGGGACAGGGTCGGTCATGACCACCGAGCTCCCGGCCCGCTGCCCCGCTCCGGTCGCTCCGCCCCCACGCGGGGCAGCGCTCAGATCCTGACATTTTCGATGCCCTTTGACAAAAGGCCCCGCGCTCCCCACCATGCCGCACCGCGGTGTGAAAACGACGACGGGGGTCGATTCACACTTCGGCCCGCGGACGATTCACAACCGGCGTTCCCGCTTATACGGAGGGCTTCCAACGTCTTGCGGCACCGCCGCCGGATGCGCGGTGGCGCACCGGCGACAGGTGCCGTGGCGGGAGCGACCCCCCGCCCCGAGGGCTTGGTGCGGCATAGAGGCGAGCGTGTTTTCACACCCTCGCCCCCGCCTTCCAGGGGTCGCTCCCGCGCCAACGATCCGTGCCGGAAGGCCGTTCAGCGCCGCTTCGAGGCGGCGGAGCAAGCGTTCACCGTCCACCCGTCTGTCGGAGCGGCGGGCGTCCCCGTCACCACGCGATTCGCCGGAGGAGCCTTCGCGGTCCAACAGTGACCGGGCGGCCCCTTCGCCCCTAGGTTACGTTGACTCCAACGTTTCGGTTTCGCAACCGACCGCGGAACGCGGCCTCGATGGCCTTCCCGCAAGGGACTGATGGACGGGAGCGACCCTCCGGGGAGGGTGGGATGGCGTGCACATCCCAACCCTCCGCGATGCCCGCACTGGGCATCGGAAGAGGGGGGTCGCTCCCGTCCACGGCCTTGAGGCCCGGTTCGACATCGGCGAAGCGAGTGGCCGTGGCACAACCTCCAGCCGTATAACGGCTTGCGGCATTTGCGCGGTGTCCCATACGAGGACGGATTCGGTGTCCCATCGACCTCGAAGTGAAATACACATCGCCCGTGCGGCACCGGGGCGGCCGGATTCCCCGTCAGAACAGCCTTCCCCCGAGCCGCGCCGTCTGCCATGCGTTGACCCGGTGCAACAGCCTCCGGCCGAACTGTCGGCGTGCCCGATTCCTGAGTTCCGCCAGCCGCACGAGCCCGCCCCGGATGTCGCCGCACACCTCTCGAATCAGGCTAGCGTTCCCGCTGCGGAGGACATCCTCGATCCACTCGATCTCCCGGTCGGTCTCCGCGTCGTACTCGGACGGGCGCGGGTCTCTCGCCCAGTTGCCGAGCACGGTGTCCGCGCGGCTCGACGCCTCCCGGGTCCGCGCGACGGCCACGACTTCGATCTTGTGTCCGCGATCCCGGAGCACCCCCCAAAGCTCCCGGTGTGCCGCGCCCCAGGCGCGTAGCGCCGTCGCGGTCTCGTGGCCGGGATCGACGTAGACGAAGACGGCGCGCCCGGCGTCCAGCGCGAGCGGCAGCCCGAGGTGAAAGTGACGCCGGATGTTCCCGGCCGCGCCCCGGTAGCTCCGCTGGGGAAGGATCCGGCGCTCGATCCCGAGCGCCTCGAACGCGGCGACCTTCTCAGCCTCTGTCGGCAGCCACGACAGGCGGGGACGCTCGATAACGTAGTCGAGCGACAGCAGCCGACGCATCAGCACGTCCCGGGAGGTGATCCGCCGCCGCCGAAAGAACTCCCCGGCTCCGAGCGCCCGGTAGACCTTGCGGGCTTGGATCCGGCAGACGCGGCCGATCCCGTGGATGCCGTCGGCCGGGGCCTCCTCGACGGCCAAGCCCTGCGCGACGAGGGCGAGCACGGCGCGCCGCACCTTCTCCGGGTGGCAACCCAGGAAGCCCGTCCACTGCGCACGGGTGAAGACGCCGCCGTGGAGACAAGCCAAGGCGATCCACTCCGCCCGGCGTCCGGTCCAGCCGAACGCCTCCAGAGCCTTCTCGCGTCCCCTGAGATGGACGATCAGCGCGGTCGCCCGTGGTTGAAGGACCGGCTGCGCATGTGGGCTCCCTTCCTCATTGCCGCGTGTCCCTTCCGGTTTGGAATCGGGAGCGCGCGCTGAGCCGCGTCAAGTGCCCAATTCTGGCGGGACGGGGGAGGTCGTCCCCGATGGAGGGGCGGGTATGCCCGCCCCGGAGATCGGGGGGACCGGCGGGCGCGGACCGGCGGGGTCCGGCGGCGCCCTTCCGCCGGTCTCGTCGCGCGCTCACGGCGGCGGTGGTGCGGGGTTGGTCGATGGCGCGCCAGCGTGCGGCGCGGGGCTTGTGGGACAGGCTGCACTGGTCAAGACACCCCTTCCGGGCGAAGTTTCGGGCGCGCAGATCGTGCAGTCCGTCAATCGAGAGGAATCGAATGATGGCACGCACGAAACGTAAGCGCCGGAGCTATGGCGCCGGCGAGTGGGGCCGGAACCGCGTCCGGGTGTTTCCCGACACGAAGACCGGCATGTACCAGATCGAGTGGCGGGAGAACGGCAGAAGGCTGACCCGGTCGCTGAGGCACCGTGACTGGAAGCGGGCCAAGAGGCAGGCGGACGAGTTCGCCGCCGGGTTCGCGAAACCGGAGCCGAACGGCAGGAAGGACGCCGAACCGGAGCCGCTCACGCTGGGGACGCTTTTTGACATCTACCGGGAAGAGGTGACGCCCACGAAGGCGGAGTCCTCCCAGCGGTCCGACCGGGCCGCGACGAGGATGTTCCTCCGGTTCTTCGGGCGGGACCGCAAGCCCTCCACGTTGTCGCAGCGCGACTGGGACCGGTTCATCCGGGCGAGGCGCGCGGGCAGGGTCGGACCGAGCGGCAAGCCGGTCTCCGACCGGACCATCGAACACGACCTGAAGTTCCTGATCGCCGTGTTCAACTGGGCCGCGAGGTCGAAGGACGAGCGAGGCCGCCTGCTTCTCGACAGGAACCCGTTGAAGGGCCTGAAGATGCCCGCGGAGAAGAACCCCACGCGGGTGGTGCTGTCCGAGGAGGAATACCAGGCGCTTCTCGGGGTGTCCCGGCACGTCGATTGGCGCTTCCACGTCGCGCTCGTGCTCGCGCACGAGACGGGACACCGAATCGGAGCCATCCGGCAACTCAGGTGGTTTGACATCGACCTCGATGGCGGAGTGGTTCGGTGGCGCGCGGAGCACGAGAAGACCGGATACGAGCACAGCACGCCGGTCACCGCCGAGGCCCTCGCCGCCTTGGAGGAAGCGCGCGAGAGGAGTTCGGGGCTTGAGGACGCTCCGGTGCTGCCCGCGCCGAGGGATGCCTCGAAGTGCGCGGGCCGGTCGCTGGTGCGCCTGTGGTGGTACAAGGCCCAGAAGCTCGCGGCGCTCGAACCGAAGCGCGGGCGAGGCTGGCACTCGCTGAGACGCAAGTTTGCTTCGGACCTGATGGACCAGCCGCTGAAGGTGCTCTGCGAGCTGGGCGGATGGAAGACCGCCAAGACGGTGCTTCAGTGCTATCAGCGAGCCGACGAGGGACAGCTTCGGAAGGCTCTGGAAGCCCGCCCGAGACCGCGCGGCTGAAGTTCTCGACTCGGCGGGAGTCAAACAGCGGGAAAAAGACCTGTAAATCCCGCAAACTCAAGTGAACAAACCAGATACCAACCTGAGGGCGCATGCCGTTACGTCAGGGTTTGGCGGGTGACCGTATGAACAAGTCTCCCTTCACCTCCGATCGCGAGCGGCGCCTCTGGCTCTGGGCGCTGGCCGTGATCGTGGCCATCTACTCCACGCTGGGACTGGCGGGCGCGCTGGCTGAGGTCCTGCGCGAGCACCGTCTGCTGCCTCCCCTGTTCTTCTTTCTCATGTTCCTCACGGTGGCGGCCATCGTTGGAAGTGGGCTGAAGAGGCGTCCCGGGCGGCGCGACGTCTGGATAGCACTCGGCGTCACTGCCGTCTACGGGATGGCGGCCCTCAGGATGGGAGTCACGCCCGCGGAGCGCACCCACCTCATGGAGTACAGCATCGTCGCGGTTCTGATCTATCAGGCGCTGAGGGAGCGAGCCGGCAATGACCGCCGGGTACCGGTACCGGCGCTGCTCGCCCTGGTCGTGACCGTGCTGGTGGGCTGGCTCGACGAGGGAATCCAGGCGGTGTTGCCGAACCGGGTCTACGACAACTTCGACGTGTTCAGCAATGCAGTCGCCGCTACGATCGGAATCGTGACGAGTGTGGTGGTCGCGTGGCTGAATGCAGCTTTGGACCGATGGCGGGGCGGGGCCCGTAAACTTGACTAGCAGGGCCATAGGCGTCCTATTGCAATCCGTCTTTGTCGCATGTTTTCCACCGGCGAGGTGGGCCGATTGCCATGAACGAGAGGGTGAATCCTCGAGTGGGGTCGAGTCCGGGCCGAAACACGCATCCTGCTTTGCCAACGGACAAGGAGGTGTGGGCGGAGTCGGAGCACCCGGATGAGAACGGCCTCCGGATGTCCCCGGATGCCATGCTCGACCTGGCCCGCCAGGCGGCGGAAGTTCTCGTTGAACGCCATGGACGCCTTCCCCGGGAACAAGCCTGGGACGGCGAGTTCCGCG
The DNA here is from genome assembly GCA_022827345.1 of Gemmatimonadota bacterium. Lineage (GTDB taxonomy): Bacteria > Gemmatimonadota > Gemmatimonadetes > Longimicrobiales > Gaopeijiaceae > Bin94. The sequence continues at coordinate 15,131 of JAJDTB010000015.1, read as the reverse complement.
GAGAGCTGGACGAGCGGCTCATGGAGGATCCCCCGGAAGACGGCAATCCGGCGTCCGAAGTCCTGCAGCGGGCCGTGCAGGACATCCTGCCCCGGGCGCTTCGCCTCGATCATCCGCGTTCCTTCGGTTTCGTCCCCAGCGCTCCCACGTGGCCCGGCGTCGTCGCCGACTTTCTCGCCGCCGGCTACAACATCAACGCATCCAACTGGCTCATCGCGAGCGGGCCGACCCAGCTGGAATGCGTCGTCATCGATTGGTTTCGGCGCTGGCTCGGTTTCCCGGAGACCGCCGGTGGATTGCTGACCAGCGGAGGATCCGCCGCGACGGTCGACGCGTTCGTGGCGGCGAGAGAAGCAGCGGGCTGCCCTGAGGGGCCCTGCGTATACATGAGCGACCAGAGTCACAGTTCGCAGATGAGGGCGGCGAGGATCATCGGCATCCGCGGGGAGCACACACGCCTGGTGCCCACCGACCGCCTCTTCCGGATGGACCTCGGAGCGCTGGCGACGATGGTGGCGGAGGATCGCGCCGCCGGGTTGCATCCCATCGCCGTCTGCGCGAACGCCGGAACAACGGCGACCGGGGCCGTCGATTCACTGGATGCCCTGGCGGATTTCTGCGCAGAGCAGGGGATCTGGCTGCATGTCGACGCCGCGTACGGCGGATTTGCCGTCCTCACCGACCGCGGCAAGCGGCTCCTCCACGGGATCGGGCGCGCCGATTCGGTGGGGATCGACGCGCACAAGTGGCTCTTCCAACCCTACGAGGCAGGCGGTCTCCTGGTCAGGGACATTTCAACGCTCGAGAAGCCGTTCAATATCCGCCCCGACTTCCTTCAGGATGCCCTTTGGGGCAAGGGCCACCCGAATTTCTGGGATCGCGGCCTGCAGCTGAGCCGGTCGGTGCGGGCCCTCAAGATCTGGATGTCGGTCCAGACGTTTGGAATGGCGGCGTTCAGACGGGCCATCGCGAACGGGATGGACCTGGCCGCCCGCGCCGAGGAGTACATTCAGGCAAGTCCGGTCCTGGAGCGCCTGAGCCCGGCCTCGCTGAGCGTTGTGTGTTTCCGGATCAACCCTGCCGGACGGGAGCTCGCGGACGAGATGCTCGACGAGATCAACCGGTCGGTGCTGGCCCGCCTGTTCTGGGAGGATCCGGCGTTCGTGTCCTCGGCCGTCCTGGCCGGGCGGTTTGCATTGAGGCTCTGCATCGTCAACCACAACACCGAGTGGGACGACGTGAGGGAGACGCTCGAAGCAGCCGAGCGTTTCGGGAAGGCGGTGCTGGGAGCGGCATAAGCGTTGTCGGGATAACTGCTGTCGCTACCCGGGCGGATCTTCGGTGCCTTCGCGCAGAACTGCCAGGTAGCGCTCATAGGTGTAGATCCTGCCTCGCTGGCGGCCCGTGATCTCGCGCACGATGTCGAGGTTCTCGAGCACCCGGAGCACCCCGGCCACGGTCGGCGCGGACAGGCCCGTGCGCAGTGCAAGCCGGGCAATGTCGCCCGCAGGGCGCTCGACCAGGGACTGGTGCACCCGCAACGCCGAACCCGCACGCCGTCCCAGGCGGCCGATTCGCCACCGGTCTTCCCGGATTGTATCGCTGACGGACCGAGCCGTCGCAACAGCCGATTCCGCCACCTCGCGCACGCCATCCAGGAAGAACCTCAACCAGGCTTCCCAGTCTCCGGTATGCCGGGTGTCGTTGAGAAGCTGGTAGTAGGTGCTCCGATTGCGCTTGAAGTACAGACTGAGGTACAGAAGCGGCTCCCGGAGCAGTCCGGCATCGCACAGAATCAAGGTGATCAGCAATCGTCCCAGCCGACCGTTGCCGTCGAGGAAGGGATGGATGGTCTCGAACTGGACGTGCGCGAGCCCGGCTTTCACCAGCACGGGAAGTCCGTCGTCCGTGGCGTGAATGAACCGCTCGAGGTCGGCCATGCAATCCTGAACGTGATTGGGCGGCGGTGGCACGAAGGCGGCATTACCGGGACGCGATCCGCCAATCCAGTTCTGTGACCGCCGGAATTCCCCTGGCCTCATCGCCTTGCCACGCCCGCTCGCCAACAGCCTGGCGTGCATCTCCCGGATGAGGCGATTCGAGACAGGGAGGCCACCACGCAGATATTCAACGCCGTGATTCAAGGCGGCCACGGCGTTCGATGTTTCGAGCACGTCGGCGCGGTCGGTGCCCGGCACACCCCCCGCTTCGTGAAGCATCAGGTCGGCCAGCGAAGACTGGGTACCTTCGATCTGGGAGGACAGGACCGCCTCCTTCCGCGCGTGGCCGTAGACGAAGACGGCCGGATCGGGCAGCAGCTCGGTGTCCGCGTCGAGACGGCCGAGCGCGGTGGCAGCCTCTTCAATTAGACAGCCAAGACTCTCGCGGGAATCGACCTCCGGGACGGGCGGTAGGGGACGGGGTACGAAGGCCCGCACGATCTCCCCACCGCCGATCGACACCTCGTAGCTTCCTGTGGATACGCGTCGCATGGTGTTTGGGAGGAGGAGTCGGTGGGCAGATCCCAAGTTGGTGTGAGATTACGAAAACTTCACGGGCGGCGCTTTATTTGGCCCCTTGCTTGGAAACGAAACTCCCGCCAACGGTACCCAGTCCAGGCAGCTAAGCAAAGCGAGTGGCATGTCGCTTTTGTTAGCGTACCGCCAACGCAAGAATTTTGCCTAACGCGAGGGTCGCGGAGCGACAGGCGGCGTCAGGCCAGGCTCCGTTGGCAGGGACGCGCAGCCATGATCGCTGCGGCATGTCTCGCCGGCAGCCGGGCGAGGTCGGCGCGGGCGGGGCCCGCCTCAAGAACCCCCCGCCCCCTCCAGCGTGACTCGCAGGTACACGAACCGGCCGTTGAATCCTCCGGGCGCATACTGGCTGTACATGTTCCCGAGTCCCGTGAACCGGTTCGGGTTCAGCTCGGGATAGGCGTCGAGGACGTTATCCGCGCCCACGGTCGCGCGCAGGCCGCGGGGGAGCTGATAGCTCACCGACACATCGGCCATACCGTAGCCGCCGAAGTCCTCGTCCTCCTCGGAGTCGTACCAGCCGCCGAAGTAGTTGAAGCGGGCCACCGCGCTGACCGGGCCCGCATCGTGGCGAACGGAAACAATGGCGCGGTCGCGCGGCAGGCCGAATTCGTAGTCCTTGATCTCCTTGGCGTCGGCCAGGGGGCCGCCGGGGGTGAACTCCTCCACGGTCGTGAGGGTCCGCGAGAGTGAGGCGTCTAGAACGGTCACGCCGCTGCCGACCTCGAAGACGTAGCTGCCGACCGCCTCGCATCCCCGCGTCGACGTGGTGAAGTCGTTGTTGAAGAAGTTGATGTAGTTCCAGCTGCGGGCCGAGGTCAGGCCCTCGGACTCGAGCATCGCGATCAGATCGTCGCGCACGCGGTCCGGTCCCAGGTCGGGGCGATTGAATTCGATGTCCCTCGACAGGGCTAGGCGGTCCTCGACGCGGATGCTGAAGCAATCGAGGGTGGCCGCGACCGGCGCGCGGTTCCAGACGAGACCGAGCGACACGTTGCGCGACCGCTCCGGCTTGAGCGGGCTGCCGCCGAGCGCGACGCCGACAGGACTCGCGGGCGCGATCGTCGCCACGATCGAAACCTGCCGCTCTTCACCTACGCCCGCATTCTTCGATGTCGCGTTGATCGCATTCGCCTGTCCCGGGGTCGGAGCCCGGAAGCCGGTGCTCACGGTGCTGCGGAGCGCCAGATCGGCGGTGAGGTCCGCGCGGGTCGAGAACTTGCCGTTCGTCGTGGACCCGAAGTCGTCGTAATACTCGAAACGCACGGCTGCGCCGACCGTCCAGTTGTCCCGGATATCCGTCTCCGTCTCGAGGTAGGCGCCGGCGCTGCTGCGCGCCCACCGCCCCTCCGTGTCTTCGCTGAATCCCGGGAACCCGTTCGTGCCCGCCGTGAAACCCTGGCTCTGGAGGTCCACCATCCTGCCGTTCCACTCGAATGTGCGCGCCCACGAGTCGGGCTCCCCGCCGCGGATCTCGAATGTCTCTCGCCTCCACTCGGCACCGAACGCCACATTGAGGTCCGACGCGAGGGCGGGCACCGGCACCGGGTAGGAGAAGTCCGCGTTGAGGTTCGCCTCGTCCTGGCGGTAGGCACCGGGATCGAAGTCGAAGTCGGCCGGGTTGGCCGGGCCCAGCGCCGCGTTGACGGTGTTGCGGATGAAGAAGTCGATGTCGCTCGTGCCGCTCGAGGCGCTGACGTCCCACGCGAGCCCCGAATCGGACTGGCCACGCGCTCCCGCCACCGCGGAATAGTCCCGCGTGTAGCCGCCGAAGCGCGGCGTGAAACCGCCGGGGAAGAACCGGTTCATGACGAAGCAGTCGGGGTAGTCCTGCCTGAAGGCGTCGGACTGAAAGGTCCCGTTCCGGTAGTAGTCGCCGTGGGGATCGAGCATGGTCGGGCAGCCCCCGGTCCCGTCGCCGGTCAGATCGCCGACCAGCCGGTGGGCGCCGCGGGTGTAGACGCCTTCGCGGGCATCGGGGTTGCGGAAGTAGAAGCCGCCGTCGGTCTCCCTGCGCGCGTAGTTGCCGAAGGCGTAGACACGGGCGTCGTCACCGAGGGGAATGCCGAGGTTGAAGAAGGTCTTGAGGTCGCCGTTCACGTTCGGGCTCCCCCAGATCTGCGCAGGATTGGCAACGTGCACGTTGCCCGCGGCCTCCAGCGCCGCCGCGTCGTTTCGCTGGACGCTGCGGATCGTCTCGTCCGCCTGGCCGAGTTCGGCGCTCAGGTTGAGGAATCCTTCGTCGAAGAGCGGGAGTCCCGCGTTGAACGCGACACGGGACTGCGCGCCGTCGCCCTCCGTGGTCTGCCTGTACCCGGCTTCGGCCCGATATCCGCCGCGGTCGTCATTCAGAATGAAGTTCATGACGCCGGCGATCGCGTCGGAACCGTATTGCGCCGCGGCGCCGTCCCGCAGGACCTCGACCCGCTGCAGCGCGATGGAGGGGATTACCGACAGGTCGGGTCCCTGGGCACCCTCCGACGCCTTGGGCACCAGCCAGGCGATGACCGCTCCGCGGTGCCGGCGCTTGCCGTTCACGAGCACGAGCGTGTGGTCGGCCGCCAGATTGCGGACGTTGGGAGGCCGCACGATGGTGGCGCCGTCGGCGATCGGCTGCGCGTTCACGCTGAACGCCGGCACGACGGTGCGCAACATGTCCAGCAGGTCCGCCCCGCCCTGGGCACGAATGTTGGCCCCGCTGACGACGTTCACCGGCGAATAGGACTCGATGGCGGTCCTCCCCCCGCGCCTCGTGCCGACGGCCACGATCCCCTCCAGCTCCATCACCTGCGGCAGCGTGTCGGTGGCGGTCAGCGTGTCGGTGGCGGTCAGGGTGTCAGGAGGCACCTGCGCGGACAACGCGGGGGCCGAGGCCGAAACGGCGGTGCCGAGCAGCAGCATGACGGCACCGCGAACCACACGATAGCTCTCCAAAGCGGACTCTCGCTCATCAAGTCGAATTTTCGGTTATCAAGTGGGGCTCCTCGACCCTCGCCGGCGGACCGCTGGCCGGTTGCCCGGAGCCCACGATGGACCGTGCGACGTAATCGCACAAGAGGCGACGATGCCGTTAGTTCCGGGCCCGCGGCGCTGGCGGCGGGCGTCCGGCTATGGGAGCAGCGGCGCCGTCACCGAGTCCCTGACGGGACTTTGATGCCGTGCACCAATTGGTCGGTGCAGGTCGGGACGTTGCGGCCAATCACGGAAACGCAACGATGACAGCAACGGAAATGCAATCGCCATGGCGACGGATTAGACCCTGCTCAAGCGGCCTTTTCGTACAGGACGGCGTCTTCGATCTGAGCGACCTCCAGCCGATAGTCGTCGGCGAGGGTCTGGATGTCTTCACCGGCGTCAACGCGATCCACCAGTGCGGCGGTAGAGATGCCTGAGCCGGCAACAGTTGGACGTCCGAAGGAAACACGTGGATCAATCACAATCGTCCTGTTGTGCTCGGACCAGGCGGGACGGAGAGGGTAGAGCCGGAAGGGAAGAGCGTTGTCATCTCGCTCCACGCGCTTCAAGTAGGCCGAGAGCACCTTCCGCATCGCAAACTGTCCGGACTTGGAAAGCGAGATCAGGTCGCGGAGGCGGTCGAGAAAAAGGTCTTGTCCTGACGTCCGCAGTTCGTCGCTCAACAGGAGGCGCTCGATCCCCAAGGCATCCTCCGCGTAGGTGATGGCCTTCCGCAGAACCGACATCCCGATGTCGTCCTTGGTTCGAAGCGCACGGAGCACATGAGCTTCAACCAGGTTGTTGAAGGAAATGTGGCTTCTGCTTCCGGCCGGGGCTTGAATCAGAGGCTCGTAGAAGACGGACCGTCCTTCGCGTCGCGAACTGCGGCCGAGCACCCAATAGCGGAGGGTTGCCTGAGGCATCCCGAGGTATCGGGAAGCAGCCAGGAAGGTGTACGCCGGGGCATCCCGGATATCGAGGGGTGCCGCGAGCGGGGGTGTTATCGGCTTGGTTGCCAGGTCGCGAGTCTCGAGGGTGTGCCTCCGGTCAGTTCCATGTACAGGGCGTCCGGACACAGTTCGATGTCCTTACCCCAGGCGACTGCTCCAGCAGGTCCCAAGCATACTTCCTTGAAGCACTGGGGATCATTCCAGGCCGCAAATACGCCACGTCCGGCGAGGTGAGCCAAGTCGACCTCTCCGGCTGACCCGTCCGAATACCGAATCCAGATCCGGTAATCCTCCAAGGCGGCAACATCTGTTGGGCGGATCATGGCTCTCCTCCATGCTACGCTCGGGCACTGCTGAATTCAGAACACAATATGGGAAGTCACGACCCGCACGGCAGGCCACGGCTATCAGCATTCCATCATCGCGTTACCCGTCTCGCTTGTCCCCCCCTCCGCCCCACCAATAGCTTGACCCCGCTGATTCAACGTCCACACGCACAGGATTCGCCACCGTGAAACGCTCTTCAGTCATGTCGGTCGTTTTTGGCGCGACCCTTCTGACCGGCGCCCAGGCCCTCCACGCCCAGCAACCCACCCTCGACCCCGCCCTCCTCGACGGCTTCTCGTGGCGCAACCTCGGCCCCGACCGCGGCGGCCGCTCCATCGCCACCAGCGGCGTCGTCGGCCGCCCCCAGGAAGCCTACTTCGGCGCCACCGGCGGCGGCCTCTGGAAGACCATCAACGGCGGCGACGACTGGTTCCCCGTCACGGACTTCCAGATCAACTCCGCCTCGGTGGGCGCGGTCGCCGTCGCCGAAACCGACCCCGACCTCGTCTTCATCGGCACGGGCGAAACCTGCATCCGCGGCAACATCCTGCCGGGCGACGGCGTCTACCGCAGCCGCGACGCGGGCGACACCTGGGAGCACATCGGCTTCAGCGAATCCCACGGCATCTCCACGATCCGCATCCACCCCACCGACCCCGACATCGTCTACGTCGCGTCGTTCGGCAAGTACGGCGCGCCGAGCGAGGAGCGCGGCGTCTTCAAGTCCACCGACGGGGGCGACACCTGGGAGCGCATCCTCTTCCGCGACGTGCGCACCGGCGCGATCGACATCGCGATCGACCGCAACAACCCCGACATCATCTACGCGGCGCTCTGGGAGGCCTTCCGCAAGGAGTACACGATGTCGTCCGGCGGGCCGGGCAGCGGCATGTTCAAATCGGTCGACGGCGGGGACACGTGGACCGAGATGACCCGCAACCCCGGCATGCCGGCGGAAGGCGTCGTCGGCAAGATCGGCCTGGCGGTCTCCACCGCCAACTCCAATCGCGTGTACGCCCTCTTCGAGCACGACGACGGCGGCCTCTTCCGCTCAGACGACGGCGGCGACACCTGGGAGCTCATCAACGACGAGCGGCGGATCCGGCAGCGCGCGTTCTACTACACGCACGTGTACGCCGACCATCACGACGAGGACGTCGTCTACGTGCAGAACACGTCGTTCTTCCGCTCGACCGACGGCGGCGCCACGTACGAAGTCATCAACAACGGCACCCACGGCGACTTCCACGACTTCTGGATCGATCCCGACGACCCCGCGCACGTCGTGGTCGCCAACGACGGCGGCGGCGCGGTCAGCTTCACCACCGGCAGCCAGTGGACCGACCAGGAGTTTTCGACCGCGCAGTTCTACCACGGCGTCACGACCCACCACATCCCCTGGCACATCTGCGGCTCGCAGCAGGACAACAGCACGCTCTGCCTGCCGTCCGACTGGAACGCCGCCCGCTTCGAACAGGCGCTGGCCGACGCCGCGGCCGCCGCCGACGAGACGGAAGCCGCCGACGCAGACGCCGCCGCCCGCGCGCCCGCCATCACCGCGGGCTCGATGGACGTGCACTACCGCGCCGGCGGCGGAGAGCCCGGCTACATCGCACCCGATCCGACGGACCTCGACGTCTTCTTCTCGGGCACCAACAACGGCCGCTACATCGACAAGTTCAACCGCCGCCTGGGCACCTCGCGCGAGGTCAACCCCTACCCGTGGTTCTACTCCGGCGAGCCCGCGAGCGACATGGTCGAGCGCTGGCAGTGGACCTTTCCGATCATTTTCTCGCCGGTCGATCCGCAAATCCTGTACGCCTCGTCCAACCGGCTCTGGCGCACCACCGACGGCGGCACCAACTGGGACGCGCTGAGCCCCGACCTGACCCGCGCCGACCCCATGACGCTCGGCCACTCCGGCGGTCCCATCACCGGCGACATGAACGGCCCCGAGGTCTACGCGACCATCTTCGCGGTGGGGCCGGGGAAGCGCGACACCGACATCATCTGGACCGGATCCGACGACGGGCTCGTGCACGTGACTCGTGACGGCGGGGCCAACTGGGCCAATGTGACGCCACCCGACATGCCCGACTTCGGACGCGTCAGCCTGATCGACGCCTCGTCCTTCAACGACGCCGCAGCTTACGTGTCGGCTCGCCGCGCGCTCCTCGACGACTTCAGACCACACATCTGGAAAACGGACGACTACGGCGCCACCTGGACCCGGATCACGGCCGGGATCAGGGACGACGCCTACGTCAACTCGATCCGCGAGGACCCGAACCGCGCCGGGCTGCTCTACGCCGGCACCAACCACGGCGTCTACATCTCCTACGACGACGGCGAGTCGTGGACGGAGCTCAACCCCGACCTTCCCGACATCCCCATCACCGACGTGATCCCCGAGCACGACGAGCTGGCGATGGCGAGCCACGGCCGCGGCTTCTGGGTGCTCGACAACATCGCGCCGCTCCGCCAGGCCCAGCCGGGAATCACCGAGCGCGCGATGCACCTGTTCGATCCCGCCGCCGCGTACCGGTCGGCCAGCGGTGTCGTGCTGTCGTGGTGGTTGGGGGAGGAGGTTCAGAGTGCGACGGATGCCACGCTGGAAATCATGGACGCGACCGGCGACGTGGTGAGGACGTTCACGCCTGCGGTAGAGGGCGAGGAGCGGGACCGGTGGGCCGGACCGGCGCTGCCGCTGGACATCGGGCTGAACCGTCTGCGGTGGGATCTGCGCACGGATCCGGCGGCGTCGTTCCCCGGCATGATCCTGTGGGGCGTGCGCACGATGTCGCCCGCGGTGCCCCCGGGGACGTACGCGGTGCGCCTGACCGTGGACGGCCGGGTCCAGGAAGCCCAGGTCGAGGTGCGGCGCAACCCGTGGATCACCGACGTGACCGACGAGGATCTGGTCGCCCAGTACGAGTTCGGGATGCGGATCCGGGACCAGGTGGACGCGGCGAACTCGGCGGTGATCGCGATCCGGGACGTGAAGGCGCAGCTGGACGAGCGGCTCGAGGCGGCTGGCGATGATGAAACGCTGATCGCGGCGGCGGAGCGGCTACGGACGGCGGCTTCGGCGGTGGAGGCGGATATCTACCAGGTGCGAAACCGGTCGAACCAGGACCCGCTGAACTTTCCGATCAAGGTGAATAATCGGTTGGCGAACCTGCTGTCGATGTCGGAGCGGGGGGATGGGCGGCCGGGGAGCGGGATGTACGCGGTGTTCGAGATCATGGTGGAGCGGCTGGAGGGGTTGCTGGGTGAGTTGGAGGGGGTGTGGGGGGAGGAGCTGGAGGAGGTGAATGCGGTGTTGAGGGGGTTGGGGGTGGGGGAGGTTGTGCCGGATGTGGTGAGGGTGAGGGTGGTGTCGTGAGGGGGTGGAAGTGCGCGGCAAGGTCGTCGGTGTGGGATGAGAGAGATTGAGGTGGACCCGCGCGTGATAACCGACGCGGTCGGTGACGGCGGTCACACTGGATAGACTCAGAATGTGGGCCTAACGGCCTTTGGCTCGGCGTAGACGCCGCTCCGGTGCCTGCGCTCCACTGTTCCGGAACACTCAGCAAGGTGAGGAATGATGCCTCGACTAACGGACTTGCTACACCGTCATCGTGAACTACGAGGACCGATCCGCCCTCTTGAGCTCTTTGAGTCCCTGACGCTTCGGAGCGAGGTCGTTCAGGAGATCTGGCGTCCGCAAGCTGACGCGCTTCGTGAGTGGCATGCAGCACGCAATGACACCGACATCCTGTTCAAACTCAACACTGGTGCGGGAAAGACACTAATTGGGTTGATTGCGGCGCAGTCGATCGTTAACGAGACTCGTGGCAAGGTACTGTATATTTGCGCGAATAACCAATTACTAGAGCAGACTAAGTCCAAGGCAGAAGAGTACGGGATTGAGACATCGACCTACTACAATGGACAATGGACAGGGGACGCGTACCATAGAGGATCTGGACCGGCACTCACAAACTACCAGGCAGTCTTTAACGGCAAAAGTGTCTTTCAACGCGAGGACCTTGTAGGCGCGGTCTTTGACGATGCCCATACTGCCCACGCGACCATACGTGATCAGTTCACGATATGCATTGACCGTAATCGCTTTCGCGACCTGTACCACGAGATCACCGAACTCACGCGCGAACGATTCCATCGTATGGGACGGGGAACGATTTTCGATGAAGTGGTGGACACACGTGATACCTCCACAGTTCTTTTTGTTCCGACTTTTGTCTCCGTGTCTCTAACGGATACGCTTGTAGCCTTGCTACGGAATCACGGTGTTCCCGAGACGCGCCAGACGAAGTTCGCGTGGCAACACCTACGGTCACATATAAGGGATTGTGCCATCCTTCTCCATGCTCGGCGGATCGAGATCACCCCTTTCCTTCCGCCGGTACATGATCTACGACCATTCCAGGACGACGTCCGACGACTCTATCTTTCTGCGACATTACCGGGCGATGATGAGTTCTGCCGGACGTTTGGAAGATACCCGAAAAGGATAATCGAGCCCGGCGGGCGCGCTGGCGAGACGGAGCGTATGATCCTCATCGCGCGGCAAGAGTGTACGGATGACGACGCCGTCGTGTGGGCCAAGCGGCTGGTAGATGAACGAAAGGCATTGATCATGGTGCCCCACGGGGAAGCCGTTGATCGATGGACCGATATTGCGGCTGTGTTTCGCTCGGAGGAAGGCCATGCGCGAATACAACAGTTTGCAGCGTCCTCGGATGAGAAGTTGGTCTTTGTGGCTCGATATGATGGCGTGGACCTACCGGGCGATGACTGTCGAGTCCTCGTGGTGTATGGTCTTCCAGTCGGTGCGACGTTGTTGGAGCGTTTTTTTAGGTTTCACTTGCAGATCGGTCGTGCTTTCGATTCTGTCATTGCCTCACGACTCGTTCAGATGGTGGGCCGGATTAGCCGTGGCATGGCTGACTATGGGATCGTCCTCATACTAGGGCAACAATTAGTCAGATGGGTTCTGACCCCCGGACATCTCGCTCTGCTCCCGTCTCACCTCCGGAAGCAACTGGAACTGGCATTGATGCTTCGCGACAACGAAGCTGAGTTTCCGGCTTGTGAACTACTCCCCAAGTGTCTAGATCGCGAACCTGATTGGCTGGACTTGTATGGTCAGTACATGCGTAGGGGAGGCACCGGCAGTGAGGCCGAGGCGGACGACCAGCAGTCTGATAGACCACCGACTGAATCACGGTTGCCGACAGTCGAACGGCGGTTTCTCGAGATGGTGTGGGACGGACGGCACAAGGACGCGGCGAGGATGCTGGATCGACACCTGAACCTGGCCTTTGACGAGGACCCGCGGCTGGGGGCGTGGTATATGCACTGGCAGGCGCACACGTTAGCGATTGCAGGTCGTGTAGAGGATGCAGAGTCTGTCTACCACAAGGCCGGGCAGTTGAGTGGAGAACTAGGGCGGCTACCACACCGAAAGGGTAGTAAGCCGATTGAAGATCAGATCGAGACGACTGCGCAGGCGAACGCGATGGCAGACTTGCTCGTCCGTCGTGGTGAGGGGATAATCGACGAATTGCAGCAAGCTGGGGCAGTACTCAGCAGTGGAAGTGCGACAGCGGCACAGCATGAGGAGTCCGTACGGCGTGTCGGAGCTGCCCTGGCATTCGATGCCACCCGGCCGGACGATGATGGCGATGAAGGGCCCGATGTTCTATGGCTAACTCCTTCGGAGGATCGTGCGTTTGTTTTCGAACTCAAGACTAAGAAGGGAATGGACAGCGAATACAACCGTGATGATATCGGTCGATTCCATCAGCATATCCAGTGGACGACCAACCGATTCCCCGCGGCGGAGCAGGTTCGCATCTTTGTGGGCCCGCGACGTGGCTGCACGCGTAACGCAAGTCCACCGGATGATCTATGGGTGGCCGCGGTCGCGGAGCTAGCCACACTCGCGCAGGTGCTCGTGACAGTCTACAAGCGCGCGCTGGCACATCCCCTGACGCTATTCAGGTCGTCAGAGATCGAAGCTGCGATTGAAGAACACGGCCTCGGGTGGGGCGAGATCGAAAGACGGCTCGAGTTGGCTCCCATTTCTCAGCTCTGACCCTGCGTATTCGAGCACGATAGCACGTTTCCGACCGGAGTCAGTCGGCACTGGTTTCTTGCCTCGGCGAGACCGTGGCCTTGAAAGCCCCCGTTTTGCATCGGTCCATGACTAGGAGCATCGGAATGCCCAGACCGTCCTCGACCGCAGCAGCCGCTTCGCCTAGCCCCGTCTCGAAACTGACGGTGATCGACATAGGCGGCCTGGACGACACCACACAGGAGGCGGCGTCGTTCCCGGCACCGTCGCGATCACGGCCTCGCCGGCCGGAGCCTGTCTGTCTACCAGGTGGGCGACAAGGCGGTCGTCTACCCACGAGTTCTCACTGACTCAGCGGTCTGACTGGGATCCACTTGACACGCAACGGTACGCTGGACATACTCATGGCCATATTGTCAGACAGACAAATGACCAACATGACAGACATAATAGGAGACACCCATTAGCCCATGACCAATGAACGTCACTACCGGAAGACCCATCCGTGGGTCAACTTCACGCTTGATCTGCGAGATGCGCCCCCACGGCTGTGGGTCCTCCTAGGTCAGGTAGTGGCTCGCTGCGAACAGCTGGCCGCAGCGACGCTACCGCCAGAGCAGTCGCAGAAAATGAACCTGATGATCGTCACGCGAGGAGCACACTCGACGATAGCCATCGAGGGGAGCACACTGACCGAAGATGAGGTCCGGGCTATCGCTGAGGGCCGCCTGGAGTTGCCGCCTTCCCGCGAGCATCTTCAGCGAGAGGCAGACAACGTTCTCAGAAGCTACGCGGCCATTCTGAACTCGGTACGAGCCGGTGATCCACTTCTCCTCACCCCCGAGCGTATCGGTCAACTGAACGGAGGCATTCTGGAGGGGCTGGAGGATCACTTGGAGGACGGCATTGTCCCAGGGAAAGTAAGGACTCAGACAGTCGGTGTTGGTCGATATCGCGGCGCGCCGGCCGAGGACTGCCAATACCTACTTGCCCGACTTTGCCAATGGCTGGACGGCGATTCGGGAGATTGGGCGCGCTTCCCGTCCATCATGGAAGACCGCAGGAGCAACCAAGTCGCCAAAGCCATCCTTCAGGCAATCGTGGCCCACCTCTACTTGGCGTGGATCCACCCTTTTGGGGACGGCAACGGAAGGACGGCGCGGGCGGTCGAGTACATGCTGCTCGCCCGGGCCAAGCTCCCCACTGTCGCATCCCATCTTCCCACCACTCACTACGCGCTAACGAGGCAGGAGTACTACAGGCAGCTTGACCGTGCGAGTCGTGCCAAATCGGGGAAAGGCGACATCATCGGGTTCCTAACGTACGCGCTGCAGGGGTTCGCGGACGGACTACAGACCCACTGCGTCTATCTGGCTTGGGTGCAGTCGATGCTGGCTTGGGAGCACTTTGTTCACGACGGCTTCCGTGGGGAACGCGCGTCACGGTCAATGGTGCGGAGACGAGACCTCGTACTTGCGCTTGGGCGACAGAACACGACACCGGGACCGCCTGTCGCGGTCCCACGATGGAAGCTGACGGCCCTGAATGAAGCTCTGGCCGAACACTACGAAGACCGGTCGGTGAAGACGCTTTCCCGGGACCTTGCGTGGCTGACGGAAAGGCATCTCATTCAAAAGAAGACTGAGGACTACCAAGCAAACATCGAGCTAATGGGGGCGTTCCGTCTGGGCTGAACTGATCCAGGGTCCTAGGTGCCGGTAGGACCACGAAGAATAGAGGAGATGCATGTCATGACACCGAAACACTGGCATTCGCCCGATGAGGCGTTCTATCACGACTGTGTCGAGTGTGATGCCAGCAAGGGGGTTTTCCGCTCGGGCGATGTCGAGTGGGGTACTGGTGGGAAGCGTCACTGCGAAGAATGTCAACAGCTAATGGAAGACGGGCAGTGTACTTCCATCTCGAAGGTCGTTGACGATGCGCTCAGATCTCCCTTCCGAGTCTGAGTGACGCCGGCCCTTCAGACCCCAGAATTCTCAGGCTAAAAGAAGGGAGGCACGGGCGCGACGGATCCCCTTGGTTCCTGCCGCTGCCCGTTCAGGTTGTCACCGTCCCGCATGTCACCACGCTAACTCCCAAATCTGCACGGTTGGGAAGAACTCCGGGTCGAGCGTCGTCAGGCTGTACAAGTATGGTATTCACCTGACACCCGGCCTCGCCGAGGTCAGTTCTACGCTGCTGGCTTGACCTCCTTTCTGGCCTTCTTCTTCCGGGCCGGGGACTTCTTCGGGATCCCGGCCTTGAAGACCTCGTAGGGCGTCC
>JAJDTB010000021.1 GCA_022827345.1 Gemmatimonadota bacterium | reverse complement strand
CCCAGTTCCAGGATCGCCAGGAGGAAGGCTTCGCGCTCGCGGTAGTCTTCCACGGCGAGGGGCAGATCCGGGTCGCCGTCTACGGTGACGTTGCCTATGCGCACGATGTTCCCCGCCGAAAGGTCGAGCGGTTCAACTGCGTGAACGGTTCATCGCTCCCGCCCGCCAAGATTCGCGAGGCGCCCAAGACAACCGATGCCCGCTTCCGCGCTTGTCCCGGCGCCGTCGCACGGTGGAACGCATGCCAATCGTCGCAGGCCTGGGTCAGGCGGACGCAACGCAGCCCGTCCCCGGCTTCGTCGATGGCGACTACTTCACGGGCTTGTACCCTCCGCCCGTAGGCGTGCCCGATGATTCCGCTGTCGCTCACGGAATGAACCTGCCCCCGTCAAGGTCTACACCTGCCCAGCGCAATGACTACAGTTTGATCCGACGCTGGGCGGAATGCAGTACTGTCGTAGGACGCCGACAGCTTCCCGAATAGGTTGACCGCCGGGATGCGCCGTCAAGGGGAAGCGGGGTGACGGCCCCGCCCGCGCAATCCACCGCGACGAAGATTTCTGGGGGGTCAGAGGGGGCACCGCCCCCCGCCAGCCTCCCTCGGGGACGCACGGAGTGTGGCCACGGGGAGTATGCTGGCTTGGCCACCTAACAGTGGCTCAAGTCAGCCCTGCGGACGCCCGCGAAAAGCCTCCCGCGCGCCGCCCTCGACGGCGATCGCCCGACGGTCACGGGCAAGCTGTCCGACCTCTTGGCCGCCAGCCTCACGGACGGCGAGGACCGACCGGCGGCCAGTCACTCTTCGGTGACGGCGGCGCTTCTGCTGCGCCGTCGATTTCCACCCTACCCCGTACCCCTCGGGGACCGGCGATCATCGCTCTCAGGCGATCCTGCGGCCCGTATATTCCCCGAAACGCCTCACGACCGACCTGAAATGGCCTCTGAGCCCGGTCGGCGGCACCAAATCAAACCTCGGTGCCCGCTTCGAACGCGAGGTGATGGGGTCTATCTGGACTTACCGAAACAGACGGATGGCGTCTCCAACAACCACAATGATGCCTCGGTATCTGTGGGGGCCGGGGACCTCCGGTGCGGTCTCCAGTCGCACTCTAGCCGTCCCAACGGAGCCGGCGGCGCGTGTGACGCTGATCGGATTACTCGCAACCGTCCCGGCGGCGATGAACGCGGTGTCCGCTGACAGCGTCACACCTTCGGCCAGCAGCCCGACGGCGATGTCAAAAGGAGCGCCCTCGACGAGCTTCACGACGAGCGTTGCGGGTCCGGGAGCGGTTACGTCCGTGGTGTCTGTGCGTTCCAACTGAAGTTCGAGGGCGAACGGCGCTCCAGGGTTTCCGTCCAGCGATAGCTGATGTAGTGATTCGAGCCCCTCGAAGGCGGCGCCCGGCAACATGGCGATCCGGTTGTCATGCAGGAACAGTTCGAGCAGATTGCCGAAGTTGCTGAACCCTCCGGGTGGCAGCTCCTCGATGCGGTTGTTGTTGAGATTCAGGTACTCCAGCGACCGTGGCAGTTCGGCAATGGCGCCCGGCAATCGGGTCACGAGGTTGTCATGCAATGCCAGTTGTCTCAGGTTCTGGAGTTCGCTGAAGATCCCTTCGGGCAACTCGCTCAGCCTGTTCGAGGACAACGACAAGCTCGTGAGCGCGGCCAGACCCCGAAAGGACTCTGGGCTCAGATCCGTCAACTGGTTCAGCCGAATCTCCAATTCTTCGAGCCTGACCATGTCCGCAAAGTAGCCAGCAGGAATCTCACGCAACCTGTTCTCGGTGAGACTCAGGGACCTGAGGTTGGTAAGACCCGCGAAGAAACCCCTTGGCAACTCGGTCAGTCCGGTCGCGTAGAAGCCAAGTTTCTCCAGATCGGGCAGGTTGCCGAAGAACCCGGGGGGCAAATTTCGAAGCTCGTTGTAGCCCAGTTCCAGCCATTCCAGTTCCGGTAGGTCGGCGAACGCGTCAGCGGGAAGGTCGGTGAGTCGATTGCTCTGAATGAGCAATAACCGGAGTCTTGACAGACCGCCGAAGACGCCGGAACGGATTTCGGTGATCTCATTATTGCCGAGAAGCAGCTCCTCAAGTCTGCCGAGTCCGACGAAGAGGTCGTCCGGGAGGTCAGATATCCGGTTGTGTCGCAATTCGAGTCTGCGCAGGTCGGCCAGTCCTCGGAAGGCGGTCGGTTGGAGTTCAGTCAACTGATTGTAGTCCAGGCTCAGCCAGGTCAGGTCGAAGAGATCGGCGAACACTGCAGCGGGCAGCTCGGCAAGCTCGTTCCCGCCGAGGAATAGGTATTCGAGATTGACCAGCCCCTTGAAGTCGTGGCCTTTCAGTGCCGGGATCGCCCTATTGCTGAGGTCCAGCCTCCGTACGCCCGCCAACAGTGCGTCCGTCACGTCGTCGCAGGCCGCAGCGCCGGTTTCTGCGACGATAGTTTCGACGACCTGCGGAGTGCGGTCGCACATGCCGGCTCTCGCGTCGGCCGCGATAATCTGCACCGTGGCGGTGCCAGGTATCGACGCAGTCAAGAGCTGGATGCCGACATGGTTCCCCAAGGTCCAGACCGTGGCGGCCTCTCCGTCCACATCGGTTTGGGTGGCCTCGGGGTCGGCCGATCCGTGGCCCGTAGACGGGGTGAAACGCACGGTCGCACCGGGTACTGGCTTTCCTCGGGGATCAACCACCCTGACGACCACGGGCTCAGGCAAACGCTGTCCTGCTCGACCGATTTGACCCGGTCCTGAGACAGCCTTGATGCTGTCGGCCAGTTCATTGGGCGACCGCCGGGCTGTAGCCACGAATACCGAGTTCGGGCCGCTTTCGACCGCCGCTGTCAGAGATTGAACACCCGCGACGCTGCCAAGAGTCCACAACGTGGCCGCAGTGCCCGTCGCATCGGTCGCAACCGCAGGAGGGGACGCCGACCCGCCACCCGTACCGGGCCGGAATGCGACAATAACGCTCGGAATGGGAGAACCGCCCGCATCCAGCGTCCGAACGCCAACCGGATCGCGCAGTCGCTCTCCAACAAGTCCGTACTGTCCGTCACCGGACACGATTTCGACGGCAGCGGCCACTTGATTGACGACGACGGTCGCCGTCCCACTTACTCCATCGAGGTCAGCTCGCAATCTGCCGGCACCGTTGGAAAGCCCCGTAACTACGCCGGTCGAGTTCACCGAGAACACGGTTGGTGTGTCGCTGCTCCAAGTAACCGTGCCCGGATACTCGGCGCCGTACTGGTCCGTCACGGTTGCACGGAAGGTGGCTGTCGCACCTAGGTAGGTCAGCGTGGCCGTGCCCGGGGATACCTGTACTGCGGCCACGCGGGGGGGATCCGGCTCGGTACCCGGTTGCTCACAAGTGGCCAGAACTCCGACCACGCATCCCAACACCACGACCCGGCCGAGGCAGTGGTGCTGGAGCCTATTGCGGTCCGTCATCCTGCATCTCTGATGCCTGCCGCGACGGCCTCTTGCCGGATTTGCCGAGTTGGGCCAAGGCAACACGGGCGCATTCGATCGCCCGCTGGATCTTGTCTGGATCGTATTGCGCCGGGAACCGGGCGTGAAAAAGCGCGTTTCTCAGGCCTATGAGTCGTCCGCGCTCCCGACTCGTAAGCTCAAGGATCGCCATCTCCTTGAGAATCTTCAGCTTGGTCGGAAATCCAGTGTAGTAGATGAGAGAAAGCGCCCGGCCGGAATGCTCCCAGTTCTGACGCTCGTCGTCGCAGCAAAGAGCCCACCATCGCTTCTCACGCCACTCCGTCCTCTCGACTCGCCGAATCATCCGGCGCTCCATTTCCAGCATCAGCGCTCCCAAGACCAACTCGGAAGGTGGCTTCAGTAGGTCCTCAGCCGTCACGAGTCCAACGATCCCGGACCCCGAGACGACCAAACGCGGACGCTCCCACGGCATCCCAGAGGGTGGGTCCAGAACACTCAGGATCGGCGTGTCGGCGCCGATGAGCAGGTCTGATGACAGCGGTAGGAAGCCGCCTGAGTCGCGCACTCGGTCCTCGTCGTCGCCGGCCTGCTTCACGGCTAGGAAGCCACAGAATGTACCGTTGGACTCCACGGGGAGATGATCGTAGTCATCGGCGAATCCACTTGACCGGACCTGGACATCTCGGACTCGTTCGTCGAACCGGCACGTCTCGAGCTGGTCAACGTCGGTCGCAATCAACGCGACGGTAAGACCGGATATGACACCGGCGAATGGCTCATACGCGGAGTCGGGAATGTGGCGCTCCCATCTTGATGACGGTACACGGGGACCCTCCCATCCCTCGATGGATGCGGGATCGAGCCCGTCCTACCAATCTAACTGTGGGTACCCGCAGCTCCGATGAGCCGAAGGGCTCCAGCCACTGAGCGGCCGCGTGAAGCGCGCCCCGACGATGGCTTTTTACCGGTGCTTCCGCCGCCGCTCCTGTGGGAGGCTTCGCGCTTCCCGCCAAAAGTGAACGGTTTTCCCGCTTTCGCGCCACGATCCAGCAGGGTCCAGTACAACGGCAGGAAACGCAGATCGTGCAGTCCTGATTGACTTTACGTATCTTCCTGCCGTGATTTGGGCTTCAGGTGCTGCGCCGGGCTGGCAAGGCGCTTTGAAGGGCGAATAGCAGAGCTATTCGTCCGAGAAGCAACGCGGAACGCAGTGATCCAGCCTGGATGCAGCGCCGCTCGAATGCCGGGGGGATTTTGTCCACGGACTCCTAGTGGGCGCACGGGCCGGATCATGGTTTGCTCCAATACTCTTTACGGGCTGAACATGCCCCTCTACCCTGCATGGGAGCGGAGACCCCAGGCAAGGAGTGACAATGCGCAATTGTACACGGATGTTCGCGGTGGCGGCGACGATGGCCCTGTACGCCGGACAGGCGGGCGCCCAGGACCGGAGCGCGCTTTCCGACGAGGTGCAGTCCTACCTCAGCGTCTCGGCGCCCGTCGTCGCGCTCGAGAACGTGCTGCTGTTCGACGGCACCGGCGGGCCCGCGCAGGCAGGGCAGACCGTCCTGATCCGCGGGGACCGCATCGCGGCCGTGGGCGCGTCGGGCTCCGTTGACATTCCGTCCAACGCGGAGCGGCTGGACCTGGCGGGCCACTCGGTGATGCCCGGCATGGTCGGCCTCCACGACCACCTGTACTACTACCAGAATGCCCCGAGGGTCGCACAGATGCAGTACTCGGGGCCGCGCCTGTACCTCGGCGCCGGCGTCACGACCGTGCGGACGACGGGCAGCATGTCTCCCTATCAGGACATCGCGCTCAAGGGCTCGATCGAACGGGGAGAGACACCCGGGCCGCGCATCGTGATCACGGCGCCGTACGTCATCAGCCCCGGGCCGGACGAGCGGCTCAGGGACCTGGGCATGTATGTAATCCGCGACGAGGAGTCGGCGCGCCGGTACGTTCGCTACTGGGCCGCGGAGGGCGCGGAGTGGGTCAAGGTCTACACGCAGATCTCGCGCGAGGCGCTGGGCACGATCATCGACGAGGCCCACAGGCAGGGGATGAAGGTCATGGGCCACCTCTGCTCCGTGAGCTTCCGAGAAGCCACCGCGCTCGGCATCGACAACCTGGAGCACAGCCTTTGGGCCAACTCGGACTTCGATGCGACGCGTGAGCCCGACAAGTGCAGTCCCAACCTCTCTTTTTCGCTGGCCGAGCTCGACGTCAACAGCCCCGCCGTGGACGTCACGATCGACGAGATCGTCGAGGCCGGGGTGGCGATCACCTCGACGCTGGCCGTCGCGGAGCAGGCGACTCCGGCCGTCCCCGATCTCACGGCGAGGGATCTCGAAGCGCTCCCCGATCACGTGGTTCAGGCCGAAATGGAGCGCCGCCGGGTGATTCGGTCGGGGACCACGGAATGGATGATCGACCTCCTGCACAACATGTTCGCCTTCGAACGCCGCTTCGTGGAGGCGGGCGGGCTGCTCGCGGCGGGCGTCGACCCCGCCTGGGGCGCGCTTCCCGGCTACGGCGACCAGCGCAACTTCGAACTCCTCGTGCAGGCCGGCTTCGAGGCGGCCACAGCCGTCCAGATCGTCAGCGCAAACGGGGCCAGGGTGATCGGGATCGACGACGAGGTCGGCACGGTGACCGCCGGCAAGCTCGCGGACCTGGTCGTGATCGAAGGAGATATCGGGAACAGCGCATCCGACATCCGCAACGTGCGGCTCGTCTTCAAGGACGGCCTGGGCTACGACCCGAAGCGGCTCACCGATGCGGTCAAGGGGCTCGTCGGAATGCGGTGACACGCCGCCGGACCGTCCGCCCGCCGCCGACAAGGAGGCGACAATGCGATTCAGGACGTTGACGTGTGTGTTTGTTCTGCTGGTGCACGCACTCCTCCCGGCACCGTTCCGGGCGGCCGGGGCCTCCGCCCAGGAGCCTCCGGATACACCGCTCTCCCGCCTTCTGGAAGCGGAGCTCGCCAGGTTCCCCGGGATCGCGGGCCTCTACGTGAAACACCTGACTACGGGCGAAGAAGCCAGCGTCCGGGGTGACGAGCCCTTCGAGAGCGCCAGCACCATCAAGGTCGCCATCATGGCTCACGTCTACCGGATGGCCGACGCCGGCGACATCGACCTGGACGAGCGCATCGAGCTCCGGAGATCGGACCTGGTGGGAGGATCCGGGATCTTCAGGTACAAGGGTGTCGGGCTCAATCCGAGCATCCGCGACTTGGTCACCGAGATGATCATCACCAGCGACAATACCGCCACGGACATGGTGCTCCGAAGGATCGGCGGGGTCGAACCGGTGAACGCGTTCATCCAGGGGCAGGGGCTTGAGCCGCTCCACATGAACCATACCGTCTACAGCTACTTTCGCGGACTCTACGAGCGCATGGCGCCCGGGGTCGGTCCGCTCTCCCGTGAAGATGTCTTCGCCCTCTGCTGCGCCAACACGATCCTGGGGAACGTGCCGTCGCTCGCCGAGCGGCAGGACAGCCTTGACCGAGCAATAGCCCAGCGAGCTTCCGCCCGTGGCGAGCAGCAGACCGGCGCTCTCCTGCACCCCGAAGAGAACTGGTTCGGAGTAGCCACGCCCCGGGCGATGGGGCAGTTGCTCGAGCGCATCGAGACCTGCACCATCGCGTCCGAGGAGAGCTGCGAGGAGATGCGGCGGATCCTCCGCAATACCCAGGCGAGCGGTACCCCCATCGCCGGAGCGCTGGCGATCCACCTCTCCGTCCCGGTCGGGCACAAGACCGGGGGGACCACCGGGGTCACGAACGATGTGGGCATCCTCTACGCCAACTCGGGGCCCATCGTCATGGCCTTCTACAACAGGGAGATCGCGGGCCCCGGCGCGGTGGCAGAGATCCGCATGGGCGAGGTGGCGCGCATGGTCGTCGAGTATTTCGACGGGGCCCGGTGGTGAGAAGTGGCGACCGCACTCCGTAGCGTGTTCCGGAACCAGCGCTACCTTCCGTCCAGCGCGTCCAGACCATCCAGAATGTCCAGATGGACATACTCCTCGTAGGCATCCCGCACCGGCAATCCAAGCGCCATTTCCAGCATTGCCCTGGCCCTTTCCGTGCCACTCTCCTCGTCGAGGTCGGATAGCCTGCTCCCGTATTCGTACAGCAGGATCTTCGACTCCGGCACCAGTTCCAACGCACGCTCGTAGTGGCGGACGGCGTCCTCCCGGTTGGCGCCGTACACCTTGCGGGCAAGGAAGCCAGCCGCCGCGACGTCGGCGTGCCACCCGCCCAGCGTCAAGTGCGCCCCGGGGTAGTCGGGATCGATTTCAAGCGCCGCCTCGAGCGCATCGCGAACCTTGCCGGCCAGGCCCTTTCGAATCGCTGTAATCGTGCCCACGCCCTGGGCATACCGGCCGACGGCGTGGGCGTATTGGCAATGCGCCTCCGGGTTGGTCGGATCGGCGCGCACAGCCTCCTCGCCGATCCGCATCGCACGCTCGATGACCTCGTTCCATTCCTCGTCCGTCGCCTCGAAGTGGGCGTATATCGCGAGTGATTGTGCCGCCACGGTATAGCCGTCGGACGTCCCCAGGGCATTACCGAGATCCGCGGCTTCCAGAAAGCGGCCGTCTGCGAGGGCGGTTCTGACGTCGTCGATCGACTGTGCGTTCGCGTCTGCCGCGATCAGGACGAGGCCCCCGGCTACGGTCAGGCGGGCCATGTGCGAGAGCATCATCTCATTCTCCTTTGGCTCCTAGTGTCCCGTCCCGGAAGTTCGCGTGCTAACGAGAGTGCCGAGGCGCCGGGCTGGCAAGGCGCTCTGAGAGGCGAATAGCAGAGCTATTCTGTCGAGTTTTCGTAAGTTGCATATATGACAACGGTTTAGAGTAATTGATGTTAATATCATCCCCTTTTTACATCCCCATTCCAAAACGGGATGCCGTGCGACGTGGACGGACGTTGGCGG
>JAJDTB010000006.1 GCA_022827345.1 Gemmatimonadota bacterium | reverse complement strand
TCTTCGCCTGCGCCAGCGTGATCGCCGCCGTCAGCGTCGTCTTCCCGTGATCCACATGCCCGATCGTCCCCACGTTCACATGCGGCTTCGTTCGCTCGAAGGTCTCCTTCGCCATTCTTTCCTCGTTCGGGTTTGCTGGTTGAAGGTCGCGCCGGCAGGTGCAGATTCGCGTCCGCCAAGCTCTGGGCGGGGATTGAACCCGCGACCTCTTCCTTACCAAGGAAGCGCTCTACCACTGAGCTACCAGAGCACCTCTGTTTCCCCAGTTTCTCACGCCCCTGCGGGGCCCAGAGCGGGAGACCGGACTCGAACCGGCGACCCTCAGCTTGGAAGGCTGATGCTCTAGCCAACTGAGCTACTCCCGCGTTTTTCAAGGAGGACTCCGGCCTCCTCATGGTGGGGGGAGGATTCGAACCTCCGTAGGCATTTGCCAGCAGATTTACAGTCTGCCCCGGTTGGCCGCTTCGGTACCCCACCAATGCACGCACTTCCACCCCTGCGCCAATCTGGTTTGTCGGATCGGGGCCGCGGATGGAAGCCAGCATAGAAAGGTAGCGGCTTTCGCGAAGCGAATCAACCCGAAGATGTCGGGCAATCGAATGTCGTGCCCCGCGGCGCCTCCCGGGACGGACTCGCCGCTGAACGGTCCGCCGGCCGGCCAGGCCGCAAAGCTGACGCGGGGACTCGAACCCCGGACCTGCTGATTACAAATCAGCTGCTCTACCAACTGAGCTACGTCAGCGCCGTACTCCAAGTTGGCCCAACGGGAGCGGCGATGGAAGATGCGCCCGGATCAGCCCGCCGCCGCGTGGATCCGCTTCCAGCGTGTGCCCGACGGCGTATCCTCCAGCCGCACCCCGTCGGCCTCCAGCTCGGCGCGCAAGCGATCGGCGGTCGCGAAGTCGCGCGCGGCCCGGGCCCGGTCGCGGGCGTCGACCTTGCGCTGGATCAGGGCCTCGGTCTCGTCGTCCACCTCCCTGGCCTCGGCGGCGAGATCGAGCACCCCCAACACGGCATCCATCTCCGCGAGCACCGCCAGCACCTCGTCGCGGTCCGCCGCGCCGATCCCGCCCGGTGCGCCATCGAGCGCGGCGTTCACCTCCTTCGCCATCGACCACAGCACCGCCACCGCACGCGGGACGTTGAGGTCCAGGTCCATCGCCTCGGTGAACGCCGTCAGATGCTCCCTGGCCCGCGCGCCCAGGCCCGGCTTCGCCCCGGACGCGATCCGGAACTCGGCCACCCGGCGGCGGAAATCGAGGAGCCGCTGGATCGCGTCGGTCGCCTCGTCGAGGCCCTCGAAGGTGAAGTTGAGCTCGTTGCGATAGTGGGCGGACAGCAGCACCCAGCGGATCGCGGCGGGATCGTAGCCCCGCTCGACGAGATCTCTGACGGTGTGGAAGTTGCCGAGCGACTTCGACATCTTGCGGCCGTCGACCTGGAGGTGCTTGACGTGGAGCCAGCAGCAGGCACATGGAGCGCCCGTCGCCGCCTCCGACTGGGCGATCTCGTTCTCGTGGTGCGGAAAGATGAGGTCCTCGCCGCCGAGGTGAAGGTCGACGGTATCCCCGAGCAGCTCGGTCACCATGACGGAGCACTCCAGGTGCCAGCCCGGCCGCCCCGGACCCCAGGGCGAGTCCCAGACGGCCCCCACCTCGTGGTCGCGCGGCTGCGCGGCCTTCCAGAGCGCGAAGTCCCGCGCATCCGCCTTGTCGTAGTCCCCGGCGTCGATGCGGGAGCGCACGGGCACATCGTCGCCTCCCTTTCCGGACAGCTTGCCGTAGTCGTCGAACGACGTGACGGAGTAGTAGACCGACCCGTCGCCCGCCCGGTAGGCGCTCCCGGCCGCGAACAGGCGCTCGATGAAGGTCACCATGGCCGGGATGTACGCGGTGGCCCTCGGGTGACGGGAGAAGGGCAGCAGCCCAAGGCGCCTCGAATCCTCCTGGAACGCCTCGATGTAACGGGCGGTGTGACCGGCAAGCGTGCGGCCCGCCTCCGCAGCCCCGTCGATCGTCTTGTCGTCGACGTCGGTGAAGTTGACGACGAAGTCGACGGCGCGTCCTGTCGAGCGGAGGTGGCGGTGGAGGAGGTCGTAGACGACGAAGGCGCGGAAATTGCCGATATGGGCGAAGTCGTACACCGTCGGGCCACATCCGTAGACGGTCGTCCGGCCCGGGTCGAGGGGCTCGAAGCGGCGGAGCTCGCGCGTCAGGGAGTCGTAGAGTCTCATGTGGCAAATATAAGACGCTGGCCGCGCGAGGCGATCACCCGGCCGGGTCCGATTGGGCCAGGATGCGCTCGAAGGCCGCGCGCGGGTCCGTGGAGGCGGTCACGGGACGGCCGACGACGATGTGCGTGGCCCCCGCCCCGAACGCTTCGGCCGCGGTGCGCACGCGGCGCTGGTCGTGGTGGGCATCGCCGGCGAGGCGGATCCCCGGGGTGACGATCATGGCGTCCGGGCCCAATGCGGCCCGCAGCCGCCCGGCCTCGCTGGCCGAGCACACCACGCCCCCCAGCCCCGCCTCCCTGGCCATCACCGCGAGGCGGTCCGCCTCCGCGCCGACATCGGTGACCGGGCGCGCGAAGACCTGGCCCAGGGACGGCGCGTCGTGCGAGGTCAGCACCGTGACGCCCAGCAGCGTGAGCGATTCCGGGGCGGCGCGGGCCGCCGCCGCAAGCATCGCCGCGCCCCCCATCGCGTGTACGGTGAGGAAGCGCACGCCGAGTTCGCCGGCGCGGGCGGTGGCGCGCGCCGCCGTGTTGGGGATGTCGTGGAGCTTGAGGTCGAGGAATACGGCCTTGCCGCGGTCGCGGAGCGACGCTACGACCGCCGGTCCGGCGGCGGTGTAGAGCTCGAGGCCGACCTTGTAGAAGGTGCAGGCCGGGCCGAGGCGGTTGACGACGGCGAGGGCGGAGGCGGCGTCCGGCGTGTCGAGGGCGACGATGATGCGATCTCTCATGGAACGCTCATTTCCAGATCGCGCGCGACCCGCGCCGCGCAACGTGGGTCGGCGAACGATCCGGTGCCGACCTGCACCAGCGACGCCCCCGCGTCGAGGTAGGCGCGGGCATCGTGCGCGGTGAGTATCCCGCCCACTCCGATGACGGGCACGTCGACCGCGGCCGCGATGTCGCGCACCGCGGCGAGGCCCACCGGGAGAAGCGCCGGGCCGCTCGTCCCCCCCCGCCCCGCCCCAAGCCGGGATCCGCCGTCCCGGCTGGCGAGGAACCCGGGCACGGTGTTGATCGCGGCAACCCCGTCGGCGCCGTGCTCGACCGCGAGCGACGCGGTAGCCGCGATATCGGGGTCATTCGGCGCCAGCTTGACGACCAGTGGCCTGTCGGTAAGCGGACGGACCAGATCCAGCACCTCGCGCAGCGCCTCCGGATCCAGGCAGAACGGTTTGCCCCCGAGGTGCGAGTCGTTCGGGCAGGACAGGTTGAGTTCGAAGCCCACGAATCCATCCTCCGCATCCAGTCCCGCGACAACCTGTCCGTACTCGGCGGCCAGCGCCCCGGCCACGGACACGAACACCGGCAAGCCGCCGAGACGGCGCTTGATCCAGGGCAGCTTCTCGTCCCTCACCGCCTGCCAGCCCGGGTTCGCCAGGCCGACCGAGTTGAGCATTCCGCCGGGGTATTCCGCTACGCGCGGCGCAGGGTTTCCCCACCTCGGCTCGACGGTCACGGACTTCGTCACGAGGCCGCCGATCTCGGTGGGAGCCATCACGTCCACCACCGGCTCGCCGAAGCCGCAGGTCCCGGCGGCCGTCAGCACGGGGTTGGCAAAGTGCGTTCCGAAGACCTGGGCAGCGCCGCTCATCCCCGCTCCTTCATGGCCCGCTCCGCCTCTCGTTGCATGGTCCTGCGCTTCAATTCCTCGCGCCGGTCGCGGTGCTTCTTGCCGCGACACAGACCCAGGGTGATGCGCGCGCGCCCCCGGCGGAAGTAGAGGTCGAGGGGAACGAGCGCCAGCCCCTTCTCCTCGGCCCGGGATACCATGCGGCGGATTTCGTCTTTGTGGAGCAGCAGCTTCCGGGGGCGCGTCTCGTCGTGATTCCACCGGTTCCCGTGCTCGTAGGGGCTCACGTGCAGGTTGTGCAGCCAGACCTCGCCCGACTCGGCGCGCGCGTGCGCGTCGTGGAACGCGACCTTCCCGGCCCTGATGGACTTGACCTCGGTCCCCTTGAGGACCAGCCCGGCCTCCCATGTGTCGAGCACCACATAGTCGCGGCGAGCCTTCTTGTTGCGCGCGACCACCCGCCGCGACTCGCCCGATGGCGGGCCCTTCAAGAGATGCGCCGCGCTGCGTCTCAGCCGGCGGTCGCAGCGGCCATCGCCATCCTGGCCTCCCGCTTACGCCAGTCGGCGAGGAAGCTCGCCATGCCGAGATCGGTAAGCGGGTGCTTCATGCACTTCTTCAGCACGCCGAAGGGGCAGGTGGCGATGTGCGCGCCGGCCAGCGCGGACTCGGTGACGTGCCTCGGGTGCCGGATCGACGCGGCCAGGATCTGCGTGCGGATCTCGGGATTCTGGTCAAAGACGGCCGCGATCTCGCGAATCAGCTCCATGCCGTCGTAGGACATGTCGTCCACGCGGCCGATGAAGGGCGACACCACGAAGGCGCCCGCCAGCGCCGCCATCAGCGCCTGGTTGGTGTTGAAGATCAGGGTGACGTTGCACCGGATCCCGCGCCGGGCAAGCCGTGACACGGCCTCCAGCCCCTGCAGGGTGGCCGGCACCTTGATGATCACGTTGGGATGCCAGGCCGCGAACTCGACCCCCTCGGCGACCATTCCGTCCGCGTCTTCCGAGACGGTCTCGGCGCTGATCGGCCCATCGACCAGGCCGCAGATGGTGCGGATGGTGTCCTCGAAATCCGCGCCTTCCTCCTGCGCCATCAGGCTGGGGTTGGTGGTCACGCCGCTGAGGATGCCCCAGCGGGCCGCCTCGCGGATTTCTCCCAGGTTGGCCGTGTCCAGATAGATCTTCACCTACGCGTCCTCTCGTGCTTGGAGTCTGGTCGCCAGCGCCTCTCCGGGCGCCACTCTATGTAGTTTCTTCGCCCGCGTCCGCCTCGGCCTCGGCTTCCAATCCGGCGTGGTAGGCCGCCTTCGAGCGCGCCAGCTTGTCTTCCAGTTCCTGCCGCGCATCGGCCGCGAGTTGGCGTCTCTGGCCCAGGACGTCCCTGGCGGACTCCACGCGCGCGCCCAGATCCTCCCGGAGACCCCGCACCCGGTCTTCGGTCAGCGTCTTCAGCCTCCTGGCCTGCGTCCTGAGCCGCTCCTGCGTTTCCTCGCCCGAACCCGGGGCGAACAGAAGGGCGAGCCCGGCTCCGACGAGCGCCCCGAGAAGGAAGGCGCCGACCTCGGCTCGGCGGTCCCTCTCGATGATGACCGCAGGCTGTTCTTCACCATTGCTCATCTTCTCCCCCACGTCTTTTTTCTTGAAGGAATCGGGCGTCGCACCACGGCGGCGAAACGCCCGGTCCGGCACCTTGGAAGTTAACGCGCGCCCCTACACCCGCCAACGAGCGTCCGGGGACGGGATCACCGGCGCCTGGTGGCCCGGCTTGCCCATGAGCCCCGAGGTCAGCGACTTGCCAAGTTCCACGCCGGGCTGATCCATGGGATCCACGCCGTACAGGGCTCCGGCATGCACGGTGGCGATCTGGAAGAGCATGAGCAGCGCCCCGACCGAACGGGCGTCCACGCAATCCATCATGATGGTCAGGTTGGGGCGGCCGGCCCGCCGCAGCGCCTCCGCTGTGGCGACGCGCTCGCGGTCGAGCAGCTCGAAGAGCGTGCAGCCGGCCAGATGGGAGACCGAGGCGTTGTCGGGGAATGGCGACGGGATCGCGACATCAAGGTCGGCGGCGGCGCGCCCGAGGAAGACCACCACCTTGTCGCGCGGCCCCTCCATGAGCAGCTGCAGGATGGAATGCTGGTCCGGCGCGCCGAGGGCCGGCAGCGGTGTGGGCCCGGTTTCCGCCCGGGTGCCATCCAGCTTGCGCGCCTTGCCGAGCGACTCTGCCCACAGTTGCTGCAGCCAGCGGGCCATGCCCTGCAAGCGGTCGGAGTAGGGCATGAAGACGTGAACGCCCGCCCCGTGGTCGGTGTCGGCGGCGTGCAGGAGGGTCGCCAGCGTGCCGGCCGGGTTCTGCTGGAGGACGGGCGTCTCGCACAGGGCCGCCATCGAGGATGCGCCATCGAGAAGGGCCTCCGTGTCGATGCCGGCCAGCGCCGCCGGCAGGAGGCCGACGGGGGAGAGCACCGAGAACCGTCCTCCGACGTTGCCGGGCACCGGCAGCGAACGCAGGCCGCGCTCTTCGGCAAGACCCCTGAGGAAGCCGCGCCGGGCATCGGTGGTGACGACCACATGGTCACGCGCCCGGCCCGGCCCGACGGTCTCCTCCAGCCTCCCCCAGACGGTGAGGAACAGGGCCAGGGTCTCGGCTGTGGAGCCCGACTTGCTGACCACGTTGAAGAGGGTGCGGCCGAGATCGAGGCGACCCAGCAGCGCCCCCGCGGAGTCAGGGTCGGGGTTGTCGAGGACATGCAGCCGGGGACGCTGGCCGCGGGCGGCGCCTTCGAGTTCGTTCCAGCCGGGGGGGAGGAGTGCGTCCCGGAGGGCGGCGGCCCCCAGCGCGGAACCGCCGATCCCGATGACGACCACGTCGTCGAAGCGGCGGTGGCCCAGGGCTTCGGCGGCCTCGCGGGTTCGTGCCGCGAGGGATCGGTCGGCGGGGAGGTCGAGAAATCCGAGATCGCCGGCCTCGCGCCAAGACCGCACCGCCTCGAAAGCCTGGTGGAATCGCCGGGCCAGGTCGCCCTCTGCCACCGCAGAACCGCCGGTGTCGGCGGCGCCCTTGGTGCTCCCGCCGACGAAGAGTCTCGCCGGATCGATCCCGCCGTCCGCCAGCACCCCCGCGACCATGTTGTCGAAATGGATCGTGACCGGGCGGCGCCGGGCGGACATGGCCGGGCTCAATCGAGCTCCACCGTCAGTCCGTCGTAGGCCGGCTCGATCCCGCGCGGGAGGGCGCCGGCGAGCTCCCGGTATCCGACCTTGTGGGTCAGGTGGGTCAGGAAGGTGCGCCGCGCGCCGATGTCCCGGGCGGCCTCGATCGCCTCCTCGACGTTGAAGTGGGTCGGGTGCGGCGATCCCCACCAGAGCGCGTTGAGCACCAGAACCTCCACTCCGGCCAGGATGTCCCGCGCCGCCGCGGGCAGCCGTTTGGCATCGGTCACGTATCCCAGACGGCCGACGCGCAGGCCGAATGCGTCGGTGGGTCCATGCGGCACCCGGAAGGGGGTGATCCGGGCCCCCAGGACGCTGGCGGCCACCCCTTCGTGATAGCCGATGAGGTCCAGCCGGGGCTTGGTCGTGCCTCTGGGCACCCTGGTCCGGTCGCTGAAGATGTACGGGAAGCGCTCCGTCATCTGCGACTTCATCTCTTCGGGGATGTACGTCGGCACGGCGTCGCGGCCACGCGTCGAGAAGATCCTGACGTCGTCGATCCCGTGGACGTGGTCGGCGTGGAGGTGCGTGTACCAGACCGCGTCCACCCGGTCGACGCCGGCCGCAAGCAGCTGGAGGCGGAGCTCCGGCGGTGTGTCGATGAGCAGGTTGCCGCCCGCCAGCTCCAGCAGGGCCCCGTGGCGCGTCCGACGGTCGCGCGGGTCGGTCGATGTGCAGTTGGCGCAGCTGCAACCGATCACCGGAACGCCGAAGGACGTCCCGGTCCCCAGAAAGGTCAGACGCACGTCACAGCTGCTCGACCCTCATGGTGTTGGTCGAGCCCCGCCTGTGGAAGGGCAGCCCCGAGGTCACGATCACCGGGTCGCCCACCTTACCCCTGCCCGAATCGAGCACCACCCGCTTCCCCAGTTCCGTCAGGTTCTCGTACGTGATCTCGCCGTGTTCGGCCAGGACCGGCCTCACGCCCCAGACCCCGGAGAGCTGCCGGTACACTTTCTTCTCGGTGCAGACGGAGTAGATCGGAGTTGCCGGGCGGTAGGAAGCGACGAGGCGGGCCGAGAACCCGCTGCGCGTGATCACGATGATCGCCGGCGCGTTGAGATCTCGCGCCGAGCGCACGGAAGAATCTGCGACCGCATGCTCCCGCAGCGATGCCCCGCGCCGCTGGATCGGTCCCATCGCGGCGAGATAGTGCGGCCCCTCCACCAGGACGCCGCTTCCCTCGATCTCCTCCGCAATGCGCACCATCACCTCCACCGTCCTGGCGGGGTATTTCCCGACGGCGGTCTCCGCCGACAGCATCACGGCATCGGTACCGTCCAGGATCGCGTTGGCGACATCGGATGTCTCGGCCCTGGTCGGGCTGGGATATGCGGTCATCGATTCCAGCATCTGGGTGGCGGTGATGACCGGACAACCGAATCCGTTCGCCGCCTGGATGATGCGTTTCTGCACCAGCGGCACCTTCGCGTAGGGAAGCTCGACCCCCAGATCGCCGCGCGCCACCATCACCGCGTCGCTGTACTCGACGATTCCCTCCAGCTGCTCGACCGCGTTGGCCCGCTCGATCTTGGCCACGAGCCACGCCCTGCCCTTCAGGTGCGCCCTCATCACCCTGACGTCGTCCACATTCTGCACGAAGGAGAGTCCTACGTATTCCGCGTCCATCGCGAGAGCGAACTTCAGATCCTTCCGGTCTTTCGTGGTGACGGCGGGCGTGTTCAGGTCCACCCCCGGCAGGTTGATTCCCTTCCGGGAGCGCAGGACGCCTCCCTTCAACACCTCGAAGCGGGCCCGTCCCCCGTCCGTGTCCAGGCACACGAGTTCCAGCAGGCCGTCGTCGAGAAGGATATGGGTCCCGGAGGATAACTCCCTGGCGAGGGGCACATACGTCGTGGGGAGCTCGTCCGGGCCGTGCAGGCCTTCCGGAGCGATTGTCACGACACTGCCGTCCTCAAGGGTGACGGGCCTGGGGAGTTTTCCGATCCGGATCTTGGGCCCCTGCAGGTCCACCAGAATCGCAACCGGGCGCCCTACCGTCCTGGCGGCCTCGCGGGCCAGGCGGATGCTGCGCTCGTGGAAGCGGTGGTCGCCGTGGGACATGTTGATGCGCGCGACGTTGATCCCCGCGCGCACCAGACTGATCATGACGTCCGGCTTTGCGCTTGCGGGTCCGAGCGTGGCGATGACCTTGGTTCTGATCATCGAGTGGCGTGGCCTCCTCGCAGGGTTAGAGTCGGCGCAGCGGTGGCGACGCGCGGACGACGTACGCTCCGGATGCGCCCATCAAGCTATCTTTGCCCGTAGCCGATCACCACATCCGCGATACGGAGCCGACCTCTCCTCATGCCTGCCAGCGACCCCGGGCCCGCCGCCGCCCGGCATCAAGCCACCACCTACGTCGACCAGGTGGAACAGGCCCGCGGGGTCGAACGGGCGCTGGATCGCACGCGCGACATCGCTCTGGACTGCGAGGCGGCCGGTTTCCATCGCTACTCGGACCGCCTCTGCCTGGTTCAGCTGTCGACCCCGGAGAGGACCTTCGTCCTGGACCCGCTTGCCATCGACCTGGCGCCCCATCTCAAGCCGTTTCTCGAGGACTCCCGGCGGCGGACCATCATGCACGGAGCGGCGTACGACCTGCGGCTCCTGGCCCGCGACCTGGGCATCCGCATCACCAATCTGGCCGATACCCAGGTCGCGGCCAGCCTCCTGGGCGAGCCCGCCGTGGGACTTCAGGCGCTGCTCGGCGAGCACCTGGGCATCCAGGTCTCCAAGCGCTACCAGCGGGCTGACTGGGCGAAGCGGCCTTTGACCGGCGGGATGATCGACTACGCCGCCGGCGACACCCGCCACCTTCACGACCTGGCCGCGATCCTCGAGGACAGGCTGCGGGAGAGGGGGCGCATGCACTGGGCCGAAGAAGAGTACCGCTGGCTCTGCGCCAGCGCGGCGGGGACGAATGAGGATGACCCGCCGGTCGATCCGGTCACGCGGTTCAAGAACGCGAGACGGATGGACGACCGCACGGTCACCGCCCTGCGCGAAGTGATCGGGTGGAGGGACCGGATCGCGCGGGCGCGGGATCGTGCGCCGTTCAGGGTCGTGTCGGACCAGGCACTCGCCGAGGTGGTGGCCACGCGCCCCGCGTCGGTCTCGGCGCTGGCTGCCGTGAAGGGGTTTCCCCCGCGCCTCGCCCGCAGCCGGGGACTGTCTCTGCTTGAGTTGCTGAAGCGCGTGGACGGTCTGCCGGCCGCCCGCCTCGTGCCCTTCCCGCGGCCGCGACGCCGCGGTCCCCGCTGGACCCCCGAGGACGACGAGGTGCTGGACCGCCTGAAGGACGTGAGGAACGCGGCGGCGGTCAGCGTGGGCCTGGAGCGGGGCCGCGTGATGTCGAATCAGGTGCTGCGGCGAATCGTCGCCGCCAGGCCGCGAAGCCGCGCCGGACTGGGCGCCGTCGACGATGTGCGCCAATGGCAGATCGAGGTGCTCGGCGGCGACCTCCTGCGCGTGCTGGGATCGCCGCGCCGGTAGCTGCCAGCCCGCAAGCCGCCTGGCTCGCCTGCGAAAACGAGGCGGTCCGCCGCTCGCAGGCGTCCGCGCGGAGTCCCGGTACGTTCGCCGCGGAGGGTTACTCGCCCCGGGCCTCCAGCTCCAGCTTGTACTCGATGCAGTACCGCGCGTGCGGCAGTGCGTCGAGCCGCTCGAATCCGATCGGTCTGCCCGTGCCGTGGCACCGGCCGAAGTTGTCCGGGTCGCGATAGAGCCTGCGGAGGGCTTCCTCGAGGCGGTAGAGATACCGGCCCTCCTTGGTGGCGAAGACCGCCGCCTTTTCGCGCTCCATCGCCTCCGTACCCTGGTCGGCCATGTGGTCGGTATAGCTGGACAGGTCGGAGTCCCCGGAAGCGCGACCCACCTTGGAGAGTTCGTTGAAGTGCCCCAGTCCGCGAAGCGCCTTGGCCCTCTCCTGGAGGAGCCTCTTTTCGAGGTGGGCCAGCTGCTCCCTGCTCAGCAGCGATCCTTCTCCGTTGTTCACACTGTCCGCCCTGGGCGTCTGCGATGACGACATGGCTTCCTCCTTCCGGCTTCCGATGTGGAAAGGTAACCTATAAGGAGCACACTCGCTTCGGCCACGAGAAGAACCCTTGGACACGATCACCTGCTGCAGACCGCCGGACACTCCGGACGAGCCCCTCGCACGCCCGCCCTTCCGCTCGGAGCTGGGCGAGCGGATCCAGCGCGAAATCTGCACACGCTGCTGGCGTGAGTGGCTTCAGCACCAGACGCTGCTGATCAACCACTTCGGACTCGACCCCCGTAAACCCGAGTCGCGCGAGTTTCTCTACGCGCAGACCCGGGCCGTTCTGTTCGGCGAGGGTGAGATCGCCGAAATCGACACCTCGAAGCAGGGGACGATCGGCCCGCCGCGCAGCTGACCCGGCTTGCGCCAACAAGGCACCGACGGGCCGCAGCGCCGCCCCGCTCTCGCGGACCCTGTCTCAACGCGCGCCGCTACCTCAATACGGCCGTAATCTCCGCCAGCGCATCCCGCAGGACGTCCTGGTCCACCGTGAGCGGTGGCGCGAACCGCACGACCTGGTGGTGCGTCTCCTTGGCGAGGATCCCCCGCTCCTCCAGCGCCTCGCAGAACGGCCGCGCCGGCCCGGAGGAATCCTTGATGACCACACCGATCATCAGCCCCTTGCCCCGCACCTCCTCCACGTGCGGCGACCCGATCGCGCGCAGCTCATCCATGAACCAGCTCCCCAGCTCGTCGGAGCGGCGCGAGAGCTCTTCGTCGAGGATCACGCGCAGCGAAGCCATTCCGACCGCCGCGCCCAGCGGATTGCCGCCGAAGGTCGACCCGTGGTCGCCCGGGCGGAAGACGTCCATGAACTCCTTGTCGGCGATCGCCGCCGAGACCGGGTACACGCCGCCGCCCAGAGCCTTGCCGACGATGAGGATGTCCGGGCGCACGCCCTCCCAGTCACAGCAGAAGAACCGACCCGTGCGGCCCAGTCCGGTCTGGATTTCGTCGGCGACGAGCGCCACCCCGTGGGCCCGGCAGATCTCCGCCGCGCCGTGCATGTAGCCGTCCGGCGGCACGATCACGCCGGCCTCTCCCTGGATCGGCTCGACGAGGAAGCCGGCGGTGTTGGGGCCGATCGCCGCCCGCAGCGCATCCAGATCACCGTACGGGATCAGCTTGAAGCCCGGGGTGAACGGCCCGAAGCCCTCGCGGTACTGATCCTCCGACGAGAACCCGACGATGGTGGTCGTGCGCCCGTGGAAGTTGTCCTCGCAGACGATGATCTCGGCCTGGTCCTCGGGGATGCCGCGGACCTGGTAGCCCCACTTCCGCACCATCTTGATCGCGGTCTCCACCGCCTCGGCGCCGGTGTTCATCGGCAGCGCCGCGTCGAAGCCGGAAGCCTCGCAGAGCTCGCGCAGAAAGGGGCCCATCTGGTCGTTGTGGAAGGCGCGCGACGTGAGGGTGAGGCGGTCCAGCTGCTCCTTCGCCGCCGCCACGATCGCCGGGTGCCTGTGCCCCTGGTTCACCGCCGAGTACGAGCTCAGCATGTCCAGGTAGCGCTTCCCGTCGACGTCCCACACCCAGACCCCCTCGCCGCGCTCGAGCACGACCGGCAGCGGGTGGTAGTTGTGGGCCGAGTAGCGTTCGGCTTCTTCGAGGTAGCGGTCGGTGAGCGAAGCGGTCGCCGCAGGCATCGTCGTCATGGTCTGTCCCTCTCACATGTGAAAAGATTCACGAATTGTGAATAAAAATGCCATGCACCCGGAATTGCAACCCCTCGGGCACCCCGGGCCATGCGAATGTACGAGTTAAATGTAGTCCCTCCGGCGGCCAGCCGGTTACCCCGCCCGGCTACCCGTTCACCGCGTCCATCGCCGCGCCGTTCACGTGCAGCCGGAACACATCCGGTCGGGCGTAGTGGCCGATCACGTCGAAGTCGAATTTGCCGCGCGCGACGTCGCCCATATCCAGGTCGGCGTAGAGTATGCCGGCCTCGCCGAGGAGCGGTCCGGCCAGCAGGTCCCCCATCGGCCCGTAGATCGAGCTTCCGCCGCGGCTCAGCACCTCGGGCCAGCTGTCGAGCTCGTCCAGAATCTCGATGTCGGTCGGGTAGTCGGCGCGGGTGACGAACTGGTTGCAGCCGATCACGAAGCAGCGCCCCTCGAGCGCGATGTGCCGCAGCGTCGCCTGCCAGCGGTCGCGGGAGTCGGCCGTGGGGGCGAGGTAGATCTCGACGCCCTTGCCGTACATGGCCATGCGGGCGAGCGGCATGTAGTTCTCCCAGCAGATCAGGCCGCCGACCTTTCCCAGCGGCGTGTCCAGCACCGGCATCGTGCTCCCGTCGCCCTCGCCCCAGATCAGGCGCTCGGCGGCGGTGGGCTTCAGCTTGCGGTGGATGCCGGCCACGGTGCCGTCGGGCGCAAAGTAGACCAGCGTGCAGAAGAGCGTGCCGGGGGACCGCGCCGCTCCCTTCTCGATGACGCCAACGGCGAGGTAGACCCCCGCCTCGGCCGCGGCCCGCCCGATGCGCTCCGTTTCCGGCCCCGGCACGGTGATCGCGGCGTCGTGATAGCGCCCGAAGGTGCGCCGTCCCGGCGGCTTGCGTCCCCCGACCGCGGTCCCGAAGGCGAGTCCCCAGGGGTAGCCCCCGATGAATGCTTCGGGGAAGACGACCAGTTCGGCCCCTTTGGCCGCCGCCTCCGCCGTCATCTCGCAGAGGCGGTCCACGGCCGCGCCCGAATCGAAGGGGAAGCCGCGGGGCTGCGCGGTGGCGACTCGGACGCGTTGGCTGGCTGACATACCGTTCTCGCGGTTGCGGTGGGGTTGACCGGGGCACCAATCTGAACAGACTCGTTTGTCCGCACCACCCACGGATTCCGACCGCCCCATCCGGAGACGACTACAATGACGACGCGCGCCACACGCACCCTCTTCTTCCTCACCGCCCTGCTGATCGCGAGCCCGGCGGCGGCCCAGTCCGGCCACGAGTCGGTGGCCGCGCACGTCGAGGCCAACGCGGCGGGCTACGCCACCGTTGCGCAGCAGATCTGGGACCTGGCCGAGGTGGGATACCAGGAGACCGAGAGTTCGGGGCTGCTCCAGTCGCAGCTGACGGCCGCCGGCTTCGAGGTCGACGCCGATGTCGCGGGGATGCCCACCGCCTTCGTAGGAAGCTGGGGGTCGGGATCGCCGGTGATCGGGATCCTGGCCGAGTACGACGCGCTGCCGGGGATCACCCAGGGCCGCAGCGCCGAGCGGCAGGCACTCCCGGCGATGGGGGCCGGACACGCCTGCGGGCATCACCTCTTCGGGGCAGGCTCGGTGGCAGCGGCGGTGGCGGTGAAGGAGTGGCTGGCCGGGGCGGGAACCTCGGGCACGATCCGCGTCTACGGCACACCCGCCGAGGAGGGCGGCGCCGGCAAGGTGTACATGGTGCGGGGCGGCCTCTTCGACGATGTCGACGCGGTGTTGCATTGGCACCCGTCGGGCGTGAACAGCGCGAGCCCCTCGGCGTCGCTCGCCAACAAGTCCGCCAAGTTCCGCTTCCGCGGCGTTTCCGCGCACGCCGCCAGCGCCCCGGACCAGGGCCGCTCCGCGCTGGACGGGGTCGAGGCCATGAACCACATGGTCAACATGCTGCGCGAGCACGTCCCGCAGGAGACGCGGATCCACCACGTCATCACCTCCGGGGGTTCGGCCCCCAACGTCGTTCCCGACTTCGCGGAGGTGTACTACTACGTGCGCAATCCGGATTCGGAGAACGTGAGGTCCATCTTCGACCGGGTCGTGCGGGCGGCGGAAGGCGCCGCGATGGGGACCGGCACGAGCATGGACTTTGAGGTCATCCACGGCATCTACGCGATGCTTCCGAACGAAGCCCTGCAGCGGCGCGCGCACGCGAACCTGACGAAGGTCGGCGGTGTGGAGTACGACGATGCCGAGCGCGAGTTCGCCGCGATCATCCGCGAGACGCTGGCCAACCCGCTGCCCGTCGAGAGCGCGGGCGAGATCCAGCCCTACCAGCCGCGTCCCGCGGGCGGCTCTACCGACGTCGCCGACGTGAGCTGGGTGGTGCCCACGGTGGGGATCACGACCGCCACCTGGGTGCCCGGCACCCCGGCCCACTCATGGCAGGCCATCGCCGCCGGCGGCATGTCGATCGGCGAGAAGGGCATGATCGTCGCGGCCAAGGCGCTCGCCGTCACCGCGGTCGATCTGTTTACGGATGATGATCTGCTGAGCGCGGCGAAGGCCGAGTATGCCGAGCGGGTCGGCTCGGACTTCAGGTACGTGTCGCTGGTGGGTGACCGTCCGCCGCCGCTGGACTACAGGAAGCCGGCGACGGCGGGACGGTGAGCTACCCGCACTCCGAATACCCGCACACGTAGCACTTCTTGCACCCCTCCTCGTAGGCCAGGTGGCTGGCGCCGCACGACGGGCACGCGCCCAGCACGACGGCGGCCTCGTCGACGTAGCCGCTGCGGGCCGTCATCGCGGCGGCCGCTTCGGCGCGGGCAGGGGCGGTGGCGTCGATCTCCAGCTCGACCTGCACGCCTTCCTTTTCGGCGATGTAGTGGTCGATGGCCTGCGCGATCGCATCCGGAGCCGACAGCACCTTGTTCGCGCCGATCCCGACCGCGCGGTCGCAGGAGATGCCCCGCAACTGGTCCCGCACGGCGGTGATCGGGATCCCCGACCGCAGCGACAGCGACACCAGGCGCCCGATCGCCTCCGAGTCGGCCATCGCGGCTCCGCCGGCCTTGCCCAGCGTGCAGAAGACCTCGAAGGGGCGTCCCGTATCGTCCTCGTTGATGGTGACGTACAGGTCGCCCAGCGGACAGTCCATCTTGATCGTGCGGCCCTTCAGCATCGACGGACGCTGGCGCTTGTGGCGCAGGGCCGAGACCTCGCGGTCGTGTTCGCCGAGCGTCTTCTTGATGGCTTCGAGCTCGCCCTCGAGGCGGTGCGCCTTCTCGCGCGCGTCCGCCAGTTCGCCGGTGAGCGCCTCGATCTCGGCCACACCCGCGGCCTTGTCCTGGCCGGTCTTCCCGGTGGAGAGCACCTGCATGGGCCGTGAGCCGTCGCGGTAGACGGTGACGCCCTTGCAGCCGAGCTCGAAGGCCATCTCGTAGATCTTGCGCACATCCTGCCGGGTGGCCGCGTGCGGAAAGTTCGTAGTCTTCGAGATCGCCGAGTCCACATGCGCCTGGAAGGCTCCCTGCATGCGCACGTGCCACTCGGGCGTGATGTCGTGCGCCGTGCGGAAGGTGTCCTGCACCTCGCGCGGCACCTCGTCGAAGTGGATGTGGCCCTCTTCGGCGATGCGCTCCATCAGTGCGTCGCTGTGCCAACCCTCGGCCTTCGCGCGCGCCACGAAGTCCTCGTTGACGTCGGGCATCATCACGCCGGCCTGGTTGCGCATGAACGCCACCGCGAAAAGCGGCTCGATCCCGCCGCTGCACCCCGCGATGATCGAGATCGTTCCGGTGGGGGCCACCGTCGTCAGGTTGCAGTTGCGGAGCCGCCGCTCGGGGCGGATCCGCTCGCCGGCCGCATCGCGCGCGCAGCTGTCGTCGGGGCCCCAGATCGACTCCTTCCACGCCGGGAAGACGCCCCTGCCCTCGGCCAGCTTCTCCGAAGCGACGCGGGTTTCCTCCTCGATGAATCCCATGACGGTGCGAGCCAGGGCCACGCCCTCGTCGGAGTCGTACTGCACGCCCAGCCGGACCAGCAGGTCGGCCCACCCCATCAGCCCGAGGCCGACCCGGCGGATGTTCTGCGCCAGGTCCGAGATCTCGTCGAGCGGGTAGCGGTTGGCGTCGATGACGTTGTCGAGGAAGTGGATGGAGAGGTGCACGACGCGGCGCATGCCATCCCAGTCGATGCCGTCTTCGGGGTTGGCGAAGGTCCCCTTCTTCGCGAAATCGCCTACGTCGATGCTGCCCAGGTTGCAGACGTCGTACGCCAGGAGGGGCTGTTCCCCGCAGGGATTCGTGGCCTCGTAGCCGCCCAGGGCCGGGACCGGGTTGTATTCGTTGGCGCGGTCGATGAAGAAGACGCCGGGCTCGCCGGTCTTCCAGGCCCCCTCGACGATCATGTCGAAGATCTCGCGGGCGTTCTCGCGGCCGATCACCTCGCCTGTCCTGGGGCTGACCAGGTCGTAGTCCTCGGCCAACTCGACCGCGGCCATGAAGGCGTCGGTGATGGCCACGGAGATGTTGAAGTTGGTGACCTGCGACGTGTCGTTCTTGCAGCGGATGAAATGGCGGATGTCGGGGTGGTCGACGCGGAGGATCCCCATGTTGGCGCCGCGGCGGGTGCCGCCCTGCTTGACCACCTCGGTGGAGGAATCGTACAGGCGCATGAAGGAGACCGGACCCGACGCCACCCCCATCGTGGAGCGCACCGGGTCGCCCTCGGGACGCAGCCGCGAGAACGAGAAGCCCGTCCCGCCGCCCGACTGGTGCACCAGCGCCATCGCGCGCAGGGTGTCGTAGATGCCGCTGCTGCCGTTCGAGAGCGCGTCCTCGACGGGCAGCACAAAGCAGGCGGAGAGCTGGCCGAGCGGGCGGCCGGCGTTCATGAGGGTGGGAGAGTTGGGCTCGAATCCGCCCGTGGTCATAAGGTCATAAAAGCTGCGCGCCACCTCTTCGATGGCGCCATCGGATGCACCGTATTTCCGGTCCTCCTCGGCAATAACTCTGGCTACACGCCAGAACATCGTTTCGGGCTCTTCAATCGGTTCGCCCGACTCGTCCTTCTTGAGGTACCGCTTGGCAAGGACGATGCGGGCGTTCTCCGACAGTTGAGCGGGCGGGAGATCGGGCGGAGGCCGATCGTGGAACTCACGGGGGGGCTCGGAGCGTTCGGTCATGACGCGACATTCCTGTGGGCTGGTGGGGAAACTGTGGAAAACTGTGCCGCGGGTGGGCCATATCGTGTGGAAAGCCCTCGAAAGGTCAGTTCTTTCAAGGGCTTGCGATTGTGGAAATCGTCTCCGTACCCCAAGATGTAGTGGGATAGTTAGTTTAAGGGCCCAATGAGTTGTGGTCAAGGGAAAAGGACGGGTACAGGGCCGTTTCGGCGTCTTCGGGGCATCCCCGGGGGCACGAGAGCCATGCAGGAGGCCCCCGTTGGTTGCTAGAAAGCGTTCCCGGCCCGGATGTAGAAGACCGTACCATCACCCGCGTTCAGCGGCACGCCCGCGCCGAAGCGAATGTCGAGTCCCCGCAGATAGAATGGCGCGACGATCATCGACAGCTCCGCGCCGACGCTCGCGAGCATCTGCTGGCGCGGATTGTCGTAGTTGCGCTGGCCCAGGACCGGTCCCCAGGCGTTGCCGGCGTCGAAGAAGAGCGAGCCGTGGATCCGGTCGAAGAAGATGGGGGCGAAGGCCAGCCCCTGGTCGATCAGCGCCAGGGGGAAGCGGTACTCCGCGCTTGAGGTCCAGGCAATCCGTCCCG
The DNA here is from genome assembly GCA_022827345.1 of Gemmatimonadota bacterium. GTDB lineage: Bacteria > Gemmatimonadota > Gemmatimonadetes > Longimicrobiales > Gaopeijiaceae > Bin94. The sequence goes on along the minus strand of JAJDTB010000006.1, from coordinate 76,239 downwards.
ACCGGTAGTTGTCGCGGTAGCCGCGCACCGGGAAGAGGCGGGATGAGCCGCCGAACAGGCCCAGTCCGGTGAAAGGCTCCGGAGAACCCTCGGCGTCCCCGATGTCGAAGTGGAACTCGTTGGCCCCCGGTCCGCTGGCGATGCCGGCCGACGTGCGCAGCGCGAGGACGTGGTTCGCGAATCCGAGCCGGCCGAGTGACTTGAAGGCGGACACCTCTCCCGTGAGCTCTCCGTAGCTGCGATCGGTGCCGGCCACGCCGCGGGAATCGGCGGCGACGCCGTTTTCGCGCCGCACGCGGGCACTCAGCCAGGCCCGCACGCCGTCCTCCCGCGAGAACGACAGGGCCCGGCGCTGGGTGTTCGCGGTGGAGAGGCTGGCCCGCAGTTCGGTGTAGCTGGTGCGCGGCGGTGGTCTGCTGAGTTCGGGGCCCTCGTCGCCGGCGACGTCCTGCAGTGTGAGGTGCTCCTGCACGAAGCCGCCGCTCAGGGTCAGTGCGGTGGATGAACGGTAGCGCCGCCTCAGGAACGAGGTCGAGAGCGTCGCCGAGCGCTCCCGCTCGACGAGGAAGAACTCGCGGGTGGTGCCGTCGCGAAACTCGACCTCGAAGGTGCGCGACGAGGCGTCGTAGCTCTGCCGCAGGGTCAGCCCGAGCACCGGGTTGCCGAGGCCCCGGTAGCTGTAGCCGAAGCCGCCGGTGAACCGGCTGGCGTCGAGCGCCAGGCGCCCGGCGAAGGTATACGAGTGCCGGCCGACGAGGTCGGTGCCGCCGGTCGTGAAGCCGACGAGGGGCTTGAAGACATCGAGGACGTTCCCGGACTGGTCGGACCCGGTCTCGGCCGGTGTGTACAGCGGGTTCCAGTAGTAGGGACGGAGCGTCCCTCCGGGGCTGTACCCTCCCGGGCTTGTCCACTCGGTGTCGCCGCCGCCCTGGACCGGATCGCCCGCAGCGCCCGCTTCCGCCGCCCCGGCCCCGGCGGCCGCCGGATCGAAGCGCGGGCTGGTCGGCTGCGGCTCGAACCACCGCCCGGGCGCGAACGGGATGCGCTCGACGTGCCACCCGTCGGCGTGATAGGACGAGAAATGGATCCACTCCCCCCCGGGATCGACCGAGGGGTGGGCCGCGCCGCCGAGCATGTTCGTGATCTGGCGCACCTCGGCCGCCGCCCCGTCAGCGACCGTGGCGGCGAAGAGGTTGGGGATCCCGGTGCGGTCGGACGACCACACCACCGTCGAGCCGTCGGGCGACCAGAAGGGGGTGTTGTCGACGGCGCGGTCCCGGGTGACCTCGGTGACCACGTCGCCGCGCTCGTCCAGCACGACGATGTCCATCATCGCGGGCGCGTCCCAGCGCACGACGGCGATCCGCGTCCCGTCAGGCGACCAGCGCGGGTAGGCCCAGTGCCGGTCGGGGCGCGGCTCGACCAGCGGCGCCACCTCGCCCGTCGCCAGCTCGACCATCACCAGCGCGTTGGTGCCGCCGCCTTCCTGCACCGCCACCGCGCGGCGCCCGTCCGGCGCAACGTCGGCGTAGCTGATCCGCGCCCCATGCGTGAGCCGCTCCACCGCGCCGTCCAGTCCCGCCCGGTAGAGGTCGCTCGCCACACGGTAGCGGTCCGTGAAGTCGAGCTGCGTGAACACCAGGTCCCCGTCAGGCGCCCACGAGAGCGATCCTCCGACCCCGTTCACGCGGGTCAGCCGCCGCGCGTTCGCCCCGCCGGGGTCCGCGACGCGGATCTGCGTGGCGTCCACCCCGTCGGAGCGCACGAAGGCGACGGCGCTCCCGTCCGGCGACACCACCGCCTGCTCGGCCATCCTCCCCGCCCCCTCCACCTCCTCACCCACCGTGATCGGCGCCGCCTCGGCCAGATCCCCGGCCAGCGCGGTGTAGGCGTCGGTCACGTCCTCGCCCCAGGCCTCCCAGCTGTCGCGCACGCTCACTCCGAAGGCGTCGCGGGCGGCGGCGTTGATCCGGTACGGGACCCAGAGCCCCGCCAGCGAGCGCGCGAACCCGCCGAGCGACTCCTCGCCGTGCACGCCGGCCATGTGCTCGAAGTAGCGGGCGCCGTACACGTACGCGCGGTGTCCCGCAGGCCACACGGGAGAATCCCCCGACACCTGGGCGACCGATCCGAATTCGCCCGCCAGGGCAGAAGCTCTCATCACCATCTCCTGCCAGGTTCCCTTGACCCGCCCGGCGCCGGTGAGTTCGGACTCGTAGTAGGTGGCGAGCCCCTCGATGAGCCACGTCGGGGCGGCGCCGGACGGGAAGACCGGCCACGCCGCCGGCACCCGGCCGAACGCCGCGCGCACCACCTTGCCGATCGTGCCCGTCATGTCGAGGTGGAAGGTGTGCACCAGCTCGTGGGTGATGACCATCTCGAGCCAGTCGTCGAAGTACGAGATGCTGCCGCCGTCGACGGGGGGGCGCGTGAAGATCGTGACCCGGTTGAAGGGGATCGGCGTGGCGAAGCCGTTGGCGAAGTCGGCGTGGTCGGTCAGGAGGAGCTGGACGGGGGTGTCCGGGGTGCCGACGAAGCGGTCGGCGAGCTGCTCCCAGGCCCGTTCGGCCATCGCGCCGGCGCGCTGCGCGAGATCGTCGAGGGGGGCGGGGTAGGTGACGACGAAGTGCGGGGTCCTGAACTGGCGCCAGTCCTCGTCGGGGGGGACGGATTGGGCGGCGGCGGGGGGGGTGGGGGTGAGCAGGGCGAGGGTGAGCAGGGTGGGGATGAGGCGGCGCAGGACCGGGGCCAGGGAGGCCGGCATCCGGCCGTGCGAGCCGGCGAGGGCCCTCGCGATCGGGTAGGGTTCGGCGCGGCTGATCATTGCTCCCGGTCCAGGATGGGAATGGTCATGGATGCAAGTGCGGCGGCCGGGGGGGGCGTGGCCCAGTCCTCGGCGAGGCAGGTGCCCACTCCGGCTTCGCCAGGGGGGTCGTCGGCTACTTCTTCTCCACCTGCATCTTCGGGCTCCGGGTCGGTTATCGCCAGCAACGTAATCGGAGACCCGGTGTCGCCGTTCAGCTGCGCCACAACGCAGAACCGCTCCGGGTTTGCGGTAATCACGGGGTTGACGTAGGCGGGTCCCGAGAAATCCCAGTTTCCGACGACCACATAGCCGACCCCAAGGGAATCGGCTTGCGTCAGCAGCGTGTAACCGTCGTCGGTGAAGGGATAGGTCACCGATGCGTGCCCGCTGAATGCGTAGAAGAGCCTCGGCTTGCGGCTGAACACGACCGATCCCTCCGGCAGTCCCGACCGGGTCCACAGCGCCATCGCCTGGAATTCGCGGACGTTGCTGCCGTAGCAGCCGAACGGGCCCGGCGTGGCCGCCGAGATCCTGCAGTTGTTTGCCCCGGCGGCCGACTCGCGCCAGGAATTCAAGGCCGGAAGCGCGATGACTACCGCGGCGGCTCCCGCCACGATCCACGGACTGCGGCGGGATACTCGGCGCAGCACCCAGCTCGCCGTCTCCCCAGCGTACAGCAGAACCAGTGGAAAGAGCGGCAACGCGAAGCGGTCGGCCGACCACTGGACGGGCCAGAGCAGGATGAGGCCGGCGTAGAGCGGGAAGAAGAGCTCGGCGACGCCGGGGTTGGCCACTGTGCGGCGAAGCCACCCGACGATGGTGCAGAGAGCCAGAACCGTCCCGAGTGCCGCCGCGAGCGTTCCGTCCAGCCCACTGAGGCCGGTGGGAACGTGCTGGAAGGTGTATTCGCCCAGGTTCTGCACCACGCGCTGGACCAAGTCGCCAATTCCGGCCGTTCCGAGGTCGGGCGCGTATGGGTTGAGCATCCAGAACTCGGAGACATACTGGGCGCCGGAGCGCAACTGCCAGGGTGCCAGGAGCACTGCGAAGGCCGCCCCGAACAGGAGCACGGCTGTCCAGCGCCGGGCCAGCATCAGCCAGGCGGCCACAGCCAGCACGAGCGGAAGACCGGCCGACCGGGTGAAGTAGGCGGCAATCGCGAGGGCGAGTCCGAGAGACAGCTCACGGGTCGAGAGCCGTGTCGGCGCGGCGCTCTTGTCTGCCGAGACCGAATGCGGTGTCAACAGCCAGAGACACCCGATGGTACAAGCCAGGAACATTGGTTCGGACAGAATCCACTGGGAAGCGTACAACACCCCGGGTGCGATCCCGAAGAGGAAGGCCACCGCCGCCGCAACCGGGGCCCCCCGGAGCCGTTGCACCCACAGGAAGCAGAATGCGGTGGCGACTGCGGCAAACCCCAACGACGCGATCTGCAATGTCCCCCAGGTCCGGGCTCCCAGGAGCATGAGCAGGGCGAGGGCAGCGGGATAGGCCGGAGGGTATTTGGTGTGTGGCGGGGCACCGGGGTGCCAAGCCTCCGCATAGCTTCCGCTACCGGCAAGGGAATTGGCAAGGGCAACGTAGGCCGCGTTGTCTCCCCCGGTGTGTATCCCGGGCAGCATCGAGGTCAGCGCGAGCACAAGCGCGACCGCCAGAACGAGTCCCAGCAATACCAGCGGGCTCGTCCACTTCAAGTCAGGCAAGATTCGGCCGTCTCCAACGCGCTGATGACGCCATTCACCCGGTCGAGCGCCGCGCGTGCCTCGGACGCGTCAATACCCAGGCGATTCATGACGAGGGCGGTCTTGACGTGTCCCCGCGCGCCCGCGAGCAACGTCCGGGCTTCCTGGCGTCCAATGTCTAGGGTCGCCATAAGGATACGCTCGCCCCGATCCTGCAGCTTTTGACAGGTGACCTGCAGGTCAACCATCAGGTTGCCGTCCACCTTTCCGAAGCGGATCATCGCGGCCGTAGTGATGGTGTTGAGCACCAGCTTGGTCGCGGTACCCGCTTTCATGCGGGTGGAGCCGGTGATGACCTCGGGACCCGTCAGCGGCGCGATCACCACGTCGTGTGTCTCCCGCAAGGTTGTCGATGGCCGGGTGCAGAGCAGGAACCCGGTTCGGGCACCCAGCTCACGCGCCCGTTGCAACGCTCCGTGAACAAACGGCGTGGTGCCCGAAGTCGCGATCCCGATGACGAAGTCCCGTGCACCGACTCCCTTGTCGTCCATTGCCGCGGCGCCATCCCCGGGATGGTCTTCGGCACCCTCCTGGGACCGGACCAGTGCCGCGAAGCCTCCCGCGATCACGCCCTGTACCATCGCGGGATCGGTACCGTAGGTGGGCGGCATCTCGGCGGCGTCGAGGACCCCCAGCCGTCCCGAGGTGCCAGCCCCGACGTAGATCAGCCGACCCCCTTCGCGAAACGCCGCCAGGGCCAGATCCGCCGCCCGTGCGATGGCTTCTTCTTCGCGCCTTACGGCAGCCGCGACCAAAGCGTCTTCGTCGTTGATGATGCGAACGATCTCCAGCGACGAGGCGCGACCGATCGCTTCGCTGCGAGGATTCCGTTGCTCCGTCAGCCGGTCATCAAGCATCTTTGTTCGCCAGTGTCAGGACAGAGTGTCCTCCTCTTGGGAAAGCCAATCTGCTTCCGAGCAATCAGGGAGTCAACCAACAGATGTCGCCAGCCTCATCGTACCGATCCCACGGCCTGAACCACCCCCCACGCGGCACGATCCCCACCCTCCTCCTCCTCGCCCTCGCCGCCTGCCAGCCGCCCGCCCAGCCCGCCGGCGCCAACAGTGCCCCCAGCGCCTTCACCGAGGCGGGCGGCTCCTTCCCGGCCCCCTGGCACTTCGCCGCCGGCGCCGAGCCCGTCACGGCCACCGAAGGCATGGTGGCGACCACGGACGCCTACGCCTCGCAGGTCGGGGTCGACATCCTCGCGGCGGGCGGCAACGCGGTCGACGCGGCCGTCGCCACCGGCCTCGCCCTCGCCGTGGTCAACCCCGAGGCCGGCAACCTCGGCGGCGGCGGCTTCATGATGATCCGCCTCGCCGACGGCACCGTCCACGCCCAGGACCACCGCGAGAAGGCCCCCATCGCCGCCACCGCCGACATGTACCTCGACTCAGCCGGCAACGTCACCGACCGCTCCACCGTCGGCCACCTCGCCGCCGGCGTCCCCGGCTCCGTGGCGGGAATGTGGGACGCTCACGCCCGCTTCGGCGTCCTCCCCTGGGCCGACGTCGTCCAGCCCGCCATCGATCTCGCCAACGGCTTCGAGGTCACCGTGCGCCTCGTCTCCACCCTCGAGGCCGCCCGGAACGGCATCCGCGCCTTCCCGGCAAGCGCGCGCGTATTCCTGCCCGGCGACGCCGTCCCCGCCATCGGCGACACCTTCTCGCAGCCCGACCTCGCCGCCGTCCTCACCCGCCTCCGCGACCAGGGCCCCGACGACTTCTACCGCGGCGAGACGGCCACCCTCATCGCGGCCGAGATGGAGCGCGGCGGCGGCATCATGACCCTGGAGGACCTCGACCGCTACACCACCGTCTGGCGCGACCCCGCCTCCTTCGACTACCGCGGCTACACCATCCACTCCATGCCGCCCCCGTCCTCCGGCGGCCTCACCATGGCTGCCATCGCCAACATCGTCGAGCGCTGGGACGTGGCCGAACTCGGCTGGAACACCCCCGAGACCATTCACGTCCTGGCCGAGTCCTTCCGCCGCGCCTACGCCGACCGCAACGAGTACCTCGCCGACCCCGACTTCGTGGAGCTCCCCGCAGGCGAATTCCTCTCCGAGACCTACGCCGACGCCCGTGCCGCCACGATCTCCCTCGACCGCGCCACCCCCTCCACAGAGGTCAACCCCGGCATCGAGGCATTCCTGGACGAGAGCCACACCACCCACTACTCGGTCGTCGACGGCGCGGGCAACGCTGTCGCGGTCACCACCAGCGTGAACTCCTGGTACGGCGGCAAGGTCGTCGTCGACGGCGCGGGGTTCTTCCTCAACAACACGATGGACGACTTCACCGCCAAGCCGGGCACCCCGAACCAGTTCGGCCTCGTCCAGGGCGCGCGCAACGCCGTCGGCCCGGAAAAGCGCATGCTCTCCGCCATGAGCCCCACCATCGTCGAGGACCCCGACGGCAACCTCTTCCTCCTCACCGGCACCCCCGGTGGCTCCACGATCATCACCACCGTGCTCCAGTCGATCATGAACGTCGTCGACCACGGCATGAACGTCGTCCAGGCCGTCCACGCCCCCCGGGTCCACCACCAGCACCTCCCCGACCTCGTCTTCTACGAGCACCAGGGGCTGCCCGCCGCCACCGTCGACGCCCTCGAAGCCCTCGGCCACACCGTCCGCGAGCGCGACCCCGGCCCGCCCGATGCCTACTTCACCGGCGGCATGTCCGGCGACGTGCAGATGATCATGGTGATGCCCGACGGCTCCTTTACCGGCTGGTCCGATCCGCGCCGCGGCGGGCTGACGGTAGGGAGATAGGGGGTGGAGAAGGGTCGGCGCGGCGGGGGCAGGGGGTTGGCGGCGCGCCGGCAGCTCCCTGGGCACGGCTTCCGCCTGGGCTGCGGCTCACGCCGCACGCCCGTGCCCTTCGCTGTCCTCGCGGCCGCGACCGTCGCAACCGCAGCGGCGGGGACCATTGCGACCGGAGCGATCGCGGCTGCCACCGCGTGCGCGCACGCTCCCGCGGCTCCTCCGGCTCCTCCGGCGACCGACGCCCCCCAGTCCCGGACGCTCATGCTCTGGGGCGGCGTCACTCCCGGCGGCCAGCTCCGCCTCGACCCCGCCTTCGTGATGGATGTGCCCGAGAAACTGCCCTCGTCGGCCGGCCCCTACCGCCTCGAGGTAGTCGGCGACGGCGGGGCCACGCTGCTGGCCCTCGACTTCGCCATGGACGAGATCTCCGATGGCGGCGGCGGCTTCCTCTTCATGGCCCCGTTCCGGGAGGAGTGGCGCGGCACGCTGGACCGGATCGTTCTGCGCGGACCCGAAGGCACGATCACCCTGGACCGCGACACCCGCCGGCCGATGGCCATCGTCATCGACCGCGCGAGCGGCCAGATCCGTGCGATCCTGCGGGGCGACGCCGTGGAGGCCAGGATCCAGGCGGCGGAAACGGAGGGCGAGGCCGAAGCCGCGGACGGCACACGCGTTCTGGTCAGCTACGGGCTGCCGGGCCAGGGGCCACAATGACAGCAACCGGACTTCTCTGACTTCAGCGATTTACAATACTTAACTATTTTGTTTAGTATTGTGCAACGCTCACGCTGCGGCGCTTACAGAAGCGTCGCCCCGAGCGTGTCGGCAATCCACTGGTTAAGGCTTTTTCCCTCGGCTGCAGCGGCGGCGGCCGCAGTGGCGTGAAGTTCCGGCGAGATACGCAAGTGAAGCTTCCCGGAGTAGGAACGCCGTGGCTCGACGCCATCCTCTTCGCACATCTCAAGGAAAACCATGAGCGATGCCGCCCCTTCCTCCTTGAGGCCCGCAACGTCGCGGGCGTAAAAGTCTGCTCCGCCGTTCAAACCTATGAATTCGCCCCGGAACATATCGATGTCGGGGTCGAATTGAATCACGGCCTTGTAGCCGTCGATCTCCATGGTGTTTCTCATGGTTCCACTCCATTCCGGCGCAGCCATTCCCGGACGCTGGCGACCGCACCGACGTCGGTTTGCGGCGACGGGTGGGGGCGGTGAAACACCCTCCGATCGCCGAACAACCTCACTCCAACACGCGAACCCTTCCGTTAGCTGATCTCTGCTCCCAGTTCAACGAACAACGCCTCGATCTTCCGCCACGGTATGTTGCCGCTGACCGGGTGGCGAAAAATCGCCTCAAGGGTCTTGCGGTGCTTGCGTTTCATCGAAGACGGTACCACAAAACGGTATCGCCTTCAAGGTAGAGGTTCCGGTGTAGATTGCGGAAACGCTAATGCTGCTCCGGAGCTGGTGCGCTAATGGCCCGGGCCCGGCATCGTATCCACCCGCGCCACCGTATCCAGCCGCATCAGGCTGTCCCGCACCCCCTCCACCCCAAGCGAATCTCCCAGCAGCCACATCGGCGCGTCCCGCGGGACGAACACCGGCTCGCGCAGCTGCAGCATGATGATCGAGCCGGCGGTGATACGGCCCGGGAGCACGGTCATCGCGTCGCGCCCCTGCGCCTGGCGGCGCGTGCGGTCGGATTCCGGATCGATCGTCACCGGGGTATGCGTGACCAGGGTCTCGATGGGCCGCTCGAAGCTCCAGGCCGACAGCGTCTCGAACGACAGCTCCAGGACCGGCAGCTCGCCCACGCCGCCCGATCCGGTCGCGGCCTCCACCCGGCCAAGGAGCTTGACGCCCGGGGGAATCAGAACCGTCCCGTCCTGACCCACGACCTCCTGGACGACGGTGGCGATAACGGCGTCGCCTACATCGTATTCGTCGGTCGAGATGTCGAAGTCGGAGGTGACGGTGACCTCCGTGCCGGCCGGGATCCTGAGCGGGGGGCCGAGGCTCAGGGTGGTGTCGGGCGCGATGGTGTCGGCCACATCGCCTTCGCCCGCAACGGTATCCGCTACCGCGTCGGCTCCGGCCGGCTCCGGCACGATGTCGGGGTCATCCACGTCGGGGCGCGGGGGCGCGGCGGACGTGTCGCCCGGCTGCGAAGCGGCTTCGACCTCCGACGCGACCTCGTCCGCGGCCGCGGCCGCGTCTCCGGCACCGGTGTCGGCGCCCTGCCCGCACGCGGCGAGGGCCGTCAGCGCCAGAAGCACCGTCATCCGGTTCAACGCGCGGTCCTTTCAGTCCTCGTCATCCTCGCTCCATTCAGGGGGCGTGCGGGGTTCGGCGTCCTTGGACCCGCCGGGCCCGCCCGCCGGTTGGCCCGCCCGTTTTGGGCCGCCGGGCGCGGCCATCGTTAATATACGACGCGCGCGGTGGTGAGGACCGGGCGCCCCGCCCGCGACCGAGCCGCAAACGCCCCACGACACCGATGCGCGAACTCAAGACCATCCTGCCCTACTTCCGACCGTACCGGACGGCGATGTTCTGGGGGATGGTCCTGGTCGTACTCGCGAATGTGTTCACGCTCGTTCAACCCTACCTCATCAAGCTGCCGATCGATGCGCTGACCGCGACCGGGGCGGCCGATCCGGAGGTGATCCGGCGCACGGTGATCACCTATGCGCTGCTGATCGTGGCGGCGGCGGCGCTGGGGGGCGCGACGCGCTACGGGATGCGCGAGATCCTCAACGGGCTGAGCCGGCGGATCGAGGTGGACCTGCGGGATGACTTCGTGCGGCACCTGCTGCGGCTCGACGCCGGGTTCTACGGCGCCAACCGAACCGGCGACCTGATGAGCCTGGCCACCAACGACACACTGGCGGTGCGCCAGGCGATCGGTCCGGCGGTGATGTACACGGCGAACACGGTGGTCAACTTTGTCTTCGGCCTGGGCGTGATGATCTACATCAGCCCGATGCTGACGCTGGTGGCGCTGGTGCCGCTGGTGCTCCTGCCACCGATCGTGGCGTGGTTCGGCAAGACCATCCACGACCGCTTCGAGCGGATCCAGGAGCAGTTCGCCGCGCTGTCGACGATGGTGCAGGAGAACCTGACCGGGGTGCGGATCGTGCGGGCGTACGGGCAGGAGGGCGCCCAAGCGCGCGAATTCGACGCGCTCAACCGCGATTACCTGAAGCGCAACATGCACCTGGCGTACGCGTCGGGGGCCTTCCATCCGATCATGGGACTGCTGACGGGGGCGGGGATGGTCGTGGTGCTCTGGTACGGCGGCGGCCTGGTGATGGGGGGGACGATCGGCGTGGGTGACTTCGTGGCGTTCTCGTTCTACCTCGCGCTCCTCGCGTGGCCGATGATCGCGCTCGGGTGGGTGGTGAACCTCTTCCAGCGCGGCGCGGCCTCGATGGGGCGGCTGAATCGGATCTTCGCGGTGCGGCCCCGGGTAGGGGCGCCGGCGCAGCCCCATCCCGCGCCGTCCGGCACGCCGACGATCGAATTCCGGGACGTATCGTTCCGCTACCCGGACACGGAGCGGCTCGTGCTCGAGGGCGTGTCGTTCACGGTCGAGCCCGGTCGGACGGTGGCGATCGTGGGACCGACCGCCTCCGGCAAGAGTACCCTGGTGTCGCTGATCGGGCGCATCTACGACCCCACCGGCGGCGCGGTGCTGCTCGACGGCGTTCCCATCCCCGACTACGACCCCGCGGACGTGCGCGCCTGCATGGGGTTCGCGCCCCAGGACAGCTTCCTCTTCTCGGCCCGGCTCGGCCGCAACATCGCGTTGGGGGTGCCGCCGTCGCTCCCGCTCGACGCCCGCATACAGCGGGTCCGGGACGCGGCGGCCGCCGCCGACCTCCACGACACGGTCGTCGACTTCCCCGCCGGCTACGACACCCGCCTGGGCGAGCGCGGCATCAACCTCTCGGGCGGCCAGAAGCAGCGCGCCACACTCGCGCGCGCGCTCGCCATCGACCCTCCGATCCTGATCCTCGACGACGTCCTCAGCGCCGTGGATACGGCCACCGAGTCACGCATCCTGAGCGGCCTTCGCGACGAGTTGCGCGGGCGCACGGCGTTCATCATCTCGCACCGGGTGACCGCGGTGAAGGACGCCGACCTGATCCTGGTGCTGAACGAGGGGCGGATCGTGGAGCGGGGGCAGCATGAGGAGCTGGTAGCGCTGGGCGGGACGTATGCGACGCTGCTCAGGCGGCAGTTGCTGGAGCAGGACCTGGCGGGGGTGGCGTGAGGGGTACTTGGCCTTTCCCTCTCTCACATCTCCCTGGCGCGGGCCAGAAACTCCGCCCCCGTCTCGCACTCAATGATCCGGTCACCGATCCGCGCAATGCGTTCCGGATCGGACAGCCCTTCAAGCAATCTGGACAATTGCTCGGCAACCTGGGGTCCGAACTTCAGACCAGCCTGACGGCAGACGACGGTCGCGCTCCCCTCGGTACGTCCCTCCCTATGTGCCCGCTCCTTCTGCTCCTCGACCCCTGCATAGATCATCGTCGCCTCCTTCAGTGACTTGACTCTCTCCAGCACCTCGGTCTCGATCCCCCACGATTCCGCTGCTCCCAGAATCCACTCCCGAAACGCCTCGCGCAGCCTCACGTGCTGTGTTCCCGGGTATTCCTCGCGCAGCTTCTCAACCACCCGCGAGACGTTGACAGCCGACGGGTCGTACTCCATGCTCGCGATCCACGACACCACGTTCGGCTCTGGTGGAGGTTGGCCCGCCACGGCCCTCAGGTCAAGCACCTTGCTTTGCAAACGCGGCTGGAATCGCGCAAGCCAGCCGCGCACGGGCTCGATCAGGTCAAACACATCGGTCGGCGCCCGCCAGCGCTTGCGTCCGTTGTAGATCGTGATTGCCAGCATCGGGGGTAGCATTTCGCCAGGCGCGAGTTGGCGCCGGCGGGCGTCGAGCCCGGCGAGCCCGTGACAGGCGATCGCGACGTAGTAGAGCATCCGCACGGACATGTACCGGTCGTCTTCGGATTGGAATTCGATCGGCAGGATCAGATAGCGAGAGCTTCCCCTGAAGTGCACTTTCCACAGAAGGTCGGCTTGTGAGCGGACCAGACCGGGCGTAGTTCGCCAGGGCACATCCATGGCTGGATGGGACTTGATGTCTCGGGATGCGGCGTACTGTAAAGTGTACTTTACAATTTGTCTACTTTACATTACATTATCGTATCTGCTGGGCTGCCCGCTTTACATCACCCGAACCACCCCGGCTCCTCCCCCGCCCGCCACTTGATGTTGCACCCCACACTCGGCACCTGCTCCTCCACCGGCGCCCCACCCCCCAACACGGCCTCCAGCGCCGCCCTCAGATCCTCCCCCGTCACCGGCACATCCAGCGACGGCCGGCTCCCATCGTACTGCCCCCGATACACCAGCCGCCGACCCGCGTCGAACAGGAAGAAGTCCGGCGTGCACGCCGCCCGGTACGCCTTCGCCACCTCCTGCGACTCGTCGAACAGATACGGGAAGGTGTACCCGCGCCGCGCCACCTCGTCCGTCATCTTCTCGGGGCTGTCCTCGGGGTAGTTCGCCACGTCGTTCGCGTTGATCCCGACGACCGCCACGCCCCGCGCCTGGTACTCGGCCGCGAGGCCCGCGAAGTGGTCCGCCAGGTGCTTCACGAACGGGCAGTGGTTCGACAGGAACACCACGAGCAGCCCGCGCGCGCCGTCGAACCGCGACAGCGACACCATCTCACCCGTCGCGGGCTCCGGCAGCGAGAACTCCGGTGCCTCGGTCCCGAGCGCCAGCATGGTGGAAGCTACAAGCGCCATCTCTCTATCCTCCTCGCCGGGACTCGCCCGGTCGTTGGTCGATCTCCAGTAGCTTGTGGATGAAATCCGCGTCGCGGGTTCCGTCCACGGCCGGTTACAGCCTCTCCAGCAGGAACTCCGGCGTGTACCGGTTCAGCCACGCCGCCAGCACCGTGAACGAGCCCGTCACCAGCAGGAGTCCGAGCACGATCAGCAGCGCGCCCGCGACCTTCTGCACCGCTGGCAGGAAACGCCGGAAGCGCGAGAACGCGGTCAGGAATCGCTCCATGGCCCAGGCGGCCAGCAGCAGCGGGATCGCCAGCCCCATCGAATAGACGAAGAGCAGCCACATCCCGACGGCGACATTCTGCTGCGATGCGGCCATCGTCAGGATCGCACCGAGGACCGGCCCGATGCACGGCGTCCAACCCGCGCCGAACGCGACCCCGACCACCAGCGTGCCCAGGTACCCGGCAGGCTTGTTCGCCAGGTGGACGCGCTTCTCGCTGAGCAGCGGCAGGAGCTGGAAGACCCCCATCAGGTGCAGCCCGAACAGGATGATGATCACGCCGCCGATCCGCGCGATCCAGTCGCTGTTGTACAGCAGGAAGCTGCCGATGAAGGTCGCGCCCGCGCCGAGCAGCACGAAGATCAGCGTGAAGCCGCTCACGAAGAGCAGCGAGTGCACCATCACCCGGCGCCGGTCGAAGCCCTCCTGCAGATCCTCGAGCGACATCCCGGTCACGAAGGACAGGTAGCTCGGCACCAGCGGCAGAACGCAGGGTGACAGGAACGAGAGGATGCCCGCGCTGAAGGCGATGGTGATTCCGATGGAGTCGTTCATGGGGATTCAGGGTCCTCGTTGGCCATCGCTGGGGCGCCCGCTCAGCCTGACGGCCTCGTCACCGGGTCCGGCGACGGATGAAGGGTTTCGCTCCAATACCCGATGAACTTGTAGATGAGCCTGGCAACAAGGAAGTCCGGCGCGTTCATCCCGGGGATCGGCGCATGCTCGACGACATCGGCGCCGACCACCCGTCGCTCGGCGAAGACGCGGCGCAGAAGAGCCAGCGCGGGGTACCAGTGGCCGCCGCCGGGCTCGGGGGTGCCCGTGGACGGAACCAGCGACGGGTCGAAGAAGTCGACATCAAAGGTGATGTAGACGGACGGGCCGAGGGCGGCGACGGCGCGGTCGATCCAGGTGTGTTCGGGGGCGGGGCCTGGGCGGGCGGGCGGTTGTCCGCGGGTCGCCGGTTCGGCGCCGCCCGGTTGCCTGGGGATTGCCGATTCCGGGCCGCGGGCCGGCGCCTGCCCCGCCACCTCCTCGGCCGTGATCACCGTGACGTTGTCGCGGGCCTGGACCGCCGCCCACTCCTCGGCGCTGATGCCGCGCGCGCCGACGGTGACCAGATCGACCGCGTCCACCACGTGGGCCATGGCGCAGGCGTGGGAATGGCGGCTCCCGTCGTGGGTCTCGCGCAGGTCGAGGTGGGCGTCGAACTGCAGCACGGTGAGCCGCTCGGGCGCGCGATCGGCGTGTGCGAGGATCGCGGGCGAGGACACCGAGTGCTCGCCGCCGATCATGATCACGCGGCGGGCGGCGGCGGCTTCCAACACGCGAGCGCAGGCGCCTCGCAGTTCGGCGAGGGCGCGGGCGGCGTCGCCGCGGGTAAGCTCCAGCGCGGGGAAGGTGTAGACGCCGCCCTCGGAGGGGTCGCGGCCGAGTTCGTGGTCGAAGAGCTCGATGTATCGTGACGCGTCGATGATCGCCTGGGGGCCGCGGCGGGCGCCCGAGCCCCAGCAGGTGGTGGCCTCGTAGGGGACCGGAAGGATCCAGGTGGCGGCGCCTTCGGGGGTCGCGGCCGGGCCGTCCAGACCGAGAAAAACGCGCGGCAGCTCCCACGGCAGCCCTTCCAGGCCGGGGGGCAGGTGGTGGATGGTGCGCGGGCCCGCGCGGGTGGCGGCGTTGGGGTCCCTGCGGTTGGGCATGGGGCGGAAGCCGGTTCAGGCGGTCTCGATGGGACAGGTAATGCCGCGATACTTGACGGCTCTTCCCGCTTCCTGGCTGGCACGGCTCAGGCCGAAGATGACCAGCTTGTGGTGCGCGGGGCGGAAGCCGTGCCGGGCGGCCGTCTCTTCGACGATGCGTGCGATTTCCTCGCTGCGGAACTCGATCACCACGCCGCTGTCCATGCACACCATGTGATGATGTATGGGATTCCGGGACAGGCGGTGCTCGAAGCGCTTGAATCCCTCGCCGAAATCATGCTCCTCCACCAGGCCGCTGCGCACGAGCAGTTCCAGCGTGCGGTAGATCGTGGCCTTGCCCAGTCGCACGCCATTCTCCCGGAGCTCCGCATCGATGTCCTCCACCGACTGGTGGTTGGGCGACGAGAACACCGCCTCGGCAACCGCCGCCCGCTGGCGGGTCACCGGCAGCCCCTGCTCCCGCAGATAGCGCGCGAAGATCGCCACGTAGGGATCGATGTCGGCTGGTCCGTACTTCATGACCGTTCCTTCGTCTTGCGTTCAGGTCGTCA
The DNA here is from genome assembly GCA_022827345.1 of Gemmatimonadota bacterium. Taxonomy (GTDB): domain Bacteria; phylum Gemmatimonadota; class Gemmatimonadetes; order Longimicrobiales; family Gaopeijiaceae; genus Bin94. Next base: position 60,566 of record JAJDTB010000006.1, on the reverse strand, counting down.
TTCCGTGGGTGGCGGACCGAGCACCGCCTCCTCGAAGAGCTCGTCAGCGAATCCTTCCATGAATGCCTCGAAGGATCCGGATTCGCCACCTACCTCGACGTTCCTCGGGCTTCCCAGCGGCGCCGGCCCGCGCCTGACGACGCCCTCCATCACACGCGGCAGCCGGTCGGCCGGCGCCACGCCCTGGTCGACCATTCGCGTTTCGAGGTAGAGGCCCTTGCCGGTGCGCTGGGCGGCGTAGCGGGCGGTAACGAGCCGGCGGGCCCCGCTGCCGTCGAAACACCCGGCCGCGACAAGCCCCCACTCCCTGCGGCCGCGAATGAGCGGCGGAAAGATCCACAGCCGGTCGATCGCCTCGGGCCCCAGGCGCTCGCCGACCTCCCGCAGAGTGCGCGGCAGGGCTTCCGGGACTCCGGGCCCGTCGTCGAAGTCCACTTCGGTCTGGCGGGCCCCAGGGGCCACTCGGGGGTTGGTCCTCGGATTCATCCTCGAAAGATAGAATCTCTCGGCGTCTCCGCCCTACCGGGGCAGCCGGTGAAACAAGTCCTCAGTAGCGACGCGGGGATTATCCACGGACTGCCGGCAGCTCTGCGACGACCATCTCGACCACGCGCTCCACCACCCTTTCGAGCTTGCCGGAAACCACCGCCGCCGCCGCCTGGGGGTGACCGCCGCCGCCGAGCGCCCTGGCGATCCCGTGAACCCGCGCGGGTGCCAGCGCGCGCAGCGACACCTTGATCCGGCCGTCGCTGGTCGTGCGGAACAGGATCGCGACCTCGACCCCCTCCACATCGCGCGGCACGTCGACGAAGCCCTCGAGGTCGTCCACCGTGGCGCCGACCCGGTCGAATGCCTCCTTCGGCACGGTCATCCACGCGACGCGGCCTCCGGGGTGCACCGTCAGCGTCGCCAGCGCCTCCTGCAGCAGCTCGAAGCGGCGCGGACGGAAGCGCGAATACACGGCCCGGTAGAGCGCCTCGGGCTCGGCACCGAGTTCGACCAGCCTTGCCGCCGTTCGCAGACAGTCCGGCGTGGTGTTCTGGAACCGGAAGCCCCCCGTGTCGGTCAGCACCGCTACGTACAGCGCCCGCACGATCGCCTCCGTCCAGGGTCCGCCCGCGCGCTCGATCAGTTCGAAGACGAGCTCTCCAGCAGCGGCGGCACCCGTATCGACAAGCGCGAGGCCGTCGATGAAGCGGTCTCCGGGGGGATGATGATCGACGACGACCGTCGGCAGCCCCCGGATCATCGAGTTGATGCGGCCGATCCGGCGCGGGTCGGAGGTATCCACAACCACCGCCAGGCCGGCGCGCCGGCACCAGGCGGCCTCCTCCTCGCTCTTCGCTGGCAGGACCATCTCCGGGTCCGGCAACAGGAATGAGAAGCTCTCGGAAAAGGGCGTGGGGCTGGCGATCCGCGCGTCGGCTCCGTGTTCCGCCAGGAAGGCGGCCATCGCGACGGCCGACCCCGCCGCGTCGCCGTCGGCGTTGGCGTGCATGGTCACCACGACCGGAGAGGCCGCCAGCAGCGCCTCGACGATCGCGTCGATCCGCTCGCCACGGGCGGGGCCGGTCGGTACCTGAGCCGCGCGCGCCACTTCAGCCGCCCGCCGGCCCGATCCGGACGGGGATCCCGGCATGCCGGACCCGCTCCGCTCCCGTGGAAGCGCGCACCTCAGCCCCCACCCCGCCTGATCCGAGCGAGGACCTCGGCCGCGCGGGACGCCAGCTCCTCCCTCGTCCCGCCGTTGTCGATCACGAAATCCGCGCCGGCCCGCTTCCCGGCAACCGCCATCTGCGCCCTCATCATCCCATCCACCTCCTCACCGCTCAGCCCGCGCGTCTCGATCGCGCGCCGGCGCCTCACCTCCTCCGGCGCATCCACCAGCACCACCACGTCCACCTCTCGCTCCATCCCCGTCTCGAAGAGGAGCGGTATCTCCCACACCACCACCTCGGCGCCCTCCCTGCGCCGCTCCCCCGTCCATGCATCCCGCAGCCGCCTCACCTCGGGGTGCACGATCGCCTCCAGCCCCCGCCGCGCCTCGCGGTCCCGAAAGACGATGCGCCGCACGGCCGCGCGGTCGAGCGACCCGTCCACCCCCACCACCCCCGGCCCCAGCAGCGCCTCCACCCTGGCCAGCCCGTCCGACCCCGGCGCCACCGCCTCGCGCGCCAGCTCGTCCGCCGACACCACCGGCACCCCGACCCGCCGCCACAGCCCGGCCACCGCCGACTTCCCCGCGGCCAGGTTCCCGGTGAGCCCCACGACGATCACGCCCACCATCCCACGAACCACGTGACGCCCGACGCCATCAGCGAATTGAAGATCACGTTGCCGCAGAGCACCGCGGTCATCACCCCCGCCAGCGAGCACCGCATGAACGCCATCGGGATCACCACGAGTTCGTTCGGGATCGGCGCGAAGGCGGCGTAGAGGAAGAGCAGGCCGTACGGCAGCAGCCGGTGGCGCGCACGCAGGGCGTTCAGCCACACCTCCAGGCGGGCGCGGACGCGGCGCAGACGGTGACCCAGCGCGTCGCGCGTCGCGTTGCCGACCAGGTAGCCGAGGAAGTCGCCCCCGGTCATCCCGGCGGCGATCGTGAGCAGGGTCGGAAGCGGCGCGAATCCGATGTCGATCAGGAACGGGTAGAAGAACGCCACCGGCACCGGCGCCACCAGGTTGAAGCCGCTCACCACCGAGGCGCCGAACAGTCCCCAGTATCCCGCGGCCGCGGCCGCCTCCCGGACGCCCGCGATCTGCACCGCGCTCACGTTCACCCACACCGCGAACGCCGCGAGCGCAGCCGCGGCGAGCACCTTCACCCACAGCGGAGCGGCGCGCTGCCCCCGCATGCGTCGGCGCATCTCCGCCGACCAGGTGATGAAGCGCGCGAGTTCGTCCTCGGGAGGCACGGCGTCGGCGTCCCCGTATGCCGTCTCGAGGCGCCACCGCATGTAGGCCCGTGACGGCAGCGGCAGGAAGGGCGGCCTGCGGTACCAGCCACGCGGCCGGAAGGCCCAGGCGGCCGAGAGCATCGCGGGCCAGAGGGCGGGGCGCTTGAGCGCCAGGAGCAGGAAGGGGCGGATCATTCGACCTGGCTGAGCCTGTCGGCCGGAAAGCAGCGGCGGTAGAGCGCTTCGGCCCGCGCCACTTCCGCCGGGTTGAGGAGGCTGAACTCCCGGCGGCGGGCTCGCTGCGAGAGGGTGCCGCCATTCTGTCGCAGAAAACGAGCCAGCAGGTCTATGGTCCTGTCCGGCATGTCCGCGATCGCCTCCTGTACCGCCGCCGAAAACTCGTCATACCTCTCAAGGTAATCCACTTCCCGCGGCAGATCGCGGCTCACCGTCTCCTCCACGCAGCGATACAGGAACTCCGCGTGCCGGGTTGCATCGAAAAAGCGGTAGCAGTCCGTGACCTCGTTGAGGACTTCGACGTTTCCCCGCACCGTCGGCCGCCACTGTATGAACGGCAGAAGCCGCGCGGAATGGCCGTTCAGGACCTCATGGTAGTCGGTGATCCGGCGCAGCATGGGGATACTCACCGGAAAGACCAGTCCCGGCGGACTGAACCCGGCCCGGGCCAGAGCGTGATGTACCAGCCAACGGTGGATGCGCCCATTGCCGTCCTCGAAGGGATGGATGTAGACGAAGCCGAACGACAGACACGCCGCCGCTGCGACCGGATCCAGGGGGGATGACTCGATGCGCTCCGAGTACTCCACGAGGCCGCGCAGGAGATCGGGCAGATCATCCGGGCGGGCATTGATGTGTTCCGGGATCGGCTCCAGTGTCGACCGGTCCCGTGTGCCGATCCAGCCGCCCTCGGTTCTGAGGCCGAGACGCACGAACCTGGCGTCGCCGATCAGCGTTTCCTGCAGACGCACCAGGCTCGGTACGGAAAGGCCGGATCTGCCGGCGCGAGCGATCGCCTGGCCCCAGCGCACCGCCCGGTTGGGAGAAGGCCGTTCACCCTCGATTCCGAACGACGCCCTGCTGTCCTTGAGTAGGAGGAAGGCGGCGGCTCGCCTCACAATGTCCGGATGCGTGCGGCCGATCACCGCGCGTGTCTTCGCCGCCAGATCCATCGCAACGCAACGCTCCAGCTCCCGGGTTCGGTGCACCAGTGGGCAGAATCGCCGAGTGCCGGGGAGGTTGTTGCGAACCCGGTGGCGACGTGACAGCGGTCCGTGCCCCGCCGCGAACTGCTGCTCCGGGTCGACCACGAGCACGGCGGTGACCTTCCCCGCGTCAGGAAGTTCCAGCTGCGCACCCGTCAGCCATTCGTAGAGAAACCAGATCCGGCGGGCGTATCGACCCGTCGGCTTGTCCAGCACGATGCTTGCGATCTCGCGGCCATCGGTTTCGGCGAAGAGTGCGGCAAGGACCGCGAGGCTCACACCTTCCCATTTGAGCGCGAACTCGAGATGTCCCCCCAGGGTGTCCTCCGGAGCGTGACCGGGTGGGAGCATCTGCCAGTCGGATGTCGACGAGGGGTGGTATCTTTCAGCGATGGCTGCAACACGGGACGGCACAGGAACCTGGAGATCATACCTGTCGATCAGCGCCGAGTACCCTGCGAGCTTGCCGGGTTCGGGAAGGGGCGGGTGAATCCGCTGCCAGAACCGTTCACGGGATGTAGCTGTCATTTCACAGTGGTCCTGGATTGAGAATCTCGTTCACAACCATCATAAAATGATCACAATTTCTATGATACAGCAACAAATCTTCACTGCATAACCCCCCATGGCCAATCGCCTCGCCGCCGAAACCAGCCCCTACCTCCTCCAGCACGCCCACAATCCCGTGGACTGGTACCCGTGGGGCGACGAAGCGCTGGCGGCGGCGCGCGAGCACGACCGTCCCATCCTGCTCTCGATCGGGTACTCGGCATGCCACTGGTGCCATGTGATGGAGCGGGAGTCGTTCGAGGACGCGGCCACCGCCGCGGTCATGAACCGGTCGTTCGTGAACATCAAGGTCGACCGCGAGGAGCGGCCGGACATCGACTCGATCTACATGAGCGCGGTGCAGGCGATCACGGGACAGGGCGGCTGGCCGCTGACCGCGTTTCTCACGCCCGAGGGCGTGCCCTACTACGGCGGCACATACTTCCCCCCGCAGCCCCGGCACGGCATGCCCTCCTTCCAGCAGGTGCTCGCGGCCGCCGCCAATGCGTACGCGAACCGGCGAGGCGAGGTGGCCCGCGCGGGCGCCCAGCTCACGGAGGTCCTGACCCGCGGCGCGACGCAGCGCCACACCGGCAGTGGCCAGGCCGGCCCGCCCGGCGAGCGGCTCTTCGACCACGCGGTGACAGCCGCGGGACGCACCTTCGATGCCCGCCACGGAGGCTTCGGGGGCGCGCCCAAGTTTCCCCAGCCCGTCTTCCTGGACTTTCTGCTCCGCAGCGGGGCCCCGGGTTCGCACGGGGTCTCCATGGCGGTGCACACGCTGACCCGCATGGCGGCCGGGGGCATCCGCGACCACGCCGGCGGAGGGTTCCACCGCTACTCGGTCGATGCGCGCTGGCTGGTCCCACACTTCGAGAAGATGCTCTACGACAACGCGCTCCTGGCGCGGGTGCTCACCCGGGCGCACCTGCTGGGGGCCGATCACCTCGGCCCGGTCGCGGAGGAGACCCTCGACTACGTGCTCGAGGACCTGACCTCGCCCGACGGCGCCTTCCATTCGGCCCGGGACGCCGACTCGGAGGGCGAAGAGGGAACCTTCTACCTGTGGACGCCGGCCGAGGTCGACGAGGTCCTCGACACCGACACGGCACGCCTGCTGTCCCGCGTCTACGATGTGAGCGAGGCGGGCAACTTCGAGGGGCGCAACATCCTTCACCTGCCGCACGACCTCGACGCGGTGGCGCGCCAGGAAGGCATGTCGCGGGACGAACTCGACGCCGTGCTGCGCGGTGGGCTTGCGCGCCTCAAGGACCGGCGCGCCGCGCGCCCGGAGCCGCTCCGCGACGAGAAGGTCATCACCTCGTGGAACGGGATGACGATTCGCGCCCTCGCCGAGGCCGGCCCCGCGCTGGGCCGCCCCGACTACACCGCCGCCGCCGAGCGGGCCGCGGACTTCCTCCTCGGCACCGTGCGCGACGGCGACGCCCTGCACCGCATCGCCGCCGCCGACCGCGTCCACATCGACGCCTTCCTCGAGGACTACGGCGCCCTCGGGAACGCTTGCCTGTCGCTGTACGAGGCCACCCTCGACGCGCGCTGGCTCTCCGAGGCGGCCTGGGCCGCGGGGGCGTTGGTCGAGCGGTTCTGGTCCCCCGCCGACGGCCTCTTCCATGACGCCGCCGAGGACGCCGAGCCGCTCCTGGTGCGCCCGCGCGACATCATGGACAACGCCACGCCCTCGGGGAACTCGCTCGCGGTGGAGCTGCTGGCCCGTTCGGCCGCCCTGACAGGGTCGGGCGAGCACGGTGCGATCGTGGACGCGGTCCTCACCCGCGAGCGCGGCGCGATGGAGCGCTACCCCAGCGCGGTGGGCCGCCTGCTCACCGCCGCCCTGCTCCACGTCACGCCTCGCCTGGAATGCACGCTGGTGGGCACTCGCGCCGAAATCGGGGGTATGATCGACACGGCTCACCGGCATCCGCACCCCAACCGCGTCATCGCGGGGGGCGATCCGGGGAACCCCGACGTGGCGGCGCTGCCGGCCATGGAGGGGCGCCTGGACAGGGCGCGCGAAGCGTTCGTCTGCTTCGGGTCGGCGTGCCTGGAGCCGGTGACATCCTCCGCGGCTCTGGACAGGGCGCTCAAACGGGCCCAATCTGAATAGTCACCGAGCATGACATTGCTCCGTTATCCCCGTTCGGGACGCCATGGCGACACTGGAACACGAGATCGGGTCGGACCTCGAAAGCGACCTTCCTGACCGGACCACGCTGCTGCGCTGGTACCGGACGATGGTCACTGCGCGGCATATCGATGACCGCGAAGCCAAGCTGTACAAACAGGGCAAGGTCTTCTTCCTGATCGCCGGGGCGGGGCACGAGGCCGTCCAGGTCGCGCTGGCCGATCTCCTCCGTCCGGGGTCGGACTGGTTCTATCTCTACTACCGGGACCGCGCGCTGGCCCTGGCGCTCGGCGTGCCCCCGATGGAGCAGCTCCTTCAGGGAATGGGCGCCGAAGCCGATCCCGCGAGCGGCGGGCGGCAGATGCCTGCCCACTTCGGCGACATCCGGTACAACATCGTCGCCGCCTCGTCGCCCACCGGCACCCAGTTCCTGAACGCGGTCGGAACCGCCGAGGCCGGCCTGCGCGCCGCCAATGCGCCCGAACTGCGCAAGCATGTCGGGACTTTTGCGGACGACGAGATCATCGTCTGCACAACCGGCGACGGAGCCACCTCCGAGGGCGAGTTCTGGGAGGCCCTCAACACCGCCTGCAACCTGAAGCTCCCGATTCTGTTCGTCGTGGAGGACAACGAGTACGCGATCTCGGTCCCCGTCGAGGTGCAGACGGCCGGCGGCAATGTCTCGCGCCTGCTCACGGGCTTTCCCGATCTGAAGATCGTGGAGTGTGACGGCACCGACCTCATGGAGAGTCACCGTGCCGCGCGGGAGGTGGTGGACTGGTGCCGTCAGCGGAAGGGGCCGGCGCTGCTGCACGCGCACACCACCCGGCCCTATTCGCACTCGGGCTCGGATGACGAGACGGCGTACCGGACCCCGGCCGAGCGCGCGGCCCAGGACCGGCGAGATCCGATCCGCCGGGCGCGCCGGCTGCTGATCCAGACCGGCACCGCGACCCCGGCCGAACTCGACCGGATGGACGCCGACTGCTCCGCGGCGGTCGCGGCAGCCGCCGACCAGGCGCTGGAGCACCCCCAGCCACCGCCGGACTCCGCCACCAGGTGGCTCTACTCCGAGACCGTCGACCCGACGAGCGCCGATTTCGACACCGAGGACGGCCCCGCATTCCAGGACGACCGCCAGCTCACCATGGTCGACCTGCTGAACCGCTGTCTCCGCAGCGAGATGGAGCGGGATCCGCGCATCGTGGTTTTCGGGCAGGACGTGGCCGACGCCTCACGCGAGGGGGCGCTGGAGGAGGTGAAAGGCAAGGGCGGCGTCTTCAAGGTGACGCACGGCCTGCAGGCGCGGTTCGGCAGCAACCGCGTGTACAACGCCCCGCTCGCGGAAGCCAACATCGTCGGCCGGGCGCTGGGGATGGCGGTGCGGGGGCTGAAGCCCGTGGTCGAGATCCAGTTCGTCGACTACATCTGGCCGGCGTTCATGCAGATCCGCAACGAGCTCGCTACCATGCACTACCGCTCGGCCGGGCACTGGTCCGCTCCCGTCGTCGTGCGGACGACCTACGGCGGCTACATCAAGGGCGGGATGTACCATTCCCAGACCGGCGCGACGCTCTTCGCGAACACGCCGGGGCTGAGGGTGGTGCTTCCGTCGAATGCCCTGGACGCGCACGGGCTGTTGCGCACGGCGATCCGCTGCGAGGACCCGGTCATGTTCCTCGAACACAAGCACCTGTACCGCCAGGTCCACAACAAGGGCGCGGACCCAGGGCCCGACTACATGGTGCCGTTCGGCAAGGCGAAGGTGGTGCGCCCCGGGCGTGACCTGACGGTGGTGACCTGCGGCGCGCTGGTGAAGCGCACGATGGACGCGGCGCGCACGGCCGAGCAGCGCCACGGGATCAGCACCGAGGTGATCGACCTGCGCTGCCTGTCGCCCCTCGACATGGACACGATCGGCGAGTCGGTGCGGAAGACCAACAAGGTGCTGGTCGCCTACGAGGAGGGGCTGTCCTGGGGCATCGGCACCGAGGTGGTCGCCCGGATCGCCGACGAGCTCTTCCCATGGCTGGACGGACCGGTGCGCCGGGTTGCGGCGCTCGACACCTGGGTGGCGTTTTCGCCGCAGCTCGAGAAGGCGATCCTGCCCCAGGCGGACGACGTGCTGGCGGGGATTGTGGGGCTGGCGGGGTTCTAGCGGCGCTCGATTCGCGAGGTCGCGCGCCGGCCTCAGAACCGAACGTTCAGCAATGGTACCTTCCAGCGCAGCGCGTCCCGGCCGTCGGGGCGGAGCGCGGGTTCGCGCACCGGCAAAGGCAGCGGGGCCGAGAGAGACCACGCACCCTGTGACCGGCTCAGTAGGGCGCCGGAGGGTGCAAAGTGCCCCGCCGCCTGTACGTCCGTGGCGGCATCTTCCTCCGCGTCGTGTCCGGAAGTGAGCGCTGCGCCCAGGACAAGGCCGGCTATGGAGGTCGTCAGCGGAATCGCAATCGCCGTTTCGTCGGCGTCCGGCTGGGCGATGAGAATGATCCCGCCGCCGGCCACGCCGCCGATGAGCCCGGCGATGCTGATCAGCCGCGAGCGCGATCGGCTGAGCGGCCAGCGGCTTCCGGCGAGGGCTCCCCCGACGAGTCCGGCATTGCCGGTGAGCATCATGGTGCCCCACGTCGGATCCTCGTCGAGGTCGAACAGAATCGAGCCCGCCGCCCCGAACCAGAGCCCCCACAGACTGCCCAGATTGGCGGTGGTGGCCGTGCCCGGCGAGATCTCCCGGCGGGCGGCCAGCATGCCGCCGCCGATGCCGAGCGCGCTGCCGACGATCATCGAGGCTAGGATGGCTTCCGCGCTCGCCTCCTCGTCGATCTCGATGTCGCCTTCGATGATGCGTTCGCCTCCCCCGAAGTCCAGAGCGTTGGCCCATCCCAGCCCCTGGATCATGCCCCAGGTTCCGCCCCACGTAATGGCGCGCGCCTGACCGAGCGACACGGGCCTCGACTGCGCGAAGGCGCGGCCGCCGAAGAACCCGGCCGGCGCCCCCAGCAGGAGACCCACGCCGTACGGTTCCGATTCGTCTGCTCCCGCCGCGCCCGGCACCGCAATCCCGAGCCACGTTCCGTAGACCGTTGACCAGACCTTGAGTTCGGTCTCGCCGCCGGCCCGGGACTGCTCCACGGTGACTTCGCCCAGGCGGGCGCGGGCGGTTGCAGCGGCGTCCGTATCGGGGAAGCGGTCGGCGATGTGCCGATAGAGCGCCTCTGCCACGTCTTGCTCGCCGCGGCGGTCGAAGTCGTCGGCAGCCGCGAGCAGCACGGCGGCCGAGTCGGCAGGGGTCACCTGAGCCGCAACCGGCCGGGGCGCGAGGGTACCGGCGGCGAGGACAGCCACAATTGCCACGCGGACGAGAATCGATGGGCGCATCCTGGAACTTACACCAACACGACGATTTCGGTCATCAACAACCCCGGGCGGCGGCGCGCAAGGTCGCAGATCCAATCAAAACCGCACCCTCAACAGCGGGATCTTCCACAGCAGCGCATCCCGGCCGTCCGGCCGCAACACGGGCTCCCGCGCCAGCGAGGGCAGCGGGGCCGAAAGGGACCACGAGCCTTCCGACCGATTCAACAGGGCACCCGGTCCCGGCAGAGACTCCTTCGCGCCGGCGCCGGCTGCGCCATCCGACTCGGCACCGGAGGCCGCCTCATCCACCGCGCCGTACTTGCGAGCGAGCACGGCGCCCACTGCCAGACCGAGTACGCTGCCCGGCAGCGCATAGCGGAAGGTTGCGGGCTCGCCGTCTCCACGCGTGACGCGCTCGAAGCCCCCACCTGCCAAAGCGCCGACGAACGCGGGAACGTTGACCCAGCGCAACTGGGACTCGGTGAGTTGCAGACGATTGCCCACAAACGCGCCGCCCACGAGGCCCGCATTCCCCACCAGCGCCAGCAAGCCGGCTCTCGACCAGCCCCGGTCCTCACCCAGCAGGCTCCAGGAGGCCGCGCCGAACCAGTTGCCCCACACACTGCCCATCACGGCGGCATTGGCGGTACGGTAGCTGACATCGCGGCGCGCGGCCAGAAGCCCCCCGGCCAGGCCGACCGCGCTGCCCGCGATGACTGCCGCCGCGGCGGTCTCGGTGCTGGCAGACCTGAGCGGGTCGTCTTCCGCCGGATCCATTGCGGTGGCCAGCAGGTAACCCTGGAGCCCGCCCCAATAGCCGCCCCACGAGATGGCCCCGGCCTGCCCCCGGGAAATCGGCCGCGATCGTGCGATGGCCCTTGCCCCGAAGAATCCGATCGGCGCCCCGACCAGAATCCCGGCTCCATAGAGCCGCTTGGAGGCTTCCGCGCCCATGGCCAGGGGCACCGCGATACCGAGCCCCGCACCGAACACGGTCGACATGGTCGTGAACTCGCGTTCGCCGCCCCCGGCGGTGGGTGGGATGGACTGCGCCGAGGCGAATGTCGGCGGGACTACGGCACCGGCAAGCAGTGCCACCAGCATGGTCCGAATCACTATGGGCGCGCGAATGACTGTCTCCCTCGGAACGGGTCATGGACGATTCCTGTCAGCCTACCCCGCGGTCGGGTCGATGTTCCAGGGTCCGCTATTCACCGCCCGTGTGCAATCCCGTCCTCGGAAGCGAGTCGCGATCTCGGGAGGGCGCGAGGGTTGTTTCTCCGACCCTGGCCAGCGGCAGCGCCGTGATCCGCTCGGTGAGCCGGTATTCATGGTCACCCGGGTAGACGACCCAAAGGTGCTCCAGCCCCAGGTCCTGCATGGTTACATGCATCGATCTGGTCGTGCGGGGCGCGTCCGTGCACTTGAACTCGAAGCCCCAGCGCCGACCCCTTCGCAGCAGCAGCAGGTCCAGTTCGGCGCCTCGCTGAGTCGCATAGAAGTAGGCCTCGTGCGCTCCGTGGGCCAGAAGCACCTGCTCCAGCGCGAATCCTTCCCAACTCGCACCGTAGCGTGGATGGACCGCCAACTCGCCCATCTTGTCCAGTCCCAGCAGGTGGTGCAGCATGCCGCTGTCCCGCAGATAGACCTTGGGAGACTTCACCAGGCGCTTTCCCAGGTTCTCAAACCACGGAGGCAGGACCCTTATCATGAATGCGCCAGCCAGCAGATCCCGGTACCGGGTGACGGTGCGCGGGCTGGCGTCCATCGAGCGCGCCAATTCGGATGCATTCCACGTCTGACCGTGAACGTGGGCCAGCATCCTCCAGAACCGCCCCACTGATTCGGTCGACACTCCCTCACGAATGGCCGGTACATCCCGCTCCACGAAGGTGCGCGTAAACGACTGCATCCATCGTTTCCAGGCCGGTGTGGATCGCGCCAGATAGGCGCGCGGGAATCCGCCACGCATCCAGAGTCGGTCCTGGTTGCCGACACCCACCTCGGCCAGCGAGAAGCCTCCCATATCGACGAACAGAATCCTTCCGGCGAGTGTCTCGGATACGCCCTTGACAACGTCGAGCGACGCGCTGCCCAGGAGAAGAAAGACGGACTTTCGGTCGGGATGATCACAGATGGGCCGCAGTTCCTCGAACAGATTCGGCATTCGCTGAACCTCGTCGAGCACCACGAGGCCCTCGGCACCGCCGAGCACTCTGGCCGGGGCCAGCGACAGGGCCTGTCGTTCGTTGGCGACCTCGAGATCGAAGTGAACGGACGGGCCCGGCCAATCACCTGCCACCTGCCAGGCCAACGTGGTCTTTCCTACCTGCCTGGCTCCCAGTATTGCGACAACCGGCGACTCGGCGAGGCAGGTCTTCACTGACCTCAAGAGATCGGTACGTCGCATTAATTGTTGCATATTGGACTCCAGAGAGACCGATATACAACAATATAGTCGATTTTGTCGGAAGCTGCAGTCAATAACATCGAGTCAGCTTCCCTTCCTGTCCGCACTGTAATGTCTACATCACATAATGTCGTGTCTACATTACGTCTCCAGCTCCACCACCCCCACAATCCCCCGCTCCAGGTTGCGCACGTCGTCGTAGCCGTGGGCGGCCAGCAGCTTCGCCACCTCGAGGCTGCGCACCCCGCTGTGGCAATACACCACGACGGGCCGGTCGGCCGGAATCTCCTCCAGCCGGTCGCGCACCTGTCCCATGGGCACGTGCACGGCTCCCAGATGCGCAAGATTCATCGCGCTCCACTCCATCGGCTCACGCACGTCGAGCAGGAAGGGCCGCGATTCGCGCGCGAGGAAGTCCGTCAGCTCCCCCGGCTCCACCCGCCCGACCTCCACACCGGCCACGGACTCACCGGGCGCCACTCCGCAGAACGCCTCGTAGTCGATGAGCCCGGTCTGGGTCGGACTGTCTCCGCAAACCGGACACTCCGGGTCGCGGCGGATTTCGAGCTCGCGCCAGCGATAGCTCAGCGCATCGAAAATCTGCAGCCGCCCGACCAGCGGCTCGCCCACCCCGACAATCAGCTTGATCGTCTCCATCGCCTGGGCCGCCCCGATCACGCCGGGGAGCGCGCCGAACACGCCCGCCTCCGCGCAGTTGGGGATCAGCCCGGGCGGCGGCGGCTCGCGGAAGAGGCAGCGATAGCACGGCCCCTCGCCCGCCGCAAAGACCGACAGCTGGCCCTCCCAGCGGTACACGGAGCCGTAGACGTTCGGCGTGCCGGTGAAGACGCACGCGTCGTTGACCAGGTACCGCGTGGGAAAGTTGTCGCTCCCGTCGACGACGACATCGAAGCTGGAGACGATCTGAAGGGCGTTTTCAGAGGTGAGGCTCACCTGCCCGGTCTCGATCCTCACATGTGGGTTGACATCGGCAAGGCGCGCCTGCGCTGACGCAACCTTGGGACTGCCCAAGCCACCCGTCCCGTGCAGGATCTGCCGCTGCAGATTCGTGACGTCCACCACGTCCGGGTCCACGATGCCGACCGTCCCGACGCCGGCCGCGGCCAGGTAGAGCGCGGCGGGAGAGCCCAGCCCCCCGGCGCCCACGAGCAGCACGCGCGCGGCCTTCAGGCGCTCCTGCCCCTCGCTGCCCACCTCGGGAAGGACGAGATGGCGGGCGTAGCGCGCGGACTCCTCGCGAGTGAGCGGAGTGCCGGTTCTAGCGTCTGCCACGGCGTCGCTCCCGGTCGCGCCGGTCGTCGCGGTCGCGCCCGCCGATCCCGTAGCGGACGCCGAGGTTGAGGATCGGCCAGAATCTGACCAGATCCCCGACATCGTCACGGACGTCTCTCTGTTCGGCCCGCAGGTCGTCGCGGAACTGGCGCGAGCGGAGTACCGACGCATCGCCACGCGCCGACATCGACAGCCGTGGCTGATCGAGGAAGGTCACCCCGGCGTCCAGGAACAGGCCAAGCCCGCTCGAAGTGTGCTGTCCGAACCCGACCAGCACGTAGGGCGCCCAGGGCTCGGAATGCAGGGTCGTGGTGAGCCGGGTCACCTCGGGTTCGGTATAGGTCCCCTCGCCGATGTCGATCGTCGCGCCGTCGCCGAGCTTGATCGCGTAGTAGGGATCCTGGTCCTTGTACAGCATCCCGCCGCCGATGCGGAAGTTGCCCACCTCGATGTCGGCGCCGAGGGTGTAGATCCTGTTCGGGAAGGTCAGAATTCCGGTGCGGTTCTCCGCCAGTCCGGATACCGAGGTGAGGTCGGCGTAGGTGCCGTGTCCCCCCGTCCCGGCCCGCAGGATGAACCAGTCGTTGGCGGCGACCGAGACATCGAGACCGGCTCCGAAGGTGCCGGCGCGACCGCCGATCCAGACGCTCTGGGCAGTGGCGGTCGAGGTGATGGCGGCGGCGAGAACTGCGGCGAGGAACAGGATCCTTCGTGTCATGGGGCGACCTCCCGTGCTGGGCGACGGACACCCGAGCGACCGGAGGGCGGCGCGCGCCGCGCGAGGTTGGCGCGCTTTGCGGTGTGCCGCGTCGCGAACTTTGTGGCTGTAATCCACATTGAGTCTGTACGAAAGCGTGCATCCCTGCCACCCCGGAGGTTGTCAAAAGGGTCGGGAAGCGGACCCCGCGGACGGGTCGTCGCCAGCGAGCTACGAAGATTGTCGTTGACAAAGGGGGCGAGCCTTGGTACTGTAATTACGAAGATCTTCGTGACATGGCCCAACGCAATCGAAGAGATGGGAGGAACCGATGGCAATGTGGATGATCTACGCGGCAGCCGTCGCGGCCCTCCTCGCGGCAGGCGGGCTGGCGCTGGAGCGGCTCTGCGAGAGAGCAGATGTTCCCCGGCGCTTTGTTTGGCTGGGTGCGTTGACGCTGGCGGTCGTGGTCCCGTTGACGGCCAGCCCCCCGGAGAGGGGCGAGGGGCCGCCGATGGGCGCCACCGGCAATCCCGAGACCGGTTCTGTCGTCGGTGCCGCGAAGGAACCGTCTAACGATCGCCTGACCGATACGGATCAAGTCCAACCTGGCCGGCGTGCCTCGTCCGCTTCCGCCACACCCCTGTTCGTATGGGCTCTCGCGTCGCTGCTGGTATTCACCGCACTCGCAACCGTGCTGATGCTCTCGCTTCGGGCCCGGCGGCGCTGGGACAAGTGCCGTATTGGCGACGAACGCGTGTACGTCTCCCGGCGCTTTGGCCCCGCCCTGGTGGGGATCGCCCGACCCGCCATCGTTATTCCCCGGTGGGTACTGCGGCTCGGCGAGGCCGTCGGTGCCACGGTGGTGAAGCACGAACGCGAGCACGCGCGGGCGGGAGACCATCTTGCCCTTCTCTACGCCGCCCTGGTCGCCGTGGTTTTCCCCTGGAGTCCCGCCATCTGGTGGATGTGCAGACGGCTCGGAGCCGCCGTGGAGATCGACTGCGACCGGAGGGTGATCGCCTCGGGCGTGCCAGCCAGTGAGTACGGCAACCTGCTCCTCGGTATCGGTGCGGCACGTCAGGGCGGAGGTCTCTTCGCCCTCGGCATGGCCACTTCGGAAAGCGTGCTGGAACGAAGGCTGAGAACCATGAGCCGGGAAACCGGGAGGATCGGCAGACCCATGTCGATTCTGCTCGGCGGTCTCGCCCTCGCTTCCGTGGCGACGGCGTGCGACATGCCGGCGCCGACCAGTATCGCTCCCGCCATTGAAGGGGTGCTGGCGGCGCGTACGGCGGCACCCCAGCAGCAGCCAGCTTCAGACCGGGAACAGAAGGGCAACGCAGCGGTCAGGCGGGCATTCGACGAAGAGGATGGGCGCATTCTGATTCGAGGTCGCAACCGATCGCCCTATCTCAGTCTGGCCCCGGCCTCGGTTGCGAGGGACCCGGTGGTGCTACTGGACGGCCGGATTGTCGAGGGTGGCCTGGAGTCGTTCGTCTCAATGGTGGACACGCTCGATTTCGGCTCGGTCGGCTTCGATAGCAGTCCCAACGCCATTGAGAAATATGGGGTGCGAGCCTCGGGGGGAACCGTTCTGATCTCGACCAGGGGATCGGCGGGACGGTCGCTCGGCCGTGTCTGGCAGCGATGGACAGCCCGCTGGAGAGTGGCCGAACACGATTGGCGGGACACCAAAGCCGAATGGCAGGAAGCGGAACGCATACTGGAAAGAGCAACCGGGCCGGATGGACGTGTCCGCATCCAGGGCATCGACTCATTGCCCGCAATAACCCTCAGAGCCGACGTTGCGGCCCGCAATCCCCGGGCCCAGGTCGACGGCAGATACGTAGAGGGCGGGTTGAGGACGCTGCTGACAATGATGGACACACTGAACTTCGTCAGCGGCGGCTACTACGGGATTCCGCCGAGGGTGGTCATCAACACGGCCAGGCCGGAGGAGACGCGATGAGCACGGGAGTTCGTCCAGGCCAGGGTCCTGGCGTGGTCATGGCCGCCGTCGCCGCTCTTGCCACCGCATGCGCGGGCGATGTGGGCTCCGACCGATCCGGCGAGCGCGATGCGGTCGGTCTGTCGCCCGACTCTCGCCCGTGGGCCGCCGGTCCCTGGGTTGAAGCGGTCCTGGAGGCGACTTCCGGCGATGATGTCTTTCTGTCCTCGGTCTACGGGATCGCCGTCGACTCTCGGGGCGGTGTGTACGTTCTCGATTATCAGGACGCCGGGATCATCGCACTTGACCCCGATCTCACATACGGACGCACGATCGGAAGGCGAGGCGAAGGCCCGGGTGAGTTTGCCAGCGCGTCCGCCATCCAGGTGCTGCCGGGTGACAGCCTTCTCGTGTGGGACTCTCAACTGCAGCGCATTACCGTGTTCCCTCCCGGCAGCGGCGAGCCCGGTTACGTCCATGCCCTGGGGACTCGGGAAAGCAGTAGCGAAACACGAAGGTTCACGGGGTCCGGGGGTTACCTGGCTCGGTCGTCGACAACGTACAATGCCGACGGGTCCGACGAAGGGGCCACGAGGGTCGAGGTCCTGCGTCACGTCCGGGAGGAATCAGGTCGGATCGTGGACGAGGTGCTCGTCGAGTATCCGGCCAACGAGTCTCTGGTGTTCCGCCGGGAGGGATTCGTGTCGGTCGGCGCCCATCCCTTCGGCAGGCGCTCGTTCGTCAGGATCTTTGCCGGAGAACGAATCGTTCACGCCCGTTCCGATGCCCTGGACGTACGCATCATCGATCTGCAGGGCGAGGTCGAATCCGGCTTTGACTTCCCGGTAACGCCCATCCGCGTCACCGGCGACGAACTCGACCGGGCGGTCGACGAGATCAGCCGCGTCCTCGGGGACGCGCTTCGTGAGGGAGCTCCGTACGTCTGGCCCGCGCTAACCGGCCTGGTCGTAGACGACGAAAACCGCATCTGGCTGGGGATCCGCACGGCTGACCGTTCATTCGTGGAATGGGCGGCCTTCACCGTGGACGGGACCCATTTGATGTCGGTGGAGCTGCCCGCGGAATACGAGGTCCACGCCGTGCGCGGGGGCCGCATCATCGGCGTAGCCAGCGACGAGCTGGACATCCCTCGCGTGATGGCCTACCGACTGCCGTAAGGGCGCTTCACTTCACATCAGCCCGCAGCAGCGAAGTCCCCCGCCGCCGCGCCCAGCGCAGCGCCACGCTGGCGGTGACGGCCATCAGCGCAGCCAGCACGTTGAACAGGATGTCGACGGGGTCGAACACGCGGCTGGGAATCAGCCTCTGGATCCCCTCGTCGACCACGCCGACCAGAGACGCGGCCACGATCGCAAGCAGGGCGGGAGCGGGGACCCGGCGGCCCTGACCGGCCCGCTCGGTCAGCGCCTCGTGGATGAAGACGGCGACCACGCCGTACTCCACCAGGTGGGAGCGCTCGGTCGGGACGGACATGCGCACGATGATCAGCAGGTAGGCGGCCGCAACGCCCAGGGCGACCGCAATCTCGGCGCCTCCGGGCCGCACCTTCAGGCCCTGCGTGATGACGGTGGCCAGGACGAGGACGCAACCGAGCAGGAAGAGCCAAACGGAGACGAAGTCGTTGCCCAGGTAGTCGACGATGGTGCGCGCGAGACCCAGGGTGGAGTAGATCGCCGCGACGACAACCGCCGTCCAGATCCAGAGTCGGCGTTCGCGGGTCGACGAGAAGAAGGGCGTTGGAGGCATTACGGGTCCGTGGTGCGCGAGTATTGGCCGGGCTTCCGGGACACGCTCCTAGAACCCACCCCCGGTGGAAAACCCGCCGCCGCCGCTGAACCCGCCCCCGCTCGAGAACCCGCCGCCGCCGAAGCCGCCGCCGCTCGAGAACCCACCCCCGCCGAAGCTGTCGCCGATGGGCACGAAGTGCTGGCTGCGGCCCAGGGCACGGTGCACGTGCCCATGGGAGTGGCTGCCGGCGAGGTAGCCGAGCAGGAGGGCGTTGATGTCGAGCCCGTCGTCGAAGCGTGAGCGGCGGCCGTTCCAGTCGTCGGCCTCGAACTGATCGCGAAGGTCTTCGAGGCCGGCGAGACGATCCGCGATGCGGTCGCGTTCGGCATTGCGGGTGGCCAGGTGGGCGCGCAGCCCGGCGAGCTCGTCGTCGATTGCGTGGAGGTCCGCCACGAGGAGATCGTCGCGCGGGTCGCCGCTGGCGCGGGCCATCGCCGCGAGTTCGTCCGGCGTGCGGCCGTCGAGGTAGGCTTCGATGCCGTCGATGGCCGATTCGTAGTACGATCCGCGTTCGTCGTGGAGGGCCGCGAACTCAGTCGTGAGGTCGCGCAGGGTGGTCTCGGCTTCGCGCAGGGCCCGCCGTGCGTCCTCGCGCTGGGCGTAGAGCCGCTCGCCGCGCTCGAGCACGGGGGTCAGGCCGTTGCGGTCGACGACCTCGGTCTCCAGCCGGGTCAGGGGTGGTGTGGCCGCCGCGAGGGCCGCGCGGTCTTCCGCAAGCGCCGCCGCGGCATGGTCGGGAAGGGCCTTGAGAAAGTCGTACTTCGCGCGGGCATCGGCGTACTGCATCACCCCTGCAACCCACCTGTCGAGACCCCGGGTGATGGCGTTTCCGGCAGCGTGCGCCGTGCCGATCCCCCGGCGGGCGAGGTAGGCGAAGAGGGGGTCGCGCTCGTACGCGGGGACCTTGTCGGCCTGTTCGCGCCGGGCGGCCTCGTGGCGTTTTTCGGAGGCGGCGACCCGGGCCTCCAGGCGCTGGACCTGCGCGAAGAGGCTCTGCCAGCGGGACATGGCCTGGAGTTCCTCGAAGACGATGTGGGCCAGGCGGGCGCGCTCCCTGCCGGTCTCGTTGAGGGACCGGGTGACGGTCGCGAGCGCCGCTTCGGCCTCGGCCACCGCGCCCCGCTGCCCGGGAATGAGGCGCTCGACCTCGGCCAGGCGGTCCTTCTTCTCGTCGAAGATGGCGCGGATGTCGGCCTCCATCTCGGCGAGGGTGCCCCCGATCGCCTCCTCGGTCATCCCCGGCAGGTGCAGCTCGGCCAAGGCGCGCAACGTGGCGCACCGGCGTTCGCCCGCCTCGGCCAATTGCCCCTGCAGGGCGTCGATGCGCTGCTCCGCGCGATCCAGCTGGCGCCGGACCTTGCGGATGCGCGAGATCATGCTGTCATGGATGTCTTCGCCTGTGTGCATGGCTACCACTCCGTGATCTGGCCGACGTCCGGATGGCGGCGCTCGGCGGTGATGAACCCTCGCGGCTTGAAGCCGAACTGCTCGTCGTCGATGATGCCGTTGTCCTGCTTGTCGGCGGCCACGCGGTCGTAGACCTCCTGCGGGACACGCTCGCCCCACTCGCTCACGCGCCTGGTGCCGCCGGTCTCTTCATTGCGGATCGGGACGGTGACCGCGTTGCCGTCGGCATCCAGCGCCCGCACCAGCAGATAATGGTTGCGGATGTTCGGGTTGCTGTCGTGTCTTCGCCAGGTGCCCCCGGTGACCTCCAGGCGATACTCCGCGGCGACGAGGTCGTGGAGGTTCTCGAGCCTCGCCGCGGTGGTCCGGAGGGCGTCGGTGTTTCGGGCGGCGATCTGCGCTGTGGCCTCCTGGCCGAGCGCGTCCGCGCGCTCGCGGACGAGGTCTTCGGCGGCCACGGCGAGCACGGCGTCGCGCAGACGGTCGATATCGGTTTCGAGGGTGACGAGGGCGGCCGCCTCAAGTTCCTGTATTCGCTGCGCGCGCCCCTCCACATAGGCGAAGCCGCCCCAGACGAGGGTCGCGGCCGCCGCCGTGGGGAGGATCACGCGCGTCGCCACCCACCCGCGCCTGATGTAGAGCAGGGCCAGGTTGCGCCGCAGACCGGCCGGCGCCGGGGTGAATGCATAGCGTTGGGTCAGGTACTCGTCGAGCGCCTTCTCGATCGTCTCGGCGTCCACGAGGTCGCCCAGCTCCTCGTACATGACCTGGATCTCGCGGATCGTGGCCTCGCGGTCGAAGGCCTCGTGTTCCTCGAGGGCGGCGCGGCGCTCGTGGATGACCTGCGCCGCGTCCATCACGCGGAGCATTTCGTGGGGCGCCAGGGGTGTCCTTTCCGGTGATTCCGTCATCGTTCGCTCGGTGGGAGGTTGGGAGCGCTTGCCGGGCTCATGCCCTGATCTGCTGACGCTTCATATACGAAGCCGAACGCCAGATCCATTCCAGCGGTCCGAAGCGGTGGCGCTGCAGCCACCAGGAGGACCATAACAGCTGCAGCGTCCAGATCGCGATCACGATCCCGACCCGGCCCGGCGCGCTCACGCGTTCGAAGAGGGCCAGGCCGTGCCCGTAGAAGATGAAGGCGCAGAGGACACTCTGGGTGATGTAGTTGGTCAGCGCCATTCGCCCGACCGCGGCGAGGCGCCTCTGCAGGCGCGGGAGCCGGCCGGACCGGACCATCAGCATGACCAGTCCCACATACCCGAGGAAGACGCCGATGGATCCCACATAGTTGAAGAGCGTGCCCTGGAACATCGCCTCCTCCCAGGCGAAATCGTGGTGCAGCTTGTAGGCGATTCCGGCGGCCGACAGGGGCAGCCCGCACCCGATCCCGATCACCGCCATGCGGCGGTAGAAGGCGGCCGAGCGCTTCGCCGCCAGGATGCCGAGCCTGTAGAGCCCCATGCCGACGAGCATCAGTCCGCCGGCGCGCCAGATGAAGAGGCCCAAAAACGCGCTTGTCTGGAGCATGAAGGAGATGGGTGCGCGTACCGGCAACTGGTCGCTCCAACTGCCCCTGAACGCCGCGATCTCCGCTTCGAGCACCTCCGGCGGGGGCGCCCATTCCGCCTCCAGGGCCAGCCGTTCCGCCTCCGGCCAGTGCGGCATCGACAATCCCATCAAGACCCAAAGCGGAACGACGAACAACACCGCACCCGAGCCGATCAGCAGCAGCGACCGCGCCGGCAGGTTGCGCAGCGGGTACAGGATGAAGCCGCAGAGCGCATACGACACGAGGATGTCGCCGTGCCAGATGAGGTAGGCGTGCAGGAGGCCGATCAGCAGGAGCAGGAATTGTCGGCGATAGTGGAGTCCGGTGCCCGAGACGCCGCGCTTCGCCGCCCGGTCGCTCATCATCGCGATGCCGGCGCCGAAGAGCAGCGAGAAGATCGAGATGAACTTGGTGTCGGCGAAGAGGTAGACGGCGCCCCAGATCCACTGGTCGAGGCCGGAGAAGCCCGAGCCCGAGGTGGGATTCATGTAGGCGGAGAGCACGCGTCCGAATCCCTCGATGTTGACGATGAGGATGCCGAGCACGGCGATGCCGCGCAGCACGTCGATCGACGCGATGCGTTCGGATCGGGTGACGGGCGTGTGGTTGGCTGTGATGGACGGCTCCGGGGGCTGTGCTCCGGCGGACCGGTTGGAGGGCCGGCACGGGGGATCGCGGCTTTGAAGGGTGGCGGGTAGACACGATATGATGAAAGAGCAGTCGGCGTGACCATGGAAACAAGGCGGATTGCGCCCCACCACGCACCAGCGGAGGCCACACGAATGAATACCATGCGACATGCGGCACTGGCGGCGATCGCCGCGCTTACGGCTTGCGAGACACCGGCGCCGCAGATTCCGGGACTCACCGCATTCACCCACGTCAACGTGCTGCCGATGACCTCCGATGCGGTTGTCGCCGACCAGACGGTGGTGATCGCCGACGGTGTGATCGTTGAGGTGGGCGCGGCGGACGACGTGGAGGTGCCGCGCGGCGCGACCGTGATCGACGGATCGGGCCGGTACCTGATGCCAGGCCTCGCGGAGATGCACGCGCACGTCCCGCCGGGGGACGACCCGCCGCGCGAAGAGGTCGAGGACATCCTCTTCCTCTACGTCGCCAACGGGATCACGTCGATCCGCGGGATGCTGGGATCGGCCTACCAGATCCCCCTGGCCGACGAGATCGAGGCCGGGGACGTGTTGGGCCCCAACTTCTACGTGGGGGCGCCGTCGATCAACGGTGGCTCGGCGCCGACGCCGGCCGACGCGGAGCGGTTGATCCGAGCGCACGTCGAGGCGGGCTACGACCTGCAGAAGATCCACCCCGGGGTGCCGCTCGAGGCCTGGGACCACATGGTGGAAGTGGCTCAGGCGGCAGGCCTGACCTATTCGGGACACGTCCCCGCCGATGTCGGCCTGGTGCACGCGATCGAGACCGGCATGTCGACCGTCGACCACCTCGACGGCTACATCCAGGCCATCGCTTCCGACGACGTGCAGGCGCAGGTGAGCGCGGGCCCGATCAGCCTGGGGGGACTGGCCCGCGGCTTCGACCAGGCCAAGCTCGAAGAGATCATCGCCATGACGATCGAGCACGACGTCTACGTGGTCCCCACCCAGTACCTGTGGCGCAACCTCTACGGGGCGCCCGACGCCGACGCGATGCTCCAGCAGCCGGAGATGCGCTACGTGTCGCCCGAGACGCGCGATGGCTGGCGGCAGCGCGCGGAAGGCGGCGGCAGGGGACCTGCGGACGAGGTCGCGCTGTACCTGGAGCTCCGCGACCGGATCCTGAAGGCGCTCTCGGACGCGGGAGCCGGAATCCTGATGGGGACCGACTCGCCGCAGCTCTTCAACGTGCCGGGCTTCGCGCTCCACCGGGAACTGGCCGTGATGTCCGAGGCCGGGATGTCCAACTACGAGATCCTGAAGAGCGGAACGGTGACGGTCGGAGAGTACGTCGCCTCCCACCTGGGTCTGGACGGGAACTTCGGGACGGTTGCGCCGGGACAGCGCGCGGACCTGGTCCTGCTCGGATCGAACCCGCTCGATGAGCTCGCGAATCTGTTCGACCGGGTCGGGGTGATGGTGCGGGGGCGGTGGGTGTCGCGGGAGGAGATCGACGCCGGGCTGGAGGCGCTGGCGATGAAGAACGCGGGGTGAGGGGGGCGGGGAAGAAACACTGAGCGGTCCCCGGCTCAAGCGGACTGACTATAGTTGCCGGTCGTCAACTCCAGCGATCTTCATCAAGTGACGCTGTAGACCGCGCTTGGGATCGGTATTGCCATGAACAGGTACCGAGACTCGCACGGCGGACCCTTGCCTGGCATAGATGTGGTGACAACCCTGTCTGCCTTGGAAAGGTCGATGTCGGTCACGTCAACCGCCAGGCAACCCTCGATGGCTTCGTGGATGTTGTCCAACAGTTCCTCGTAGGTCTCGCCCTGCGACGCACATCCGGGAATACTGGGTACTTCAGCCCAATAGCCACCTTCTTCTGCCTGATGTATGACGACCGTCAGCTTCATGGAACAACTCCTTCCGCGGCCAATCTGGTGAGCCCAAATGTCCCACTTTCCGCCCGTCGAGTCCATACCACGGCCATCATCAGAATGAAAGCGAACGTGCCGGAAACGGCACCGGCGTGGCCTCCAGCGCAAACGCGCCCGGAAACTCCTCCGCGGCCTCCTTCTGCTTGCCGCTCCAGGTCTCGATGTCGATCCGGTAGACGGCGGTGCGGCTCAGTTCGTCGTCGGTTGTGGGGCGGTAGTCCACCCCCGGGCGCAGGTGGGGCGCGTACTTGTCGAGAAGCATCTGCAGGGCGGTGCGGGCCTCGTCGCGGTCCTCGACGACGCATCCGGTGCCGAAGGCCACGACTCCCGCATACTCGACCGAGAACTCCAGCGCCTCGGGGGCCGGCAGCAGACGGCCCATGGCGACCGCGCTGAACGCGACCTTTTCGGCAGCGCCCAGATTGTCGCGCGTGCGTCCCGTGCGGTGCGTGTGGAGGTAGATGCGGCGCTGGCCGCCGGCATCGTCGTAGACGAACAGGTTGGAATTCAGGAACGGCTGTCCGCCCTCCCCCACCGTTGCGAGGAAGCCGTAGGCGGCGCGCCGCATGAAGGAGGCGGCCCACTTGTCGTCCTTGCCGCGGTCGCGACGGCGGATCGCGCTGCGGGGATCGTCCCTTCCGGCGTTTGTGGCGCCGACCTTAGTTTCTCTTGGCATGATACGCGGCCTTCATGGCAACCTGCGGTTGGAACCGCAGCGGGCTTTCACTGGAAAGCAATGTAGCACACGATCCCGGTTTGCAGTCCCGAAGGTCCAGCCTCCTTTTTCTTGCGCGCAAACCTGCGCCCGGCCGCATCGCGCGGCACCTTCGCCGTGATCCGCAGTCCTCATGGGCGAGGGTATCCAGTCACCCGTTACGCGGGCCGACCCAAGCGCAAACCCAGTGCTACGAAGGTTATCGTTGACAGCATCCCATTCTTCCCGCTAAGGTATCACATGGTTATGTACGAAAGATTTCGTGTTTCCCTTATCCCCGCGCTCCTGGCGCTTGTTGGTTGTGCTCTGCCGGGCGGTCCAGCCGCAGAGGATGGCCCAATCCTCATCGATGGCGGCACCGTTGTGGCAATGGACCAAGCCGGAACCGTCCTCGAAGGCGGCGCGGTGCTCGTCGAGGGCGACCGCATCGCCGCCGTGCTCGCGCCGGGCGAGCCACGCCCCGAGGGCACGCGGTTGATCGACGCGACCGGCCATCTGGTCATCCCCGGCCTCGTCAATACGCACGGCCACGCCGCCATGTCGCTTCTGCGCGGCCTCGCCGACGACCTCCCGCTGATGACCTGGCTGAACGACTACATCTTCCCTGCCGAAGCGGCCCTCGTGGCACCCGATTTCGTCTACTGGGGCACCCTGCTCTCATCGGTCGAGATGCTGAAGGGCGGGACCACCACCTTCGCCGACATGTACTATTTCCGAGACGACATGGCGCGCGCCACGATCGACGCGGGCATCCGCTCGGTCACCGGCCCGCACGTCATCGGCTTCCCGACGCCCGACTTCGCCAGCCCGGAGGAGTCGCTCGCGAACGCGGCGGAGTTCATGGAGCGCTACCGGGGTCACCCCACCGTCGTCCCCGCGGTCGCCGCCCATGCGCTGTACACGACCCCGCTGGATGCCGTCGAAGCCGCGTTCCGCCTGGCCGAACAATACGACGCACCCTTCCAGATCCACACCGTAGAGGACCCATCGGAGGACGTCACCGCCCGCGAACAGACCGGCATGGGGGTCGTCGAAGCACTCGAATCGATCGGCGCGCTCCGCCCGGGGACCGTCCTGGCCCACTCGATCTACATGTCCGACGAGGACCTGGCGCGCGTGGCGGCCGGCGGCGCCGGAATCGCCCACAATCCCCAGAGCAACATGAAGCTGGGCGTGCCGAGGGCGGCGCCGGTCGCCGCAGCGCTCGCGGCCGGTATCCCGGTTGGGATCGGCACCGACGGCCCCGCAAGCAACAACGACCTCGACATGTTCGACGAGATGGATGCCGCGGCCAAGGTGCAGAAGTTCATGCTGGGCGATCCGGCCGCGCTGCCGGCCGAGACCGTCTTCCGCATGGCGACGATGGGCGGCGCGCGCGTGCTCAACCTGCACGACGAGATCGGGTCGCTGGAGGCTGGGAAGCGCGCCGACATCGTTCTCCTCGACACGCGGCGGCCCGGGCTGACGCCGCTGTACCGGGTCTATTCGCACCTGGTGTACGCGGCGCGCGGCAGCGACGTCACCACCGTGCTCGTGAACGGGCGCATCGTGGTGCGCGACCGCGAGATCCTCACCGTCGACGAGGACGAGGTGATGGAGCGGGCGCGCGGCTTCGGGGATCGCGTGCGCGAAGTGATGGCGGGTGTGGGAGAGGAGGGCGACGCCCGATGAGCGGCCAGCAGGACCGGCGCGAAGGCAGGGGCTTCACCGACCGGGAGCTCGACATCATGAGCGTCCTGTGGCGGGAGGGATCCGGCACCGTGGCGGAGGTGCGGGAGACGCTGGGAGACGACGTGGGCTACACGACCGTGCTCAAGATCCTGCAGATCCTCGAGGAGAAGGGCGCCGTGAGGCATGAGCAGGAGGGCCGCGCCTACCGCTACTTCCCACTCGTAGAGTCGGTGAGCGCGGGCGGGCGGGCGCTGAGCCGCATCGTGAACAAGATTTTCCACGGCTCCGCGGAACTGCTCCTTGCCACGCTGGTGGAGGACCGTGAGTTCAGCGAAGCGGAGATCGAGCGGATGCGGTCTATCCTGGATCGAGCCGGACGGAAGGAGGACGACGGGATAAGCCCCCGAGATCCATCGGCAAAATGACAGTCAAACCTTACAAAATGTAATGTAAACCTTACATTCTACCGACTCCGCCGCCCCCCTTCCCCACCCTGATACACCGCCAGAAAGTCCCGCGCCATCGCCGAATAGCGTTCGGCGGCCGCACCATCCCCCTCGCCGATCGCAATCGCCGCCATCGCGTTCGCCGTCAGGTGGTACTGGAGCGGGATGCTCG
This sequence comes from Gemmatimonadota bacterium, assembly GCA_022827345.1. Classification (GTDB taxonomy): domain Bacteria; phylum Gemmatimonadota; class Gemmatimonadetes; order Longimicrobiales; family Gaopeijiaceae; genus Bin94. The sequence goes on along the minus strand of JAJDTB010000006.1, from coordinate 33,720 downwards.
CGGTCGACATGTCCTGCCAGATGCGGCGCTCCCGGATTCCCCGGTAGCTGTAGACCTCGTCGAGCAACTCGACGGTGCGCGGATAGTCGAACCACTCCCCCCCGAATTCGGGCGGCGCCCGGCGGTACCCGGACGGCTGGGGCCCGTCGACGCCGCGCACGTGCAGCCGGGCCGCCAATCCCTCCCTCACGCCCCAGCTGCTCAGGGCCAGCGTCGCCATCTCGCCGCCGGTCCCCGCGAAGTAGATGGGACGCTCGGGGGCGGAGTCGCGGATCATCGCCAGGGCGACCCGGTGCCCGCGGCCGAGCGACATCCCCGGCGGATACTGCACGAAGATCCCCCCGATCGGCACCCCGAAGCTGTCCGGCAGCGGACCGTCGCCGAACTGCGCGAGCTGGTCGTCGTTCAGGCTCAGCACCGGCCCCGCGGGGGGTTCGCGATCCTCGTACGGCAACCCCTCCACCGCCACGTACGGCCGCTGCCGATCCGGCTGCGTGAGCTCGCGAATCTGCTTCGGGTACCAGTCGGTGTAGAGGTACTGGCCCACCACGACCGTCACGTCCCGGCGGATCCCCTCGACCTCCTGCAGATACCACAGCGGGAAGGTGTCGTTGTCGCCGTTGGTGAACAGGACCGCGTACGGCTCCACGCTGTTCAGCAGGTCGTACGCATAGTCGCGCGCGGCGTAATCCCCCGCCCGGTTCGCCCAGCCCAGGTTGAGGACGAACGGAATCGCGGCCACCGCCAGCACGGGCGACGCAACCCGCATGCTCCCGGTGCGGTTCCCCAGCCAGAGCCACAGGCGGGCCAGCCCCAGCCCCGCCATCACCCCCCACAGCGAGAACCCCAGCAGGAAGAAGTAATCGCGCTCACGGACCTCGTGGGTGCGCGGCCCGGTGATCTCGGGCGCGAGCGAGTAGCCGTAGCGGAAGTTCAGGTAGTACACGAGCCCGAACGACAGCGTCAGCATGAGCGTGACGAGGTACACGCCGGTACTTCGGTCCCGCTGCCAGGCCGTCGCGAAACCGGCGATCCCCAGGCCGAGGAACAGCAGCGTGAAGGGCAGCCGCCGCCGGCTCACCGGCTCGTCGGGGTCCATCCCGCGCGACCACTGCCAGTCGAAGTACTGGAAGAAGTTGTGAAGCTGGTGCGCGAACGGTGCCATCCGCACGGTCACCGGCGGCTTGGCGTACTGGTCGCGGCGCAGCGAGGCGGCCAGCGCGGGGCATCCGGTCTTCCCATTGGTGTAGATGGCGGCCGCCGTCTCGACGAATCCGTCGCAGAGTGGGTCGGCTTCGTTGATCACGGGCCGCTCGGCGGCGCGCAGCGGGAGGATGAAGTTGAAGGACAGTCCCACCACCACGGCCAGAAAAGCCCGCCCAAGGAAAGCCGGCTGCAGAAGCTGTCCGGCGCGCGTGACCGCGATGCAGACCAGGAACGCCCCCGCCGGCAGCACCGACATCAGATGATTCGTCGCGCCGAGCGCAGTCAGGTAGACCGCAGCAACCAGCAGCCGCTGTCCACGCACGTCGCCGGCGGGCAGATCGCGCCAGCGCAACACCATCCAGCTCACCGCCGCCACCACCAGCAGCGAAATCGTGTACACCTTCTCGTTCACGTTGCTCTGGCTCCACACCGTGAACGCCGTTGCCCCGACCAGCACCGCCGCGCCCGCCCCGATCAGCACCGCCCGCTCGCTCATCCGCAGCCGCGACAGGATCCTGTGCGCAATCAGGTAGAAGAAGAACGACGCCCCCGCCGACGTCCCCGCGGCCAGCAGGTTCACCCGAACGGCAATCGGCAGACCCAGCGGCGCCAACAGGAGCGACCAGACCTTGGCCAGCACCACGAAAAGCGGGTTCCCCGGCGGGTGCGGGATCCCCATGATGTGGGCTGTCGCAATGTATTCGCTGGCGTCCCACCAGGCCGTAGTCGGCGCGAGCGTCAGGGCGTAGAGCGCAAACACGCCTGCGCTAGCGCACGCGGCGGCCTTCCAGGGTGGAGTCGGTACGTTTTCGGTCATGCCTCCACGCTCGCCGGGGCCCATTAGATTGGCAAGACGGCTGGGCGCCGCCCCTCGGAGGACCGCGAAAATGGCCAATCCCACCTTCGATGCACTGCGATACGCGCAGGGTTGGGCGCGCGGCGCTTCCGGATTGCCGATCCGGGGGGTCTCCACCGAGGACATCACGATCGGCGGCCCGGGAGAAGCCCTGCAGGCGCGGCGATACCGCCCCGCGGCGCGGCGGCGCCCCCTTCCCGGCTGGGTCGTCCTGCACGGCGCCACCCGCCCGGGAGCCGACCACGAGGCCATCGTCCGTCTCGCGGCCTCCGTGGCCAGCGCCGGCGGCGACGTCATCGTCCCGGACGTGCCCGAGTGGCGCGCACTCGATCTCGACCCGGCTCCCGCCCGGCGCGCCCTTCGCCTCGCGGCCGAGCACCTGTGCGCCGACCCCGATGTGCGCCCCGGCGGGGTCGTGCTCATGGGCCTGTCCTTCGGCTGCACCCAGGCGATCGCCGCCGGCGCGGAGCTGGCCGCCGAAGGACTCGCGCGGGGCGTCTTCGGCTACGGCGGCTATCACAGCCTCGACGACACCGTCCGCTTCGCGCTCACCGGCCAGTTCGAGTGGGAGGAGCGCACCACCTACCTGCGCCCCGATCCCTACGGGCGCTGGGTGATCGCGGCCAACTACCTGCACCGCATTCCGGGGTGCGAGGGCGCCCGGGACGTGTCACGGGCGCTGCGCCGGCTCGCCGCGATGGCCGGCGACCACGGGTTCATGTCATGGGAGCCGAGCAGCGATCCCTACAAGGACGAAGTGATCGAATCGGTGTCGGCGCCGAACCGGGAGCTGTTCCGGGTCTTCGCCCCGAATGCGGCCCAGGACCCGGGGCCGGGCCGCGCCAGGGAGCTCGTCCCTCTTCTCGTCGAGGCCGCACGGAAGGCCCATCCCGAATTGGAGCTTTCCCGCGCTCTGGATGGCCGCCCTCTTCCCCCCATTCGGCTCATCCACGGCCGCGAGGACCACCTGATCCCGTTTACGGAGACGCTGGCGCTCGAGCGCTATCTGCGGAAGCGCGCGGATGTGGCCGCGACGATCACGGGTCTGCTGGCGCATTCCAGGGGTGCGGGAAGGGGCGTGGCGCAGGTGCGCGAGGCCGCGCGGTTTTTCGGGGCGCTGCGGGGGGTGATGGGGCTGCAGGGGTAGTTGTGGAGCCCCCCTTCACCTCACCCGGTATCGCACCCCCAGACTGACCACCGGCCAGAAGTTGACGAAACTCGCGGCGTCGTCCTCGGTCCACCCTCTTTCGGTTTCCAGGTCGGCGCGGAACCGGGGCGAGTTCAGCACTGCGGGATCGCCCGTGGCGGTCATGTCGAACTCGGGGTTCAGGTGCATGACCGCGCCGAGATCCAGCACGAAGTCGAAAGCCCGCACCGATCGCGACCGGAATCCCACCAGCAAGTAGGGGGCGGTCGAGCCGGAGATGAGGGTGGTGGTCAGCGAACGGACTTCCGGGTGCTGGTAGAAGCCGCCGCCGATATCGATCGTGGCCCCGGGCTGGTAGGTGATTTCGTGCACGGGGTCGCCGGACCTGATCAGCAGGCCGGCGCCGCCGTGAAGTGGACCGGACGCAACTTCCGCTCCGAGGGTGTAGATCATCGTGGGCAACGACAGCTCAGCGGTGCGGTTGGAGGCGAGCCCGAACATCCCCGTGAGATCGACATCGAATCCGAGGAATCCGGCCCCGCCTCGGAATGCGACGTTTTCGTTCACGGCGATGGTCATGTCGGCGCCGATACCAAGGCTGCCGAGGCGCGCGCCCAGTGCGACGCCCTGCTGAAGAGCATGGGCGGATTGAGTCGTGGCCGACAGCGAAAGGGCGACGGCCGCGACCAGGGTGAGAGATTTCACGGGCACTGTTCCGCTACCTCCCCGGGATCCGGCGCAACTCCACGATCTCCTCGTCGAGTTCCGTGCGGCGCAGCACCGCGGCCAGGTCGCCCAGCACGTCGTAGAGGACAACATCGTCCGGCGAGGAAAGAGTGGCGATCTGGCCCGTCCCGGGACGGAACACATACCACTCGGGGCCATCCGGACCCGCACCCTCGCGCGGAAGCCCTCCGTAACGGAGCGCCCATATCAGACCGTCCGCCACCGTCATCGGAGGGTGATTCGGATAGCCCAGCGACAACCGGCCGTACGGGGGTAGATGTTCAGGAAACCCCATGGCCGTCAGCATGTCCTCCACTTCGGCCTGTGCTGGACCCAGGTCCCAGGAATCGAGCAGGAATTGGCGTGACAGGTCCGCTTCGGCTCGTGTCAGCGGCGTCGGGTCCGGCACGACCGCCGGCCGAAGCGTATCCCGGACGAGGCCGTCAGGACCGTATACCGGGATGTCGTATGAGTCGTTTTCCAGCACGACGAACAGCGAGTCGATGACCGCCACGCCGCTGATCCGCCCGAAGAGGCGCGACATCTGTTGGGTTCCGGCGACGCCGAACGGTTCATACCAGGTCTCGGAGCCCATGGTTTCGAACAGACGGCCAGCGTATCCACCGTCTTCTTCGTGCAGAAGCAGCGTCTGAGGGTTCCGCGCCACGGTGGGTTCCGTGGGTCGAAAGTTCACATCGGGGGCGAGAACCAGTAGTGACCCGTCCGGGAACACCCCCTCCGCCCGGACGAACGGAAAGTCCTCGGGCGGGGACAGCGCGGCGGAACCCAACCACTGGCCATCCAGGTTGTATCTCGAGATCTCACGGCCGTGCCAATCATACGCGACGAGATGGTCACCGCTTCGCCGCATCCAGTCGAGGTCACCGAACTCCCCGGGGCCCTCGCCTCTTCCCCCGACTACGTGGTCGAGGGTGCCCGATCGATCGTAGAAGCGAAACGTGCCCGTGCCCTCCTGCGCGATCACGACGTGTTCCGCCGTAATCGCTATCCCGACGACGTCGTAAAGCGGGTCCGCCTCGGTGTCGCCGATGCTGATCAGGGGCACTGAATCCAGCTGCCACAACTCGAGCGCGTCGGACAGGCCGGTGGTGGCACCATCGGATCCGTCCTCGGCCGTGCATTCCGTGACAGACAACGCTCCGGCACACACCAGGAGCAGGAGACGACAGTGCCCGTGGGCCGTGCGAGTCGTCTTCCGTTCCTTCATGTGAACCGGTACATGGCTTCGCCCCACCCCAAGCCTGTCGGTTGATGTGGATCCTGCCTCCGACCAATCTTCAATGCCACCATCATCCAAGCCAGTTCCCTCCTCCGAGACATCCTGATGACCGATCTCCTCGCACGACGGCTCCGCTGCTCCATCCACTGTGCAGCCGCGGCATCCGCCCTGGCCTTCTTTCCCGTACTCGCTCACGCCCAGGTCACCACCGCCCAACTCGACGGCCTGCGCCCCCGCAACATCGGCCCAGCCGTCATGAGCGGCCGCATCGTCGACCTGGCCGTCGCCGAGTCCGACGTGTTCAAGTACTACGTAGCATCCTCGACCGGCGGCGTCTACAAGACCAGCGACAACGGCATCACGCTCGATCCCGTCTTCGAGAACGAGGGCACCCATTCGGTCGGCGCCATCGCGCTCCACCAGCGCGACACCTCCATCGTCTGGGTCGGCACCGGCGAGCGCGCCAACCGGCAGAGTTCGTCGTGGGGTGACGGCGTCTACAAGAGCACCGACGGCGGCGAGACCTGGACCAACATGGGACTTCGCGACAGCAAGCACATCGGCCGAATTGCGCTTCACCCCGACGACACGGACCTCGTGTATGTCGCGGCGATGGGCCACCTGTGGGGCCCGAACGACGAGCGCGGCCTTTATCGCAGCAGCGACGGCGGCACCACCTGGCAGCCCATCCTGCAGGTCGACGAACTCACCGGCGTCGTGGACGTCGCGCTCGACCCCGACCAGCCCAACATCGTCTACGCCGCCACCTACCAGCGCCAGCGCCGCCCCTGGGGCTTCCACGGCGGCGGCCCCGGCAGCGCGCTTCACCGCAGCATGGACGGCGGCGACACCTGGGAGCGGCTGACCGGCCCCGGCATCACCCGCGGCCTCCCCGAGGACGTGATCGGCCGCATCGGCATCTCCATCTACCGCAGCGACCCGCGCATCGTGTACGCGGCCGTCGAGCAGGGCTACCGCTACAACGCCTCCACCGCCTACACCGAGCGGCGCGCCGGCATCTACCGCTCCGAGGACCGCGGCGACACGTGGGAGCTGATGAGCGACTGGAACCCGCGCCCCATGTACGCCAGCCAGATCACGGTCGATCCGAGCGACGACCAGCGCATCTACATGGTCAACAGCTATTCCTTCTCGGACGATGGCGGGCGGACCTTCACCGTTCCGCCCCAGAGCCTCCACGGCGACGACCGCCTCGTCTGGGTCAACCCATCCGACTCCCGCCACGTCATGAAGGCGGACGACGGCGGCCTCGGCATCTCCTACGACCGCGGCCTCAACTGGCTCTACATCTCCGACCTGCCGGTCAGCCAGTACTACCGCGTGTCGGTGGACATGGCCCGCCCCTACAACGTCTACGGCGGGCTCCAGGACAACGGCTCCTGGATGGGGCCCAGCGAAACCTGGCGCCAGAACGGCATCGTCAACAGCGACTGGACCCGGCTCGGCGGCGGCGACGGGTTCATCAACTTCGCCGACACCACCAACAACACCATCGTCTACACCGAATCCCAGTACCTCGGCCTGTCGCGCTTCGACACGCGCACCGGCGAGCGCACCGCCATCCGTCCCGGCGACCCCGTCGGACACATCGCAGGACGCCGCAACTGGGAGACCTGGCGCGAGGTCGGCACCTTCGAGCAGCAGCGTCTCGGCAACGCCATGGCGCCCGCCAACTGGGACGGCCCCTTCATCATCTCGCCGCACGACGCATCGACGCTGTACGCCGGCACCAACATTCTCTGGAGGACCACGGACCGCGGCGACTCCTGGACCGCGCTCGGCGATCTCACCACGGGCGTCGACCGGCGCACCATCCCGATCATGGGGCAGATGCCCGACGACTACACCCCATCCCTCGACGACGGCATTCCCTACTACCCCACCATCTCGGCCGTCTCCGAAAGCCCGCTCGCGCGCGGCCTCATCTACGCCGGCACCGACGACGGCCGCCTCCACGTCTCGCACGACGGCGGCGCGACCTGGACCGACCTGTCCGCCCGCGACATATCCGACTCCGACGAGCCCTCCTCGCGCGCCGACTTCCCCGGCCTCCCCAACGGCGCCTGGGTCAGCGGCATCGAGCCCTCCCGCCACGACGAGGCCCGCGTCTACGCCGTCTGGAACAACTACCGCAACGACGACTACGCCAACTACCTCTACCGCTCCGACGACTACGGCCAGACCTGGGTCTCGATCACCAGCGACCTTCCCGCCGACCGCGTCCTGCGGACCGTCCGCGAAGACCTCCGCAACCCCTCCGTCCTCTTCCTGGGCGCCGAAATCGGCCTCTACTACACCATGGACGGCGGCGCGCACTGGACCGAGTTGCGCGGCGGCATGCCCACCCTCCCCTTCAACGACCTCGTCATCCATCCGCGCGAGAACGACCTCGTGCTCGCGACCCACGGCCGCGGCATCTGGATCCTCGATCAGATCAACGCGCTCCAGGAGCTGACGGAAGAGGTGGTTGGGGAGAGCGCCCATCTCTTCACCGTCGAGCCGGCGGTGCAGATACGCCGCGCGGGTCGCTCGGCCCACACGGGAGATGTGTACTACCGGGGCGAGAACCCCCCTCTCGGCGCGATCCTGGACTACTGGCTCGGCGCAGCCGCCGAGGTCGGCACGGTCGAGATCGCCATCGAGGACTCGGGCGGCGGCCATGTGGCCACGGTCCGCGGCGGCACGCGGCAGGGGATGAACCGCGTGGTGTGGGACATGCGGCACCAGGTCGGCGGTGGCGACGATGCCGCGCGGCCAGGCCCGGGTGGTGCCCGCCGTGGCCCGCTCGTCGTCCCGGGAACGTACACGGCGCGGCTGTCTGCCGCGGGGACCGAATCGACGCAGCAGTTCGTCGTGCGCGAGGACCCGCGCCTGAACGTCACGCCGGGCACACGCGCCGCCTGGACGGGCGATCTGCTCGAACTGGCCGACCTCTCGGCCCGGGCCGTGAGCGAACTCAACGCGATCGAGGATGCGCTGGAAGACATCGCCGACGACGACACGGGCGCCCGCGCCACCAAGCTGCGCGATCTGCAGCGCGAGTTCGGCGAGCTGATGAGCCGCATCGGGCGCCTCTCGGGCGAGGTCGAGGGCGTCGTCGCGCCGCTCACCCAGGACCAGCGGTCGCGCCGGGACTTCTACGTCGAGATGCTGGGGGTGCTGAGCGGGGAGGCGGCAGACGCTGTGAGCCCGTGACGGACCACTACTCGGACTATGACCCCTTTGCGTGGATCTACAACAAGCACTGGGGCTCGTTCGCCACGCGCATAGTGCCCGTCCTGGACGAACTGGTTTTGGATGACCTCCCTCCAGGAGCCCGCATCCTCGATCTGTGCTGCGGTACCGGGCAACTGGCTCACGCCCTTTCCGCACAGGGTTTCAGATTGACCGGAATCGACGGATCCGAGTCGATGATCGCGATCGCGCGCAGGAAAGCCCCGGATGCAACCTTCAGGGTTGACGATGCTCGTGATTTCACCTTCGACGGCGAATTCCACGCGGCTCTCTCGACTTTCGACAGCTTGAACCATGTCATGGACCTGGATGAACTCACGAGCGTTTTCAGGAACGTCTACCGGGCTCTGATCGGTGGTGGGGTTTTCGTGTTCGACCTCAACATGGAGGAAGGGTACCGGACCAGATGGCGAAGCTCTCACGGGTATGTCGAGGATGACCATGCCTGCATTGCCAGAAGCAGTCACCTGCCGAACGAGAGAATCGGTAAGACCGAGATCACGATGTTCTTTCGCAGGGAAGACCGATGGGAGCGTTCCGATGTGACGCTTCTACAGAGGTGCTACGATGAAGACGAGGTTCTGAAGGCGCTTGGATCGGTGGGCTTTGTGGGCGCGAAGGCCTGTGACGGGGGAAAGGATTTTGGCGAAGAGCTTTCCAGGTTTCCGGGCAGGAGCTTTTTTGTCTCTCGCAAACCCCGGAGCCACTAACGTAGTCGACGACCGGATGTACAAGCACCGCTGTCACCTGATACCCGGCCTCGCCGCGGCGGTCGCCTGTGCTGTCTGCCTGGCAACCGCGTCCGTCGCAAATGCGCAGGAAGTCGTCGAATTGCCCGCCGAAGATCGCTTTCTGTCCGCCGACTTCAAGGAGCTCTACCGGGTCGGGTCCGTTGTGGGAGGTGGCTGGGACACCTTCGGAGCGGTAGCGGCTGTCGACTTCGACGGGGTGGGCAACCTCCATGTCCTAGATGATCAGGCAGCGCAGATCACCGTCGTAGACCTTGAGGGTGGTCTGGTGCGTCAGTTCGGCCGAAGGGGCGAAGGCCCGGGCGAGTTGAGCGGACAGGCGTGGGCCTTCAGCGTATGGAGCGATGGGCGCATCGCGGTCTACGACGGGGGCAAGCGCGCCTTCGTGCTGTTCGGTGCCGACGGCGGGTTCGATCGGCAGATCCCACTGGAGGGACCGACTTTCATCTCGATTCCAGCGCTGCAGGCCGACCCCGCGCGCATGTCCGTCGTGTCGACCGGCGAGGTGCAGTACCTCGACTGGACTCCACTGGCCCGACCGTCTTTCCGATACGTCATGCGCTACGGGTTGAGCAGCGACCAAGCCGAGGTCGACACGGTGGCTGCGGGTTGGCAGCCGGAGACGGCAGGTATGGCTTTCGCCCCCGTGTTCAAGGTTGGCGTACTCCCCGACGGCGCCATGGCATTCACAGATTCGTCCACTTACAGGATCAGCATCCTGGGACCGGATGGCGGGTTGTCCCACGTACTGAGCAGACCGCTTCGGCCGGAACCCGTGACGCGGCAACACAGAGCCGAATACCTCGAGCGCGAGTTGAAGGCAATGGAAGGCTCCTCCGGGGCCTGGGTCGACCGTCGGCGCGCCGAACTCGAGTCAATGCAGTTCCATCACGCGATTCCGGTCGTGCGGGACCTGCGAACGAGTTGGGAAGGCACGATCTGGGTCCGACGCGTGGGCGACGAACCGGATAGTGACGGGCCCATCGATCTGATCACCGCCGATGGCCGCTATCTGGGCAGCTTCGCTGATGACGCCACTGATCTGCCGTCTGCGTTCGGTCGGGACGGGCTGGTCGCTTTCGTGGAGAGGGATGAGCTGGACGTGCCGACGGTCGTGGTGAAGCGGTTGCCGCCTGGTGTGCGGTAGGAATCCGGCAAAGGCCTATCGGTCTCGTGCCTCCAGCAACCTCAATACATCCCCCTTCCCCACCATCTCTTCGTCCCGCTCCAGGAACGGGCGCACATCGGCAACGACCGCGTCCCATGGCAGCCCCTCCACACGTTCCGCCACAACGCCACGCCAGGTGCCCGCATCAAGTGGCGCGGCCTCCGCATCGGTCTGTCTGACCGCCGCGTTGAGCAACTTCAGGTTCGGTGCCGGCCAGGTCGGGTCGCTCAGATACCAGGCGAGGTCGTAGATATCCCTGCCCTTGGCCCACGGCCGGCACATGACCGCGTGCAGCTTGCCCGCCAGAAGTGACGCGCGGTCATGATGATGCAGCCTCACCGACACATGCCTTCGGACCAGTCGTGTTTCGGTGACGGCACCCGCAGGCGGATTGGTGTCCACGTCGACTTTCACGCCCAGCGTCTCATCCCGATGCGGCGACAGCCCGGTCTCGTAGAGCACCCCTCGAACACGAACCCAACCGCCATGGACGGTGCCTCGGTCGCGGACCGAGCCCGCAGCCTCGTAGCCCTCCCGCCGGAGCTGCCGCACGATCGCCCGCATCCAGCCACGCAGGTCGTAGAGTTCGCGCGGCCCCTCGAGCGCGAAATCGAGATCCTCGGAGTATCTGCGCAAACCGTACAGGAACCGGAGGGCGGTGCCTCCCTGGAATGCGAGCGGCGCCATCGCCCCGGCCCGCTGCAGGCCCTCGAGAATCCGCGCCTGGAGGTACTCCCGAACGACGTTGCGGCCGACCAGGGGATCCTGGCCGCGCACCAAGGAGCGCAGGTGGTCCTTCATAGCGGCTCGTAGGCCAGGGCCGGGTCGCTTGCCAGGCGGTCCAGATGAGCGGCAGCGCGCTGCAACTTGGGGCTGCCCGTGGCGGTCGCGAGTCGTACCAGATCCCGGGCGGAAAGAGCGTCCAGGTTCAGCCGCAGCCCGTCGATCCAGGCTGGATCGTCTCCGCCCGGCTGAAGGTGGACCAGGTCGAGGAGCGCCTTCTCCGGCGACGCCACAAACGCCGTCTGGCCACCGCCCAGCTCGACCAGCCGATAACCGCCCCGCAGCTGCGGTTTGAGATATCGATAGGAAAACCGCCCGAGCGGCGTCTCACGAATCTGGGGACGTCCCGGCCCACAGCTGGTCACTTCGGCTACGAACTCCGGAATGGCATCGGCGTACGCCAGCGCCGAGAGCCCGCTGACGTAGGATCCGGGCATCAGCCGGTTGGCGATGAGAAACGGATGAGGGATGACCTTACGGTATGGCGGCGCCAGCGCATACAGGCCGCGACGCAGCCGAAACAGCTTCCTCGACGCGGACCACCGGCTCAACTGCGCGGGAAGACCCGGCTCATGGCCTCGCCCCGCCATCAGCAACCCGGTCTCGAAGACGGGCTCGTCTTCGACGATTTGGAGAAGTTCGGAGAGTTTCATGCATCTAATATGTATAATATAGCAAATATCTACAACATTAATGCCAGTCGTAATGGAGTCGGAGACGTGGCAATGCCCGGATCATTGCCTAGCATCGGAACGGCGCGATTTCAGAAACGACGTGCTGAGCGTATGCTTGTGGTGGACTGATCGTGTCGCATCCCCTTCCCCCGGAGCAGTCCATGCCGCGAATCTACTTGGTGGTCTCGGAGCTGGACCACACTCGCTACGCCGCCGCCGCACGCCGCGCCGGCCTGAGTATGAGCGCGTGGCTTCGCGCTGCCGCCGCCGACCGCCTAGATCGCGGTCCAGGCAACGAACCGTTTCGCGCGGAGGATGACGTGTGGCGGTTTTTCGCGGATCGCGATGTGAAGATGGGACGCAGCACCGAGCCGGACTGGGAAGAGCACCTCGCCGCGATGCGCGCTTCCTGGAGCCGTGGCACCACTGGAACCTGAGATTCCCAGCCATGGTCTTCGTTTCGATGTAACGGCGTGATGTCGAGGGGGGAACCGAACGTCGCCCGATTTGCCCGCTCGACCACGGACTAGGCCACCACTCGTGACGTCGCAAGCAGTGCCTCCAGAGCTCGCAATCCGCCATGACTGTCAGGTAGCCCGTGTCTCACAGTACAAGTTACTTGACAAACGGGCGCCTGGGTGCGACCGTTAGTCGTACCCGGGGACGGTTGGTCGCCCCGAGGAGCTCTTTGACACGAATGGGTCTTGGGGAATCGCGGCCGAAGCGAGCCGCGGGACAATGCCACCGCAAGTTATGGGAATGCCCTCCCCAGATAGACGGGGACGAAAGGGCACGGAGAACGGGGACTCGGGGGAAGCCGTCCGGCGGACTGTGAACCGCAGGCCAACCGTGACATCCGTTCAAGTGAGGTTGCGCCGGAGAAGCGTAGTGGACCTAAGGGGTTCGGAGCGCGAGAAGCTGGGAGCCTAGGTCAATGATGGCCTGAAGGGCCCCGACAGCCGCGAGATGATGGTCACAAAAGCACCAGGACACGCGGTCGTGGGGTGAGGTGACCACAGCCGCATGTCGTTTTGACGACAGTCACGCGGCTTTCTCGTTGAGCCGTCCTCTGCGGTGCCGTGACGGAGAATCAGCGAGCCTGCTTTATCCAGATTTTGCTTTTGTGAGTTTACCCATCGACGTGGTTGGGGTAACCACGTCACAGGCGTGTCAAACGGTGGCACGTCCGGCAACGTTCACCTCAGATTAGAAAGGAGGAAGGCATGGACCCCAAGACGCAGCAGCGCGCTATGGAACTGTGTGTGCTCATCGAGTCTCAGTTACATGCGTTAAGTGCCGGTTCCGACACGCGCTCGCCTGAGTTGGCCAGGGTCGTGGGGCACCTCGATGAGTTGCATACGCTTATCGGGGCGCTGGATCCCCCCCCGGCTGGCAAACAAGTCTCCCATCTCGGGAGCGCCGTCTGGCGAGTCGTAGTTCGACTCTCGCTAGAGCTGATCGAGATCCTGGCCGACTCACAAAAGTACTCACACTTCGTCCAATGGACGGTAAACATAGACAATGCAACAGTTAACGCTTGGTACGGCTCTCAAGAGACTCCGTGGGGCCAGCGGGCTTTCGCAAAGGGAGCTCGCTCATCTACTCGAAGTCGATCCAAGTTATGTGTCACATCTCGAGAGTGGCCGGCGCGATCCTTCGGTGCGACTTCTCCGCCAGTTGGCGACGCACCTAGAAGTTCCGCCAGGGCTATTGCTGGCCCTTGCGCTTTGGGCCGATATGCCCGATGCGGACAAAGGCGAATATCGGAGTACTGTTGAGTCACTCGTGAATCTGGCTACGGCGGCCCAACTCAAGCTCCCACTCGGCAAGGGACTCTCTGAATGAGCCGCTTGCGAAGGGTGACGATACCCGGATTGGCTCAAATGACCGGGACGACCGAAAGCAGGCTCCACATGCTGGCAAGTTGTCCCGCAGCTCACTACCTGCGGCGGACCCACTGCGGCAAGAACGGGAAAAAGCGGGTACTCACGATACCGAACCGAGAGTTGAAGGGTGTGCAGCGATGCCTGCTGCGCAAGCTCCTGGATCCGCTGGGGGCTGCTCACAAGGCGGCCGCATGTGTCCGGGGTAAAGGTGCTGTGTGGATGATGCGGCGGCACCAACGGCATCCATTCCTCCTAAGTTTGGATATCCGCAACTTCTTTCCGAGCGTAACTCGATCGCGGGTTTCCGCAGGACTAACACGACTCGGGCTCCAACATGCAGAACTCCTATCCTCACTGCTGACGGTCAACAATGAACTCCCTCAGGGTGCACCCACGAGTGTGGCCTTGGGCGATATCGTACTGTTTCCCCTCGATCGCCGAATCGCGGGCTTGGCCAAAGCCGAAGGACTCGTGTACTCCCGTTACGTGGACGACCTGGTAATCAGTGGCGGGAGTCGTATTCGACGCTTTCAGCAGGTTATCGCGCGGTACGCTGACGAAGAAAGGTGGAAACTCAACCAGAAGGGTGGGCTATTCGGTCCTGGCGATCGACACATGGTGCTGGGCGCGGTTGTCAATGCCAAGCCGAACGTATCTGAACGCTACTCCGACGACGTGCGCTTCTATTTGCGTCACATTGAGCGTGGGAGGATGAGACCGACATCGGAGGAACTGAATCGACTAGCATCTCGAGTCGCCTGGATTAGTCATGTAAACCCTGACAGAGAGCCGCAGCTCGAGGCTCTCCTGAAGAAAGCGATCGACGCCACAGGCTCCAACTAGCGCTCTGCTCAGGCACTTCCCGATATTGGGGCCCGGCTCGATACCTGCATCTCGCGTGGTGTCGAGCGCCCTTGAGTGCCCTCCAGTAGAGCGGTCAGTGACGCTGTTCGGCGCCCCTGTAGTATCCCGTCGGCCTCACCGGCAACACCACATGCGACGCCCTCCCCCCATCATGAAACACCGTCTGCTCCGCCACCTGCCACTCGGTCTCCCATGCCGGGTCACCATCCGTGTTCAGATGCCGAAATAGCGGAAACGCCGCACTGGCGATCTGCACCCGGATCCGATGCCCACGCAGAAACGCCTGGCTCGTCGGCGGCAGCTCGAAATCCAGCTGCCAAACGCGATGCCCCCCCTCCGTCCGCCCCGCCGGCTCGATCCCCCGCGTCCCGAACGCGTTTGCGTAGGTGTACCACACCGGGTAGGCCGCCCCGTCCGGATGCACATCAACCAGCCGCACAATGAACTCGGTCTCGGGCGCTGATGACGCCACATACAGCGTCGCCGACACCGGCCCCGTAATCTCGACCTCCTCCTCGAGTGGCGCGGTCGTGTAAGTCAACACATCCGCCCGCCCCTCGATAAACCCGATGTCCACCGGCCCATCCCCCGCCATCTCCGCGTTCTCGCCACCAGTAATCGCCGGCGTCGGATCACCGGGATCGTACCGATAGCGGTCGGGCGGCTCGTCCCCGGGCGCCTCACGGCTGAGCACCCCATCGCCCCGGTTAGAGTTGGCCCCACCACCCGAGTGCAGGTAGAACTTGGTGAACTCCGTCCCGGGCAGCGGCCACTCCCAGGCCTCGCGCCACTCGTTGCGCCCCATCAGGAAGAGGCGCAGCGGCGGATCGCGATCGACGCCGTTGTCCACACCCTTCAACCAGCGGTCGAACCACCGCAGTCGGAGCGCCTGAAGGTCCAGAACGGAGGCCTCGCCGAAGTCCAGCGAGCCGATGGCGGACGATCCCGGGTAGGCATGCGGCCAGGGCCCGATCAGTAGATGCTGCTGCGCCCGCGCAAGCTCGCTTTCGCTGTGCTCGACAACCTGGGCCCGGTTGTAGAACGCGTGGTCCGTGGATCCGTCGAACCAGCCCGTCCGCTGCAGGATCGGCACGTCGACCGCGCGGTACAGCTCGCGATGATCGGGCCAATCCACAATCGGCTCGCGCCACTGATTCCGCGCGGCCGACTCCAGGTACTCCTCCCAGAGCCCGACCTCGTTGCGGATCAGCTTCTCCCAGATCGGGATGTCACGGCCCATCCGCGACGGCAGCTCCGCGAGCGGCAGGTGGCCAAACAGCTCAGTCCAGTCGTACGCGCTCCCGTTCTGGTTCACGCGCCCGTCGGTGGTGACCAGCCACGACAGCTCGGACGGCGCGCTATTCCCCCGGGCATAGACGGCCAGCCGGCGGTAGGCCTCCGGCGTGCGGCCGAGCGTGACGGGGGCGACATCCGGGATCAGCGCCTTCAGGTAGGGATTCCCGGCCGGCGCCACCATCCACTGGACAAGGCCGCCGTATGACGAGCCGACCATCCCCACGCTGCCGCTCGACCACGGCCGCGTCCCGAGCCAGGTGATGGTGTCGTCGGTATCGTCGCGCTCACTCCTCCGCCCATACCAGTCGCCCTCGGAATCGTACTTCCCCCGCGTGTCCTGGGCGGCGAAGACGTAGCCGCGGCTCGCGTACCACGCGCCCATATCCGAGAACGGCGCGGTCTCGGTCCCGTACGGCGTGCGCACGAGCACAACCGGAAACCGGCCCTCAGCGTCCGGCAGGTAGAGGTCCGTCGCGAGGCGCACCCCGTCGCGCATCGGGACGGGCACGTTCATGGCCCAGTTGACGTCGTATGAGGGGGAGGAGGGCGACGCGGTCTCCTGCGGCGCCGATCCCGCCGCCGACTGGGACGAAATCGGCCCGGGAAGGGTGCACAGGGCGCAGAGCAACACGGCACTGACGACCGCGCGCACCGCCCGCCCCACTCGGCCTCGCCGCCTCACCCCGCGCCATCCCCCCACACCCCGCGCAGGACCCGCACCATGTTGCCCCCGAGAATCTTCCCCCGGTCGTCCTCGCCGTAGCCCCGTTCGGCTAGCCGATCACGCAGCCGCGGCAGGTCCTCGAACCCTGAAAACCCCTCTGGAAAACGGTAGGGAGGATCGGGAACCGGGTCCGATGGGAAGCGCTTGCGGGGCAGGTCGGTGAAGTCCAGGCCGAGGGCCACATGGTCGATCCCGGCCACTTCCACGATGTGATCCAGGTGGCGCAGCACGTCGTCGGCCGTCGGATTGTCGCCGGCGGAGACGCAGGTGGGGAACGCGCTCACGCCGACCACACCGCCAAGTTCGGCGCAGGCGCGCAGGTGCTCGTCCCCCAGGTTCATCGGGTGGTCGTGGACCGCGCGCGCGTTCGAGTGGCTGAAGATGACCGGGTGCTCGCTTTCTTCCATGGCATCGAGGCAGGAGCGGGGGCCCATCCCGGAGAGGTCGATCACGATGCGCTCGCGGTTCATCGCGCGGATCGCCAGACGGCCGGTCGCGGTGAGGCCCTGGTCGGATCGCTCGAAGGCACCGTCGCCGTAGGGCATCTTCCAGAGGTGGGTGGGAGCCATGATGCCGGCGCCCGAGGCACGATAGGCGGCGAAGAGGGCAAGATCGGCCTCGATCATCTTGGCGCCCTGGAACCAGGGAATCAGGCCCACGCGGCCGGTCACCACCGCCGAAACCAGCCCGTCGAGATTGAGGACAGCGACCACCTCGTCGCGCAGCGCGGCGACCGCCTCATGGAACCGCCGCAGGTTCTCGGACGCTGCGGGCTCGTGCTCGCCCGACACCACCGGGACCATGAAGGCGTTGACGCCTGCGTCCCTGGCGGCGCGGACCTGGGAGCGTACGTGCTCGAGCTCCTCACCCCACGACGCGACGCGTGCGGGGATACCTGCGCGCCGCTCGGCGGCCAGGCGCATTCGCTCGGCCTGGAGTCCGCGGATCGGGGAGGCGAGGGGGACGGGGCCGACGACTACGGCTGAGTCGAGGGCCTGGGGCTCGCTTTCCTGCACCGCTGCTTCGTCGTTTGGCGAACACCCGAGCGCGCCAAGGGCCAAAGGCGCCGTCACGGAGCCCGCGACGAAGTCACGGCGGGGGATCGTCCGGCCACTCAATCGCCCCACACCTCTGCCCACACGCGCAGCCAGTTCGCGCCCATGATCTTCTCGATGTCCTCGGGAGCGTACCCGCGTTCGAGCAGTCCGGCCGTGATCAGCGGCACCCCCGTGAAATCGTGCAGGCCTTCCACGTAGATCCAGTCCTCGTAGCGCTGCGGATACGCCTCGGGGGGCAGCGTCACGGGATTCACGGGTCCCCTGTCGTTGCGGCCGATGATCTGGTCCAGGCCGATTCCGACGTGGTCCACGCCCGCCACATCGATCATGTGATCGAGTTGGCGCAGGAATTCCTCCAGCGTCGCCTGCCCTTCGCGCACCACGAAGAAGTTGAAGGCGGCGATCCCGATCACGCCGCCGGTGTCCGCGATCGCCCTCATCAGCCCGTCGGTCATGCACCGGGGGTTGTCGCGCAGGGCAAGGGGGTTGGTGTGGGAGCACACCACCGGTCCCTCCGCCACCTCCAGCACATCGTACGAGGTGGCTTCGCTGCAGTGGCCGCCGATGTCCACCACGATCCGCAACTCCTGGAGCGCCTCGACAACCTGGATTCCGTAGTGGCTCAACGGCCCGGGGTTGGGGTCGACGCACCCTGACCCGATGTAGTTGCCCACGTTGTACACGAGCCCCGAACTGCGCAGTCCGATGCGGTGGTACCCGGCCAGCTGCGACAGATCCTCGTCAACGTCGACCCACTGCCAGCAGTAGCCGACCGCGACCTTCCCGGCCGCGCGAGCCGCGTGGATGCCTGCGACCGTGGTTACCGGCACGAGGTCGTCCGCGTGATCCAGCATGAACTGGTGGAAGGGCGACGAGAGCGAGAGGTCCGGGAGCGTTGACATGTTCATGTGCACGCCGCCGGCCTTGAGAGTGCGGACGACTTCCTCGTTCAGCAGCGAGGCGTCGAGGCCGTTGACGACGAGGATGTCGTCCTGGAGCGCTCGCGCTTCGGCGAGGAGGGCTGGGTCGAAGGGGTGGCTCATCCTTATGCGCTATCCACCCGATCCGAAGGCCTTGGAACGTCGAATCGACATCTCGACGGACTTTCCGGTGTGACCGTGGAGCAGTTCCGACAACGCCTGCCGAGTCACCCCGAGGCCCGTGGCGGCCCTTGTCACCGACAGTCCCAGAGGCTCGAGACATTGGCGTCTCACGATCCCGCCCGGGTGCGGGGGTTCTTCATGGCCATAGGTGAAGGTGAGAGTGACTCCATCGTCTGTCAAACGACAGGTCGCTGATGGAGAATCAGTTCGATAGTGTAATGTTTACTTTACATTATGTAATTCAAACATGACAACAAGTCATGGGTCTCCCGGTGCGCACCCTACCCTTCCGGTTCCAGCGCAACCAGCCTGATCACACGCACGGTCGGCACGTCCATCTCGTCGCGCTCGATGTAGGCCAAGAGTCCGTCTGGGCCGAAGGCGTCCGGTGTGCGGAGCCCGTCGGGTGGCAGGGTGCCGATGTAGTCCCCGCCGGGCGTCACGATGTCGATCGGGCCGTCATTTGCGCCCGTTGGACCCCGGCGTTCCAACCAGATCCGGTCCTCCCAGTCCACCGCCAGGGCAAACAGCACCGGCAACTCGTCAGCGAAGGTGCGCCCCTCCACGCCCTCCCGTTCGATCTGGATGTTGCTCCTCGCCCCGCTCTCAACCAACTCCGCCCGGCTTTCCCGATAGCGCTCGCGTTCAGCCTCCATGATCGCATCGTCGACCGGAATCGGCGCGATCGGCCGCTCGATGGTTCCGGTGACGCTTCCGTCGAGTCCGATGAGCTTTACTCGGTAGCCGATTGAATCGATCAGGGCCAGCCGGCCGTCGGTCAGTAGGTCGTAGTCGAGGCGGGGTTCGAAGGCGCGGCCCGCCGCGAGATTCATGACCATGCCACCCGACGTCGATTCGGCCGTGGTTTCGCCCCCGCCGTCATCGGGCAGCTCCCAGGCTGTGTAGAGGAGTTCCGGCTCGTTGCCGTCGAGTGGGAAGATGTGGATGGGTCGGCCCCCGTCCTCGGCCTCCTCCTCGTCGCCGCCGAAGCGCATGATCTGGCCGGTAACCAGGCGGCCGTCGGGAAGCGCCATCCGAGCCATGGCCAATCCCGTGGTCATCGGGTCCATGGTGATGCGCCGCACGAACTCGCCGTCGGGCGTGAGCAGATCGATGGTCAGGAAGCCCATCACCGTGTAGGAGCCGTCGCGCCCGACGATCGCGCTCGTGACGTTGCCGAACTCTCCGGGTCCTTCGCCCTGCCCGCCGACCGTACGGATCAGCGACCCGTCCGGCCCGACCACAAGGATCTGATCGGCCTGGCTGTCGAAGACGTGCAGGTTGGCCAGGGCGTCGAAGTGCACCGAGCGGACGCTGCCGAAAGTGTCCCATGCGTCGCCCGTCATCGATCCGACAGTGAACACCTCTTCGGTAAAGGCCGTCACGATGACGTCCGGGCCGTCCAGGGTTCCGGCGGCGCCGTCGGCAATTCCGTTCCCGTCATCGCCGCAAGCTGCCAACAGCGCGCATAGCAGCAGCGGCGGATAGAATCGCGGTTGCGTCGTTGTCGTGGTTGTCGTCGTCAGCTTCGGCATGGCAGTCCGTCCCTCCCGGCGGGGGGCTTACTCGAGTCAAATGGCAGCGCAGGTAAACCGCCACACAGTTTCATACGCCGGACCGCCAAGTCCGTTTACCCGTTGACCCGACGAACGCCAGCGCTCCGGCTACAGCCCCACCACCTGCCCCACCCCCTCCTCCTCCGCGCGGCGCAACACCTCGGCCCCGATCGCCACGTCCTGGACCGCCGTGCCCACCGACTTGAAGAAGGTCAGCTCGCGTCCGGCGTTGCCCTCGGCTGCCTCGCCATTGACGATCTCGCCCAGGTCGGCGTCGATCACGTCGGCGGTCACCAGCCCCTGCTCGATCGGGATGATCAGGTCACCGGCTTCCTCCAGCGCGGCCTCGCGCTCCTCGACGACCACCCGCGCCCGCGTCACCACCTCGTCGCCCACCTCGCGAGTGTGCGGCTGGAAGCTGCCGCTCCCGCTGACGTGTGTCCCGGCGGGAAGCCCGGAGCCGTCGAACACGGGCGTCTCCGACGTCGTCACGGCCACGATGACGTCGGCGCCGTCCACCGCCTCGGCCGCGTCGGACAGCGCCCGCGCCTCGACCCCTTCCAGCGAGCCTGCCAGCCGACGCGCCGAATCTGCACCCTTCGACACCACCCGCACCTCCTCGATCGGCCGCACCGCCCGGATCGCCTCGATCTGCCAGGGGGCCTGCGCTCCCGCGCCGAATATGGTGAGCACCCGGCAATCCGCGCGGCTCACCAACCGCGCCGCCAGCCCCGCCGCGGCCGCAGTCCGGATCGCCGTCAGCTCGCCGGCGTCCATGATCGCGGCCGGAAGCCCCGTCTCGTCGTCGATCATCATGATCACGCCGTTGATCGTGGCCAGTCCCCTGTCGCGGTTCCCGGGAAAGAGCGACGCGATCTTGGCGCCCCGGTCGCCGGACGCACCCATGCGGGCGGGCATGAAGAGGGAGAATCCGGCGCCGGACGTCAGTACCACCCGCACGGGCATCTCGACCTTGCCGGCGGAGAGCTGCCCGAAGCCGCGGGCCATCGCGTCAATCGCGTCATGCATGGTGATGAGCGAGAGGATCTCGGCTCGGGAGATTACGCGGAATTTCATCGGGTCAGCCTGTTCGTCAGGGAGATTCGGTTGGAGTTGCACCTGCCCGCAGCCCGCTGGGCAACCGGGCCAGAAAAACCTGCTGCACACCTGCGTCGTCTTCGCGGACACCGATGATCGTGTCGCCGCGGATGTCGTAGACGTCGGCCGGCGCACCCATATCGAGGACGCCAAGGTACTCGCCGCCGAGCGAGAATGCATCCCAGAACCGCCCGCCGAAGCCGGCCGCCCTGAAGGTGTAGATCACGCGGCGATCCATCGCCTCCACCGGTCGCACCCGCTGCACGAGCACCAGGTCGTCACCGGCCTCGATGTCCGCCATGGCGGGCAACCGGTCCGGCACCCGGAACTGGTCGCCAAAGCCCTCCGGGACCTCCGCGTCGTCCATCCCCATGCCCCGGATGACAATCCTGAGGATCTCGTCCTGCTCGTCCGGGGTCAGCGCCCGCTCCTCGTGATCCCACGAGACCGTCCGCACCGGCGCTCCGCCTGCGTGAACGGTGAATTCGGGCGAGAACATCCCGCCCGCCACGACCACGTCGGGCTCCGTGAACGACCACACGAGATGGTCCTGCCACAGCGGCGGCCGACCGTCCTGCTCTCCCGGCTCGACCGGACGCGTGAGCACGGCCAGCGTGTCCCCCGGCGACTCCTCATCGGACCGCAGGTCATAACGAGCCACCACCTCGCCACCACCTGACGAAATCCGCACGCCCGGCATCCCGTCGCTCGCCGCGCGCCACTCCGGTATGTACGTCTGCTGAATGTCGAAGCGCCGCGACCCCATCACCTCGCCCGCGAGCGAATACCGATTGATGGACTGGCCCATGATGTCGGGAACTACAAAGCTCTCCGGCGCCACCGCCACAAGCGCCAGCGAAGCCTCGCCGCTGAGCTCGCCGGGCCCGTCGCCCCTGCGCCCGATTCTGCGGATGAACGACCCGTCGGGCGCAAAGGTCCGGACTTCGGCCGCGTGGCCATCCAGCACGGCGATGGTTCCGTCGGCCATGACGTCCAGTCCGGCGACGTCGCCGAAGAGGTACTCGGGCGGGCCGTTCTCAGCGCCGATGGCGATCAGCGGCTCCACCGCGAAGACAGGGCGTTCGTAGTCGGCCAGCCTGGTGTGGCGGGCTAACTCTACGGCGCCGCCGGTCGGCGGCCGGCCGTCGCCGCCGGCATCGCATCCGGCCAGCGCCCCGATCGCCGCAGTTGCCAGGATGCGGACACGCAGCGAACCCACCGCGCCCGCCCCTCTACGCACCCAGATACCGCTCCGCCACAACCCTCCGGTGATGCCGCGAGTGCCCGGCAATGATCCAGGCCAGGCTCCTCACCGTAAACTCGAACCCGCTGGCCATCCCCTGCCGGTCCCAGGTCTCGTTCTCGAAGCTGTGCAGGAGCGCCAGCGTCGAAGCGCGGACGGCAGACAACTCGTCGGTCAGGCTGGCGAGCGAGCGCCGGTCGGCTCCAGAGGCCGCTGCATAGGCGTTTTCATCGAATGAAGGAAAGTGCGACCGATCCCCCCGGGCGAACGCCATCGCGCGCACGCTGAACATCCGCTCGGCGTCGATGACATGGCCGACCACCTCGCGAATCGACCACTTGCCTTCCGCATAACGGTGGCCCTCCCGGTCGGGCGGCACGGCGGTGAGCATCGCGCGCCAGGCGTCGGCATCGTCCGTCAGCGAGGGAAGCAGCGGCCCCTCCACCGCGGCGATGTACGGCTGGTAGAAATCGGCGCATTCGTCCTGCGCGGGCCTGCGGGGCGAGTCGGGCATGTGTCTTTGCTCCGGGGTCAGGGTTGGGGCGGCTCGATGGTCGCGCGCACGAGCCGGTCGAGCAAGGGGAACTCGCTGTCGAGATAGGCGTTGCCGCCTGCCACGATCGCGCTCTGGTCCCCGCGGCGCACCCCGCCGCCGGAATCCTCGCCATACCCCGAGTAGATGCGGTCGACGACCTCCATCCCCTCCACCACCCGGCCGAACGGAGGGAAGCCCTGCGCGTCGAGGCGGGTGTTGTCGACGGCGTTGATGTAGACCTGGGTGGTGCGCGTGTCCGGCTCGGTGAAGGCGAACGCGATGGCGCCCCTGACGTTGCTGGCCACGACGGCCGAATCGTCGGGAATGGCCTGGTCGATCCACGCGGCCGTGACTTCCGGATCGCCCGCCAGCCCCCACTGCACGATGAAGCCCGGGACAGTGCGGTGGAAGCGCGAATCGTCGTAGTAGCCGTGCCGCACCAGGTTGTGGAAGCGGTCGGCCCCGATCGGCGCCCAGGCGCGCACCACCTCGATCGCGAAGTCGCCGGCGCTGGTCTCGAAGCGTGCCACGAAGGTGTCGGGGGCGGGCTCGTCCCAGGCCGGGTGCGCGGGGTCGAGGAGGATTTCGCGCGGCGGGGCGTCGTCGGCTCCGCTCATGTCATTGCCGGCAGCAGGCGGGTCTCCGGGGCCGCAAGACAGGATGGCAACGCCAGCGAGGCTTGCCGCGTGACGCCAACCGGGACGTTTCATCATGCCGGAAGGTAGCGCTTCGCCAGCGCCCTGAAAGCCCGCACCTGCCCGGCTACCCAGTCCTCGCCACGGCCCAGCTCCCGCGCCATCACACCGGCCACTCCGGGCGCGGCCTCCGACGCCGCCTTCGCATTCAGGAAGAGCGCCCGGGTGCGGCGCGCCAGCACGTCCTCTACGTGCACGGCCATCTCGCTGCGCGCAGCCCACGCGGCCTGGCTGAGCCGGTACGGCAAGCTCGGGTGCATGAGAGCCGAGAGGCGCTCGTCGGCGGCTTCCATCGCGCGGATCGCATCGGCGTCGGCCCCGTACACCCTCCACGGATACCGCACGTGGCGCCGCGTCGAGTAGCCGTGCAGCCGCAGCCGCGCCGTGATCGAGTGGGCGGGAGACAGGTTGCCCACCCCGGCGGCGACGGTGACCACGTCCTGCGCGACCTTGCGGCAGGTGGTCCACTTGCCGCCCGTCACTGTCACCAGACCGCGCCGGGACACGCTCACGCTGTGGTCGCGGGAGAGCGCCGCGGTGTTCTGACCCGTGCCGACCGCCGCGAGCGCCCTCAGCCCGGCCCACGCGGAGAGGATGTCGCCGCGCGAGATGGGGCGGGTCAGGTAGCGCGACGCATGGTCGATCAGGTAGTCCAGCTCGGCGTCGCTCGGCGCCGGCTCGCTCGACGGCTCGCTCACGCGCACGTCCGTCGTGCCGATCAGGACGTGGCCATGCCAGGGAATCGCGAAGAGCACCCGGCCGTCGTCGGTGGAAGGGACCAGCACGGCCGTGTGGCCGGGGAGGAAGGCGCGCCCCACCACGATGTGCACCCCGCGGCTCAGCACCACGGCGGAAGCGACGCGTGGCTCGTCCATCCGCAAGACCGTGTCGGCGAATGGGCCCGACGCATTGACCACAACGGCCCCGCGAGCGACCCACTCGGCGCCGCCGACGAGATCTCGCACCCTCACCCCCCTCACGCTCCCCCGCGATTCGACCAGGCCCACCGCTTCCGCGTAGTTCAGGGCGACGCAACCGAGGTTGGCGGCGGTGCGGATCAGGGCCCATCCGAGGCGCGCGTCGTCGAACTGGCCGTCGTGGAAGAGGACGCCGCCGCGGAGTCCCATCCCCTGCAGGGTGGAGACGTGGTTGAAGCAGGCGCGGCGGCTCAGGAGGCGGGACCTGCCCAGGCTGCGGCCGACGGCGAGTGCGTCGTACAGCTTGAGGCCGGCGGCGTACCACGGGCGTTCCCACCAGCGGTAGGCCGGCACGATCAGCGGCAGGCTGTCGACCAGGTGCGGCGCGTTTCTGCGGAGGCGATGGCGTTCGCGGAGACCCCGGTAGACGAGGCCGGTCTGTCCCGAGCGCAGGTAGCGGACTCCGCCGTGGATCAGCTTGGTGCTGCGGCTGGAGGTGCCGCTCGTGAAATCCCCGCGTTCGACGAGGAGGGTGCGGTATCCGCGGGCGGAGGCGTCGAGGGCGGTGGCGAGCCCGGTGCAGCCGCCGCCGATGACGATGACGTCCCAGGGGCGCATGTGCATGGCCCGTTCGAGCATGTAGGCGCGGGGGAGCGCGCGGCTGGCTTCGGGATGCTGGTCGTCCAACGCGGTTGCCGCTCCGTATTGAAATCGGGTCCGGTGGCGCCCCATTGTGGGGGTCCACTCTCACATTCGCGACAGGAGACTCCCCGTGACAACGACCCGCGACTCCATGGATGCCCTCGCGCGCGGTGCCCTCACCCGCCGCCGCTTCGCGAAGACGATGATCGCGGCGCCCGGTTTGCTGGCCATCTCCGCCTGCGGCGAACGGTCCGGCGGCGACCCGGATGCCGCGCCCTCGGATGACGCGATGGCCGGCGGATCGGGCTGGGCGGGCTACGACGACGCCATCGTCATCGACGCGCTGGCGAGCCCCGGCCCCTTCAACGTGCCGGACCGGATCGGGCAGCCCCTCACCGGCGAGATGGTGGCCAACGCGGCCGCCTCGGGCATCACCGCCGTGAACGTCACGGTCAGCGGGGGCGGGGACGATCCCGACGCGGCGTACGCCGCCACGCTCGAGCACCTCGCCTACTGGCAGCGCGAGGTCGAGGCGCACCCCGACGTGCTGGCCATGGCCGCGACCACAGCCGAGATCGAGGCCGCGAAAGCCGCCGGCAAGCTGGCGCTGATCATGGGCTTTCAGGACACCTTCATGCTCGGGACGGACCTCGCCCGCATGGACGAGTTCCAGGGCATGGGCGTGCCGATCGTGCAGCTTACCTACAACCTCCCCAACCTGGTGGGCCAGGGGTGCCTGTCACCCGACAACGGTGGGCTCACCGACTTCGGCCGCGAGCTCGTCGCCCACATGGCCGCCACCGGCGTCCTGGTCGATCTCTCCCACTGCGGCCAGCGCACCACCGCCGAGGCGATCGCGCAGTCGCCCGGACCGGTCTCGATCACCCATTCCGGCTGCGCGGCCGTCTACGAGCACCCCCGCAGCAAGCAGGACGCCGAGCTGCGCGCGATGGCCGACAAGGGCGGCGTGATCGGCATCTACATGATGCCCTTCCTGAACGCCGAAGGGCCCGCGACCGCGGACGATTTCCTCCGGCACATCGAGCACGCGGTCAACGTGTGCGGGGAGGACCACGTCGGGATCGGCACCGACAACTCGATCACGCCGACCATCGACGACGAGGCCTACCGCGCGACGCTGAAGGGTTTCGCCGACGAGCGCCAGCGTCTGGGCATTGGCGCGCCCCGTGAACACGAGCTGCTCTTCGTCCCGGACTTCAACGACCCCATGCGGATGAAGATGGTGGCGGACGGCCTGCTGGCCCGCGGGCACGGCGAGGAGCGCGTCGCGAAGATCCTCGGCGGCAACTGGATGCGGCTGTTCGAGGAGGTGTGGGGATAGGGCGGCGTTACTCGCAATGTAAACTAATCATTACATTATGTAATGTTTGCTTTACATTCGCGCCTGCGTGGGATTCCGGGCCACGACGCTAATCCGCCGCCACCCTCCCCATGAACGCCCTCACCCGTTCGTGGCTCTTGAGCACCATGACCGTCCCCGGAGCCTCGCGCGCGACCCGCTCCGGGATCGTCCCGAACACGATGCGGCTCGAAAAGCTGTCCCCCGAGGCCCCCACCATCACCGCGTCGTACTCCTCCGCCGCGGCCACGATCGACTCCACCACGCCGGACCCGGTCAGGATCCGCGTCCGGACCGCCGCATCCTCCGGCATCCCGGCGCGCTCCTCGGCCAGCCACTTCTCCTTGGCGGCGCGCTTCCGCTTCGACGCGTTCAGGGGCACCACACCGGCCACCGTCAGCGTTCCCCCGCCCCCCTCCGCCAGGCCGAGCGCGTAGCCCACCGCCTTGCTCGCATGGACGCTCCCCGCGGTGGGCACAAGGATGCGCCTCGGCACCGCCCGCTCCGCCCCGAACCGGACCAGCATGATGTCGGCCCGCGCGAGCCGTACGACATCGTCCGTCACCTCGCCAAGGATCTGCCGCGTCTGGGTGGTGAAGCCCTTCCACCCGAGCACGATGAGGTGGGAGCGGTCCTCGCGCTGCGCTTCCAGGATCGCGCGGGCCACGTTGCGCCCCACCCGCACCTCGGTGGTGATGGGAACGTCCAGCTCGCCTTCCAGCGCGGCCAGGCGCTCCAGTATGTCGTCCTCGGCCTCGATCGCCTTGCGGGCCATCTCGGGCGGGAGCTGATCGGGGACCTGCACCACGCGCAGCAGGGTGATCTCGCCGTCCTGGTGCCGCGCCAGAGTAGCGGCGATCCGCAACATCGGCTCGGCCGTGTGGGGGTTGTAGACCGGGAGCAGGATGCGGAAGGGCGCGGTGCGCGGAGAGGCGCGCAGCGCCACGATTCTCGATTCGGGGCCGGCCGCGTCGGGGACCTCGAAGCGGGTGCCGCGCCAGGCGGCGTACCAGAACAGCCCGATGAGAAGCGCGAGGATCGCGAAGAGCACCGGCTGGATGTGCCCCTGCATCGGGATCTGCAGGACGAGGTAGATGTTGGCCGCGATCCCCAGCGCCGGCAGGAGCGGCACCAGCGGCACCCGGAAGGGGCGCTCGATGTCGGGGAAGCGGCGGCGGTGGACGATCAGCGCCGCGTTGACGAAGCAGAGCGCCAGGAGGAGGACCAGGTTCGCGAAGTGCGCGAGGTCCTCGAGCGGCAGGAGCAGCGCGAAGATGCCGATGGAGGCGCCCGCCGCCAGCACCGCCACGAAGGGCGTATGCGTGCCCGCGCTGATGCGGCCGAAGAAGCGCGGCAGGTGGCGCCGGTGGCTCATCGACAGCGCCACCCGCGATCCGGCCAGGATCGACGCGTTCGAGGCGGAGATCATCGAGAAGATGGCGCCGCCCACGATCACCGCGCCCCCGATCGGTCCCAGGAAGGCCCGCGCGGCCACGCCCATCGCGGCCTCGGTGTACTCGGTCAGGTCGGCCACCACCACGACCAGCACCACCAGCGCGTAAAGCACCGTGACCACCAGCATCGAGATGAAGATCGCGCGCGGGATCGTCCTGGTGGGGTTGATGACCTCGCCGGCCGACGCCGCGATCGCCGAGAACCCGAAGAAGGTGATGAAGACGAGCGCGGCGGTGGACGCGATCATCGGGAGGTCGTTGCTGAAGCGCTCGGTGATGGCGGCGGTGTCGAAGCCGCCCAGCCCCCCCGCGATGAACCACACCAGGAGCGCGATCTTGGCGACCGTGACAACGACCTGGAAGGTCCCGCTCTCCTTCGTCCCCTTGATGTTCAGGAGCGTGAGCGCGGCCAGGAACACGAGCCCCGGGAGTGCAGCCACGGGCGCGTGCCAGACGAACTCGTTGAAGTAGGTCGAGAGACTCGCGATGTAGAACGCGCATGAAGACGCATAGCCCAGCAGGATGCACCAGCCGACCAGGTAGGCCAGCAGCGGCGGGAAGGTCTTGCGCGCGTAGAGGTAGCCTTCGCCCGAGAAGGGGTAGATCGAGGTGAACTCGCAGTAGGTGAGCGCGGTGAAGGCCGCGACGAGCGCCGCCAGCAGGAAGGACACGATGGCCGCGCTACCCACGTATCCCACCGCCAGCCCCGACAGCGTGAAGATCCCGGCGGCGATCATGGTGCCGGTCCCGATCGCCAGCGCGGAGACCAGTCCCAGGTCGCGGCTCAGCCCGGCTACGACGACCTGCGGCTCATCCTCCCCCCCGGAGGGATGCGACCCTGGCGGCTCAGGCTTCACGGGATGGCGCAGTCCCGACGGGAGTCAGCATCGGCGATGGCAACCGGCGCGGCGAATGGAACGTCAGGGCTGTGCAGCCGACTCGCCGGACAACAGCGCACGCACGTCGCGCTGCACATCCTCTTCCATCGGCCGGAAGGGCCCGGTCCACTTGCGCGCGATCACGCCCTCGGAGTCGATCAGGAAGCTCCCCGGCAGGCCGAGCAGCAGGTACGACTCCATGATCTCCCAGGTGGGGTCGTGGTAGATCGGGAACGAGATGTCGATCTCCTCGATGAACGCCTGGATCTGGTCGGTGGCCCCGCGGTCGTCCACGCTCACGCCGACCACCCGGAAGCCCTGCTCCGCATAGGTGTCGTGGAGTTCCTGCAGCTCGGGCATCTCCTGCCGGCAGGGCGCGCACCACGTCGCCCAGATGTTGAGCATGTACGGCGTGCCCCGCAGGTCCGCGGCCGCCACCTCTTCCCCGTCCATCGTCACGGCCGTGAACGGCGGCGCAGCCCCTCCCACCTCCGGCACGCGAACATCCGGCACTTCACAGGCGAGCGCGCAGAGCAACAGGGCCGGGAGTGCGGTGCTTTTCTTCACGGGGCATCCTCCAGAATGACGGCGGGACACGGTGACCAAGCTACCCAAGCACGACGCGTCCGCCAATAATGAAGGTCGGGCGCAACCCTCGGCACTCCGCACGCGTATCATATTCCAGTGACTCGATCTCTGGACACGGAGCCAATCCATGGCTGAAGACATGCAAGCATCCACCGCGAAGCGGAAGCTCACCTTCCTCGCGGGGTTCTCTCTCTATTTCGTCGCGCTGTGGCTCCTCTGGAACACGCCCGCCATCTATCCGCTGAAGATCTTCGTGGTCATGCTCCACGAGATCAGCCACGGGATCGCGTCGCTCGCCACGGGCGGCACGATCGAGCGCATCGTCCTCGATCCCTACCAGGGCGGAGCGTGCTACTGCGGGGGCGGCAACGCGTTCATCACGCTGTCGGCCGGCTATCTGGGGAGCCTGCTGTGGGGCGTGGTGCTCCTCGCGGCCACGGGGGTGCGCCGCATTCCCAATCAGGCGCTGGTCTTTGTGGTGGGCCTGCTGGTGGTCGTCCTCACGGCGCTCTATGTACGCAACGGCTTCGGCCTCGCCTTCGGCCTGGCGTTCGGCGCGGTGCTCATGATCGCGGGCCGCAAGCTCGGCGCCGGAGTCAGCCGGGTGCTGCTGACGGCGCTGGGGCTGACGAGCTGCCTGTACGCGATCCTCGACATCAAGAGCGACGTGCTCGACCGGCCCCACCTCGAATCCGACGCGGCCATGCTGGCGGATCTGACGGGGGTGCCGACGATGACCTGGGGGGTGATCTGGATCGCGGTGGCAGTGGTGGTGAGCGCGCTGGCGTTCCGGAGGGCGTACAAGGCGGCTTGAGGGGGACGTCAACGAGGGCCCGCGACCCGTCGTCCCGGACCCCGTAAACAAACGTCTTGCTCCGCACACCCCGTCCTGTATACATTGGAGTCGACCCTCATGCGGGTCCATACCCGGAAGCCATGAGTGGCGGACGGTTTCGAGCTGGACTTGGTGTCCCGCCCGATGTCCAACCCAAAAAAAGGAGGTGATCTCTTGTCTAGTCCCAGTACCCAGCCCAACCCGGCAAGGGCAAGCGATCGCCGCTTCGGCAACTAAGCCGAACACGATCCAAACCTTCGCGCCGTAAGCGGTCTTCGCGCCGGGTTGCGGCAGGTTGAAGCAAGCCCCCGCAGGTCCAGGGTCCCACCCTGTATCTGCGGGGGCTTTGCGTTGACAGACGGGTCCGGCCAGCGGGCTCAGCGCGCTCGCGTGGAGTCCCGCATCATCCGGAACACGGATCAGCCGGCCTCGCGCTCGTACACCACATCCCCGTTGAACACGGTCATCTCGCAGGCCATGTCGCGGAGCGCGGGGGTCTCCACCGCGAGCGGATTCCGGTCCCACACGGCCAGGTCGGCGTACATGCCCGGCTCGATCGTCCCCACCTTGTCCTCCAGGAACATCTGGTGGGCGACCCAGGTGGTGAAGGAGCGCAGGGCGGTCTCCGCATCCACGGACTCGTCGGTGCCGTAGGGCTGCTCCCCGTAGACGCCCAGCAGGGGCTGGCGGGCCACCGAGGACCAGACGCCGTACCGCGCCGGGAAGGGGGTGACGGAGAAGTCGGAGCCGCTCGCCCAGATCATGCCCCGCTCCTGGTATGACCGGAACGGGTTGAGCCGCAGCGCCCGCTCGGGGCCGAAGTTGCCTGCGTAGGTGTCGCCGATCCACCAGGTGAAGGTGGGCGACGGCTCGGGGTAGCCGGCCTCCCAGTCGCGCTGCAGCTCGGCCATGAGGTCGAGCGCGCGGTCGGAGGGGATGTTGGAATGGATGATGCCGTGGCGGAGGCCGCGGGTGGGCGTCGCCTCGAGCGCCTCGACGAAGCTGTCCATCGTCCAGTCGATGGCGCGGTCGCCGATGGAGTGGATGCTGACGTGCAGGCCGGCGTCGTGATAGGCGCGGAAGCGGCGGCGCAGTTCGTCGGGGTCCATGGTGGGATAGCCGCGGTTGCCGGTGTCAATCCCCGTGTGATCGCGGTTCCAGTCTTCGTGGAGCCAGGCGGTGCGCGCGCCCCCGCTGCCGTCGATGTAGAGCTTGACGCCGCCCGAGATGAGGTGGTCGTCGCCGGTCGACTCGTAGGGCCGCGTGAAGGCGGCGAGCTCTTCCGCCCAGGCCTGGACCTCATCGACGGATCCGTCGCGGGCGCGCCACAGCGCGAAGATCCTCACGCTCAAATCCCCTGCTTCCTGCACATCCTGGTATGCCTCCCAGGTGCGCTGGCCAATGCCCGGATCCTTGCCGCCGGTCATGCACTCCGCGTTGAAGGCGTCGGCGAGGGCGTGGATGCCGGCCCGCTGCTCGTCGGGTCCGAGGCCGGGAATCAGCCGCGACACCAGCCCCTGGGCCGACTCCTTGAGGACGCCGGTGGGCTGGCCGTCGGCGTCGCGGTCGATGGTGCCGCCGGGCGGGTCGGGGGTATCGGCGGTGATGCCGGCCATTTCGAGCGCGAGGGAGTTGGCCGCGCCGTAGTGGCCCATCGTGTGGGAGAGCCAGACGGGCCGGTCGGCGACGACGGCGTCGAGATCGGAGGCCAGGATGTAGCGGAGTTCGGCCAGCTTGCCCTCGTCCCAGCCCCTGCCCCGCACCCACTCGCCGTCGCCCAGGCGGCCGGCCTGTTCGGCGACCGCTGCCTGGACGTCGGCAATGCTCTCGACGTTGGGGTAGCTGAGGTCGAGGGTGTAGAGCATGCTGACGCCGCCGCTGGCGAAGTGGACGTGCGCGTCCATCAGGCCGGGCGTGACGGCGCGGCCGGCGAGGTCGACGCGGCGGGTTGCGGGACCGGCGAGAGCGTCGATGTCGGCGGCGGTGCCGACGGCGACGACGTGGGGGCCGCGGATGGCGACCGCTTCGGCGACGCGGCTGTCGGCGTCGAGGGTGATGACGGGGCCGCCAGCGAGGATGAGATCGGCGGGAGCGTCGGGGGTGGGGGTGCCGCAGGCGAGGGTGGCGGCAAGGAGGAGGGGAGTGGATCTTCTCATGGGTTTGACCCCGGCTGCGATGTTTCGGGGGAAAGGACGCGGTGGCCAAGGTTGCGCCCGGAACGGGGGCGCGAGCAAGTCGCCGGGTCGCGTGGAGTCCGCGAAAGGTGCGCTGCATGAGAATGTCCGGATCGTTCACGATGGGGGCCGCGATGAGCCTGGCCGCCTGGGCCGGCTGGCTTCCCGCCGGTGCCCAGGAGCGGGAGCAGCCGGACAGCGAAGCCGAGGCCGCGCTCTTCGCGGACGCCTGCGCGACCTGCCACACCGCCGCCGGTGAGGACCGCACGCCCGGGGTCATGATGCTCAGGGAGCTGTCGCCGCGCGCGATCGTGGCTTCGCTCGAGGACGGGGTGATGCAGGCGGAGGGCGCCGATCTCACGCCGGAGCAGCGCATCCGGCTGGCCGAGTACCTGACCGGGCGCCAATACGCGCGCGAGATGCTGCCCGAGTCGGCGTTCTGCGCGAATCGGGGGTTGCCGGAGCCGGATCTCGACGCCGTCTCGTCGATGGGATGGGGCGGCAACCTTCAGGCCACCGGGTTCCAGACGGCGGAGATGGCGGGGCTGAGCGCCGCCGACGTGCCGAAGCTGGCGCTGAAGTGGGCCTTCGCCTTTCCGGACGCGGCCGAGGCGCGCACCAAGCCCACCGTGATCGGCGACGCCGTGCTCGTGGGCGGACCCTTCGGCGAGGTGCTGGCCCTCGACGCCGCCACCGGGTGCGTGCGCTGGAGCTTCGAGGCCGACGCGGCCGTGCGGGGGGCGGTGGTGGCGGGAGAGGGGCCGGAGGGGCGGACGGCGGCGTTTTTCGTCGATTTCCGCACCAACGCCTACGCACTCGACGCGGCCACCGGCGAGCTGCTCTGGAAGTACCACGTCGGGTGGCACTCCACCTCGAACACCACCGGGAGCCCGGCGCTGCACGACGGTCGCCTCTTCGTCCCCATCTCGTCGTGGGAGGTCGTCGTCTCCGGCGACCCCGCCTACGAGTGCTGCACCGCCTCGGGAGCCGTCGCCGCGCTGGACGCGGCG
>JAJDTB010000030.1 GCA_022827345.1 Gemmatimonadota bacterium | reverse complement strand
GAGCACCGGCAGGAGCCGGTCGCACGGGTTGTCCGTTCTGAAGTCCATGGCGATAGCCCATTCCAGCACGGCCCCGATGCGCCGGCGGACGGCACGGGCGACCTTCGGCGTTGTGTGCCAGATGGGGGACAGCGTCTCCAGGACGTCGCCGCTGGTGATCTCGGAGACCGGCAGGTTGCCGAGGCGCGGGAAGGCGTACATCTCCAGCTTGCGAGTCCACAGCCTCGCGGTCTTCGGGTTGCGCCACCCGGCGCGCTTCTGCTCGATGACGCGCCCGGCGGCCTCGGCGAAGGTCGGAACGCCGAGGGACCGGCGCTTCTCGGCCAGCGGGTCTCCGCCCGCGCGGGCCAGCTTCCGGTTCGCCAGCGCCTGCTCGCGGGCCTCGGCCAGCGAGTCGAGGCCGACGCTGCCGAGACCGATCTCGCGCTTGCGGCCCCGGACGACGAGCCTCTGGATCCAGCTGCGGGTTCCGGTCTTCTTGACGTAGAGGTACAGGCCGTTCCCGTCGCAGTGCCTTCCGGGCGGAGCGGAGCGCACGAAGGGGACGGACAGCCGATTGTGGGGATGGCGACCCTTCGGCTTGCCTCGACGGCGCTGGATGCGGGAACTGGTAACATTATTCATTCCCTAATCGTAGCCGGGATGGCAGTGGATCGCAAGAGGCGTAGCCGGTCGAAGGGAGTAGGCGATACTGTGTCTAACGTATTGATAAACCGGATGTTACGGAACTCTATGGACACCCATGGACGTTAGTGGATTTCAGTTGTCCGCCTCAATGGCTGGATGGGACAGATTTCGACCGCCCGCAGGCCACGGGGCGACGGCGAGGACACCGCCGGGGCCGGGGACCGGATCAGTCGGCCGCCGCTGCTCCCGCCGGCTCCGGCACCCTCCCCAGCGACCTGCCGATCGCGTTGGCAATCGGCACGCACTGGTGGACCAGCTGCTCGAACTGCTCCGGGTACAGGCTCTGGGCCCCGTCCGAGAGCGCCTCGGGCGGATTCGGGTGCACCTCGATGATCAGGCCGTCGGCTCCCGCGGCCACCGCCGCCCTGGCCATCGGCGTAACCTTGGCCCGCACGCCGGTTCCGTGACTCGGGTCGGCGATGATCGGCAGGTGGGTCAGCGACTTCACCAGGGGAATGGCCGTGAGATCCAGCAGATTGCGGGTCTGCTGATCGAAGCTGCGAACCCCGCGCTCGCACAGGATCACGTCGGAGTTGCCCTCGCTGAGCAGGTACTCGGCCGCAAGGAGCATCTCGGTGATGGTCGCCGACATCCCGCGCTTCAGCAACACCGGCCTGCCCGACCGACCCGCACGCTTCAGCAGCGGGTAGTTCTGCATGTTGCGCGCCCCGATCTGGATCACGTCGGCGTATTCCGCGACCAGCGCCACCCCTTCCGGTTCGACCGCCTCGGTCACGATGGCGAGCCCGGTCGCCTCGCGCGCCTCCGCGAGCAGTTCAAGACCCTTGGGTCCCAGGCCCTGGAAGGAATAGGGGGAGGTGCGAGGCTTGAAGGCGCCCCCCCGGAGCCCGCTCGCTCCCGCGTCGCGCACACGCGCGGCGATGTCCAGGATCTGCTCCCTTCCCTCGACGGCGCACGGTCCGGCGATGACGACGACGTCGCGGCCGCCCAGCACCGCCCCGTTGCCGAGGTCGACCAGGGTGTCCTCGTCGCGCCATTCCCGCGATACCTGCTTGTACGGCTTGCTGACCGTGATCAGTTCGCGCACGCCCGGGAGGCCGGCCAGCCGGGCGGATTCCACCCGTCCGTCGTTGCCCACGAGCCCGATCGCCGTTCGCTGGCGTCCGGGCATGGGCTTGGCGCCGTATCCCATCGAAGCGATGGTGTCGACCACCCCCTGTATCTCCTCGGGCGTCGCCCGGTGATCCATGACAATCAGCACTGTGAAGCCTTTCCCAGCGTGAATCGCTGTCCGTCCCGGGCGCACACCACCCGGCCGGTGTATCCGGCATCGTCGACCAGCGACGGCACCGAGTCCGCCTCGAGGGGCGGATAGAGATGAGTCAGGACGAGCGTCGCGGGTCGTGCCCGCCGCGCCAGCTCCGCCACGGAGACGGGGGACAGATGGCCGGCCGCCTCGCAGGGGTCGGGGTGGGAGCATTCGCTGACGAGGACGTCCACTCCGCGAAAGAACTTCCCGAGCCCGGGCTCCGGCCCGGTGTCGCCCGTGTACCCCACCGAGCAGCCCCCGAGTTCGACGCGGACCGCGACGGAGCTCGCGGTATGCGGGGTGGGGTGAAAGCGCAGCTCGACCGAGCCGCGGCTGTCGGCCCACGTCCCGTCCGGCGCGATCTCCTCGTAGGTGACCGCGAACCCCGGCTCGACGATGAAGTCGCCGTGCGCGGCCCGCAGCGCCTCGGCACGGCGGCACAGCCCCGGAGGCCCCACGATGCGCAGCGGCTCGGTGCGGGCCGAGGGCGCCGCCCACTTGAGCGCGAAGAGAAGGTGGGGGAGGTCGCCGAAGTGGTCGGTGTGGTAGTGGGTGAGGACGAGGTGACTGACCTTCCACCACGGCTTCCCCTGCCGCGCGAGCCCGTGAACCGCCCCGGGGCCCGCGTCCAGGAGCAGTGTGAGATCGTCCTGCTCCACAAGGTGGCAGGCACAGCCCCGGTCCGCCGAGGGAACCAGCGTGCCCGAACCGATAACGGTGAGCGACGCCGTCATGCGCCGGCTTCCACTTCCGCCGGCGATTCGAGCCGGACGCCCACGATCGAGGACACCCCGGGCTCCTCCATCGTGACGCCGTAGATCCAATCGGCCGCCTCGATGGTGCGCGGGTTGTGCGTGATCACCACGAACTGGGTCTGCGCCTTGAAGCCCTGCAGGAGCCGGATGAACCGGCCGATGTTGGAATCATCGAACGGGGCGTCCACTTCGTCGAGGACGCAGAAGGGGCTGGGCTTCACCAGGTAGATGCCGAATAGGAGCGCCAGGGCGGTCAGGGCCCGCTCGCCGCCCGACAGAAGATCGATCCGCTGGGTGCGCTTCCCCTTGGGCGCGGCGTGGATCTCGATGGGCGATTCGAGAGGGTTCTCCGGATCCGCAAGCCACAGCTTCGCCTGCCCGCCGCTGAAGAGGTGATGGAAGGTCGAGCGGAAGTTCTCGTTGATCGCCTCGAAGCTGTTCATGAAGAGTTCGGTGGCGGTCGTGTTGATCCGGCGTATCGCCGACCGCAGATCGTTTCTCGCAGCGAGCAGGTCCTCCTGCTGGCGCACCAGGAATTCCAGGCGCGCGCTCTCCTCGGCGTGCTCCTCCACGGCGAGCATGTTGACGGGTCCGATGCGGCTCAGGCTGCGCACGATGTCCTCGAGTTCGTCCCGGAGGCGCTCCGGGTCCCCCTCGATCGGCTCTGCCTCGTCGAACAGCACCTCCGCCGGGCGGCCCCACTCGGCCTCGAGGCGCTCGGTGATCCGGGACACGCGGTTGCGGATGTCCTGCTCGCGCAACTCGAGCTGGTGCCTGTGGCCCACCGCCTGACGCTCCGTCGCCCGCAAGTCGCCCATGCGCCGATCGGCGTCCGCCACGGCTTCGGTGGCCCCCGCGAGCATCCGGTCGTGCTCCGACAGGGACCCGCGCAGCTCGTCCCGCTTGCCGAACAGCACCTCGAGCGCATCCCCTCCCTCGTCGCGGCCCGCCCGGACCCGCTGCATCTCGACCGTGAGCGCGGACTCCTCCACCGCGAGGTCGCCCAGTCGGGCGGCGGCTCTCTCCACAGCGGTGCGGGCGTCCTGCAGCTGTCCTTCCAGCCGCTCGAGCCGGCTTTCCAGCCTCGCGGCCCGAATCGTCGCTTCGGATTCGGCTTCACGGGCCTGCTCCCACTCCGCCTCCACTGCGGCCAGCACGCTGCGCCGATCCTCGATGCGGCCCGCCAGGGTCCCCTCCTCTTCCCGGAGACGGTCGCGTTCCGCCTCGGCGGTGCGTGCCCGCTGAAGCGCACCCTCCCGGCTTGCGCGGGCTCCCTCCAGCCGGCGCGACACCTCTTCCTGGTGGCGCGCCAGCCGCGCGCGACGGTCACTCTGGGTGGCGGCCTCGGATTCGGCGGCGCGCGCGTCGTCACGTGCAGCAAGCACACGCTCGGAGGCCGCGTCCGCCTCTCCCTCGCCGGTGCCGTGTTCCTCCTCGAGGTGGAGGCGCTTCGCCCGGGCCTCGTCGAGACTGCTGCGCGCGAGCTCGCTCTCGGCATCGAGTGCTTCGATCCGTCCCCTGCGCTCCAGACGGCCCTCCGCGCCGGCCTCCGGGAAGAGATGCACCGCGCCCCTGCAGTCGCGCCATCCGCGTGCCGAGGCAGCCGCGCCCCCGAGAAGCGCCCTTACCCACGGCGCCCCCTCTCCCAGTGCCGTAACGCCCGCGGGGAGGGCGCCGCCAGGCTCCGGGACCGCATCCAGCGGCAGAAGGAGGATTGCAGCCACGCGGTCGCCCGTGCCGTGATACCAACGCGCGATCCGCTCGACATCGTCCTTCCCGCCCACGACCAGCGCCGAGGCGAACCGCCCGAGAACCTCGTCCACGCCGCGGGCCACGGGTCCGGAGACCCTGACGAAGTCCGAGACCATGCCCCGGACGGCGCCGGGCAAGGTCTCGCGCGCGGCCTTCGCCACCGACCCGGCTCCCTCGTCACGCTCCGCCACGCGACGCAGCGCCGCGCTCTCCGCTTCGAGCGCCGAGAGCCGGGCTTCGGCCTGCCTCTCTTCGGTGCGAACCTCCCGCAGACGCGCCCGGACCAGGTCCAGCCGCCGCCGGCTGGCTTCGAACTCGCGCGACGCGTCTTCGGCGGATTGCGCCGTAATCGTCCGGCGGTCGGCAAACAGGTCACGCTGGGATTCGACCTCGCGCAGCGCACCCGCACCCTGGCGGGCGTCGAGCGAGAGCTGCTCGATCCTGCGCTGCAGTTCGCGCACCTGGAGACGGGCGCTGTCGCGGTCGCCCTCCAGACGCGCCATCGTCCTCGCAATGCCGCGGCTCCGGTCCTCGAGCTCGCGGGCCTCGCCTCGCGCGTTGTCGAGACGCTCCCTGACCTCGGCGGCAGCTTGTCTTCGCTTTGTAAGGTTTACTTGCAATAATGTAAAGGAAACCTTACATTCATCTCTGGAATCCGTGAGCACGACCACTTCATCTTCGGAGCGGGCCTGCACGGAAGTCTGCGTCTCTCGTTCGCCGGCGATCTGCTCGAGGCGGCGTTCGCCGTTCGCAAGGCGCTCCCCGGCCACCGCAACCTCGGTTTCGATGCGCGCCAGTTCGCCCCCCACCGCATCGAGCTGCCGGGCGCAGGCCGTCCGCGCCTTCTCGGCCTCGACGCGCTCCAGGCGCACCCGCTCCAGCGCGGCCGCCGCCGTTGCCAGCGCCGCCGCCATCCCTGCCGACTCCTCGCGATCCGACTGCAGTTCGCGCTCCACCCCGGCGAGGCGACCGCGCAGCTGCTCCAGCTCTGCGCGCACAACCGCGACCTCGACCGCCAGGCGCCGCTCGCGCAGGTCCCTGTGGCGCTGCGCCTTGCCCTTCTGGCGCGCCAGCGACCGAACCATGGTCCGCACCTCGCCGATCACGTCTTCGATGCGCTGGAGATCCGCCTCGGAGGTCTCGAGCCGCCGGATGGCCGCGCGCCGGCGCTCCTTGTACTTGCCGATCCCGGCGGCCTCCTCGAAGAGGGAGCGGCGCTCGTCGGCCCGCCCCGAGAGGATCGCGTCGATCATGCGGATCTCGATCACCGAGTACGCGTTCGCCCCGAGGCCGGTATCGCGGCACAGGTCGACGATGTCGCGGAGCCGGCAGGCCGCGCGGTTGAGCCGGTAGTCGCTGCCGCCGTCCCGGTACACCGCTCGGCCGATCTCCACCTCGCCGTAGGGGATCGCGAGCGCGCCGTCCTCGTTCGTCACGATCATCGACACCGAGCCGCGGTTGACCGGCCGCCGCGAGGCCGTGCCCTGGAAGATCACCTCTTCCATCTTCGCCCCGCGCACGACCGTCGGCCTCTGCTCGCCGAGGACCCAGCGAATCGCGTCGCCTATGTTCGACTTGCCGCACCCGTTCGGCCCCACGATCGCGGTGATGCCGTCGTGGAACTCCACGCGCGTGGCGTCCGGGAAGGACTTGAAGCCGTGGAGCCGGAGCGACTTCAGCTTCACTGGACCGCGGACTCACGGAAGACGGCCGACGGGGCGTCGCCCCACAGCACTTCGAGGCGGTAGAATTCGCGGACCGCCGGATGGAAGATGTGAACGACGTGGTCGATGTAGTCGACCAGGACCCAGCGGCCCTCGTCGAGCCCCTCGATGTGCTCCGGCCGGTTGCCGTCGCGCTTGCCAGCGTCGATCACGTGGTCCGCGACGGCACGCACGTGGATGTCGGAGCGGCCGGTCGCGATGACGAAGAAATCCGTCGCGCTCGACAGGGCGCGGAGGTCCAGAACGGTGACGTCGATCGCCTTTCTGGCGAGCGCGTATTCGACCGCCCGGCGTACCTCCGGCGGCATCTCGAAGTCGGCTTGAATGTTCACCAGGGAGGACCTCCTGACAGCGAGGGGGTCTGTGAGCGGGCGCCGGCCCCGGCCGCGCCGGCGGGGATCAATCGGCTTCGGCCTCCACGATCACCCGCACCCGGGTTTCGACACCGGCCTGCAGCCGGATCGGGACCAGGTGTTCGCCCACGCTCTTGATCGGCTCTTCGAGAAGCACCGAACGCTTGTCGAGATCGAAACCGATCTCGGACTCGATGGCGCGCTCGAGAATGTCCTTCGCGTTGACGGAGCCGAACAGGGTTCCCTCCTCGCTCGCTCTCGCCGTGAAGTTGAGCGTAACCCCTTCGAGCATGGACGCCCGCCGGTTGGCTTCGAGATAGGCCCTCCTGGTCTGCTCCTCGCGAATCCGCGCTTCTTCCTCGATGCGCCGGACGTTGGCTTCGGTCGCGCGGTAGGCAAGCCCGTGGGGGATAAGGAAGTTGCGGGCGTAGCCGGGTTTCACGTTGACGAGGTCGCCGGCCTTCCCAAGGTGCGCGACCGCTTCACGCAGTATCAGTCTCATCGGATGCTCCGTTCGGGTTGCTGCGGCTCAGGCGCCGTGGTCCCTGATGTAGGGCAGAAGAGCGAGGTGCCGGGCGCGCTTCACGGCACTGCCGAGCTGGCGCTGGAAGCGTGCGCTAACCTTGGTGGTCCGCTTCGGAAGGATCTTCCCCTGCTCCGTCAGGAACCGGGACAGGGTGGTGACATCCTTGTAGTTGAGGAGCACGATCGGCGGCCCCTCGTGGCGCCGGCGGCGGCCCCTGGCCCCGGTAAACACCGGCGGGCCCGAGGATTCCTCGGCCTTGGGCACCTCGTCGGCCTGCGGCCCCTCCCCGGCCTCCGCCGCCGCCTCGCCCTCCTCCGCCACCTCGCCCTCCGGCGCCGCGTCCGCGTCCGCATCGACGGCGGGCGGGTCGTCCGAAGCATCGCTCCCGGTCGCGGCCGATGCCATCTCGCCATCCGCCTCGCCATCCGCCACCATGGCGACAGGCGCGCGTTCCGCAAGCACCGAGGCGCCGCTCGTCGGCTGGCCCTCGTTGAGCACCACGAGGTAACGCATGGTTTCTTCGTCGAGTTTGACCAGACGCTCGAACTCGGGGAGCCCCGTCGGATCGGCGGTGACGTGGACGATCACGTAGTAGCCGGTCTGGGATTTTTGAATCGGGTAGGCGAGCTGCCGGACTCCCCAGTGGTCGAGCGTCGTTACCTCCCCGCCGAGTGCGGCGTGGAACGCATCCAGCTTCGCGTTGACGGCATCCTGGTCGAGCGTGGAGTCCAGGATATAGACGATTTCGTATTCTCTCATTCGCGGGAACTCCCTCGGACCGCAGTGAATGACGGGCTCCGCCGTCCCGGACGGAGCGGGCTGTTGGTCATCAAATGTAGCACCGTGGCAACTGGCGCGGGAAGCCGATGTTGTATACGCTTCGGATCTGCGAACCAACTCACGGACAACGATCGGCCATGCACTTCACCTTTGCCGGGACACCGGACAACGAAACCTTCCGCTGGTTCTCCGCGGGCCTGCGCAAGGTTATGGAATCGGAGGGGCACCGGTATACCGGGGAAGCCGACGAATCCAAGCTTGTCCTGAACTTCTTTCCGAAGGGACATCCCCGGCCCGTGCGCCGAAAGGCCAACGCCGTCTTCGTTTGCGCGATCACCGAGTTCGAGGTGCCGTTCACCGAACACATGTCGCAGGGATACCCCACGCTGCTCCGCGCGCTGGCCAATCTCGCAGTCGGCCTGGTGCCCTCGGGCGGGCGCGTTCCGAACGCCCACTTCGTCACTCCCGAGCAGGGCCACTACATCGTGCCGGGGCACCTGGACCCGGAAGCCTATTTCCGCCAGGTGTACCGGCGCATTGAACCCCTGGCCTCCTCGACCCTGGTGATCGACAACTTCTTCGAGCCCGACCTGCCGGAGGACCTCTGGGACGGCGACGAAATCAGCAGATCGATCTTTCGCGCCGGAAAACGGCTCGAGGGGCTGCAGCTCCTGCCGGCACCGTTTCCGGTGAAGGAGTACCTCGGAGAGAGGGACCTTCGGCACCTGAAGCGGCTCTTCGGCATCGGAGGACTGAGCTACGGAAACGTTTCCGCGCGCTACGACGACGACTGGTTCTGGATGAGCGCGAGCGGGGTGGACAAGTCAAACCTGCAGGATATCGGCCATCATATCCTGATGGTCAAGGATTACGACCCGGGCAGGAACGGAATGCTTGTGGCCCACCCGCCGGGCGTCGTGCCGAAGCGCGTCTCGGTCGATGCGATCGAGCACTGGATGATCTACCGGGAACACCCCGGTGTCGGTGCGATCCTGCACGTCCATGGCTGGATCAACGGCGTGCCTTCGACGGAGTTCAACTACCCCTGCGGCACGAGGGAGCTGGGGCAGGCCGTGGCCGACCTCGTCCGCGAGGCGGAAGACCCGAATCGCTGCGTGGTGGGTCTCAAGAACCATGGGCTCACGATCACCGGCACCAGCCTCGACGAGATCTTCGAGCGGGTCGGTGATCATATCGTGCCGACGGTGCCGATGGACTAGCCGCCCGCGGGCGGGGCCTGAAGAAGGCCGAAGAGCCGTGTGCCAGCGCTAGCCGCCCACGGCCGCCTGCTGAACAGCCGGAACGAGGTCCAGGTACTTGCCGTAGCCCCAGCGTGCCTCGTCGAGGTCCAGGCGTTCGGTGTTGGTGTGCGCGTAGCGCTCTTCACCGGGGGCAAAGCCGATGGTGGGGATGCCCCGCACGCCGCAGGTCCACCCGCCATCGGTCGCGAATACCCATGGGCGCACGCGGGCAGGGCCGCGGCCGACGCGCTTGCCGACCGCATCGGCGGCGGCGGTGACGACGGGGTGGCCGGGGTCCATGAGGAAGCCCGGGCTGAGGATGCGGCGCTCTTCCTCGACGCCCGTGTAGGCACGCTGGAGCTGTGTGGCCATCCGAACTTCAACGGCGGCTCCGCGCCCGCCTCCGTCTTCGGCATCGAAGCGGCGGAGGTGCGGCCCCACCGCGTCCCGCACGCGGGCGACGAGGCTCTCTTCCGTGTCGACGGGCAGGATCCGCCAGTCCAGGGTGACCGTGACCCTGTCCGGGATCACGTTGAGGCTGGCCGGGACCGCGTCCACCCCGGTCGCGACGACCGAGGCGGGGCCCAGGACGTCGTCGCAGTCCTGGTTCGCGGCGAGGTCGGCCACGCCCGCAAGGATCGGGGGCACCAGGTCGAGGGCGTTGCGGGCGCGGTCGGGGGCCGATGCGTGACCCGCCAGGCCCGTGCCGACGATCTCGATCTCGGCGCGGCCCCGGTGGCC
Source organism: Gemmatimonadota bacterium (assembly GCA_022827345.1). Taxonomy (GTDB): domain Bacteria; phylum Gemmatimonadota; class Gemmatimonadetes; order Longimicrobiales; family Gaopeijiaceae; genus Bin94. The sequence continues at coordinate 169,392 of JAJDTB010000030.1, read as the reverse complement.
GATTGCGATGTCGCCCTGCGTCGACTCGCCGATGATGACCAGGTCGGGGCGCAATCCCCCGTCGGGACGGGTCAGGTGGTCCATCCCCCACCCGCCCCGCTCCTCGTAGACGGGATGGGCGACGATGATGTCGCCCGGTGCCCTGCCCCGGAGCGCCGCGGCCACGTGCGTCTGCAGCGCGAGGGGGCCCTTGATGTCCATGGCGCCGCGGCCGTGCAGACACCCTTCGGCGATGACGCCGTCGAAGGGCGGGTATTCCCACTCGTCAGGATCCCCCTCCGCCACCATGTCGAGGTGAGCGCTGAGCATGACGGTGGGACCTGAGCCGCCCCGCACGATCCCGACGACGTTGCCCAGCCCGTCGGTGCGCACTTCGTCGTAGCCGAGCTGCTCCATTTCGGCAACGACGCGGCGGGTGAGCTCGCCTTCCTCGCCGGGCAGCGACGGGATGCGGATGAGGTCCTGCGCGAATGCGATGGCGCCCTCGAAGGACGCGGATCTGGAAGCGGTCACGTCAGGCCTCCCGGGAGGAATGCGTCGGGTGAAATGGTGCTCAGCCGCCGCTGATGAACCACGGCGCCAGCACCAGCGACACCACGCTCATGAGCTTGATGAGGATGTTGAGCGACGGGCCGGAGGTGTCCTTGAAGGGATCGCCCACCGTGTCGCCCACCACGGCCGCCTTGTGCGCGTCGGACCCCTTGCCGCCGTGTGCCCCGCCTTCGATGTACTTCTTGGCGTTGTCCCACGCGCCGCCGGCGTTGGCCATGAAGAGCGCCAACAGGACGCCTGTGACGGTCGCGCCCGCGAGCATTCCGCCCAGCGCCTCGACGCCGAGAAAGCGCCCCACGACGACCGGCGCCAGCACCGCGGTGATTCCCGGGAGCAGCATCTCGCGGAGCGCGGCGCGGGTCGAGATGTCCACGCAGCGGGCGGAGTCGGGCTTGGCCGTGCCCTCCATGATGCCCGGGATCTCGCGGAACTGGCGGCGGACCTCCTCGACCATTCCGGCGGCCGCCCGGCCCACCGCGGTCATGGTGAACGCCCCGACCAGGAAGGGAAGCATGCCGCCTATGAACAGCCCGACGACCACGAGCGGGTCGACGATGTTGATTTCCTGCAGACCCACGGACGTGGAGTACGCCGAGAAGAGCGCCAGCGCCGTGAGCGCGGCGGAACCGATCGCGAAGCCCTTGCCGATGGCGGCTGTGGTGTTGCCGATCGCGTCGAGCGAGTCGGTGACCTTGCGGGTCTCCGGTCCCAGCCCGGCCATCTCGCTGATGCCGCCCGCGTTGTCCGCGACGGGACCGTAGGCGTCCACGGACATGGTCGCGCCGACGGTGGCCAGCATGCCGACCGCGGCGATCCCGATGCCGTACAGGCCGCTGGTCAGGAAGGAGACCAGGATGGCGGCGCAGATCAGGAGCAGCGGGATGGCCGTCGACTCCATGCCCACGGCGAGGCCGGTGATGATGTTGGTCGCCGAGCCGGTCTCGGACGAGGCGGCGATCTTCCGCACGGGGCGCGATCCGGTGTAGTACTCGGTCACGACACCGATCAGGATCCCCACGAGGGTGCCGGAGAGGATCGCCCAGAAGGGGCCCATGGGCGACCGCGTGCCGCCGGTGACCGGGTCGGCGATCGTCATGTCCAGCTGCTTGACGACGAAGAACATGATGAGCAGGAAGAGCCCCGCCGCGATGAAGGTGACGTTGCGGAGCGCGGCGCCGGGGTCGGTGCGCTCGAGGAACTTCATCGCGACGATCGCGACCAGGGAACACAGGAGGCCGACCAGCACGGTGATGATCGGCAGGGCGACCGCCTCGACGGTGCTCGCCGCGAGCGCCACCGAGGTCGCGCCGATCGCGATCGTCGCCACCATCGACCCCACGTACGACTCGAAGATGTCGGCGCCCATGCCCGCGACGTCGCCGACGTTGTCACCGACGTTGTCGGCGATGGTGGCCGGGTTGCGCGGATCGTCCTCGGGAATCCCGGCCTCCACCTTCCCCACGAGGTCGGCGCCCACGTCGGCCGCCTTGGTGAAGATGCCGCCGCCGACGCGCGCGAAGAGCGCGATCGACGAGGCGCCCATGGCGAAGCCGGAGATGATCTCGGCGAAGCGCGGAAGCTCACCGGTGCCCGGGATCGCGTCGGCGGCGAGCAGCGTGTACAGCGCGCCGATGCCCAGGAGTCCCAGGGCCGCCACCGAGAGGCCCATCACCGCGCCCCCGAAGAAAGCGATCCGGAGCGCCTTGCCCTGCCCCTCCTGGTTGGCCGCGGCCGAGGTGCGGACGTTCGCGCGCGTCGCCGCTTTCATGCCGAAGAAACCGGCCAGGACGCTGCTGCCGGCCCCCGCGATGTACGCCAGTGCGGAGGCCTGGCCGATTGCGACGAAGAGCAGGACGGCAACCACGGCCACGAACACGGCGAGCACCGTGTATTCGCGGCGCAGGAAAGCCATCGCGCCGTCGTGGATCTGGTCGGCCAGGTCGGACATCACCTCCGTGCCCTGCGGCTGCCTGACCAGATAGCGGTACACCACCAGGGCGGCCAGCAGCCCGAGAGCTCCGGCGACCCACGACCATTCGGTGAAGTAAAGGGCATTCATAACGTCTTCGGCTTCCTCTGTCGGGGAATGGAACGGATGTGTCTTCTCATCATCTGTTGAATCTGTTCATCGCAACCTGGACGCCCTCGTCGGCCCACACGCCCACAGCCTCGCTGAGTTCGGGCAACATCTCGATGATGCGGTCCTCGTCCTCGGCCGGCATTGCCGAAAGCACCCAGTCGGAGAGGTCCACGCCGGGAGGGACCGTCCCCACGCCGATGCGGAGACGGGCGTACGCATTGGTTCCGAGTATCCCGGTGACCGACTTGAGTCCGTTGTGGCCGCCCGCGCCGCCCCCGGGACGGAAGCGAACCCGGCCCACGTCGAGGTTGGCATCGTCCGTCACGACCAGCAGGTCGTCTTCCACTTCGAATCCGTCCATCCGCCACAGGGTGGTGAGGGCCAGTCCGCTGCGGTTCATGTAGGTCCGCGGCTTGACCAGGAGGATGGCGCGTCCGCCCACCTCGCGCCCGGTCTCCAGCCTTTTCGCGCGGCGCGAGAAGGGCTCGAAGTCATGGTCGTACGCGAAGCGGTCAACCACCCACCAGCCGACGTTGTGACGGGTCTCATCGTATTCGGGCCCCGGGTTTCCCAGCCCCACCACCACCTTCGTTCGAACTTCGGGGGCGCGGCACTCCGCTTCCCCTCCAGCCGTCAACCGTTGTCCCCGCCGGATCCCGCGTCCTGGACGCGGAGGAAGTCGACGTGCAGGAGTTCGGTGCGGTACGGGTGCGCCTGAACGTCCTGCACCACGGCCTGCTCGCTTGCGCCGCCGTCGAGGTTGAGGGTCAGGACCGTGTCGTCGAGGGAGATCGACTGGAGAAGATTCACCGCTTCGAGGGCCTCCATGGAGACCAGCACGGTCTCGCCCCCGCCTCCATAGATGACCCCCGGCACGCGGCCGGCGCGCCTGAGTCGGCGGGCAACTCCTTTTCCAGCTTGCTTGCGGGTTTCGAGATTCAGCTTTGCTTCCATGGGACAGTTCCGGTATCTCAGCGAGACGCCGCGGTCAGCCTGCGACCACCTTCGGCGGCCCGTACTGATTCGTGAGTTCGAACAGCTTGCTGACCGATGCGTTGGAGTGTATGTAGGTGATGGCCCTGGACAGCAGATCGGCCACCGACAGCACGGTCAGGCGGTCGAAGCGCTTTTCCTCGGGCACGTGGATCGTGTTGGTCACGACAAGCTCCACCAGAGGGGTCGCGGAGAGTTTGGCCACGGCCTCGCGCGACAGCAGGGCGTGGGTGGCTCCGACGTAGACCCGCCTCGCGCCCCTTTCCATGAGCGCGTTGACGGCCTCGGCAATCGTTCCCCCGGTGTCGATCATGTCGTCGGTGATGAGGCAGGTGCGGCCGGCGACGTCGCCCACGACGTTCAGCACTTCCGAAACGTTCGCGAAAGGTCTGCGCTTGTCGATGATGGCGAAGGACGCGCTGAGGCGCTTCGCGAATCCGCGGGCCATCTTGGCCGAGCCGACGTCGGGCGCGACCACGACCAGGTCCGTGAACCGCTTCTGCCGAAAGTAGCTGGTGAAGACGGGCGCCGCGTACAGATGGTCGACCGGGATGTCGAAGAATCCCTGGATCTGGTGCTGGTGAAAGTCGATGCTCACCACCCGGTCCGCCCCGGCCGCCACGATCAGGTTGGCCGTCAGCTTGGCCCCGATCGAGACGCGCGGCTGGTCCTTGCGGTCCTGGCGCCCGTAGCCGAAGTACGGAATCACGGCGGTGACCCGCGCCGCCGACGCCCGCTTCGCCGCGTCGATCAGGAGCAGCAGCTCCATGATGTTGTCGGCGTTGGCCACCGTCGGCTGCACGATGAACACGTCCCGTCCCCGCGCGTTCTCGTCGATGCGCACGAAGATCTCGCCATCCGCGAAGTTGTAGATGGTGACTCCGTCCGCCGTGGTGCCGAGGTTGTCGGCGATCTCTCCGGCCAGCGGCCGGTTGGCCCGCCCGGCGAGGAGGAGAAGGGGACTTGGCCCGATGGATGCTTCCATGACCGATCGTGGTGGGTTGAACGTATCGATTCGGTGACAGCCGTATAGTATAGCAAATCGGGACGGTGTTGTGGGCGCTGCTACCGGATGGTGAAGCTCCGTCTGCCCGCCAGGGGAGCGCGGCCCGCCACCGACACCTCGACCACGACATCGTATTCGCCGGAGTCCAGCTCCGGCAGGCTGATCCGGAAGGCCCGGAAGTGCGGGCTCGGCCGGTCGGGACCCGGCTCCTCCCACGCCACGGACACCTCTTCCTTCGGACCTCCGATCCCGAGCCAGCGCACGGCACGCGTCAGGACCCCCTCGCCCTTCCTTTCGACCCAGGCGTTGAAGCCCACCACCTCGGAACGGAACCCCAGGCCGTATACCTCGAGAGCCACGCCGACGGATTCGCCGGCGCCCACCTCGGTCGAACCTCGCAGCGCGGCCTGCATGTCGTCGAAGCTGGCGGGCTCGGCCGATCCGTCCAGGAGCATCAGGTCCGAGATGGAGAGCACATCCGGGGGCACTCGCCGCAGTCCGACCCCCGTGCGCAGCCGGTACGCCCGGCGGATATCGGGCGCCCACGCCTCGAAGCTCACAATGCCCCACTCCGCCCACGGTACCCGGCCCGACAGCCGTAACGTCCCTGCCGCCGCCGCTTCGGCCCGCACGTCCATCGCGATGACGCCGTCCTGCTCCACGAAAAGTCCCGCATGCAGAAGCGGGGGGCTGGCAAGTACGCTGTCGACCGTCAGCGGGTCGGGGGGAGTCCAGGCTCCGGCGACGATGACCCCGTCACGCCGCCAGAACCGTCCCACCTGGCCGTCGACCGGGGCCAGCGTGTCGAGAAAGGGCGGCAGATGGACGCTGCGGGTGTGCCCTTCGGGTATCTCCCAGGCGGCGGCATCCTCGCCCTCAAGCCCGAGTACCCTCCGGGGCGGGAAGGTGCGGAACGAAGCCGGCTGATCCCGCCCCGTGACCCTGAAGGATTGCTGGCCGACACTCGGCCACGACCGCTCCCACGCCACCGGCCACCCGTACCGGACGGCCGCCTCGGCCAGATCGCGACCCCACATCATCTGGTGGGGATTCCGCGCGCGCTCCGAGCTCATCGCGTAAACCCGGCGCGCCAGGTGGGCGGTCCATCTGTCGTTGCCCGAGGCCAGGAACAGCGGGTCGGCCAGCATCCAGAGGCGGTCCGCCGCGCTTGCGGAATCCGGTTGTTCACGGAGCCAGTCCAGCAGCCGGCCGTCCAGGACCGGCGCGGGGTCGGTCCATTCGCCGCGGGTGCCGGGAGGCATTGCTCCGAGAGCTGCCTGGAAGGCGCTCTCGGCTGCCTCGACTTCCTCCATGTTGTGCAGGACATAGCCGAGGTAGGCGTCGCATCGCCACCGCTCGGGCAATCCGCAGCGGCGGGCGAGGATGTCGGCGTCGTCGAACCGCGTGGCCTCGACCAGGTATCGGATCCGCTGACCGAAGATCCAGTGATCGCCGGGGATCAGGCTTGCCAGCGAATCCAGGGCGGCCAGGAACTCGGCGCGCGCCTCGCCGATGGCTTCCGGCTCGTCGCGTGGTTCCCAGTCCTCGTCATCGTCGTCCCAGACGCACAGCCGCCCGATGATCTCGTCGCACTCGTGCCTTCCGCCGCCCAGCGTGCGCGGCAGTTCGCGCAGACGACGCCGCTCGAATCGCACCTGCAGGCTGCGCGCGCGGTCGTGGACCTCGCTGGAATCGGGGTGGAGCTGGGGCACCACTTCGAGCGCACCAGTCAACAGCACCGGCAGGGCGGCGCCGAGGGTCGCCTCGAAGATCATCATGGTTGGCTGCTCCGGGTTGCACTATAGGTTGGAGTCGGGCGTTCCGTCTGGCAACAGGAGGTCCTGCCCCGACCAGCCGGCATTCACGCCGCGCCTGCCCGAGCGCTCTGACACGGAGTCCCCAGCATGTCCAGCTCCCACGACAGTCAGCTTCCCGTCCCGGCGGACCGGGGATTGGTCCTCCGTGACTTCATCGTCTTCCAGCTCAAGCTCGCGGCGGACGGGTTGAGGGACGTGGTCGCGATCAATCTCTCGATTGTCGCCATCGTGGTCGACCTGGTGATCGGGCGCGGCGGGAGGTTCGGTCTCTTCTACGGGGTGGTGCGGCTCAGCAAGCGTTTCGAGAGCTGGCTGGACCTTCACAGGATGAAGGGGATCGCGCACGAAGATGGCTGGGGGGACCGGATTCAGCTTCCGGGCGGGGAGGCGGACGATCTCCTCGACCGGTTCGAGGACCTCGTGGAGCGCAAGGCGTCCGAGATGCGCGCCAGGCGGGACCCGTGGGACGAGGGGTACTGAGCGGACCGGGTGGACAGTTGGCCCGGGTGGATTCGAACCACCACCGCCGGTTCCAAAGACCGGTGTCCTGCCATTAGACGACGGGCCAAGTGCGGGGCTGCTCGCCGCGGCACCTTCCTGCACGAATCGTAGCGCGATTGCCGGAGGCGGTTGAAGGCGGCGGCGCGTCGTCCTGCGCGCCCGCGTCCGGAACGGGTTTCGGCATGGCGGTAAGCGTCGGCACTACCAGAGCCGCAACGACGCCATCGTTCTCCCCGACGCGGCGGGCAGCCGCGTGAGCAGCGTCCTCACCGGCGAAGATCCCGTAGACGGCCGAGCCGCTCCCGGTCAGGCGCGCGATCAGGGCGCCCTCGCGCTCCAGGATATCCCGGACCTCGCGGAGTCGCGGGTGCCGGCGGAAGGCCACCCGCTCGAAGTCGTTGGACTGGAAGGCACCGAGTCTGCGCCAATCGGACGCCTCCAGCCCGTGGAGCAGCGCGGACCGGGCCGGCAGGGTCAGTCCGGCGGATGCCTCACCATAGGCGGCCGCGGTGGACACGCGGTCCCGCGGGACCGCGAGGACGGCGTGGGCTGCCGGAAGAGAGAGACGTGGCAGCAGTCGGTCCCCCCTTCCCCACGCCAGAGCGGTCGGGTGCCGGGCACAGAAGAACGGGATATCCGAGCCGATCCGGCCTCCGGTTTCCACGAGCTCCTGGCGGCCAAGCGGCGATCCGTGGAGGGCGTTCAGGGCGATCAGCGCGCCCGCGGCATCCGAGGACCCTCCCCCCAGCCCGGTGCCGGCCGGGATTCTCTTGGTCAGGACCAGCGACACCGCCGGTTCGATGCCGGTGACGGCGAAGAAGGCCCGGGCCCCCGTCAGCACCGTGTTGGTGTCGGGATGGCCGAGGTCTCCGATGATGTCCCCCGCGCCGGGAGCGGGCGCGGCCCTGTCGACGGAGAGGGAGATCCCCCTCGGGCCCGCCCGCGCGGCCACGCGATCGAAGAGTCCCACTGCCTGAAACAGCGTCTCGATCTGGTGGTAGCCGGAGTCCTCGCGAGCTAGGATGCGGAGGAAGAGGTTTACCTTGGCGGGACACGCCACGGACACGGAGGTCATCGTGGTGGTCATCGCGGACCTCCGTCCCCGGCGGAGTCGGCCGTTCGCTGCGGGGTCCCGTCCCCGGCGGGATCGGCCACTTGCTGCGGGGACCGGCCCTCGCTGCTCAGATGCTTCAGGGACAGCCCGATTCGCCTCGCGTACCACAGCCCCATGAGGGTGATGGGGAGGAAGCTCCCGAAGTGCCATCCGACGGCGAAGCTCTTTGCGGGGGCCGCAGCGACGCCGTAGACGCTCGTCAGCGCCAGGCTCGCGCCCGCGTGGAAGGTGCCCACGTATCCCGGCGCCGACGGAATCGCGACCGCAAACGCGATGGCCGCGTTGGTGAGAAGGGCAGCCGTGTAGGGCAGCTCGATCCCGAAGGCGAAGAATCCGATCCAGAACGAAAGCGACTGCAGCGCCCACAGGCCCAGACTCCAGGCGAAGGCCGGCAGCATGAGGCGCCAGCCGCGCAACGATGCCAGTCCCGTCACGATGTTCTCCGCGAAGTCGACCACCACGCGCGCGATCCCGGATGGCAGCAGCGCGTGGGCCAACCGCCCTGTGAGACCGAGGCTTACCCGCGGAAAGACCACAAGGATCAGCGCGGCGGCCAGCACGGCCGAGAGCACCAGTGAAATCCCCTGTATTCCGGCCACCAGTCCTTCCGGCAGCGCACCGGAGGGGAAATCGGGACTCAACAGGGCAACCACCAGAAGGAGGAGAATGGCCACTCCGTCCACAAAGCGCTCGACCACCAGCGTGGCGATCGCCGTCGCGACGGACACGGGTTCCAGGCGGCTGTACGAGTATGCGCGCGCGACCTCCCCGACGCGGGCCGGCAGGAGGTTGTTGGCCATGAAGCCGATGCACACCGCGGCAAAGCGCGAGCGAAACGGGGTGTCGGGCTGTGCGGGGGCAAGGAAGTACTTCCACCGGGCGGCACGCACCGGGAACGTCGCGGTCGTGACGGCGACGGCAAGCAGGAGGAGCGCGAAATCGGCGTTCCGCATGTGACTCCAGATCTCGGCCGGATCCTCGTTGCGAAACAGCCACCAGATCAGGAACGCCGCAACGGCGAAGCCGAGGAGCGACACCCATCGCTTGCCCATGGCGTCAGAAGCCGATGGGCGGAACCCATTCGCCCGGCCGGTGCGCTCGGGCCGGGGCGCCCATCACGATCTCCTTCATCTCCCGCACGGCGCGCTCGATGCCCACGAAGACGGAACGCGACACCACACTGTGGCCGATGTTCAGCTCCTCCACCAGCGGCAGCGCCGCCACCGGAACGACGTTCTCGTAGGTGAGTCCATGGCCGGCGTGCACAGCCAGCCCCGCCGCATCGGCACGTCTGGCAGAGGCCTCGAGGCGTCCGAGCTCCGCCGCCCGGTCCTCGTCGCCTGCTGCGTTCGCGTACTCGCCTGTATGGAGCTCTACGGCGTGAGCACCCAGATCCTTCGTCCGGTCCACCGACACCGGGTCCGGATCGATGAAGAGCGACGTCCGGATTCCGGCGTCCATCAGCCGTTCGAGGGCCGCGGACACGGACCGGCTCACCGACTCGGAGGTGAGGTTCAACCCGCCTTCGGTCGTCACCTCCTCGCGCTTCTCCGGCACCAGGGTGACCTGCATGGGCAGGGTCGCCAGAGCCAGGTCGACCATTCCCGGGTTCGATGAGATCTCGAGGTTGATCCCCGTGCGCACCGTCCTGGCAAGGAGGTCCACGTCGCGCTTCGAAATGTGACGCGCGTCCTGGCGGTGGTGGATCGTGATCCCGTCGGCGCCGCCGAGCTCCGCGAGCACCGCCGCGCGCACCGGATCGGGTTCGTCCGTCATGCGGGCCTGCCGGACCGTCGCGATGTGATCGATGTTGATGTACAGTCTCATCTGCGCTTCCTCGTATTCCCGATGGATGTGGCCACCCTGTCAGGCGCTTTCCGTGATGTGCACGCCGGCGCGCCCCTGGAGTCGCCCGATCAGCGCCGCCGGAGCCTTGGCGACGATCCTCAGAGTACAGCCGTCCTGGCTCTGCGAAAGTACCTCACCTTCTTCGTAGAGTGCGGCCAGCGTCCTTCCCTCGCTCGCGGGCACCTCCACCGCGATCTCTCTGAGTCCCGAGCGGATGCGGGCGACCAGCTCCTGGCGGAGCGGGTCCAGCGTGGCGGGCACCAGCGCCGATGCATGAAGGGCGGGCCAGCTTCCCGGAGCCGCGGCCTGCTCCTTCAGCGCGAGCAGATCATCCGCGTCCAGAAGATCGATCTTGTTGAAGACCAGGATGGTTGGCCGGCGGTCGAGTTCCAGATCGGCAAGGACACCGCGTACAACCTGCTGGTGGCTGTCCCGGTCGGGGTGGGACGCGTCGACGACGTGCAGGAGCACATCGGCTTCGCGCGCCTCCTCCAGCGTGGAGCGGAAGGACGCGATGAGGTGGTGCGGCAGCTTGCGGATGAACCCGACCGTGTCGGTGACCAGCGCTTCGTACCCATCGTCCAGCGGCGCCATCCGCGTCGACGGATCGAGCGTGGCGAAGAGCCTGTCCTCGACGAACTGCGTGGAGCCCGAGAGCGACTGCAACAGTGATGACTTGCCCGCGTTGGTGTATCCCACCAAGGCAACCCGGAAGTGGCCCCGGCGGCCCTTTCGCTGCGTGGCCTGGGCCCGCTGCACGGCTTTCAGCTTCCGGCGCAGCTCGGCGATGCGGGTGCCGATGAGCCTTCGGTCGGTTTCGAGCTGGGTCTCGCCCGGGCCCCTGAGCCCGATCCCGCCCCGGATTCGCGACAGGTGGATCCACATGCGACGGAGCCGGGGAAGCAGGTACTGGAGCTGTGCCAGGTCGACCTGCATGCGGGCCTCGTAGGTGCGGGCGCGAGTCGCGAAGATGTCCAGGATCAGCTCCGCCCGGTCCATGACCCTGACCTCGCAAAGCTCCTCGAGGTTCTTGCCCTGTGCCGGAGTCAACTCATCGTCGAAGATGACCAGTTCGGCCTCGCGCCTGCGCACCTCTTCGGCCAGTTCCTGCGCCTTCCCCTTGCCCAGGTAGAATCGCGGTCCGGGCCTGCGGATCCGCTGCACGACTTCACCGACGACCACGCCGCCCGCGGTGTCCGTCAGGCGTCCGAGCTCCGCGAGGTGCTCGGCGGCTTCGGCTCCGCCCTCGGGGCCGCGGGGGGTACCGACGAGAACCGCCCGCTCAACGTCGCCGCGCGGGTCCAGCAGCTGGGTCGGTATCGGCTGCTACCTCCTCTTCCGTTTCCACTCCGCCAGGCGCTCCCGCAGCGCGGCCTCCCACCCTGCCTCGCCGGGATGGTAGAACTCCTCACCCTCCAGGCTGTCGGGCAGGTAGCTCTGGCGGGACACGCCGCCCGTCTGGTCGGGGTCGTAAAGATAGTCCTTTCCGTACCCCAGATCCTTCATGAGCCGGGTGGGCGCGTTCCTGAGGTGGAGCGGGACCGCTGCGGCGGGTGTCTCGCGCGCCCGGCCGAGCGCCCGGCCCCACCCCTTGTAGAGGCGGTTGGACTTGGGGCTTCCCGCGAGATAGACCGTCGCCTGCGCGAGCGCCAGCTCTCCTTCGGGCGAGCCGAGGAACCGGTAGGCGTCGCGCGCGGCGATCGCGATGGCGAGTGCGCCGGGCGCCGCAAGTCCGATGTCCTCGCTCGCCATGCGGACAAGCCGGCGGGCGATGTACAGCGGGTCCTCGCCGGCGTCGAGCATGCGCCCCAGCCAGTATAGCGCGGCGTCCGGGTCGCCGCCGCGCACGGACTTGTGCAGCGCCGAGATGTGGCCGTAGTGCTGGTCGCCGGACTTGTCGTAGACGGCGAAGCGGCGCTGGATCGCGGTTTCGATGGCCTCGACGGTGATCTCCGCATTGTCGCCCGCGATTCCGGCGGCGCGCTCCAGGATGCCGAGGGCTCGGCGGGCGTCGCCGTCGGCGGCTTCGGCGATGCGCGCGAGGACTTCGCCGGGGGCTATGAGGCCGGACGCACCGAGGCCGCGCTCCCGATCCGTAAGGGCCTCGCGAAGGAGCGCTGCGAGGTCGTCGCGCGAAAGCGGTTCCAGCACGACGACCGGCGCACGCGAGAGGAGGGGCCGGACGACCTCGAAGCTGGGGTTCTCGGTGGTCGCGCCGATCAGCACGATGTCGCCCGCCTCGACGTGGGGCAGGAACGCGTCCTGCTGCGCCTTGTTGAACCGGTGGATCTCGTCGCAGAAGAGGATCGTGCCGCGCCCGGTGGCTTTGCGGCGGGTTCGCGCCTCGGCGATGATCTGTCGCACGCGCGCCACGCCTTCCGTCACCGCACTGAATGCGACGAAGGCGGCATCGGCGGATCCGGCTACCAGACGGGCGAGCGTGGTCTTCCCCGACCCCGGCGGACCCCAGAGGATGAAGCTGGAAACCCGTCCGGTGTCGATCATGGTACGGACGGGACCGCCCTCGCCGACGATCTTCTCCTGGCCGCGAAACTCCGCCAGAGTGCGCGGCCGCATGCGCGCGGCCAGAGGGGCCGTGGCGTCCGGCCGGGCATCGCCGGCGCCCCGCTGGCCAGGCGCGGATTCGCGCACGGTCGGGAACAGCTCGAAGGAGTCGCTCACGATGAAGGCGGCTCCTCTGCGGCGATCTCGAGGAGGGTCGCGCGGTCGTTCAGGGAAGGATCGCCCCATACGGCCTCGAGCAGCCGCTGCAGGGTGCGCCCTACCCGCGGGCCCGGGGTCCACCCCAGGGCGACCAGGTCACGGCCCGCGACCGCCAATTCGTGGACCGACATCGGCACGGGGCGGTCGAGATCGCGCTGCACCGCAGCGATCACGTGACGAACGTCATTGTCCGCGACAGGGGCCGTGCCGGCATCCAGCGCCGCGGTCCAGAGCTGGAAGACATCGCCCGCGGAGCGCCGCCCCAGCGAGGACAGCCACCTGCGCCGAGCCACCGCGTCGTCGACAAGGCGGCGCTCCGGCCCCAGTCCGCCGCCCACCGCGACCGCGATTCGGTCCGTCTCGGCGTTCGAGAAGCGGAGACCGCGCAGCAACTCCGTCACTGCTCCGCGGTTCGCGCTTTCGCCGAAGCCGCAGGCGAGCAGGGCCGCGATCCTTGTGTGCGCGCCCTCCTGCGGCACGGCATCGATGGTCGCCAGGGCGCGGGGCCCGATTCCCTCGCTCAGCTGCGGCAGGATCACCGCACGCGCCCCGGATGTCTCGTAGAGCGCAAGGGCTAGGGAAGGCCGGGCCGCGTCCATCACCTTCAACAATTCCTCCCTGACGCGCTCCATGGACAGGCCCGCCAGCCCGGGCACCGCCTCGCGCATGCCGGCCCAGGTGTCGGGGTGGATCTCGAACTTCAATGCTCCGGCGAACCGCAGGCCGCGGAGCACGCGCAGGTAGTCCTCCCGGAATCGCTGGGCGGGATCGCCCACCGCGCGCAGCACCCGGTCTTCCAGGTCCCGCCGCCCTCCGTGAGGATCGTGCAGCACCTCGCGGCGCGGATGCCAGGCGATGGCGTTGATGGTGAAGTCCCGGCGCGCGAGATCCTCGTCGAGCGTGCTCGCGAACGCGACCACCGCCTTGCGGCCGTACGTGATCACATCGTGGCGGAAGGTGGTGATCTCGTAGAGTTCGCCATCGGAAGCGAAGACGCCCACCGTGCCGTATTCGACGCCCAGCGGCACCGTTCGGTCAAAGAGCCTCCGCATCTGTTTCGGAGTCGCGCGCGTCGCGAGATCCCACTCGTTCCTGCCCGAAGACATCCCCAGGAGCGAATCCCTGACCTCACCTCCGACCGTCCACGTCTCGAAGTCGGCGCCCTCCAACCGCTCCACCAACTCGCGAACGGGGCCGGGCACATCCGGTAGCCCTCTCACCCGACCAGCACCGACCCCCCGTTCACGTTCAGGATCTCGCCGGTGATGTGGCGGGCCAGCGGCGAGCAGAGGAGGACGATCGGTCCAGCCACATCTTCCGCGGTGGCGACGCGCCCGAGCGGGATCGCCGCGTCGATCGCGGCCCGGTCGGGTCCGTCGAGTGCATCCTGCGACATCTCCGTGTCGATCCATCCGGGTGCGACGGCGTTGACCGTGATGCCGCGCCGGCCCACCTCCACGCACAGTCCCTTCACCATCGAGATGATCGCCCCCTTGGTGGCGGCGTAGTCCGAGTGAAAGGCCTCCCCCCGCTGCCCGGCGGTCGAACTGACCAGCACCACCCGGCCGTCGTCGGTCAGGCGCCGCAGCGCCGCGCGCGTCGTAAAGAAGATGGAATCCAGATTCACGGACACGGTCGTGTGCCAGCGCTCGTCTTCCATCTCCGCAACCGCGATGTCCGCGACGGGCCAGATCCCGGCGTTGCCCACGAAGATGTCGAGCCCTCCGAACTCCGCATCCACGCGCTCGAACAGTGCGTCCACCACCCGCCGATCCGACAGATCGCCGCCCATCGCCCAGCTTCGCACTCCCATCCCCCGGGCCTCCTCCACAACCGCCCGCGCCTCGTCGGCCCTGTTGTGATAGGAGATGCCGACATCGGCACCGGCTTGCGCAAGCAACCTGACCGCGGCAGCGCCCACGCCGCGCGATCCCCCGGTCACCAGCGCCCGTTTCCCCGCCAACTGCAGATTCAGTCCATTCACTCGGGTCTCCCCTGCTCGTCGTCTGTATTCACGCCGGCTTCCACGAGCCGGCACACAATATGGCCGATTGCAAGATGAATCTCCTGGGCCCTCGAGGGCCGGTCCGTCGGTACCACAACCGGTATGTCCACGAGTTCCCCGACACGACCCCCGCCACTGGCGAGAACGCCCACGGTTCGAATCCCGGCTTCTCTCGCAGCCCGGGCTGCCTGCACCAGGTTCTGCGACTCCCCGGATGTCGAATGAAGCACGAGAAGATCGCCCGGTCTTCCCAGCGCCTCCACCTGGCGGGAAAACACCTGTTCGAATCCCAGGTCGTTGGCGCATGCGGTGAGCACCGAGGTGTCGGCGGTCAGCGCCATTGCGGGCAGCGCCCTCCGGTCACCGGAAAAGCGCACCACGTATTCGGCAGCCAGATGTTGCGCGTCGGCCGCCGATCCACCGTTGCCGCAAAACAGCAGCTTTCCGCCCCGGCGGAGCGTCTCCGCGGCATCACGGGCGTAGGCCGCGATAGCATGGTCGCAATCACCCGCCACCGCGAGGGCGAGGTCCGCCAGTTCACGGAAGTCGCCGCCGACACCGTCGTGGTCAGTCATCGACCCAACCCGCCCTTCCCCGGAACCGCAACCGGAGCAGCCTCTCCCGCGGACTCGAGCGACAACGGCGGCACGGGCAGCGGAGCTTTCCCGTCGAAGAGCCGCGCCGGATTCACTTTGCCCAGAACTGCCAGCTGCTCATCGCCCCCCAATTCCCTCAGCGCACGGGCACCCCGGACCATGAAAAACGTGTACTTGCGACGCCCGTGAAAGTCGGAGCAGAGGTAGTCGAGGGTTCCTTCCTGCATCATTCGCAGAATGAACGCTCGCGCTCCGCGACCGTTCTGGCCGGCGAGAGACCCGTAGTTTCCCTGCAGGAGGGCCCCCGCCCGCTTCCATTCCCTGACGAGGCCGAGTCCCGGACCGATCCCATGGTATCGCTCAGGGTGCGCGACAACGGGTATGAGTCCCGACCGGACTATACGCTCGAGCATCGCCGAGGCCCCGGACGGGATCCGATGCAGCGGCCACTCGACGAGGATGAATCGGGTGCCGCCCAGGCGCAGCCTCGGATCGGACAGATCCAACCCGGGCCGGTCGAGCATGACTTCGAACCCGCGGCGGAAGTCGAGCTCCGGGTATCGCGCGCGCACCGCGAGCTCCAAGCCGGTCCACCGGTGGTCATGGAGCTCCAAGAATGCCGTCAGCTGGCCACCCACGGCGTGTGACAACCACATGTGTGGAGTGGTGATTATTCTGTCCAACCCGGCCTCGACCATCCGCCCGATCGAGTACAGCGACTCTTTCAGAGTGCGTGAACCATCGTCCACGCCCGGAACGAGGTGGCTGTGAAAGTCTGCGTAACCCTGCGCCATGGGCTATTCCTGCCAGGGGGCGCCTGCGACCCGGGCGGTCATCCCCTTCAGATCATGGCTGCGGCCGGCGTTTCGCACGGTCCAGAGGCAGGCATACGTGATGTAGGCATCCGCGCATAGCAGGGAGAAGGCTGCGGCACGGGAACGCGCGGACCCGGCGCCGGCGATCGAGGCCTCACGTTCCGCGGCCCACAGCAGCGTCTCGGCCGAGACCGGGCCCCGGGCGTTCAGCGATCGCCGGAGCACAGCCGGAACAGTGCGGCCGCTTCCATCGATCCACTCGCCGATGGTCATACCGCCACTCCGCTCCCGAGGCCGGCCGCGATTTCCGCACCCTGGCGAAGCGCATCGGCAAGTCCTGCGGGATCGGGGACGCCGGCCTGCGCCATGTGGGGCCGCCCTCCCCCGCGCCCCCCTACCAGAGCGGCCACCTCGCGAACGACCGCGTCTGCGCGAACCCCGGCGGCGATGGCACTCTCCGTCGCAAAGGCGAACAGGACGTGTTTGCCCCCGGGCATTTCGGCGCCGACAACCGCTACGGCAGCGTCCGAAGAGCTGCGAAAGCTGTCGCCCCATTTGCGGGCGTCACCCGCGTTGCGCACCCTCAGCCGTACCGCTCGGTAGGTCGCGGACCGCCCCCCGGCTGCAAACTCGGTCTCAGCCAGAATCTCGGCACCACCGCCGCCCTTGCTCTGCAGGTCGTCCACCAGCGCCTCGAGAGCAGCCTTCTCGGCCGCCAGCTCCGCCACCCGCCGCTCGACGTTGTCTGGAGACGCCTTCATCGACCCGGCCAACTCGCCGATCCGCCGCTTGTAGCTGGAGAGGTGCTCGAACGCTCCCCGCCCGGTCAACGCCTCGATGCGCCGCACTCCGGCCGCAACCCCGCTCTCCGAGGTGATCACGAACGGGCCGATCTCCCCCGTGTGCCGCACGTGCGTCCCGCCGCAGAGCTCCAGGCTGACGTCCGCGATCTCGACTACGCGCACCTCGTCGCCGTACTTCTCTCCAAAGAGCGCCATGGCACCCGCCTTGACCGCTTCCGCATAGGGGCGGATGGAGGTGAGGACCGGATGGCTCGCCCAGATGCCCTCTTCGACGAGCGCGGCAACGCTGTCGAGCTCGGCCGCGGTCATCGGCGCCGTGTGCGCGAAGTCGAAACGGAGCCGGTCCGGCGCCACGAGAGAGCCGCGCTGCCTGACGTGGTCGCCCAGCACGGTCCGCAGGGCAGCGTGGAGCAGGTGGGTGGCCGTATGGTTGCGCTCGGTGTCGCGGCGGTGCCGCGCATCTACCTCGGCGGTGACGGTGGTGCCGAGGACGGCCTTGTCAGGGAAGTCGCCGGTTGCGTCGCCGCACAGCAGCGTCCACTCGCCGTCGCGGACTACCTGGTCCACTTCCATGCTCCAGCCGTCGCCGCGGACCCGGCCCCGATCGGAAACCTGGCCTCCGGCCTCAAGGTAGAACGGGTATTTGTCAACGATCAGGTGCAACCGCTCGCCACCCTTGCAGTAGTCCATGACCCCTGCCTGGCGACTGAGCGTGCCATAGCCCACGAATGCCTGTGAAGCCTGTTCAGTGCCGTCATCACTACCGGAGTCCATGTGCCAGGGCGGCGAAGGGCAGGGACCCAGGGAAACTGTACGCGTGAACGAAATGGATAAGCGATCACTGAAACCCCGCGACCTCTCCCGCTGCTCCTCCAACGCCTTCTCGAACCCCTCCATATCCAGTTCATAGCCCCGCTCCCCGGCCACGATCCGGGTGAGATCCGGCGGGAAACCGAAGGTGTCGTACAACCGGAACACCTCCGAGCCCGGAATGACCGGCCGCGACGTTACCTCCGCCCCAAGCTCCGGCGCCACCGCACCCAGCCTTTCCATCCCGCCGTCGATGGTCGCAAGAAAACGCTCCTCCTCGCGCAGCGCGCTGGCGAGAATGCCGTCCCGCTGGGCCTCCAGATCCGGGTACGCCTCCCCCATCCCGTCGATCACCGCCTCGACGACCGCGGTCAGCGTCGGCTCCCGCCTTCCCAGCAGCCATGCATGCCGAACGCCCCGCCTCAGGATCCGCCGCAGGACATACCCCCGCCCTTCGTTGGACGGATAGACCCCATCCGCCGTCAGGAACGCCACGGCGCGCGCGTGGTCGGCGAGCACCCGGTAGGACACGCCGGCCTCGCCCGCCGGGTCGTACGGCTCTCCCACGACCTCCGCTACGCGCTCCAACAACGGCAGGAAGAGGTCGGTGTGATAGTTGGAATCGGCCTTCTGCATCACGGCGGCAAGCCGCTCCAGCCCAAGCCCCGTGTCGATGCTGGGGGCCGGCAGCGGGGTCTGCACACCGGCTTCGTCCCGGTCGAACTGCATGAACACCAGGTTCCACAGCTCGAGGAACTCGCCCGCCTCCCCCCTGCGCTCGAACTCCTCCGTTCCCGGGATCGTGCCCCACTCCGCGCGCGGCCTGAGGTCGTAGTGGATCTCGGAGCAGGGTCCGCAGGGCCCGGTGTCGGCCATCTGCCAGAAGTTGTCCTTGTCTCCGAGGCCGTAGATCCGCTCGGGAGGCACCTCGGCGACCTCGGTCCACAACCCCGCCGCCTCGTCGTCGGTGTGATGCACCGTCACGAAGAGCCGGTCCGGATCGAGTCCCATCTCTTCGGTGAGGAACTCCCACCCGAAGGCAATGGCGTCGCGCTTGAAATAGTCGCCGAAGGAGAAGTTGCCCAGCATTTCGAAGAAGGTGTGATGCCGGGCCGTGCGGCCCACCTCTTCGAGGTCGTTGTGCTTGCCCCCCGCGCGGACGCACTTCTGCGAAGTAACCGCCCGGTCGAAAGACAGTTCCTCGAGTCCCAGAAAGGCCCCCTTGAACTGGACCATTCCGGCGTTGGTGAAGAGCAGCGTTGGATCGCTGGCCGGCACCAGCGACGAACTCGGTCGGATGGCGTGACCGCGGGCGTGGAAATACTCCAGGAACCTGCGGCGAATTTCGGCGGATTTCATCGGTTCAGGGCGTCGGACAACCGCGAGGGTCGTTCGGGAACTGGAAGCCGGCCGCGTGGCGGCTCGGCAGCATCTGCGTCAATGGAAGTTAGCCCAACCCTGCTGCCGATGCCTCCGGCCCGCCGCGCCCCTACACGACCTTGACCGCAGGTGCTCCGGCCGAGCCGGACGCGGCCCCTTCCTCGGGCGGCTCCGCAATCCCCAGCGCCACCAGGAGCCGCGCTTCGATCTCGGCGGCAACGTCCGTGTTCTCCTCGAGGAACATCCGCACGTTCTCCTTGCCCTGGCCGAGTCGCAGGGAACCGTAGGAGAACCAGGATCCCGACTTGTCCACGATCCCCTTCTCGACGCCTAGATCGATGAGCAGGCCGGTGTGGCTGATTCCCTTGCCGTACAGAATGTCGAATTCCGCCTGCTTGAAGGGCGGCGCGCACTTGTTCTTCACGACCTTGACGCGGGTCCGGTTCCCGATGATGTCGGGCCCGTCCTTGAGGGCGCCGATCCGGCGAATATCCAAGCGCAGGGACGCGTAGAACTTCAACGCTCGGCCCCCCGACGTCGTCTCCGGGCTCCCGAACATGACCCCGATCTTCTCGCGGATCTGATTGGTGAAAATCACGGAGGCGTTGGACCGGCTGACGGCCCCGGTGAGCTTGCGGAGCGCCTGGCTCATCAGGCGGGCCTGCAGTCCCACATGTGAGTCACCCATCTCGCCCTCGATCTCGGCCCGCGGCACCAGCGCCGCGACCGAGTCGACCACGATCACGTCCACCGCGTTGCTGCGGATGAGCACCTCGGCGATCTCGAGCGCCTGCTCCCCCGTATCCGGCTGCGAGACCAGGAGGTCGTCCACGTTGATCCCCAGCTTGCGCGCGTACTGGATGTCCAGCGCGTGCTCGGCGTCGATGAATGCCGCAACGCCCCCATCGCGCTGCGCGTTGGCGATCACATGCAGGCACAGGGTGGTCTTCCCGGACGACTCCGGCCCGTAGATCTCGCTGATACGCCCCCGCGGCACGCCGCCGATGCCGATGACCGCATCGAGGTTGATGGCGCCCGTCGAAATGCTGCGGATCTTGAGGCTGGGCTGGTCGGAACCCATGCGCATGATGGCTCCCTTCCCGTACGATCTCTCGATCTGGGTCAGGGCCGTGTCGAGTGCCTTCCTCCTCTGATCGCGGGCCCTGTCCCGGGCCCCGGACTTTTTCTTCGTGGACATCGCTGCTCGTTCCTTTGCCAGTTGGGTTTCACCAAAACCGAAGATAACGCGAAATAGCCCGTCGTCAAGGACGCGCGCTCCGCACCGGGGGCCAACGGATCCCGGACCGCCTGCCCGGTGTAGCCAGGGTGACAGACCCGCCCGTTCCTGCCGCCGGCGCTTTCCGGGCGCCGTTCAGGACGACGGAATCAAGCTATGGTTATCGAGGGGCGTTTCCATGTTTGAACGCGCCAGATTTCGCGGCTGACGCCCCCGGCCGCGCGGCGCCCCGACTTCTCAACGCAAATGACGGCTCAATACGATCTGGTCGCCATCGGAGGCGG
This sequence comes from Gemmatimonadota bacterium, assembly GCA_022827345.1. GTDB lineage: Bacteria > Gemmatimonadota > Gemmatimonadetes > Longimicrobiales > Gaopeijiaceae > Bin94. Next base: position 148,827 of record JAJDTB010000030.1, on the reverse strand, counting down.
GACCGCGGGACTGATCACCGCCGTGGGCGCCGCATACCTCGGTCTTGACGCGGCAATCGTCGAGAAGAACGCCCTGGGAGGAGACTGTCTCTGGACCGGGTGCGTGCCGTCCAAGGCGCTGATCGCATCGGCGCGCCTCGCGCGGCAGATGGACCGGGCCGCCGGCCTGGGGCTGCGGCGACCCGAAGTGCGGCACGACTTCGGTGCCGTCATGGAGCGCATGAGGGCTGCGCGCGCGACCGTCGCCCATCACGACGACCCCGAGCGCTTCCGGGACATGGGGATCGCGGTCCACTTCGGCACGGCCCGCTTCCTGGACGCGTCGACGATGGAGGTCGAGGGCGTGGGGACGATCCGCTCGAAGCGGTTCGTGATCGCCACCGGGGCCGTCGCGGCCGCGCCACCGATCCCGGGGCTCGCCGACGCGGGGTTCTGGACCTACGAGAACGTCTTCGACGAGGACGAACTGCCCGGATCGATCGCCATCCTGGGCGGCGGGCCGATCGGGACCGAGTTCGCGCAGATCTTCGCGCGCCTGGGCGCCCGGGTGACCATCCTCGAGATGATGCCCTCCATCCTGAACAACGAGGAACCGGAGGCGGCCGCGTTCATGCAGGATTCGCTGCGCGAGGAAGGGATCGACGTCCGGGTCGGGGCCGCGGTGGCGGCCGTCGAAACCGAGCGCGGGCGCAAGGTGCTGAGGATGGACGGCGGTGAGAGCCTGGCTGTCGACGAGATCTTCGTGGCCACGGGCCGCCGGCCCTTCACCGACGGGCTGGGATTGGAGGCCGCCGGGGTGGAGACAGTGCGCGGGGCAATCCGGGTCGACCCGTACCTGCGCAGCAGCGCGCCCACCGTGTGGGCCGCCGGCGACGTCACGGGGGCCATGCAGTTCACTCACGCCGCCGAGCAGATGGCCAAGGTCGCGCTGCGCAATTCCGTCCTGCCCGGCCGGACCAGGATTCGCTACGACAACGTGCCGCGGGTTACCTATACGGACCCCGAGGTCGCTCACGTGGGCCTGTCGGGGGCGGAGGCCGCCGCACGCGGCGGCACGGCCTACATGTACCACCTCGATGACCTGGACCGGGCAATCGTCGACGGATCCGCCACGGGCTTCGTGAAGGTCACGGCGGACCGCAAGGGCAGGGTGCTGGGCGCCACGATCGTCGCACACGGCGCCGGCGATCTGATCTTCCCGTTCGTGCTGGCCCGCCAGCACGGACTCAGGCTGAGCAAGGTCGCGGACACGATCTTCCCGTATCCCACCATGGTTGAGAGTGTGAAGAAGGCCGCCGCCGAGTTCAACCGCACGCGCCTCGACACAGCGGCCGGCCGCACACTGAAGCGAGTAATCCAATGGCTGAAATAGACAACGCGGCAACGTCCACCGACGCCTCCTCCGCTGGCGATGGCGCCAGGCGCCCGTCTCGCGGCCCCCTCTTCAAGCTCGGCGCGCTGGTCCTGCTCGTGGTTGCCGGCTACCTGATCGCGAAGATGACGCCGCTCGGCGGCTACCTGTCTCGCGAAGGCGTCTTCGAAGTCGTCGAGTGGCTGCGAGGCCACCCCTGGGCACCGGTCATCTTCGTGGCGATCTACGCATCGGCCACGGCGCTGGCGGTGCCGGGCACGATCCTGACGCTCGGAGGGGGCGCGATCTTCGGCTTCTGGTGGGGCACGCTGCTGAACATGGCCGCCGCGAACATCGGCGCCAACGCGGCCTTCGGCATCGCCCGGGCGCTGGGACGCGACGGCGTTCGCCACCTCATGGGCAGCGATTCGACCACGCTGGACAAACTCGACGGCATCGTGAAGCGGCACGGATTCCAGGGTCTGCTTACTCTACGTCTGATCCCCCTGGTTCCCTTCAACGCGCTCAACTTCGGGTCGGGACTCATGCCGTTGCGATGGCGCACCTACGCTCTGGCGACGCTGATCGGCATCGTACCGGGGACGGCGGTGTACACCTTCTTCGCGGACGCCCTCCTGCAGGGCTCGCAGGAAGCCTCCCGCGAGGCGTTGCTGCGGGTCGGGATCGCGGGCGCCCTCCTCGTCCTGCTCAGCTTCCTTCCCGCCTTGCTCAAGCGCATGAACATCAGGCTGCCGGGGATGAGCACCATCGTGGTCGCCATTGCGGTCGCCTCTGGTTTCGCCGCGGCTCCTGTGGCCAGCACACGGCAGGCACCCGCCGGACAGCTGCCCGACCACGGGCTTTTCACCGAAGTCCTCGCGGCGGTGGTGGAAGACGACGGTGTGGCGTACCGGCACCTCGCGGACGACCCGTCCAAGCTGAACGTCTACATCGCCAGGCTGGAGGCGACCGATCCCGCTGCCGTCCAGAGCGCCGCCCCCGCGGACCGACTGGCCTTCTGGATCAACGCCTATAACGCATGCATGCTGAAGCGCGTGATCGAAGACTATCCGATCAGGCGCGCCGGCGGGCTGCTCCGCATCAGGAACGCGGCGGCCGGGCGTCCCGCGAACTCGGTCTGGCAGATCCCCGACGTCTTTACCGGCGATCACTGCCCGGTCGCCGGAGCCGTGCGCTCGCAGGACGAGATCGAGCACGAGATCATTCGGCCGATGGGCGATGCGCGCATCCACTTCGCGATCAACTGCGCCGCGGTGAGCTGTCCGCCCCTGATCCCCCAGGCATACGACGGCAGCTCCCTCGATTCGCAACTCGACGACCGGGTCCTCGCATTCACAGGCGATCCGGCTCAATTCCGCGTGGCCACCGTTGACGGCAGGCGGACGGTACGGGTCAATACCCTGCTGGACTGGTTCAAGGAGGACTTCGGCGGGGTCGAGGGCATCAGGTCGTTCCTGGCCCGCTACACGTCCGGCGCGGAGCGCGAGGCTCTCGAGGACCCGGGCACCGAACTGGAATTCGTCGACTACGACTGGACCCTGAACGACTCCTCACCTTAGCAGGCCGTGGACAACACCCCCGCGGCATTCGATCGGCGATGCATCCGCGCGGGCCGCCTCGCCCGCACGGCCCGCATCCACCCGCCAGCGGCGGGCAGGTCGCGTCCCGGGGGCGGCAGGGCTGAACTCGGGGTTGTCATCCCCGCCATCGACGAGGCCGAGACCCTTCCCGGCCTGCTGAAGGATCTCGCGACGCTCGATCTGCCCACGGAGGTCGTCGTGGTCGATGGAGGCTCCTGGGACGGGACGGTGGACGCGGCGCGCGGGGGCGGGGCCACCGTACTCAGGAGCGGACTCGGCCGCGCGCGGCAGATGAATGCGGGCGCGGCCTTCCTCCGGACCCCCTGGCTGCTCATGCTGCACGCCGACTCCCGGCTTGACCAGGACGCTCTCCGCGCAATCCGTGATCATGTCCAGGCGGATGGTCCCGACGCGGCCTACTTCGGCCTCGCCATCGCCCACCCCCACCTCTGCTACCGCCTGATCGAAGCAGGCCAGCGGATTCGCGTTCGCCACAAGGGCCTCGTTTACGGCGACCAGGGGCTCCTGATCCCGCGCGGCCTGTTCTTCGAGGCGGGCCCCTTTCCCGACGAACCGATCATGGAGGACGTGATTCTGAACCGGCGCCTTCTCCGGGCGGGACGGCTGCGGCCGCTCTCCGCCACGATCACCACCAGCGCCCGCCGCTACGAAGAGGAGGGGCGTATCCGGGGATGGGTCCGCAACGCGACGCTGATCACCCGGTTTCTTCGGGGGGCAAGGCCGGCCGGACTCGCCGCAAGGTACCCGCCGCGCAGACATCCGCGTCCATCCGATGCACCGCCACCGGGTCGCACCGGCGGCCGCCGCGCAATGGTGCTCGTTTTCGCCAAAGCCCCCCGCGCCGGTGACGTGAAGACCCGGTTGGCCTCCAGCGTCGGCGACGAGGCCGCGGCCGGCATCTACCGGCGGATGGGCCGTGCGGTGATCGATCAGCTGGCCGGAGTGCGCGCGGGAATCACGGTGTGCTACGCCCCCCGCGGCGCCGAGGACGAAGTGCGCGAATGGCTCGGCGATGCACCCGGGCGGTACTGGCCCCAGCCGGACGGCGACCTCGGCCGAAGGATGCGCCTGATGTTCGACCGGGCCTTCGAGGTGGTGAACCGTGTGGTGGTGATCGGCACGGACGCTCCCGCGGTCGACGCGGACACCGTGCGCCGGGCCCTGGAAGCGCTCGATTCGGCGGATGTCGTGCTGGGGCCGGCCACCGACGGCGGCTACTACCTCATGGGGCTGGGCGCCCCCCACCCGGCCCTCTTCGCCGACATCCCGTGGAGCACCGAGAGGGTGCTGAGCGAGACCACCGCCAGAGCGCGAGAGTCGGGAGCGCGCGTCACCTACCTGGAGCCGCAGTCCGACATCGACACGGCGGACGACCTGACGCCCGAGCTGATGCGCAGGCTGGGGCTCGCCGCGGATCCCGGATCCGGCAGGGCTTCAGGTGCTTCGGCCGGCACAAGCGAATAACCCTGCCACACGCCCGGACGCGCCGGCACAAGGACGATTGCGAATGGCGCCGCGGCGGAGTGCTCCGCGAAGAGCGGCACGCCGTCGTGGCTTCCGATCTCGACGATGTCCGCGCAGTCGAGCGGCAGCGGCCCGCCCGATCTCTCGTAGCTGCGTTGGCCCAGGGTGATGGGCGACCCCTGCTCGAACCAGTCGCGGCCCTCGGCGTACGTCCCCATGAAGCCGATTCCGGGGCGCAGATCGGACAGCGGCACGCGCGATGGGCCCACCAGCGTGTCTCCGGCCGGGGTCACGATCACGGAAACCGCGGCACCCGTCGCCAAACACACCGTCCGGGGCGAACCGGTGGGCAGCCGGGGCGCGACCTCCCTTTCGACGACCACGGTGTCGGGCGGCGGCGCGGGAAGCACCACGGTATCGCGCGCGGCCGGTCGCGATGCGGGGCGGCAGGGCCCGATGTCCCTGGCGCAGAGAGCCACCGAACCCAGGACGCCGAACTTCCTGGAGCGGTAGGTCGACGCGCCGTCGCCGGCCAGGCCGAGCGAGAATGCGCCGACCCGGATGCCGCCGAAGTCGAGTTGGGCGCCTGCGTTGACGTCGAAGCCGTTGTACTCGGCCATGAGGCTCACCGTGCGTCCCCGGCCGGTCGTGAAGTGAATGGCCGATCCGGCAAAGAGTCCTCCGGAGGCGCCGTCGCCGTAGAAGTCGAGATCGCTTCCGGCTACAAACATCCCGCTTCCCCAACCCGCGGTCATCGTTACCTCGTATCCGGGGTCCGCCTGCAATCCCGGGAGACGGGCCGTCGCCGCCACGTACGGGCTGAAGGTGGTGGCGAACTCTTCGGCGCTCGCGGCGGTGCCGAAAAAACGCGGATCCGGCAGGCCCAGGCGGGTGGGCTGGAAGCTCCGGCCTTCCCTGCCGGCGTAGCCCGGCGCGGACAGGTACCTGGCCCCGACCGCCAGGCCGACGCTGCGAACCGAGGCGGGAAGGAGTGACAGGCGGCCGAAGGCTCCGAGCATCCGTCCACCGTCGCCGGCATCGGCCGAATGCTGGAAGGTCGCGCCGATCTCGACGCGATCCAGCAGGCCCACCGCAATCGAGCCGTCGGAGAACCACGCCCGGGAGGACTCGCCCGCCCCGGCCCCGTCGCCGCCTGCCCCCGTGTCGAGCATCGGCGGAACCGTGGCGCGAAATCCCGAATAGGTGGCCGTCATCATGAGGTGCGGCAGGACGGACGCCACGGGGATGTCGATCAGGCCGGAACCGTACCGCAGAGTGGCGGGCATCCTGGCGGACTGGGCGGTCCCCGCCTGCAGCTGAAGGAGGAGGACCGGGATTGCCGCCGCGGCAGCCCGGGCGATCCGGGTCAGTCGGAGCTCCCCAGGCGCTGGAGCCCGCGCCAGATGCGCCATACCCAGAAGAGGATGATCACCCAAGCGAGGCCGTAGGCGAGGAAGACGTGCACGTACGGACGCAGCGAAGGCACCCCGGCCCCGCCCGACTGGAGAAGAAGAGCGAACTCGGCGGCGGTAACGCCGGCGAACGACACGATAGCCGCCCAGGTCATGTGAGCACCTCGCTGGCGCGCTGCATCTCTCCCGACCGCGGTCGCCGGCTCAGGAGCTCGATGCTGTAACGAAGGAAGAAGAGTCCGAGGAACAACATGGTGAATCCCGCCAGCGATGTCAGCAGCGTGACCAGCATGTCGGGATGAAGCGTCGGCCCCTCGGGCTTGATGACCACCGCCTGCGGGTGCAGCGAGCGGAACCAGCTCACGCTGACGTGGATCAGGGGGATGTTGAGCGAGCCGACGATGGCCACTACCGCCGCGAACCGCTTGCCCTTCCTCGGGTCGGCCACCGAGCCCCGGATCAGAAAATACCCGAGGTAGGTGAACCACAGGAGCAGCGTGAGGGTGAGGCGCGGCTCCCAGGTCCAGTAGGTGCCCCAGGCGATGCGCCCCCACAGGGGACCGGAAGTCAGCATGATCGCGCCGAAGATGAGCCCCCCTTCGGCCGCGGCGACCGCGGCGGAATCGGCCCGCTCGTCCTCCAGCCACAGGTACGCCGCGCTGGCCAGGGCCACGATGCCGAAGGCCAGGAAGGTGGTCCACGCCGCCGGAACGTGCACGTAGAAGATGCGCTGGACGATCCCCTGCACCGCTTCCGTGGGCACCCAGAACACCACCATCCAGTGAACGAAGAGAATCATGGCGACCCCGGCGGTGGTCAGGATCAGGCCCGCAAGCCTCGCGTTTCGCGTCTCCATGCGCTCAGTCTGTCCCCTTGCCCGTGTCCAATGTCGGCTCCTATTCCTCCGCGACGTACCGGAACAGGACGGAACCCACGGCTGTGAATCCCACTGCGAACGCCCAGAGCAGCCGCACCGACCCCGAAATCTCGGGCCAGGGCCGCTCCATGAAAACCCGGGCCGAGGCGGTGGCCCCGAAGAAGATCACCGGGACCAGAAGCGGGAAGGTGAGGGCCGGCAGGATCGTGTCGCCCAGCGAGCTGTGGCGGGAGACGAGCCCGAAGAAGGTACCCGTGGCGGCGAGGCCGATGGTGCCCGGGAGGAATATGGCCCCGTGGTGGGTCAGGGACCCCGGGTCGCGCAGCCCAAGGAACGTGGTGAGCGCGATGAAGGTGAGCAGGGTGACCATCCAGATCAGCACCAGGTTGGCCGCCGTCTTGCCGAGGAAGATCGCGTGTCTGGGAATCGGCGTCAGGAGGAGGTGCCGAAAGGCTCCGTCCTCTTCTTCCGTATCGAATGCCCGGCCCGCGCCGGCCGTCGCCGCGAAGAGGACCGTGAGCCAGGTCAGACTGGCGGCCACGTGCTGCGCGGACACCTGGCTTCGGTCCAGCGCGAAGGCGAAGAGGAAGCACGCGAGTACCGCGAGTGCGATCATCGCCACCACCCTGCCGCCGGCGCGGAATTCGATGCGCAGATCCTTGTGTGCGATGACCCCGACCCAGCGCAGCGACGTCACGCGGCCGCTCCCTCCCCGCCTGCTCCCCCTCCGGCGGTGAAAAACCGCAGAAGATCCTGCGCACCGTGCTCCGACGCGCTCCCGTCGAGCACCTTGCGCCCACGCCGCAGCACCGCGACGCGGTCCGCAAGCTCCACACCCCGGCGCAGGTCGTGCGTGACCAGGACCACGATCTTCCCGGCTTCCCGGCACGCGCGCAGCATCGCCTCCAGGGCTTCGGCACCCCCCGGATCCAGCCCGGTGAAGGGCTCGTCCAGAAAGACGATGTCGGGATCGTGGACGAGAGACCGGGCCAGCGCCACCCGCTGCCGCTGCCCCCGGGAAAGCTGCTCGACCGCCTTCCCCTCGAGCTCACCCGCGCCGACCCCGTCCAGCGCTCGCGCGGCGGCGGCGCCCTGGCCGGCAACGCCGTGCAGGGTCGCGAAGAAGGCGAGGTTCTCGCCGACCGTGAGCTTGCGGTACAGTCCGGTCCGGTGCGAGATCAGGCCCACCCGCGAGCGCCACGCCGGATCCGATCCCGAAACCGGCCTGCCATCCAGGCGGACAGCTCCCCGGTCCGGCTTGCGCTCGCCGCTGAGCATTCTGAGCAACGTCGTCTTGCCCGCTCCGTTGGGGCCGAACACAGCCAGGATCGATCCGCCCGCCGCGGCGAGGTCCACGCTGTCGACCGCCCGGGTGGCGCCGTAGTCGCAGACCAGTTCCCGCGCCTCGAGTTTCACGATTCGGCTCCAGCGACTCCACTGGCGCCGGCATTCGTTCGGGTGCCCGCGCCGCCGCCCGCCTCCAGCGCCTGCCCGCACTGCGCGCAGAATCGCGCCCCGGCCCGGTTGACGTGCTGGCAGCTGGCGCACTCCAGCCCCTCGCGCAGCGCCCGCCGGATCTGCGCGATCTCGTCCTCCAGCTCGCTCGACGCACGCTCCACCACGGAATCGGCCGGATCCCCGCCTTCGGCATCCGGCTCCAGCTGGCGCAGCGCATCGTGCGACAGCTCCGCCCGGAGCGACTCGTAGTCCTTGCGGTCCAGCTTGCCGGTCGCGCGGTCGTATTCCAGATCGCGCAGCGCGGTGAGCGCCACCCGGCGGCGCGCCGCTCCCTCGTCGTAATCGTCTTCGGAATCGTAGACCGGGGCGCCGCGGCCCGAGAACACGGGCTCGATCACGTACAGCATGACCCCGGCGGCGAGCAGAATCCCGCCGATCAGCGCCGCCATGCGGGAGTTAGCCGACCGCCCCGGCCGGGAGCGGTCCACGCACCCTGCGGGCAGCGGCGGCCCGCACCGGCACCGTGCCCGTCGGCCACAGCCCCACGAGCGCTCCGATGGCGACCACCAGCCCCCCGCACCAGATCCAGGGCACCAGGGGCAGGGCCTTGACCTCGAACACCACCCGCTCGGCGCCGCTGTCGAGGTCCACGTCCTTGGGAATCACGTACAGATCCTCCAGCAAGGAGCTGGCAATCCCGACCTCGGTCGACTGCTGCTCCATCACCGGATAGATGCGCCGCTCGGGACGGGTCACGCCGATGCGCTCGCCGTTGCGGTAGATCGTCATCAGCGCCGTCCAGCGCCAGTCGTTCTCCGCCACGTCCTCCGCCGCCCGCGGCCGCGAGTGCGAGAGGCTCTCGTAGACGAGCCGGTACTCGTTTCCGAATGCGGACCGCACGGATATGGCCTCGCCGGGCGCCAGCTCCTGCTCCACCACAACATCGAAGGCGGCTCCCGCCAACCCGGTAAACAACACCACCACGCCCGCGTGCACAACGTAGCCGCCCCACCGCCGCCGGTTTCGCCGGACCAGACCGCGGAAGGCGCTGAACACACCCTCGCCCGCGATTCTGGCCCGCGCCTTCGTGCCCTTCCAGAACTCCCTGACCACGATGGCCATCACGAACGCCGAGACCCCGAACGTCGCCAGCGCCATGTTGTGCCGCACGCCCGCCAGCAGCAGCGCACCGAGGACCGCCACGCCGGCCACCAGGGGCAGCACGAAGTTCCTCCGCAGGTTTCGCGGGGAGGCGCGCCGCCAGGCGATCACGGGCCCGATCCCCATCAGTGCCAGCAGGATCAGCCCGATCGGGATGTTGACGCGGTTGTAGAACGGAGGCCCGACGTTGATGGTCTCACCGAAGAACCCCTCCGTAATCAGCGGGAAGAGCGTCCCCCACGCCACGGCGAAGGTGATCCCCACCAGCAGCAGGTTGTTGAAGAGGAAGGCGGACTCCCTGGAGAGGAACGACTGTATCTGGTTCTCGGACCTCAGGAGCGGCAGACGGTACACGATGAGAAGGCAGGAGAACGCGGCGAGCCCGCCCATGAAGCCCAGGAAGATGTACGCGATCGTGAGATTCTGGGCGAAGCTGTGGACGGACTCGATCAGGCCGGAACGGGTCAGGAAGGTCGCGAAGAGGGTGAGCAGGAAGGTGATCACCACCAGTGCCATGTTCCACACCTTCAGCATGCCCCGGTTCTCCTGGATCTGAATCGAGTGCAGGAAGGCGGTGGCGGTCAGCCAGGGCAGCAGCGACGCGTTCTCGACCGGGTCCCAGAACCAGTAGCCGCCCCAGCCCAGCTCCTCGTAGGCCCAGCGCATGCCGAGGACGATTCCACAGGTGAGGAAGAACCAGCTGAGGAGGATCCACCGGCGCGTGATGGCGATCCAGCGAGAATCCAGCCGGCCCGTCAGGAGCGCCGAGATGGCGAAGGCGAAGGGCACGGCGAAGGCGGTGAAGCCGAGGTAGAGCGTGGGAGGATGAATCGTCATCCAGTAGCTCTGCAGCTGCGGATTCAGCCCCCGTCCGTTGGCCGGCGTGAATCCCAGGCGCTCGAACGGGCTGACATCTGCAAAGAGGAGCACCACGATCAGGAACGCCAGCAGGCCCAGGAGCGTGCCGCTGACGTAGGGCATGAACTCGCGGTTCCGGTTGCGGTTGGTGAAGACCGCGATGGACGCAAAGACCGAGAGCAGCAGCGTCCAGAAGACGAGCGACCCGCGCTGTCCCGCCCACAGCCCGGCCACCTTGAAATAGGTGTCCAGTTCCCGGTTGGAGTAGTTCGCGACGTAGCTGTACTGGTACTGGTTGCCCACGAACGCCGCGATGATGCCCAGCGACGCCACCAGGATCAGCAGCGTCAGCACGTACGCCGTCCGCTCGCCGCTCAGGATCAGGTCACCGCGACCCGACCTCCCGCCGATGAAGGACAGGACGGTGCCCCAGAGGGCGACGGGAAGGGCGATCCAGAGGGCGATCTCGCCCAGGACCGTCACGCCGCCAAATCCTCCTCGGCGGCCTCGTAGCGGCTGCCGCACTTGGTGAGCACGGTGTGGGCGCGGAAGACGCCGTCGGTGCCGTAGGTGCCCTCGACGACCACCTCGGCCTCGTCATTGAAGGTGTCCGGCAGGACATCGTCGTAACGCACCGAGAAGACCACCCCGGGCTGCTCCAGGTCCGAGACGACGAAGGCGTGGGTGGCGGCGCCGTCCACCCGGCGCTGCCAGGTGCCCTCCACGACCCGGCCGCTGACCTTGACCCCCACGTCGTGGAAGGTCGGATCGGCGTCGACGCGCTCCATCAGCTCCACGGGTGTCAGGTAATACACCATGCTGTCGCTGATGCCGGTCCACATCAGATATCCCACAACCGCCGCGACTCCGACCAGTCCGACGAAAAACCGTCCGTTCTTCATGCTGCTTCGCTCCGGTTCCGCTTCAAGGATCCGCACGCTCGCGCCGCCCCCTTCCGGTTCGATTCGGATGCCGGGGCGGGCTTCATTGTAATGTATGCAGGCCCCGGGCTATTGGGACAGTCCGGCGGCGGCGAGTGCGCCCCCGACGGCCCGGCGCCAGCCTTCCAGGAGGGTCTCCCGGTCCACCGCGGCGAGCTCGGTGCGGAAGGTCCTGCCTGCGGAAAACGCCTCCGCGAAGTCGTGGGGCGTCCGCCAGACGCCGGCGTGCAGTCCGGCGAGCCCGGCGGCTCCCAGCGCCGTGGTCTCGACCATGCCGGGACGGCGGACCGGGAGCCCGAGCACCCCGGCCATGAACTCCATCAGCCAGTCGTTCCTCGCCGCGCCGCCGTCCACCCGCAGCCCGGTGCAACCGAACCCGGCGTCGCGCTCCATGGCATCCAGAATGTCGCGGGTGCCGTAGGCCATGGCTTCGAGCGCGGCCCGCACCAGGTGTTCGCGGGTGGTTCCGCGGGTCAGTCCGGTGATGGTGCCGCGCGCCTCCGGACGCCAGTGCGGAGCGCCCAGGCCCACAAACGCCGGGACCAGGTACACCCCGTCGTTTCCGGCCAGGGAACGCGCCATTGCATCACTCCGGCCGGCGTCCTCGAGGATGCCCAGCCCGTCGCGCAGCCACTGGATCGCGGCGCCCGCCACGAAGATCGATCCCTCGAGGGCGAAGGCCGGGCCGCCGCCGGCATCGCACGCGGCCGTGGTGAGCAGGCCGTGCCGGGACCCGACCCGCTCGGTGCCCGTATTGAAGAGGAGGAAGGCGCCCGTGCCGTAGGTGCACTTTCCCGTCCCGGCCTCCCAGCAACCCTGCCCGTAGAGCGCCGCCTGCTGATCGCCGGCCACGCCCCCGATCGGCACTTCGGCGCCGATCGCATCGCCGTCGGTCACGCCGAAGTCCCCCGAACTGGGGCGGATGTCGGGGAGGATCCGGCGCGGCACCCCCATCAGTCCGAGAAGCTCCTCGTTCCAGTCGCCCTCCTCCAGATCGTACAGGAGGGTGCGTGACGCGTTGGTGGGGTCGGTCGCGTGCACGGCGCCCCCGGTGAGGCGGGCCACGAGCCATGCGTCGATCGTGCCCACGGCGAGCGATCCCGTCCGGGCCCTGGCGGCGAGCTCACGATCGCGCTCGAAGCGCCACCGCAGCTTGGTTCCGGAGAAATACGGGTCGAGGAGCAGCCCGGTCCGCCGGCGAACCATCTCCTCGTGTCCCGCCTCCTTCAAGTCGCGGCACAGGCCGGTGGTGCGCCGGTCCTGCCAGACGATGGCGCGGCCGAGCGGCTGCAGCGTCTCCGGGTCCCACACGACGATCGTCTCGCGCTGATTGGTGATGCCGACGGCGGCGATCCCGGTGTTGGCGGCCGCCATCGCTTCGCGCGCCACGCGGGCCGTCACGGTCCAGATCTCCTCCGGGTCGTGCTCGACCCACCCGGGGCGCGGGAAGTGCTGCGTGAACTCCGAGTAGGCCTTCGCGACGACATCGCCGCCGGCCGAAATGACCAGCGCGGCCGACCCGGTAGTGCCCTGGTCGAGCGCGAGGACGGCGCCGCCGCTCATCCGCCCCCCCGCTCAGGCACCCGGCCCACCACTCCCCTGCCCGGCCGGTACTCGAGGCCGAGCTCCCCCAGCAGGTCCACGAAGGCGGCAACGGACAGCCCGACGACCGTGTAGTAGTCGCCCTCGACGGCTTCGATCATTGTGGCACCACAGCCCTGGATTCCATACGCGCCTGCCTTGTCCAGCGGCTCCCCGGTCTGCACGTAGCTCTCGATGAAGGCGCGCTCGACCTCGCGAAAGCGAACGCGGGCCCTGGCGACCCGCGAGACCACTCTCCCGTTCCAGGCCAGCGCCAGACCGGAGTACACCCGGTGGGTTCGGCCCGACAGCGCGGCGAGCATGGCGGCCGCCTCGGCGCCGTCCGCCGGCTTTTCGAGTACATGCCCTTTAAGGACTACGATCGTATCGCCGGCGATCTTCAATGCGCCGGGGTGCGCCGGCGACACGGCCAGCGCCTTCTCCCGCGACAGTCGCTCCACGTAGTCCCCGGGCGCCTCCCCCGGGGCGCGGCGCTCCTCGACATCCGCCGGGACGACGCTGAACGACAGCCCGAGCATCGCCAGCACGTCGGACCGCCGAGGCGAGGCCGATGCGAGCACGACGGGAGGCGCGGCGCCGGCCGGTCCCGGCGCGGGTGCGGTTGCCCCAGCGGGCAAGATCGAAGCCGCCATTCTATCGGTCGATGACCAGGGTGACCGGGCCGTCGTTCACCAGCGCGACATCCATGTGGGCGCCGAAGCGGCCGCACTGCACCCCCCCGGGGGCCACCGCCCGCAGCTCATCCACGAATCCCTCGTAGAGCGGGATCGCGATGTCGGGCCGCGCCGCCCGCACGAACGAGGGCCTGCGCCCCTTCCTGGCGTCCCCGTACAGGGTGAACTGGCTGACCACGAGCACCTCGCCGCCGACATCCAGGAGCGAGCGGTTCATGCGGCCCTCATCGTCCGCGAAGATGCGGAGGTTGACCACCTTCTCCGCCATCCACGCGGTCACGGCGCGGGTGTCCTCCGCCAGAAAGCCCGCCAGCACCACCAGCCCCGGCCCGATCGCGCCGACGATCTCGCCGTCCACCGTTACCGACGCCTCGGCCACGCGCTGAATCACCACCCTCACGGCCCGGTCGCTCCCGCGTTCGCGCCCGTCACTCGACCGTCACCGACTTGGCGAGGTTGCGGGGCTGGTCGACGTCGCAGCCGCGCATCACGGCGATGTGGTAGGCGAGCAGCTGGAGCGGGACCGTGCACAGCACAGGCATGAGCGCGGGGAGCGTCTTCGGCACGACGATGAAGTCGTCGACCCGCTCCGTCACCTCGTCGTCGCGGTCGGTTACGACGGCGATCACCCGGCCGTGGCGGGCCCGCACCTCCTCGATGTTGGAGAGCGTCTTGGCGTACACCCCGTCACGCGGCGCGAGCACGACCACCGGCATGTTCTCATCGATCAGCGCGATGGGCCCGTGTTTCATTTCAGCAGCAGGATAACCTTCTGCATGAATGTAACTTACCTCCTTTAACTTCAAGGCTCCCTCGAGGGCGACCGGAAACTGATATCCGCGCCCGAGGTAGAGGAAGTTGGGCGCATCCCGGTACTGCCGCGCGAGCTCCCTGACCTTCTCGTCCACCGCCAGCGCCTCCTCCACCTGGTCGGGGAGCCTGCGGAGCGCGCGCACCAGCTTGCGTCCCTCCAGTACCGACATGTTGCGGCGGCGGGCCAAGTACAGGGTGAAGAGGGCGAGCGCAACCAACTGGCTGGAGAAGGCCTTGGTGGATGCCACCCCGATCTCGGGCCCGGCGTGCAGATAGACGCCGAAGTCGGTTTCGGTCGCTATGGTGGAGCCGACCACGTTCACGATCCCCATGATCCCGCACCCACGTCGCCGGGCCTCCCGTAGCGCGGCCAGCGTGTCGGCCGTCTCCCCCGACTGGCTGATCCCCACCACCAGGGTGCGGGTGTCGAGGACCGGATTGCGATACCTGAACTCGGAAGCGTACTCGACCGTCACGGGAAGCCGTGCGATGTCCTCGATCATGCGCGCCCCGATGAGCCCGGCGTGCCAGCTGGTCCCGCACGCCGTGATGATGATCCGGTCGATGTCCGCCAGCTCCATGTCGGACACCGTGATACCGCCGAGTCTCGCGGTGCCTTCGTTCTCAAGGAGCCGCCCCCGCATCACGTCCCGCAGCGACGAGGGCTGTTCGCGGATCTCCTTGTACATGTAGTGGTCGTAGCCGCCCTTGCCGATCGTCTCGACATCCCAGGCCACGATCTGAGCGCCGCGCCGCACCGCCCGCCGCGCCGGGTCGAAGGTGCGGTACCCCTCCCTGCTCAGCACCGCCGAGTCCCCGTCGCGCAGCCGGACCACCTTCTGGGTGTGCGCGACGACCGCAGCAGCGTCCGAGGCCACGAAGTACTCGTCGCCGGTGCCGATTCCCAGGAGGATGGGGCTGCCGTTGCGCGCAACCACGATCTTGCCCGGATCGCGCGAACTCACCACCGCGATCCCGTAGGTGCCCTCGACGCGGGCCAGCGCCGAGGCGACCGCGTCCTCGAGCCGGTCGCAGTCGCGGTACGCGAGGTCGATCAGGTGCACCAGGACCTCGGTGTCCGTGTCGCTGCGGAACTCGAATCCCATGTCTCGCAGAAGGGGACGCTGCCTGCCCGCGCTCTCGATGATCCCGTTGTGGACCAGCGCGATGTCGTGGCCGTGTGACAGATGGGGATGAGCGTTGACCGTGTTGGGGGGGCCGTGCGTGGCCCAGCGCGTGTGCGCGATCCCGCAGGTCCCCGTCGGAAAGCTGCCGGCGAGCGTGTCCTCCAGTTCGACGATCTTGCCCGGCCGCTTCTCCACGTTCAAGCCGCCGTTGTCCTGCACCGCCAGTCCCGCCGAGTCGTATCCGCGGTATTCGAGCCGCTTCAGACCCTCGAGCAGGATCGGCCCCGCCGGACGCGATCCGACATACCCGATGATCCCGCACATCAGCCGGCCGCCACTCCCGCGAGCACCTCACGGGCCCGGTCCACCAGCTCCCGCGCCTCGGCGGCGTCCCTGGCCTCGGCGATCAGGCGCACGACCGGTTCGGTCCCGGAGGGCCTGACATGAAGCCAGCTGCCGCGCGAAGGCCAGTCGAGGCGCAGGCCGTCGCTGGCGTCGCCGATGCCGGGCGGCAGTACCCGCGAGAGCTCGGCGTAGGCCGCGTTCAGGCCCTCCCGTGCGAACGACACCTTCTCCTTCACGATCGTGTACGACGGCAGGCGGGCCACCCGTTCGGAAACCGGCGTTCCGGGCTCGTCGGCGAGGAATTGCAGCAGCAGCGCCGCCCCCACCGGCGCGTCGCGCGTGTACTGCAGCGCCGGCAGCACGACGCCACCGTTCCCCTCGCCGCCGATCACGGCGTCCTCCTCCCGCATCCGCACCACAACGTTGATCTCGCCCACCGGCGCACGGATCACGCGGCAGCCGTACCGATCCGCGACATCGTCGAGAACGCGGCTGGTGGAGAGGTTGGTGACCACCCTGCCCGGCCGTCGCCGCAGCACGACATCGGCCGCAAGCGCCAGCGTGAAATCCTCGCCGAGCGCGCGCCCGTTCTCGTCCACCAGCGACAGCCGATCCACATCCGGGTCCACCGCGAACCCGATCCTCGCCCCCGAGGCCCGCACGAGCTCGCCCAGCGCGGCGAGGTTGTCCGCCGTCGGCTCGGGGTCGCGATGAAACCGGCCGTTCGGCTCCGTCCCGATCGCGTGCACCTCGCACCCGAGCCGCGACAGCAGCTCCGTCATGATCGCTCCCCCCGCCCCGTTCACGCAGTCGAGCGCGACGCGCATCCCCTCCCCGCGCATCCGTTCGGCATCGAGCAGCGGGACGCTCAGGATCCTTTCAAGGTGGCGTTCCACCGCGCACCCGTCCCGCTCGACCGGAGCGATCGCGTCCCACGGTGCACGCACAGGATCCCGCTCGCGGATCCGCTCCTGGAAGCGCGCCATGCGGTCGGGGGGAAGGAACGTCCCGCCCCTCACCGCGAACTTGAGCGCATTCCACTCGGCCGGATTGTGGCTCGCCGTCACGCCCAGGCCGCCGGCCGCGCCGCCCTCCCGCACGGCAAGCATCAGCGTGGGCGTCGGCACCACGCCCAATTCCACCACGCGGCACCCCGCCGAGACCAGCCCGGCCACCGCCGCCCGCATCAGCATCGGCCCCGAAGTCCTCGAGTCGCGTCCCACCACGACATGCCCGTCGTCCCCCTCTTCGCGCAGGAATGTCCCGTACGAAGCCGCCAGCTCCGCGACAAGTTCCGGGGTAATGGATTCGCCCACGCGGCCCCGGAAACCGGAGACGCCGGCCATCAGGCCGTCGGGAAGACGAATCGGCATTCTGAGCGAGCTCCATCGAGGTTCGGGGGCGCCTTTGGGTAGATGGGAAACTACTATATTCCCCCGAGTCGATCACAGCCGCCGGGCCTGCCTTTCGAGGAGCGTCGACGACTCCGCCCGGCGGGTCTAGCAGCGATCCCGGTCCCCCATCACGGGAGAATACCTTGCCTGAGTCCACAGAGCGCTTCGCCACCCGCTGCGTGCACGCGGGACAGTCGCCGGAGGCGGTCACGGGGGCGATCACCACGCCGGTGTTCCTGACCTCGACCTACGTCCAGGAGGGGCTGGGGCGCCACAAGGGCTATGAGTACGCACGCCTGCAGAACCCCACCCGCGAGGCCAGCGAAGCCAACGTCGCGGCGCTCGAGGGGGGGCGCCACGGTATCGCCTTCTCCAGCGGACTGGCCGCCTTCGAGTGCCTTGCCAAGACGGTCGCGCCGGGAGGCCATATCGTCAGCGAGGAGAACACCTACGGCGGCACCACGCGGATGTTCCTGGAGGTCTTCAGCCGCCTCGGCATCACCTTCACCCTGGTGGACACGCGCGATCCGGACGCGGTTCGCGGCGCCCTGCGAACGGAGACGCGCCTCGTCCTCCTCGAGACGCCGTCCAACCCACTCATGCGCATCACCGACATCGAGGCGGTGGCGGGGATCGTCCGGGAGCACGGCGCGCTCCTCTGCGTGGACAACACCTTCGCATCGCCCTTCAACCAGAACCCCCTGGCGCTGGGGGCGGACGCGGTCGTGCACTCGACGACCAAGTACCTCGGCGGCCACTCGGACATCCTCGGCGGCATGTTGGTCGTGGACGACGACGACCTCGCCGCGGAGCTCCACTTCGTGCGCAAATCCACCGGGCCCATCCCGGGTCCCCTGGACTCGTGGCTCACCCTGCGCGGCACCAAGACGCTGCACCTCCGCATGATGCGCCACAACGAAAACGGCATGGGGGTCGCGGAATTCCTCGCCGGCCATCCGGCCGTGCGGGCGGTCCACTACCCCGGCCTCCCCACCCACCCGGAGCACGAGCTTGCCCGACGGCAGATGCGGGGGTTCTCCGGCATGCTGTCGCTGGACCTTTCGGCGGACGACGCCAGGCGGCTCGCGGAAGGCACCAGGCTCTTCCGGCTCGCCGAGAGCCTGGGGGGCGTGGAGTCCATGATCTGCGTCCCGTCCCTCATGACCCACGCCGCGGTGCCCGAGGAAATGCGGCTGCGGATGGGGATCACCGACGGACTGGTGCGGCTGTCGGTGGGCATCGAAGACGGCCGGGATCTGATCGAAGACCTGGCAGGCGCCCTTCGTAGCTGATTGGCACCCCGTCCAGCCGCCGGACGGACGGACACACATGTAGATTCGAGGGACGGCGGATCCCTCCGGCAAGGACAAGGCGATGAACTACGACGATTTCGATACCTCGTACGGCCACGGAAGCCCCGAAGACAACGGCGATCCGCGGGTCACCCGCACCCTCACCGACATTTCGTCGCGATGCTGGGAACACAGCGCCGACCGCGCCGCCCTTGCCGCCCTGCGCAAGCTCCCCGGCTTCGACCAGGTGCTTCGCGCCCTCTTCGGCATATTCGGCGAAAAACCGGTGCGGCTGGCGTTTCAGGCCAATGCGGTGCGCGTCGGGCCAAACCAGTTCCCGCGGGTGTGGGACCTGTACTGCGACGTCTGCACCACCCTGGATGCCCCGGAGCGCTACCCCCTCTTCGTCTCGCAGAATCCCGTCGTGAACGCCGGGGCCTACGGGATGAAGGAGCCGTTCATCATCCTCAACTCGGGGACGCTCGCCCTGCTCACGGACCGGCAGGTGTCGTACATTCTCGGCCACGAACTCGGCCACGTCATGAGCGACCACGTCCTCTACCGGACGATGACCGAGCTCCTCATCGCGCTGGCCAGGATGGGGTTTCCGATCGTGGGGCTGGCGGCGCGGGCGATTCTGGTGGCGCTTCTGGAATGGTCGCGCAAGAGCGAGCTGTCGGCGGACCGCGCGGGGCTCCTGGCCATCCAGGACCCGGACGAAGTCATGGGTTCGATGCTCAAGATGGCCGGCGGCGGCGAGGACGCCGAGACATCCCTCCCGGAGTTCATCCGCCAGGCCGAGGACTACCGCGAGTCGGGCGACATGGCCGACCAGGTCTTCAAGGTCCTCAATCTGCTCGGCCAGACGCACCCCTTCTGGGTCCTGCGGCTCTCGGAACTGCGCGGCTGGATCGAGACCGGGGCGTACGACAGGGTAGTCCGGGGCGAATACGAGCGCCGCGGCGATCCCGACCCGGCGTATGCCGAAGACCTCGCCGAGGCGGCCAGCAGCTACAAGGCCGGGGCCCGGGACGTGCTGGATCAGATGGCCAGTGCCGCCAAGCGCGCCGGCGAGTCCTTCTTCGACAACTTCAGAAAGCAGCCCTGACGCCCATGCGAATCCTCATTGCCGGGAATGGCGGACGCGAACACGCGCTGCTCTGGAAGCTCCGGGAAGACGCCCCGGGTGCGACTTTCCACGCCACCCGGCCGAACGGAGGCATGGCGCCCGGATGCCGCGCGGTGGACATCTCGCCCACCGACGTGGTGGCGCTTTCGGGCTGGGCGGCCGGAAACCGGATCGACCTGGCGGTGGTGGGGCCCGAGACGCCCCTGGCCCTGGGTCTCGCCGACCGGCTGAAACAGTCGGGCGTGCCCGTCTTCGGGCCGTCGGCCGCCGCGGCGCGCATCGAGTCGAGCAAGGCCTTCGCCAAGGACCTCATGGCCGGCGCGGGGGTGCCCACGGCCGCCTACGAGGTGCACACCGACGCGGACGAGGCCGCAGCGTACATCGAGGCGGTTGGCGCGCCGGTGGTGGTCAAGGCTTCGGGACTGGCTGCCGGGAAGGGCGCGGTCGTGTGCATGGCGGTGGACGAAGCCGTCCGGACGGCCCGCCGCATGCTCGAAGGATCCTTTGGGGATGCGGGCAGCCAGGTCGTGGTGGAGGAATTCATGGAGGGCGAGGAGCTGTCGGTGTTCTGCCTCGCTGACGGTGAGGACTTCGTCGCGCTCCTCCCCTCGCAGGACCACAAGCGGATCGGCGAGGGGGACACGGGGCCGAACACCGGGGGCATGGGCGCGTACGCCCCGGTCGGGTTCGCGAGCGACGCGCTCATGGACGAGGTCGGCGCAAGCATCATCGCGCCCGTGCTCCGGGCCCTGGCGGAGGGAGGGAACCCGTTCAGCGGCCTGCTGTACGCCGGGCTCATGATCACCGCCGAGGGGCCGAAGGTGGTCGAGTTCAACTGCCGCTTCGGCGATCCCGAGACCCAGGCGGTGCTGCCGCTCCTATCCTCGTCGCTGCTCGAGCCGATGCTCGCGGTCGCGGAGGGTTCGGGGTTGGCGGGGCACCGGCCGGCCTTCGCCGGCGCAGCCGCCGTCACGACCGTGCTGGCGGCATCCGGATACCCCGGCAGCTACGGCAAGGGAGCGGCCATCTCGATCCCCCCGCTGCCGAGCGGCGTGCATGTCTTCCACGCCGGAACCGCACGGCAATCGGGCCGGCTGGTGACTTCCGGCGGCCGCGTGCTCGCCGTAACGGCCGTCAACGCGGACTTCGAGCGCGCGCGCACGGTGAGCCGGGCGGTCGCGGACGCGATCTCCTTCGAAGGCAAGCAGTTCCGCACCGACATCGGCTGGCGGGAGGCGGAGCGGCGGCATTGACGCCATATTGATCACGAGAATCAACCCGCAAGGAGCAGGGCTTTGATCATTACGACAACAGCAGTACTGCAAGGCCGGCGCGTCCGGGAATACCTGGGTATCGTAACCGGCGAGGCCATCATCGGAGCGAACATCGTCAAAGACATCCTGGCAGGGATTCGGGACATCGTGGGCGGGCGTTCCAGTTCCTACGAGAAGGCCCTGCGAACGGCGCGCGAAGAGGCCCTTCGCGAGATGGCCTCCCAGGCACAGGCGCGAGGGGCGGACGCGGTTATCGGCGTCGACCTGGACTACGAGGTCCTCGGGTCATCCAACGGGATGCTGATGGTGTCGTCGACCGGCACAGCGGTGGCGCTGGAGTAGCACCGTGCCGGAACTCCCCGAGGCCGAGACCATCGCACGGGGGCTGAACAGGATCCTGCCCGGCAGGGTGGTGAGTTCGGTCACGGTGCTCCGGGAGGACGTAGTGGACGGGCCGCCGCACCGATTCGCCGAGGCGGTGGCGGGCAGGCGATTCGGAACAACGGGAAGGCGGGGCAAGAACGTGGTGCTCACCTTCGAGGACGCCACCCGCGTGGTCGTCAATCTCGGAATGACGGGGCGTCTCGTGCCCGGAACCGACCCAGGACCCGGGCCTGGATCGACTCACCCGGCCGTCCTGTTTCAGTTCACCGACGGCGGCTCCCTGACCTACGACGACGTGCGGCGATTCGGCCGCATCCGCCACCTCACCTCCTCGGACTGGACGCGGTGGTCCCGGCGGCTGGGGCCGGAGCCCCTCGCGCGGTCATTCACGGGTGCGCGGCTGCGCCGGATCCTCTCCCGCTCCAGGTCGCCCGTCCGCTCTCTGCTCCTCGACCAGCGCAGAGTCGCCGGCGTGGGCAACATCTACGCGGTGGAGGCATGCTGGTTCGCCGGAATCCACCCGCGCACCCCGGCCAACTCGATCGGCGATGTCTCTGCCACCCGCCTCCATCGCTCGCTCCGCCGCGTTCTTCGGCGCGCGGTCGAAGCCGGCGGCACCACCCTGCGCAACTACCGCGCGCCGGACGGGAACGAGGGGCGGTTCCGGCGGGCGCTGCACGCCTACGGACGCGAAGGCCGGCCCTGCTTGAGATGTCGCGCCGTCATCGAGCGCATCGTGTTCGGCGGCCGTTCCGCCTTCGTCTGCCCCCGGTGTCAGCCCGGGCCGGAGGACGGCGCCGCCACAGAAGGAGACGTGTCTTGACCAGGCGCCGCCCCGCTGTCGCTCGGCACCTGATCCGCCGGGTCGCGCATCGTGCGTGGAGCCGCTTCCGGGCGGTGCGCGCCCGCAGCGCAGTCCTGGCGGTGTGCCTGGCCGCCGCCCTCCCGCCCATGGATGCCCACGCCCAGCGGCGCGGCCCCGCACCCGGCACCGAACTCCCCGTCGACCGCTTCACCCTCGACAACGGCATGACCTTCCTGATCCTGGAGCGGCGCCAGTCCCCCACCGCGGCCATGGTGGTCCACTATCCCGTGGGCTCGGTCAACGAGCACCTCGGCAATACCGGGATCGCGCACGTCGTCGAGCACATGCTCTTCAAGGGTTCGGGAGAGATCGGCACCTCGGATCGCGCCCGCGAAGCGCCGCTACTCGACGCCATGGATGCGGTCCGCGACTCCATTCTCGCCGAGCTCGCCCGGCCCGCGCCCGACACGACGGCGGTCCGGCAGTTGCGGTCGGCATTCGCGTCGCTCCAGGACCAGGCACGCGCGCATGTGGTTCCAAACGAGTTCGACCGCATCCTCTCCGCCCAGGGAGCGCGGGGCCTGAACGCGACCACCAGCCACGAGGCCACCCGCTACTTCGTCGAAATCCCCGCAAACCGGATCGAACTCTGGTTCGCGCTCGAAGCGGACCGCATGCGCAGCCCGGTGTTCCGTGAGTTCTACACCGAGTTGGACGTGGTCCGGGAGGAACGCCGCACGCGACTCGAGACCAGCCCGGGAGGGATCCTCGAGAACGCCTTCCTGGCGACGGCGTTCCAGGTACATCCCTACGGCGTGCCGGTGATCGGACACGCGTCGGACCTGGAAAACCTGACCAGGCGGCAGGCGACCGAGTATTTTCGCGACTACTACGGTCCGCGGAACGCCGTGGCGGCGATCGTCGGCGACGTGGACGCGGGCCGGGTGAGACGACTGGCGGAGGAGTATTTCGGTCCGATCGCACCAGGGCGGCAGGCCCCCCCGGTGCGGGCGAGCGAACCCGCGCAGGCCGGGGAACGCCGGATCAACGTCGCGTTCGACGCCGAGCCCCGGCTGATGATCGGCTGGCGGGTGGGGTCGGGCTTCCACCCCGATGCCCCGGCGCTGACCATGCTCGCCTCGGTGCTCACCGGCGGAAGGAGCACACGGCTCTACCAGCGACTGATCGCCGAGGACCAGTCGGCGGTGCACGTCGCCGCGTACCTGGGACCGGGGTTCTCCTACCCCCGACTCTTCACGATCTCGGCGGTCCCCAAGACACCCCGCACGACCGACGAGATCGAAGCCGCGATCTACGACGAGATCGCGAAGATCAAGGCCGCTCCCCCCGACCCCGGCGTCCTCGTACGGATCAGAAACCAGCTGCGCGCCAGCGAGTTTCGCCGCCTGTCCTCCAACCTCGAGCTGGCGATGCAGATCGCCGAGTCCGAAGCGTCGTTCGGGGATTGGAGCGAGACATTCCGCCTGTCCCGCCGCATCGCCGAGGTGACCCCGCAGGACGTGCAGCGAGTGGCGATCCAGTACCTGAACGACGGTTCGCGGACGGTAGCGACAATGGTGCGGAAGGACGGACAGAGATGATCCCGCGCCGCCGCCCCCGCGAACCGGTCGGCGCCCCCGTCCTGACCTGTCTCGCCGCCGCCCTCGCCGTCTGCGCGCCAGCTCCACCGGCCGGAGCCCAGGAATCGGTGCGGGAGCGCATCGATCGCCTGACCTTCCCCGAGCTGCGCTTCCGGCGGCTGGCTCCCCGCGAAGAGACCGTCCGCGGGGTCCCCGTCTACTTCGTGCAAGACTCCGAACTGCCGCTGGCGACCTTCTACGCCACCTTCGAGGGAGGCGTCCGGCACTTCGGCCGCGATTCCTTCGCGGCCGCCACGGCGATGGCCGGCCTCCTCCGCACGGGCGGCACCGCCACCCTGCCCCCGGACTCCGTCGACGCGCGCATCGAGACCCTGGCGCTCGCGATGAGCTTCGGACAGGGGGGCGGCGGCGCGTCCTCGTGGGTCAACACCCTCTCGGAACAGGTCGACGATGCGGTGCGGCTATGGGGCGCGATGCTGCGCGAGCCGCGCTTCGACTCCACCCAGGTCGAACTCTGGCGCACCGCCGAGATCGAACGCGTGAGGCGCCGCCCCGAGGATCCCGCGTCGCTTGCCTTCGGAATCTTCAACCGGATCATGTACGGCGATCATCCGGTCGGCTGGGAGATGGGCGCGGCGGACCTGGAGCCCGCCGACCTCGCCGAAGAAAGGCTGCGCCTGGTGCACGAGGCGGTCGTGTGCCCGGGCAACATGGTCGTGGGCGTTGCCGGCGATATCACCTGGAGCCGCACCCGCCGGCTGCTCGACGAGATCCTCGCCGACTGGCCCCCCTGTTCCGGCGGACTCGGCGAGAACCCGGTGGCCGACATCCGCTCGGAGGCGGGGGTCTTCGTCCTCCACAGGGAGATCGAGCAGAGCGTCGTGGTGATGGCCCAGGCGACCGCCGTCCGGCAGGGGGACAATCCGGGTTACTTCGCTTCGCGGATCGGCAACAGCATCCTCGGCGCGTCCGGTCTCTCGAGCCGCCTCTCCTCGGAGGTGAGAACACGGCAGGGCCTGGCCTACAGCGCCTCGTCGATCTGGACGACTTCGAGCAGGGACGACGGCCTCGCGGGGGCGCTGACCCGCACCAGGCCCGAGAGCACCCTGGCGGCCGCCCGCCTGCTCCTGGCCGCGGTCGACTCGATGAGGGCCGCGCCCCCCACGCCGGCGGAGGTGTCGCACGCCGTCGACGAGGTGGTCAACGGGTTCGTCTTCAACTTCCGCACCCCCTTCCAGGTCGTCGCGCGGGGCATGGCGTACCGGAGGCTCGATCTTCCGGCCGACTGGCTCGAGCGCTACGTCGACGGCATCCAGGACGTGACGCCCGCCGCCGTCCAGGAAGTGTTTCGCAGCGCAGTCGATCCCGCGCGCATGACCATCCTGCTGGTCGGCGACACGGCCCGCTTCGACGGCTCCCCGTCGGAGCTGGGGACCGTTACCGTGCTCGGGCAGGAGCCAGGCCCGGCGGGGGTCAGTCCCGCGCGGCCTTCGTCGCCACGTGGATCGCGGCGATCCCCCCGGTAAGGAGAAACCACCTGGCGGACGCGAATCCCGCGCGCCGGAGCATCCCGGCCAGCGCATCGGGTCCCGGAAAGCCCTCCACGGATTTCGGCAGGTAGGTGTACGCCCAGGGATGGCCGGACACCAGCCGCCCAACCGTCGGCAGGATGTGGTTGAAGTACAGGAGGTAGGCCCAGCGCATCAGCCTTCCGGGCGGTACCGTGAATTCCAGCACTACGAAGCGGCCGCCGGGCTGCAGCACGCGGTGAACTTCGCGGAATCCGGCGAGCGGCTCGGAGAGGTTGCGGACGCCGAATCCCACCATGGCGCCGGCAAACGAGTTGCTGGCGAAGGGAAGCTGCTGGGTGTCGCCGCAAACGGCCTCCACCGGCGCGGCCCCGATCTTGGGCATTCCCCTGGCCAGCATCGGAAAGGCGAAGTCGGCGGCCACCACGCGGCCGGGAAATCCCGGCTGCGCGGCCACTTCCAGCGCGAGGTCGAAGGTCCCCGCACAGACGTCGAGGTACGATCCGGCGGGGTCGCGCTCCCACCCCAGTTCGCGCACGGCCCGGCGGCGCCATCGCCTGTCGATGTTCAGGCTGAGGACGTGGTTGAGCAGGTCGTAGCGCGGTGCGATCTCGCTGAAAAGCCTGCGCACCTGAGCGGCGCGGGCGGTGCCGCTCGCTGGCTCTGCGTCACGGGAGGCGGTCAAGCGACACCTGACGTTGCATTCCACGGTGGATCGGTGCGCGCCTCCTGTGGCGCGCCCGGGC
Organism: Gemmatimonadota bacterium; assembly: GCA_022827345.1. GTDB lineage: Bacteria > Gemmatimonadota > Gemmatimonadetes > Longimicrobiales > Gaopeijiaceae > Bin94. Next base: position 122,968 of record JAJDTB010000030.1, on the reverse strand, counting down.
CCGGCGGGCCGGCGGAGGCCCAAAGGTAGGGAACCCGGGCGGTACCCTCCAACCCCGTGCAACCCTCCCGGCCCGTCCGCCGTCTACAGCGCGCGGCCCGCCGGTCGTCACCCGGGTGCCCGGCCCCTGACCGGTCTTGCGGTAAAGAAAGTGGCACCCCCCGTCGTAGTAGGTTGTCATGACGCCCCGCAAACCGCCGGAATGCGGGGACTTCGCCCACGCCGAGCCGAATCGCGAGGAACGCCGATACCCGTGGAGAGCGCGGTTCCCGACGACAGGACACTCGCCCTGCAGGCGGCCAAGGGCCGCGAGAGAGCGTTCAGAGAGCTGCTGAACCGCTACGAGCGGCCGGTCTTCAGCCTGATCTACCGCATGGTGCGCGACAGGAGTCTGGCCGAGGATCTCGCCCAGGAAGCGTTCATTCGGGCCTTCAATGCAATCGGCAGCTACAATCCCGGCTACAAGTTCTCGAGCTGGATGTTCAAGATCGCACACAACCTGACGATCGATCACCTCCGCAAGCGCCGGCTGGACACGATCTCCATCCACGGCTCTCCCAACGCGGTCACCGCGGACGAACAGGCCCGGACGAGCCTGGTGCTCGAGTCGTCGGAGGAGCGTCCGGACGCCTACGTGGAGAACCTCGAACTCGGCAGCCAGATCGAGACCGCGATCGGCAGACTCAGACCCGAGTACCGGGCGGTTACATTGCTGCGTCACGTCGAGGGCTACTCGTACCAGGAGATCGCCGATATCCTGGAGATTCCCCTGGGAACCGTGAAGACCTACATCCATCGAGCACGGCTGGAGTTGAAGGCGGCGCTGGGTCCGCTGCTCGATCCTTCGGGTTAGCATTACAGGGCTTGAAACCGCCGAATCGCAGGCGGCGTATTGGGATTGACAACCATCAGGGAGACCGGGACGTGAAGCGGAATCATCGTACAACCAACCAACCGAATCCGGAGGCGAGGCGGCTGTTCTCGTATCTGGACGGTGAGTTGCGCGGCGATGAGCGGCGGAGCTTCGAACGCGAAATCGCCCGGGACCCCGGGCTCCAGGCGGAGGTTCGCGCCTGCCGCGCCCTCTTCGCGGCCCTGCAGGACATCCGGCCCCACGTGCCCGCACGCGATCTGAAGGCGAGGATCATCGCATCGCTGCACATCCGTCCGTCGCGCCTTGGCAGACTCCGGGCCTGGCTTGCCGGGGGGGCGGACTGGTCGGTGGCGAATGTCTTCGACGCGCTCCACGACGGCACGCTCTCCACCCGGCATGCGCGAGCGCTCAAGCCGCTCGTCGCCCGGGACCCGGAAACTGCCGCGGCGCTGGCCGGCTGGGGCCGCCTGCACCGGGAACTGGGCCGGCTGCCGGCCCTGGCCCCGGCCGCAGGGTTCGCCGATCGGGTAATGGCGCGGGTGCACGTGCCCGAAAACGCCCGGACGGGCACCCGTGTGCGTCATCTTCTCGCCGGCCTCTGGCCGCACCGCCAGGAGCGGCTCGCCGCCGCGTCGGGCGTGGCCTTCGGACCCACGGCGGCCGTTGTGGCGACCGGCTACATGCTCTTCGCCAACAACCCGCTGGTGACGCTCTCGAACCTGGCGGGGTTCCTCTGGAGCCAGGGCATCGCCGCCCTGCCCGATGCACTCGGCGGCATCCTGGGCAGCGGAGCGGGCATTTTCCCGGACGCCGTGCCGGCCGGCCTCGCTGGGGCGGCGCCCCTGTTTGTGGGCGGGCTGGTCCTGCTCACCACACTCACCGCGCTGTCGGGATGGATCCTGTACAGGAACGTGGCGAAGACCACGGGATTGGAACGTCGGCATGTACCGGTTTAGACCCATGAATCCGCTCTGCACGGCCCTGGCCGGCCTGGCCGTCGCCCTTGCCGCCGGCGAAGGCGCGGCGCAGGAACGCGCGGTCGTTTTCAGCCAGGTCGAAGTCTCGCAGTCGGAGGCTTCCCTCGAGCTGGAATTCGCTGACGGCGAGATCCTGGTCCTCAGCTTCGCGGACGGCGTTGCCACCCTCGACGGGGAGGTGCTCGGCAGTTACCAGGCGGGGGACGGCTCCGACCGCGCGTGGCGGGATCTTCTGGGGAGCATTCTCTCGCTCTCCGACGGACCCCTGGCACGCGAACTCGATGCCTGGGCGCCCGACCCGGGATTGGCGGCGCCGGAGCAGTCCCTGCTCGACCGCATCGACCGCGTACTGGCCGACGCCGTGGCCGCCCGCGAGCCACCGCTTCAGACCCGGCGCGAACGGACCTCGGCGCAGGAATTCCTGGCCGTCCTGGCCAGATCGGAGGGGATTGCGGCGCTCGGAGCCGCGCTGGCCGACGTAGATCTGGAGTCGATGGACATCCGGGTGGGGGAGGACCATTCGGTAGCCGCAGGCGACGAGGTGGACGGCAGCTTCCTGGTTGTGGACGGCTGGCTCGATGTCCATGGCCGCATCCGCGGCGACGTGGTTCTGCTGAACGCGACCCTGGCCCTGGGTGAGTCGGGGCGCATTGACGGCGATGTCCGGCACGCGCGTTCCGAAATCGAACTGCTCGGAGGAGAGGTGCGGGGCGAGGTGGTGGACCTTGCGGAGTCGCGAGCGGACGGGGCACCAGGGACTCCCGCGCGGCCGGAACCGCCAACTCCCCCTGCAGCTCCCGAGGCAGCCGCGGCACCGGACGGCGAATGGGAGGCGGACCGGGATCGGGCGACCTCGAATCGGCGTGAAGGCGGTGCGTGGCGAGCGTTGCGGGCCGCGGGCGAGGTCGTCGAAGCGATCTTCACTTTCATCGTCCTCGGCTGCCTTACGCTGCTGCTGACCCGCTTCGCCGGACTGCGCCTCGACACGGTCACGAGGGAGATCGAGTACCGTCCGGGGAGGGCGGCCGCGGTCGGGTTCGCCGGAGGTTTCCTCGTGGTCCCGGTATTCCTGATCGGGTGCGTCGTGCTGACGATCTCCGTGGTCGGAATCCCGGTCCTGTTTGCCTGGGTGCCCCTGTACCCGCTTGCCGTCGCGCTGGCGGCATTCGCGGGATACGTCGGAGTGAGCCATCACGTGGGCCGGTGGGTTCTGGACCAGGACCATCCGTGGCTCGACCGGGTGGATCGCAGCCGGGCCACGCACGTGAGACTGACCGGACTGGGCGCGCTCATGCTTCCCTTCGCGGTCGGCAGCGCGCTCGGTGCGCTTCCGCTGATCGGATGGATCGGCGGCATCGTCGAGGTGCTGGCCGTGCTGGCCGGCATCGTCGCCGTGATGACCGGCTTCGGCGCCGTGATCATCACGCGGGGCGGCAAGTACACGGCGCTCTGGCCCGACCGCTTCGACGAAGACATGGACATCCCGGTGGACTGGTCTCCGGCGGATGACGCGGAAGAAGACGACGACGAGGCCCGCGAGGAGGAACGATGAATCGGCTTCTGGCCGTTTTCATGCTCGCTGCCGGGGCCGGACAGCTGCAGGCGGCACAACTCAAGACCGTGACCTGGACGCGCCAGGTGACGGACGAGGAGCGCCTCGAGGTCAACGTCAGCTACGGCGCGGGCGAACTCACCCTGCGGCCCGGCGAATCCGACCTGCTCTACCGCGCCCGCTTCGATTACGACGAGGACTTCGCGACGCCCCGCGCCGACTACGGGAGCGGCCGCCTCGATCTGGGCATCCGTACGCGGGAGAATCGCCGGTTCAAGGACCAATCCGAATCCTCGTCGCTTGACCTGTGGTTGTCACGGGACGTGCCCATGGACCTCGATCTGGACTTCGGCGCGGGCTCCGCCGAGCTCGACCTGTCCGGATTGCCGCTGCTGGATCTCGACGTCAACACGGGAGCTTCGGAATCGTCGATCCGCATCGACGAGATCAACCCGGTGGCGATGGAGGCGGCGTCGATCAATGTGGGCGCGGCAAGGCTGTCGATGCACGGCATCGGCAACCTCAACGCCGACAGGGTGACGGTCAAGGCGGGCCTGGGCTCGGTGACCCTGGGTCTGGACGGCGAATGGGCGCGGGACGCGCGTGTCTCGGTGGAGATGGGACTGGGCGCCCTCGAGATCAGGGTGCCGGAATCGCTGGGCGTCCGGGTCATGCGCCAGAACTTCCTCACGGCGATCGAGGCCGAGGGGTTCGTGAGGAGCGGCAGAAGCTATCGCTCGCCCAACTGGGAAACGGCGGAGCGCCGGGTCGAGATCGAGATCTCGGCGGCCCTGGGCGCCATCGACATCGTGCGGATTCCGTGACCGGGGCGCATGGTCCGGCGTCCCCGCGGCAAATGATGTTACACTTAGATTGACCTGAGCAGGATTCGCGGTACACGGGACCGGGAGTTTTACGGAGAAGGCATGATCGGAACGCTCTTGACATTCCTCGCCATGGGCATCGTCAGCATCGTCGTGGTGTGGATTGTGCTTTCCGTGGTGGGGGCGCTCCTCGGACTTACGCTGGGCATCGCGAGTTTCCTCCTTTTCAAGGTCGCGCCGATCATGCTGGTCGGCTGGTTCGTGCTCAAGCTCCTCGACCGTGTGCGTGGGCGCGAGGCGCTGTCGGCCGCCGACAGGAAATGGCTGGAGGGCGAATAGCCCGGTCCCGGCAGACACCGGTCGTGCTCCCGGCCCGGTCCCGGACGCCGTCTCCTAGTCGCGCGGTGGCAGGCCTTCCAGGTCGGCAAGGAACCGGTCGCCGATCCCGGCCATCGACGACGCCGCAGGTGAATCCGGCGCGGATAGAACCGTAGGCTGTCCCTGATCGCCGGCCGTCCGGACGGCCATATCGAGGGGGATCCGGCCGAGGAAGGGGACCGAGAGCTCGCGGGCGAGGTCCTCCCCGCCCCCCCGGCCGAAGAGGTCGATCACCTCGTCCGAGCCCGGGATCCGGAAGCCGCACATGTTCTCGACGATTCCCAGGATCCGGGTGTTGACCCGTTCGAACATCTTCACGCCGCGGCGCACATCGCCGGTCGCCACCTTCTGCGGCGTGGTGACCATCAGGGCGCCGTCCAGGTTCACCGTCTGCACGAGGGAGAGCTGAGCGTCGCCGGTGCCGGGCGGCATGTCGACGATCATCAGGTCCAGCCGGCCCCAGGCGACCTGCTCCATGAACTGCTTGAGGATTCCGGCGATGAGGGGACCGCGCATGATCGCGGGCTGCTCGCGCTCCAGAAGGAACCCGAGGCTCATCAGGCGTACGCCGTGGGCCTCGAGCGGGACGATCATTTCGCTGCCCTTGGCGCCGGTGACGGTGGGGCGGCGCGCCTCGCCGAACATGATCGGGATGTTGGGGCCGTAGATGTCCGCGTCGAGGAGGCCCACGGCGAGACCCTTCGAGGCGGCGTGGGCGGCCAGGTTGGTCGCAACCATCGACTTGCCGACGCCGCCCTTCCCGGAGCTGACCGCAACGATGCGCCCGACCCCCGTGAGCACCCCCGGCTGGGGGGTCGGGGCGGGCACGGATCCGGGCTGGAGCCCGCGTTGCGGGGCGGGACGCGCGGAGGGGGCCTGTCCGGGGGTCCGCGGAGCAGCCGCCGACAGCGGCGAGGCACCCCGGTCGGCCGATCCGCTGCGGCCCTGGCCCGGCGGCACACCCGCGGGGGCCGAGCTCTGCGGCAGTTGCACATTCACCTTCACGCCGCGAATGCCGTCGACTGCCGCCGCGGCGGTGCGCGCCTGGCGCACCAGCACGCCGGGATCGCCCCGCTGGAGGGAGAAGACGAAGGTGGCCTTGCCGTCGCCGTCCACCGCGACCTCGCTCACCTGCCCGCCGGCAACGACATCCTTCCCGGTCACGGGGTTGATCACCTGAGCCAGCGCGCGGTGCAGCGCCTGGACGGCCCCGTTCGGGCTCGTGGGAGTTTCAGCTTGCGTCAACAGTCACCACCTCGGGCACGGCGGCCCGCAGGCGCCGCTCGATCCCTTCCTTGAGGGTGAACATCGAGATCGGACACGACTCGCATGCCCCCATGAGCCGCACTTCGACGCGCCCGATCTCCTCACTCCAATCTACCAGTTCCACGTCCCCGCCATCCGACCGAATTGCCGGCCGAAGGGACTCGAGAACCGCCTCGATCCGATCTCTCGTACCCATTCCACCGTTCTGCGAGACAGCGCATCGCCGACAGGCCCGCGAACCGGGCCACGAATGCACCGGAAGGTACCCAGGCGGCTTCCGGATGGTCAACGGGTTGCGCCCACCGGGGCGCTTGGTAGATTGCGCGTGACTTCGAATGCCGCGCAGCTGGATCCGGCACTCGGAGGCCGTGCCTGAATCGCACCTTCCCGGTTCCCGCAGCGCTGCCGCCCTGGCGTGCGCGCGCGGGTGAAAGAGGCCGTCCGCCTCACCCCAGGGGATTCGGGCGCTCCCGCCAACCAACAAGACTGGGAAGAGAAATGTCCGGAACGATTCGTGTTCCCGCGCCTGTCAACGAACCCATCCTCTCCTACGCGCCGGGCACCCCCGAGCGTACCGAACTGAAGGCCGCGCTGCGCTCCATCGCCGGCCAGGAGGCGGACATCCCCGTGATCATCGGGGGCGACGAGATCCGCACCGGAAGGACGCACGCGATTCACGCCCCGCACGACCACGGTCTGCGGCTCGGGCAGTGGCACGCGGCCGGCGCCGAGGAGGCGGGCAGGGCGATCGCCAACACCGTCGAGGCGCGCCGGGAGTGGGCCTCGTGGCGCTGGGAGGACCGCGCGGCGGTGTTCCTCAAGGCGGCCGAACTGCTCGCGGAACCGTGGCGTTCGACGCTCAACGCGGCCACCATGCTCGGGCAGAGCAAGAACGCCTTTCAGGCCGAGATCGACGCCGCGTGCGAGATCGTCGATTTCTTCCGCTTCGGCGCCCACTTCGCCGAGCGGATCTTCGACCATCAGCCGATCTCGGACCGGGGCATCTGGAACCGGATCGAGTACCGGCCCCTGGAGGGCTTCGTGTACGCGGTCAGCCCCTTCAACTTCACGGCCATCGGCGCCAACCTCGCCGGGATCCCGGCGATGGTCGGGTGCGGAGTGCTGTGGAAGCCGTCCAAGCACGCCGTCCTCTCCGGGTACTACACCTACAGGCTGCTGGAAGAGGCGGGGCTGCCGCCGGGCGTGATCAATTTCGTGCCGGGCGATCCGGTCGAGATCACGGCGGCCGCGATGGATCACCCCGACTTCGCCGGACTGCATTTCACCGGCTCGACGGGCGTCTTCCAGTCCCTCTGGAACACGGTGGGGCGCAACATCGCCCGCTACCGCTCATATCCGCGGCTGGTGGGAGAGACGGGCGGCAAGGACTTCATCGTGGCGCACCCCAGCGCCGACCGGGACGCGCTCCGCACCGCCATCGTGCGCGGCTCGTTCGAATACCAGGGGCAGAAGTGTTCGGCCGCGTCGAGGGCCTACATCCCCGAGTCCGTGTGGAAGGAGATCTCCGGCGACCTGGTCGAGGAGACCGACGCGCTGGCGATGGGGGATCCCATGGATTTCCGCAACTTCGTCAACGCCGTCATCGACCGGGGCGCCTTTCAGTCGATCACCGGGTACATCGACCGGGCCAAGGCGAGTCCGGACGCGGATGTGATCGCGGGCGGCGAGTACTCCGACGCGGACGGGTTCTTCATCCGTCCCACCCTGATCCGGGCGCACACGCCGGACCACGAAACCATGTGCGACGAGATCTTCGGGCCGGTGATGTCGATCCACGTGTACCCGGACGCCGCCTGGTCCGAGACGCTCGACATGGTCGACTCCACGTCGCCCTATGCGCTCACGGGCGCGGTGTTCTCGCAGGACCGCTCGGCCGTGCGCGAGGCGATGGACCGCCTTTGCAATGCGGCCGGCAACTTCTACATCAACGACAAGCCGACGGGGGCCGTGGTGGGGCAGCAGCCCTTCGGCGGGGGGCGCGCCTCCGGGACGAACGACAAGGCGGGTTCGGTCTTCAACATCATCCGGTGGCTGTCGCCGAGGACGATCAAGGAGAACTTCGCGCCGCCGGTGAGCACGGCGTATCCGTTCATGGGGGAGGAGTAGCGGCCGGATCGGGCTGGAAGGTGCCCGTCGGCGCCCGGGCAGGCGGGTCCCGTGCGGGTGTTGCGGCGTAGCTGGAGCTATACGGCAGCCGGAACCGATGCGGCCACCGCGGCCCTGAAGTCGGCCTTGAGGTCCTCCAGGTCCTCCAGGCCCACCGAGATGCGCACGAAACCGTCGGGGATGCCCAGCGCGTCCCGTTCGGCCGGGGACAGGTCCACGTGCGAGGTGTGGCGGGGCTGCGACACGAGCGTCTCGACGCCGCCCAGCGACGGGGCCGCGGCCGCCAGCGACAGGCTGGAGCAGAAGCGGTCGGCGGCCGCGCCGCCCCCCTCGAGGACGATCGACACCATGCCGCCGAAGCCGTCCAGCATGCGGGCGGCGCACTCGTGGTCCGGGTGGCCGGGGAGGCCGGGATGGATGACCTGCCGCACGCCGCCGACGCCGGCGAACCACCGCGCGAGGGCGAGCGCGGTGCGGTTGTGGCGCTCCATGCGGACCGGCAGGGTGCGGATGCCGCGCTCGAGCAGCCACGCCGCCTGAGGATCGATGGAGCCGCCGTAGAGCTTCATCATCTTCGTGACGCGCCGGATGAGCGCGGCGCTTCCCGCGACGGCACCGGCGATCAGGTCGGAGTGGCCGCCGAGGTACTTGGTGGCCGAATGGATGACGGCGTCGACGCCGTGCCGGGCGGCGCGGATGTTGATCGGGGTCGCGAAGGTCATGTCGGCGGCGAGGACGGCGCCGGCGTCGCGCGCGGCGTCGCGCGGGGGGCCGATGTCGAAGACGCGCAGGGTGGGGTTGGTGGGGAGTTCGATGAGGACGACCCGTGTGTCGGCGGTAAGGGCCGCGCGCCAGGCGCCGGGGTCGTCCGGGTCCACGAAGGTGGTGGTGATGCCGCGCCGGGGCAGTTCGTGCGCCAGGAGGGCGTGGGTGGCGCCGTAGAGGTGGGTGCTGGCCACGATGTGGTCGCCCGCTTCGGCGCAGGCGAGCAGGGTCGACGAGATGGCGGCCATGCCGCTGGACAGCGCCAGCGCGTCCTCGGTGCCTTCGAGCGCGGCGATCGTGGCCGCGACGGAGCGCTGGTTGGGGTTGTTGCCGTAACGGCTGTACTGAAGGTCGATCCCGTCGTGGGGGCCGGCCCAGTAGAAGGTGGAGCTGCGGACGATGGGATCGACCACGGGGCCGCCGGGGCGCACCTCGCCCTTCCCTGCGTGGACCGCGTGGGTCGCTGGTCCGTGTTCCGGATTCGTACCGTTTGAGCTCATGATCCTCTCCCTCGCCGGTTCCGGCGCACCCGCGCCGCGAATGTCATGTCCACATTACATTTTGTCATGTCTGTATTACATATGTGACGTGCTCAGGGCACTGAGAGCGAGCGCCGTGCCGTTGGGTTCGCGGAAGACCAGCCGGCGCTCGGCAAGCCTTCGCAGCAGCGTATCGCCGCGAGTCCCCAGTGCGTCGGCCACGCCCGCGGGCCCGATCCTCCGGCGCACCTCCAGCGTCTGCCAGGCTGTCCTCTCCCGCTCCGAAACCGACCCGAGAAGCCGGAAGCCGTCCCTGGCATAGTCGCAAACCGCAGCCAGTCCGTGCCTTCGCAGGACTTGCTCCACCGACTGCCCGTGCACCTCCCCGACGGCCCGGAAGAGAAAGAAGACATCGCGGGGGCGGTCGGCCTTCATATACCTGACCAGGAGCTTGGCGACGATTTCGTCGGCGCAGCTGAAATCCAGCACGCGGATTCGCGTGAAGTCGATGAGCGATACGAAGGGCGCCCTCGCGGCTCCGCGGAGGCGTTCCTCGATGGCTGCGCGAACCGCCCTCCCCGTTGGACGCGTGACCAGGTTGGGACGGAGCGGCGCGAGCGTGCGGGCGACGATCGCGCCCACGTCGATGCTGACGGAAGCCGGCCGCGGCTGGCTCATTCTGTGCGCTCCGGGAGGATGATGTTGATCTGGGCTCCGGGGAACGGGCGCAGGCCCTCTTCGAGGGGAGGCTTGCTGCTCCAATCCGGTGTGTCCGCAATCCGCGCGCTGCCGCTGCGGATCGAAAGGAGCCCGTTCCAGCGCCCGACCTGCTTGCGGATCTGCTGGATCCCCTGTCCCCGGCCGGTGTCGGGGAAGCGGGTCAGTCCCATGAGGAAAGCGGCCTCGAGGGCGGTCACGTCGCCCCAGCGCTCACCGAAGCGGGAGGCGTGCTCGTCCTCCAGGGAGGCGCGGAAGCCGCGGCCGATGTCGGCCACCGAGATGATGGCCACGTGGCGTCCGAGGCGCTGCTTCCAGTTGTAGGACTGGGCGGCGACCCAACCGGGCCGCCCGGCGTGTTCGATGATGTTCTGGCACACCTCGGAGAGAATCACGGAGAACTGGACCACGGCCGACGCCGGGTAGCCGAGGGTGTTGGAGAGGATGGCGCCCGCCCGCGACTGCACCCGGTCCACCACCTGGTGCACGTCCGAGTTCCTCGTGACGGGGGTGATCTCGAGGAGCACGTCGGAAGCCCGCGCGCGGCGGCGCCACTTCGAGGCGGCGCCGAACTCGAACACCTCCCCGGCAGCCTCGCGAAACCCCATGCGATCCAGGTAGCTGGTGATCTCCGGCTCGTCGGGGAGCGAGATCCGCGGCGCGGATCCGGCCTCGGCGGCCACCTTTCCGGCGGCCAGGATGCCGAGCATGCCGTTGGGATCGACCCAGCGGAGCCTGCGCAGATCGAAGAGCACCGGGCCGGGCCGATCCATGTCGATCTGGCGATAGAGCGCCTCGATGTTGCGGTAGTCGAAGGAGCGGGGGATTTCGATGACCCGCATGTCAGCGCCTGTCCTGACCGGAGGGGAGGACGAGTCCGTCCAGGAAAGCCCCGGCGCCCGAGAAGCCCGGTTTGGCGCGCGCCACCGCATTGGCACGGCGGGCGGCGTCCGGCACCGCGGCCCCGCGTAGAAGCTCCGCGAAGCAGGCGGCGCCCCAGATGTCGCCGCAGCCGGTGGGATCGCCCGGCACTGGCCCGCCCGCCATCGCGGCGCGCCCTCGCAGCAGCGGCCCGCCGCCCGGGCGTCTGGTCAGGAATTCCACTCCCGCGGCTCCCCTGGTCACGGCGATGGTGGTCAGGCGGCCTGTCATTGCCTGCTCGGCCCGGCTCCAGGGATCGGGCGCGCCACGCGCAAAGAGATGGAACTCGTTCTCGTTCATCTGAACCGTGTCGAAGCAGCCGGCCCAACGTTCATCCGAGGGAAGATAACGCGGAGTTCGGCGGCCGTCGTCCGCGATGCCAAGGAAGAGGGAGTGCAGATCGGCGTAGGTGGGGCCTCGGAACCGGTCACGCAACTGCTGCGCTCCTGCGAGATCCAGTTCGCTCCCCGAGATGAAGTTGACATACAGCGCGTCGAGTGTGGGGAGGACATCGTCCAGTTCGCGCGCCGACCATCCGGGCACGCCCCCGGTCAGCACCTCGGTGCGTTCGGCCCGGGTGTGATAGGTGAGTTCCACGCGATTGTTCGGTTCCGGCACGATGCGCACGAAGTCCATGTCCGCGATTGCCCGGAAGGAGCGAAGGAACGGCAGCGCGCGGTGCGCCGTGTCCTCCCCCGTCTTGACCATCGGGACCACGGTCCAGCCCCGCGGCAGCACGTGATCGAAAGCGGCCAGCGAGTAGGCGATGCCGCCCCAGGCCCTTGACCGGGAGGCCTCCCGGGGCAGATGGATCGTGTCCCGCACGAGCGTGCCGAGCACTCCCAGCCGTTTGCGGGCGCTGTGCGAAACGCGGTGGTTCGAGGTCGCATGGGGGGCCGGAGTGCTGCTCATCGAGACCCACGCGAGGCGCTGACACCGGCCCGGTCGCTCCGATGCACCGCTCGCTTGAAGATCCCGGCGGCGCCGATCATCCCGCCGGTCGCGGGGAAGCCGGCGGGGACGATCCGGCAGACGGCGGTCGCCGAACGGAAGGCGCGCCGCTCGGCCTCGGCCCGCAGCGGCTTGAAGAGGGATTCCCCCGCGGCCGCAACACCTCCACCGATCACGATGACGTCGGGATTGAAGAGATTGATGAGGTTGGCTAGCGCAACTCCAAGTATGCGTGCAGTTTCGGTCATGACACGGGCGGCGTAGTGGTCGCCGGCCGCCGCGGCTTCGCACACCGCCTCGGCGGTGATTCGCATCGGGTCGTCCTCGACCAGCGCCGAGAGCGTCGAATTCGCGCCGCGCGCAATCCCTTCCGCCGCGCGCGCCGCGATCGCGGGACCTGACGCGTACGCCTCCACGCAACCACGCGACCCGCAGGCGCAGGGCCGCCCGTCGAAGGCGACGGACATGTGCCCGACTTCGCCCGCGGCGTCCGACGCCCCGTGGTAGACTTCGCCGCCGAGAACCACACCTCCACCGATGCCCGTTCCCAGCGTGAGGCCGATCAGCCGCGCCGCGCCGCGACCGGCGCCGATCCACCACTCGGCGAAGGCGGCGCAGTTCGCGTCGTTGTCCAGTACGGCCGGGAGGCCCAATTCGCTGGCCACCATGTCCCGGAGCGGCACGTTGCGCCAACCGAGGTTGGGGGTCTCGAGCACCACTCCGGGGGCTCGGTCCAGAGGCCCGGGGGCGCCGATTCCGACGCCGATCACCCCTTCCCCACCGACGCCGGCCATCGATTCGCGAATCATGGCAACGATTCTGGTCACGACAGTGGCCGGATCACCATGCGGCCGGGTCGGCGCCTGGACGACCGCCGCGGGCGCCCCTCCCTCGAACGGAACCATCCCCACGCGCAGATTTGTCCCGCCGATGTCGACCCCGGCGATCCATCCGCCGGGCCGGGGCCTATCCACGGCGCTCGCGCAGTCGGTGGCCGGGCCCGCACGAGCGCCCGGAGCTGTCCCGCCCAGGCGCTGCCTGCGCGTCCGCCCGCTCAGGACCGCGAATCATCGAGTTGCAGCACGGCCATGAACGCCTCCTGCGGGATCTCCACCGAGCCGACCTGCTTCATCCTCTTCTTCCCCTCCTTCTGGCGCTCGAGGAGCTTCCGCTTGCGGGTGATGTCGCCTCCGTAGCACTTGGCGGTGACGTTCTTGCGCATGGCCTTCACGCTCTCGCGGGCGATCACCTGTCCACCGATCGCGGCCTGGAGGGCGACCTCGAACTGCTGGCGGGGAATCAGCTGCTTGAGCTTGCGGATGAGCGAGCGGCCGTGCTGGTAGGCGTTGTCGCGGTGGAGGATGACCGAGAATGCGTCTACCGGGTCCCGGTTGACCATGACGTCCAGCTTGACGAGGTCGTCGGCGCGGTATTCGTGGAACTCGTAGTCCAGCGCCGCGTACCCGCGCGTGCCGCCCTTCAGGCGGTCGTAGAAGTCGAGGACGATTTCGGCCAGGGGCAGTTCGAACTCCATCTCGACGCGGCGCGGATCGAGGTAGTTCATGCCGGCGAAGACGCCGCGGCGCTCGTGGCAGAGCTTCTGCACGTTGCCGATGTACGTCGACGGGACGACGATGCGCGCGCGCACGATCGGTTCGGCGACCGCGTCCACGAGCGCTCGATCCGCGAGCTCGGATGGATTCTCGACCCAGAGCTCGGATCCGTCCGACATGTCCACGCGGTACTTCACATTGGGTACGGTTGTGATCAGCTTGACGCCGAATTCGCGGTCGAGCCGTTCCTGGACGATCTCCATGTGCAGGAGCCCCAGAAAACCGCAGCGGAATCCGAATCCAAGCGCCCTGGATGTCTCGGGTTCGAACTGCAGCGAGGCGTCGTTGAGCCGCAGCCTGTGCAGTGCATCCTTCAGCTCCACGTAGCCGTCCGACTCGGTGGGATAGAGGCCGGCGAAGACCATCGGCCTGACCTCCTGGTACCCCGCGAGGAGTTCATCGGCGGGGCGGGAGGCATCGAGGATCGTGTCGCCCACCTTCGTGTCCGAAACCGCCTTGATGGCTGCCACCACGTAGCCGACTTCACCCGGGCCGAGGGACTCGGCCGGGATCCGCCCCAGGCGCATGTGCCCGACTTCGGTGACCTCGTAGCGCGCATCAACCGTCCCGAAGGTTATCGGCATTCCGGCCCGGACGGTGCCGTCCATGACCCGGATCGACGGGACCGCTCCCAGGTACTGGTCGTAGTAGGAGTCGAAGATCAGCGCCCGCAGGGGGGCGGCGAGATCGCCCGCGGGAGGCGGAATGGCGTCCACCACGGCCTCCAGGATCGCGTGGATCCCCTTCCCCTCCTTCGCGCTGGCTTCCAGGATCGACTCGGGATCGACCCCCATGAGATCGGCGACCTCCGCGCGGCGGCGCTCCGGTTCGGCCCCCGGCAGATCGATCTTGTTGAGGACCGGCACGATCTCCAGGTCGGCGTCCAGGGCAAGGAAGAGGTTCGACAGCGTCTGGGCCTGGATGCCCTGCGTGGCGTCGACCACCAGGATCGCCCCTTCGCAGGCGGCCAGCGACCTCGACACCTCGTAGGTGAAGTCCACGTGTCCGGGAGTGTCGATGAGGTTGAGCTGGTACTCCCGGCCATCGGCCGCGCGGTGGGACATGCGGATCGCATGCAGCTTGATCGTAATCCCGCGTTCCCGCTCCAGTTCGTTGGAGTCGAGCACCTGGTCGCGCATCCGTCGCCGGTCCACGGTGGCCGTGGCTTCGAGGAGCCTGTCGGCCAGGGTGGACTTGCCGTGATCGATGTGGGCGATGATGCAGAAATTGCGAATCAGGTCGGTCCGCACGGAGCACTGCCGGGATTATGGGGATCGGGAGAGCCCGCCTCGCACGTCCGCGTGACCGACAAGGGGGGTGTTAGAAAGCTAATCGGGGCGATTTTGGCCGGTCAATCCGGGCGGCATGCTTGACTTGAGTCGATGCCGAATCGCAAGGTGAATGCATTGACAGGCGTCGACATTGCTCGAGCAGGTACCCAAGGAGGATGATTATGTCCGCACGTATGAAGATTGCATTGGTCCTCGCGGGAGCGGTTCTGGCCGGTGTCGTGCCCGGACAGCGGGCGGCTGCCCAGCAGACCGGAACCATTACGGGAACCGTTGCCGACACCGAAACCGGCGAACCCCTCGTCGGTGCCCAGATCAACATTCCGGCGCTCGGCGTCGGGATCCTCTCGCGCGCGGAGGGCCGCTTCGTCCTGCCCGGTGTGCCGGTGGGGACCCACGAACTGCAGGTGCAACAGATCGGCCACGCGGCCGTTACCATGAGCGTCACGGTGACCGCCGGCGAGACCGAGTTCGTCGAGATCCTCCTGGAGCGCACCGTCCTCGTCCTCGAGGGGGTGGTGGTGACCGGGACGGCTTTTGCGGAATCACCTGTGGAACTGCCGTACTCCGTCACCGTTGCGGGCCGCCGGACGCTTGCCGAGCAGGGATCGCCGCAGGCATTCGACCTGTTCCGCAACGTGACCGCCAGCCACGGGATCCTCGGAGCACGCCAGGGCTGGTACAGCACGCGACCGCCAGGCCTGGTATCCGAGACGGTGGCGACGGTGAACCTGCGCGGTCTGGGTGCCTCGCGCACCCTCGCTCTGCTCAACGGGCGCCGCCAGGTGTACATACCCATCCGCCTGCGCGGCGGCCGGTTCGTAGACGTCAACGCATTCCCCTCGATCGCCCTCGACCGGGTCGAGGTGGTCAAGGAAGGGGCATCGGCGGTGTACGGTTCCGACGCCGTGGCGGGCGTCGTCAACTTCCTGACCCGCGGCGACTTCGAGGGTTTCGAGGTCTCCGGCTCCCACGAGTACTTCGCCAACGCGGGAGAGACGAATGCCGGAGCCATCTGGGGCTCGCAGCTGGGCGAAAACGCGCACGCGGTCGTGTCCGCAGAGGTGTTCCTCACGCAGGAACTGACGCCCGAAGAGGTGGGTTGGGCCCTGAGCGACTTCACGCCGGGCGGCGGCGGCTGGTCGTACACCGGCAACCCGGGGGCCTTTCTCTTCCCCAGGCTCAGCGGCAACGAAACGAAGGACGAATTCGTCTCGGCGCTGACCGACGCGCACTACGGCGGCTGGGGAGGCGTCTTCGTCGATCCCAACTGCCGCGATTTCGGCGGCTTCCTGGAGGAGGCCGAGACCTGCCGTTTCAGGTACGATCCCTACGACAACGTCTCTGACGCCTCCCGCCAGATTCGCGCCTTCGCGGAACTGAACGGCAGCTTCGGCGAAGGGAACAGCTACCACCTGGAAGGCCTTTGGGCGGAAGCAAGCACCCCCAACTGGGTGACCACGCCCTCCTACCCCCCGATCTCCCCCTACAACGGATCCCAGTTGATTGCGCCGGAGCACCCGGGCAGGCAGGCGTTCTGCCGCCAGCATGGACCGAGCGCCGGGTTCTCGACCCCCGAGAGCTGCCTGGAAAACGACTGGTACTTCTTCGGCCGCATGGTCGGGAACGCCGGCTCGCACCGGGAGCTGCGCCGCGATTCCCGCACGCAACGGATCGCCGGCTCCCTCGAGCGGAGCTTCGAAGGGTTCGGTGGCCGGGAGATGGCCTTCGATCTCGCCGCCAGCTTTTCGCGGTCGGCGGGCAACGCTAATCTGCCCGGCGAGTACCTGTACCGCAAATTCCTGGCGTTTCGGGGCTTCGGGGGGCCGAACTGCGGCGTCGGCGTGGTCGTCGACCGGTCGAGCCCGTCCGGGATGGCGCTGGGGCCCACGGGCGGCAAGGTGGCCGGCCAGGGTGACTGCATGTATTACAATCCCTTCAGCAACGCCCACGCGAACGCCACGCAGCCCGGTGCCCGCTTTCGCGACCAGCCCAACCCGGACTACGTCGCCGGCCTGGAGAATCGCCCCGAGCTGATCGACTGGATCAACGACGAAGTCAATCTGGACAACGACGCCAACCTCTTCGCCTTCGATGCGATGCTGAAGGGCGCCATCACCGAGGAGACGAACCTTGCCGTCGGCTACCAGTTCCGCCGGGTGGACGTGGCGGCGGTTCCGAATCGCGCCGGGGATCTCGCCCTGACGCCCTGCCCGGTTCCGGACGACCGCAGCTGCCCGGACCAGTTCGGGCCCTTCCATTTCACGGGCGGCTTCTTCCACTACGACGACAACCAGACCGTGCACCGCTTCTTCGCGGAATCGCAACTTGCGCTGGGCCAACGGATTCGCGGCCAGGTCGCCGCCAACTACGAGTTTCACGGCTCGGTCAGGAGCTTCGACCCCAAGGTCGCTCTGCGCGTCGCGCTCGCGGAGCCCCTGGCGCTGCGCGCCTCGGTCCAGACCACCTTCCGGACCCCCTCCGTCGACGATCTCAACGAGGATCTGAACACGGGACTGCAGTACGTGAGCGCGGCCGGAATCTACAAGGCCATCGACACCTACGGAGACAAGGACCTGGTGCCGGAACGGGCGTTCACCTACAACGTCGGGGCCATCCTCCAGCTCGCGCGCCTTCGGGCATCGGTCGACTACTGGAGCTACGACTTCAAGGACGTGATCGACGTGTTCCCGTATGAGGGCATCGCGACCCTGTACGCAGCGGGCGGCAGCCAGCGGGCGGCGGTGCAGCAGTTCGTGTCCTGTCCGGACGGACGCGGGACGGGCACATGCGACGTGCAGTCCGTGGAGCGCATCGAGGCGGGCTTCGTGAACTGGCCGGGGATCGAAATGTCGGGGATCGACCTGCACATGGCCAGCCGCATTCCCGTTGGAGAGGCGATCGTGTCCCTGGGGGCGGACGGCACCTACACGAGGGAGTACTTCGTCCGGGGGCTCGATCTGAACGGCACCGAGGTGTTCCCGGCGCACGAGGCGGCTGGAAAGCTCAACTGGGGCAACCCCATCGCACCCCCCCTGCCGCAGTGGAAGACGAGCTTCTCCGCCGGGTACCACGTGGGCGACTACAGCGGGGTCAGCTACCTCAACACGGTCTCGGGGTACACCAACGAAGCCTTCGCGGGCACCGAATTCGAAGAGATCGACCGGTTTGCGACATTGGACTTCAGCCTGCTGCGGCGGACGTCGGAGCAACTGGACATGGGCCTCTCGGTGTTGAACGCGCTGGGCAGCGCTCCGCCCCTGGTCCGGTGGGAGCAGTCGTACGACGGCTTCACGCACAGCCCCAAGGGGCGAAGGATCAAGTTGCAGGTGACGTATCGCCCCGGAAGCTAGCGAGACTCTTCCGTGCGCGGCGCCGTACCCGCAGATTGAAGGGTTATGGCTACCAACGAAACGGTCACGCCGCACCGGGACCGGCGAGCCGATCTGCTCGATCCGGCGACGCTTGCCCAGCTCAGCGGAATCGACATCATCGCCCGGCAGGTTGTACACGGGTTTCTCCTGGGTCTGCACCGATCCCCGAACCGGGGATTCTCGGCCGAATTCGCCGAGAACCGGGCCTATCAGCCGGGTGACGACCTGCGCACCCTCGACTGGCGGATGTACGCGCGCTCGGACCGGTTCTACGTCAAGCAATACGAGGAGGAGACCAATCTGCGCGCCTACATGCTCATCGACATCAGCGGGTCGATGGCGTGGTCGTCCCGCTCCGGTCTCCCGAGCAAGCTCTGGTACGCCAAGCATCTCGCGGCGGCGCTCTCCCTGATTCTCACCCGGCAGGGCGACATCGTCGGCCTGATGGCCTTTCACGAGAAGATCGTGAGGCAGGTGCGCGCCCGGGGCGGCAAGGTGCACTGGCGGCTGCTTCTCCAGCACCTCAATGCGCTCGAGGGCGGCGGAAGGACGGACTCGGAATCCGCGATCCGCAACGTGGCCATGCGACTCAAGCGGAAGGGTCTGGTGATTCTGATCTCGGACCTTCTCGTCGACCCCGCCGAAACGGCCAAGGCGCTGATCTACCTGCAGCACACCGGGCACGAGGTGCTGGTGTTCCACCTGATCGATCCGGGCGAGCGGGATCTCCCGACGACAGGCGAAACGCGCTTCGTCGACCCCGAGACCGGCGACTCCTTGCGGGTGTCGGTGGCGGACATGCGGCGCCAATACCGGGAAGCCGTGGAGACCGCGGTCGGGGAATGGACGCAGCAGCTGACCAGCCGCGGGATCGCGTACTCCACGATCGGGACCGACGAGCCTCTTTCGCGCGCATTGCGGTTCTATCTCTGGAAGCGGCAGCGCCTTCCCTGAATGGGCTTTCTCAACCCCCTGTTCCTCCTCGCCGGCGCCGCGGTCCTCGTGCCGATCATCCTGCACCTGTTCTACCGCCAGGAAAGCAAGATCTTCACCTTTCCGGCCATCCGGTATCTGCTCAGAACCGAGCGCGATCACGCCCGGCAGATCCGGACGCAGCAGCTCCTGCTGCTCATCCTGCGGATAGCCATCGTGGTGCTGGTCGTGATTCTGGGCGCGCGCATCCACTTCCCGGGCCCGGGTGGCAGCCACGACCCCACCGCCCTGGCGCTGGTGATCGACAATTCGATGAGCACCACGATCATTGAAGACGGCAGGCGGCGGCTCGACACGCTGAAGGCCGTGGCCCGACTGAGTGTGGACGGTGCAAACCACGAAGACGTGATATGGGTGGTGCGGGCCGGCACGCCATGGGAGCCGGCGATTCCCGGTGGAGCCGCGAGCGCGCGGGCCGCCATCGACTCGATCCGGCCGGCGCACGGTCGGGGCGATCTCGGTCGGGCCGTGGCCCGCGCTCGGGCCCTGGTCGGCCAGAGCGACCTGCCGAATCGGGAGGTGCATGTGTTCACCGACCTCCAGGCAACGGCCTTTTCCGAAACGCCCGCCAGTGGAGAAGACATCCCGGTGGTCGTCTTCGGCGCGGCCGCGGGCACCGAACTCAACCGGGGGATCGGCGACATCTCGTTCGGTGGAGGTCTCCCGCCGCTGGCTGGCCGGAGAACCGAGGCCGCCATCTCGGTGGTCGGAGGCGCCGCGGACGATACGGTCGGGGTGCGGCTCTACATCGACGGGCAGGTCCGGGCAGCCGGCGCGGCTCCCGCTGGCGCCACCGTGCGCCTGCCCGCGGGGCCATTCCCTCCGGGGCGCGTGGAAGGGTACGCCGAGATCGACCCCGATCCTCTCACGGCGGACGACCGGCGCTACTTCTCCTTCGCCGTCCGGGAACCAACACCGGTAGCGGTCCTCGGCGCGGCGCCGATCTTCGTTGCCGAGGCGCTCGCGGTGCTGGAGGAGAACGACCGGATCACGCTGGGCGCCCCCGGGGGCGCCGCCACGATCGTGAGCATCGGCGGTGAGGGTCTGGCTGGGCGCGGCCTCACCCAGAGCGCCTTCGTGGCACCGCACCCGGACCCCGCGCAACTCCCCGCCCTGAACCGCCGCCTGGCCGAATCCGGGATTCCGTACCGCTACGAGATGGAGTCGGGCGGCGGCGCGCGCATCGCCTCCAGCGATCTGGCCATCGACCTGGCCGAGGTGGAGATCCGGCGCTTCTTCCGTCTTGTCCCCACCGGCCCTCGGGCCGACGGTGCCCCCCAGGGCGGCGACCCGGCGATGGGCAGCGCCGCGGACTCGGCGCCGGCAGGCCCTCGCAGCGGATCGGTGGTGACGCTGTCGAGCGGCGATCCGTGGCTGGTCACCGCGAGTTCGCCCGCAGGACCCTACACACTGTTGGCCTCGCCGCTCGACGGCGAATCGACCTCCCTGCCGGTCTCCGCCGCGATGATCCCGTTGCTGGAATGGGCCATCGAACGCTGGTCCGGCGGGGGAGGCGGCAGCGGATCGGTCACGGCCGGAACCGACTTCGTGCCACCGGCCGCCGCCACCTCCGTACGCACCCCCGGCGGCGAGGAATTCGCGGTGGACGGTGATCAGCCCTTCCTGGCCACGACCGTCGCCGGATTCTATCAGCCCCTGGCCCGGGACAGCTTGCTGACGGCCGTGCCGGTGAACCCACCCGCCGCCGAGACGGACCTCACGCCCGCCTCACCACGCGAGGTACGGCGGGCAATACCCGGCACGACCGCGATCGTGGACGACGCGGCCGCCTGGTCACGCAGCATCTTCCGCGCCGGCCGGGGACCGGAGCCGTGGCGGGCCATCGCCGCGATCCTGCTGATTCTTCTGCTCGTCGAGACTGTCGTAGCCGCCGCCCGGAACCTCCGTTCCCGCCCCTCCGGCAGCGGGGACCCCACAAGCGCGGACCGGCCCGGAGAGCGGGAAGGTTTGCGGCACGGAAGGGTCGGAAGCAATCCTGCCGCCCGTGGGTAGCAGCCCGCGGACTGCTGGTGCGGACGTGCACCCGGCCGCGGCGGCGGTCGCATCCACACCCGCCTTTCGCAAGCTGCTGCGGGGCCTTCCCGCGCCGGGCGCAACCCGCAGCATCGGCGGCGCGATCGGCTCCCTGCCACTCGCGGCGGTCGCCGCTCTCTCCGGGCAGCTTCCCAATCGCCTGTGGGTCGTCGCCGCGGCATCGCCGGCCGAGGCAGGTGAGAACCTTGCCGATCTGGAGGCGTTGCTGGGGCTGGGCCGCGCGGTTCTCTACCCGCAGCGCGAAGGGTTGTCGAGCGATGCGGACGACTCGCGCGTCGACCTCTCCGGCCAGCGGGTCGAGGCGTTCGAAGCGCACCTGTCGGGACGTGCACGGGTCATGGTCACAACCCGGCGGGCGCTTCAGGAGGTGGTGCCCATCCCGGATGACCTGGCGGAGCTGCGTTTTGCCGTCAAGGTGGGGCAGGAGCTCCGCCGCGACGACCTGATCGCAACGCTGGATGCCAGGGGCTTTGAACGCGTCCCCATGGTCGAGGCCGCCGGCTGCTACGCCGTGCGCGGCGGCCTCGTAGACCTGTTCTCGTTCGGGGCGGCGGGGCCGGCGCGCGTCGAATTCTGGGGCGACGACGTCGAATCGATCCGCTTCTTCGACATCCTCGAACAGCGCTCGACAGAGACCACGGACCGAATCGACATCCTGCCGGTCCGCTTCGGCAGTAGCGCGGACAACACGGATACGACACCCTCGAGCATTCTGTTCAAGCTGCCCCGCGACGCCATCCTCGTGCGCACGGGGACCCGACCCTGGGACGACGACGCGGCGCGCGTGTGGAACAAGGCCGAAAGCCACTACCTGCAGGCCCGCCGGTACGGCAATCCGGCCCCGGCCCCGCGCATGCTCTTTCTGACGCCCGAAGCTCTGGCCGCCCGCGCGAGCAGCCACCCGCAGCTCGTCTTCGAAGAGGAGCACATCGGCGACCCGGTTTTCCAGGCACGTCCGCCGCCGGCCATCGAGCGCGACACGCGCCGCCTGAGGTCCTTCCTTGCGGGGGCGGGCGCGCGCGGCGCGGTGAGCCATATCCTGTGCGACAACGAAGGCCAGGCGGCCCGCCTCGAAGAACTGGTCGGGGATCGCAAGGGCATCCCCCCCCGGGGGTGCCACCTGGTCGTCGGCTCTCTGGCGGGCGGCTTCCGCCTTACCGACGCCGATCCCCCGGCCAACCTGCTGACCGATCACGAGATCTTCCGCCGCAGCCGCAAGTTGCGGCGCAGCAAACGCTTCCGGGGCGCCGCGGCGCTCGAGAGCCTGGCCCAGCTCTCGCCTGGCGATTACGTCGTCCACATGGAGCACGGGATCGGGCGCTTCCGGGGGCTGGAGAGGGTGGTGATCGGCAACGAGTCGATCGAGTCGCTGGTGATCGTCTACGACGGCGACGAGGTGTTGCGCGTCCCGGTGTATCTGCTCGACCAGGTGGAACGCTGGGTGGGCGCGCATCCGGAGGACGCACCCGCCAGGCTGCACCGCATCGGCGGGAAGCGCTGGAAGAGCCTCAAGCGAAAGACCGAGGCGGCGATCAACCGGATGACGGCAGAGTTGCTGGAGCTCTATGCGTCGCGTCGCGCGCGCCCCGGCCACGCCTTCCCGGCCGACACCCGCTGGCAGCGCGAGATGGAGTCGTCCTTCCTGTACGAGGACACGCCCGATCAGGGGCAGGCGGTGCGCGATGTGAAGCGGGACATGGAATCGCCGAGGATCATGGACCGGCTCGTGTGCGGCGACGCCGGGTACGGGAAGACGGAGGTGGCCGTGCGGGCGGCCTTCAAGGCGGTGCAGGACGGCAAGCAGGTCGCGGTGCTCGCACCCACCACGGTGCTGGTGGCGCAGCACGCCAAGACCTTCGGCGAGCGGCTGGCCGACTATCCCGTGCGGGTGGCTTCACTCTCGCGGCTGGATCCGCCCGCCAAGCAGCGCGAAGTCGTGGCCGGGCTGGCTGGCGGCACGGCCGACATCGTCATCGGCACGCACCGCCTGCTCTCGGCCGACGTGGCATTCCGGGACCTGGGGCTGGTCGTGATCGATGAAGAGCAGCGCCTGGGCGTGCGCCAGAAGGAGCGCCTGAAGCACCTGCGCGCCACGGTGGATGTCCTGACGCTGACCGCGACCCCCATCCCCCGCACCCTCTATCTGTCGCTTTCCGGCGTGCGCGATCTGTCGCTGATCCGCACGCCGCCCCGGGACCGGATGCCGATCATCACCCACGTCATCTCCTGGAGCGACCACCTGATCGCGGAGGCGTGCCAGAAGGAGCTTGACCGAGGCGGCCAGGTCTTCTTCCTGCACAACCGCGTCGAGACGATCCGCGCCGCCACCGAGCGCGTCCGACGCCTGGTGCGCGGCGCTTCCGTCGATGTCGCCCACGGCCAGATGGCGCCCCGGCGGCTCGATCTGGCCATGACCCGCTTTGTCGAAGGAGCGACCGATGTGCTCGTGTGCTCCTCGATCATCGAGAACGGACTGGACGTGCCCAACGCCAACACGCTCATCGTCACCCGCGCGGACCGTTTCGGGCTCTCCCAGCTGTACCAGATCCGGGGCCGCGTCGGGCGCTGGGACCGCCGGGCGTACTGCTACCTCATCGTGCCCGAGAAGATCACCGACGACGCCGACAAGCGCCTGCGCGTGCTGGAACACTACACGGAGCTCGGCAGCGGCTATCAGATCGCTCTGCGGGACCTCGAGGTGCGCGGCGCGGGCAATCTCCTGGGCGAGGACCAGTCCGGCTTCGCCCACGCGGTCGGGATCGACACCTATCTCCGTCTGATGGAAAACGCCGTTGCGCGGATGCGCGAAGGGGAACGCAGGCGCGAGTATCCCCGCCCGGAAGTGACGATGGACGCGGAGGCGTACCTGCCCGACGACTACGTGGCCGACCAGCGACAGAAGCTGCACCTGTACCGGCGCCTGTCGAAGGCTGGAAAGCGCGACGAGATCGCAGCGCTCGCCGAGGAGCTTTCCGACCGCTTTGGCCGCCTCCCCCCGCAGACCCGGCGCCTGCTCGACAAGTCGCTGCTGGCGATCGTCGGCAAGGAAGCCGGGGTCAGCCGGATCCTGATGCGGGGCAGCCGGGTACGAGTGAACTTCCGCCCCGATCTCGTCCCGCGCATGTCGGCGCTCGAAGGCGCGCTGAAGGGTGAGGCGGTGCAGATCGAAGTGCGGAGGGTCTCTCCCCTGTCGGTGGTGCTGGAGTGTTCAGAGCCGACCCGCTTGACTAGTCTGGTAGCGCGGGCGGTGGATGCGCTGGGCGGGGTGGAGAAGCCCGCATGCGACGGAACCGCGACCGGGGATCAGGTTCGCGAATTGTCTTTGACCAGGGAGGCCGTCTGATGCCACGGACAGGGAAGTCGATTGCCTGGGGGCTGATCGCGGGCGTCGCCTTCACCGGTTGCGGTCCCGGCCCGCTGGCGGAGGCCGGAGAACACCGGCTCACGGTCGACGATGCCGCGCGGCTGATCGCCGAGCACAGCACCGTGCCCCCCGACACCCAGGTGGCGCGGGTCGTCGCGGAACTGTGGGTGGACTACACCCTGCTCGCCGCGCACCTCGGCGCCGACACCACCCTGGCGACACTCGATGTGGGACTCGTGGTCGAGCAGCCGCTCCAGGAGCTCATGCTCGCGGAGTTGCGGGACGCGGTCATCGATGTCGATACGGTGGTCTCGGACGCGGAACTCGCCGAGCGCTTCGCGGCCGACCTGCCCGGCGCACGGGCCACCGCTTCCCAGATCCTCCTTCCCTTCCCCCCCGGAGGCGGCACGACCCGGCAGCGGGACAGCGTGCTCGTCGTGGCGCGTTCGCTGCGCGACCAGCTGCTCGGCGGCGCCGACTTCGGCACCCTCGCCTCCCGCTACAGCGGCGACCCCGGCAGCGGCAGCCGCGGAGGAAGCATGGGCACCTTCGGCCGCGGCCAGATGCTCGCGCCGATCGACGAAGCGGTCTTCGCCCTGCAGCCCGGCGAGCTCAGCGAACCCGTGGAGACGCCCCTGGGCTACCACGTCCTGCGGCTCGACGGGCTGTCGATCCCCGAGTTGTCGGAGATCGGCGAGGAGTTCCGGACGCTCATCCAGCAGGAGCGGATGGCCGTGGCGGAGGCGGCGTACATCGCGCAGCTGGATACGCTGGCAGGACTGACGCTGGCCGAGGGTGCGCTGCAGATCACCAGGGCGCTCATGGAGTCGTCGCCCTCGCGCCTTTCGGGCCGCGCGGCCTCCCGTCCGCTCATGACGTGGACCGACGGGGTCTATACCGTGGGGGACTTCATGGAACTCGCCCGCGTGTCTCCGGACGGTTTCGCCGAAGGCGTTCTGGCCGCCTCCGACGAGGAACTCGAGGTCGCGCTGAGGCGGCGCGGGAGGCAGGAGTTGCTTCTGGCTGAAGCGGAGGCGCGGGGTTTCGCGGCTACCGAAGCCCAGGCCGACTCGCTGGCTGCCGAGGCCCGGACAGCGATCCGGGAACGCGCGGAAGTGATCGGCCTGTTGCTTCGTCCGGCGGTGCCCGACACAACCGCCGATGCGGGCGCGCCGGGGGCCACGGCATCGGTACCGGAGGTGGTCGAGCAGGCACTGGCCCGTATCGTCGGCGGCCAGCAGGAAATCGTCCCGTTGGGCGGCGTTACATTCCTGCTGAGGGAAGAGGGCCGGTGGCGCATCCACGAGGCCAGACTGGCTGCAACCGTGGAGCGCGTCAGAGAACTCGAATCACGGTAGGCGGGCCGGGCGCAGCACCAGCTACGATGACCTGATGGAAGGATGAAGATGAGAATGATGCACCTGTCACGCAGGCTGCGCGGGATCCGCCACGCGGCGCTCCTGCTCTGCATGATTGCCGGACTCCCAGCCGCCCGCGGCCATGCCCAGGAAGAGCCGGTGGACCGGGTCGTCGCGGTTGTGGGGGACTCGGTGGTGCTGTTGTCGCAACTGGTCCAGGAAGAGGACCGGGCCCGAATCGCGGGCCGTACCATCCCGGCGGCCGGATCGGCCGAGTGGGAAGAGTTCCGGAAGACCCTCCTGGACGGCCTCGTCGCGACCCAGGTCGTCCTGCAGGCCGCGGCCCAGGACACGCTGCTGGAAATCGACGACGACCGCGTCGAGGCCGCGCTTCAGGAGCAGATGGCGGGCGTGGAGGAGAACTTCGGCTCCCGGGCGGAGATGGAGCGGCTCCTTGCAGAGGAGGGCCTCAACGTTCAGAGCTATCGGGAGATCCTCAGGGACCAGATCAGCCAGAGAATGCTCGTCGAGCTGTACGTGCAGCGTCACGGCGGGGAGGGCGCCGTAGAGGTGACCGAAGCCGAGGTGCGCGATTTCTTCGAGGTCGGCCGCGCCACCCTGCAGGAGCGCCCGGCAACCGTCACCTTCAAGCAGATCCTGCTCTCGGTCGCGGCCTCCGACTCCACGAAGGACGAGGCCCGCGTGACCGCGGAGGGCCTCCTGGAGCGGGCGCGCGCGGGTGAGGACTTCGCCGCGCTGGCAACCGAGTACTCCCAGGACCCCGCCTCGGCGGCGGCGGGCGGCGATCTCGGCTGGTTCCGCAGGGGCTTCATGGTCGACGAATTCGAGGATGCCGCCTTCAGTCTCCTCGACGGCGGGATCAGCGACGTGGTCGAAACCCAGTTCGGCTTCCACGTCATACTGGTGGAGCGCGTGCGCTTCGCCGAGCGGAAGGCCCGTCACATCCTGATCCGTCCCCAGATCGGACCCCGCGACATCGGGCGGACGCGCACATTCGCCACGGAGCTGGCGGAGCGGGCCCGCACCGAGGACTTCGATGACCTGATCGACGAGTACCACAACCCCATCCATCCGGACTCGGGCACGGTGCGGCAACGACAGATCTCGCCGCCGCTGGCGCCGGCGTACGTGGCGGCACTGACCGGGCGGGAAACCGGCGAGATCGTGGGACCGATCCAGTTCGCCATGCAGGGGGAGGAACTCTTCGCGATCATCAGGATCGGCGAGCTGCGTGATGCGGGCGAGTACAGCTTCGAGGACCTGGAGCCGCAGATCCGCGCGACGCTCACCGCGCAGAAGCGGGAGCAGGCGCTTCTGGACGGGCTGAAGGCGAAGACCTACATCGAGATCAAGGATGTGAGGTAGCGGCCGGTGCCGGCAGGAGTCCCCGCCGTGCCGCGGCCCGGATCCCCCCGCGTGCGGCTCGCCATCACGCTGGGCGATCCCCGGGGGATCGGGCCGGAGGTCGCCGCGAAGGCGCTGGCGGCGGTATTGCCCGACGCGGGAGCGACCGTCGTCATCGGGCCCGTCGAGTGCAGCTCCGACTTCGCGGGGGCGTGCCGCTTCGAGGCGGTGGGGGGCGGGGAGGCGGGGCTGCGTCCGGGCCGCGCGGCGGGGATGGCGATCGAGCGCGCGGTGCAGCTGGCGCTCGCAGGCGAGGTCGACGCGGTGGTGACCGCCCCCGTGCACAAGCCCGGGCTGGCCGAAGCGGGATACCACCCGGGCCACACCGAAATGCTCATGGCGCTCGCGGGCGCGCCGGAGGTCGGGATGGTGATGTGCGACGAAGGTGGGGGCGGCGGCGCGTCTCCCCCGAAGAGGGTCCTCCTCGCGACCATTCACATCCCCCTCTCGGAGGTCGCCGCGTCGCTGACGGATGAGCTGCTCGTTTCCCGCACCCGCCTGCTCGGAGCCGCCCTCAACTCCGACTGGGGACTCGACGAGCCGCGCATCGCACTCTGCGCCCTGAATCCCCACGCCTCCGATGGCGGCATGTTCGGCACCGAAGAGCGCGACGTGTACGGACCGGCCCTCGCCACCCTCGCCGCCGACCCCTGGAGGGTCTCCGGCCCGATCCCCGCCGATACCGTCTTCGTCCGGGCGTTCTCAGGCGAGTTCGACGCGGTCGTGGCCCCCTATCACGACGTCGGGATGGCCGCCTTCAAGACCGCGTCGTTCGGCAGGGGCGTGAACGTGACCATCGGGCTTCCCTTCGTGCGCACCTCTCCCGATCACGGGACCGCTTTCGACATCGCCGGCCAGGGCAGGGCGGACCCCTCCTCCATGATCGAAGCAATCCGCGTGGCCGAGCGACTGGCGGCCGCGCGCATCCGTAACCTGGCCGCGGCCGCCCGCACGGCGCCATGAGCAGCAGCCTCCGCCAGCCCCCGGCCCCTCCCGCCTTCCGCGGCCACGAAGCGCTCCGCTCCTCGCTGCGGCGCGCCCTCTCCCGCGGCACCCTGCCCGCCACGGTCCTCATCCATGGCATGCCCGGATGCGGCAAACAGTCGCTGGCGCTGTGGATCGCGCGCACCCGGCTGTGCACGGAAGAGGAAAAGCCGTGCGATTCCTGCGTCAGCTGCCGCCAGGCTCTCCGCCTCGAGCACCCGGACATCCACTGGTACTTTCCCCTGCCCCGGCCAAAACGCGCGCACGGACCCGGCAAGCTGGCGGAGGCGCTGGAGTCGGCACGTTACGACAGGCTGGGCGAGATGCGGCGGCAGCCGTTGCGTCCGGAGGGCGACACCGAGGTGAAGGGGATCTACTTCGCGGCCGTGATGACCCTGCGCGAGCGCGCGCATCGCCGGCCGGCCGTGAGCGATGAGCAGTTCTTCATCGTGGGCGACGCCGAATACCTGGTCCCCCAGGAGGCGAGCCCCGAGGCGGCCAACGCGCTGCTCAAGCTGCTCGAGGAGCCTCCCGATGCGAGTCGCTTCATCCTGACCTCCGGCAAACCCGGCAGTCTCCTGGACACGATCCGATCCCGGGCCCTTCACATCCACCTCCCCCCCCTGCCCGTCCCGGACGTGGCGGCGTTCCTGCGCGAAGAGTGCCGCGCCGAACCGGCGGCCGCGGACCGGGCGGCCGCACTCTCCCAGGGCTCCATCGGGGCCGCCCTCGGGCACCTGGACCCGGAGGGAGCACACTCCGGCAACCGGGACCGTTCACTGGCCCTGCTGCGCGCGGCCACCGGCGGCAAGCGGGCCGACGCATACCGCACCGCGCTGGACTACCGTCCGGGAGGGGCGCGCGGCCTGCTCGACCTGCTGGAGGCGCTGCAGCTGTGGATCCGCGACCTCGGCGCGGCGGCGGCCGGCCGCGACGAACGGATCGTCAACTCCGGCGAGCGGCGCTTCCTGCGCGACACCGCCCGCCGCCTGGCCCTCACCCCCGACCGGATCGCCCGCGGGGTCGCGAGGGTGGAAGAGGCGCGGATGCTGGCGCTGGGCAATGTGAATCCCCAACTCTTCATCGCCACGCTTCTGCTGGATCTGGAGGAGACACTCGCGCCGCCAGGACGGCCATGACACCCCACAGGCTGCGTTCAAGATGACAGACCCGGATCGCGAAGGGCTCGACGCGCTCACCCACCTCGACGCCGAGGGCAAGGCGAAGATGGTGGATGTGACCGACAAGGAGATCACCGCCAGGCGCGCGGTCGCCCGGGGCTTGCTGCGGTGCTCCGAGCGGGCCTGGGAGCTGCTCTCCACCGGCTGCAACCCCAAGGGCGACGTAGAGCAGGTCGCACGGGTCGCGGGGATCATGGGAGGAAAGCGCGCCGGCGAGCTCATTCCGCTGTGTCACGTCCTGCCCGAGGCCGGCGTGAGCGTGGACATCGAACTCGATGCGGCGCTGCCGGGACTGCGGGTGACCGCCACCGCGACGATCAGCGGCCGCACCGGCGTCGAGATGGAGGCGCTGACCGCGGTGGCGGTGGCGCTGTTGACGGCGTACGACATGCTGAAGGCGGTCGACCGCGGCATGACGATCGAGTCGATCCGGCTGGTCGAGAAGTCCGGGGGACGCTCCGGGGACTGGAAGTCCGGAGACGCATCCGCGCCGTAGCGGAAGCCGACGGCTTCGCGCTCTGCGCCCGCGCCGCGGAGACTATCGCGCCGCCGGTATCCGGATGCTGTCGCCCGGGTGTACCAGGGCGCCCTCGCCGATTCCGTTGCGTGCACGCAGGCGTGCCAGCTCGACACCGTACAACCTCGCGATCAGCCACAGGCTCTCGCCCCGGGTGACCACGTGCACGACCTCGCCGCCCGTCGGTGCGGCACGGTCGGTCCCCGCTGACGAAGCGTCTTCGCCCGATCCTGCTTCCGGAAGGTCATCCGCAATCGGCGGGTCGTCCGGACCCGGCCCAGCCACGGCAGCCGCGGGCTCCCCGGAGTCGCGCCGCATCCCCGGCACGATCAGCACGCTGCCGATCTGAAGGCGCCTCGGTGACACCCCGGGGTTCGCCCCCCGCAGCTCAGCCAGCGAGATGCGATAGTCCAGCGCGATGTGCGAGAGGGTCTCGCCCGCGGAGACGATGTGTCTGTTGACGCGATTCCGGAGGGGGATCGCCGCGAACCGTCCGGCGAACCCCTCGGCGGAGCCAGCCGGGAGACGGACTACGGTCGAGCCGCCCCCGGGAGTCATCCCCAGCACGATGTGAGGATTCAGATCCCTCACCTCCTCCAGGCCGACCCCCGCCACATCCGCGATCACGTCGATCGAGGCCGGGCCGTCGATGGCGACGGTGTCAAAGGACGGCGGTGACGCCCTCGGCACGCCGGATATGCCGTGGCGTTCGGGATCGCTGGCCATCCTCACCGCCGCCAGGAACTTGGGGATGAAGTCGCGGGTTTCGGCGGGGAGCCGGTCGCGGATGCCCAGGAAGAGCCGATCGTCGCGGGGCTGGCCGCGTCCGTGGCGCTGTATCGCCTGCTCCACCCGGCCCGGTCCGGCGTTGTAGGCCGCGAGGGTGAGGAACCACGACTGGAACTGCTCGTTCAGGTCCAGCAGATAATCGAGCGCCAAGGGCGTTGCGGCGAAGGCGTCGAAACGCTGATCGATCAGTGAATTCACCGTCAGCCCCATCCAGCGGGCGGTGCGCGGCATGAACTGCCACAGCCCGCCGGCCCCCGCCGGCGACACCGCGGTCGGGTAGTAGTTGGCCTCGATCAGCGGCAGGTAGAGGAGGGATGGAGGAAGGTCCCTGGCTGCCAGCTCGGCGGTGACCAGGTCCTCGTAGCTGCCCATCCGCGAAAGGCCGCGCACGAATGCGTCCCGGGACCGGGTCTGCCAGAGGTTCAGCCACCATTCGACCCGGTCGTCGATCCCCTCGTCCCCTGCCTGGCCCGAGGTCACAATCGGATCGGCGGCGAAGAGGTCCACGGCATCACTCGCGGGGGCCTTCCCAACCACTTCCGGCTCACCCCGTGGCTCCGGAGCGCGAACCG
Source organism: Gemmatimonadota bacterium (assembly GCA_022827345.1). Taxonomy (GTDB): domain Bacteria; phylum Gemmatimonadota; class Gemmatimonadetes; order Longimicrobiales; family Gaopeijiaceae; genus Bin94. The sequence continues at coordinate 91,624 of JAJDTB010000030.1, read as the reverse complement.
GCTCGCGTTCCACCGGTTCGCGGACCTCGACGGGCTGCCCGGCGGGGGAAGGGGCGAGCGGAAGCGGGGGCTGCCGGGCGCAGCCGATCGGGGACAATGCCGCCACGGCCAGGGTACCCCGGACGACCGCGAGCCTCAGTGCGCTGTGCCACATGGGTCAGTGACTGTAGTTGGGGGCCTCGCGCGTGATCGTCACGTCGTGCGGGTGCGATTCCCGCAGACCCCCGGTCGTCACGCGGACGAAGCGGGCGGTGGCGCGCAGCGACGCCAGCGTCCGGGCGCCGCAATACCCCATCCCGCTCCTGAGGCCCCCCGACAGCTGGAAGACGGTATCCGACACGGGACCCTTGTAGGCGACCCGCGCCTCGATCCCCTCCGGCACCAGCTTCTTCGCCGCGCGGCCCTCCTGGAAATAGCGATCGGCGGTTCCCTCTTCCATCGCCGAAAGCGAGCCCATCCCCCGCACCGTCTTGAACCGCCGCCCCTCGAGCAGAAACGCCTCGCCCGGGGACTCCTCGGTTCCGGCGAGCACCGATCCCATCATGACGCATGCGGCCCCCGCCGCAAGCGCCTTGGCCACGTCGCCCGAGTACCGGATCCCGCCGTCGGCGATCACCGGGACCCGGCCCGCGGCCCCATCCACCGCGTCCATGATCGCGGTCAACTGCGGCAGGCCCACCCCCGTGACCACCCGGGTCGTGCAGATCGACCCCGGTCCGACCCCCACCTTGACGGCATCGGCCCCCCTCTCGATCAGCGCGTCGGCCCCTTCCGCCGTCCCCACATTGCCCGCCACGATATCCCGGTCCGGGAACGCCTCCCGCACCCGCGCCACCGCCTGGAGGACCCCTTCCGAATGGCCGTGGGCCGTATCGACCACCAGGAAATCCACCCCCGACTCCACCAGAGCCCTGGCACGCGGCAGGTCCGCCTTCCCCGCCCCGATGGCGGCACCCACGCGGAGCCGCCCGTGCTCGTCCTTGCACGCATTCGGGAACTGGCGGCGCTTGAAGATGTCCTTGACGGTGATCAGCCCCCTGAGCTTCCCGTTGCCGTCGACGACCGGGAGCTTCTCGATCCGGTGCCTGTGGAGGATCTGCTCGGCCTCGGTCAGGGTCGTCCCTTGGGGTGCCGTGATGAGCCCTTCGGAGGTCATGAGCGTCGCCACCGGACGGTCCAGGTCGCTCTCGAACTGGAGGTCGCGGTTGGTGATGATCCCGACCAGGGTGCCGTCGCCCTCGACGATGGGCACGCCACTGATCGAGAAGCGCGCCATGAGCTGGTGCGCGTCCCTGAGCGAGGCGGCCGCCCCGAGGGTGATGGGCTTGAGGATCATCCCGCTCTCGGACCGCTTCACCCGGTCGACCTCCTGGGCCTGGAGGTCGATGGACATGTTCTTGTGGATCACGCCCACGCCGCCCTCGCGCGCTACGGCGATCGCCATGCGGGCTTCGGTCACCGTGTCCATCGCCGCCGATACGAGGGGGACCTGGAGGGTGATGCGGTTGGTGAGGCGGGTCGAGATGTCCGTCTCGCTCGGATGAACACTGGAGTGACCCGGGACCAGAAGCACGTCGTCGAAGGTCAGTGCCTCCTTGACGACCTCGCCGCGCAGCGGGAGTCGGCCCTCCGTGCCTCTGTCCATCAACAAACGTACCGGACGCGGCGAAGCCGGGTCAACACCGACGCCTACCCGCTACCGCCGGAGGACTTGCCGGCGCCTCCCGGCGGGGTTTCCCCCGCGTCCTCCTCCTCTCGGCCGGGCATCTCGCCCGCCGGCCGCTTCCTCTCTGCGGCGTCGCCACCGGTCACGCCGCCGGCGATCTCGTCGAAGAGTTCGCGCCCCGCCTTCCTGACGCCGCTCATCGCCCGGTTGGCCGCTGCGATCACCTGGAAGGCCTCCCGCAGGTTGGACGGGTTGAACGCGCGCTTGCGCATGCCGTCCTCGATGTCCTCGCCCAGCTTCTGGAAGCCGCCGGGCCGCTTTTCGCTGTCCGGCGAGGAGTATCTGGACTCGAGGAACTCGATATAGTCGAGGACCTGGTAGACCTGCTCCTCGGGCAGGCTCTCGATCTTCCGCATCAGGCGGGTTCTGAGTACGTCGTGCATCCCCTTAATGAAGCCGTTGATGGACCTCGGGCGCAAGCAAGGGTTTATTATCGTGCACAGAGTCGCCGCAACGGCCCCGCGGCCGGCGGCGCCGGTTTTCTCAAGCGCATGGACAGGTAACGACGCAATGTCCTCCGGCGGCGAGTACCGCTTCCTCCCCCTGCGGAGCGTCGCGATCGGCGAGGCCGCGGCCGATCGCTACGGGCGCTGGCTGGCAGGCATGGAGGAGGAATTGTCCGACCCGGAAACCGACCGCAACGAGCTGTGCCGGCGGGTCCTGGAGGAGATCTACTTCCCCGGCGGAACCGGGCGGACCGAGGAAGCCGGGCGCCGGGCGGGAGCCGAACGCCCCGCGGCCCGCCCCTCGCTTGCGGTGGACATCCTCCGCGACCAGCTCGATCCGCGGAATGTCACGCTCGAGCCGGAGTACTACGCGGATACCGATCTCGATCGCTACTACAGGGTCAAGCCGCTGATCTGGCTGTGGGAGATGTTCGACAAGAGCCTGCTGGGAGAGAACGTGCACCTGGGCGTGAAGTTCCGGCGCATCCTGGCCCGGCACATCTTCGCCCGCTGCGGCAGGAACTTCAAGGCGTTCCATTTCGTGAAGCTGAGCTTCGGCTACCGGATGGAGGTGGGCGACGACGTGGTCGTGCACCGGCACGTGCTGCTCGACGACCGGGGCGGAATCAGGATCGGCGACGGCGCGTCGGTCTCGGACTTCGTGAACGTCTACTCGCACAGCCACCACATCGGCGATCCGCGCGACGTGCGCACGCCCCGCACCGTCATCGGCGACGGAGTCCGGATCGCCTACCACGCCACCGTGCTCGCCGGGACCACCCTCGCCCCGGATTCGATGGTGGGCGCCGGGGCCCTGGTGAGCCGCGACACCGAGGCCGGCGGGGTGCACGTGGGCGTGCCGGCGAAGCTGGTCAAGCGGAAGCCGGGGGGCCGGCGGCGGCCGCCGACCGTGGATCCGCTGGCAGACAATATGTAAAGTATACTTTACATTATGTAAAGCGAACATTACATAATGCTCATGTGCCCAGTCGGTCCACGCGGCTCCAGCACAACCCGAAACGCCGCAGCCGGGTGTCTCCGCGAATCGCGTCAGCCGCCCTCACGCGTTTCGTACCGCGACTTCAGCTTCTCGACCACAGCGGGATCGGCCAGCGTCGTGGTATCCCCCAGGGCCCGCCCCGCGGCGATGTCTCCGAGCAGCCGCCGCATGATCTTGCCCGAACGCGTCTTGGGCAGATCCGCCGCGAAGAGGATCAACTGGGGGCGCGCGATCGGACCGATGGCCTTGGCCACGTGCACCTTCAACTCGGCTGCCAGTTCGTCGCTCCCCTCCCTGCCCCCCATCAGCGTCACGAAGGCGGCGATCGCCTGTCCCTTCACCGCGTGCGTCTTCCCCACCACCGCCGCCTCCGCTACGGCGGGGTGCTCCACCAGGGCGCTCTCCACCTCCATGGTGCCGATCCGGTGCCCCGCGACGTTCAGCACGTCGTCCACGCGCCCCAGGATCCACAGGTAGCCGTCCTCGTCCAGCTTCGCCCCGTCGCCGGGGAAGTAGATCCCGTCCCACTTGGACCAGTAGGTCTCGCGGTAGCGCTCGTCGTCGCCGTAGATGGTGCGCAGCATCGCCGGCCAGGGCCGGGTGATGGCAAGGTAGCCCGCGTCGACCGGCTCACCGGCGTTGTTGAGCAGCGCGGTCCGGATGCCCGGGAAGCCGCGGCAGGCGCTCCCTGGCCGGGTGTGGGTGACGCCGGGCAGCGGGGTGATCATCATCCCGCCGGTCTCGGTCTGCCACCAGGTGTCGATGATCGGACACCGCTCGCCGCCGATGACGCGGTGGTACCACATCCACGCCTCGGGGTTGATCGGCTCTCCCACCGTCCCCAGAAGGCGCAGCCGGGACAGGTCGGAGCGGTCGGGCCACTCCTCGCCCCACTGCATGAACGCGCGGATCGCGGTCGGCGCGGTGTAGAATATGGTCACGCCGTAGTCCTCGCACATCCGCCAGAAGCGTCCCTTGTCCGGCCAGTCGGGCGCCCCCTCGTACATCACCACCGTCGTCCCCGCCGAAAGCGGCCCGTAGACGATGTAGCTGTGCCCGGTAACCCAGCCGACGTCGGCCGTGCACCAGAAGATGTCGTCCTCCTTCAGGTCGAACACCACGCGGGTCGTGGCGTGCACCTGGGTCAGGTAGCCGCCCGTCGTGTGCACCACGCCCTTCGGCTTCCCGGTCGTGCCGGAGGTATAGAGGATGTACAGCAGATCCTCGGCGTCCATCGGCTCGGCCTCGCACTCGCCGGACACCCCGCTCGCGAGATCGTGATACCAGTGGTCGCGCCCGTGAGTCATCCCGGCGGCCACCCGGCCCTCCAGTCCTCCCCGCTCCACCACTACGACGTGCTCGATGCTCGGGCACCGCGCCACGGCCCGGTCGGCGTTCTCCTTCAGCGGCACGATCGTCCCGCGGCGATGCCCGCCATCGGCGGTGACGAGGACCTTCGCCTGGGCGTCGTTGATCCGGTCCGCCAGCGAATCCGGGCTGAAGCCGCCGAACACCACCGAGTGCGGCGCGCCGATCCTGGCGCAGGCGAGCATCGCGAAGGCCGCCTCCGGAATCATCGGCAGGTAGATGGCGACGCGATCCCCCTTCTTCACGCCCAGCCCCTTCAACACGTTCGCGAACCGCCCCACCTCGACCGCAAGCTCGGCGTAGGTGAACGTACGCCTGTCCCCCGGCTCCCCCTCCCAGACCAGCGCCTGCTTGTCGCGCCTGGGGCCGTCGAGATGCCGGTCGATGCAGTTGTGGGCAACGTTCAGCTTGCCGCCGACGAACCACTTCGCGTACGGGGGGCTCCATTCGAGCACGGTATCCCACTTGCGGTACCAGTCGAGCTCGCCCGCCCATCCGGCCCAGAATCGCTCGAAGTCCTCGGCGTCGTCGTAGATCGCGGGGTCGGAGACGACCGCGTCCGCGGCGAATTGCTTCGGCGGAGCGAACTTCCGCTTCTCGGTGAGCAGTGCGTCGAGGGCGGCGGGATCGTGCGTCATTCAGGGTTCTCCGGTGGGAAGAGGGCGTCGATAGGGTTCAGGCCGAGGCTCGTGCGCATGCGGCAGCGGCATCCATGCGTTGCAAGGGGTGATTTGCCGGCCTTCGAGTATGGTTCGGCGGACGGCCCGGAGGCAACACTCCGCCCGGGAGCATGGCGCGTCCCGGCTCGCTGCAACCCCGCCGTAGTCGGGGCTCGTGCCCTCCGGGTTGACACGGAAGCTCGGCGCCTACATCCTAACTTCATGTGAGCGATGGGCTTTCGCCTGAGGAGGGCCAGGTTGTCCCCACCCGTCCAAGCATCCGTCGAGAGTGACCGCCTGCGCGAGGCGCTGGAGGCGTTCGGGCACAGGTTTACCGAGCAGAGAGGCGCCGTCCACCGGTTCCTCGCGGGAACGGACACGCATCCCACCGCCGAAGAGGTCTTTCACGGGGTGAGAGCGCAGCTGCCCGCGATCTCCCTCGCGACCGTCTACAAGAACCTCGAGACGCTGGTCGGGTGCGGCATGGCGATCAAGCTGAGCTATTCCGACGGGTCATCCAGGTACGACGGGCGCACCGACCCGCACCACCACGCGCGGTGCAACCGTTGCGGGGCCGTCATGGACGTGCCGGGCAGCCTGCCCACCGAGATGATGACCGCCAGCGACGTATGCCCGGGCTTCCACGTAACCGGATACCGGCTCGAGTTCACAGGCGTCTGCGCCTCCTGCGCCTGAAACGGCGCTTCCCCACCCGGGAGATCAGACCGGCAACCGCGCCCCGCCACGGCCGATCGCCGAACGCAGCCGCCGCCGCATTTCGACCTTCGACATGGTGGCCAGGGTGCGGTCCGCCGTCTTGCGCGAATTCCAGCGCACGTCCACGAGGCTGACCGGGCCGGCCCGCCCCTCGGCGCGGTGCATGACAAGGTAGAACCGCCCCTTGTAGTCGCCGCCCTCTTCGGTGGCCACGGAGGCCACCCACTCAACACCCTGGTCGTCTGTGAATTGTCGCATTGGCAGTCCGTGGATGATCCCGCGTTAGCACCGGGAGCGGCGTATTTCCGTCTGTGGTGGAGTTGGCACTCCGATCCATTATAACGCCAATGCGGCCGGCGTTCCGCCCGGCTATGCGGAGCCGCCCGACCGCAGCTTCTTCTGGTGGACGACCTCCGGGAACTCGTAGTAGAGCACGCCCTCGTCGCTGATGTCGGACCGCACCCTGAAGCCGTCATCCATCCCGATCAGCACCTTCTCGGCCGCCTCGAGGCTCAGGTCCAGCTCCGCCGCCACCTCCGTGACGGTGAGCACGCCGCCCCGGCGGGTCGCCAGCATCAGCACCCTGCGGTTGAGCGCCTGCAGCACCGACTGCCGCCGCTCCTGAAGCGCCCTCCACCCCCACATGAACAGCCCCGAACCCCCCATTCCCATCAGCGCGCCGACCACGATCGGGGGTCCGTCGCCGCCGGCTATTCCAGCCGTGATGATGATCGCGGCCAGAATCCCCAACCCCGCCCCGAACACCCGTCTGCCGATCCCGCTCGGCGGCAACCGGTGCTCGCGCCGGGGTGCGGCGGTCCGGCCTGCGGTGACCGGCGCGTCCCCGACGGGATTCAGCGAATGCGCGTCCCCGGGCTCCCGGGAGTGTTCCCAGCCCAGGCCGCAGTTGGGGCACACCCGGTGCCTTCTGCGGGCGGCGTAGTACACCAGCCCGCCGATCCCGTAGGTGAAGACGCTAAGGCCCACCAGAAGTGCGAGATGGCCGGTCTTGCGGAAGTAGGGCACGCCCTCGCTGTGGTGCCCGCAGCGCGGACACTGCCGCACGTTGCGCTTCGCGACCGGCACCTGTCTCCGTTCCACCACCGCTCCGCAGGTGGGGCACCGATCCTCACCCGCGACAAGGTTTTCCCCGCAAGTCGAGCACCGCATCAGCTACCCGATCCCTTCACCGGCGCCCGGGCCGGCAACATTTGACGCCATGAACACCCTCTCACTACGAAAACTCGCCAATGAAGAGTCACGCAACCGATTGAAATGGGAAACCCACCCGCAATGAATCAGATTACATTGACTGGAGTTCAGCGCAAACCAGACCCTTCACCGGAATTGATGATCCTCTCCCGCACGCTCCGCACCGCGGCGCTTCTGACCATACTGATTCTGTCCCAGGCGGATTCAACGCGGGGCCAGACCATCCCGTCCCCGTACCGCTTCATCGAGAGCGCCCAGGAGACCTCCTTCCTCTGGGGCACGATGTTTCTCACCAACGGGTCGCTCGACCTCGGGCCGAAATCCGGTTCCTTCATGGGCGCCCGCTACGCGGTGGAGGCCAGCGGCCCCCTGTTCATCGAGGGGATCGTAAGCTACCTCCCCACGACCCGCGACATCGTGGACCCGCGCCGCGCCGTGGGCGACCGGACCATCGGCGAGACCGACGTTCACATGCTGATGGCCGACGCCCGCCTCAACTTCAGCCTGACCGGACGCCGCACCTGGAACCGCATCAGCCCCCACCTGTTCATGGGCGGGGGGATCGCCATCGACGTGGCGGGCCAGGGCGAGTTCGCCGATGTGCTCCTCCCCGAGGACGTCTACGACTTCGGGACCGGATTCACGGCGACGGCCGGCACGGGATTCAGGATCGAAGTCCACCCGAGGCTCATGCTCCAGGCCGAGGCCGGCCTCACGCTGCTCAAGCTGAACACCCCCAGCGGCTTCGACGACCCCGAGAAGCGTCCGCTGAACTCCGACATGGAACCGGAGCCGGTTGTACAGAGCGAATGGGTGCGCGGATACGGTCTGACGCTGAGCGCCGGCTGGCGGTTCTGATCGTCCGGCACGATGGCGGATTTCGAACGCCTCGAGGCTGACTGGCTGTCGTACCGGGACGCCCTTGAGCGCGTTCTGGCCGATGCGCGGCCGATGCCGGCGAGGTCGATGCCGCCCGCCCACGCGCTCGGGCGATCCCTGGCGGAGCCGGTGGCCGCCCGCGCCACCCTCCCCTCGTGGCCCAACAGCGCGATGGACGGGTTCGCGGTGCGGAGCGGCGACCTGGCGGGGCGGGGCGATGGCGATCTGCGCCTCCCGGTAGCGGGACAGTCCTACCCGGGGACGGTGCCGCTCGAGGATGTCCCGCCCGGCGCAGCGGTCCGGGTGATGACGGGCGGCCCCATCCCCGTCGGCTTCGACTCGGTGATCCGCGTGGAGCACACCGACGGTGAAGCGTCCGCGGGGGCGGTGGTGATCCACCGCACCGATGATCTGGGCAAACACGTCCGCACTGCGGGCAAGGACATGGAGCGCGGCGACGAAACCGTCCCGAGCGGCGCGGTCGTGCACTCGGGGACCCTGCCCGTCATCCTGGCCAGCGGCGCGGACCGGGTGCGGGTCCATAGGCGGCCGCGGGTCGGCGTGCTGTCGAGCGGCGACGAGCTGGTCGGCGTGGATCGCTTCGATCGCGTGGTGGAAGGCAGGGCGATCCCGGACACCAATCGGGGCATGATCGCCGCGGCGGTCGCGGAGGCGGGCGGCGTTCCCGTCGACCTCGGGGTTGCTCCGGACGACCGGGAGGCGCTGACGGAGGCGCTGGGCTCGGTCGAAGGCGTCGACGTGCTGGTGTCGACAGGGGGCGCGTCCATGGGCGAGAAGGACCTCCTCAAGCGGATCCTGCTGGAGCTCTCGTTCCGGCTGGATTTCTGGCGCGCGCGCATGCGCCCCGGCAGTCCGCTCTCGTTCGGGCACCTGCAGCCCGATGGCGCCGCGCTGCCGGTGTTCGGTCTTCCGGGGAACCCCGCTTCCGCCTTTGTGACCTTCCACGTGTTCGTCGCGCCCTACCTGCGCGCGATGACGGGGTCCGCGCGTCCGGTCGGGACAATCGTCACCGCCGTCACCGAGACCGCGTTGTCCGCCCCCCGGGGACTCACGCAGTTCTTCCGGGTGAGCCTCTCGGCGCCCTCCGATGCCGGCGGCGCGGCGCGCTGCGCGCTGACCGGGCCCCAGGGGAGCGGGCTGGTGCGGTCGCTGCGCGACGCGGACGGGCTGGCGATCGTCCCCGAGGGCGTCGCGCGGATCGAGCGGAACGAGCCCGCGCAGGTCATCCTGCTGCCGGGCAGGTCATGATGTCGATCCCGGGGAATCCGGTTCAGAGCATCCTCGCGGGCATCGGGGGCCTGAGGCCGGCGCCGGTTGCCGCAATTGTCATCAGCGTGTTGGCCGCGGGATCGCTCACGGGGTGCCAGACGCCCCAATGGCCGGTCCGCGGCGGGCTGAAGTCCCCGTTCGGCATCCGCAACCAGGGTGGCGCCGACCTGCACCGGGGAGTGGACCTGGCCGCGGACGTGGGGACGCCGGTGCGCCCGATCCTCGGCGGGCGGGTCCGCTTCACCGGGACGATGGACGGTTACGGCAATGTGATCTGGATCGACCACGGCCCCGATCTGCTCAGCGTCTACGCGCACCTCTCCGAAATCGACGTCGCGCCGCTGGAGGAGGTGTCCAAGTCCACGGTGATCGGCAAGACGGGGTCGTCCGGGAACGTGACCGGGCCGCACCTGCACCTGGAGGTGTGGCGGTGGGGGCGGGAGGTGGACCCGGTGCAGTTCATGGGGCGGCCGTAGGAGGAATCGGCCGGCTTCCGCCCGAGCCCGACGGAACCTACGAGCCGCGCAGCTCCCGGACGGCGGCCGCGAGCGCGGGGGCGACCTCGAAGACGTCGCCCACGATTCCGTAGTCGGCCACGCCGAAGATCGGCGCATCGGGATCGCGGTTGACCGCTACGATGACGCCCGAGGTGCGCATTCCGGCGAGGTGCTGGATCGCTCCCGAGATGGCCATCGCCAGGTAGAGCTTCGGCGTAACCGTCTTGCCGGTCTGGCCGACCTGTTCCGCGTGCGGGCGCCAACCCGCGTCGACGACGGCCCGGGACGCCCCCAGCGCCGCCGTGTCGCCCAGCGCGTCGCGCAGGTCTTCGAGGATGTGCCAGTTCTCCGGGTCCTTCATGCCGCGGCCGCCCGAAACGACGATGGCGGCCTCGGCCACGTCCAGCGCGGCACCCGCAGAGGCTTCGAATCCCCCGACCCGGTATCCCGTCTCTGCCTCCGCCGCGGGCGAGACGGCCTCGACCTGTGCCTCGCGTGGAGAATCGGCCACGGCGAATACGTTGGGCCGAATGGAAAGGAGCGCCGGCGTCCCGAGCGCCCGGACGCGGGCCAGGGCCTTCCCGGCGAAGACCGGGCGGGTGGCCACGATCCGGCCGCCGTCGACATCCAGGGCAACCACATCGGTCAGGAGAGGCGAGGCCAGCTTGGCCGCGACCCGTGGAGCCAGATCCCTGCCCGGCCCCGTCGCCGCGAACACGACCGCCCCATAGCTCCCCGCGCGGACGAGCTCGGCTACCGCCGTCGCGCGGACATCGACCTGCGCGGCCCCTTCCACCGCGAGCACCCGGTCGGCCCCGTGCCGTCCCAGGCCGGACGCCGCCGCCCCGCAACCCGGCCCCCCCGCCGCGGCCACGTCGACCGCGCCCCCCAGCGAATCCGCAATGCCGCGCGCGGCCGAGACCACCTCCCGGGACACGCTCTGTACAACCCCGTCCCTCACTTCGGCTACGGCCAGTACGTCAGCCATCAGAGTACCCTGGCCTCCTCCCTGAGCAGGCGCACAAGCTCGCCCGCGGCTTCGACGCCCTCGCCCACGATCCGCCCTTCCGGACGCTCCGGAGGATACGTCAGCGCCTCCAGCGCGAGCCCGGATTCGACCTCCGGAGCCGGCTTCTCCACCAGCGGCTTGCGTTTCGCCATCATGATGCCGCGGAGCGACGCGTAGCGCGGCTCATACCGCCCCTTGGTCACCGTCGCCGCGGCCGGCAGGTCCATTTCGACGACCTCCTGCCCGCCCTCGACGGCCCGGCGGCAGGTCGCCACGCCCCCCTCGACATCCATCGCCGCCACGGCGGTCGCGCACGGGCGACCGAGCAGCTCGGCCACCATGGGACCCACCTGCTGCTGGTCGTCGTCCACCGCCTTGATGCCGAAGAGCACGAGGGCGTCGTCGCTCCCTGCCAGCTCCGAGGCCAGAACCTGGGCGGTCGCCCATCCGTCCATGTCCGGCTCGCCCGTCAGCAGCACGGCCCGGTGGGCACCCAGGGCCAGCCCGGAGCGCAACGTCTCCGCGGTTGCCGGCGGTCCGTAGCTGAGCAGGGTGACCTCTCCCCCGCCCGCCGCCTCGACGAGCTGCAGCGCCGCCTCGACGGCGAACTCGTCGTATGGGCTGAGGACGTACTTCACGCCGTCCTGCATAATGCCGCGACCGCCCTCCGCGATCCGGATCCGGGTCGCGGTATCGGGGACGCGCTTCACGCACACGGTGATGTTCACGGCTCTCCTCGACTGATCAACACGGTTGTCGCCGCCCCGGCTCTACAGGAAGGCACCGGCCACGGCAAAACAGACGGTCGCAACGGCGCCGCCCGCGAGCGCGTAGGGCAGCTGCGTCCGCACATGGTCGACGTGATCGGTGGCGGCCGCCATCGAAGATATCACGGTGGTGTCGCTGATGGGGGAGCAGTGATCGCCGAAGATGCCTCCCGACAGCGCGGCCGCCAGGAAGGGGGCCAGATCCAGCCCCAGCGCCGCGGCCGCCGGGACCACGATGGGGATCATGATGGCGAAGGTGCCCCAGCTCGATCCGATCGAGAAGGCGATCGCGGAGGACACGACGAAGACCAGCGGCAGGAAGACCGCCGGGGCAAGCGATCCCTCGACGACCCCTGCCACGTACATTCCGGTACCCAGCTTGCTGGTCACGTCGCCCAGGGCGAGGGCAAGGAGCAGGATGAGCGCCAGGGGGACGAGGCCGCCCGCCCCCCGCAGGGCGATCCGCACCAGCTTGTCGATGGAGTACGCGCGCTGGGCCAACAGGAGGATCCACGCCGCCGCGAGGCCGGCGAGCGACGCCCACAGCACGGATGTCGCCCCGTCACCCTCTCTCAGGTCGCCGCCCCCGGTGATCCAGAGCCCCAGCGGCATCGCGGCCACGAGGACGAGGACGGGAACGAACATGTTCACGGCCCGCGGCGGGATCGCCGTCTCCTCGTCGTGGCTGAGCATACCCTCGTCCATCATGGGAGTGGCTCCGGGAGCAAGCACCTCACCCTTCGCCGCTCGGGCCTCCGCGTGCTTCATGGGGCCCCAGTCCAGCTTCGCCAGAACGACCGCCAGCGCGAGGATGACCGCCGCAAACGAATAGAAGTTGAAGGCGATGGAGCGCACGAAAACGCCGAGGGGCTGATCCACGCCCTGCTCGTTCAGAAGGCCCAGGATCGTGGCGCCCCAGGCATTGAGCGGGATGAGGATGCAGATCGGGGCGCTGGTGGAGTCGATCAGGTAGGCCAGCTTCTCGCGCGATATGCGGTAGCGGTCGAAGAGCGGCCGCGAGACGGACCCGGCGACGAGCACCGTGATGTTCGACTCGATGAAGATGCCCACCCCGATGAGCCAGGCCAGCAGCTGGGACCGCCGCGCGTTGGTCACCCAGCGGTTGCGCTCCAGCCAGCCCACGAAGCCCGCCACGCCCCCGGACGACGACAGCGTCGCGATCAGCGCGCCGATCACCAGTGTGAACATGATCACCCTGGCATCGTAGTCGTCCCCCAGCACGCGCACGGTCGACTCGATCGTCTCCGCCAATCCCGCCGCCACGCTCCAATCCAGAAGGATGACGCACCCCAGCCAGATCCCGCCCGCAAGGGACAGGTAGACCTGGCGCGTGCCGATCGCCAGACCGATTGCGAGGAGGGGGGGAAGCAGAGTAATCCAGGTCGGGTCGCTCATGGATATAAGTTACCACCTCGGCGGCTTGACTGCCGAATGGCCCTTGATGAAGAACCTCAGCGGCCAATCCGCGGCGCGGGAAACTCCGATGCGGCCGCTGGTGCCCACCTCCGCATCCGGGACCGGTTCTCCCGGCTGAAGCCGGATCGGCGGCCGCGCGAGATCGTGATGGTTGTGCTGCATGGTGATCCCGAGGGCCTGCGCCAGGCGCCCGGGCCCGTTGCACAGGTCGCGCTCGCGTCCCCGCCGCGCCGCCATGACGTCCAGTCCGCTCACCGGCTCCAGCGCGCGAATCAGAACGGCGGCCGGATCCCCCTCCTCGCCGGTCACGACGTTGATGCAATGGTGGATCCCGTAGGAGATGTAGACGTACAGGGTGCCGCGGGCCGAGAACATCGCGTCGTTGCGGGGAGTGCGCCGCCGGGACGCGTGGGCGTGGCTTGCCGGGTCTTCAAGGCCGGTATAGGCCTCGGTTTCGACGATGACGCCCCGGGTCTCGAGGCCGTCGACAGCGGACAGGATCGCGGTTCCGAGAAGGCGGCGAGCCACGGTGGCGGCATCGCCGGCGAGATGACCGCGGAGCCAGGGGTCCGCCCCGGACCGTTGGTCCTCAGCCACCGTCACCGCGCGGCTAACGTGACCGGCGACCCCAGGGAAAGAGCCCGCGAAGCCCCGTCTTGACCGGCGCAGCCTCGGTGGCTGCTGCCTCCTCACCCTCGCTGCCGGCGACGGTGGAGGATTCCGAACTCCGGTTCGGCCGTGTACCCCCACGGGATCCGGTCCGCCGCCCCGGGGAACCTTCACGCTGACCGCGGCTGGCCGCACCCTCACCGGTCCGCGCCGGGGAGTCCGTGTTTGCCTTGCCCTGCCCGGCCGGCTGCGAGGCCCGCGCCTGCTTCGCCAGCGCGGCACTCCTCCTCTTGTAGTCTCCGGCCCAGTTGGCGAGCACGCTTTCGGCCCGTGCCTTGAAAAGCACCTGTTTTACCCGCTCCGGCTGGTTCTGCATCACCTCGAAGACACTCGCCCCGAAATGATCCACCAGGCGCTCGGCGGTCTTGATGCCGACGCCCTTGTAACGGTGCGCCAGATAGCTCTTGATCGAGCTCTCCGTGGTCGGCAGTCCCAGCGCTCTTGCGTCCAAGGCGGTTGGTGCGGGATCGGCGGCCCGGGACGCGACGACAATGCCGAAGCTCCCCCCCTTCCCGCGCTTGAGCTCGATCGCCCCCTGTTCCTCCGCGTGCAGCAGGAACTTGCTGAACTTCCCGAACCCGAAGGCACTCTCGTTGAAGCCCCGATCGATGGCCAGCATCTTCCGCTTGACATCGGAGTCCCGGGCGGCCCGCCCGTCGCTGCCGCCCATCTCGTTCACCGCCCGCACAAGCAGCTTCAGCGCGGGGGCGGGATCGGGCCTGGCCGCGGGCTCTCGCACCGCCGCTTCCTGCGTGCTTGCCGGCGCGGTCTTCTTCCTGCCGTCCTTTGCCTTTCGCTCCGCGGGCGCGCGCCGCGCCTGGGATCCCCTCCGGCCCCTGGCCGGCTTTTGCTCGCCGTTCCCCGCGGGCTCCGCAGCGGCCGTCGCGCGGCTGTCGGCACCGGCTGGCGCGCCACCCCGCGGAGCGACCTTGTACTGGCCGTTCTCGCCACGCTGGATGTTCACCAGCCCCTTGTTCGCCGCCTCGACGAGGAACTTGGAGAAGTTCTTGAACCCCAGGCTGCGCTCGTCGAACCCGGGCGCCAGCTCCATGATGACCTGCTTGAGCCGGTCGGAGCGCATCACGTCCCCCCGGGAGGCCATGCGGCCGACGGCTTCCTCCACGCACTCCCAGGCGTCTGGGGTCGCGGGGCCGTCGCCGGTGGCCTTGTGGAGCCCGGTCAGGGCGGTGTAGGAGTAGTACTCGTCGCAGTTCTGCACCAGAATGTCCGAACTCGACTCCTGGATGCCGATCCCGACGACGTACTTCCCGTATTCCTTGAGCTTCAGCACCAGGCTGGAGAAGTCGGAGTCGCCCGTGAGGAGGATGAACGTTCCGATCTCGGGCCGGATGAAGACCAGCTCGATGCCGTCGATCGCCATCCGGATATCGGTCGCGTTCTTCTTGGAGCTGCCGTAGGCCGGGGCGAAGATGAGATCGATCGAGGCTTCGGAGAGCGGTACGATGTACTGGGGATAGCGGCGCCAGTCCGCGTAGGCCCTCTGGACCGTCACCTTCCCCTTGATGATGTCGGAATCGAGAAGGTGTTTGAGCTCCTTCGCGAGATCGCTGCGCATGCCCATCGTGACGTTGTCGAAGTCGATGAGCAGCGCCGCGTTCGGGGCTTCCGGGGCGACCGGCCTGCCGGGTTCGGCGTGGGGGACCTTCATATAGGGATTGACCATTCTGTCTTCAGTCCTGCGGGTCTTCGCGCTCCACCTCGACCGCGTCCGAATGCTCCGCGGAGACGCGGCGGGCCAGTTCCTGGCGCCACACCTTGCCGGTACCGGTCAGGGGGAGGTCATCCATGAAGGTAACAAGATCCGGCACCTTGTAGTCGGCCAGCGTCCCGGAGCACCAGTCCCGAATCTCCCTCGCGGTGACCACGCCGCCCTCCTCGCGCACCACACAGGCGCAGACCGCCTCGCCCAGAATCTCGTCGGGGACACCCACGATCGCCGCCTCTTCGACCGCCGGATGAGCCGAGATCCGGTCCTCCACCTCCCTTGGGTGCACGTTGAATCCGCCGCGAATGACCACGTCCTCGCGCCGTCCCACGAGGTGGAGGTATCCGTCCTCGTCGACCATGCCCAGGTCGCCGGTCCGCAGGTAGCCCTCCGGGTCCATGGCCGCCGCGGTTCGCCTCGGCTGCCTGTAATACCCGCGCATTACACCCGGGCCGCGCACGCGGATCTCGCCTACGCTCTCCGGCGGCAATTCGGTTCCGTCGTCCTCGGTCACCCGCACCATCGTGTCGCCGATGGGGCGGCCGACGGTGAAGATCCGCTTGTCCGGGGGGTCGTCCGGGCGGGTCAGGGAGAGGGTCGAGGCCGTCTCCGAGAGCGAGTAGGCGATGAGCACGGGGACGCCGTATGCGTCCTCGATGCGCCGGGCAAGGTCGTCCTTCAGCGGGGCTCCGGCGGCCAGGCACAGGCGGATCGACCCGGGAGGACGGCCGCGCCGTGCGATCTCGGGCAGCTCCTTCGCGAAGAGCGTGGGCACGCCGTAGTGCACGGTCGCCCCGAAGCGGTCCGCGAGGTCGAGGGTGTCCGCTGCGTTCACGCCGTCCATGAGCACCAGGCTCGCGCCCCCCAGCACCGCGCCGAGCAGCCCCGGACCCAGGCCGAAGACGTGAAACAGGGCGTCGACCCCGACCACGACGTCCTCCGATGTGAGGCCCGCGGCCGCGGTCGTGGCCCCGGCGGCGCAAAGCAGGTTGCGCTGCGTGAGCTCGACCCCCTTCGGCTTGCCGGTCGTCCCCTCCGTATACGCGATCGCGAAGACGTCGCCGGGGTCCGGGGGCTCGGCGCTGAAGTCGCGGCCGCTTCCCGCGGACAGCATGTCCTCCCACTGGAAGATCTGGTCGTCGTACCAGAGGTCCTCCTCACCGACGGTAACGACGTATCTGAGGTCTGGGAGTTCTTCCAACAGATCCTCGAACAGCTGCAGGTAGTCGTTCCCGAATGCGTTTTCGGCCGTGACCGCGAACGCCGCCCCCGAATGGCGCAGCATGTACCGCAACTCGGCCATGGTGAGCCGTGGATTGAGCGGAACGATCGTCGCGCCCAGCTTGGCCGCGGCAAAGACAGTGACGGCGAACTCCGTGCACGCCGGGAGGACCAGGGCGATCCGATCCCCGGCCTCGACCCCCAGATTCGCCAGCGACGCCGCCAGCGCCTCGGACTGGCTGTCGGCCTCGGCGTAGGTCAGGGCAGCGTCGCCTCCGAGCAGGAAGGGAGCTCCGGGGTCGCGGGTGGCTCGTTGGGTCAGTGCCGACGGAATTGTCAGGTCGTGGATGCGCTCAAGAAGCGCCATTCATCCTCCAGCCAGGCGTCACGGCGCGGCGGGTGGGTCGTTTCCCGCCAATCTTCGCCGCTTGGGCGCCGGTAGTCAAACGTGTGCGCGCCAATCCGGACGTCATCACCGAAACAGACGTTTCAGGGTGCTGATCAGCTCCGCCTCCGGGATGGGAACCGTCGTTTTGTCGCCGGCGGCGGTTCGACCCAATGCCTCCAGTCTCACCATGTTTACGATTCCGGAACGGGTTTTCTTGTCTCTCGCCATCAACCCGGCCAGCCGTTTGGCTCGGCCCAGGGAGCGGTGTCGATCCGGAAGTCCGAAGGCCGCAACCATAGCGCGGACCGCCTCGGCCGTGCCGTCCGCCGTGATCCCCAGCGCCTCGCCGATCCTGGCCTCCGCCACCATGCCCACTGCGACGGCGTGCCCGTGCGGAAGCGCGTACCCCGTGTCGAGCTCGAGCGCGTGCCCGACGGTGTGCCCGAAGTTGAGGATCTGGCGATGCCCGGCTTCGAACTCGTCGCCCGAGACGACTTCGGCCTTGATTTGCACCGACCGCACCACGGCCCGCTCGACCGTGTCGCCGTCGCCATCCAGCAGGGCCCCCGCGCATGCCGCGAGCCAATCCGCGTATTCGGCGTCCAGAATCGCCCCGTGCTTGACCGCTTCGGCGTATCCCTCCGCCCGCAGATCCCGGTCGAGCGTCGTCAGGAATGCCGGATCGGCCAGCACCTCGCGCGGTGCGTGAAAAGCGCCGACCAGGTTCTTCCCCGCCGGGTGATCCACGCCGGTCTTCCCTCCGACCGAGGCATCGATCATGGCCAGGGTGGTGGTGGGCACCTGGATGAACGGCACCCCGCGCATGAACGTCGCCGCCACGAACCCCGCCACGTCCCCCACCACACCGCCCCCCAGCGACACGACGCAACAGTCGCGCCCGAGGGCCGCCTTCATCAGGACATCGGTCAGTCGCGCCCAGGTCGCGCGCGTCTTGTTGGCCTCGCCCTCCTGGAAGAACGCGGGCACCACGTCGACCCCTTCGCGCTCGAGCGGCTCGGCGACCCGGTCGTACCACAGCCCCGCCACGCGCTCGTCCGAGATCAGGGCGCACCTCCCGGACGGAGACGCCGCAGCCACCGCCGCCGGAAGCAGGCGCCGCGCTCCATGCCCGACACGAACTGGATAGCCGCCCGTCAGAGAGCGTACGACAACTTCGCTGCAACGGATCAGGGCCCTTGCCTCGTCGGAAGGAGATATGGGTATCGCGTGCGCCTCGGGGCTGTCGAGCCGCACTGCCGCGGCGCGTAATAGCTTGCCCGTCCGGAGGGACGGGGTCAAGGAGAACTCCTCCCTCCAAAGGTGCTAGATTGATGATGGATCTGAAGCCTCCGGACAGACCAAGGGCATGGTGTCAGCAAGAGCTTTTCTGAAGGCAGCGGTGAAGACGATCCGGCGGGTGCGCGTTCCGCGCCATGCCTGGTTCGTCTTCCTGTTCCTGTTTGCCGGCGGTATCGGTCTGGCGATCGGTAGCTGGCGGAACCTCTGTGCCAACTGCCCTTCCGTCGCGCAGATCTACACATTCGAGCCCCGGCAGACCAGCAAGCTATACGCCCGCGACTCGACGCTGGTGTGGGAGTTCGGGGAGCAGCGCCGGACGGTCGTCCCTCTCGCGAGCCTGCCCGCGTACGTCCCGCAGGCGTTCATCGCCATCGAGGACCGGCGTTTCTACGAGCACAACGGGATTGACTTTCGGGGGATCGCCCGCGCCGCTGTCGGCGTCCTGCGCACGCGGTCGCTGTCCGGTGCGGGGGGGAGCACGATCACGCAGCAGCTCGCCCGGCACATCTGGACCGAGCGGATCGGGTTCGAGAAGCGGATCCTGCGCAAGATGAAGGAGTGGCAGGTCGCGATGGCGCTCGAGCGCGCGTACAGCAAGGACCAGATCCTCGAGGCCTACGTGAACCAGATCGGCTATGCTCATGGCTGGTATGGACTTCAGAGGGCGTCGCAGAGCTACTTCGGGAAGAACGCCGTAGACATGAACCCGGCGGAGGGCGCGCTGCTGGCCGCGATCGCCAACCGCCCGGAGCGATACAGCCCGTTCAACAACCCCGATGCCGCCGTGAGCAGGCGCAACCTGGTGCTGGACGTGATGGCCCGCGAGGGGTTCCTGACCGAAGACGAGGCCGCCCTGTGGAAGGCAGCACCGGTGCCCCTGGAGCGTGCCCGAGGTGCCCGGGCGCAAGCCCCCTATTTCGTCGAGTGGGCCCGGGGGATACTCCAGGACCGATTCGGCAGCAAGCTCTATACCGACGGCCTTGAGATCCATACGACCCTGGACCTCGACATGCAGGCCGCGGCGCAGGCAGCCATGGAGAGCGGTTGGAAACGGGTCGAGGAGTGGGCAGGGTTCGACCATCCCACCTACGAGGAGTTTGCGGCGGGCACCGACGCGGCCGACATCCCCGACATCCCCTATGTGCAGGGGATGTTCGTCGCCACCGACCCGGCGACCGGACATGTGCGGGCGATGATCGGGGGGCGGGACTTCGTCCACTCCAAGTTCAACCGCGCGACCCAGGCTCGCCGGCAGTCGGGGTCAGCCTTCAAGCCGATCGTGTACGCGGCGGCGATCGAAAGCGGGATCCCCGTCTCGGAGGTGGTGGTCGACGCGCCGGTCGTGATCGACCAGGTCGACGGGACGACGTGGAGGCCCAGCAACTACGAACCCGAGTTCATGGGCCCCATTACGATCCGGACGGCGCTGGCCCGGTCGATCAACATGGTGGCGATCAAGGTCGGGAGGAGGGTCGGGTTGGAGGCGGTGGGGCAGATGGCTGCGCGTCTGGGCATCCGCACCGAGGTCGAGCGCTTCCCCTCCACCGCCATCGGAGCGGCCGAGGTGATCCCGATCGAGATGCTGGCGGCCTATTCGACGCTCGCCAACCTCGGCACCAGGGTTCATCCGTTCCCGATCGTGAGGGTGGAGGGCGCCGACGGCGAACTCCTGTGGGAACCCCAGCCCGAACGGACACGCGTGCTTGATCCACTCGTCGCGCGATTGACCGTCTCCCTGCTGGAGACCGTCGTCGCATCGGGTACCGGCCACACGGGCGTGCGTCTGGTCGCGGGCCTGCCGCCCGAGGTGCCCGCCGCGGGCAAGACCGGCACGACCAACGAGGGAAGCAATACCTGGTTCATGGGGTTCACCCCCAACCTTGCGGCAGGCGTCTGGTTCGGGATGGACCGTCCGGTCTCGATCGTGGGGCGGGCCACCGGCGGGGGCTTTGCGGCACCCGTTTGGGGTGATTTCATGAGGCGCGTATACTACGGCAGTCCCCCGGGCGCGGACGACGGCGAAGGAGAGGGGGCCGGTGCGGGTCCGGTGCTGGACATCCCCGAACCATGGCCGCTGCCGAGGGGTCTCGTCACCCGCCGGGTCGACAACAAGACGGGAGCGCTGGCCTCCCGTTGGTGCCCGACGGAAGATGCCTACGACGAAATCTACCTTCCGGGGACCGAACCGACGGTGGTCTGCGACCGTCAGGCGCAGCCCGTCAACCGCCCACCCCGACCCCAGGGACCGACACCATGACCGCCGAGCCAGGATCCAGCGTCTTCACCTTCGACACCACCCATCACGCGATGTGGGCCGAGGACGTCGCGCGCGAGCAGGCGATTCCGGCCGAGGTAGTACCGGCGCCTCCCGACGGCGGAGCGAAGTGCGGGGCGGCGCTGAGGGTTGCGTCGCCGCGGCAGGATGAATTGGCGGCAGCGCTCAGGAACGAGGGAATCCTCTTCCGGATCCTCTAGCAGGCAGCCTCCGGCAGCACCCCCGCTGCATCTGCCGGCGCGCCGCCCCGATCACCGCCTTATTCGCACGATGCCGCGGATTCGATCGCGTACCTCCGCGGCCCGGTCGATCTCCTCGAGCAGCTCCCAGAGCCGGTCGATGGTCGTGTGGTCCACATATCCGGGTACCGTCGTGCGCCAGCCCTGTTCGCTACGGAAGCGATCCACGGCCTCCATCGTCTCCTGATCGTAGACGAGGACCTCCGGGGTATCGATCGACGGCGCGGGTGAACCGGGCCGATAAACCCCGAGTGCGTGAAGCATCACCTTCAATTGAAACACATCCCGGCCCACGAACTGCTCGAGCCTGCGGAAGCCGAGAGTCTCGGACGCCACGTCGTAGATGCGGCGCATTTCCACCACCGGTTCCGGGTGCTCGCATACGTTGATGTCGGCCGTGATCCCTTGCGGGTGACGCGACATCCCGGGCCGCGGGTCCGCCACCAGCACCGCTGCGGACTGCGTCTCGCCATGCCGGCCATCCCCTCCGAGCACCTGCCCCGCGTGCAGGGCCTCGATCAGCCTGTCGGCGAGGTGGCGCCTGGACCCCTCGCTCCTCTCGAAGGCGACCGCGACGGAATCCACCACTGTGGTGCCCACCAGCGAGTTTCCCTGTACGGCGTAGTTCAGGCCCGCGCGCTCGGCGACCCAGTCTCCCTGATCCTCGGCGCCGTATTGGTCCGATCCGGTCCACTGCGCCGACCGGCCGGCCAGGTCGATGACCCCCACCTGTCTGCGACTGCGTCCTTCATCCGCGGCCACCACCTGGTCCATCGCCTCCTGCGGCGCCACACCTTGCTCCAGGAGGTCGAGCAGGTCGTTGCCGTACTCCAGACGCGTCCCGCCCTGGGTGGCGACGGCGCCCACGCCGGCCCGAACCCAGGGGACCGCGTTGCCGACGCAGGGGTTGCGGGTCGTCACCGCAACGCCCGATTCCCCGGTGGACGGATCGATCGCCACGATCGAGAACGTGTGGAATACCGGCTCCCGTCCCCAGGCAACGGGCTCCTGCGCGGATGCCGGGGCCGCGACCAGCAGGGCGGGAATCGCGAATGGGAGAGACTTGCGCCGTTTCATGGCTGCCTCCACTGCCGGGGTGGCACGATGTCGTTGGGTACGGGATCCAGCCGCACGACGGAGGTCAGTTCCTCGAGGTGCTCCAGGGCCAGGTAGACCAGCCCGTCCGGGCCTTCGCGAACATCGCGAATGCGCCCGAGTTCACCACCCAGCAGGGTCTCGACGCTCACCGCGTCGGAGCCCACCAGAGTGACGCGCGCCAGCTGCTCTCCGACCATTCCGCCCACGAACGCGCTGCCCCGCCACCAGGGATACCGGCCGCCCCGGTAGATCATCATGCCGGAGACGCCGATCGAGGGAGTCCACACGAAGCGGGGCGGCTCGATCCCCGGACGATGCGTGTCCGTGGTAAAGACGGTGCCGTCGTAGTTGATCCCGTACGAGATCACCGGCCAGCCGTAGTTGCCGCCGCGGACGATCAGGTTGAGTTCGTCGCCGCCGCGCGGTCCGTGCTCGTTGGCCCAGAGCTCTCCCGTGAGCGGGTCGACGGTCAGGCCCTGGATGTTCCTGTGTCCGTAGCTCCAGATCTCCGGCAGGGCGTCGTCCCGCCCGGTGAACGGGTTGTCGGGAGGCACCGTCCCATCGTCGTGCAGGCGCACGATCGTTCCCATGTGGTTGGTGAGGTCCAGCGCCGGATGATCGGCCATCACGTCCGGGGAGACCATCCTGTCACCCACGGCCACGTAGAGGTAGCCATCGTGGTCGAAGGCCATGCGGCCGGCGAAATGATTGTTGTTGTCCCCCCAGGCGTCGGCCTCGAACACCTCCTCCAGGCCGGTGACCCGGCCATCGTCCCAGCGCCCGCGCACGACTGTGGTGGCCCCCTCCGAGGCATCTTCGCTGGGCTTGCCGTAGCTGAGGTAGAGCCAGCGGTTGCGCGCGAAATCCGGGTGCGGGAGGATGTCCATGAAGCCACCCTGCCCCCTGTCCCTGTAGACACCCGGCCAACCCTGCACCGCCTCCGGCTGGAGCACGCCGTCGCGCACGACGCGCACCCGCCCCGGGCGCTCCACGATGAGCATCGTGCCGTCAGGGAGCCATGCCATCGACCACGGATGATCGAGTCCGTCCGCCACGGTCGTGATGCGGAAGTCATGGCGGGCCGAGGAATAGGGCAGTTCGGAAGGGTCGGCGGCGGATTCCTGCGCGGAGGCGGGAGCCTGTTCGGTCAAGGCCGGCCACCCGGTCAGGCAGGCGAGCGTACCTGCGATTGCGATTCTCATTGAGCTTCTCCAGTCATTGTATGGCACAGCCAGAGTGCCTGGACCTGTCGTCCGCCCGACATGGTCGGTTCGCGAGCCGTTCCAGGATGAGCGGCAGCGGTGCGGGGGCGTCGCCCGACAGACGCACTGCTTCCCTGACGGCACGGGCACCGATGGCCAGCCCGTCCCGGGTCGCCGAGTGCACCACGGCAAGCGGGTCACCGCGGGCGACCCGATCACCGACTTCGACACGCAGCACGAACCCGACCCGAGGGTCGATCTCCTGATCCTGTCGAGTCCTCCCACCCCCCAGCTCGATCACGCCGTAACCGAGGGCGAGCGGGTCGATGGAAGCAACGGTCCCGCCTGCTTCGGCGGCCACCACTTCCGTGAAGGATGCGATGGGCAACCCGAAATCGCTCCTGGACATATCGAGCGCGCCCCCCTGGGCATCCGCAAGGCGCATGAATCGCTCCATGGGACCGCCCCCGGCCAGCGTCTCGCTCGCCCGCGCACGTCCCTCCTCCACTCCTGCCGCCACACCACCGGCCACCGCCATCTCGGCGGCAAGTTCGACGCACAGGTCGCGAAAGTCGCGCGGCCCATCCCCCGACAGGCACTCCAGGGCCTCGCGGACCTCGAGCGCGTTGCCGATCGCCCGCCCGAGGGGGCGGTCCATCGCAGAGAGGACCGCGGTGACCGACAGCCCCCGCGTCGTCCCCACGCCCACCATCGCCTGCGCCAGCTCCCTGGCGTCCTCGAGGCGGGAAAGGAATGCCCCCCGCCCCACCTTCACATCCAGGACCAGGCCGTCGAGTCCCTCGGCCAGTTTCTTCGACATGATCGACGCGGTGATCAGCGGAAGCGAGGGGACCGTTGCGGTCACATCCCGCAGCGCATACAGCCTGCGGTCCAGGGGAGCGATCTCTTCCGTCTGGCCGATCATGGCGCAGCCGACCCGCCTGAGCACATGGTTGAACTCGTCGAGAGGCACGCGAGTGCGAAAACCGGGTATGGATTCGAGCTTGTCGAGCGTCCCCCCCGTGTGTCCCAGGCCCCTGCCGGACATCATGGGCACCACCATCCCCATCTCGGCGGCGAGCGGTGCCACCACCAGCGAGGTCTTGTCACCCACCCCGCCCGTCGAGTGCTTGTCGACCCGCGGCCCCGGCCAGTCACCCCGGCGCTCCAGCATCTCGCCCGAGATGATCATGAGGGTGACGAGGGTGTCCAGCTCGGCCGGCGCGAGACCGTTGAAGTAGACCGCCATCAGGAACGCGGCCATCTGGTCGTCTCCGACGGCGCCTTCGAGATAGGCTGTCAGGAAGTCGTGCAGTTCCTGCAGACCCAGCGCCTCTCCGTCCCGCTTGCGCGCGATGATCTGCTGGGGGATCACGGGGCGTCTTCGGCGCTTTGCAGGAGAACGGAGTGCAGGCGGAAGGAAGTCGCCGCCATGCGCTCGTCCATCCGCTCCACCTCGAGGGAAGCGAGCACGACCTGCATGCGCCAGCGGCCGGTGTCGAACGGCAGGGTCATCTCACGCGCCGGGACATCGATCACATCCGGCGCGGCGCGGGTTGCAGCGACGGTGTTGTCGAACTGCCGCGAGCGCAGCTGCTGTCCGGCGTCGATGAGCGCCGCCAGCGACGCGCGCCCGACGGCAGCCCCTTCGAACTCCAGCACCATCTCCATTCCGTCGGACGACAGCGCGAACCGCAGGGTGTCCGGCCCGATTACGGCCTCGCCCTCGTCGTCCCCCACGAGCAGCAGTTCGAATCCGGCCACGGAGATCGGGTCGCCCTGCTGCACCCCTTCGAGCCGCGCGGGCCGATCGCTGACCCCGGGACGGATCCGAAGGTCGTCCATGGTCCGGGCCGCGTCCCGCGTCCACCGCTGCGCGCGCGCCAGCGAATCTCCCTCGGCGATACCCCGCGGCGCCGTATCCGTGAGCGCGTCTTCCCCGCCTCCGGGTTCACCGGCCTCGCGACCCTCCAGCAGTGGGGCCAGAGACGCCACCCCATGCTCGCGAACCAGGTAATCGACCGCCGACCTCGCCTCGGCCCAGGCCTCGAACGGTACCTCGACGACCTCCCCGGAAGGCCGTCCCTCCAGCAGGGCGCCGTGCTCCCAGAGGATTCCCTCGAGCCGCGCAAGCTGGCTCCGCTGCGCCATGGCATACGCGGACCACGGTCCGACAAGCGTGACGGCACCCAGCACGGCCAGCGTGAGCGGAATGAACCGGATGCCTCGTGTGCGCGTGACGGCGGAGTAGAGCGCGACCGCGCCGAGCCAGAGCGCCAAACCTCCGAGGAGATACCGCCGCTCGGTGATCCCGTACTGCTCCACTCGCTGCCACACGGCCATGAGCACCATCGCGACCGAGGGCATGATCGCGATCCAGAAGGCCAGCGCATAGCGGTCGATCCAGCCGCGCGGCCCTTCGAGGCGCTCCGGGTGCACCATCAGCAGCGACAGGATCCCGACGACGGCCAGGCTGGACACCAGGTAGCTGATCCAGCCGCTCGGCCATGTGCCGATCACCAGGATTCTCCCCAGATAGGCGGTGAGGATGATGACGTACACGGTGACCAGCGGCAGCATCACGTACTGGCAGAATACCTTAAGCCACGGCGGACCGCTGCCGTCGCGGTCGAGCCGCGAGAAGTCGGTGGGGACGCCGGCGAGGAAGAACACGGGATGGAAGCAGAAGGCCACCAGAAAGAAGAGGCGCACGTAGGCCAACTCCTCGACGTCCACGCCGAAGAGATTGTCGAGGGCGGCCAGGGCCAGCGCGAGCCCCGCGTAGATCGCCGCCGCGTAGATGGTCGCGACGACGAAGCGATGGAGCAGGGCGAAGTTGAACTGCCAGAAGCCCCGGGGCTCCTCCGCCGCAAGGAAGAGGTAGGGGACCACCGCGACGGACAGGTGCAGCGTGACGGCGAGGTGGCCGTAGCGCTGGGCGATGCTCCAGTATTCCCACCCGTCGAAGAGAACGTAGAGGAGCACGAGGCCCCCCAGCGCCGCAGTTCGCCACAGCCAGCGCCGGGGCTCCGGGATGCTGCGGCGTTCGCAGAGCAGGGTAAGCGCCACGAAGAGCGGGATGCCGAGGCTGGCCACGCGCCACAGACCCCACCAGCGGGGAGCCTCGCCGGACTCCAGGGCAAGGGAGGCCGCCACGCCGGCCACAACCCCGCAGGCGAAGACCTCCGGGAACCGGCGCACCGCGCGCACGGTGGCGGCAAGCAGCCGATCCAGTGACGCGGAAGCGGGGATGCGCGGGCGACGCATCACGACACCACGGCAACTCCCTCCTTGGCGGCGTCAGGGTCCGGCCGCTCCGGCGGCTGCCAGTCCGTGAGCCCCTTCACGTACTGATGAAGCCAGCGGAGTTCCTCGATCAGGAGCGTGCGCCGATGCCGCGGCTCGGCGATGCCGTGGCCCTCGCGCGGGAACAGCAGGAAGCGGGCTTCGACGCCCAGATGGCGCAGGCCCGCGAAGAAGTTCATCGTCTGCTCCATGGTGTCGGTACGGTCGTTTGCCCCGTGGAAGAGGATGGTCGGGGTGGTGATCCGGTCGAGGTGCGTGTAGGCGGAGCGTTCTCTCCAATGGTCGCCGTTCGACCAGGGGTCGCCGCCGAGATACCAGCGCACCACGTCGTGGTTGAAGCCCGCCCCGAATTCGCTCGGCCAGTCCGCGACCATCGCCCCGAGGCTGGCGGCCTTGAAGCGGTCGGTGCGCGTGATCGTCCACCCGCCGAGGATGCCGCCGTAGCTCCACCCCTTCACCGCCAGGGAGTCGGGGTGCGCCACGCCCCGTTCGATGATCGCGTCCACTCCCGTCATGAGGTCGTGGTAGTCGCCGCCGCCGATGTCGTGCATGTTGCCGCGCAACAGCGCGTCCCCGTACCCGGACGAGCCCCGCACGTTGGGCTGCAGCAGGGCGTACCCTTCGGCGAGGAGCAGTTGGGCGTCCGAGTCGAAGCCGCGCGTGAAGACGCCGGCCGGGCCGCCGTGGATCTCCAGGATCGTCGCCCCCGGCGCGGTCCGGCCTTCCGGCACGTAAAGCACTCCCTCGATTTCGAGTCCGTCGCGGCTGTTCCAGCGGATGACCTCAGGCTCCACGAGATCCTTGTCCGCGATCCACGGATTCGCTTCCGTAAGCCGCGTCCGTCCTCCGTCCTCCAGGTCCACCAGCCACAGGTCACCCGGGTCGACCGGACTCGCGTACTGGACTGCCGCGAGGTTGTGGTGCGCATCGTACGACGCCGACGATGTCATTCCCGCCATTTCGGTCAACGGCTCCAGTTCACCGGAACGCACATCGAGGCGGTACAGGTTGGAGATGGTCCTGTCCAGCGCCACGAGGTCGATGAACCTTCCCCCGGGGTTCCAGCGATATCCGCGGATGTCGATATCCGCGTCAGGCATCAGGTGCGTGATCTCGCCGGAGGGGATGTCGTAGAGGTAGAGGTTCCCCTGATCGAGCTCCCAGGTCTCCAGGTCCGGGGCCCCGAAGGTGAGGGACGCACCGTCGGGGGACCACGCCAGTTGCGACTCCGGGGCGTCGTTGCGGGTGATCTGTTCCTCCTCGCCCGAAGCGATCGCAAGCAGCGCGATCTCGGACAGATGCGACGCATTGCGGCGATTCTCGCTGCGGTGGGTGTAGGCGAGGAAGTTCCCGTCGGGAGAGGGCGCGAAGTCTCCCACGCGCCGCATCTCCGGGGTCAGGCGCTCTGCCTGGTGGGGCGCGTCGTCCGTGTCCAGATCGACCTTCCACACCGCGTTCCAGGAACCCTGGGTCTGGCCGCTCGGACCCTCGTCGATGAACACCGCGTCGTCGCCCTTCTTGCGCTCCGCCTCCTGGTCGTCGGGGAGGGAGTCGTTGGCCACGAAGAAGATCGACCTGCTGTCCGAAGCCCAGCGATAGTTGCCGACCGCGGTTACGTGGCTGCTCAGCTGAACGGCCTCTCCGCCGTCCACCGGCAGAACGAACAGCTGCCGCACCTTGTCGCTGTCACCGACCGGACGGGTGAAGGCTACCCAACGCCCGTCCGGGGACCATTCGGGGGAACGGTCTTCCGTCGACCCCGTGAAGGGCCGGGCGTTCTCCCCATCCGCACCCACAATCCAGATCCGGCTCTCGCGCTTGTTTTCGTCCCAGTCGAGCTCGTTTCGCACGAACAGTACGCGGGAGCCGTCCGGTGACAGCTTCGGCCCGGAGACGCGGACCATATCGATGACCTCATCGAGCGTAAGCGTGGGGTCGGGCGTCTGCTGAGCCGACAATTCCGGATCGCCGGCCACAGTCAGCGGGATGGCGGCGATCAGTACGGCGAGTGCGTGCGTGCGCATATCGGATTCTCCGGAGGCGGTTCACGAAACACAAGCGGCCGACGCCGCCGAGAGGGACCTCCGAAGCGGCACGGACGCAATCCGGATACAAATGTGCGGTTCGGCCCATCGGACCGCCAGACTGGATTGGCCGCCCGCCCTACCGGATGGGAATGATCAGCTCCAGCAGGTCACCGGGGGTCACGGGAAGGGTTTCGGTCAGGTATTCCTCACCAGCGAGCTCCCTGACCCGGAGCTGGATGTCGGGAAGGTGCCAGCGCATCGTGAAGGTGGCCTCGCCCTTGCCGGGGACGGTTCCGAGCCGGCGCACGGAACTGCCACCCCGGGCCGTGTACACGGTCACCTGGTGGAAGTTGAGGTTGCGCACCAGCAGTTCGATGTCCTCGCCCTCTCCGGGCGCCGCGGCGAACGGACTGCCGGTCTGCCCGCCCGTACCCGCGCATCCGCCGGCGGCGGTGAAGAGCAGCGCCAGGGCCAGCCCGGCAAATCGGTTGTGTCTTCCTGCTGTCCCGGTGCCGAACATGGCCGCCCCTTTTCCGAAGTAGTCGCATAGAATAATGGTTATACGCCAATCCTGCTCGACTCGTTCCGCTTCGCCGCGCCGTTGTCGGTACGATCTCGCCCCAACCCGGCCGGAGAAACCCATGAGATTCGCCTCGCTCCCCTCACTGTTGCTCGCTCTCCTCACCTCGCCGCTCGCCGCCCAGACCGACCGGCTGACCGAGATGAACGTCTTCGACCTGGAGTACGCAAGCGATCCCAGGATATCCCCGGACGGCGAGTGGGTCGTGTATGTCCGACAGTTCGCGGACGTCATGACGGACATGAACTACTCCAACCTCTGGCTGGTGAGCAGCGACGGCAGCGAGCACCGGCCGCTCACGACCGGAAAGTTCCTGGACAACAGTCCCCGGTGGTCGCCGGACGGAACGCGGATCGCGTACATGTCCAACCGGGATGGCGTGCCGCAGATCTACATGCACTGGGTCGCGTCCGGTCAGACGGCGGCGATCACGAACCTCACGGACCCGTCCATGGGCCTTTCCTGGTCCCCCGACGGATCGCACCTGGCGTTCAACAAGCTCGTTCCCGCTGCGCCGCTGACCGTCGGCCAGATGCCGGCGCCCCCGCCCGGCGCGCAGTGGGCCGAACCGGCCAAGTACACCGACGAGATCGTCTTCCGCTTCGACGGCATCGGCGACGTTCCCGCCGGGGCGTGGCACCTTTTCGTGATTCCCTCGGAGGGCGGCACCCCGAGGCAGCTCACCAGCGGTGAGCAGAGCTATTCGTCGGGGTTCTTCACTCTGCCGGGCAGCGGGCCGGAATGGGCCCCGGCTTCGGATGCGATCATCGTGGACGCCAACCTCCGCGAAGACAGCGACCTGGAGTGGATGGACTCCGAGATCTACGAGATCTCCCTGGCCGACGGGTCCGTGCGGGCGCTCACCGACCGGCGCGGGCCGGACAACGCGCCATCGGTTTCGCCGGATGGCAGTCGGATTGCCTACCTGGGCTACGACGACCGCTATCAGGGCTACCAGGTCACGCGCCTGCATGTGATGAACCGTGACGGGTCGGGCTCCAGGGTCGTCAGCAGCTCGCTGGACCGCACCGTGTACCAGGTGCGCTGGTCGCCCACCGGCGACGCCATCTTCGGTCTCTTCGACGACGAGGGCAACACGAAACTCGCGCTGTTCCAGCTCGATGGCAGCTATGAAGTCGTGGCCGAAAACGGCGGGAGCGGGTCCTTGGCCTACGGTGGGTTCGGCGTGTCCTACACCGTGGCCGGAGACGGCTCCTTTGCCTACACCACCAGCCGTCCGGACCTGCCGGGCGACATCGCGGTCGCGACGCCCGGTCAGGCGCCGAACCTCGTCACCTCCGTCAACGCCGATCTCTTCGCCGGCAAGACCCTGGCGTCGGTCGAGGAGATCTGGTGGAATTCGTCGAAGGACGGCCTGCCCATCCAGGGCTGGATCATGAAGCCTCCCGGATTCGATCCCGAGGGCAGTTACCCGCTCATCCTCGAGATCCACGGCGGGCCCTTCGCCAACTACGGCGACCGCTTCGATGTCGAGAAGCAGCTCTGGGCCTCCATGGGCTTCGTCGTGCTCTACACCAACCCGCGCGGAAGCACCAGCTACGGCGAGGAGTTCGGCAACCTCATCCACCACGCCTACCCGGGCGACGACTTCTACGACCTCAACTCGGGTGTGGACGCGGTTATCGCCGAGGGCTACATCGACGAGGACAACCTCTTCGTCACCGGCGGCAGCGGCGGCGGCGTCCTCACCGCCTGGATGATCGGCAACACCGACCGCTTCAAGGCCGCCGTCTCATTCTATCCGGTGATCAACTGGTACAGCTTCGCCCTGACCGCCGACATGGCGCCGGTGGCCGTCAAGTACTGGTTCCCCGGTATGCCGTGGGACAATGTGGAGCACTACGAGGAGCGGTCGCTCCTGTCGGTGGTGAGCAACGTGAAGACCCCGACGCTCATCATGACCGGAGAAGAGGACTGGCGCACCCCGATGTCGGAGTCCGAGCAGTACTACAAGGCGCTCAAGCTGCTCGGGGTGGAGGCGGTGCTGGTGCGCGTGCCGGGCGAAGCCCACGGAATCTGGGGACGCCCCTCCCACGGCATATCCAAGATCACCACGGTCAAGGGCTGGTTCGACAAGTACGCGACCGAGCGCAGGCCGGTTTCGTAGTAAACAAAACACGACATTTTGTAATGTTTACATTACATTGCGTGGCCGCCTGAGCCCCGCGACCCCTCGCCACCGGGGTTCGGCTCAGCGCGCCTCGATCGGCACGTAGTCCCGGCGCTCGAAGCCCTTGAAAACCTGCCTGGGCCGCGCGATCTTCTGCTCGCGGTCGACCACCATCTCTTCCCACTGGGCCAACCAGCCCACCGTGCGGGGAATCGCGAAGAGCACGGGGAACAGCTCGACCGGGAAGCCCATGGCCTGGTAGATCAGCCCCGAGTAGAAGTCGACGTTGGGATAGAGGTTGCGCTTGATGAAGTACTCCTCCTGCAGCGCGATCTGCTCCAGCTCCAAGGCGATGTCCAGCAACGGGTTGCGCCCCGTCACCTCAAACACTTCCTCAGCCGTTCGCTTGATGATCGAAGCCCGCGGGTCGTACGCCTTGTAGACCCGGTGGCCGAAGCCCATCAAACGCCGCTCGCCCCTGCGCACGCTGTCCATGAAGGCGGGGATGTTGTCGCGCGTTCCTATCTCGGTGAGCATCCGCAGCACCGCCTCGTTCGCGCCCCCGTGCAGCGGCCCGTAGAGCGCGGCCATCGCACCGGCCATCGCCGAGAACGGGTCGCCGCGCGAACTGCCGATCACCCGCATGGCCGTCGTGGAGCAGTTCTGTTCGTGGTCGGCGTGCAGGATGAAGAGGACATCGAGCGCCCGCTCCAGCACCGGGTTCGGCTTGTACTCCCGGCCCCCGATCCGGAACAGCATGTTGAGGAAGTTGGCCGTGTAGGACAGGCCGTTCTCCGGATAGACGTACGGCAGCCCCTTGTGGTGCCGGTACGCGAAGGCGGCCAGGGTGGGCATCTTCGCCAGCAGCCGGATCATCTGGATGCGCCGGTTGGCGGGATCCTCGATGTCCTTGGCTTCGGGATAGAATGTCGAGAGCGCCGCCACGGTCGAGATCATCATTCCCATGGCATGGGCGTCGTAGCGGAACCCCTGCAGAATCGTGGTGACGTTCTCGTGCACGTAGGTGTGGAAGGTCACGTCGTGGACGAAGTCGTCCAGCTCGTCCCGGGTCGGGAGTTCACCGTTGAGGATGAGGCTTGCGACCTCGAGATAGGTGGCCTGCTCCGCCAGCTGCTCGATGGGGTAGCCGCGGTACTCCAGAATGCCCTTGCTCCCCTTGACGTCCGTAATCCGGCTGATGGTGAACGCCGTGTTCGTGAACCCGGGATCGTAGGCCATCATCCCGAAGTCACTGTCGTTTACCTTGATCTGGCGCAGGTCCATCGCGCGGATCACGTCGCCTTCGTGGACATCGACCTCGTACTCGCGGCCGGTACGGTTGTCGGTGATGGTCAGGGAGTCTCGGGGGGCGTTCTGGGACATCTCGTCTCCGGTGCCGGTCGGGGCCGGGATTGGGGCGTCGATTGGGCTTTTTAGCCTTTTAGTGTATCAAAGGATGCGGACCCTACCAAGGGGATCCGTCAGGGTTCGATGCGCTCGAACACCCCTCGGTTTCCTTCACCATCAAACGCGATCACATCGTACGGCTGGGGGTTCCACCCCTCCATTCCGGGCGACCCGATCGGCATCCCGGGAACCGCCAGGCCGGCGAGATCCGGGGCTTCTTCCAGGAAGTCCGTGATGACGCGCGCCGGGATGTGCCCCTCGAAGACGTAGTCCCCGATGATCGCCGTGTGGCACGACGACAGGTCCATCGGCACGCCCTCCCGCTGCTTCACCGGCACCATGTCGACCACGTCCTGGGCGCGCACGGTGTAGCCCGCTTCCTCGAGGTGGTCGATCCACTTCACGCAGCATCCGCAGGTGGGGGACTTGTAGACGACGACGTCGCCGCCGGCTCCCGGATCGGTTGAGGCAGGACGGAACGAAACGACCAGGGCTGTGCCGCCGAGCAGCAGGACCGCCATCGCCAGTTTCTTCAGATTCATGATGGATTCCCCTCCTTCAGGGGGTGTGAAGTACGAACAGAAGTGCCGAGGGAGGGACTCGAACCCTCACGCCCGCAAGGGCAAAGGTTTTTGAGACCTTCGCGTCTACCGGTTCCGCCACCTCGGCGGTGGCTGGGGGCACATCAAGCTAACGCCTGCGCGACGCGGGCGTGAAGGGCGGTTCCGCGGCGGCCCACTACGCAGCGATGCCCGGTCCCGCCCCTACTTCTACTGGATCGACCGGCTCGCTATCCTAAAGAAGACAGGCCGTCCCGGCGATCCGCACCGCCAACCCGGAGCTCAAGCAATCGTGCCGCATCTGACAGACCCCTTTGGCGCTCTTTCCACCGTCGGCCTTCCCGAGGGCCCGACCTCATTCTACCGCCCCGGTCGACTGGAGGAGATGGGGATGGCATCGCTCGACCGGCTGCCGTTTTCCATCCGGGTTCTGCTCGAAAACGTGCTTCGCAACGCCGGCGACGGCCATGTGTCGGCAGAGCATGTCGAGGCCGTGGCGGGGTGGAGCCCGACGAACGCGGGCGCGGACTTCCCTTTCATGCCCACGCGCGTGGTTCTGCAGGACTTCACCGGCGTCCCCGCGATCGTGGATCTGGCGTCCATGCGGGACGGCATCCGCGAGATGGGCGGGGATCCGGCCAGGATCAATCCGCTCGTGCCTGCCGATCTGGTCATCGACCACTCGGTTCAGGTCGATTTTTTCGGAACCGGATACGCCTTCGAGAAGAACGTCGCCCGCGAGTACGAGCGCAACCGTGAGCGCTACGCACTGCTCCGCTGGGCCCAGGAGGCGTTCGAGAATTACAGCGTCGTCCCGCCGGGGACCGGGATCGTGCACCAGGTCAACCTGGAGTACCTGGCTTCGGTCGTGCACCGGCGCGAGCACGGCGGTGTCCATCTCGCCTATCCGGACACGGTGGTCGGCACCGATTCCCACACCACGATGATCAACGGTCTGGGCGTGGTGGGCTGGGGCGTCGGAGGTATCGAGGCCGAAGCCGTGCTCCTCGGCCAGCCCTACTACATGCTCCTTCCCGAGGTGGTGGGCGTGAAACTCACGGGGCAGCTTCCCGAGGGGGCGACGGCAACCGACCTGGTGCTGCGCGTCACGGAACTGCTGCGGGGGCACGGCGTCGTCGGCCGTTTCGTCGAATACTACGGCGCGGGGCTGTCGGGACTGAGCCTGCCCGACAAGGCCACGCTCGCCAACATGTCTCCCGAATACGGCGCTACCGTGGGGTTCTTCCCCATCGACGACGAGGCGCTCCGGTATCTGGCAGGCACGGGCCGCGATCCGGACATGGTCGCGCGCGTGGAGCGGATCGCCCGCGAGCAGGGCCTCTTCCGCACGGACGAGACCCCGGATCCGGAATACACTTCCACCCTCGAACTGGATCTCTCCGGCATCGAGCCCAGCGTGGCGGGACCGAAGCGCCCGCAGGACCGGATCGCGCTGACCGATGTCCGGCCCGCCTTCGCGCGCGACCTGCCGGCGCTGGTGCCGACCGGGTTCGACCTTGGCGGCGGCGGGGCGAGCGGCGCGGGGGCCGGCGGCGGGGGCACCGGAACCGCCGTCGCGGCCGGAAGGCGCAGGACGGTCGAGATCGAGATGGACGGAAAGCGGATGGAGATCGGCGACGGAACGATCGTGGTCGCCGCGATCACCAGCTGCACCAACACCTCCAACCCTTCGGTGATGGTCGGCGCCGGCCTGATGGCAAGGAAGGCGCGCGAGCTGGGGATGGACGTGAAACCGTGGGTGAAGACCAGCATGGCACCCGGCTCCCAGGTCGTCACCGACTACCTGGAAGCGGCAGGGCTCATGAAGTACCTGGAGGAATTGCGCTTCAACCTGGTCGGGTACGGCTGCACGACCTGCATCGGCAACAGCGGCCCCCTGCCTGAAGCCGTGGCGGACGCGGTCTCCGAGCACGGCCTGGTGGTCGCGTCGATCCTCTCCGGAAACCGGAACTACGAGGCCCGCATCCACACCCTGGTGCGCGCCAACTACCTCGCCTCGCCGATGCTCGTGGTCGCGTTCGCCCTCGCCGGCCGCATCGACATCGACGTCTACAACGAGCCGCTCGGCCGGGGCGCCGACGGCCGCTCCGTCTTCCTGGCCGACATCTGGCCCACGCCCGAGGAGGTGCGCGACACGGTTACCGCGTCCCTCCGCCCCGAGATGTACCATCAGCGCTATGCGCGCGTATTCGACGGTGACGAGCACTGGAGAGCCCTTCCGTTGCCTGAAGAAGGGAGCCTCTACGAGTGGGACCCGGACTCCACATACATCCGCAATCCTCCCTTCTTCGAGGGGATGACCGCCGAGCCGGCCCCTCTGGCGGACGTTACCGGCGCGCGCGTGTTGGCGCTGCTGGGCCACACCACCACCACCGACCACATCTCGCCCGCCGGCGCGATCCCCCGCGACGAGCCCGCCGGCCGCTACCTGCAGGACCACGGCGTCACGCCGATCCGCTTCAACACCTTCGGGGCCCGCCGCGGCAACCACGAGGTGATGATGCGCGGGACCTTCGGCAACGTGCGCCTGCGCAACCTGCTCCTCGAGGACAAGGAGGGCGGCTACACCGTCCACATGCCGAGCGGCGAGATGACGACGATCTTCGAGGCGTCGGAGCGGTACCGCGCCGCCGGGACGCCCCTGGTCGTGATCGCCGGACGCGAGTACGGGACGGGAAGCTCCCGGGACTGGGCTGCGAAGGGGACCTATCTGCTCGGGGTGAAGGCGGTGATCGCGGAGAGCTACGAGCGCATCCACCGCTCCAACCTGGTGGGGATGGGCGTGCTGCCGCTCCAGTTCCTGGACGGCGACGGCGCCGAAGCGCTGGGGCTCGACGGGACCGAAGTCTACGACATCGCCGGGATCGCCGACGGGCTGAAGCCTGGCGGGGAGGTCGCGGTGGCGGCGGCCCGCGGCGACGGCTCGACGGTGGATTTCCGCGCCACGGTGCGGCTCGACTCGGATGTGGAGGTGGATTACTACCGCAACGGGGGCATCCTGCATACGGTCCTGCGGAGGCTGGCGGCGCAGTAGCAGGCGGCGGCGGGGACTTTTGCCGCGTCGCCCGCCCGACTATCCTGCCGCGGGGCGGATCCATTCGTCCGCCTCACGACTGCGCAACCGCCGGCTGCTCCCTGGAGGCCCCGATGTCGTACCCTGCCCAGGCGCCCCGCGCCAATGTCGCCCGCCTTCGCACCCTCGTCGCGGCGGCCCTCCTCGCGGCCCTGACCGGCCCTGCCCCGGCGCTCGCCCAGACCGTCGACTACTCCCGCGCCGAACGCTTCCTCAACTGGAACACCGAGCGCCTGATCGCCGGGGGCAGCGTGAATCCCAACTGGCTGGAGACCGGCGACACGGACCGCTTCTGGTACCGGAACAACACCGGGTCGGGCTACGAATTCGTCCTGGTCGACCCGGCCGCCGGAAGCCGCGCGCGCCTCTTCGACCACTACCGTCTGGCCGCGGCCATGTCGCTCGCGAACGACACCAGCTACGTCCCCGAGAAGCTGCCCTTCAGCACCTTCAGCTTCGGCGACACCGAGCGCGAGATCGAGTTCGCCGGGGGCGGACGGCGGTTCGTCTGCGACATCGTCGGATACGCCTGCACGGTCGGCGACACACTTTCTTCACAGGTGCCGTTCGTGGAATCGCCCGACGGGCGCTGGGAAGCGTTCGCGCACGAATACAACCTGTATGTGCGCTCCGCGGGCGGCGGCGACTCGATCCAGCTCACCAGCGACGGCGAGAAGCACTACGCGTACGGCTACAACGAGCCCAGCCCCAACCAGCTGCGCCAGGGGGTTCGGCCGCGAGCCCCCACCCTCGCCTGGTCACCCGATTCCCGCTACATCGCGGTCGCCCGGGAAGACGAGCGCGAGGTGGAGCACATGCACTACATCTCGTACACGTCGCAGCGTCCCCGGCACTTCTCCCAGCCGTACGCGATCCCGGGCGATTCGGTGATCCCGCTTCCGACCGTCCACATCCTGTCGCTGGAGGAGACCGATGCGGCGTCCGGCGCCGCCCCGGCCCTCCGTGCGACAGCCAACCACCGCGTCGATGTCGCGCCGACCCCCCATCAGCTCTCCTTCGCGGGTTCCGCTCCGGACTCGGCGTGGAGCGCCGACGGGACCCGGCTGCACGTCAACTACTTCACCCGCGGCTCCCAGCGGGTGTTTCTGGCGGAGATCGACGCCGCCACCGGCACGTCGCGCGTCATACTGGGCGACTCCACCCGGACGTTCGTCTCGCTGGGGCACCGGGGCGGCGGATCCAGCGGCGGCACACCGTCGTGGCACGTGTCCGAAAGCGGCGACGACGTGATCTGGTGGTCCGAGCGCGACGGCTGGGGGCACCTGTACCGCTTCGACGGCCAGGGCAATCTGAAGAACCAGGTCACATCCGGCCCCTGGGTCGTCGGCGAGGTGCTCCACGTCGACGAAGCGAGGCAGCGCGTCCACTTCCTGGCCCGCGGCCGCGAACCCGGGCGCCACCCGTACTACGCCCACCTGTACCGCGTCGACTACGACGGATCGAATCTCACGCTGCTTACCCCCGAGGACGCCAACCACGAAGTCGTGTTCTCCCCCAGCGGCCGCTACTTCGTCGACACGTACTCGCGCATCGAGGAGCCACCCGTCATCGCCCTGCGCAGCGCCGACGACGGCCGCATCGTGCGCGAACTGGAGCGCGCCGACATCTCCCGCCTCGAGGACATCGGCTTCACACCGGCCGAGGTGTTCTCGGCGAAGGCGCGCGACGGCATCACCGATCTCTACGGCGTCCTCTATCTGCCGCCCGACCTCGACGAGAACGCCCGCTACCCGATCATCTCACACATCTACCCGGGGCCCCAGGTCGGCAGCGTCGGCACCTGGGAATTCAAGGGCGGCGGCGAGGACTTCGCCCTGGCGCAGATGGGCTTCGTCGTGGTGCAGATCGATCACCTCGGCACCCCCCACCGCTCCAAGGCGTTCCACGACAACTACTACGGCAACTTCATCGACAACGGCATCCCGGACCACGTCGCGGTGATCAAGCAGCTCGGGGTCCGCTACCCGTTCATCGACCTCGACCGCGTCGGCATCTATGGGCACTCGGGCGGCGGGTTCGCCTCCACCGACGCGATCCTCCGATTCCCCGACTTCTTCAAGGTGGCCGTCTCGGGGGCCGGCAACCACGACAACCGCAGTTACCACATCTACTGGGCGGAGAAATACCAGGGGGTCATGAGGACCGACTCCACCGGCAGCGACAGCTTCGAAGCCTCTGCGAACAAGACCTACGCCGCAAACCTCAAGGGCAAGCTGCTGCTGATGCACGGAGACATGGACGACAACGTCCACCCCGCGATGACCGTCCAGGTGGTCGACGAACTGATCAAGGCCAACCGGGATTTCGACCTCATCTGGGCACCGGACCGTGCCCACGGACTGAACGAGCCCTACTTCATCCGCCGGCGCTGGGACTACTTCGTGCGGCACCTGCTTGGCGCGGAGCCGCCGAGTCAGTACGAGATCGTGAGGCCGACCGGGTAGCTCACATGCGGCGCGCCAGCTCCTCGATCAGGTCGGCGTGTCCGCTTGCCGCGTAGACGATCGTGCCCTCCGCGTCGAGCAGGTAGACCAGCGCCGGGTGGACGATGTCCCCCGTCTCGGGCACGCGCTGTCGCGCTACCTGGAGTGAGTCCAGCGCCGCGTTCACCCCCTCCACGGTGCCGGAGAGCAGATAGGACAGGTCGCCGCCGCCTTCCGCGTCGCCGTCCGCGTCCGCCGCAACGAGATGAAACTGCCGCGCCAGCGCCGGGAGCCGCGCGGGCGTGTCCCGCCAGGGGTCGAGGGTGATCACCACCAGCGCCATCTCTCTCCCCTCGCCACTGAACCGATCCTGGACCTGCCGCGCGTTCATCACGGTCATCGGACAGATGGTCGCACAGTGGCCGAAGCCGAAGGTGAGGAGGGTCGGGCGCCCCGCGACGCGGCCCCAGTTGAACGCGTCGCCGCGCTGGTCCACGAGGTCGACCGGTGGAAGACGGCGATCGACGCGCGGGTAGGTGGCAGGCACATCGGCCCGCGCCGTCTCCAGCCACTCGGAGTCGAGCGGGGCGTCCGCGACGC
Organism: Gemmatimonadota bacterium; assembly: GCA_022827345.1. Classification (GTDB taxonomy): domain Bacteria; phylum Gemmatimonadota; class Gemmatimonadetes; order Longimicrobiales; family Gaopeijiaceae; genus Bin94. The sequence continues at coordinate 52,351 of JAJDTB010000030.1, read as the reverse complement.
GCAGAACGGCCAGCACCAACCCCGCCACGAGCACCCCGGAGCCCCCCGCGACCCCGAGCAGCCCCGCCGGGGACGCGAACGCCCGCCGGAGCCCCGCCCGCACGGCATCGCCCGCGATCACCATGAGCACCGCCAGCATCCCGATCGGCTGCCCCACCAGGAGCAGCCACCCCGAAGCGTCGGGCAGGCCGGAGGGCCCGGTATTGAAACACACCAGGCGGGCGCGTTCCAGCCAGGCCGGGGGAACTCCCTGCACGGGCCAGAGCGCCAGGGCCCACCATGCCACGGTGATCACGAGCAGCCCGGCCAGGGCCGCCAGTGCTCCCCGCGCGGCAACCGCGGAGGGGCCGCGGCCATCCCCCCGCGGCCGCGCCCGCTCCTCCCCACCGTGACGGCCGTCCGGCGGCGGCGGACGGCTTCCCCGCGCCGGTGACTCCGCGCTCATCCCACCTCCCACAGGAACGACAGCAGCATCCAGTTCACGAAGTAGTACATGATGAACGCGGCCAGGAAGATCAGCACCAGCACCATCGTGCCCGGGACCGGACCCAGGCGACCCGACGGACCGAGCGCCTCCTTGTCCTCCGGCTTGAGCGGTCGCGGCGGGTTGGTGATGCCCGGCGGCAGCCCGCGTCCGGTCGCACCCAGCCCGGAGTCGTCCGCTGCCATCTTCTTGCCGAAGAACACCGACACCACCGTGACCACGATGTAGATCGCGCCGCCCACGATGGCGATCAGCCCGCCCACCGCCATCACCCCGATGATCAGGTTGACCGCCGGCGAGAACTCGGGCTGGAAGAGCGCCTGGTTGAAGCCGATGTCCCAGTGGCGGCGCGGCACGCCGAACGTCCCGGCGAAGGTCATCGCCATCGAGAAGATCAGCATGCCGATGGCGAAGAGGTACGGCTGGATCTTCGCAAGCCGGTAGAAGGCGATTTCACGCCGGAAGATGAGGGGAATCACGTAGTAGGTGATCCCCATGAAGGCCATCGCCGTGCCCGACACGACGGTAGCATGGAAATGCCCGGGAATGCGCAGCGTGTTGTGCGCGATGATGTTGATCTGCTCCGTGCCGAAGGTCACCCCCGTGATCCCGCCGACGAAGCCGAACACGACGATCGAGAACGCCAGCGAACTGAACCCGGGATCGCCCCAGGGCGCCCGCTTCAGCCACCCGAAGAGCCCTTGCGTCGCCCCCCGCAAACGCATTCCCAGTTCCGTCCCCGCCGGCACCGTGAAACCGTGAATCATCGACGCCAGCACCGCCATGTACATGAAGTAGCTGGTGTTCCAGACCTTCCACGACGGGCCCATGCCGGGGTCCACCAGCAGGTGGTGCGCCGACGCCATCGAGATGAACAGGACGTAGAGGACGAACGCCGTACGGCTGACTTTTTCGTTCAGCACGACAGACCCGACCGTGAGCGCGCCGAGCAGATACCAGATCGAGACCATCGCGGCCACGTTGATCTGCTGTGACGAGTGCCCCAGTCCCCACCAGATCAGGCGGTACATCTGCGCGTCGACGTGCATCAGGTCGAGCGACCAGAGGAAGGTGGGGATGTAGATGATCGCACCGTGCAGCAGGGTGACGGCGGCGATCGCGGCCGCCGTCAGCGCCCCGTAGGTGACCAGCGGAAGTGATCCCTCGTACGCCTTTTCCTTTCGTGCCACCGTGATGATGGCGAAGAAGTGTCCGACCACGGTCAGCGCCCCGACCGCGAAGAGGATCACCCCCAGATAGAAGAGCGGATGCGCCCGCAGCGGCACGTACGAGGTGAACAGGACGTCGGCGCGGCCGGTCCACATCGTCCACTCGACCATCAGGGTCCCCACCACCATCAGCACGAATGCGACCCAGCCGGTCTTCGGCGCGGGGATTCTGCAGTTGAGCAGCACGGCGGAGGCGAAGTAGAGCACCGCCATCTCGAAGAAGATGATGAAGAAGATGAGCATGTTCATGCCGTGGATGGTCAGCATCCGGTAGAACATGTCGGCTTCGAGGAGGAGGACCGCCTCCCAGCGCGTCAGCAGCACGAGCAGCGCCGCGATCCCCCCGACGAGGAGCGCCACGGTCGCCACGACCGCGTTGGCCTTGATCAGCTGGTCGGCCGTGCGGTGCACCTGGAGCCCGGTGGTCGGACACGTGCGAAAGGCACTCATCGGTCACCTCCCACGTTCGAAGACGCGTCCGCCGGCGCGTCCTCCGCTTCCGCCGCCGCGTCCCCCGGCACCACGATGATCTTTCCCACCATGAGGTGGTGGCCGATCCCGCAGAACTCGTTGCACATGACGTGGAACTCGCCGGGCTCGTTCGGGACGATGCGAAGCCCGTAGTCGTAACCCGGAACGACCTGGAAGTTGATGTTCAGGGGATACAGGCTGAAGCCGTGGTTGACGTCCACGGACGACAGGTGGAGCGTGTATTCGGCCCCCTGGCGCAATCGGACGACGGGGATCCATGCATACTGCGACGCCTGCAGGTAGACGTCGCTCCCGGGCGGCGGCTCCACCACGGGGAGACCGTTGTCGGTTCCCACCTGGTATTCCTGCACGAATTCGGCCACCCTGGCCTGGAAGTCGGCGGGCTCGACCCGGTGCCGGATCCCCGACGGGTTCTGGCCGCCTCTCAGATGCCATACGGGCATCATCGCGAACAGGACCATGCACCAGGCGAAGGCGATCCACACCCACACCTTCTCGTGCCGCCCCACCTTCTTCCACCAGACGCGTTCCGGCGGCTCTATTCCGGTTCGGCACATCGGCTTCAGCCTCCTCTACGGCAGCGGTGCAGGTTCGAGGGACATGATCTCGAACACGCCCCAGGCGGTGAAGAACACGAACATCACCACGATGCAGGCGGCCAGCAGAAGAAACGGGCTGTCGTAGAGCCGCTGCATGCGTGGAACGGGCAGGTCCCCCCCGCGGCCGGGCGGTGCCTGGGAGGAGGATGCCGGAGAGGGTTCGGACATGGATGTTCGCTCCTTGGATTGAGGGGTGGTTACATGCGGTCCCCGAGAGAGGCTTCAGGCAGCGGGGAGATAAGGTCCCCCACCGTCGTTTCGTCGAAGAAGGCGTCTATGGCTTCCCGAACCGTGCACCAGCGATGGTGCGACGCGCACGGGTTCACTTCCGAGCACTCCGGACGACCCAGCAGGCAGCGGCGTTCCGGGCCCTCGGGGTCGATCGCGTCCACGACCCGGCCCAATGGAAGCTCGGCGGCGGGAACCGTGAGGCGGTAGCCGCCCCCCGGGCCGCGGGCCGCGCGCAACACACCGTTCTGGACAAGCCGATAGAGTGTCTTGGACAGGTAGTTCCGTGGCAGATCGAGCTCCCGCGCCAGCGTCCTCGCCGAGACAGGGCCGGACGACAGCCCTTCGGCGATGCGCACCACGGCGCGAAGGGCGTTCTGGGCCGTCCTGGAGATCATCCCGACCTCGATCGTTTCGGTTGTCATCTATTCCAGATAAGATCATGATGATATGATCATTAGTACGACGCAAGGCGCCACCGGGGTACTGCGCCCGCTTGTTCCACCCTCGGCCTCTCACGACATCGTCAATGCTCAAGCGACAGCTCGGACGGGTTCTGAGTCGAATCGACGGCTGGGCCGACCGGCTCTACGGATCGAAGTGGAATCCCCTGTACCAGTCGGGTGGGCTCGCGGTGTTGTGCCTCGCGGTCATGCTCGTGACCGGGATCTACCTGATCCTCTTCTACCGGATCGGTGCCCCCTATGAGTCCATCGTCCGGATCGACGGCCAGCCGTGGGGGGGCCGCTGGATCCGGTCGCTGCACAGGTACGCCGCCGACCTGGCCGTGGTCGCGGTCTTCGTGCACGCGCTGCGGATGTTCTGCCAGGGCCGCTCGTGGGGGCCGCGGGCGCTCGCCTGGGTATCGGGCGTCTTCCTCGTGTTCCTGCTCTATGTCTGCGGACTGACCGGCTACGTGATGGTCTGGGACACGCACGGCCAGCTCCTCGCCGCGGAGGGCGCGCGGCTCCTGGACGCGCTGCCCATCTTCTCGGAGCCGATTTCGCGGGCATTCGCGGGAGCCGACGCCCTGCCGTCCGCCTTCTTCTTCATGAACCTCTTCCTGCACATCGCGGTGCCGGTCGGGATCGTGATCTTCCTGTGGTTGCACGTGTCGCGTGTCGCGCGTCCGGTCCTGCTGCCGCCGCGGCCGCTCCTCTGGGTAACGACCGGACTCCTGACCGTGGCCGCACTCGCCGTTCCCGCCGCCTTCGGACCGCCGGCGGATCTCCTCCGCCTTCCCGGAGAGGTGACGCTCGACATCTTCTACACCTTCTGGCTACCCTGGGTGCGCTCCGCCGCCCCCGGCGTGGTCTGGCTGGCTGGCGTGGCGGCGGGGACGGCCCTTCTGGCCGTACCGCTGTTGACACGCCCCCGGGCGGATCGCCGCCCTGCACCGTCCCACGCATCGACACGCCTCTGCACCGGTTGCGAGCAGTGCTACACGGACTGCCCCTACGACGCCATCCGGATGGTCGAGCGTACCGACGACCGCGAGGGCACGGTGGCGCTCGTGAATCCCTCGGCCTGCGTCAGTTGCGGCATCTGCGCCGGTTCCTGTGCGCCGATGGGGGTAGGACCGCCGGGGCGCACCGGCCGCGACCAACTCGGCCGTGTCAAGGATTTCGTGCGTGAGCACCCGGGGGCGGGCGGGGACATCGTTCTGGTCGGCTGCGGCCGCTCCGCCGCCGGAGCGGACGGGCACCACGCGCGGTTCCTCGTATCCTGCGCCGGAAATCTGCACAGCTCGGTCGTCGAGTACCTTGTGCGGTCCGGCGCACGGGGGGTGCTGGTGGTGGCGTGCCCGGCCCGCGACTGCTCGGGAAGAGAGGGCCCCAAGTGGCTGGTGGAACGACTGTTTCACGAGCGCGAAGCGGAACTGAAGGCGCGCGTGGACCGGCGGCGCGTGCGCGTGGCCCATGCGTCCGCTTTCGACCCGTGGTCGCTGGCGGCGGCTCTGGGTGATTTCGCCCGCGACCTTGCCCGCCTCGATCAACCGGGCGCAGACGATGACGTCGACGTCCTGGCGGAATGCGAACTTGCGGGGACCGCAGCGTCGCAGGACCCGCCGCTCCCTGGCACCGGTCGCACGGCCGGCTCGTGAGCGTGACGACCTGGCCGCGGAGATTCCTGGCGTCGCTCCTGGCCATCGCCGCATTGCTGACGATGGTGTGGCTCTCTCGGGTCCATTGGCGGAATCCGCCCGCCGACGCGGCGGAGCTGCGTGTCTCGTGGCGCATCCCCGCCCCCTCCGACCGGCGGTGCCGACCGCCTACGGATGCCGAGCTCGAGGGCGTGCTTCCCCACATGCGTCCTGCGGAGATCTGCACGGACGAAGCTGTTCCCTTCCGCCTCGACATACTCCTGGACGGAGACACGCTGCGCTCCGGCCCGGTGGCGGGAGCCGGCCGCCGCGCCCGCGCGATCACGGTTTACGAGCGATTCGCGATCCCTCCCGGCAGCCACGGCATCGTCGTGGAATTCGTACCCGAAGCCGCGAATGCGAATGCTCCCGGAGCGCGGGCCATGTCGCTGGACGCCAGCGTCACCGCCGCCCCCGGTGACGTCATTCTGGTGGCGCCCGACGACAACGGGCGCCTGTACGTATCGGGAGGAAGCTGAGCGGTCGCCGTGGGTTACAGTGCGCAGCGCGCAGGGCCCGGCCTGCTGCGACCCCTCAGGAACGGCGCCCCCCGGCACCCCGCTCGTCGTCGCGCAGCGCGAGCGGCGGGCCCAGCACTTCGCGGGCAACCACGATCCTCCTCAAAGCCCGGGCATCCGCAAGACCGAGCCTGTCGGCGACGTCGGACGAATGGGTTCGTCGCGACCGCGTCGCGGCATCTGCGAGCGGATGCCGTCTCCCCTCGGTCTCCGTCGCCTGACCCGCGATCGGTGACTCGCGGTCGAGTGCACGGGGAGCACGCGACCGCACCTCGACCGGTCTCGCCGCACGGTCCCTGATGGGCGGCTCCCACGGCTCGGGTTCCGACCGCACCGCAGCGGGAACCGCCGCCGGCACGATCCGGGCCGGCTCGGGGGCAACCGGCTCCGGCGCTGACCGCTCGGCAACCGTCCACTCCGGCTCGACCGGTTCGGGCCAGGCGACCGGGTCGAAACGCGGCGCCGACACCGCCGGATCGGGAGCATCGACCCTCGCGGCCGGCTCCCGCTGCCGCTCCGACCCCGTCCGGCTCGGCGGCAACGCGTCCCTGCGGAGCTTGTCCGGCAGTTCGTCCGCATCCGCCAGCGCCTGAAGGACATTCCACCCCCCCTCGGGCGGCTGTTCAAGCTGCTGCTCCCCGGCACGCTTGCGCGCCATCCTCCCCAGGATGTCCATGATGATGGCGATTGCCATCACGATTGCCATGAACCGGAGATCCATCAGCCTCTCCCCTTGTCAGCTACGGTCGCTCGATCGGCGGCAGCGACTAGCTCGTGGTCTGCTCCCCGGGATCGCCCTCGGAGATCGCCTTCCGCATGCTCGTATCGGACTCGATGTTGCGGTACCGGGCGTAGTCCATGATGCCCAGGTTGCCGCTGCGGAATGCGTCGGCCATCGCCAGCGGGACCTGCGCCTCGGCCGCAATCACCTCGGCGCGCATCTCCTCCACCCGCGCATGCATTTCCTGCTCCCGCGCCAGCGCCATCGCCCGCCGCTCCTCGGCCCGTGCCTGAGCGACCCGCTTGTCGGCCTCCGCCTGGTCGGTCTGCAGCTCGGCGCCGATGTTCTTGCCGACATCGACGTCCGCGATGTCGATCGAGAGGATCTCGAAGGCGGTGCCTGAGTCCAGCCCCTTCTGCAGGACCGTCTTCGAGATCGCATCCGGGTTCTCCAGCACGGCCTTGTGCGAATTCGCCGAGCCGATGGTCGAAACGATGCCCTCGCCGACCCGTGCCAGGATCGTCTCCTCGCCGGCGCCGCCGACCAGCCGGTTGATGTTCGCGCGCACGGTGACCCGCGCGACCGCGATCAACTGAATCCCGTCCTTGGCCATCGCCGCGACGCGCGGGGTCTGCACCACCTTGGGATTGACCGACACCTGAACCGCCTCGAACACGTCCCTGCCCGCCAGGTCGATCGCCGCCGCCTGCTGGAAGGGAAGCTCGATCGCCGCCTTGTCGGCGCTGATCAGCGCCCGCGCGACCCGGTCGACATTGCCGCCGGCGAGGTAATGCGCCTCGAGGTGGGAAACGTCGAGGATGAGCCCCGCTTTGGTTGAAGCGATCAATGGCCTCACCACGGCCGGCGGGCTGACCTTCCGCAGCCGCATGCCGACCAGGTTGCCCAGGCCGAGCGCCACCCCGGAGAATCTGGCCTCGATCCACAGGCGTACGGGGACCGCCCACATCAGCAGGAGTACGGCCGCAACAATGGCAATCAGCGGAAGCAAAGTCAGCAGCATTTCAGGAGTTCCTCTTGGTCTGATTTTGTAGTTGATCCGAGTGGATGGCCCGGACGATATGTCTGTACCCCTCCGCACTCACGATGCGGACCGGGGTGCCCTCCTCGATCCATTCACTCTCGGAAATGATGTCCAGCCGCTCGTCCTCGAAGAGCCCCACGCCCGTGGGGCGCAGGTCCGTGATCGCGACGCCTTCGACGCCCTCCAGTTCGGGACGGAGATCGGCCGATGTGTAGCCTTCCTCGCGGTCGGTGGACTCCGGCAGCACGATCCCGCTGCGGCCCAGGCTGCGGTTGCGGACGACGGAACGCAGGAATACCCAGCCCGTCAGTACCACCAGCAGCGCGGTCGCGCTCAGCACGCCTGCCGCCGTCGCGAAGTCCTCCTGGGTCGGAAGGCTTCCCAGCTGGGCCATGAAGAGGCCGCCGAGAAGTGCCGCAATGCCCGCGATCCCGAAGATCCCGAAGCCCGGAATCACCAGGACTTCGACCAGGATGAGCGCTACGCCGGCGGTCACCAGGATCAGATCCTCGGCGCCCGCCAGTCCGATCAGCAGGTGCGACCCGAAGAAGAGAGCAAGCGACAGCAGCCCCGCGATCCCCGCTATTCCGAACCCGGCCGTCTTGATCTCGACGATCAGGCCGAGGAACCCCAGGCTGAGCAGGAACGGCACGATCACCGGATTGGTGAAGAAGCGAACCAGCCGCTCGGCCCAGTTGACCTCCGCCTGCACGACCGTCGCCGCTTCGGCTCCGATGGCGGCGAGCACCTCGTCCCACCCGTCCACGCTCTCCGCGTAGCCGAGCGCGACGGCCTCGCCCGCCGTCAGGGTGAGCAGCTTGCCCCCTTCGACCACCCCGTCGATCGCGATCTCCTCGTCCACCATCGCCTCGGCGACGGCCGGATCGAGTTCCCGCGCTTCGGCCAGGGCCCGCATCTGGGCCCGCATGGCCGACACGATCTTCTCGGACGCCTTCGTCCCGCTCCCGTCCACCGGAGTGGCCGCGCCCATCACCGCGCCTTCCTGCATGAGCACGCGGTCGGTCGCGAGCGCGATCATGGCTCCGGCGGAGTAGGCGTGCATGTTGACGTACGCGTACACGGGGACCCGGGAACGGCTGATCGCGTTCGTGATGCGCTCGGCGGCGTCCACGCGTCCCCCGGGCGTCTCGATGTCCAGCACTACCGCGCTCGCCCCGGCGGCCGCCGCTTCTTCCAGCGTCCGCTCGATGAAGGGGGCCAGCCCCATTTCGACGACGCCCGTGAGGGGGACGCGAATCAGCTCTCCCCGCCCGGCGCCCTCTTCCTGGCCGGCGGCCCCCTGCCCCGCCGCGTACCCCGCATGAGCGAGCAGCGCCGCGGCGAACATCCCCGCCCGGACCGTGCTCAAATGACAAATCCCAACCATGGCGCTAATTCTCTTGGACTCGTTGTGGCTGCCTGGCATACGCCGAATACGCGGAAGGTCCCGGTTTCAATCTAAGCCCGCATGCCGTGCGCTGCCCGCCGGACCCATCCACCTACTCCGGAACCGCGCCCAGAAGGCGGCAAGCGTAGTAGCCGCGCTGGATCGCCCGTTCGTAGTCGCCGGATGCGATGGCGGCCCTGGTCCAGCGAATGAGTTCGTCCGCGCGGGTCAGCCGGCCGGCGTCGTCACCGCCGGCGGCAGGGTCGTCCCCGGCGAGTTCTTCGCCCCCGGCGGCGGTATCGTCCCCACCGGCTTCCCCGGCGCCGGGAGAAGCGACCGTGGCCGCCTCTCCCGCCATCGCCTCCTCGGCCGCCGCAAGCAGGCGCAGCGCGACCCTCCGCGGGGTTGTCTCCCGGAGCGCATCCGCCGCCCTCAGTCCGGCGAGCGCCCAACCGGGGGTGTCGCCGGCCTCCCGTGCGCGCTTGGCCTCGTCCATGAAGCTGCGCGCGTCGTCCAGGGGCCCGGCGAGGTGGGGCGGCAAGACCCGCGCGCGGACGCCGGCCTCGACGACCGCCTGGCGAACCGCGTCCATCATCGACCGGGTGGCGGCCTCGTCCAGCTCGGCGGCCCCCGAAGCGACGGCGCGGTAGATCGCTTCGCGCAGCACGCGGCCCTCGCCGGCCCCGCGGTCCCAGGAGGCGTCCCACCGCGACAGCAGCGACTCCGGGCTAATGCCGGGGCCGCCTGCGAAATCCGCCGGTCGATCCGCTCCGCGGACAATATCGCCGAGCTCCGGCAGCGACCTCGAAAAGACCAGCGCCGGGTGGGTCGCGGGCGCGATCAGCTGCGGCTCCAGCTGGGTAAGGGTCTCGTGACAGCCGCCGAGGAACACCGCGGCCACTGCCACGCAGACCGCGCGTTCAGTTGTTTTCATGGATCCAATGTAACCCGCGGCGGGGTTGTGGTTATCTTTTTGGGCTGAGAACCCCCACCCCCAGGAACCCGGAAATGGCCGAAAAGACTCTCGTTCGCTACGCGGACGCCGGCGGCGGCGTCGCCCTGATCACCCTCGACGACCCTCCCGCGAATACCTACACCCACGAGATGATGCGCCAGCTGGACGACGCCATCCTCACCGCGCGTTTCGCCGACGACATCCATGTGATCGTGCTCACCGGCAACGGCGAGAAGTTCTTCTCCGCCGGGGCCAATATCGGGATGCTCTCGCAGGTGACGACCGGCTTCAAGTACTGCTTCTGCCTGCACGCCAACGAGACGCTCAACCGCCTCGAGCACACGCCGAAGCTGACCATCGCCGCCCTGAACGGACACACCGTGGGCGGCGGACTCGAGATCGCCATGGCGGCCGACCTCCGCATCGCGCGGGCGGGCCGGAGCATGTGCGGCCTGCCCGAGGTCAACCTGGGCGTGCTCCCCGGCACCGGCGGGACCCAGCGCCTGACCCGGCTGGTCGGCAAGTCGCGCGCGATCGAGCTGATGACGACGGGCAAGACCTTCGGCTTCGGCGAGGCGAAGGACCTCGGCATCGTCAACGACGTGTGGGAGACCGACACCCTCGACGCGTTCATGGAGAAGGTGATCGACTACGCGCGCGGCTTCTGCCCGCCGGGCCGGGCCGCGAAGGCGGTCGGCCTGATCAAGCGTTCGGTGCAGACCGGGGCCGAGATCCCCTTCGAGACGGCGCTCGCGCTCGAGCGGGAGTTGCAACAGCAGCTCTTCGCCAGCGACGACGCCCGCGAAGGGCTGAACGCCTACGTCGAGAAGCGGAAGCCCGACTTCTCCGGCAGCTGACGGACGGTGTCGGCAAAGCAGATGGCAGAGGAGATCCGCACCCGGCTCTGGATCGGCAACGAGTGGACCGATGCGGCCGATGGCAGCCGCTTCGCGACCGTCAATCCAGCCACCGACGAGGTCATGGCCGAGGTGGCCGAGGCGCGCGCGGCGGACATCGACCGCGCGGTGACGGCGGCGCGCGCGGCGTTCGCCGACGGCAAGTGGCGCCGCATGAACCCGCACAAGCGCTCGCGCATGCTGTGGAAGCTGGCCGACCTGGTCGAGGCCAACGCCGACGAGCTGGGGCTGCTGGAGACACGGGACAACGGCAAGCCGTACTTCGAGGCGCGCCGGATCGATGTGCCGAGCGTCGCGAACGTGCTCCGCTACTACGCCGGGCTGGCCGACAAGGTGCAGGGCGACACGGTCCCCGTGGCGGGGCCCTTCCTCAACTACACGCTGCGCGAGCCCGTGGGCGTGGTGGGGGCGATCATCCCGTGGAACTTCCCCCTGTCGATGGCGGCGTGGAAGGTCGCGCCGGCGCTGGCCTGCGGGAACACGGTGGTGCTCAAGCCCGCCGAGCAGACGCCGCTGACCGCGCTGCGCTTCGGAGAGCTGGCCGCCGAGGCCGGTTTTCCGCCCGGTGTGCTGAACGTGGTGCCGGGGTTCGGCGAGACGGCGGGCGCGGCGCTCGTGCGGCACCCGGGGGTCGACGCGATCTCGTTCACGGGGTCGACCGAGGTGGGGCGGATGATCATGCAGGGGGCGGCGGAGACGCTCAAGAAAGTCTCGCTGGAACTCGGCGGCAAGTCCCCCAACATCGTCTTCGCCGACGCGGACCTGCGCGGCGCGGTGAAGGGCGCTTCGATGGGCGTGTTCTACGGCAAGGGCGAGGTGTGCGCGGCGGGCAGCCGCATCCTGGTGGAGAGCGCGGTGCACGACGAATTCGTGGACGGGCTGAGGGCGCTCGCCGGGAAGGCCACCGTGGGCGACCCGATGGCTCCCACGACGCGCCTCGGGGCGATCGTCAGCGAGGAGCAGCTCGACCGCGTGATGGGGTATATCGAGAGCGGCAGGCGGGACGGCGCGAACCTGGTGGCGGGAGGCGAGCGGGTGAAGGTGAATGGCCGGGGCAACTTCGTGAACGCCACCGTCTTCAGCGAGGTGGATCCGGCGATGACGATCGCCCGCGAAGAGATCTTCGGCCCGGTCGCGGCGGTCATCCCCTTCGACGACGTGGACGACGCCATCGCCAAGGCGAACGATTCGCTGTACGGGCTCGCGGCCGGGGTCTGGACCCGCGACATCGGCAAGGCCCACCGCATGGCCGCCGAGATCGACGCGGGAACGGTCTGGGTCAACACCTACAACCAGTACTCGCCCGCGTCGCCCTTCGGCGGCTACAAGGAGAGCGGCTTCGGGCGCGACCTGGGCTTCCAATCGGCGCTTGAGAAGTACACCCAGCTGAAGAGCGTCTGGGTGGCGCTGGACCGGTAGGGGGCGGGATGGAGGACCGGATCGGGAGGCCCGCGCGTGCGTGAGGCGTGGATCGTCGACGCGGTCCGCACCCCGATCGGACGGCACGGGGGCGCGCTGGCGCCGGTGCGGCCGGACGACCTTGCCGCGGTGACCATCCGCGCCCTCCTCGATCGCAACCCCTTCCCCGCCGAGCGTCTCGACGACGTGATCTTCGGGTGCACCAACCAGGCCGGCGAGGACAACCGCAACGTGGCCCGCATGGCGCTGCTGCGGGCGGATCTCCCGGTCGAGGTGCCCGGGCAGACGGTGAACCGGCTGTGCGGGTCGGGCCTGCAGGCCGTGGCCAGCGCCTTTCACGCCATTCGCGCCGGCGAAGGCGACGCCTTCATCGCGGGCGGCGTCGAGTCGATGAGCCGCGCCCCCTTCGTCATGCTCAAGCCCGAGCGCGGCTATGCGCGGGGCGCGCCCGAGGTGGCGGACACGGTGCTGGGGTGGCGCTTCGCCAACCCGCAGCTGCCCGGCGAATGGACGATCGGGCTCGGGCAGACGGCCGAGGTGGTCGCGCGCGAGTTCGGCGTGACGCGCGAGGAGCAGGACGCCTTCGCGGCGGAGAGCCAGGCGAAGGCAGCCGCCGCGATCGATGCCGGGCACTTCGACGACGAGATCGTGCCCGTCACCATTCCCCAGCGGCGCGGCGACCCCGTGGTGGTCACGCGCGACGAACACCCCCGCCCGGGCACCACCGCCGCGGCCCTCGCCCGCCTGCGCCCCGTCTTCGCATCGGGTGGCACCGTCACCGCCGGCAACTCGTCGGGGATCAACGACGGGGCCGCCGCCCTCCTGGTGGTCGAGGCGGAGACGGCGCGCGCCCACGGCCTCGAACCGATGGCGGCGATTCGGGGTGCGGCGGTGGCGGGGGTGGAGCCGCACCGAATGGGGATCGGCCCCGTTCCGGCGACGCAGCGCTGCCTGGCCCGGCTCGGGATCGCCGCGCGCGACCTCGACCTGGTCGAACTCAACGAAGCCTTCGCCGCGCAGGCGATCCCGTGCATCCGCGAGCTCGGGCTGGATCCGGCACGCGTCAACGTCAACGGCGGCGCGATCGCGCTGGGCCACCCGGTGGGGTGCTCGGGAGCCCGCATCCTGGCCACGCTGGTGCACGAGATGGCGCGCCGCGGCGCCGGGCTCGGCCTCGCGACCATGTGCATCGGGGTGGGTCAGGGGATCGCGGCCGTGGTCGAGCGGGGCTGAAATGGCGACCGCGAAGGATGCGGGCGCCAGGCCGGGAATGCGCCGCGCGGGTCACCGGCGCGCGGCCGCTGCTGCGAAGGGCGCCTGAGATGGAAGGCCACGCGATCGGCAAGGTGGCGGTGATCGGCGCCGGGACGATGGGCCACGGCATCGCGCAGGTGGCGGCGATGGCGAGCCACGACACCGTCCTGTGCGATGTGGACGCCGCGCAGCTCGAGCGTGCCGTGGCCCGGATCGAGGCCACCCTGGACAAGGGCGTGCGCCTCGGCAAGGTGGCGGAATCGGCCCGCGGCGAAGCGCTGGCCCGCCTGGCGGCAACCGGGGCGCTGCGTGACGCGGTGGCAGGCGCGGATCTGGTGATCGAGGCCGTGCCCGAGGCGATGGCGCTGAAGCGCACGATCTTCGCGGAGGTCGAGGCCGCGGCGCCCGCGAAGGCGATCCTGGCCACGAACACATCGTCGCTGTCGGTGACCGAAATGGCAGCAGGCCTCGACGCGCCGGGCCGTTTCATCGGCCTGCACTTCTTCAACCCCGTCCACATCATGGCCCTGGTCGAGATCGTGCGGGGAGAGCACACCGACCTCCGGACCCTCGACCGTTGCCGGAAGTTCGTCGACGGACTCGGCAAGGAACCGATCGTGGTGACCGACTCGCCCGGCTTTGCATCGTCGCGCCTGGGCATCGTCCTCGGCCTCGAGGCCATCCGCATGGTCGAGGCGGGCGTCGCGTCGCCCGAAGACATCGACAAGGCCATGGTGCTCGGATACCGCCACCCCATGGGCCCGCTCCGCCTCACCGACCTGGTCGGGCTCGACGTGCGCCTCGGGATCGCCCGCTACCTCCACGAAGCGCTCGCATCGGAAGCCTTCCGCCCCCCGGCCCTGCTGGAGCGGATGGTGGCCGAAGGCAGACTCGGCAGGAAATCGGGCCGCGGATTCTACGACTGGGAGAGCAACCAATGAGATGCAAGACGATCCCACGTTCGATCGACATGTCGTCTTGCAGAAGGCGTATCAAACGATGAAACGCAAGACGGTACTGCTCTCCGTCTCCGACGGCATCGCCGAGGTGACGATCAACCGGCCCGGCAAGCTCAACGCGCTCAACGAGACGGTGCGCGGCGAACTCACCGCCGTCTTCGACGACCTGGCCGAGCGCGCCGACGTCAAGGTCGCCATGCTGCACGGAGCCGGCGACAAGGCTTTCGTCGCCGGGGCCGATGTGGCGGAGTTCGCCGCGCGCACCCCCGACGAACAGCGCGAGGTCTACCGCCACCGGCGGGTCTACGACGCCCTCGCCGAGTTCCCCAAACCGGTCATTTGCGCCATCCACGGCTTCTGCCTGGGCGGCGGCAATGAGCTGGCGCTGGCATGCGATATCCGCGTCGCCGACGCCACCGCTCGCTTCGGTCAGTTCGAGATCCGCCTCGGGCTGATCCCGGGGGCCGGAGGAACGCAGCGGCTGGCCCGCCTGGTCGGCCCGGGGCAGGCGCTCCGGATCGGGCTGTGCGGCGATTTCGTCGACGCGGACGAGGCGCATCGGATCGGCCTCGTCGAGTTCCTGACGGAGGAGGGCGAACACCTTGCCAAGGCCCGCGAAATCGCCGCCAGAATGGCCCGCTGGAGTTCGGTGACGCTGCAATTGGTGAAGAGAGCGGTGCGGCAAGCCTCTGAAAGCCATCTCGCCAAAGGGCTCGAGGCGGAGAAGGAACTCTTCCTCGAGGCGTTCGCGTCGGAGGCCGGCCGGGAGGGCGTGCGGGCCTTTGTGGAGAAGCGGCGGCCACGGTTCCGGGAGTGACCGAGGCGGCGCCTCTCGCCACCGCAGGCGCGACGACATAGAATCGTAGCCGGCAATGATCCGGACCTTACCGTAGCGAGAACACCGCCATATGCCCCTTCAAACCTGGCGCCGCATTGTCTGGGCCTACCACCTCCTCTTCGCGGCCGCGGTCACCTGGCCGATCCAGGCCATGGTGAACGACCCGCAGCCCTTCATCCTGGGACTCCCGCAGCAGATGGCGTGGTGCGCGGCGTGGGTCCTCGGCAGCCTCGTGGTCCTCTGGCGGCTCGACGCGGCCCGCATCCGGGAGACGCCCGCGGCGACGGAAGGTGAGCAGTGATGGACAGATCCACGCTGATCACGGTCATCATCTTCATCTATCTGGCGGCGACCCTGGGCGTCGGGCTCCTCGCGGGCCGGCGGGCGTCCCGTTCCGTGCAGGGCTACGTAGCCGGCGACCGCGACTTCGGCCTGCTTGTGATGTACTTCATCACGGGGGCGACGGTGTTCTCGGCCTTCGCCTTTCTCGGCGGGCCCGGGTGGGCGTACTCGCGGGGCGCGGCGGCCTTCTACATCCTGACCTACGGCGTCCTCGGAATGGCCCCGTGGTACGCGATGGGGCCCAAGGCCGCAGCGCTGGGGCGGCGGTTCGGCTTCGTCACGCAATCGCAGCTGCTGGTCGGCCGCTTCCCCTCGCGCGGGCTGTCGCTGCTGATGGCCGTGCTCACGCTGGCCGCCTTCGTGCCCTACGTCACCATCCAGATGCGCGGCGCCGGCATCGTCATCGAGGCCGTCACCGAGGGGGCGATTCCGCTGTGGGCCGGCGCGGCGCTCGCCTACGGGATCGTGATGCTGTACGTACTGACGAGCGGCGTGTCGGCGGTCGGATGGACCAACACCTTCCAGGGCGTCTTCATGGTCGGGATCGCATGGGCGCTCGGGATCTATCTGCCCAACAGGATCTACGGCGGCGTGGGACCGATGTTCGAACAGATCCTCGCCGAGCGTCCGGAACTCCTGTCGCTGCCGGGCCTCGACGGCAGCGGCGCCCCGTGGAGCTGGGGAGGATACTCGACCGCCATCCTGGCGAGCGCGATCGGGCTAACGATGTGGCCGCACCTGTTCATGAAGGCGTTCACGGCCCGCGACGACGCGACGATCCGGCGCACGGTGATCCTGTTCCCGACCTTCCAGCTCTTCCTGATCCCGGTCTTCCTGATCGGGTTCGCGGGGGTGCTCCTCCCGGAGGGTCCGGACCAGCCCGACTTCATCCTCCCCTTCCTGATTCTGCGCTCGGAGTTGCCGGCGCTGGTGGTGGGCCTCTTCTGCGCAGGTGCGCTCTCGGCATCGATGTCGACGGGCGACGCGCTGCTGCACGGCGCCGCCTCGGTCACGGTGGAGGATGGCGTGCAACCGTTCTTCAAGCTGTCGGACCGGGCGCAGAGGATGCTGATGAGGGTGCTCGTGGTTCTCGTCGGGGCGGCCGCGTATCTCTTTGCGCTCAACGAGGGCTTCTCGCTGGTGGAGCTCCTGCTGGCGTCGTACGGGATCATCTGCCAGTTCATGCCGGCGCTGCTCTCCGCGATGTACTGGAGACGGGCGACGACCCGCGGGGTGATCGCGGGCCTGCTGGCGGGCTCCGCGGTTTCGGTCTTTTTCTTCCTCAATCCGGAGCTCAAGCCCTTCGGGATGCACGAGGGGATTCTGGGGCTCGCGGTGCACATCCCGGTGCTGCTTGGCGTGACCCTTGCCGGCAGGGCCCAGGACGACGAGCACGTGGACGGGTATGTGGACATCTGATTCGGGGCCGGGCCGGGCCGGGGGATCGGGCGCGGGCGGCGCGGCAAGGGGACCGGGCGAGGCGGCCGGGTCGCTGGAGCGGCTCGACCGGCTCCGCGAGCAGGTCTCGGAGTGCGATCGCGAGTTGATCGAGATTCTGTCGCGGCGGCGCGGCCTGGTGCGTGAGGTCGGCAAGCTGAAGGCGCGCTTGGGTTTCCCCGTAACGGATCCCAGGCGGGAGGCGGCCGTTGTGCGGCGCGCGGCCGAGATGGCACGGGCGGCCGGACTGGACGAAGAGCTCATCCGCGACCTGATCTGGAAGATCATGTCCGCATCGAGAGACCAGCAGTACGAGCCCCAGGGCGGGGAGGAATCGCCGGACAACGCCTGAAGGGGGGGCGCCGGCGCATGGCGAATACGGAAAAGCCGGGACAGGGGCAAAGAGAAAGCCCCCGGCGGGCAGCACACTACCCGCGCGGGGGCTTCGTCTCGCTGGCGATCCGGGAAGCTCCGTTTCGGCGCCGTCGTTGTGCGACGGCCGGTTTCCCTTTTCTCCACCCGTTCGGCATCTCCGCCGTCCGGGCCCCAGTTCCCTGGGGTCTCGGCTGCATCCAGCGACCTTGCAGCCGTCGCGGCCTCCGCCGAACCCGGCGCCGCGCTCGCCTCCGATCCCGTTTCCGGTACCTTCGGCGCGTTGGACCCGGATCGCTTCCTCTCCGGGGTCGCCCCCGTCGAGAGCCCTTCCGGACCCTCCGCCGCTCCCGGTCTCCGATCCTTTCGGCCCGACTCCCGTTTGCCGCGGGATGATAGATTAACACTCCGCAAGGGGCGGCGCAAGGAATGGTGTGCGGAATGCGGGGAAAAACGGTCGAATCAGCTGCTTTGGGCCTGTTTTGGGCCGAACAACACCCCCTTTGGCACCTCCACCGGTACGACAGCGCCCCCGTTGCACCTCCAGAGCACCCCCGTTGGAGGTTTCAAGACGCCAGGCGGGGGTTCAGCGGCCTATGCAGGACCTCCAGGCGCACCGGGGATCGTCGATGGGATGCAGTCGCCGTGCGGCCCGTCAGCCAGGCGGGGGATCGGCCTGGCCGAAGTGTGTTGGCGCCGGTGTCGCGTCGCGGACGCTAGTTGGCGGCGGGATAGACCGAGACGACTTTGCGGCGCCGGAGGTTCTCGAACTTGACGACGCCGTCCGCGGTGGCGAACAGGGTGTCGTCCTTGCCGCGGCCGACGTTGTTGCCCGGGTGCAGCCTGGTACCGCGCTGCCGGACGAGGATGTTCCCCGCCAGCACGCGTTGGCCGCCGAAGCGCTTCACGCCGAGTCGCTGCGCATTGCTGTCCCGTCCGTTCCTGGACGACCCTACGCCTTTCTTGTGAGCCATTTCGGACCCTCCTAGCGGACGATGTCGGCGACGCGCACCACGGTGAAGCCCTGGCGGTGTCCCTGCTTGCGGCGATAGCCCTTGCGGCGCTTCCGCTTGAAGACGGTGATCTTCTTCGTGCGGTCATGCGCGATGACCTCGGCCGTGACACTGGCCCCGTCGACCGTCGGAGTGCCTACGGCGACCTCCTCGCCCTCCGAAGAGGCCAGGAGCACGTCGTCGAAGGTCACCGTCGACCCCGGCTCGGCATCGAGAGAAGGGATCAGCAGCGTCGCGCCGGGCTCTGCCCGGAACTGCTTCCCGCCGGTCCTGAAAACCGCAAACATGTCTGTTCCGCCATCCGCGTGGTGATTCGTCATTCAGAGTTGCGATACAACGCAGCATTTAAAGCTCGTGAAAGGTGCCGTCACGGTCAAGCTCGACCCGGTCAGCCTACCAGACCAGGTGAAAGCGGCTCTGGCGCCGGAAAGTCCAGTGGCGCTCGCCCTCGGTGTCCAGGTACGCCTCCTCTTCCTGGCGGCAACTGGCGGGCTTGCCGCCCCACTCCGGAATCGGGGTGGTCGCCTGCAGCTCGATCGAGTGCCAGGTAGAGGGCAACAGGATCGCATCGCCCCGCACCGGCACCCCCTCCTGCCCGTCCCAGCGGCCGATCAGTGGCCCCGCCCCGTGCCCGTGATCCCCGATCGGGTGCGTGTAGACGGTGCCATTGATCCCCTCCGCCCGCATCTGCGCCAGAGTGTTGGCGAGGATCGTGTTGCCGCTGAGCCCGGGCTCCATGTGCTCGAGAAGTATGTCCTGCAGCCGGTTCGAGTTGGCGATGCACTGCTGCAGTCCGGCCGGCGGGCCGGTCTCCCCCTC
This sequence comes from Gemmatimonadota bacterium, assembly GCA_022827345.1. Classification (GTDB taxonomy): domain Bacteria; phylum Gemmatimonadota; class Gemmatimonadetes; order Longimicrobiales; family Gaopeijiaceae; genus Bin94. The sequence goes on along the minus strand of JAJDTB010000030.1, from coordinate 33,183 downwards.
CCTGAGCACATAGCCCAGGTGCTGCGTGTCGGTATGCAGATTCAGCGCCACCACACCGAAGTCGGTCCAGAGCAGGTCGCCGCGCTCGATCACCACGGGGCCGGACGAAGGCACCTCGCCCGCGCGCTGCACGTCCACGTTGGCCTGGAACCAGACCGTGTAGCCCAGGTCGCGCACGCGCTGGCGCATCCACCACTCCACGTCCTCGATGGTGGTCTCGCCCGGCGTGATCACCGCATTCGAGAACGCGTGCGAGATGACCGCGTGGACGGTCTCCTGGATCTTCCGGTAGCGCGGCATCATCTCGGGGAGGCGCAGCGCGATGTAGTTCATGGCCAGGCGTGGCTCCCGCTTCACCCGGCCGAGCAGTTCCGGACCCAGCGCCTCCTCCAGGGCCTCGCGCTCGCCCGCGTGCAGGCCGTCCGAAAACGCCCAGTCGGGATCGATGTTGAGGACGATGTTCTCGGGGTCGCGGTCTTCCACCAGTTCGCGCAGCAGCCGCCACTGCTCGTTGCCCACCAGTTCCGCGGTCGGCTGGGTGGGCGCGGGCCGGGTCGAGCGGTACGCCTCGAAGACGCCGCCCTGACTGGTCCCGCCGAGGGCCAGCCGCTCGACCGTGCCGTCGTCCCGGCGGGTGAAAACGTAGATCGAACGCCGGCGCGCGGCGAAGGTGGTGGGTGAGATGATCGACCAGAAGACGGGATCCTCGGCGTATTCGCGCATCGACAGGATCCACATGCGGACGTCGTATTCCTCCATCAGCCGGGGCAGCACCCGCCCGACCCGCAGTTCGAGCCACCGCTGCTGCTCGGCGGCCTGCTCGCGCAGGCTCGGCAGCGCCTGAATCCGGGCCGGCACGTCGTCCGGGATCCGTACGGGCTCCTGCGCTGCGAGGGGACCTGTCGCGAGAGGACCTGCCGCGAGGAGCAGCAACGCGAGCGGAGGAATTGGCGACCGGGTGGTCATCGGCCACCCGGACAGGCGCGGTTTCATGGAGGTTCTCCTTGTGGTGAGAAGGGGCCGGCTGGTCACGCCACCTTGTACTTGGAAGTCACGTCGACGCGGGCGCGGCCGGCGAGGAGCCGAAACTCGTCGTGCCGCATGAGCGGGTCGTCGCGCAGATCCAGTCGCATGCGGGTCTTTTTCGATAGCCTGCGCAGGAAACGGGGCTCCGACTCCATGACCTGCAGGGCGACCCTTGGATGGACGCGCACCAGAATGTCCTGCTCGTCGCCCTTCGCGGCGGCGCGGTGCACGCATCGCTCGATCTCGCGGATGAGGGTCGGCGCGGTCCAGATGTGTCCGGTCCCCGCACAGGCGCTGCACGGCTCGGTGAGCGACTGGAGGAGCGAGGGACGCACGCGCTGGCGCGTCATCTCGATGAGGCCGAGGTCCGAGACCTCCCAGGTGCGGGTTCGGGCGCGGTCGCGGCCGAGGTGGGTGCGCAGTTCGTGCAGGACCCGCTTGCGGTTTTCCCGGGACTCCATGTCGATGAAGTCGATGACGATGATGCCGCCGATATCCCGCAGGCGAAGCTGTGTGGCAATCTCCCGGGCCGCGTCGAGATTGGTCTTGAGGATGGTGTCCTCGGGATCCTTCTTCTTCCCCGTGAACCGTCCCGTGTTTACATCGATCGACACGAGCGCCTCGGTCTGCTCGATGATGACGTGGCCGCCGGAGGGGAGGTCGACCTTTCGCCGGTAGGAGCGCTGAATCGCGTCTTCGATGTCGGCGTGATCGAAGAGCGGCCGGGGGGAGTCGTAGTAGTGGATCCGGTCCAGGAGATCCGGGTCGAACGTCCGCACATACTGGACGATCTGGTCGTACGCCCTCCGGTTGTCGATCGTGACTGCGTCGAAGCGGTTCGTGAAGAGGTCGCGTATCACACCCGAAATCAGCTTCGCATCGGCGTGAATCAGCGCGGGTGCCTGCGCCTTCGCCGCCTTCTTCCTTATTCCGTTCCACTGATCGCGCAGGTGATTGTACTCCCTGGCGAGCTTCTCGGGCGTGAGTTCTTCGCCGGCGGTGCGGACGATGACCCCGCCCGGCTGGCCGGCGACGATGTCCTTCGCCATGGAACGCAGCCGGCCCCGCTCGCCGCGGTGGTCGATCTTGCGGCTGACGCCCACGTGATTCGAGTCGGGCATGTAGACGAGGAAGCGCCCGGGCAGGGAAATCTGCATCGTCGCCCGGGGCCCCTTGGTGGAAATCGCGTCCTTGGTGACCTTGACCAGAACCTTCTGGCCCTTGTTGAGCACGTTCTGGATCGGGGTCGTGTTGCGGCCGCGGCCACGCGAACCGTTGCGGCCGCCGTCGGCCTCCTCCTCGCGGGTGAGGTCCGAGGCGTGAAGGAACGCGGCCTTCTCTTCGCCGATGTCTACGAACGCGGCCTGAATCCCCGGCAGGACCGCTTCGACGCGGCCCAGGAAGATGTCACCGACATGCCGGACCTGGTCCGGGCGGTCGAACATCAACTCCGTGAGTCCGCCATTCTCCTTGAGCGCCACCCAGGACTCCTCGTCCGAGGCGCTGATCAGAATCTCTCTCTTCAATGAAAATCTCCGATAGTCGATCGGGACCGGGAACGCGTTCCCGTGCCCGGTCCCGGCAGCGTACCTGCCCGATCAGGGCATGGAACGCAAACCGGCCATCGGGCGCGGGGAAGAAATCTCCGGCCGCCGTATCGCGTGTGAGTGCCGCACCGCCGGAGGGGCCCCGCCGGCTCGCAATCGCGAGTTCCGTCACGGGGCGGCCTCCTTCAGCAGGTGTCGGCCGATTACCAGTTTCTGGATTTCGGGGGTCCCCTCGCCGATCTCGCACGCCTTGGCGTCGCGCATCATGCGTTCGACGGGGTGATCCGATGTGTACCCTGCACCGCCGTGGAGCTGGACGGCGACGCGGGCCGACTTTGCCGCAAGATCGGCTGCGACGAGCTTCGCCATGGCCGCCTGCTTCGCGAAGGGGCGCCCCCGGTCCTTGAGCCACGCGGCGTGATAGGTGAGGTGGCGCGCACCCTCGATCTCGGCCGCCAGCTCGGCCAATCCGAATTGCACGTCCTGGAAGTCCCATACCGGACGGTTGAACTGCCGCCGCCGGGTCGTGTAGTCGAGGGCGGCGTCGAATGCGCCCTGCGCGATGCCCAGAGACAGCGCGGCCACGCCGATCCGGCCCGCGTCGAGCGTCTTCATGAAGTTGGTGAAGCCGTGGCCCTCATCGCCCAGCCGCTGCCCGTCGGGAACGCGGGCATCCTGCAGGAACAGCTGCCGCGTGTCGGAAGCGCGCCAGCCGAGCTTGTCCTCCCTGGCCCCGGAGGTTACCCCGTCGCTGTACGGCAGCGAGGGCAGGTGGCCGACGCCGATCTCGGCCGCCTTCTCCACGTCGACCGTCGGCTTGCAGACGATGAAGCTCGTGATGCCATGGGATCCCGCATCCGGGTCCGTAACCGCGGTCACGACGAAAATCTCGCCGACGCCGCCGTGCGTGATGAAGATCTTGCTGCCGGTGATGCTGTAGCCGCCGCCTGTGCGCGTCGCCCGGGTGCGGGTGCCGGAGGAGTCGGAGCCGGCCCCGGGCTCGGTGAGGCCGAATCCGCCCAGTACCTGTCCGGAAGCCAGCGGCGGCACGAAGCGGTCCTTCTGCTCCTCGGTGCCGAAGCCGACGATGGGCGACATCGCGAGCGTCGTGTGCGCGGACACGGTGATCGCGTGGCTGGCGTCGTGCCGGGCAAGCTCTTCCACGACCAGGATATAGCTCAGGTAATCCCGGCCCATCCCCGACAGTTCCACGGGCACGGGGACGCCGAACCATCCGCGCTCGGCCATCGCCCGCACGTTCTCCCAGGGGAAGCGGGCGGTCTCGTCGAGCTCGCGGGCGATCGGGGCGATCGCCTCGAGCGCGAATTGCCGGACGTCGGCCTTAAGGTCGGTGTGGTGTTGTTGGAGGTATGGATCCATCAGGGAAACGCGACCGTTCACATTTGTCGCACGAGCCGCACGATCGCCGCTCGACGGTTTCCCCAAGATAACGCAACAGCGCCGATCTCCGGCATCCCCGCCGGCCGCAGTAGCGCTGCATGGCCCGCAGGCGGTGCCTGGCCTGGCTGCGCGCGGATACGAGGGGGGTCAGGTCGGGGGCATCGCCGGTGACCGTCATCGCCGGACCCTCGATCGCGGGCGGACCATCGGCCTCGCCGTCCGGCCAGTTGTCGATCCAGCCGGCGAAATCGGGGGCAAGCACCACGGCTCCGCCGCGCATCAACCACTTCAGGTGGGGCACGTTGGCACCGCCGCTGCCGATGACGCGCGCGGGCGCCAAGCGGCTGGCGGCTCGCCGGCCGCGGATCCGCTTCAGCACCCTGAGCACGTCGGCTGGTTTGGGATATGCGCGGTCCAGGAACGCCGCCGGCACCTTCCAGTCGTCGCGATGGACGAACCCCAGCGCCAGCGACTGCTCGCCGTCCCGCCCGGCCCGGCCCGCCTCCTGGTAGTAGCTCTCGAGCGATCCGGGGAAGGCGTAGTGGAAGACGGCCCACACGTCGCCCCGGTCGATGCCCATCCCGAAGGCGCAGGTGGCCACCACGACGTTCGACTTCCGGGACATGAATCGCTGCTGCACGGCCTGGCGCTCCTCCTTGGGGAGCGCGGCGTGGTAGGCGTCGCCGATGACGCCCTGGCTGGCGAGGGCGCGCCGCACGCTCACGACCTGGCGCCGGGTGGGCGCATACACGATGAGCGCGCGCTTCGCACACCCGGGCGGCGCTCTGCAGATCAGCCGGACCATGGCCCGGATCCGGTCCGCACCCGGACGGCTGCGGGCGACCAGCCAGCGAATGTTGGGGCGGTCGAACGAGGTGACGACCCTCACGGGATCGCGCATGCCCAGGACCTGTACGATGTCCTCGCGCACGGCGGGGGTGGCGGTGGCGGTCACCGCCAGGACCGGCGCGCTGACGATCGAGCGCAGGCGGCTGATGCGCCGGAACGCCGGACGGAACTCGTGGCCCCACTCCGAGATGCAGTGGGCTTCGTCGATCGTGATCAGCGAGACGGGGGACGAGCCGAGGAGGCCGCGGAGCTTCTTCGCTTCGAGCCGTTCCGGGGAACAGAAGAGAAGGTCCAAGCGCCTCTCCGCGATGGCGCGCTGATTCTCGTCCTGGACGTCCCTGGAATCCTGGGAGGTGAGGGACGCGGCGCGGAGCCCGAGACGGCAGGCCCGGTCGACCTGATCCTGCATCAGGGAGATGAGGGGGCTCACCACCACTACCAGGCCGTCCAGCATGAAGGCCGGAAGCTGGTAGGTGAGGGTCTTGCCGCCGCCGGTGGGGAGGACGCCCAGCGTGTCGCGGCCCGACAGCACCCCGGCGATCAGGCGCTCCTGTCCGGGCCGGAATCCGTCGAAGCCGAACTTCTCGCGGAGGACGGCCCGGGCCCCCTCGTGGACGACGTCGTCTTCGTGCTCGTGCATCACGCCGGGAAACAAAACGGCGCGACCGGGGCGCCGGAATGGCCAGATGGGACTGATGCGGGCGGAGCCGCAGACTCTGGCGGCTCAGTCCCGGCGCGGCGGACTCCGGTAGATCAACCCCGGCGCGGCAGGAACCGGTGGATCAGCCCCGGTGCGACAGGAGGCGCAGGATCAATCTCTGCGGGGCAGAAGCCGGAGAGCCAACCCGGCGGCCAGCGCCGCGATTCCCGCCCAGACCAGCCAGCGAACCGTCCAGACCATGCCGGCCAGGGCCAGGGCCGCTCCGAGCGCGAAGAGGCGCACCTTCCACAGGACGTATCGGTCGTCCTCGGCCTGTTGCGATCCGGATGCGCGGAACACGGGCTCACCGCCTCCGGCTGCGGGCGAGGAAGCTCGCCACTCCGCGCTTGCAGTCCTCCGTGAACCGGGCGAGGGCGTTCACCTCGGCGCCCCGGGCAATGGCATCCTCGATGGAGGCGCCGTCGAGGCCGTAGAAGAGTCGCTTGGTCAGCGCCACGGCCGTCGCCGGGCGGGTCGCGAGGGCGGCAAGGTACTCCTCCACCGTGCTCTCGAAGCGATCACCGGGGATGACCTGGTTGACCAGGCCGATCGACGCCGACTCCCGTGCGGTGATGCCCCGGCCGCGCAGCAGGAGCTCGAAGGCGGCGGAATCGCCGACCTTGCGCTTCAGGATGGACATCACCAGGGCAGGCACGAAGCCGAGGTGCACCTCGGGATACCCCAGGCTGGCGTCTTCGTGCGCGACGACCAGATCGCATGCGGTGGCGAGACCGCAACCCCCGCCCAGCGCCCGCCCCTGCACCACGGCAACAACCGGCTGCGGAAGGCGCCGCATCGTCAGGAAGACTTCGCCGAGGCGCCGCGCGTCGACCAGCCCGGCTTCCGGGCCCTGCGACTGGGAGGCGGCGATCTCGCCCAGGTCCGCCCCCGCGCAGAAATCGCGGCCGCTGCCGCGGAGCGCGATGACCCGCACGCCGGGATCGGCCCCCGCCTCGGCCAGGAGGCGGAGGAGTTCCTCTACCATGGCGGCGGCGAGCGCGTTGCGCTTTTCCGGCCGGTTGAGGACGAGGCTTGTGACGCCGTCGTCGGTGTCGCGGCGCAGCACCGGGCCGCTGTTCATCCTGTTCCACCTCTTGCAGCCGGCAGCCGCCCCCTGCCACGCACCCGGTCCGCGACCTCGTCGGGCACCTCGATCTCCATCCGCAGGAGCGCGGTGCTGAAGACCTTTCCCTGCGCGTCGGTCATGAGCGACACCGTGCCGCCGCCATCCAGCGCGCCGTGCAGAAGGAAGTTCAACGCGCCCAGGTTGTCGAGCGCGAAACGCTCCACCGGGCCCTCCAGCATGCCTGCAAAGTGCTCCTTCACGCGGTCTGCGGTGACCTTCTCGACGAGGAGGGGGTAGTCCCGCTCTTCGTAGGCGATAAGGCCGACGTTCGCCGTGTTGCCCTTGTCGCCGGAGCGGGCGTGGGCGAAGTCCAGCAGGGGCACTTTCGTCATCAGCGCGCAGCCGTGCGCAGGGAGCGGGCAGGGCGCAGTCCGCGGGCCGCTTCGCCGGGTCTGGTGTGCAGGTGTCTCGTCATACCTCGACAAACTCGACGGAAAGATGCGGCTCGACAACCGTGCGGTCGATGAGCGCCGGCCAGTAGGCCACGATCTCCTGCACCCGCGGCCGTCCCCCGGCGAACCCGGTGACGGATGGCGGACCGGTGAGCACGAGCGGCGCGATCTCGCGGGTGAACCGCGCGACGGATGCGCGATCGGGACCCCTCACGCCGATTCGCAGCTGCACCTCGGGGAGATCCGGCGGCGGCTCGCCGGCCAGCGGGCCGTGCGTGGCGTCCCAGCCGACGAGCTCGACAAGCACCCGGTCGAAGGTCAGGCCCAGGCGATCGAGCCGCTTCCGCAGAATCGCGGCCGCGGCCCGCGCCTTCGCGGCGGCGTCCGGCCACGCGTACACCAGCGTCCCGACGGCCTTGTACCCCGCCGAGCAGGCGACCGACACCTTGAGGTGCGGCGTCGGGGCCCGCCCCCGGATGCCGCTGACACGCACCCGGTTGTCGCCGTCCTGGGCGAGCCGAATGGTGGTGAAGTCGGCGATCACGTCGGGGGTGATGTAGGTCGACGGATCCCCCATCTCGTAGAGGATCTGTTCCTTGACGGTGCGCAGCGAGACGGTGCCGCCAAGCCCCGGGTGTCTGGTGACGACGAAGCTCCCGTCGGCGTCGGCCTCCACGATCGGGAACCCCACCTCGGCCAGGTCGGGGATGTCCCACCAGTCCGCCAGACAGTTGCCACCGCTCGCCTGCGCCCCGCACTCGTTGATGTGGCCCGCGACGACCCCGCTGGCCAGCTGGTCGTAGCCGTCCCATGCCCATCCGAATTCCCTGGCCATGGGGGCGTAGGTGAGCGCGGTGTCGGTCGAGCGGCCCGTCACCACGACCAGCGCTTCTCCCTGCAGGGCCTGCACGATGGGCCGGGCACCCAGATAGACGTTGGCGCTGCGCACGCTGTCCCTCACGGTCTCGAGCGGCTCGCCGGTCTCCATGTTGCGCAGCGCGTGTCCCGCGTCCATGAGGTCGTCGAGCCGCTCCATGAGATCGTCGCCGGTCACGACACCGATCCGCGCGCGCCCCTCCACCCCGGCCCGCCGGCCCGCCTCGGCCACCGCGCGCGCGCACTCCGCGGGATTCACTCCCCCGGCGTTGGTCACCACCCTGATGCCGCGCTCGGCGCAGGCCGGGAAGATGCGCTCCATCAGTGGCACGAAGTCCCGCGCGTATCCCGCCGCGGGGTTCCGAGCTCGCTGCTTCTGCATGATCGACATGGTCACCTCGGCCAGGTAGTCGAGCATGAGGTAGTCGACCGGCCCACCCTCCACCTGGCGGATCGGCGCCTCGAGGTCGTCGCCCCAGAACCCCTGGCCGCTCGCGATCCGGATGGGCCGCGCGCTCGTCTCCGTCATCAGACCGTTCCCCCCAGGTCCCGCGGTAGCACGAAGGCCCCCAGGTGCGGTCCCGGGTTGTTGAGGGCCGCCCGCAGCAGCAGGGTCAGCCAGTCACGCACCTCCTCGGGGAGGACCACCGCATCGACGAACCCCCGCGCCGCGGCGAAGGTCGCGTCGAGCTGCCGGTCGTACTCGGCGCGCACGGCATCCATCTCTTCGGTGAGCTCCGCCTCCGGCTCGCGCCCCTCCGCCCTGAGCCTCTCCAGCCGGGCACCGAAAAGCGCCATCACCGCGCTCTCGCCCTCCATCACCCCCATGCGCCCGGTGGGAAGGGTGAGGATGAAGTCCGGGTCGAACCCCTGCCCCGCCATCGCGTAGTACCCGGCGCCGGATGCGTGATTGAGGGTGACTACGAGCTTGGGCACGGCCGCAGTGGCCATCGCCTCGACGAAACGCGCGCCGGCGCGGATGATGCCGCTGTGCTCCGCCTCGGGCCCCACCATGAACCCGGACACGTCCTGGACGAACACGATCGGGGTGCCCTGGCGATTCATCGTGTCGATGAAATACGCGGCCTTGTCCGCCGACTCGGTGTAGATGATGCCACCGAAGCGCGGAGGTCCGTCGCGGGAGTCCTTCACCACGGTCCGCCGGTTCGCGATCACTCCCACAGTGATCCCGGCGATGGAGCCCGTCCCGCAGATCAGTTCGGCCGCGTGTTCCGGCTGGAATTCGGTCAGTCCGCCCCTGTCCACCAGGGCGTCGAGGACCGCTTCCATGTCGTAGGGCCGCCGGTGGTCGTCGGGGATCAGTGCGTAGAGATCCTCGGCCGGCCGCACCGGCGGGTCGAAGTCCGCTCCGGCGGGCGAAGGGCCGTGCTGCCGCGGCAGATCGGCAACCAGCGCCCGCAGCTTCGCCAGGCAGTCCTCGTCGTTGGCGGCCCGATAGTGCGCGACGCCGCTGACCCCGGTGTGCACGGCCGCGCCCCCCAGCGTTTCCCTGTCCACCGATTGACCGGTCGCGCCCTTCACCAGGTTGGGGCCGCCCAGTCCCATGAAGCTGGTGCCTTCCACCATGAGGATCACGTCCGAGAGCGCCGGCAGGTACGCGCCCCCGGCGATGCACGGACCCATGACCGCGGCGAGCTGCGGGGTGCGCAGGTAGCGGCGCATGATCGAGTTGTACTGGAAGATCCTGGCCGCGCCGTACTGCCCCGGGAACACGCCCCCCTGGTACGGGAGATTCACGCCCGCCGAGTCCACGAGGTAGATGATGGGCATCGCGCAGCGCATGGCAATCTCCTGCGCGCGCAGGATCTTCTTGATCGTCTCCGGCCACCACGACCCCGCCTTGACGGTCGCGTCGTTGGCCACCACGACCACTTCACGGCCCTCGACGACGCCCACCCCGGTCACCACCCCCGCCCCCGGAGCCTTGCCGTCGTAGCGGTCGTGGGCGACCAGGAGACCGATCTCCACCCACGTGGCCCCCGGGTCGAGCAAGTGATGGAGCCGGTCCCGGGCGGTGAGCTTGCCGCGGTCCCGCTGGCGCCGGATCCTGTCGGGGCCGCCACCCAGCCTCAGCCGGCCGCGCAGTTCCAGCAGCTCGCGCGCCAGCTCCCCCATGCGCCCGGGGCGCGCGGACAGATCAGCGTCGCTCGGCTCCACCCGTGGCTACCTGCGGGAAGCGGTCCGGCCCGGACGCGCCGGTGCTCGAACTGCCGGGAGTTTCCGGGGACGCGACACTAGTAGGGATCCTCCCGGCCGGCGAACCAGTCGCGGATGTAGGCGATGGCCTCGCCGGTCGGCGTTCCGGGTCCGAAAACGCGGCCCACGCCGATTTCCCCGAGCGCCCGGGCGTCATCCTTCGGGATGATGCCGCCGCCGGTGAGCAGGATGTGCTCCAGCCCCTGGGCGTCGAGCAGTTCCCGCACCCGGGGAAACAGGGTCATGTGGGCACCCGAGAGCACCGACATGGCGACCACGTCCACATCCTCCTGCACCGCCGCCGCCACGACCATCTCGGGCGTCTGATGGAGACCCGTGTACACCACCTCGAAGCCGGCGTCGCGGAACGCGGCCGCGATCACCTTCGCGCCGCGGTCGTGCCCGTCGAGGCCGGGCTTGGCCACCAGCACACGGATTCTCCTGTCGGGCACCGACATTCGGGCTCCTCGAATCGATCGTCTCTGTGGTCGGCGGTGGGTCCACGCACCGACGCTGCACCGCGAAAAGATAAACCGGGTCAGGATACCTCGAAACCGCTCCGCGTGAGCGCTGCGGCACTCCTCCCCCGACTCTCGGGAACGATCCGGCCGTCGAAAAGATGCACGGTCCGGTCGGCGGCGTGAGCGTACCGCGGGTCGTGGGTCACCATGCAGACCGTGGCCCCGGCCGCGTGCAGTTCGCCCAGCAGTTCCATCACCGCCTGGCCATTGGCGGAGTCCAGGTTCCCGGTGGGCTCGTCGGCCAGCAGGATCAGGGGCCGGCCCGCGAGAGCCCGGGCGACGGCCACCCGCTGCTGCTGGCCACCCGAGAGCTGGGAGGGATAGTGTTCCTCCCACTCGGCCATTCCCACTCGCTCCAGGGATTCCAAGGCACGCGCGCGCCGCTCCCTGCGCGCCAGTCCCCTGTAGCTGAGCGGAAGTTCGACGTTCTCGAAAACGGTGAGATCGCCAATGAGGTTGAAGGTCTGAAAGACGAAGCCGATCGAGCGATTGCGGAGCTCCGCCCGCCGGCTCGCGGACAGCGAGGTGACCGGCTCGCCGTCGAGGAAGTACTCGCCCTCGGTGGGCGCATCCAGGAGTCCCAGGATCGACAACAGGGTGGTCTTGCCGCACCCCGAGGGGCCGGCGATCGAGACGAATTCGCCGCGCTCGACGGTGAGCGAGACGTTCGAGAGCGCGCGGGCCTCCACCTCGTTGGTGCGAAAGACACGGCTCACCGCATTGAGGCGTATGAGTGATCTGGTCATATTCGTGGGACGGGTCGCAGGCGCGATACGACACCGGCAATGTAGCGGAACCGGCCATGCAGCAACCGCGAAGCGGAGCGCCGCCTACGAGAAATGTAAAGAGAACATGACATATTGTAATGTCAACATTACAGACGGGCCGCTCGATTGGACCGGGCCGGCGCGGACGCACCGCTGCACCAGCGCCGCGCGGGCTCTGGCGACGGTAACCGGGGCCAATTCGTGACCGGGCCGGAAGCCGGACTTCTGGAACGCTATGCCCAGGCGGTCGGTCCCGATCGCGTGCGGCGGAACGTGCCCCTCGCGCCCCATACGACCTTCAGGATCGGGGGACCGGCGGACCTGTTCTTCCGCGCCCGCACGCCGGAGGAGCTGTGCCTGGCCATCTCGGCGGCGCGGGAGCTCGGAGTCCCCAGCTTCCTTCTCGGACGCGGCGCCAACATCCTCGTGGGCGACAAGGGGTTTCGGGGCGTCGTGATCCGGTGCGACATCCGGACGCTGGAGTTCCTCCCGGGGGGACGCGTGCTGGCCGGCGCCGGGCTGGACACCTTCCCCGATCTGATCAACGCGACCGTTGCCCGGGGTCTTGGTGGTCTTCATCACTTCGTGGGGATCCCCAGCACGGTCGGGGGCGCCGTCTGGCAGAACCTCCACTTCCTCGCGCCCGCCCCAGCCCGGGAACGCACCATGTTCTGGGACGAGTTCATGGAGGGCGCCACGATCCTCACCCCGGACGGGGCCGTGCGGCGCGTCGATACCGACTACTTCCGGTTCGGATACGACTACAGCATCATCCACGAGACGGGCGACGCGGTGCTGGACGTATCGCTCAAGCTCGTGCCCACGCCGATCGCGGAACTCCGGCGCGTGATCCGGGAAAACCTGGCGTGGCGCGACGAGCGGCACCCGGACATGTGGCTCTACCCCTGCGCGGGATCCATCTTCAAGAAGATCGACGGGATCGGGGCCGGCCGCCTGATCGACGAATGCGGGCTCAAGGGACACGCGCACGGTGCAGCCCAGATCTTCCACAAGCACGCCAACATCATCGTCAACCTGGGCGGCGCGACGGCGGCTGAAGTGATGACGCTGATCGACCTCGCCCGCACCACCGTTGCGCGCGAAACCGGCTACGAGCTGGAGGCCGAGATCGGTCTGGTGGGAGAGTTCTGACCGGGCGGACCGGTCACGCGCTGCGGCGCCGACCCGCCGCGAGACCCCATCAGTGCGCGACCCTGGTGGAATACCGCGCGAGCGGCCCCCGAAAGCGGTTCAACATGCGCCACATCAGCAGGACCGCCACGGCCCCGAGTCCGGCGGCCAGCCCCCACCACAGACCCACCGGTCCGGCGCCCCGCTCAAAGCCGAGCCACAGGCTGATCGGCATGCCGAAGAGCCAGAACCCGAGCACGTTGTAGATCATCGGGCGCAGCGTGTCGGCAACCCCGCGGAGCACACCCGCACAAACCACCTGCAGCCCGTCGAAGAGCTGGAACATGCCGGCGACCGGGATGAGAATGGCCGCCACGGCAACGACCTCGCCCTGAGTGCTGAACGCCGCAGCCAGCTGTCCCGGCCAGCCGAGAAAGACCGCCGCGGTCGCTGTCATGACGACGCAGCAGACCACCACCGCCCCTCCCGCGCACCGCCGCGCTCTCTCCGGCCTCCCGGCACCCACGGCCCTCCCGACGAGGACCGCCGCGGCCTGGGAAATCCCCAGCGGAATCATGAAGGCGAAGGCGGCCAGGTTGAGGGCGACCTGGTGACCCGCCATCGCCTCCGTCCCGAGCCACCCCATCATGACGCCGATCGCGCCGAAGGCCCCGAACTCCAGGAACATGTGCATGCCGATCGGCGCTCCGAGGCGCATCATCCGCCACAGGGGCGCCCACCGCAGCACATCGCGATGGACCCGCCTGAGGTAGGGGGCCAGCATCCGCAGGGTGAGGCCCAGGACGCACAGACACATGAACCAGCGGGAGATCGCGGTCGCCCACCCGGAACCGACCGCGCCCATCGCCGGGGCGCCCAGGTTGCCGAAGACCAGCACCCAGTTGGCGAAGACGTTGAGCAGATTGGCAAGGACGATCGTCCACACGATCGGCGCCACCCGGCCCACGGCCTGCAGGACCTGGCGAAAGACGACAAAGGCGTAGAAGGGCCACATCCCCGCGATCAGCGCATGCGAATAGCCCGCCGCGACCGGGATCACCTCGGCGGGCTGGCCCAGTACCCGGAACACCGGTCCCGCGAGCGCCATGGGCACCGTGGTCGCCAGCCCGAGAACGAGACTGAGCACGAGTCCGCGCTGGATCCCCACTCGGATCTCGTCGTGGTCCCCGGCGCCGAAAGCCTGCGAAACCAGCGGGTCGAGGGCCAGGAGGAGCCCCATGCCGAAGACCGAGATGCCGAAGAAATAGAGATTGCCGAGCGTCACGGCGGCGAGTTCGATCGCGTCGACCCTTCCCACCATGGCGGTGTCCACCAGCCCCTGGGACACCAGCCCCATCTGAACCACGGCTACCGGGAGCGCCAGCCCTGTGAGGTCGCGAAGTTCCCGCGCGGTAGGGCGAAAGGCGCCCAGCGGCACGCCGTCAGTTGTGGCCAAGGTGAATGATCAGGCGGATTCGATCCCGGTGGACAGGGGGCCCTTCCTGGGCAGTGTGATGACGAACTCCGTGAACTCGCCCGGCTCGGTGTTCACCTCCAGCTTGCCGCCGTGTTCCTGAATGATCTCGTGGGAGATGGACAGCCCGAGCCCCGTGCCGCCGGTCCCCGCCTTGGTCGTGAAGAAGGGATCGAAGATCTTGCCGACGATGTCGTCGGGGATGCCGGTACCGTTGTCGTGCACGGTCACCCGGACCCTGTCGTCCAGACTCTGCGTTCTGACGGTAACCGCCGGGAAGTAGTTCGAGTCGTTCGACTTCGTCTTCCGCTGATGGGTGGCGTGGCACGCGTTGGTGACGACGTTCAGGAAGACGCGGCTGAGGTCCCTGGCAATGGCTTCGACCTCGCCGGCAGTGGGATCGAATTCCTTGATCATGTCGACGTTGAATGTCGGGTCCGCCCCGCGCATTCCGTGATAGGCGAGTTTCGTGTACTCGTCGAGCATCAGATTCATGTCCACCGACTCGACCTGGCCGGCTTCGTCGCGAGAGTGGGCGAGCATCCCTTCGACGATCCGGTTGGCGCGCTCCCCGTGCTCGTTGACCTTCTTCACATTCGTGTCGAGGTCGCCCAGGATTTCGTCGACGTACTCGCGGTCGACCTCGCCGTTTTCCTCGGCGCCCTCGTCGAGTTCCTCGCGCAGCTCCTCGATGAGCTCGGTCGAGAGCGCGGCGAAGTTGTTCACGAAGTTGAGCGGGTTCCTGATCTCGTGCGCGATGCCTGCAGTCAGCGCACCCAGCGATGCCAGCTTCTCCTGCTTGACCACCTGCTGCTGCGTCCGGCGCAGGTTTTCGAGCGTGTCCTCGAGCTTGTCGTTCTTGGCCTGAACCTCGGCGGCAAGCTTCTCGACGAGGTTGAGACGCTGAACCTCGACGGCGTGCTGGCGGAACACCTCAAGCGCGCCGGCCATGTCGGTGAGCTCGTCGTTCCCCTCGATCTGCACCTGCACCTCGAGGTCGCCCTTCGACATCCGCCGCGTGGCCCGGGAGAGCCTGCCCATCCTGACGACAAGGCGCTCGCCGAAGAACTTCCACCCGAACACAGCGAACCCGATGACGAGCAACGTCACCGTGAGCATGAACCAGAAGCCCAGTTGCACCAGGTTGCCGGACCGGGTCGCCGCATCCTGCGCAGAGCCCTCCGCGCTGTCGACGAGCCCCTCCACCCGCGCCACGAGTTCCGCCGTCGTCTGGCGGCTCATGGCCACAAGCTCCTCGGCCCGCGCCAGTTCCTCCAGTTCACCCGACCGGGTGGCGAAGACTCCCTCCGGTGCCCGGTAAAGGTCTTCGAGCCTGTCGACCAGCTCCTGGAGCGAGGCCCTCTGACGGGAGCGGATATCCACCAGTGCCCCCACGACGTCGCTCAGCGCCGTCTCGAGGCGCTCGCGGGTCGCCTGCAGCGCCGCCAGATCGTTCTCCGCAATCGCCTGGGCGATCAGGGCGGTCGCCTCGTTCTGGTAGGCCTTGAAGTTGAGGAGGCCCGAGTAGTGCTGGATCTCCGCCAGCGTCCTGCGCTGCCCGACGGGCGCGGGAGTGTCGCCGAGTTCCCGGAGTCCCGTGTTGATGAAGAAGTACTGGTCGTCGATCTCCTGCTCCACCTCGAGCTGGAGCTCGACGCTGAGGTCGGTCAGTTGCCCGTCGAGCGCCTGGAGGCGGTCCCGATAGGTCAACCTCCTGTTCACGGATTCGTGAATCTGGGTGACGATCGCGTCTAGGCTGTCGAACAGCGGCACGATGGTCTCGCCGTCCGACTCCCCCGTCCCCCCCACCGCCTGGGCACCGATCACTTCCGCCAATGCGCTGTCCAGGGCGAGTTCCGTGGCGAAAACATCGATCATCACCTGACCCAGCGCATCGAGATCCATGGCGGCGACCAGCCGCGGAGTCGCACGCACCAGTTCGGCGCTCAGCTGGGCGACATCGAACGCGCCCACGAGCGCAGGCATGTGCTGCTCGTTGACCTCCGTCTGCCGGGCACTCACAACGCGCATCAGCACCAGCGCCATGACCACGGCCCCGAGGGTGAGCAACACGCCCCCGCCCAGCCCCACGACGATCTGCGTCCCGATGCCGAGCCGCCCGCCCGTCCACTTGTGCACGCGGGCATGGAGCTGTTCAGGCAGCCGCTTCAGCACCCACGCAAAGGCGGAGTGCAGGCGGTGGTCGAGGGTCCTGGTGGTGTCCTTCATCGGGTGAGCCGGGTGACTGGAACGAACCTCCCCCCCCTGATGATCGTCAGAAAGACCTCGTCCGAGCCCTGGTTGTCGGCCGGCCCGTACTGGACCGTGAAGCCGTCAAGGTCGATGGGGCCGGCCGCCTCGAGGGTCTGGAGGAAAGCCGCTCTGGTCGGGGGAGCTCCCCCGGGGTCCGCCGAGGCACGCAGCGCCTCCACCACAAGCCGCCCGGCGAGGTATCCTTCGAGGGAGACGAACCCCGGCTGCGCCGATCCGTCGATGCGCCGGATCGCGTTCTGGTAGCGTGCCACGGCCGGAATCGAGGTGTCCCGCGGGAAGGGCACGACCTGCGTTACCACGACCCCGTCGCCCCCGCGCCCCAGCGCGTTCAGGAGCGCATTGCTGCCGACGAAGGAGATGTTCACGAAAACGGTCCGCTGCATGCCGATCTTGCGGGCCCACAGGATGAACTGGGCCGCCGCGCCGTAGGCACCGATGATGATGATGGCCTCGGGGTTGTTGCTGCGCAGATTGAGGAGCGCACGCTTCACCGCGACCGTGTTGCGCACGTAGGTGCCCTCTCCGGCCAGCGCCATGTTCCTTCGATCCAGGGCCTGAACGACGCCGGTGAGCCCCGCCTGTCCGTAGCTGTCGTCCTGATAGAGGATCGCGATGCGGCTGAACCCGAGGTCCGTGGTGAGCCGCTCCACCATCTCCTCGGTCTCCTGGTAGTAGGACGCGCGCAGGTTGACCATGTACCGCTGATCGTCGCCCCTGAGCAGTTCCGCGCCTGTGAAGGCGCCGATGTAGGGCACCTGGGCCGCACTGGCGATCGGCGCCGCGACGCGGGAGGTTGGGGTGCCCACCGCTCCGATGAGGCCGAACACGCCGTGCTCGATCAGAGCCCGCGTGCTTTCGATGGCGGCCTCCGCCTCGTAGCGGTCGTCGCGGAGAAGCAGCCGGAGCGCCCGGCCGTGGATCCCCCCCTCGAGGTTGGCCTCCTCGAACGCGGCCCGGATGCCGAGGTTCATGTTTTCGCCCAATTCGGCCGCCGGGCCGCTCACGGCAGCCGACTGGCCGAAGACGATCGAGTCGGCGAAGACCCCGCTGCCGCCGGACTCCGTCTGCGCCGCGGCCCCACCCGCGGCCGAAGCCGAGAGCACCAGCGCCGCCAGGAATCCCGACACGCAACCCGCCCCGCGCATCAGGACGCCCTGTCCTCGACCCGGAGGCACAGACACGTGATGTCGTCCGACTGCGGAGCCTCGCCGGCGTGCACGCGCACGGCCTGGACCACCCGCTCGCTGATCGTGGCCGCGTCGCTGCCCGCGACCTCGCCAAGCGTGTCGGCCAGCGCATCGTCGCCGAACTCTTCGCCGTCCTCGTTCATGGCCTCGGTTATGCCGTCCGTATAGAAGAAGACCACGTCCCCCGGCTCAAGTTCGAGGGTTCCGCCCGGGAACTCGAAACCGGGGAGCACGGCCAGAACGACGCCCGAATCACAGTCGATCTGGTGCACCTCTCCATTGCGCTTCACGACGTAGGGAAGATTGTGTCCGCCGTTCGCGAAATCCATGCGCCCTTCGGCGGGATCGAAGCTGGCGTAGAAGAGCGTCACGAACATCGACTCCTCATTGGATTCGACCAGGAGCCGGTTGACCTCTGCGAGCGCCGTGGCCGGATCCCCCTCGCCGATCGCGGTTCCCTTCATGAGGGTCCGGCTAACCATCATGAACAGGGCCGCCGGAACGCCCTTGCCGGAGACATCGGCCATGACGATCCCCATGCGTCCGTCTTCAAGCTTGAAGAAGTCGTAGAAGTCGCCGCCCACCTCGAGCGCGGGGGTCATGGTGGCATGGATCTCGTAGCGCGGGTCGGAGGGGAAGTCGGTGGGCAGAATGGACTCCTGCATGCGCGCCGCGACCCCCAGCTCGCGCCTGATGGCTACGAGCTCGTCCCGCGAACGGAGGGCTTCCCGCATCACCTCCAGGTGCGCCAAGGTCTTCGCGATCGTCGCTTCCAGATCGTGGAAATCGATCGGCTTGGTGATGAAGTCGAACGCGCCGCGATTCATGGCGGTGCGGATGTTCTTCATGTCCCCGTAGGCCGTGACGATCACCGCCCGCAGGTCACGGTTCAGCTCGTTCAGCTGGTTGAGGAGCGTCAACCCGTCCATCTGGGGCATGTTGATGTCGGACAGGACCATATCGACATCGTCGTGGGCCTCGAGCTGGGCGAGCGCCTCGACCCCGTTCTGGGCGAAAATCAGGGTGAGTACGCCCTTGCGGATCTTCTTGCGGAACTTCTGTCTCAGCAGAAGCTCAAGATCCGGCTCATCGTCGACAACCAGAATCTTCGCCAATGTGCAACCGCTCCATGTCTGCCTGGCCGCTGCCGTCCACCAGACACCAGTGAGGAATCGTGTAGTGTAAACACCGTGCCGGGGCACACCGGCCCCGAACGCACTGGGCGCTCATCCAGGCGCCTCCATAAGCCAGGCCCCCCCCTCTATCCCCGGGGGTCGGACCCGAACCGCCTATAGTCTAATCGCCATGCACCCCGGTCGCCACCACGCATCGTGTGCGCCGGGGCCACCAGGGTTCAGCGACCGGGCGGTGGCCTCGCAACCGGCTCGACGATGGTTGAGGATCCCTCCACTCGGCTGTCTGCAGGCGAAGTTCTGGACTTGCAGGCCATTCGCCAGTACCTTTTTGGCCATTGAATGAGAAATCGTAGCAGGCCTAAGAGGATTTGGTGATCGCGCTACCACACATCGAACCCCCGAGGGCAGCGTCGCTAGAGTTCGCTCCGTGGAGGAGGACGAAGGTGGAAGTCAGGAATGAACTGCACCTCGCGCTCGACGGAGATGAGCCTCGCCGCGTTGCCGAGATGTTCGAGGAGATGGCCGTCGAGCACGACGTGCCCGTGGACATCGTGTTCAAGTTCCAGTTGGCTCTGGACGAACTCCTGACCAACGTGGTCTCCTATGCTTTCGATCAAGACACCTCGGATGCTGCCATCAAGGTGACGCTGGAAATGAAGAACGATCGGATCGTCGCCATGATCGAGGACAACGGTCGACCCTTCAACCCGTTGCTGGACGCTCCAGACCCCGATCTGGGACTCTCCGCCGAAGACCGTACGATAGGCGGTCTCGGCATTCATCTCACCAAGGCGTTCGTTGATACGCTCAGCTACGAGCGGACAGAGGGATGGAACCGCCTTAGCCTCGTGCAGCCACTTACGGCACACTCGGAGGAAAATGCATGAACGTGGAAACCAGCTACTCTGGCACCACAGCGGTCGCGACTGTCAGCGGCCGCGTCGACTCCGCTAACGCGAAGGATTTCGACCAGGCCTTGCGTGCGATCATCGACAAGGGCGTCAGCGGCCTGGTAGTTGATTGCAGCGGGCTCAGGTACATGAGTTCCGCAGGGTTGCGAGTCCTCCTGATCGCGATCCGCAAGACCAACGCCGCCGGGGGCGGACTGGCGCTCTGCCAGGTGCCCGACCACATCCGCGAGGTACTCGAGGTCAGCGGCTTCGTCCGTCTCACCAAGGTCTTCGATACCGCGGCGGACGCGCAGGCAAGCTTCGCCGGCTAGTCCGGCCCAATCCGGCTCCCGCCTCGCCGGCGGTCCGTCTCTGAATCCGGGACCATCGGCGAGGCGGTCGCCCGTGCATTCAGACGTTTCCCCTCCGGCATCGTTTGCGAGTGCCGGGAAGCCTCGGCGCCGCCAAGGAAGCGCTCTGCCGGAAGAACGTAAAGGCGCTAGAAGAACGTAAAGGCCTGGATCTTGAACGACCAGTGACTCCGGTCGTCCGAAGACCCGTAGATGTCGAGGTTAGCCGAGATCCCGTTGCGTCCCGTGGCATAGAACATCACCCCCGGCGTGATCACCGTGCCGCTGATGCTTCCCGGCTCGGTCGAGTCGGAACTTGCCCAGCTGAAGCGAAGCAGCGGTTCCCAGGCGGCCAGGGCGGAACCCTCGGGGAAGGGCCGATACCAGAGCCCCATGAGTTGGAAGGCTGCAAAACCTGCATCGTCGTCGACCTTCCAGTTACGCCCCTGCAGGCCGTTGACCAGAAGATGGGGGCCGTTCCGCCAGGTGCCCACTTCCAACTCGGCTCCGTAGGCGGGCACCCCCATCGTCGTCCCGCGGGAATCCAGTGTTTCGTCGAGGGCGACGTAGGCCGAGAGTCGGCTGTTTTCGCCGAAGAACGTCGAGAGCCGGCCCGAGACCGACTTGCGGGTATTCACATCCTTCCGGCTCAGCCCCTCGCCGTTGGTGATCGTCACCCTGTAGCCCATCCGCCGTTCGGCGAATCGACCCGTCATGAGGATACCCGGTTCGTAGTTGTCGAGACCGAGCGATCCGGTGAACTGGCCGAAGGAGCAGATGCCGCCCACGCCCGGGCAGTGGTCGACCCCTGAAACCCGTGCGTCGCGTTCGATCAGAGGGAGGTCGGAGTTGGCCGCAAGCCAGTAGTAGGACATGGCGCGCTTGAACTGGCCGATCTGTACCTGGAAAGCCTCGGAGGGCTTCAGTTCGAGATACGCCTCCAGCACCGAGGAGCCCTGTGCATTGAATTGCACCCTGCCTCCGACGTGCTCGTTCAGACTGCCGTCGATGGTCACCCATGCGCGCCGGATGAAGAAGGTCGCCGGTACGTCCTCCTCCCCCGAGGCTTCGTACTGCACCTGCACCCGAGCACCCAGAACCACGCTGGAACCGCCCCTGGCACTGAACTCCTGAGCCCGGGCGGGCACGGCCCCGTGAAGGGACAGACCAAGAACCAACGCGGCGAGTAATCCGGCTCGATTCGTCATTTCGGCTCCAATCTCGGGCGGGTCTTCCCCCTCCGGCAATATCCGGCTCACGTGTGACGGGCGTGTCCGCCGCGTCGACCGGGTGAAGCCAAAGTGAAGGACAGCGCCCCAAGTGCGTCAAGACCCGCGACTGGAAGCCCCGCCCGGCGCCCCTCCGGGGGCGGCGCCAAACTGACCCTCTGCCCTTGCGCCGATGTGGCCCAACACCCATTGTCTCCACAAATCGCTTTGTGACACCTGACGATTGCCGGGACACGGCGACTCCGGAGGCGCCGGTCCCCTCTTTTCGTGAACGCCACCGCGCACTTGGAGAAGCCATGAACGTCAACCGAATTCCATCCCCTTTCACACTTCGGAACGCCCGGGCGGGAAGGACGGCCCTCATGGCCGGATTGTTGGCGGTGCTCGCCCTGGCCGCCTGGCCGGGCGCATTGGCCGCCCAGGAGGCCGTGTCGGACACGGGCTTCATCCTCAACACCTTTTCGTTCCTGATCTGGGGAGCGCTGGTGATGTGGGTGTGCGCCGGATTCACGATGCTGGAATCCGGATCCGTCCGGTCGAAGAACGCGTCGGTGATCTGTCTGAAGAACATTGGCCTGTACGCGATTGCGGGACTGGCCTACTTCGTCATCGGCTACGGGCTGATGTACACCGACGTGAGCGGCTTCATCGGCAAGCTCGATTTCTTCTACGGGCCGTCCGCCGATGAGCTCGCACTGATCGGCGGGGACGAGGGCGCGCTGGCCGCGGTGGTGGACAACGGGTACGCCGTCACCTCCGACTGGTTCTTCCAGATGGTCTTCGTGGCGACGACCGCCTCGATCGTTTCCGGGGCACTGGCCGAGCGGGTCAACCTCTGGGCCTTCTTCGGCTTCACCGCGGTCCTCACCGCGATCATCTATCCGATCATCGGCGCTTGGACTTGGGGCGGCGGATGGCTCGGCGAGATGGGATTCACCGACTTCGCGGGATCCACGATCGTGCACTCGACCGGTGGCTGGGCGGCGCTCGCGGGAGCGCTGGTCGTCGGCCCCAGGTGGGGCAAGTTCCGCAAGGACGGATCCGTGAAGCTGACGCCTCCGTCCAACATTCCGGCGGTCACGCTGGGAGTGTTCATCCTCTGGCTGGGGTGGTTCGGCTTCAACGGAGGCTCGGTGCTCGCGCTGGACAGCGCGGCCAACGCCGTCCTGATGAGCAACGTGATCGTCAACACCAACCTGGCCGCCGCGGCCGGCGTGGTCACGGCGATCTGCGTGTCGAGGCCGATCCTCGGGCGGGTGGATCTCTTCGCCGGCCTGAACGGCGCGATCGCGGGGCTGGTGGCGATCACGGCCGCACCCGATGTCCAGGACGCGAAACTGGCGGTACTGATCGGTGCCGTGGGAGCCGTGTTCTGCACCGCGGGCCTGAGGTTCCTCGAAACGCGCCGGATCGACGACGTGGTCGGCGCCGTGCCTGCTCACCTCTTCGCGGGGATCTGGGGCACGCTGGCCGCCAGCTTCTCGGTTGGAGCCTCCTTCACCACGCAGCTGATCGGCGTGGTGAGCGTAGGCGCCTTCGTCTTCACCGTCGCGTGGGTGCTGTGGACGGTTCTGGAGAAGACGGTCGGCGTCCGGGTTTCGAGGGAGGTCGAGGAGATCGGGCAGGATGCGGCAGAGCTGGGAATCGACGCCTATCCCGAGTTCGTCCTCATGGTTGATCCGGAGGACGGCACCGACTACCGCGACTAGCGGGAGACAGCGGTCAGCGTGACAGCCTCCAGCTTCGGGTCGTCGGGCGACGGCTTCGGCGATGCGCCCCGGGCCTGCTCGGCCGGGTCCGGGGCGTTCGCCGACTACGAGGTGGAGGCACGGTTCTACGACGAGCTCTTTCGTCCGGACGGCACCGTACGCGAGGCGTGCCGCCGGCTCGTGGCATCGCTGTCCTCGGCGACGCCCGAGGAGTTGTCGACGCTTCAGGAGGGGGTGGCCCGCCGCTTCATCCACGAGGGCATCACCTTCACCGTGCTCGGAGCCACCAAGATGTCCGAGCACATCATCCCCATCGACTGCGTTCCGCGCGTGCTTACCGCGGCGGAGTGGGACCACATCGACCGGGGACTGCGGCAGCGCCTGACGGCGATGAACCTGTTCCTGCGGGACATCTACAACGAGGGGCGATCGCTGCGGGACGGAATCGTGCCCGCCGACCTCGTGCTCGGCTGTCCCCAGTACCGGGTCGAGATGAGGGGCGTGAAGGTGCCGCACGATGTCTACGTGGCCGTCTGCGGCACCGATATCGTCCGCACCAACGAAGGGTTCGCCGTGCTCGAGGACAACCTGCGCGTTCCCTCGGGGGTATCGTACATGCTGGCCTGCCGGGCCGCGATCAAGCGGGCTTTCCCGCGTCTGTACCGGGCGCAGGGAGTGCGGGAGATTTCCCGGTACCCCGAGAGCCTCTACGCGACGCTCGCCTCGCTGGGACCGTGGGGCGGCGATCCGCGCGTCGCTGTCCTCACTCCCGGCCACTACAACTCGGCTTACTATGAGCATGCCTTCCTGGCCGGCGAGATGGGGGCGGAGCTGGTCGAGGGGCGTGATCTCGTGGTGCACGACGCGGTCGTCTACGTGCGCACGGCCTCGGGACTGAAGCGAATCGACGTCATCTACCGCCGCGTGGACGACGATTTCCTGGATCCGGTCGTGTTTCGCGAGGACTCGCTCCTCGGTGTGCCGGGGCTCTTCAACGCCTACCGGACGGGTAACGTGGTCATTGCCAACGCCCCCGGGACGGGCGTGGCGGACGACAAGGCGCTGTACTCGTACGTACCGCGAATCATCCGCTACTTCCTGGACGAAGACCCGATTCTCGCCAATGTGGAGACCCATCTCTGCCGGGAATCCGACGGACTCGCCTACACGCTGGCCAACCTCGAGAATCTCGTCGTGAAGGAGGTGGGCGGCTCGGGTGGATACGGCATGTTGGTGGGCCCGCACAGCACGGCCTCCGAGCGCGAGGCGTACGCCGATCGCCTGCGGGCCGATCCGACCAACTTCATCTCGCAGCCGGTGCTCGATCTGTCTCGCGCCGGCTGCTTTGTGGACGGCCGCCTCGAGCCCCGCCACGTGGATGTTCGCCCCTTTGTGTTGAGGGGCCGGGACGACATCCGGATCGCGCCGGGCGGACTGTGCCGGGTGGCGTTGCGGAAAGGCGGCCTGGTTGTCAACTCGAGCCAGGGGGGCGGGTGCAAGGACCTCTGGATTCTTCGTGATCAGCATCCCCGGGATGCGCCGGAAATGTAATGGGGCATTGATCGATGCTGGCAAGGGCAGCCGCCGACTTCTACTGGATGGGGCGCTACCTCGAGCGTACCGAGCAGACGGCCCGGCTTCTCGAGTATCAGCTCGAGCGGCTGGTCGATACGCCGGCCGAGGAGGTGGCGCTCGGTTGGCGCGTGCTCTACAGCACCTTCGGGCATCCGGCGCCGCCGCTGCCCACGGACGCGGACGAGGCGGAGGTGTTCCTGATCGCCGACGCGTACACGCTCGCCGGCACCTTCGTCGAGGATGACACCAACTCCAACTCGATGATCTCATGCTGGTCGCAGGCCAGGGAGAATGCGAAGCAGCTCCGCCCCTGGCTGCCGGTAAGAGTGTGGACCTGTCTCAACCAGGGCTTCATGTGGATCCGGGACTGCGACTTTTCCAGGGCCTGGTCAGAGGGCCCCGCCGCCCTGGCCCTCGAGGCGATCGACCGGCTGCGGCTTCTGGCGGGGGTGGTGGACGCGATGATGGCGCGAGACGACGCCTGGCGTTTTCTGGAGCTTGGCCGATTCGTCGAGCGGCTGCAGCACCAGACCGTGCTGCTCGACACGTGGGCAAGGCTGGGGCAACCGGCCCAGGGCGCGCGCCTGTCGTGGTCGGATCTTCTTCGCGTATCACGGGCATACGAACTCTATCGCCGGCGGCGGTCGATCCTGGTCCGCCGGGAGTCGGCGCTGGCGTTTCTCGTGCGCAACCCCGAGGTGCCGCGCTCCCTGCGCTTTGCCGTGCACAGGATCGAGCGGCTGCTGTCGGGAATCGACCCGAAGGGCGCCCGCTATCCCCTTGCCGCACCGCACCGCATGGCCATTCGGCTTGCGGCGACCGTCGAGATGGACCTCGGCGGGGACGATTCGGACCCGGAAGGAGAGGACGGATCCTTCCCGGATCTGTTGCGCGACGCCCGCAAGCTGCATGATCTCGTGATGGCCACGTATGTGAACTATCCGGTGGAACGGGGTCTGCCGGCGTGAACACGCGCTACGATATCCGCCACGACCTCGAATTCCGCTACGGCGCTCCGGTTCGGGGGTCGGTCATGACCCTCTTCGTGTGTCCCATCGAGGACGGGCGCCAGTCGCTCCGGGACATTTCGATCGAGACGGATCCCGGGGGCACCACCTTCGAATTCGACGGCCCGTTCGGAAGCCGGGGGCACTTCTTCGACCGCCACGCCAGCCACCGATCCCTCCTGATCCGCGTTCGGTCCAGGGTCGAGGTGGGTCATTCCACCTCCCTGCCCGCTTGTCTGGATGCAGGCGGTTGGGAAGCCCTGCATGCGGCGACGGGCGCGCCGGAACTGTCCCTCATGCTGCAGTCGAGCCGGTTCGCCCGCATGTCGCCCCTGCTGGCACGATTCGTGGAAGCCAACGGGATCAAGGCTGGCACCGACCCGCTCGCGAGCATCCGTGCACTGCGATCCACGCTCTTCCGGGTCTTCGAATACGCGCCCGGGAGCACCGCCGCGGACTCTCCGATCGAGCATGTAATCGAGACCGGCCGGGGCGTGTGTCAGGACTACGCCCATGTCATGGCATCGATAGCGCGGAGCTGGGGGATCCCCACCCGGTATATCTCCGGCTACCTCGGGCCGGACGGGGACAACATGTCGCCCGGCGAGAGCCACGCGTGGGTGGAGTGCTGGCTGCCCGGGCTGGATTGGATCGGCTTCGACCCCGCCAACGATTGCGATTGTGACGACCGCCACCTGCGCGTGGCGATCGGCAGGGACTACGCGGACGTTCCGCCCGTGCGCGGTACGTTCCTGGGGACCGCGACCTCTTCGCTCACCGCCCACGTGGTCGTAACACGGCAAACGCCGGCACGGAACGCCCCCCAAGACAGTCAGATGGAGTACCACTTGTACCAAAGGAGTAGACAATGACGACACGCCGACGCCCCCCGCTCACCCGCCGCGCCCTGTGGCTCCCGGTCCTCCTGGCACCCGTTGCCGTTGCCGGCCCCGCGAGTGCCCAATCCGTATCCATCGGTGCCGATGTCGTGAGCCGCTACGTGTGGCGCGGCGCCGACTTCGGAGAGTCCCTTTCCCTGCAGCCAGCGCTGACCTTCGGCGTCGGCGGCCTCGAGTTCGGTGCCTGGGGCTCCTACTCGGTCTCGGCCTCCGGCGCCGATGCCAACGAGAACGACCTCTGGGCCACCTACACGTTCGCGTTGTCCAACGGGGCGTCCTTGTCCCTGGGAGTGACCGACTACTACTTCCCGGGGCCGGGGGCGGACGGCTTCTCGTACACCGACGCCCACACGCTGGAGTTCGCTCTTTCGGTCTCCGGTCCGGAGACGTTTCCCGTATCGGTGTTCGGCGGCATGTTGAACGATGACGACAACTCGCTGTACCTCGAAGCGAGCCTGCCCGTGGCCGCCGGGGACGATGCCGAGATCGGTCTCGTGGCCGGGATGGTGGCGGGGCACAGCCACTTCTACGGAACCGAGGGAGCTGCAGTGGTGAACCTGGGAGTGAGCGCGAGCCAGGCGCTGGAGATCACGGATTCGTTCGCGATCCCGCTAAGCGTGTCCTACATCCTCAATCCGGATCAGGACCGCGCCTACCTGGTGTTCGGAATGAGCCTGGCTCCCTGACGCGGCCGAGAAAGCCGGGCGGGATTGACTCATCGGCAGCCACTCGCTGAAAGTGTCGGGTCGGTCGCCGCTGGAAACCCGAATCCCGTCACGCCTCGGCTAATCCTTGAACGCCTCGGCGCCGAAGACCAGTTCCCGGTCCAGGAATCGCTCGAGGGCGATCAGGTCGCGATAGTACGCGCGGACGGCTTCCCAATAGCCGCGCTGGCCGTCCAGGTATGTGCGCTGCGTGTCGAGCAGCGTCAGGAGGCCGATCTCTCCGACTCTGTAGCCCTCGCGCGTCAATTCCAGGAGTTCGGCGGAACGTGGGAGAATGTCGCTCTCGAACCTAGCGACGGCGGCGCGGCTGGCTTCGTAGCCCGCCCAGGAGCGTCCGGCGTCTCGACCGAGGTTAAGCCGCGTG
Source organism: Gemmatimonadota bacterium (assembly GCA_022827345.1). Taxonomy (GTDB): domain Bacteria; phylum Gemmatimonadota; class Gemmatimonadetes; order Longimicrobiales; family Gaopeijiaceae; genus Bin94. The sequence continues at coordinate 5,811 of JAJDTB010000030.1, read as the reverse complement.
CCCTCGACCTCCCAGGCCGCATTCCGCTCGATCGCCTTCGCTTCGCGGATGCGTGCGCGCCCGTCGATGGGGGCCCAGAGCGGCAGTCGCAGACCGACCTGTGCCCCATGATTCACCCATCCCTGGCCGAAGTCCTGCCGGTAGTACTGGACCTCGACGTCCGGCAGCAGGCGGCTCCACCCTTCCCTGACGCCCGCATTGGCGGCCGCCAGCCTCTCCTCGGCGGAAAGCAGGCCGGAGTCGCTGGCGATGCCGGAAAGGACCTCGTCTCGTGTGACATCGACTTCCACGAACGCCATCGCATCCGGGAATTCGAGTGGCCACGCAAGTGAATCGGAAGCGAGGCCCATCATCGCGAGCAGCTCATGTCGAGCCTGCGTGAGTTCCTGCTCCGCCCTTGCCAGCGCGTTTTCCGCCCGCACCCTTTCGACTTCGGCCTTCATCGACTCAAGGCCGCTGGCTTCCCCGACCTGGACGCGCAACTGCACGGCCTCCTCCAGTTCGAAGTACAGCCGGAGTTCCTCTTCCGCCAGGCGCTCGATCTCTCGCGCGTAGACGACTTCGGCATACGCCTGCTTGACGGAAGCCCGCAGCCGGGCGTGACCCGCCGTCACTTCGAGGTTCGCTGCGTTGCCGTAGCGGGACGCGCGGCTGACGCCGTACCAGGTCGTCAGCGGAAACTGGAGGCGCTGCGCAAGACTCCACCGCTGCTCGTGAAAGCCCGAGCCGTCGGACAGGGGGATTCCCTCCTTCATATAGCCGAGCAGCGGAGCCTCGAGGCCAAGGGCTTGCCACCGCCTGGCCCCGGCCATCTCCGCCTGCTGCCGGACCTGGTTGAGGGCCGGATTCCGCGCCTCGGCCAACTCGATCGCATCGCGGACGGAAATCGAGCGGGGAATGCCCCGGGGGACCGTCGTCTGTGCGTCGAGCGCCGAGGGGAGACCACAGGAAAGCAAAAGGGCGGCGATGATCGGAACGGACCAGCCCCGCGGCATCCGGTTCGGCCCAGTTGGGACTCGCGCGTCACGCTCCATCCAGTGGTACACCGTGGGCAGGACCAGGAGCGTGAGGAGTGTCGCGGTAATCAGCCCCCCGATCACGACGCTGGCCAGCGGGCGCTGCACCTCCGAGCCCGGGCCCACATTGAACGCCATGGGGATGAAGCCCAGGCTGGCGACTAGCGCGGTCATGAGGACGGGGCGCAGCCGGTCGCCTGCACCCCGCAACGTCGCCTCCCGGACGCCCAGGCCGGCTCTCCTGAGGTCGTTCAGGTGGGACACGAGCACGATCCCGTTGAGCACGGCGACTCCGAACAGGGCGACGAATCCGATGCTGGCCGATACGGACAGATAGAGCCCTCGCGCCAGAAGGATGAAGACGCCGCCCGAAAGCGCGAATGGGAGGTTCAGGAGGATGAGAAAGGCATAGCGCATCTCCCCGAACATCATGTAGAGAAGCCCGAAGATGATCATCAGGGCCAGGGGCACCACGACGAAGAGGTGGCGCATCGCTCGCTGCTGGTCCTCGAACGCCCCCGCGTACCTCAGGAAGTTGCCGGCAGGCACCTCGATCCGCTCTTCGATCGCGCGGCGAAGGTTGGCGACGTACGTCCCGATGTCGATTTCTGCGAGATTGATCCCCACTATGATCCTCCTCCATCCGTTTTCCCGAGCGATCTCGCGCGGCCCTTCCTGCACCTGCACCGCCGCTATCCGGGACAGCGGAATCCATTCGCCGCCCGGCAACTCGATCGGCGTGTTCATGATGTCCTGGAAGGTGTCTCGCATCTCCGCCGCATACCGCACCACGATGTCGAACCTGCGCTGCCCCTCGAAAACCTGTCCGACCGCCTGGCCTCCGATCCCCGCCTCTACCACGCGCTGCACATCGGACACGTTGAGCCCGAACGACGCGATCGCCTCGCGGTCGATTGCGACGTTCAGATAGGGCTGTCCGGTCGTGCGATCGACGAAGAAGTTCTCCGTGCCCGGCAGGCCCGGAAGAAGTGCGACGATGTCCTGGCCGATCCGGTTCAACTCCTCCAGGTCCTCGCCGAACACCTTGACGGCGACATCCGACCTCACTCCGCTGGTAAGTTCGTCCACGCGCATCGCGATTGGCTGCGTGAAGTTGTAGCTGAGCCCGGGCTCCGTGGTGAGGAAAGGACGAATCTCCTCGATGATCCGGTCTTTCGTGATCCCTTCCCGCCACGCCTCCATGGGCTTCAGCATCACCCATACATCCGTCTGATGGACCCCCATCCAGTCGTTCGCGAGATCGGAGCGTCCTGTCTTGGGCACCACCGTCTCGATCTCCTCGATGCCGCAGGAGTTCTCCCGCGAACCAGTTGGCGTTCTCCATCGACTCTTCCAGCGTCACGCTCGGCATCCGTACCTGCTCGACGAGGATCGACCCCTCGTCCAGCTCCGGCAGGAATTCCGTCCCCAGCAGCGGCATGACGGCCATTGAGGCGCCGAACACGACCAGGGCCGACCCGAGGATCGGGAGCCGTCGATCCAGGAACCTCTCCAGGAACGCCTGATAGCGCGGCCGGAGCCAGTCCATTACGAAGTTCCGGCGGAGCTTCACTCCTTTGCGGAACGTGAGTGCCGCGATCGCGGGTACATAGACGAAGGCAAGGATGAGCGAGCCGAAGACGGCGGTGGCGACGGTGATGGCCATCGGTCGATAAAGCAGCCCTTCCATTCCGCGGAAGGTCGCGATCGGCACGTAGACCATGAGGATGATGAGCACTCCGAAGAAGATCGGCCGGGCGACTTCGTGGGCCGCCTCCCGCATCACCGCCAGCCGCGGGCGCTCGGCCCCGGCCTTCTGTAGCCTGTGCACCATGTTCTCAACCATCACCACCGACCCGTCGACCACCATTCCGAAGTCGATCGCCCCGAGGCTCATCAGGTTGGCCGCCAGTCCGAACTCCTGCATGCCGATGAAGGCGAAGAGCATGGACAAGGGGATTACGCTGCCAACGATCAGGGCGCCCCGAACCTCGCCGAGGAGCAGAAGCAGCACGGCGATCACCAGGAATCCGCCCTCCAGAAGGTTCTCGGTCACGGTATCCGTGGTCCGTTCGACGAGGTCGGCCTGATCGTAGAACTTGACGATCCGGACGCCCTCGGGCAGGCTCCGGTTCGCCTCGTCGATTCGCGCCTCGACATCCCGGATCACCTCGCGACCGTTGCCGCCCCGCAGCATCATGACGATGCCGGTCACGACCTCCCCGTTACCGTCCTGCGTGACCCCGCCCTGCCTGAGCTGGCGGCCGAGCTGGACACGGGCGACGTCCCCCAGGTAGAGCGGCCGGTCCTCGAGATTGGCCAGGACGATCCGGCTCAGATCCTCCTGCCCCCGTATCTGACCGAACCCCCGCACGATGTACTGCTCCCGATTGTGTTCGAGGTAGTTGCCTCCCGAGATGCTGTTGTTCTCCTCGATCGCCTCGATGACCCGGTTCAGTCCGATGCCGTGCGTGCGCAGGGCTTCGGCGTCCACCACGACGTCGTACTGCTGCACGAAACCGCCGAAGGAGTTGATCTCGGTGACTCCGGGCACGGTCTTCAGCTGCGGTGCCACCAGCCAGTCCTGGATGGTGCGGAGTTCCGTGAGGCTATACCCGTTTCCCCTAATGACGTACTGATAGATCTCGCCGAGGGCGGTCGAGATGGGTCCGAGCTGGGGAATCGAGACGCCCTGCGGCAGACCGCCCGCAACCGACTGGACGCGCTGACTCACGATCTGGCGGGCGAAGTAGATGTCGGTGTTTTCTTCGAACTCCACCGTCACCGCCGAAAGCCCGAAATGGCTGATCGAGCGCACCTCCCGAACGTCGGGCAGCCCGTTCAGGGCCGTCTCGATCGGGAAGCTGACGAGCTGCTCCACTTCGAGCGGGGAGTATCGGCCCGCCTTCGTGATGACCAGAACCTGAATCGGGGTCACGTCCGGAAGCGAGTTTATCGGTATCCGGGTCAGGGCGGAGATACCGCCGACCGCCATGAGCGCAACCAGTGCCAGAGCGACGAACCGCTGGCGAAGGCTCCAGTCGAGGATGCGGTTCAGCACCGTATCGCGGTCCCTTCGCATCGGGGCGGCGTGTCGATCCGCCCCGTCCCCGTGGAATGCGGGATCACGGCTCCTCCCCGTATTCCGCGAAGCGGGCCAGCGCCTTGAGGGTGAAGACCTGCGTCACGGCCAGGACATCGCCGGCGTCGACCCCCGACTCGATGATGGCTTCCTCGTCCCCGAGACGGGCAATTTCGACGGGCGTCGGGATCCAGGACAGCGCATCCCCGCCCCGGACGAACACCACCGCCGTCTCGCCCTCCCACTCGATGGCGGAAAGCGGAACCGTGATCACCGGTTCGGCCGGCCGTGCAGTCACCGTGACGCGGACGCTCTGCCCCGGTATCAGGCCCCCGTTGACTACAAGCGGAATGATCGCCACCACCGACCGGCTCCCCTTCCCCACCAGGGGGCTGAGCGACATGACCGAAGCTTCGTAGACGCGGCCCGGCATGGCGGGCAGCGCCACCTTGACCGCATCTCCCGCCCGCACCCAGGAAGCGTCGTCCGGGGTTAGAAACGCCTGAACGAGCACACGCTCGGCATTCACGACGCTCATCATCTTCTCGTACGCCATCACCGATTGGCCGAGTTCGATCAGGTGCTCACCGATCGTGCCGTCGATGGGAGAGCGAATGGCCAGGAGCGGACGGTCGGCGTTGGAAGCATACCAGCGGGACAGATCTTCATCGGTCACGCCCAGACTCCGCAGGCGGATCCGGGCCGCGGCAGAGCGCGCAACCGCCCTCGCCAGATCCGCACGGGCCGCCTCCAGCGCGGAAGCGGGGCTGATGCCCGCCTCCGCGAGAGGTTGGTACCGTTCGACCTGAAGCCGGGCGAACTCGCGCTCCGCTTCCTCTTCGTGATAGCTCGACACCAGGTCCGCCAGTTCGAGGCTCTCCAGCTGCGCGACAACCTGCTCCCGGGAAACCGGCTCTCCTTCGTGCACGGCCATGCTCGCGATCCGCCCGTTCAACGGGGCACTCACCTCGGCGTAGTAGTCGGGGGCGGGGGTCACCGTTCCGGGAACCTGGATGTCAAACGGAGCGGGCGCGCGCGACACGGTTACAGTCCGCACCGAAAGAGTCCGGGCATGTGCCTCCGTCAACCGGACGAGGCCGGTGTCCGGCGCCTCCGACCCGACGGCAATTGACGGGGGGGTTCCCACGGCGGCCTGTGAGGGTTCCGGAACGTCTTGGGAACAGCCGGCCACCAGAGTGGCCGCGAGCAGAGGCACGGAGGGGCGCATCGCCACCCGGAAGAAACGGCTCTCGGTCGAAGTCATTCTCCGCTCGTCTCACACCGTGGGCAGGACCGGCGAGCGTCTACCCGCCGACGATCTGGAACTCGGTCGGAGCGCCCGGAGTCGTACCGCGGACAGCTGGCCGTGCGCGGGGTGCAATGACGCTCGTCCAAGCTACCGTAGCCCCCGCACTGCGGTTTTCACAAGTCGATGGCGCGGGACGCCGACCGGGACAGGGTCGGAAAGGCGCCGGGGGAGCGGCCAGAGGGTGGTTTTCGCTAGTGTCCCGTCCCGGAAGTTCGCGTGCTACCGAGAGTGCCGAGGCGCCGGGGTGGCAGGGCGCGACGAAGGGCGAATAGCAGAGCTATTCTGTCGAGTTTTCGTAAGTTGCATATATGACAACGGTTTAGAGTAATTGATGTTAATATCATCCCCTTTTTACATCCCCATTCCAAAACGGGATGCCGTGCGACGTGGACGGACGTTGGCGG
>JAJDTB010000020.1 GCA_022827345.1 Gemmatimonadota bacterium | reverse complement strand
TGCGGGCCGTCCCAGACGCACGGCCAGCGGCAGCTCCGGGGGGAACTGGGCGGCGGCCGGACCGGGCAGGCGCAGGAACAGCCAGGCTAACTGGCGAAGGACAGGGAGTGAGAGTCTCCCGAAGCAAAGGATGAGCCAATTCATGCTTCTCCGCGAGTCATGCGCAGGCTGCCGCGAGGCGGTCGGTGAAGCGTTGACAGCGGTGCATGCGGGCAGAGCATTGAGCATCGTAAACCCAATTCGGAGTGCCGAGACCGTCTGCGTAGTCGAAGGCAACACCGGTCGGACCGCTACAGGCGAGGGACGGCCGGGCTCCGCGGTGTCGAAGACCTCAAGGCACGTATGTACGTCCGACGTCGGGACCTGGGAGGTCTTCGCGTCGCCCCGGCAGATCGTGGCCGGGGCCGCCGAGGGAAGGCAGAAAGCCGAAGCCAAGGATGCACGACGCGAAGAAGTCTGACCCGGGCATAGTACCGAGGGGCCGGTGCGGGAGCACGACGCCCGGGAAGGCGGCGAACAAAGGGGCGCAAGCGCCGGCGGAGCCGCTGGAGGGAAGGGCCGGGATCGAGAGGAATCCGGGAGGTCGCAACACGGACCACACGCAGTGGTGGGGTCCCGTGCCACAGGGGGCCGAGCGGATACGGCAATTCATCAAGAGGAAACCGAAGGAGAAGTTGACGGCGCTGCTGCACCACATCACGCCGGAGGCGCTGCGGAGGGCCTATCACGGGCTGGAGCCCGGAGCGGCACCGGGCGCGGACGGGGTGACGTGGGAGGCGTACGGGCAAGGACTGGACGAGCGGCTGCTCGACCTGTACGAGCGCGTGCAGACAGGAGCGTACCGGGCGACTCCGTCGCGACGGGTGAATATCCCGAAGCCGGACGGAGGCACGCGACCGCTGGGGGTGGCCGCACTGGAGGACAAGATCGTCCAGAAGGCCATTGTCGACAATCTCCTGACGCCGATCTATGAGGCGGAATTCCTCGGGTTCAGCTACGGGTTCCGACCGGGGCGCGGAGCGCATGACGCGCTGGACGCCCTCACGGTCGGGATCGAACGGCGCAAGATCAACTGGATTCTGGACGCAGACGTCACGAAATTCTTTGACCGCATCGACCGGGGGAAGCTCTTGGAGCTGCTCGGGGAACGGGTCGGAGATAAGCGACTCCTGCGGCTCATAGGAAAGTGGCTACGCGCCGGGGTTATGGAGGAAGGACGATGGAGCGATACGGGACAGGGCACCCCGCAAGGTTCGGTGATCTCACCCGTATTGGCCAACGTGATGCTGCACTACGTACTGGATGCGTGGGTCCACCGGATCTGGCGTCCGAAGGAGGCCGGGGGCGACATGATCATCGTGCGGTATGCCGATGATTTCGTGCTCGGGTTCCAGTACCGCAGCGACGCGGAACGCTTCCTGCGCGAAGCGACAGCCCGGCTCGCCGACTACGGGTTGAGCTTGCATCCGGACAAGACGCGCCTGATCGAATTCGGGCGGTTTGCGGTAGCGAACCGGCGGAAACGCGGACAGGGGCGGCCAGAGACGTTCGACTTTCTCGGGTTCACGCACTACTGCCGGAGCACGAAGAAAGGGCAGTTCGGAATCGGACGCAAGCCGATCGCGAAACGGATGAACCGGAAGCTGAAGGCCCTCAAGCAGGCACTGCAACGGCGGCGGCACGAGGACATCGTGCGGACCGCGCACTGGCTCGGGCAGGTGCTGGACGGCTGGCTGAACTACTATGCCGTGCCGACCAGCGGGCCGCACCTGAGCCGCTTCCGCTACTACCTCCAGAAATTGTGGCTGCGCAGTCTTAGGCGCCGCTCCCAGCGCGACCGTTTCCCGTGGGAACGGCTGAGCGAACTGAGCGAGCGTTACTGGCCGCGCGCCCAAGTCCGCCACCCGTGGCCCAGCCAACGACTCGCCGTTAGGCACTCAAGATAGGAGCCGTATGCGTAAGCGCGCACGTACGGAATCTGCGCGGGGGGCACCGGGCAACTGGTGTCCCTACCGCAAACATCGCGTGGCTCGCGAACTCGGCCTGCCAGTCTCGGAGGGCAAGGTGCATGTCCCGGACGTGCAGATCGAGTTCGACCGCCCGGACGATTCATCCGGCGCGGAGCCCGGCCGGGCAAACATCGAGGTGGTCACCGCCTCGTACAAGGACGCGGCCATCAAGGCGAAGGCGGCCATGGGGTTCCACCTGTCGGCCAGCGGCTCGGCGGCGCAGCGCAAGATGCGGTCCGCGCTGGGAGGGGACCGCATTGACTTCGGCGAGACCGAGGGCCGCGGCGGTGGCCGCGACCCTGATGCCGAACTGGAGTTCTGATGGCGGCGAGCAGGATCTTCGACGCGGAACTCGTGACGGAAGCCGTGGCGGACGCGACCGGGCTCGGGCGGCGGGCGGCGCAATGGACGGCGTTCGCCGCCCTGCACGCGGGAGTCTTCACCCGCCTGCAACTGCGCGCCTGGCTGGCGAGCTCGGCCCCCAACGTCGAGCGCGCGGAGGCCTCGCGGATCATCGCCAGCCTGCGATCTCACGACCTCGTCACCGAGGAGGATCTGGCCGGCATTGGCCAGTGCGTTCACATTCGCGCCAAGAAGGTCTACCGCGCCATG
>JAJDTB010000008.1 GCA_022827345.1 Gemmatimonadota bacterium | reverse complement strand
ACAACTCAGGACGGCACTGGAAGGCCGCGGCAGGGCTCGGGGCTGAAATCCCGACCAGCGGGAATCATTCGGCGGGAATCCGGCTCATGAAATTCCTAAGTTCATCGGCTGCAAATAGTTGCAGAATTCATGCATCTTGCCACCTCGCCCTACGAACCGGCGAAATAGAACCGCGTGATCGCTCTACGAATCGGTGAACAAGCTCGACAGACTCTGGCGTGCCTATCAGACCGAGACGAATCGCTGAGCGTCGACCGGGATCCTGGATGTCGAAGGGTCCAAAGAGCCCCAACCCAACTCTTGGGTCCACAGTTCTCTGCAGATCGCCAAAGAGAAGCTGCGGCTCCGCAAGGACCCGAACATCCAGTCCTGGGACGCCCAAGAATGGCAACGGGCGCCTCGGTCCTGTTCTCATACCGGGACGATGTCCGAGTCTTCCGCGCATCAGAAATCGAGTTCCGGGTGGTCGCGAGGCTTTGGGGCAGCGTCGACAGCGCCTGCCTCGATCCCACCGCTGACGTCGAGATGGCCGTCAAGACCATCCTGAACATGCAGAGTGTGACGATACTCAGCACCTACTGCGTCCAAGTCTTGAAGTTCGTCTAGAATCTCTCCGGCCGATTCGGCTTCCATTAGTCCCTGAACGTCAGTCGAGTCGCCGAGAATGCCTCGGTTGGAGTGACCGAGTCGGGGAGTCGTCGAAATCCTTATTGGCTCCAAGCCTCCCGTCTGGAGTGCGACTTCATGGCGACCCTGTGACAGGATCCGCGGCCACATGAGCGTCCGTCGCAAGACCGTTCGGTTGCCCTCGCGTCCTCCCCATTGAATCGAGTAGCGTCCGGCCTTCTGTTTCTCGACGCGGTTGATGCCATCTGTCGTGAAGAAGTAACACGGCTGTACGAGCAGGTGCAGCGTACCTGCGATATCAATGAATCGCATCCTCGCCGCATGATGCACCCCAAGAGGACTGCTGCCCGAAGATATCTTCGCGAGGGTAAGGTTTGGCCCTTTTCCCCAGGAGAACTCTCGCGTCTCCCCTTTGGAAACGACCGGATAGTACCGATGTCTGTCCTTGGGAGGGGTCCTGAGCCGGAGCGCATAGCAGTGTTGCCTCAGGGCATCGTTACACAGCCAAACCAGCAGGCTCCTGCGCTTTGAGTCCTGGAGTAACTCCGACGGTCGTTCTCGCTTGCGAGCGGTACCCATCATGAATCCATGGAATGGACTATCGGCTTGGTCCCAAGCCACAAACGTGTAGAGGCGGTGCGCGTTCAGGACAAACGGAGTTCGGAGGCGGTGCCCAGAAGACTTCCAGATATCGGCAGGGGACGATGTGGTTGAGAGGTCGGAGTAGATCCATTCTGGCAACTCGGCCGGGAAGAGATTGCCCAGGACGGTTTCGTCAACGAGGCCCGGTGCTTCGGGACCAGCGGCTGGGTTCACGACGGAGATCCGATCGGATAGCGTACGCGTCCGTCCACGACTCGTCCTCTCACCGCGAATACGGGCCAAGAGCAACTGGAATTGACGCTCGAAATGATCCTGATTCGAGAAGTCGATGTAGCGCAAGAGCCGTAACGGAAGCGGGATCTCAAGCGGCTGCTGGACAACGGAATCAATCTTCTCAACGATCAATGGAATGATCCGACCGCGCTTTCCGGTCGGATCGTCATAGACTTGGCTTTGCCACTCGAGGGTAGGCCATTCCGCGTCAGTGAGGGCAGGCGACAAGGCTACGGCGACGAAACGTGCACGACCGAGACCGTCCTCTATCCTCGACAGGATGTTCTCGCCCGGTGCGATGTCCCATTCATCGAAGAAAACGCGGAGAGGACGATCCTCTACCGTTTCGTCTTCCAATCGCTCAGCGAGGTCTCGGACCCAATCCTTGTTGGCGCCCGTGTGGCAGAGAAACACGTCAATGGTGTCAGGATTCTGGCTCAAGAGGTTACTCATTGCTCTGCTGTACCAAGTTCGGCCATGACGTCGGTGTCAAGCAGCACGGCAAAAGGACGGTGAGCCCACTTGGAAGACGTTGGCTCACGTGCAGGCTCTCGGGGCAGCAACTCCAGGTCCGCGCCGTTGAACAGCCCCAAAGGGGCGGGCGGATAATGGTCACAAGGCTCTGAGAACTCGGCTTGCGACTGATCGCTTCGCGCAAGATTGGCCGCCCCTTCCTCCTCTATGGAGCGACCGTTACTCGCCGCCGGCACCCGCAAGGGAGTCTGCACCTTGACACCCAGATTGGGGACCGCGACGCTCGCCATGGCCGCGTCTCCCGTCCGTAACAGTTCGTGGCCGGCCAAGGGAGGACTACAGCCCCAGTTCCGTCTTCGCCTTCTGCATCATCCATTCCCGCCCTGCGGACTCCTGCATCTCCCTCCAACTGTGGAACCGCGTGGTCTGCCGCACATACGTATCCCAAGGACCGTCTGGGATCGCCTCGAAATCCTCGGCTGATTCAACCGTCCACTCGCTCTCGTCCAACATCTCCTCTAGAGTGCCGAATTGGGTGTGGCGACGCATGAATCCAGGATGGAGCAACTCACTTAGCCGGACCTCGTGCCGTCCATGGAGGCGCCTGGCGCCAGCCTCCATCGTCCTGAGCCGCCGTTGCAGGCTGTCCAAACCGGAGGTCTTCACCTTGATTCGCATGTCTTGGTGCTCCTTTTCGTTGATCCTCTACTTGCCGACAATCTCATGGTCTCGGCATCCGCCACCCGAACAGCTCGCGCCACGTCTCGACCGCCGCCCGTTCCTTGCCCTCATACTCGAGCTGGAGGGCCTCCTCGGCCACAGCCAACCATCCGCGCACGATCTCAGAAAGTTCCCGTCGGCGTCCGATACCGACCCCAGCGTTGACGTCGGGACCGAGCCCGACCGGATCCGGCCAGTCGTCAACCATGCGGTCCGCGACTGACGCCAAGAAAAACCTGATCTCGTCGCGGTACTGGCCAAACGGCTCGATCACAAGGTCCAACGCCATCACCTCAAGCAGAAACGCGGGCTCGATTGGATCTCCCGCCTCACGGTTCACTCCCTTGACCATCTTCACGAAGGGCACGAACTTGGCATCGCAAGCCTTGTTCTTCGCGGTCACGAGCGCTGCCTGGTCCTTAGGATCAGTGTCCATCCACCCGACTCCATCCGGCATCGAGTAGCCGCCCCCGCTTCGCGCGAATACGGGCGAGACCTCGTACGACGCCACGTCTTCGCCGCTGTAGTTGACCGTCACTACGTTGTCGTCAGCGTCCAGATCTTTCCAGCGTTCTGATAGCAGGTCGCGCAACGCCAGCACCGCCGCCGTTCCCGTCCCGTCGGCCAGTGCACCCTGAGGCCCCTTCGGATCCACGACCACGAATATGTCAACGTCCTTCAGCTTCTTCGTCTTGGTGTCCCGCTTGTAGCTACCGGTCAAGAAATGCTCAACAAGCTCCCACGAAGCCTCAATGTGTTTCCGCACCAACCGATGGCGGGTCTGCGCTAGCTGGCTTTCGGTCGGTGTGATCTCGAGATTCGATTTCAGATTCCTGAACGCCTGGTCGACGTAGCCCATCCGCATCACCTATCGGTAGTAGCGCATTGCTGCGCTTGCATGAGGTGCGGCAGCCAGCGTGCCTAAGCTCGCCAAGTGCATGCCCGCGACGGACGCTCTCGTTCCTGGGGACCACCCCGCTTGGTCCGAATGCGGTCCGCTAAAGCTGCAGAAGAGACGATAGCGGGTTCCACGGGGCACCTGCTGCAACTTCGCCAGGTATTTTAGCCGTGCCGCCCGATCTGCCGTGAATCTCCGATTCCCCAGCCCAGTGGTGGTGTACGACACCGGGAACTCGAAGACCGGATTCACCGTCCCGTTCGGGCGGTGGCATTCGAGTGCGACGCACTTGAGTGAGCCTTCTTCGATCCAGTTCGAAATAGCGGTCTGATCTGTCGGCCAATCCGCAAACAATCGCGTGGGGTCGATCCCCAACGTTCCCAAGATATCGGCAATCGATCCCAGGATCACGTCCGCTAGGTGCGTAGCCGTGTGTGTGCGCGTATAGGTCGAAACAGAGGTTCTGGATGGCGTCACCATTTCGGTACCCCCCTGCGGAGTGCCTCCAGATCAATGACCGACCCCACCGCCCTCTTACTTGACTTGGCCGCCGGCGCCGACTTCGGTGGCGCATCTACGGATAGATGTGAAGAGCGCGTCGCCGCACGAGCCACGCTTGCATCGAGCGGTCCGGGTGAAGGGAGATAGAGCATCCAGGCCTCGGTTGCGCTCCCGCCGCCCGGGACAGGGTTGTGATTCTCACTGACTGCGAGCGCCGCGTCCGCGGTCACGACCCGAAGGGTTACATGCAGGCCGGCGTCGCAAAGCACCAAGCCGTCCGATTCCAAGTGCCCGCCCGCGATGAGGGCCGGACCCAAACCGTCGAGCGCGGCTAGCTCGCCAGCTACACTCCCGTCCGGGACCGCCGGGCTGCGCTCAAGCGTCTTCGTGATTAGCGTCGACACAACGTCCCAAGCCTCGGCGGCACTCCGAACGGGTGACGCGGCGAACGTCCTCTGTCGCTTCATTTCAGCTCCTCCGGGAGTCGCTGCCCGATGCCGCCGTCCTCCATCACCCGCACCGCCGCCGCGAGCAGATCATTGATCGTTGTACCGCCCGGATCCAAGACGGTCTCGTGCCGCCCGAGCATCGCTTCCATGATCGTCTTGCGGACCCGTCGACCGTCCGCGCCGGCCAAGCGTCTCGCGACCTCCTCGAGTCGAGGGTCGCACGCCAGTTCGTCGAGACTCGCGAACGCTGGTGCCATCGACCGAAGTGCGTGTTTCAGAATCTCTACGATTCCGGCCAGATCCGGCGCCGGGACATGGATGTGCACGTCCACTCGCGACAGGAAGGCCTCGTCCAGAGCGCCAACGAAGTTGCTCGTGGCCACGAAGACCAGATTGGGAAACTGCGCCGTATTCGAATCGAGAGCCGCCAGCACCGCATCCGTCGCTCGATGCACGTCCGCCGGATTCGCAGCCAACGACGCCTCGCTCCGGGCAACGGCCATCGACTCGACCTCGTCGATGAGCACTACCGTGGCCATGCCGTCGTCGCCGAGGCTCGGCACATACTCCGTGAGCAGCTGAGTGACCGCCCTCTGGCTCTGTCCATGTTCGGCGCTCATGAGGCCATGCGGGTTGACCTCGACGAGTCGAGCCTGACGGTCCGCAGTGATCCCGGCCAACTGGTGGGCCAGCCCGCGTCCCAGTGTTGTCTTTCCGGTTCCAGGCGGGCCGTACAGCAGTATGAGCCCATGCAGGGCGGTCGTTTCGAACGGCAGCTGAGCGCGCAGGCGAAGACTCAACGCCGTAGCCCGAAGCAGCCGGTCCTTTATGGAGGAATCCAGGACGATCGAATCCCACAGCCCCGCGTACGCCGGATCGGGCATCACGCGAACGGTGCGTGTCGTCTCTGCCATCTGGTCAGTTGCGTAGTCGATTTGCATGACTGCAAAGGTACTTCGCAACCGGCTCCGCCGCAACCTTGGAGCCGATGACCTCCTCACTGTCAGCACGGTTTCCTGCTTTCACGACCGCCCAAACGCACCGCTTGCGCAGGAACCGCCTGCTAGGCCACACTAGTATGTGTCGCTGCTAGTAGGGATCGCCCCGAGCAAAACCGGATCGCCCGACACCCAAGCCGCGGCGCGCGACTCCTGGGGCGATTGCGGGCACCGAGGATTTGATCGATGAATTCTCCCGCAGATCAACCACCGGCCGGCCAGCCGGCCAAGCCTGATTCGGCCAGCAGAGAAGCTTCTCCGCGGGTGGGTGGTGTCTTGCGGCGGGCCCGCCTGCACCGCCGCCTCTCCCTTCGCGAGGTGGAGCGACGCATCGGCAGATCCAACGCTTACCTGTCCCAGGTCGAACGGGGTCTGATTAAACAGCCCGACCCGATCGTTCTCTTGCAGCTGGCTGAACTCTATGGGTTGGATTTCGAGACCCTTGCGGCATGGGCGAATTGGGTGCCCACCGACCCGAGCGCTTCAGACGCGCGCCGGCACACCTCAACCGCTGTTCTCGTTCGGCAGGTATTGCAGCTTACCGCTGATGAACGAACCACGGTCCTCCGCATCGTCGATTCCATCCTCCGCGAACGACGAACGTAACCCTCCCTGTCGCTGTTGGCGGCACGGGCCAACCCATCCGGGCCCCACCTCGTTTCGCCTCGCCGCGCCCTCGGAACCGTCGGTTCAACTCCTTTCCAGTCTTTCGTGCCCCGCCCTCCTAAGGTCGTAGAACCAGTCGGGTACCAGGGGGCCAAGGCGCCGATGCTCGAAGATGCTTGCCTGGAGGAGCCGGATGTCACACAAGGTCAATGTGCCGTCGGGCGCGGCCGCCCGGGAGAGGAAGCCGTGTAGCTTCTCCATGTGGCTCCTAGCGGTCGATTGAGCCCGTTGCTCCGTCAGCAGCCACGCGGCAAGCCTGAGCCCCGCCGCTGTCACAAGGACGAACTTGAGGAGCGACATTCCGGCAAGCGCGGCCACGATGAGGGCTACCGCCGCTAACCCGCCCGCGACGGATCGAACGAAACAGATCCACTCCCGGCGCAATCGTCCGTCCCACCGGCAGTTAGCCCTCTGGCAATGCAGCCGCGCTTCAGTTGCTTCCAGGGGAATGTCGTCCCTGCCATACCAGTCGACCAGTTCATTCCGGGCTTCTGGCTCGCCCGCCATTCCGACCAGCTCTTTCACCCTGTCGTTCGTCGGACGCTCTCGTCGGCTATGTTTCGGCCACGGCAAATCGAGGACGAAACAGTCGAAGTCCTCGCGGATAGCTGCCGCCTCTTCCTTCTTCCCGTCCCCGGACGGAATCAGGACCACCTGATCGAGGAACCACAGCACGAGTATACTGATCGTAGCCAGTTGACTGTACAGTTCCGCTTCGATTGCCAGCCCTGAGAGCAGCAGACCAGCAACGGCGACTGCGGAAACCAGCCGCCAGTTTTCCGCCTTCTTGGCTTGGCCATAGAGCCAACGCTGAGCGACCAGCCTATCCAGTGACCGTGGACGGTTCTGGCGTTCTCGAACATCCAACCGTTTATCCTCGGCGCCCACGGCCACCTCCCGGTGTACCGAGAGCCCAGTGGCTCGTGTTCATGGACCTCCTCTTGTTGATGAGGCATTTGGTGAGGTCCGGCCCAGCACGCCGACCCGCATGTTGCGGTCTCAACTTCGAGCTTGCTGCGCCAAGGGGGTTCCAGCATCACGGTCGGCGACCGCAGTCCTCAGCTTGGACCAACCCTCGACCAAGGATCGATCACATTCAGTCCCGTACCCTCGAAATCTCGCACATTGCGCGTGACCAGAGTAGCGCCGCGTGAGCGGGATATCGCGGCGATCTGGCAGTCGGCCTCGCCGATTGGTCGACCCGCGCGACGGCGCTCGGCAGCGATCTCCGCGTAAGCTCGAGCGGCGGCGCTGTCGAACGGAAGGATCCGTTCTCTAAAGCCGAGATCCAGCCAGCTCGTCATGGCGGCCTCCAGCGCGTTCCGCCGCCGGCCGGTCGGCATGATCGCGACGCCGTAGAGGAGTTCCGCTTCGCTCACGGCCGTCAGGTACATGTCCTGCGCATCGCGCTCACCGATCCATGCCGCTACTGCGGCCGTCGGTTCCGGGCGCATGAGTTCGGACGCGACATTCGTGTCTATGACGAACATGAGGCCGCTTTCAGCAGAAATCTGGAGGGTCGCGCATCGGGCCGCGCGGGGGAAGTTCGAGCTGGACGCCGCCAAGAGACGCGAAGCACTGCCGTGTGAAAGTCGCGAGATTCCGGGGACCAGAGCTACGGCCAGTGACGGCGTCCCGCAGGATGATTCGCGCTTCTTCCTCCATCGAACGGTGATGCTCGGCGGCCCGTACCCGAAGGCGCGTCTTTACGTCGTCGTCCAAGTTGCGGATCGTGATACTTGCCATTGGCCGTGCCTCCTCGTGGTGCGGAACGTGTGGAGAAGCTACCGAATGATTGCAATGCAATCAAGGGTGTCGGAGCTTCTGGGCGCAGATTGCTGCTTTGCGATCCCGGTGGAGCCAGCGAGCAAAGGGCAGTGATGGATTGATGATGAGCCTGTCGCACCTTTGGGTAGAGCCGTGCCCCCCCAAGGAGGAACCTCTCTCGGTGCTCTCGTCGGCAACGCCGGGGTTGGATGTTGGCACGATGACCGATGTGAACCCGCCCACAGCCCGTAGTTGGGACGGCACTCGGGTCAGCCGAAGCGCCTCACCCTCGCCAAATTCCCGCTATTCGACCCAATTCTCCCGCTATTCGAGCACGACAGCCCCGATCACGGGCTCACGGCAAGAACGGCAGATCGTGCAGTCCTGGTTAGACTTAGACGATTTCTTGCCGGCATTCACGTCCCTTCTGAAGGAGTTATCAGGCGTGCGCTCTAACCACCTGAGCTACAGGCCCCTACAAGGCCAGAAAAGCTAGAAGCACCGCGCGACGGCTTCAAGGGCGGTCGTGTCACCGGTCGCGTCGATCGGCGCGTCAGTGGCTGAGAATCTTGCCCACGAACGCCTGGCACCGTCGCGTCCGGGGGTTGTCGAAGATCCGGTCCGCGGAGCCTTCCTCGATCACCCTGCCCTGGTCCATCATGACGACCTTTGTGGAGATCTCGCGGACCAGCGCCATCTCGTGAGAGACCATCAGCATGGTCATCCCGTCGGCGGCCAGGATGCGGATCGTGTCGAGCACCTCACTGACCAGCTCGGGATCGAGCGCCGACGTCACCTCGTCCAGCAGCAGGATGTCCGGCTTGAGCGCCAGGGCCCGGGCGATCGCCACCCGTTGCTGCTGGCCGCCCGACAGCTCGTCGGGATACGCGTGCAGCTTGTCGCCGAGACCCACCTTCCGGAGGAGGGCGGTGGCTTCCTCCTCGACCTCACGGGCGTTGCGCCTGCGGATCTTGACCGGCGCGACGGTCACATTGCGCAGCGCATCCATGTTCTGAAACAGGTTGTATTGCTGAAACACGATCGCCAGCCGCTCCCGGAGCGCCTTCACGCTCTTCCTGTTCGCATAGTCGACCTTCTCCCCGTCCAGCATCACCTCGCCGGACGTCGGCACCAGGAGCCCCATGAGGCTCCTCAACAACGAGCTCTTCCCCGAGCCCGAAGGTCCGATCAGGCAGACGATCTCTCCCTTCGCGACCTGAATGCTGACGTCCACGAGGACCTGTTCCTTCCCGTCGTAGCTCGCCGTGAGGCGATCGATTTCCAGGTGGTGCATCAGATCGATTGGACCGGGGCGGCACGGATCCGGAACAGCTCTCCGGGATTGGTCGAGTTCATCGTGCGGATCTCTTCTTCGCTGAAACCGGCGCTCTCCAGGAGCAACATGTACTCCCGAAACGCCTCGACCGGCGGCGGCAGCAGGAAGACACCCGCATCGCTCGATACAATGGCACGCTGCGGGGTCGCGGCCCGGATCCTGGGCGCCATCTCGTCGATGGTCATGCCCTTCGAGCGGTGCTTCTCCCTGTCCACATGGGTCAGGCTCACCTGCGTCGCATGCGTCAGGATGAAGAACGAGAACTCGGCGTACGCACCGGCGGCGACGATGGCCTTGATCTCGTCTTCGGTATAGCGTGCCGCGTGGGTGCGCAGTCGCTCGAGACCTCGTCGCCTGCCTTCCTCGACCAACGCGACCGCTTCGTGCCCGGCCACATGACCGCAGTCGAAGACCGCATCGGCCTCGGCGACCAGATCCATGATCCTGAGCACCACGTCCGGCACCCTGCCCGACCGGGGCACCGAGAAGGTCGTCTCGAGGTAGGCAGGACTTCGACCCTCGCGCTCGGCAACATTGCGCGTGTGATGGGTGGGCAGCGAGACGAAGCGAGCGCCGGTTCCCGGTCCGTACCCGTAGGCCAGCGCCGTACGCGCGGCCTCGACCGTGACGCCTCCGGCGATCGGCTGCATGATGATCCCGCCGAACACTTCGACGCCCAGCGACCCGAGCTCGGCCATGGCCAGGGCGGCGAGCCCCGAGCTGTTGCCGAAGTTGTCCATCAGGCCGATGGCACGCATGCCGGCGTCGGCTGCCTGTCGTGTCGCCTCGAACACGTTGATCGACCGGCCGTTGATGTGCGGGCAGACATGGGTATGGCAGTCGATCGCACCTCGCAGATACTGCATCCCGGGACTCGTCGATGTCGTCATATTTCGGGTCGGTTGGAGTGGTCGGCTGCGGTCATGCAGCCCCGGACTCGGCGAGCAGCGGGGCGCCCGGCTTCCAGCCGCGGGGCCGCTCCAGCTGCCTCTCGAGCCTACGTGCGTAGAGGTTGAGCGGGTAGCAGATCATGAAGTACAGGACGAGCAGGGACCCGAAGCTCAGGACGGGCGAGAACCCTCTCTCGTTCAGGACCTTCGCCGCGTAGGTCAACTCGAAGACGGAGATTTGCGAGGCGATCGACGTCGACTTGACGAGGCCGACCGTAAAGCTCAGCGCGGGCGGCAGAATGACCTTCCACGACTGTGGCAACGCCCAGAGTCTGAGGCTCATGACGCCCCCCATGTTCATCGATTCCGCCGCGTCCCACTGACTCTCGGGCAATGCCTCCAGCCCCGCGCGCATGATCTCCGCCGAGAAGGCGGCAGCGGCAAGCGCAACCGTGGTCGCAGTGACGGTGAACATGGAGACCCTCATGCCGACGACCTCGAAAGCGAAAAAGACCACCATCAGCTTGACCAGGAACGGAACCCGCCGGAAGGTCTCGCTGAACCCGACGGAAAGGAAGCGCGCGGGCAACACGTCGACCACATGGCGGTTGCGAATGAAGGCGAGCAGCGCGCCGACGGTGTACCCGACGACCGCGCCCACGATCGACAGGGCCATGGTTACGCCAAAGGCCCGGGCCAGAAACGACACATTGGAATACGACAGGAAGAGGGGTAGCTGCTCCAGGAGGGACCCACCCATCAGACCAGCCTCGCCTTGACGCGGAAGAGATAGCGTCCGATGAGCCACAGCACGGCGCTGGCGACGAAGGTCAACATCACGTAGAGGACGGCCGACAATGAGAAGACCTCGAATGAGCGGAAGGTCTCGGCGCTGACGTTGTAGGCCCGGCCGGTGAGCTCCTCGAGACCGAAGATCGACGCGATGGACGTCGTCATCGTCAGCAGGATGTACTGGTTGGTCAGCGCTGGATAGAGCACTCGGATGATGTGTGGCAGAATGACGTGCCACGTCATTTGTGCGACGCTCATGCCGAGCGTTTCCGCCGCCTCGATCTCCGACCTGCGTACGGACTGGAAGCCGGCA
This sequence comes from Gemmatimonadota bacterium, assembly GCA_022827345.1. GTDB lineage: Bacteria > Gemmatimonadota > Gemmatimonadetes > Longimicrobiales > Gaopeijiaceae > Bin94. Next base: position 2,718 of record JAJDTB010000008.1, on the reverse strand, counting down.
CGCAACGTTTCCGTCAGATACCCGCTCACGTTGAGCGTCAACCCCAGCAGCACGGCCTGGTAGGAAGACAGGAACACGCCCATTTCCGGCAGAGCAAAGAACAGGAAGAAGATCTGTACCAGGACCGGTGTGTTCATGAAGAAGGCGACGTAGCCGCGCACCGCAGCGCGCAACGCCCGGTTCCTGCCATAGGACAGAACGGTCGCATTGACGGTGGCGATGGTGACGCCCCCGACGAAGGCGAGAAACGCCAACTGGAGCGCGAGCCAGGCTCCCCCGATCAGATAGCCCGTGAAACCGACGACCTGCCCCCATTGCAGCGTATAGGCCACGTCAGTCCCTGCCGGTCGCCACTAGTCGGTCCCCCGGCGCCACGGTGGCGCGATTGCGGCTGCCCACACTAGAAGAAGGGAGTGAACGGTACGGGGGTGGCCATCGGGGCTCCGAACCACTCCTCCCAGCGAGTCGCGATGAAGCCGGACTCGTGCATCTCGTAGACAGCGACGTTCAGCCAGTCCCGGAGCGTGTCGTTACCCTTGGCGACCCCGAACCCCGAGTAGTCGGGAGGTCGGAAGTCGGGCGTCGCGAACCAATGCCAGTCGACATCGGAAAACGCACGCGTGAACCGGAACCCGAGGGTGTCGATCCCGTCCACCGACGCGTCCGCGCGACCCTGGGCCAGCGCCCGGTCCCGGTCCGTGTAGTTGTCGAGCAGCAGTAGCCGGGCCTGCGGCAACAGCCGTCTGACGATCTCGACCGTGACGGTGCCCCGTACCTGAACGAGGGTGATGTTCTCGTGGTTGAGCTGCTGCCACGTGGTGATGCCCGTGTCCTTCCGGGTCAGGACACCGTAGCTCGACGTGTGAATCGGAACGCTGAAGTCGATGACCTTGGCCCGCCTGGAGTCCCGCGTCATCGCTCCCATGACGGCATCCACCTTTCCCAGCGCGACGAACGGAATGCGGTCCGGTGAGCCGACGACCACGAGTTCGACTTCGACCCCGAGCAAGCGACCGATCTCGGACGCGACGTCAACCTCGAACCCGACGATCTCGTTCCGGTCGTCGTACAGGGCGCGCGGCGGAATCCTCGGATTCAAACCGATCCTGATCGTACCGGCCTTGAGGATGTCGTCGAGTGTGCGGGCCCCGGTCCTGTCCGTGGTGCCCTCCGGCGCGCATCCGCCCGCCCCCACAAGCACGACAAGGCCGAGGACGGCCCCTCCCACAATGCCTCGACAGCGTGTCTTCATCCCAGGTCCCTCCCGGACCCGCATGGCAACGTCGGATCAACCGGCGGATCAAGATAGGCGTTGTGGGGCGCCGGCGCAGCCGACCGGCACGCCCGAGGTGGCGCGGCGCGCTGTTTGGTAGCATTCTGCCACCAACCCGAGGGATTCAGGGTTCCTCGGCCTGGCCGACTGCACCGTACCCAAGGGCACCTCATCACGGGGAATCAGGGCATATGAAGACGTCGACCTCGATCAAATCCGCCGCGACGGCGCTACTGCTCCTCCTCCTCCTGACGGCGTGCCAATGGCAGGCGGGAGACGTACGTGAGGAGGGTATGCCGGACGGGTCGGGCACCTACGACGACCTCGTTGCACTGTTCCAGGAATTCCTCGAGTGGACGGATCCGGCCAGGGCGTCGGGTAACGTTCCGAACCGGGACATCGCCGGCAGCGCGACCGACGTCTATCCCGACTACGCCGAGGCGACCGTCGAGCGGCGTCGCGACACGATGCGGGACTTCCAGACGCGGCTCGAGGACATGGCGGTCGTGGACTGGGAGCTCGATCAACAGGTCGACTATCTGGCGGTTCGTTCCCGATTCGATCGTCACGACTTCACATTGAACGTGTCCCGCCCCTGGTCCAGGGACCCCGGCTTCTATGTGGATCAGATGCTGCGCATCACGTTCGCGGACCTGCCATTGGACGACGATGGGACCACCTCGCTCCGGACGCGCCTCGAGGCCATCTCACTCCTGGTGGAGCAGGCCAGGAACAACCTGACGGAAGTAGCCGCCGACTACGCGGACCTCGCGATCTTCAATCTGACCAACGCCGACGGCGTGGGGCACGGCTACCCGTACCGGGCAACGCCGCCGGCCGGCGTCCTTGGCTGGTACGACGACTTCCACGAGCGGGCGGCCACGCAGCAACCCGATCTCCGCGCCGACATCGCCGCGGCCCGGGAGTCCGTCCGCGGCTTCCACGACTGGCTCGTCGCCAATCGGGGCGACATGACCGCGCAGGGCGGCGTGGGCCCCGAGATGTTCGACTGGTACCTGAAGCACGTGAAGCTCATGCCGTACGACGCGGATCAGATCGTCACGCTGGGCCTGCGGGAGCTGGATCGCCTCTGGAGTGTGCATGCGCTGGAACAGCACCGTAACCGTCATCTGCCGCCGCTCGAGCTGGCGTCGTCGGCGGAGGAGTACGAGGCGCGGATCGACAGCGTCGACACGCGGATCCGCGACTTCCTGGTGGAGGAGGACATCATCACGATCCCGGACTACGTCGGGGAGCTCGATACGAACGTGCCGTGGATCGTCCGCGACGGCGGTCGTCGGAACTTCTGGGAGGAAGTCCAGTACCGGGATCCGCTGCCCGATCACGTCCACGCGGTCATCCCCGGCCACCGCTTCGACGCCCTGCTCCGGAACCGGGAGCCGGGCCCGAACCGCTCTCCCATCCGGGCCGCCTACCGCGACCGC
>JAJDTB010000068.1 GCA_022827345.1 Gemmatimonadota bacterium | reverse complement strand
GCCGCGCTGGACGCGGCGACCGGCGATGTCCTCTGGTACCACCGCGTCATCCCCGGATACCCCGAAGAAGCGGGCACCAGCGAGGCCGGCACCCAGCTCTGGGCTCCCTCGGGCGCGCCCGTCTGGTCGAGCCCCACCGTCGACGCGCGGCGCGGGCTGGTCTACGCCGGCACCGGCGAGAACTACACCCGTCCCACCACCGACAACAGCGACGCGATCATCGCGATCGACATCGAGACCGGCGAGCTGGCCTGGTCCTTCCAGGCGACCCCCGAGGACGCCTTCACCATGGCCTGCACCTCCGCCAGGGCCCGCCAGAACTGCCCCGATCCCCCCGGTCCCGACCTCGACTTCGGGATGGCGCCGATGCTGGTCGAGCGGCCCGACGGCAGGGAGATCCTGGTGGCCGGCCAGAAGTCCGGCGTGGTATGGGCGCTCGACCCGGACGACGGCGGCGCCCTGCTGTGGTCCACCCGAGTCGGCAAGGGAAGCGCGCTGGGCGGGATCCACTGGGGCATGGCGAGCGACGGCCGCTACGCCTACGCACCGGTTGCGGACCGGGATGCCGTCATCGTGGACGTGAACCCCGACCGCGAACCGTCGCCCGGGATGTACGCCCTCGACCTCATGACCGGCGAAGTCGTCTGGAGCGTCCCCGCGGCGACGGACACCTGCGAGGGGAAGCGGGGCTGCTACGCCGCCCTCTCGTCCGCGCCCACTGCGATTCCGGGTGTGGTGTTCTCCGGCGGTCTCGACGGGCACATCCGGGCCTACGCGGCGGACGACGGCCGGATCCTCTGGGACTTCGACACGACCGGGGTCACCGAAAGCTCCAACGGGGTCCCCGGCAGGGGCGGCTCGATCGACGGCCCGGGCCCGGTCATCGCCGGCGGCATGCTCTTCACCAACAGCGGCTACTCGACCTTCGGCCAGATGCCGGGGAATCTGCTGCTGGCCTTCGGGGTACGGTGACCGGCCCCGTCCCCGCGGCGCACGAGCCGATGGGACGGCGTTTTCCACTGGCCCGCCCCGGCCCCATTCCGCACATTGTGACCGGAGACCGGCACGAGCGCACAACCGAAAGACCGGCATGACTCGACCCACAGCCCTGATCCTCCCGCTCCTTGCGGCACTCATCGCCCCGGCGGCGGCCTGCGCCCAGAGCGACGGCATCCCCCGCACCGCCTCCGGCAGGCCCGACATGAACGGGCTCTGGCAGGCGCTCGGCAACGCCCACTGGGACATCGAGCCGCACGCGGCGCGTCCCGCCCTGGCCATGCAGCCCGGTCCGGTCGTTCCCGTGCCGGCAAACGAAGTTCTCGCGCTCGGCGCCGTCGGTTCGGTCCCCCCCGGCTACGGCGTCGTGGAGGGCGGCGAGATCCCGTACCTCCCCGAAGCCCTCGCGCTGCGCGACGAAAACCGCGAGCTGTGGCTCGAGCGCGACCCCGAGATCAAGTGCTACCTGCCGGGCATCCCGCGGGCCACCTACATGCCCTTCCCCTTCCAGATCTTCCAGAGCGAGACCAAGGTCTTCATGGCCTACGAGTACGCCAGCGCCATGCGCGAAGTGTACCTGGAGGACCCGGGCCCGCCCCAGGTCGATTCCTGGATGGGCCAGTCGGTCGGCCGCTGGGAGGACGACACCTTCGTGGTCGAGGCCAACGGCTTCCACGGCCAGGCCTGGCTGGACCGCGCGGGGAACCACCACAGCGCCGGGCTGACGGTCACCGAGCGATACACCATGATCGGGCCCGACCACATCATGTACGAGGCCGAGCTCGACGACCCCGCGACGTATTCGCGCCCCTGGACCATCCGCATGCCGCTTTATCGCAACATCGATCCGAACGCACGCCTCGGACAGTTCAAGTGCGTCGAATTCGTAGAGGAGTTGATGTATGGACATCTGCGCAAGAACCCCATTCGCCGCTGACCCGGTGAGGCCCCATCCCGCGGCGCCTGCGGGATGCACGGCGCGGGGCGGGCACCTGGCCACCGCATCGGCGCTGGCCCGCGGCCCCGCGCACGCCGCACGCATGGCCGCCCTGCTCGCCCTCGCGGCCCTCGCGGCCGCCCCGCTCGCCCACCCGGCCGCCGCCCAGGACCAGGAGCGCGCGGCGAGCGACTGGGTCCTCCCCCGCACCCCCGCCGGCCACCCCGACCTGCAGGGCAACTGGACGAACGCGACGGTCACGCCGATCCAGCGCCCCGAGGGACAGGGCCCGGTCTACACCTGGGAGGACGTGGCGCGGATCGAGGGCCGGCTCGAGGAGTCGAGGGCGGACGACTACGCCGACAGCGACCCCGACCGGGAAGCTCCGCCCGTCGGCGGCATCTTCACCGGCAACCCCCGCTTCGACGCCGCTTCGGGAGGTACCGGCGGCTACAACTCCTTCTACATCGACGCCGGCGAGCGCGTTGCGATCTTCAACGGCGAGCCCAGGACATCGCTCGTCGTGGATCCGCCGAACGGCCGGGTACCCGAGTTGAGCGAAGAGGGCCGGGAGCGCATGGCGGAGCGAAGGAGCTTCCGCAGACAGTTCGGCGCCTACGACAATCCCGAAAACCGGCCGCTCGGCGAGCGCTGCATCATGTCGTTCGGGTCGAACGGGGGCCCGCCGATGCTGCCGAACTACTTCTACAACAACAACTACACGATCGTGCAAACGCCCGACCACGTCATGATCATGACCGAGATGGTCCACGATGTGCGGATCATCCGGATGGGCGAGCCGAAGCGGCTGCCGCCGCACATCCGCCCGTGGTTGGGCGACTCCTGGGGCCGCTGGGAAGGCGACACCCTCGTCGTCGAGACCACCAACCTTCATCCCGACCAGACGCTGCAGGGCATACCGCCGTCCGAGGACATGAAGGTCGTCGAGCGCTTCACGCGGGCCGACGAGAACACGATCAACTACGAGTTCACCGTCGAGGATCCGCGCATGTGGTCCGGGCCGTGGAGCGGCGAGGTGCCCTTCACGAAACTTGACGGACTTGTTTACGAATACGCGTGCCACGAAGGCAACTACTCGCTCGAGAACGTGCTGCGTGGCGCTCGTGCACAGGAGCGGAGGTAAAGAAATGCACAAGTTTATAAACATGTACAAGACCGTTGCACAACTTGTGCACGCGCCTCGATCCGCCCGGGCTCGGACGCTGGCGGCGGTCCTAGGGCTTGCGGTGGGCGTCGGCGCCATGGTGATCGCCGCGCCGCTCGTCGCCCACCATGCCTTCGGTGCCGAGTTCGACCGGAACGCCCCGATCAAGCTGCAGGGCCAGATCGTGAGGCTGGAGTGGGTGAACCCCCACACCTGGATCCACCTCGAGATCGAGAACGACGACGGCACCACCGAGGTCTGGGCCGTCGAAGGCGGGACGCCCAACGTCCTGCTGCGGCGCGGCCTGCGCCGGGACTGCCTGCAGCCCGGCACCGAGATCATCGTGGACGGCTACCAGGCCAAGGACCACTCGCTGAAGCGCGCCAACGGGCGCGACGTGACCTTCACCGACGGGAGCAAGATCTTCCTGGGGTCCTCAGGGACGGGCGCACCGTACGAGGAGGATCTGCTGAGGGCGCGACGTGAGCGGGGGCGTTGTTAGGCCGGATGTTCTCAAGACCACGGCAGCAACCGCCAAACGGCGATTTCCCTGGCCAGCGTGGTCTTGCCGCACCGCCGCGGCCCAGTCAGCACTGCGACCGAGTGGTCCGAGAGCGCTTGGCGCACGTGATCGATGGGTGTCGGTGGGTCGACGAGCACGCGGAACAGTAAACGTGAAAATCCGCAAGTCATTTGCGGATTTTCACGAAACAATCCATCCACACCTGTCCCTTGGGACACCCGCCGGCCCCCTCCGCAGCCCCTCAGCGCTCTTCCATTAGGCGCCGGACAAGCGCAGTCCGTCAGCGAGACGCCTACGAAAACCCGATCCAGCGCCCCGCCGCCGCCACGGTGAACCACAGCGCCAGTGAGACGGCCCCGACGAGGCGGCCTTTCGCGTGGGGGCCCGCCAGTTCGTCGGCAAGCTCCCGCCGGGCCACGCGCTCGCGAACCCCGAAGGTGAATGCCAGCGCCACCGGAAGCGTGCACATCTTCACCCAGAACGAGGTGTTGTAGTAGGCCTTGATCGCCTCTGAAAGGAAGAGCGGCACGCCGGTCGCCACCATGAGCACCAGACTCCCGATCAGCCACGGCCTGGCGTGGCGGGCGATTCGCGCGATGGGCTGATTGGTGAGGCCGGCGCCCAGCAGCCTCAGGTCGACCACGAGCAGCGCGCCGCCCAGGACGCAGAGTCCGATCAGGTGTACCGCCTCGAGGATCGGGAACGCCCAGACCGACTGGGCGACGGCCTGGCCGATCGTCGTCGCTTCGCACCAGCGGAAGAAGGGCTCGAGCACGGTCCTCTACTCCGCTCCCCCCACCGCAACGGCGCACCCCGCCATCCAGTTCACCCAGGCAGGCTGGGGCTGTATGTCGCAGTCGAACCAGTTGTAGGCGATGAGGCGTCCGGTGATCACCACCAGTGCCCATGCAGTGAGGGACACGGCTCCGGCGATCCGGGCCGCGCGGGGGGGCCTGGCGTCCCAGTCCCAGACTCCGGCGCTGCGGTGTGCGCCGCGGTGGAAGATCCAGGCGTTCACTCCGGCAAGGATGAGCACGAGCACCTTCACGCGGAAGAAGACGTTGTGGTAGTAGCGCAGGGGCTGCGAGTAGAACAGGAGGAGGCCCGTCGCCGTCATGATGACGAAGCCGATGCGCGTCCAGGGAAGCAGGCGTCCGGTGAAGGCCGTGACGGGGATCCGGCGGAATGCGATGCCGAGGAGGCGCAGGTCCATCATCGCGGTGGTGCCGACGAAGAGACCCAGAGTGAGGACGTGCGCCGATTCGACGAAGGGCCAGGCATAGAGAGATTCCAGGAGCGCGATGCTCCAGGGGGTCTCCCCCAGCCAGGCCAGGAAGCGCTCGATCACGGGGCGTCCGGGCCCGGATCGTAGTTGGGACGCAGGGTCTCGGTGGCGTAGGCCGCGTGGCATCCGGTGCACACGAGGTAGAGGTCGCCGCCGGTCTCGAAGACGGCGTCGGGATCGCGTGCCTGGGCGGCCTCGGCGGCGCGCCGACCCACGTCGATCATCGCGCGGGACATGGCCACCCAGTGGGCCTGCCCCCGGGCGCGCTCCTCCAGCAGCAGGAGATTGCCGGACTCGGCGAGCACGAAAGCCGCGTTTTGAACGGCCTCCCACTCCTCCGAGGTCCCGGGCCTGATCTCGTAGGTGCCCTCCATGTCGATGATCACCCCCACCGCATCCCAGTATACCTCGGCTGCCGGTTCGATCACCGACAGCATCAACTGCTTCGAGTCGGCTACGACGGCGAAGGGTGGTGGCTCCGGGTCGTCGGCGCAGGCCGCCAGGGCCAGGACGAGGATCGATGGGGTCGAAATCAGGCGGGTCCGTTTCATCGCTCGCAAAGTTACCCGCGACGGGCCGGTGGACAAACCCGGGTGTTCGCGGACTCCCGGGCAAAGTCGCGAAAGGGAGCCTCCCGGACCATTTTGTCCGAGGCCCAGTCCGGGCCGCACATCCACTCAGAAACCGAGAAGCCCGTATGAAGCCCATGCCTGGACCAGGCAACCCGGAGACCTTGACCGTCTTGCAGGCCCCGCGCCGACGCGGCCGAACGCCGCACCGGGCCCTGTTCGCTCTCGCGCTCGCCGCGGCCACCTTCGCCCCGCCCGCGGCCGCACAGAACAGCGACTGGCCCCGACACGGACGCGACGCGGCCGAGACGCGCTTCAGCCCCCTCGACGACATCAACACGGACAATGTGGACCGGCTCGGCGCCGCCTGGTCGTGGGAGATTCCCAAGACGGGCGCGCGCCTCGAGACCACCCCGATCGTGGTGGACGGCGTGCTCTACGGCACGGCGGCGTTCAGCTACGTCTTCGCCCTCGACGCGGCCACCGGCGACGAGGTCTGGCTTTGGGACCCGGCGATTCCCCACGAGGACGACGGAGGTCCGCACAGCTGCTGCGGCGACGTCAACCGCGGCGTCGCGGTGGACGGCGACAGGGTCTTCGTCGGCCTCCTCGACGGCCGGCTGGTGGCGCTCGACCGCGCGGACGGGTCGGTGCGCTGGACAACCCAGACCACCCCGCCCGGCTCCGACTACACCATCACCGGGGCGCCGCGGGTCGTGGGCGATGCCGTCGTGATCGGCAACGGCGGCGCCGAGTACGGGGTGCGCGGCTACGTCACCGCCTACGATGTCGAGACCGGCGGGCAGCTCTGGCGCACGCACACGGTCCCCGGCAACCCGGCGGACGGGTTCGAGAACGAGGCCATGCGAGCGGCAGCCGAAACCTGGACCGGCGAGTGGTGGATCGCGGGCGGCGGCGGGACGGTCTGGGACGGAATGGCCGTCGACAACGACGCGAACCTTCTCTACATCGGCACCGGCAACGGATCGCCCTGGAACCGTGACAACCGCAGCCCCGGCGGCGGGGACAACCTGTACCTGTCGGCCATCCTCGCGCTGGACCCGGCCGACGGCGCGATCGAATGGCACTACCAGACCACGCCGGGCGACGACTGGGACTACACCGCGACCCAGCCCCTCATGCTCCTCGACCTGGAGATCGACGGGCGCCAACGCGAGGTCATCGTCCAGGCGCCGAAAAACGGCTTCTTCTACGTCGTCGACCGGATCACCGGCGAGCTCATCTCGGCCGAGGCCTTCGCCGACGATCTGACATGGGCCACGCACGTCGACTCCGACTCCGGACGACCCATCGAAACGCCCGAGGCGCGCTACGGGATGACCGGACAGCCGGTGTATCTCGCCCCGGGCCCGAGCGGCGCGCACAACTGGCACACAATGTCCTGGAACCCCGGGACGGGCCTCGTCTACATCCCCGCCACCAACAACAACTACTACTACGAAAGGGAGCCCGAGTTCGACTACCGGCCCGGCGTCTGGAACACCGGCACGGTCAGCGACCGGGACGACCGCACCCCGCGCCCCGAACTGACCGGCCCGTCCAACCTCCTCCTGGCCTGGGATCCGGCCGAGAACCGCGAAGTCTGGCGCGTGGTTGCCGAGGGCGGCCACGGCGGCACGGTAAGCACCGCCGGGAATCTCGTGTTCTGGGGGACCGACACGCGCCTGGCCGCACTCGACGCCCGCACCGGCGAGGAGGTGTGGTCGGCCGAGGTGGGACGGGACGCCGGGTCGCCCGTCACCTACGCTGTCGACGGCCGCCAGTACGTGTCGGTCGCAGCCGGGATAACCTCGGGCGGGGGCGCGCCCAGGGTCTGGACCTTCACGCTCGACGCCGCTGCGGATCCCGGGGCCGGACAGCAGTGGACCACCGCCGAGCCCGAAGAGGTGGGCATGTCGAGCGAGGTGCTGGACCGGATCGCGCCGACGATGCAGCAGTTCATCGACCGCGAAGCGACGGCGGGCATCATGACCATGGTGGAACGCCGCGGCGAGATCGTGCACTGGGACGCGCAGGGCTGGCGCGTTCGCGACGAGGACCCCCTCGAGCCCGACGACATCTTCCGCATCTACTCGATGACCAAGCCCGTCACCAGCGTCGCGGCGATGATCCTGGTCGAGGACGGCCTGCTTTCGCTCGACGACGACCTGGGGAGCGTGATCCCCGCCTTCGCCGACGCCGAGGTGTACCAGGACGCGGGCAATCGGCCGCCGAGCCGCCCGATCCTCATCCGCGACCTGCTCTCGCACACGTCGGGGCTCACCTACGGGATCTTCGGCAACAGCCCGGTCGACTCGATGTACAACGCGCGGCTGAACCCGCTGGCCATGGGCGACGGCGCCGACCTCGAGACCCGGGTCGCGACCATCGCCTCCCTGCCGCTCATCGACGATCCCGGAGCGCGCTGGAACTACAGCTACTCCACCGACGTGCTCGGGCGCGTCGTCGAGGTCGCCTCCGGCCAGCCCCTCGATGTCTTCTTTCGCGAACGCATCTTCGAGCCGCTCGGCATGGACGACACCGGATTCCACGTCGCCGCCGACAAGCTCGACCGCTTCACGGCGATGTACCGGCGCGGCCGCGGCGGCCTCGGCCCGGCAGGCGCGCCCGGCAACGACCCCTTCACCCGTCCCCCCATCTGGTTCTCGGGCGGCGGCGGCCTGACCTCCACGGCCAGCGACTACCTCCGCTTCAGCCGCATGCTCCTCGGCGGCGGAGAGCTGGACGGCGTGCGCATCCTGCGGCCCGAAACCGTCGACCTCATGACCCGCAACCACCTGCCCGAAGAGATGATCCCCATCATGCCGGGTCTCGGCGATCAGGGGTTCGGCCTGGGCTTCGCGGTCTCGGTCGGCGAGGGCGGTGGCACATACTGGTGGTCCGGTATCGCCAACACCTATTTCTGGATAGACCCCGAGGAAGAACTCATCGCCATGGCATGGACGCAGCTGCAGCCCTATGGCGCAGCACCGCTCAACGGGATTTTGCGGCCGATCGTGTACGAGGCGATCATCGACGGCAACCCATAGTCGACGGTTTTGGCGGAGGAGAGGAGGCCGACGTGAGCCGCGCACGGACCAATTCGAGCCAGGGGCGGCACCGCCCCACAACCGTTGCGCTTGCGGTATGTGCGGCAGCGCTGCTGACCTCGTGCGGCGGCGACCCCACGCCGCCTCCCCCGCCGCCCGTCGCCACATCGATGACGATCTCCCCCTCGTCGGTCACCTTCACCGCGGTCGGCGACACCGAGCAGCTCAGCGCCGAGGTGCGCGACCAGTACGGCAGCGTCATGGTCGGCGCCCAGGTCAACTGGTCCAGCCTGCGCCCCACGGTCGCGACCGTCGATCTGCGCGAAGGGCTCGTCACCGCCGCCGGCGCGGGGACGGCCACGATCACCGCCCGCACCGGCTCCGCCAGCGCCGAGGCTTCGGTCACCGTCGACCAGGAGGTCGAGGCGATGGAGAAGACCGGCGGCGACGCGCAGGCGGGACATTTCTTCGAAGCGCTCCCGATCGCGCCGGCCGTTCGCGTGCTCGACCGCAACGGGCACCCCGCCGGAGAGATCACGGTGAGCTTCGAGGTGACGTCGGGTGGAGGGTCGGCGGCGCCCGCGTCCGTGGTCACCCGGGCCAACGGGATCGCGGAGACGATCTGGACGCTCGGCGACGGTACGGTACAGACGCTCACCGCCTCCGCCGCCGGCCTCGCCGCCGAGTTCGAGGCGACCGCATCGAGGCTGCCCGTCACGATCGCGACCGACTCCCTGCCGCAGGGCCGCGCCACGCTGGACTACGCCGAGACGCTGCGGGCGCGGGGCGGCAGCGGTGGGGGATATGCCTGGAGCCTGAGCGGCGACGACCCTCTGCCGCAGGGGCTCGAACTGACGCCCGAAGGCGCGCTTCAGGGAACTCCACAGGCGTCGGGCGATTTTGAGTTCGGGGTCCGGGTCGTCGATTCCGACGGGGAAGAGGCGACCGCCACGCTCGCGATGACCGTCTGCGATGGTCCGCTGGGCCTCGCCGTGGGCGACGTGCGGGTCGCCGAGCCGCATGAGATCGCCATGTGCGGCCTCTTCGTGCGGGCACCGGAGGGATCGGCCTACTACCGCGTTACCCTGGGCGGCCTGAATGCCTCCAGTGAAGCGATTCTCCCGGTCGAACTCGTGGTCGAAGGGATCTCGCCGAGCCAGGCCCCCGGACTGCGACCGGTGGTGGCGGCCGATCGGCGGAGAGGACCCGGCCGAGCTCGCCGCGCCGGTCCCGACGCCGACTGGACCCGGCTCCTGGAGATCGAACGCGCCAACCACGCCTTTCACCTCCAGCTCCGCGAGGAGGAAGAGGCGTTCTTCGCGCAGCTGAAGGCCGAGGGCCGGCTTGCCGGGATGCTGCAGCGCGGGATCGAGGCGCAGGCGGCCCGCCGGCAGGTGCAGGCGTCCAGGCAGACCCCAAGGACGTTCAAGCTGTACGATCGCAACGGGGGCAGCCGGTGTGGGGTTCACCGGACCATCACGGCGGATGTAATCGCCGAGAACGACCACCTCGTGGTCTGGGAGGACACCGCCGCCGCTTCGCCGGTGCCCGTGGCCAACGTCAACCGCGTGATCGACTTCTACTCCGAGCACGGGGCCGACGTGATCGAGCGGTACTTCGGGGGCGTCAGCGACGTAAACGGCGACGGCAAGGTCGCCATCCTGGTGCACGCGGACATCGACGGCGCAATCGCGTACGTGTGGTCGGGCGACATGGTGTTCAGCGAAATCGACTGCCCCACCTCCGACGAGATGGAGCTGATGCACGTGGAGGCCAGCGCCTTCACGCAACTCGAGGACAATCGCTTTTGGGCCATGGGGGGAATCGCCCACGAGATGGCGCACGTCAGTTCGCTCTACAAGCGCGTGCGCAGCGATGTGATGCGCGGTGAACCGGCGGGCGTCCGCACCTTCAATCCGACCTGGATCGAGGAGGGCAGGGCCGAAATCGCCAAGGAGATGACCTCGCGGCTCTCCTGGGAACGGGCCGGCGGGCCGGCCATGCGCGACCGGGTCAACCGCACCATCATGCGCGACGGCCTCGCCAACCTGCGCCCGGAGGCCTACGGGATCTTCCAGATCATGGCCCGGGTGGTGCGCGCGTTTTCCGTCGATCCCAACGCGGTCACCTTCGAGCCGCTGGACGAGGGGCACGTCTACGGGAGCGGCTGGCATTTCCACCGCCTGCTGCGCGATCTGGCCGCGGCCGGAGCGGACGACCAGGCCGCCGACGAGGCCGTGGTGCTGGCGCTGAACGACTCCCTGGCGCTGCCGGGTGTGGCGGGCATCGAGGCGGTGACGGGACGCAGCATGGCGGAGCTCCTCGCCGATCACGCGGCGGCGCTGACCGTCGCCGGGGCCGAGCCGTGGCTGACCGACGAAGCCGTGCCCCGGTTCGCCACGTACGACTTCCCCACCTCGACCGAGATCTTCTCGAACCCCGATCCCCCCGGGCGCTACCCCTGGCCCGTGACGATGACGGGCGACGACGACGACACCTCGGACCCGTCCATGCCCCTGGCGCGCAGCCAGCGATTCAGCGGCCGGATCGGCGCCAGCGGGGTGCGGGTGTTCGACTTCGAGGCCACCGCCGAGGGGGCCGGCGCAATCTTCCGCGCCCCCGCGCTGTTGCCGATCACGGTGGTGGTCGCGCGCATTCCCAGGCCGCCGGGTTTCTGAGGAGAGGAGCGTCCTGCGGCCGGCGGCAGCCGCCGATCCCTACTCGTCCGCCTCCAGCTGCTGCGGCAGCGTCGTCAACTCCACGACCCGGAAACGCTTCGGGCCCACGGGCAGGGTCACGGTCACGTCGTCTCCCTCGCGGGCTCCCATCAACCCCCGCCCGATCGGCGAATCGACAGAAATGTGTCCCTTGTCCAGGTCGATGTAATCCCCGGCAACGATGGTGAACGTGGTCTCGATGTTCCTGGCGTGGTCCAGAACGCGGACAATGGAACCGAAGCCCACGCGGTCGGCCGGAACGTCGTCGACGTTGATCTTCGAGAGCTCGGACATGCGCCACGCCAGGTGGCCGATCCGCGCCTGGACGAACTGCTGGCGCTCCAGCGCCGACTTGTACTCCGAGTTCTCGCGCAGGTCGCCGAGTTCCACGGCCTTCTTGATCCGGTCGGGAAGCTCGACGTTGAGCTCATGGGTCAGCGCGTCGACTTCGTCGGATATTCTGGTCTTGATCTCTTCCAGCATGACGTCTCCCGGGATTGGGCAGAACGGATAACCTAATCGCACGCCGTTGGTTGGGGGAGATGCGGGTTGTGGCGGCGGTGCTGCGCCGCGCCAGGCCGCGCGGATCGCCCTACCAGCCGGTGGCGGCAGGCAGCTCACCCGCCCCGGGCAACAGCGCCCAAACCCGCTCCACGGTCTCCATGACCTCCCGCTCGTCGTCACCGGAGACGTTGACGTGCCCCAGCTTGCGCCCCGGGCGGGGAGCCTTGTCGTAGAGGTGGATGTGGGCACATGGGATCGCCGCCAGCGCGTTCACGTCGGGGATTTCGCCGATCAGGTTGATCATCGCGGCCGGGCCGGGGACGCACGGCGGCGCAAGCGGCATGCCGGTAACCGCGCGGATGTGGTTCTCGAACTGGCTCGCGCGGGCCCCGTCCAGCGTCCAGTGCCCCGAATTGTGGACCCTGGGGGCGATCTCGTTGGCGAGAAGGCGGCCCTCCGCCTCGAAGAGCTCGATGGCGAGCACGCCGACGTACCCGAGCCGGTCCAGCACGAGCCCCGCGAGCCTCTCCCCCTCTACCTGGAGCGCGTCGGTGAGCCGCGGTGCGGGAGCGTAGCTGGTGCGCAGGATTCCGCCGCGGTGGTGGTTCTCGGTGAGGGGATAGAAGACGCGGCTTCCGTCCCGCCCCGCCACCGCCAGCACGCTGAGCTCCCGGCCGAAGTGCACGAACGCTTCGGCAATGAGTCCGTAGCCCTCGCCCTTGCGTCCGAGTCCATTCGCGACGGGCCCCGCCCCCAGCCGCTCAGCCGCCCCGGCCGCCTCCTCGGCCGTCCGCACCACCGCCTGACCCTTCCCGTCGTAACCCAGCCGGCGGGTCTTGATCACGGCGGGGAGACCGGTCGCGGCGATCGCCGGCTCGATGTCCCCGGGTCCGTCGATCGGGTGGAACTCGGGGGTCGCGATCCCGAGTTCGCGGAACATCGTCTTCTCGGCCAGGCGGTCCTGCGCCACCTCCAGCGCCACCGGGGGCGGCAGCGCGGGGAGCCGGGCAGCCAGGTATGCCGCGCTCCGCGCCGGGACGTTCTCGAACTCGTACGTCACCACATCCGCCGCCGCGGCCACCCTCCTCAACCCGTCTGGGTCGTCATAGGCCGCGGCCACCACACTGCCCAGCGCCGCGGCGGGCGGATCGGCGCCCGGCTCCAGTATCGTGAACCGGTGCCCCAGGGGGATTCCCTCGAGCGCCAGCATGCGGGCGAGCTGCCCGCCGCCGAGAACGCCGACCCTCACTGCGGCGGGGGGACGCTCGGGTCGGGGTCGGCGAGCACCGCCTCGGTGCGGGCCGCGGCCATCGCTCGCACGGCCTCCCGGATCGCGGGGTCGCTCTGCCCCAGGATCCTTCCCGCCAGCAGCGCCGCGTTCGTCGCGCCGGCCACCCCGATCGCCAGCGTCCCGACCGGCACGCCCCCCGGCATCTGCACGATCGACAGCAGCGAATCCATCCCCTTCAGCGCGCGCGACTGCACGGGAACCCCCAGCACCGGCAGCACCGTCTTCGACGCGACCATCCCGGGAAGGTGGGCCGCGCCCCCGGCGCCCGCGATGATCACCTGAAGTCCCCGCTGCTCCGCACCGGCCGCGTACTCGAAGAGCAGATCCGGCGTGCGATGCGCCGAAACGACCCGCACCTCGTGCGGGACTCCCAGCGCCTCGAGGGTGTCGGCCGCGTGTTTCATGGTGTCCCAGTCGCTGCGGGAGCCCATGATCACCCCCACCAGGGGGGAGCCGCCCGACCGGTCGGAAAAGTTTGCGCGTGAAGCCATCGGCGGATTCGGGGTGTGGGGAAAGGAACGGAAGAACCGACTTTGCCTGACCGCGGGACGATTATCAAGGGGTGAGGCGGCGATTGCCTATCTTCCGGACACCCGGGCGCCTCGCCACTCCAGGCGCGAAGCGGGATTCATCCACGGACACCCGGAACCTCAGCGGCACAGCATGACATCATCCACCGAGCTCTCCGACTCGCACGGGACCGCCCCCTCGCCCCGGCCCGCGCTCTCCCCCGAGCCCACCTTCCTGGCCTTCCTCCCCATCCTGTGCGCGGTTTGGTCGGACGGGCTGATGGAGGACGCCGAACTCAGCGCCGTGTCGGGCGCCCTCGACGGTGCCGGATGGATCACGCCGGAGGGACGCCGAAGGGTGCGGGACTGGCTCGATCCGGCCTCTCCCCCCTCGCCGCCCGTTCTTTCCGCCGCGCTGACCGCCGTCCGGTCGGACGCCGGGAGCAGCCTGACCCTGGCGCGCGCCGGCGTTTCGGTCGCCCAGAGCGCGGTCCGCAGACAGGTGCACCTCAAGACGCTGTACGGAGAGGAGCCGGGGGCGGAGATGCTCGCCACCGCGGAGACCCTGCCCTGGCGCGAGGGCGCGCTCGCGACGCTCGGCCAGGTGGAGCTCGAGCTGGGACTCGCCGGACCGGAGGCGCTTCGGGAGCTGACGGGCACGGGCGACGAGCGTGCGGCACCGCCCGCGCCGCCTCCAGGCGTGGTCGAGGAGGTGGCCGCACACATCCACGGCGGCTACGCCGACATTCGGAACCGGGTCCGCGAAGCGCTGGCCAGACCCGAATTGCGGATCCCGGACGAGATCCCGCGCGGCGAGTACCGTGAACGCACCCTTGCCGCCGTCAAGGCGCTGGCCGACCTGGGACTCGGCGGGGTCGCGCTGCCGAGTGAATGGGGCGGCATGGGCGATCCGGGCGGCGCGGTCGCCACATTCGAGGAGCTGGCGCTGGGCGACCTCAGCGTCCTCGTCAAGTACGGCGTCCAGTTCGGGCTCTTCGGCGGCAGCATTGCGCAGCTCGGCACCGCGAAGCACCACGAGCGCTACCTGGCGGACGTCGCCTCCCTGGCGCTGCCCGGCTGCTACGCCATGACCGAGACAGGTCACGGCTCGAACGTGCGCGACCTCCGCACCACCGCCGACTACGACCACGCGACCGGGGAGTTCGTCATCACCACCCCGGACGACGACGCCCGCAAGGACTACATCGGCAACGCCGCCCTGCACGGACGCATGGCCACCGTCTTCGCGCGGCTTCGCATCGGGTCCGAGGACCACGGCGTCCACGCATTCCTGGTCCACATCCGCGACGCCCACGGCGAGACCGCGCCCGGCGTCCGCATCGAGGATTGCGGCGCCAAGGCGGGGCTGAACGGCGTCGACAACGGCCGCATCAGCTTCGACGGCGTGCGCGTAGGGGAGGACGCCCTCCTCGACCGTTTCGCCCGCATCACGGCCAAGGGCGAATACGAGAGCCCCATCCCCAGCCCCGGCCGCCGCTTCTTCACCATGCTCGGAACGCTGATCGCGGGGAGGATCAGCATCGCCGCAGCGTCTCAGACGGTCACGCGCAAGGCCCTCACGATCGCGGTACGCTACGCTGCCGGGCGGCGCCAGTTCGGCCCCGCGGGCGGCACCGAGGTCCCCGTGCTCGACTACCTCGCCCTGCAGCGCCAACTCCTCCCCCGCCTCGCCGCCTGCTACGCGATGGGCTTCGCCGTGCGCGACCTCACTCGCCGTTTCGCCGACCCCGACACCGACCGCACGGAGCTCGAGGTGCGCGCCGCGGGCCTGAAAGCCGCCGCGTCCCGGCTTGCGATGGAAACGCTCCAGGCCTGCCGGGAGGCGTGCGGCGGCAGAGGCTACCTGTCCGAAAGCCGGTTCGCGCGGCTGCGCGCCGACACCGACATCTTCACCACCTTCGAGGGCGCCAACCCGGTGCTGCTCCAGCTGGTCTCCAAGGGGCTGCTGTCGCGCTTCCGCAGGGACCTCGGCGGCCTGAACATGTGGGGGATGGCGCGCTATCTCGCCGAACTCACCGGAATCCGGCTGGCCGAAATGAACCCGGTGGTCACCCGCAGAACGGACCCGGACCACCTCGCGGACCCGGAGTCTCAGCTCGCCGCCTTCCGGTACCGCGAACAGCGCCTGCTGCGGTCGGCCGCACGCCGCCTCAAGGCGCGCATGGACCAGGGCATGGACAGCTTCGACGCGATCAACGAGTGCCAGGACCATCTGATCACGCTGGCGCGCGCCCACGTGGACCGGATCGTGCTGGAGACCTCGCACGAGGCGCTGGACCCGATGGACGAATGCAACGGCAAGGAGCTGATCACCCGCGTGCTCGCGCTCTTCGGGCTGGCCACCCTGGAAGCCAACCGCGCCTGGTTCCTGGAGACGGGCTACTTCGAGCCGGCGAAGAGCGAGGCGGTCCGCCGCGAGGTGAACGCGCTGTGCCGGGAGCTGGCGCCGCGGGCGCTGGAGCTGGTGGACGCCTTCGGGATCCCGGATGAGCTGCTGGGGGCGCCGATCGGCCGGAGGGGGTAGGCGCGGTTTGTTGGCCAATAAAGGTCGGTTTTGGCCGACAAACCCGGATTGGGCGGCGTTGTCGGCCAGAATCAGCTGTTCTTGGCGGACAAAACAGGATGACTTCACCTCTTTTGGTGGGAGTACGAGGCGACGAGCGTAGTGATCCCGGCCTGCATGACTGGCAACACTATCCATAACGCCCCAGCCCCGGGAGCATCGGCGACGGCGGCGACGTAGAGGGTCGTGGCTGCGGCAGCGAAGCCCATGGCCGATCCGGCCAGAGCCGGAAGAAACCGCGCTCCGGCGAGCTTGGCGCCCGTGGCGGTGCCCAGGACCGGAAGCGCTGTCGCGGCCAGGAGATACGGCCCTGGATCACTGGAGTACGCCCCGCTTATTCCGAAGTAGATCGTGGGAAAGAGCATCAATCCGTTCGCCGCGAGCGCCGCGAAGAACACCCGCCTGTGCGGAAACGTGCTGTCGTTCGGTGCCGTCTGATTTGATCGCTCCCGTGCCTGGATCGCCACTGGCAACCACAGTGCTCGGGGGACATCGATCCCAGCGGGTACAGCTGATTGCGCGTTCCAGAAGGGACTCTGGCGCACTTCTTCGATCGCCGCGCTGAGAGAGCCCGTTTCAATCTGGGCGTGTACGCCGATCGGGTTGAGCAGGACGATGGCATTCACAGCGGCGCAGAACGGCACAACCGTGATCGGTGAGCGCAAGAACTTCGAGCGCCCGGGCTTCATGCGGAACATCACGAGCAGCAACTCCGTCCGGGGATGACACGATATCGAACGAGCTCACCCGAACCGCTTCCCCTACCCCACCTCCACCACCAGATGGCGCTTCTTGCCGATCCGCACGACGACGAAGCGGTCTTCGATCGGGTCGCTCTGCCCCACCGCTACCCCCATGTCGGCCACGCGTTCCCCGTTGAGGTAGACGCCGCCGCCGCGAATCAGCCGGCGCGCTTCGCTACGGGACGCCGTCATCCCGGCGTCGGCCATCACCACTGCGAGCTCCACCCCACGCTCCAGCGCCGACCGCGCCACTACCGTCGATGGCACATCGGCGAAGATCTCCTCGATGTCAGCCGCCCCCAGCCCCTCCAGACTGCCTCCGAACAGCACCTTCGACGCCCGCTCGGCGCGGTCCAGCCCGTCGGACCCGTGTACCGTGCGGGTCATCTCGGCGGCCAGGCGCCGCTGGGCCTCGCGCCGGTGGGGCCGCGCGGCGACCGCGTGGGCAAGCTCGTCGATGGCGTCTCGGTCCAGCAGCGTGAACCGCTTGAGGTACGAGACCACGTCCCCGTCCTCGGTGTTCAGCCAGAACTGGTAGAAGCGGTAGGGCGAGGTGCGCTCGGGATCGAGCCATACGGTGCCCTCCTCGGTCTTGCCGAACTTGACCCCGCTCGACGACTCGACGAGAGGGAAGACCACGCCGTGGCAGCGCGGCCCGCCCATCCGCCGCACCAGGTCGATGCCGGCGGTGATGTTGCCCCACTGGTCGGAGCCGCCCATCTGCAGGGTGCAGCCGTAGCGGCGGTTGAGCTCCGAGAAGTCGTAGGCCTGCAGCAGCTGGTAGCTGAACTCGGTGAATGAGATGCCGGATTCCTCGTCGGCAAGGCGGCGGCGCACCGACTCCTTGCGCATCATCGCGTTGACCGAGAAGTGCTTGCCGATGTCGCGCAGGAAGTCCACCAGCCGCAAGCCGTCGAGCCAGTCGAGGTTGTTGGCCATGCGGGCCGGGGCGGTGCGCGACTCGAAGTCGAGGAAGTGCGCCAGCTGACGATGGATCCCCGCAGCGTTCTCCTCGGCCCTGGCGCGATCGAGCAGCGAGCGTTCCGAGGCCTTCCCCGACGGATCGCCGATGAGCCCCGTGCCGCCGCCGATCAGGGCGATCGGACAGTGGCCGGCCCGCTGCAGGTGGACGAGCCCCATGATCGGGACGAGCGACCCCACGTGCAGGGACGAGGCGGTCGGATCGAAGCCGATGTAGCCCGTCACCTGGCCGGCCGCGAAGGCCGCCGCCGCGTGTTCGGTCGCGTCGGCAAGGAGACCGCGCCAGCGGAGTTCCTCGATCATGTCGTCTCCCTTGCGCCAAGCTCGGGGCCGAAGTGCTCCTGCACCCTGGCCCGCATCACCTTCCCTGTCCATGTGCGGGGAAGCGAACCCACGACCGCGATGCGCGACGGACAACGTCCCCGCGCCAGCCGCTCGCGGCAGTGGCGGTCGACATCGCCGGCCGTGAGCACGCCCGGGTCGGCCTCGACCACTGCCGCTACGACCTCGCCCCACTCCTCGTCGGGCACACCGAAGACCACCGCGTCGCGCACACCCGGCAGCGTCTCGATCACCCGCTCGACTTCGCCGGGACTCACGTTGAGCCCCCCGCTCACAATGATCGCGTCGGCGCGCCCTTCGATCCAGATGAGGCCGCCGGAGTCCACGCGGCCGAGATCACGGGTGGTAAACCAGCCGCCGGGGTCACGCGGCAGCGCCCGCGGGGATGCGCCGGGGCCCGGGACAGCGATGCTGGCCAGTGTGGGGCCGCGCACCTGCAATGCACCCGCGGAAGTGGCGCGCACTTCGATGCCGGGCAGGGGGCGCCCCGCGGTGCCCGGGTGGCGGCGGGCCAGATCGGGCGGCGCGGTGGCGACCTGCGAAGCGGTCTCGGTCATGCCCCAGGTGGTGGCGATGGGAAGGCCCGCCGCCCAGGCATCGTCGAGGAGGCCGTGCGAGGCGGCCGCGCCGCCGACGAGGACGCAGCGGAGCGTCGGGGGTATGGGCCGGCCGCCCAGCCGGGCGAGGAGGCGCCTCAGCATGACCGGTACGACCGCCAGGTGGGTGACCTGTTGGCGGACGACGGCGCTGGCGAGGGCGTCGGGATCGAAGACGGGCCACAGGCGCACGCTGGCGCCGGTCATCACCGCGCGGACGACGAGGGCGAGGCCGCCGACGTGGCCGACGGAGAGGGTGAGGGCCCAGCGGTCGTCCGGGGTGAGGCGGAGGCGGTCGGCGACGGCCGAGGCCGAGGCGGTCAGTGCAGCCCGGGTGAAGCCGAAGGCGGTGGCGGCGCCGGTGGAGCCGGAGGTGAGGAGGAGGGTGGTGACGTCCAGGAAGGCGGTGTCGGGGGTGGGAGGTGCGGGGTCGGATGGGGTGGCGGGGCTGTGGGGGGCCGGGCGCGGGGTGGTGGGGCCGTCGGGGCCGTCGGGGCCGTCGGGGCCGTCGGGGCCGTCGGGGCCGTCGGGGCCGTCGGGGCCGTCGGGGCCGTCGGGGCCGTCGGCCGCAAACACACGATGTAATGTTTGGTTGTCAATATGTAATGTTGACTTTACCGTTTTGCGAGCATGTTCGATCTCGGCGGGGGTCAGCTTTTCGTGGAGGGGGACGGCCAGACACCCGGCCCGCCATAGGGCGAAGAGGGCCGCGACGGTGTCCGGGCCGGGGGTGGCGCAGAGGGTGGCCGCGTGGCCGGGGAGCGCGCCGGTCGCCCGGAAGCGGCCTGCCAGCGCGGAGGCGCGCGCGTCGAGTTGCCGGTAGGTCCAGTGGCCGCCGTCCCAGGAGAGGGCGGTGGCGGAGGGGATTCGGGCCGTCTGCCGTGCGAGGTCGTCGGCGGGGGATGGGGGGGGATCGTCGCGGGAGGCAGCTGGCGCCTGCGCGGCGGGGTCGCCGGAGGTCACGCGCCGAAGACGCCCGCCGCCCCCACAAGCGCGCCGACGCCCAGGCCCGCGCCATAGAAGGCCACGCCCCGGGCGGTTTGCGCCAGCGCGGGATTGAGGGCCCGCCGGTCGGCGAAGTCCAGGACGCGACGCGACGCCGGAACGCACGGCAGCAAGCCGCCCAGCGCGAGGAAGGTCAATGGGGACCACGCCATGAACGCCACCCCCGCAGCCGGCACGGCGACGGCACCCACGAGACACACGAAGTACTGCGCCACCGTGAAGCGGTCGCCGAACCGCACCGCCAGCGTGCGCTTGCCCGCCGCACCATCCGTCTCGCGATCACGGAGGTTGTTGACCACCAGCATCGCGGTGCTCATGGCGCCGAGTCCCGCGCCCGCGAGAATTGCGTCCGGCGACCAGACCCCCGCCTGCACGTAGTAGGTGGTCGCGGTCGCCACCAGCCCGAAGAAGACGAAGACGAATACATCGCCGAGGCCGTTGTATGAGAGCGGGTACGGGCCCCCGGTGTAGCAGACCCCCATCAGCATCGACACGAGACCGATCACGGCGACCGGCCAGCCCCCGACCCACACCAGGTACACCCCCGTCAGGAATGCCAGCGCGAGGGTCAGCAGCATCCCTCGGAACACCGCATCGGGGGGCAGGATCCCCGCCTGCGTCACCCGGACGGGACCGAGCCGCTCACCGGTGTCGCCCCCCTTCACGAAGTCGTAGTAGTCGTTGGCCAGGTTGGTCGCCACCTGGATCAGGAGCGCCCCTGCCAGCGCCGCCAGCGCCGGCAGCTGCGCGAAGACCCCGTCAGCCGCCGCGAATCCCGTGCCGGCGACGACCGGGGCCGCCCCTGCCGTCAGCGTCCGAGGACGGGTCGCCAGAATCCACGCCCGGGTCCGGCTCACCCCCACGAGCGCACCTCGATTCCAGCACCCGCGGCGGCCCGGCCCCCACCGGCCGCGCCCGACGCCGCTACCACGGAAGCCACGGGTATTTGCGAAAGTCCGGCTTGCGCTTCTGCAGGTACGCGTCGCGTCCCTCCTGGCCCTGCTCCGTCATGTAGAAGAGCAGCGTGGCGTTCCCGGCCAGCTCCTGCAGTCCCGCCTGACCATCCACATCGGCATTCATCGCCGACTTGAGCAGACGGATTGCCAGCGGGCTGTGCTCCAGGATCTGCTGCGCCCACCGGAACCCCTCGTCCTCCAGCTCGTCCACCGGCACCACCTTGTTCACCAGGCCCATCTCGAACGCCTCGGCGGCGTTGTACTGGCGGCACAGGTACCAGATCTCGCGCGCCTTCTTCTGTCCCACGATGCGCGCCAGGTACGACGAGCCGAAGCCCCCGTCGAAGCTGCCGACCTTGGGGCCCGTCTGCCCGAAGACGGCGTTGTCGGCTGCGATCGTCAGGTCGCAAACCACGTGCAGCACATGGCCGCCCCCGATCGCGTACCCCGCCACCATGGCGATCACCGGCTTGGGCATCGTCCGGATCAGCCGCTGCAGGACCAGGACGTTGAGCCGCGGCACCCCGTCGCCCCCCACGTAGCCCGCATCGCCCCTCACCCGCTGGTCGCCCCCCGAGCAGAACGCGTACTTGCCGTCCCTGGCGGGACCCTCGCCGGTGAGCAGCACGACGCCGACGGAGGAGTCCTCGTTGACGTGGTTGAAGGCGTCGAGCAGTTCGAAGAGGGTTTCGGGGCGGAACGCATTGCGCACGCGGGGCCGGTTGATCGCGATCCGGGCAACCCCATCGCGCTTCTTGTAGGTGATGTCTTCGTAGGACTTGACGGTCTGCCAGGCCGTTGCGGTCATGTCGTCTCTCGGTTGAGGTATTCGTTCAGTCGCCGGGCTACGCGCTCGCGGACCTCGTCGTGCCGGAGCCGGTTCGCGTGGCGGTCGGTGCGCACCCGGACAATTTCCGTCCCCGGGCGGGCCACCGCGGCCGCGACGGCGTGTTCCAGCTCCTCCGGCGTCGCGACATCGGTCAACGGCAGCCCGTACATCCGCGCCGCGTGCCGGAAATCGAGTCCGTGCGGAGTTGCGAAATACGGTGTGAAAACCGGCTCGAAGTCGCGGATCGGGAGCATGTGGAAGATACCGCCCCCGTCGTTGTCCACCACAACGAAAACCGCGTTGAGTTCCTGGTCGCGGGCTGCCAGGAGCCCGTTCATGTCGTGATAGAAGGCGATGTCTCCGATCAGGGCCGCGATCGGCCAGGCCCCGCCCGCCGCGCACCCGAGCACGGTGGAGACGATGCCGTCGATGCCGCTCGCGCCGCGATTCCCCAGCACCTGCAGGTCGCGCGCCGCCGGGCGGGCGTAGGCGTCCACGTCCCGGACCGGCATGGATGACGACACGAAGAGGGTCGAGCCGTCGGGGAGTGCGCGGACCAGGGCCGCCGCATGGTCTCCCTCGTGCCGGGGGTCCGGGGGCACGTCGTCGATCGCTGCCCAGGTCGCCGCTTCGAGGTCGGTCCAGGTGCGCGCCCAGGCGCCGAGGGGAGCGGGCGCCAGCGGCCTCTTCGCGTCGTCGCCGGCGAGGTCGCCGAGCATGGCGGCCGCGGAGGCATGCAGATAATGGTCGGCCAGGCGCTGGTGGTCCTTGCGGTGGGCGCCGTCGTCGATGACGATCTGGGTCGCGTCGCTCCACACCGTGAGAGCGCGTGCGAGCACCGTCGAGGTCGGCGTGCGTCCAACGCGGATGATGAGGTCCGGGGCATGCTTCCGCGTGACCGCCGGGACGCGCAGAAAATGATCGTATGCGCCCAGGATCGGGGACGGGGATGCGACTTCGGCGCGGGTGTCGAAGCGCGCCCCGGAGAGGGGATCCGCGAAGGTCGGGACGCCGCGGGCGATGGCGAACCGGGTGATGGCGGGGCCATTGAGGGCGGGATCGCTGGACGGTCCGGCGACCAGCAACGGCCGCCGCGCCATCTGCAGCCGGCCCCCCAATATCTCCCGCTGGTCATGGCCGCGCCGGCGCCGGTCGGTTCTGCGCCGCCACCGGCGCTCGTCAGCCTCCTCGTCCGGAAGCCCGGTGACATCCGCGGAGGGGTCGACCTGTTGTCCGACCCCCGGCCCCACCAGGTCGAGACCCTCCGGCGACTCCGGCTCGAGTGGCTTGTCGAAGGGAACATTGAGGTGCGCCGGGCCGCCCGGTGGGCCCAGCGCGTGCCGGGCGGCCGCGCGAACGATCTCGATCATGGAACTGGGTCCGGAACCGGCGAGTCCGGCCTGCGACGGAACCGGCAAATCCGCATGAAACCGGACCCGGTCCCCGAAGATCCCGGGCTGGTCGATAGTCTGGTTCGCGTCGGACCCGCGCAGCCGGGGAGGCCGGTCGGCCGTGATCAGCACCAGCGGCACGTCGGACATGTCCGCCTCGACGACCGCCGGCAGCAGGTTGGCCACGGCGGTCCCGGAGGTCGTGATCACGGCCGCGGGGCCGAGATGCGTCCGCCCGTACCCAAGCGCGAAGAACGCCGCGCATCGCTCATCGAGGTGCACCCGCGAATGCAGGGCCGGAAGCGAGCGAGAAGCCAGCACCAGCGGTCCCGACCGCGAACCCGGTGCGATTTCGACCTCCTCCAGCCCGTACTCCGAGAGCGCGGACAGGATCGCGCGGGCCCACTTGAAATTGAGCTCGCCGTTGGTCACGCCGGGGTCACCCGGTCCCGGCCGCGGTGCTCTCGCCAGCGCCTGCCCGGGCGATCGCTCGCAACACCGGGCGGAACTTCAGCTCCGTCTCCTCCCATTCCAGCGCCGGATCCGAACCGGGCACGATGCCGCTGCCCGCAAAGAGCCGCCACCTGTCACCCGAACGGACGGCCGAACGCAACGCCGGCACGAAGATCCCCTTCCCTTCGGAATCGAACCAGCCCACCGGGCCGGCGTACCACCCGCGGTCGAACACCTCGCCCTCGGCGATCACGGACAGCGCCACGTCGCGCGGGATCCCACACACGGCGGGCGTCGGGTGCAGCGACTCGAGGATGTCGAGAAGCGAAGTCCCGGGGGGCACCTCGGCGGCGATCTTGGTCTCGAGGTGCTGGATGCGGGCCAGAGCCAGGACGTGCGCCTCCACATCCCGGTGCACCGTACACCCCAGCGCCCGCAGGCGCGCCACCATGTCACGAACCACGAAGTCGTGCTCGGCGCGGTCCTTCTCGCTGTTGAAGAGCCCGCGCGCCAGCTGGGCGGTCTCGACCGAATCGGAGCCGACCCTCGCGCTGCCGGCCACGGCCGTCGCTCTGACCACTCCGCCCACCAGCGTCGCGATCGTCTCCGGCGCCGCCCCGACCACGACTTCTCCCGGGACCGGCTCGAAGAGGAACACGTGGCTCCCGTGATTCTCCGCCCAGAGCGCGGCCACGAGGTCGGCGGGCTCCACCGCGGCGCCGGGCGCCACCTCGAGGGCTCTGGCGAGCACCACCTTTTCCGCATCGCCCGCCCGGATCCTGCTCAGCGCCTGCCAGATCATGCGCCCCCAGGTGGCGCGGTCCGTCCCGAAGGCTCCGACCCGGGGGACGTAGTACGGCCGGCGGTGCGTCCCCCCCAGCGAATCCACTCCGGCGCTGCCCACAGCCAACCGGCCGGATCGACCGCGCGCCGGCATGCGTTCGAGCGAAGCTGCCCAGCGGTCCCAGCTTCGCCGTGCCGCCGTGGTGGTCGCACCCCGCACGACGAGGGTGCAGGTCCCTGAGGAAGGATCGTGCTCGAGCTCGACTTCGGGCAGATGGAAGAGCGCGGGCGGGAAGGACGACCAGATCGGGTCGATCCTGCCCCCGGGCCAGAACGAGAATCCTCCGAACACCCGCGGCCGCGCATCCGGATCCGCGAGACCCCGGAACAGCTCCGCGGCATCGTTGTTGACCGACCGGAAGCGGGCTTCCCCTGCGTCGACGGCGTCGTGTTCGACGGCCACCCGGCCCGTCAGCCCGCCGTGGGCCACCCATCTGTCACCCGACGCCCAGAATCCCCGGGGTCCTCCTTCGCACAGCCGCAGAAAGGACTGCGGGCACGACGCCGGCACTTCTCCCCGCACCTGATGCAATCGCGACGTGGTCACCGAGGTATGCCGAGGCCGTGCCAATCCACTCGCAGGTCAGAGATGGTCTACCAGGCCCTCGAGCAGGAACTGCTCCTGCCCGCGGGTCGGGCCCGTGACGTTGGAGACGCCGCAGTTAGCCAGCAACGCCTGGGCATCGGCCTTCCCGCTGTCCGACGGCGCAATGATGTCCTCGCCCTGGGCGGGTGCGTCATTCAATCCCGCGACAAGATCGACATCCTGCTGCGCCACCCGGGACGCCACCACCCGCAGGTTGGTCTCGCCGCCGGCGGGGTTGTCGTAGGCGGAAGCGGTGAGAACGTCGTGGTAGGTGTTCCCCGTGAAGAGCTGGGTGCCCAGCCCCGACGTCTGCCGTCGACCCCTCACGAACCCGGTGTCGCTGTTCCCGTCCTCGATGGTGTAGCCCATGATGTTGAGTTGGGCGACCGCACACTGGTAGGCGGTGTCCCGTCCCGGCGGCGCGACCCCGTAGAATGAGAGCGGGGCCGACGAACACGCGGCGGCAAAGAGGGTAAGAAAGGCGGCGTAGTTCTTCATCTCGTGCTTTCCTTTCGCAAGGAAGGGGCTGCCTCGCCCTGCCGATGCAAGGTGAAAGCCGATCAGCCATCGGTCAACGCCGCGAGCGCGTCGCTTCCTGGCTGTGCAACCCCTCATAACATATGTTTACGCGATGTCCGAGTCATCCCCGCCCCGGTTGGACCATTCGACCCGCAATGGTCACACGGCATCGCCGGACGCGGCCGCCGTCCAGCGAACCGTGGCCGGTGCGTGCACGTCCCCCACCCCGCAACCCGACACCGTTGCTTTTGTTACACCCGCGGACCCCACTCCGGTTCCCGAGGCCGCCGACCAGCACGACCTCGACCGGCCGGAATACTACCTGAACCGCGAGCTGACCTGGCTCAACTTCAACTTCCGGGTGCTCCACGAGGCCGAGGACACCAGGACACCCCTGCTGGAGCGGCTGAAGTTCCTCTCGATCGTCGGATCGAACCTCGACGAGTTCTTCATGAAGCGGATCGGGGGGCTGAAGCAGCAGGTCGAGGCGGGGATCACCGAGCGGACGGTCGACGGGCGCACCCCGGGCGAGCAGATCGAGCAGTGCCACGAGGTGGTGCGGTGCCTGGAGCGGCGGCAGAGGGAAGCGGCCCGCGAGATCCTGGCCGCTCTGGCCGCCGAGCAGATCCGCGTCGCCGACTGGGACGACCTGTCTTCAAAGCAGCGCAAGTGGCTCCGCAAGCACTACCTCAGCAACATCTATCCGCTTGTAACCCCGCAGGCGACCGATCCCGCGCATCCCTTCCCCTTCATCTCCAACCTCTCGCTGAATCTGCTCGTCACGCTGCACTACCCCCGCGACGAGCACAGTATGCTCGCACGGGTCAAGGTGCCGGTGGGTACGGGCATTCCGCGGTTCGTACGGATCGACGACTCTTCCGTCTGGGTGCCCCTCGAGAGCATCATGGCCAACAACCTCGACCTGCTCTTTCCGGGCATGGAGGTCCTGGCCTGCGAGTTTTTCCGCGTGACGCGCAACGCGATCTACGACGTGGACGAGGACATGGCTGACGACCTCCTCGAGACGATCGAGGCGGGTCTGCGAAAACGCCGCCTGGCGCCGATCGTGCGGCTGCAGGTCGCCGACGGCTTCGATTCCAAACGCCTGGTCCACCTGACGAGCGTACTCGGGCTGAAGGACAGCGACGTGTTCGCCGGCGAAGGACTGCTGGGACTGCGCGATCTCATGGAGCTTCACGATCTGCCCCGGCCCGGGCTGAAGGACATGCCCCACCAGCCCTCGCAACACCCCGATCTTCTGAGCAGCCGCCCGATCTTCGACACCATCCGGGAAGAGGGGCCGATCCTGCTGCATCATCCCTATCAGGCATTCGATACCTCGGTGCTGCGTTTCCTGCGGGAAGCCGCGCACGACCCCAAGGTGCGGGCCATCAAGATGACCTTCTACCGGATGGCTCCGCGCAGCAGCATCATCGACCATCTCGTGCTCGCCGCCCGCAGCGGCAAACAGGTCGCCGTCGTGATCGAACTGCGGGCGCGCTTCGACGAGGAGGCCAACATCCAATGGGCCAACGCGCTGGCCGCACACGGCATCCACGTCACCTACGGCGTGTTGGGGCTGAAGACCCACTGCAAGGTGGTTCTGGTCGTGCGGCAGGACCACGACGGCCTGCGGCGCTACGCGCACATCGGGACCGGCAACTACCACGGCGGCACCGCGCGCACCTACTGCGACCACGGGCTGCTGACCTGCGACCTCTCGATCGGGGCCGACCTCACCGAGCTGTTCAACTACCTGACGACGGGGTACCGGCCCAAGCGGAAGTACTGGAAGCTGCTGCCGGCGCCGAAATATCTGCGTTCGGCGATCCTGCGCCGGATCAGGCGTGAGGGCGAGCTCCACTCCGAGGACTCCCCGGGGAAGATCCAGTGCCAGATGAACGCGCTCGAGGATCCCGAGGTGACAAGGGCGCTCTACGAGGCCGCCGCCCAAGGCGTCAAGGTGGACCTGATCGTGCGGGACAGCTGCCGGATCCGGCCGGGGATTCCCGGGCTGTCCGAGAACATCCGGGTGGTGAGCGTCGTCGGGCGCTTCCTCCAGCACTCGCGGATCTACTACTTCCGCAACGGCGGCGACGAGGAGTACTACATCGGGTCGGCCGACTGCATGCGGCGCAACCTCAGCGCGCGGGTCGAGGCGCTGGTCCCGGTCGAGAGCCCCGCCCTTCGCTCCGAACTCCGCCAGGTTTTGGACATCCAGCTGGCGGACCGGCGCTGCGCCTGGGAGATGGAGCCCGACGGCAGCTATCGGCAGCGCACCCCCATCGCGCGACGTGAGACGTGCACCTTCAATACCATGATCGCCTGGGCACACGCGCGCGAGTTCGAGGGCACGCGGCTGAGGAACCGGCCGGCGCGTGGGCCGGAGAGACGCCGGAAGAGGTGATGACGTCCCGCCGCCACTGGGTCACTGGTCTGATCATGGCCGGTGTCTGGTGGACGGTGGCGGCCGGGTGTGTCAAACAGGGTGGTACGGCTGCCCGGTACAGCGGGTCGGATGTGATCACCGCCGAGGAGGCCCGGGGAACCAGTGCAAACGATGCGTATGATGTGGTGCAACTGCTGCGGCCGATGTGGCTGCGACCCCGGGCGGCGCCATCCCTGACGAACGCGAGAGGAGGCTACGCACGGATCTACGTGGATAATGTGCCCCTTGCGGGCGGGACGCGAGAACTACGCACCGTACCAGCAGGCGATATTCGCGAGATCCACTACATCAGCCCAGCGGATGCCACGACGCGATTCGGGACAGGGCACGCCGGCGGGGTGATCATGGTGATGACCCGGAGTGGCGGATGACCCGCTTGCGCTTACATACAGATATGCGTACAATGCCACAACTCTTCCAGCGAGCCTAGCTCGACCGCCGGTGTGGGGGAGTACGCAGGCTCGCCCCGATGGACCGGAGGTGGGCCATGGTCACTCTATCTTTCGCCGGCTCGATTCCCCTCAACCTCCCTCTCGCTCGACTCGCATCCCGTGACGCTCGGGCGTCGCCTCTTTCATTCGTCTTTCCGGTACTCGCCGCGCTGACCCTCCCGGGAGCGGCGCTGGCCCAGAACCCTGTTGGCGGAACCGTCGTCGACGCCGATACGCAGCAACCGCTCGTGGGAGCCCAGGTGACGGTGGACGGCACGAGCCTCGGTGACCTGGCACGCGCGAACGGTGCGTTCCTGATCGAGGGTGTTCCCGGCGCGACCGCGACTCTGCGCGTGCTGATGATCGGCTATGCCCCGTGGGAACAAACGGTCAACGTGGGCGACCGCTCGATCCGGGTCGAATTGCAACAACAGGCTATTTCGCTCGACGAGATCGTGGTGACCGGTACCGCCGGCGGCACACAGGCTCGGGCGGTGGGCAACGCGGTTAGCGCAGTAGCCATGTCGGAGGTCATCGAACGTCGTTCGCCGCCCAAGATCCAGTCCATGCTGACTGCGGAAGTTCCTGGACTTCGCATGCGTTCGGTCGGCGGTGAGATCGGCGGCGGCGGTGCGATCAAGATCCGGGGAACCGGCAGCCTGGTGCTGTCCAACGAACCGGTGATCTTCGTGGACGGCGTCCGCGTGGACAACCGTGACAACGTCAATTCCGCCGCATTCGTAAACAGTCGCGGTGGACCCTCGCGGCTCAACGACCTTGCGCTCAACGATGTGGAACGAATCGAGGTCATCAAGGGCCCCGCCGCGGCGACGCTCTACGGGACCGAGGCATCGAACGGGGTGATCCAGA
Source organism: Gemmatimonadota bacterium (assembly GCA_022827345.1). Lineage (GTDB taxonomy): Bacteria > Gemmatimonadota > Gemmatimonadetes > Longimicrobiales > Gaopeijiaceae > Bin94. Next base: position 110,485 of record JAJDTB010000068.1, on the reverse strand, counting down.
TATTCACGAAGCGGGGACAGCAGGGTGCGCCCAGGTTCGAGGTCGCGCTGCGGCAGGGGGCGTCCTTCCTGTACGACGCGGCCAACAAGTACCCGGTGGTGTGGGGCATCGATTCCGATACGGGCCAGCTCCTTTCGGCCAACCTTGTCACGCTGGAGAGCGAGCGTGGGACACCCGTCTTCCGCACGGGGCTTCCCACCTCGCTGTTCGCCAGCGTGTCCGGCGGAATTCAAAACCTGCGTTACTACTTCTCGGCCGACGCCCTGCGCGACCAGGGCATGGTCGACTACCAATGGCAAAACAAGCTGGCGGGCCGGTCGAACCTGTCGTATACGACCGAGGTCCTTGAAGTCGGCGCGAACATGGGCTTCATCCGCCAGAAGACCCGCACATCGGGCGGCGAACAGGCGATGACCTTCCAGCTCATGTGGGGCAGTCCCCTCAAACTCGACGGTCCGTCGCGCGGGTTCTTCCGCAATTCCCACGAGGACTACCACAACTACGTAAGCGGAGAAGAGGAAGTCGACCGCTTCACCGGCGGATTCTACGTTCGCCATTCTCCCTTCGAGTGGTTGACCCACCGGCTCGATATCGGCGGCGACTTCGGGAACCAGCGCAGCTTCAGCCTCTGGCCGCGCACGGCGCAGCAACCTGGACCGTTCCGGCGGAGCATCGGGCAAAAGGACGTGGTTCAGGACCGTACGACCCTAACCACGGTCAACTACAGCGCGACGGTCCCCTTTGATCTGAGCGACGACATCAGACTGGAGACCTCGTCCGGTGTGCAGTACTACCAGCGCAAGCATCAGATCACCACAGCCAGCGGCGTCGAGTTCCCGGTGCCCGGTGTGTCCACGGTGAGCGCTGCGGCCCAGCGCCTGGCCGACGAGAGTTTCATCGAGAACAAGACCTTCGGCGTCTACGTGCAGGAACAGGTCGGCTGGAGAAACCGCCTCTTCCTGACCGGCGCGGTTCGGGGAGATGACAACAGCGCGTTCGGCGAGAACTTCGACTTTGTCGTCTACCCGAAGGTGAGCACGGCCTGGGTGCTCAGTGAAGAGCCGTTCTGGTCGGTGCCGCTCGTCAACACTCTCAAGCTTCGGGCCGCGTGGGGACGGGCGGGACAGCAACCCGATGTCTTCGCGGCCACTCGCCTCTACTCACCCGCCACGGGGCGAGGGGGAACTCCGACGCTGACCCCGTCAAACATCGGCAACGCCGACCTGAAGCCCGAGGTGGGGCAAGAGCTGGAGCTGGGCTTCGATGCAAGCCTCCTCGATCAAAAGGTCACGATCGATTTCACCTACTACGACCAGAGCCGCAAGGACGCAATCGTGCCCGCGGCTGCGCTTCCTTCACTCGGTTTCCCAGGCACGCAGTTCGTGAACGTCGGCGAAGTGAGCAACAAGGGGTTCGAGGTGGCCGTAGGGACCCAGGTTCTCCGCTCCGAGGACTGGGGCCTGGACCTGGGGGCAAGCTACGCCAAGACCGACAACAAGGTGGTGGACCTCGGCGGGATCACACCGCCGCTGATCGGGCTGCCGTGGCCCGGTCAGCGCCATGTCGAGGGCTACCCTGTAGCCTCGATGTTCATGAAGAAGGTCCTCAGCGCCGAGTGGGACGCGACCGGCGAACTCGTAAACATGATGTGCGAGGGTGGCGACCCGATCTCTGGCGGCGGCCCCGCGGTTCCCTGCGCCGAGGCAGGCACCGCGTACTGGGGTTCGCCCACCCCCACATGGGATGTGGCGGGAACGCTCAACCTGCGCTTCAGGCAGTGGACATTGAGCGCCACCGCGGATGGGCAGGGCGGCTACTACAAGTGTAACGGCGACATTGCCTGGGCGAACGTCTTCTTCCGCAACACCCGGGAGATCAACCTCCCGCCCGGTGAACAGGATCCCATACTGGCCGCCTATGACCAGATGGGATTTGTCTGCCAGGCCGGCGCGGTCGACTCGGGCTTCGCCAAGCTGCGCGACATCACGCTGCGGTGGGATCTGCCCTCCGGCATCGCCTCGCTCATGGGGGCCGCCCGGGCCACGGCCCAGCTGTCCGCGCACAACATGTTCGTGCTCTGGCAGGCGACAAGAGAGCTGTACGGCACCCGCGTCATCGACCCCGAAGTCCATTCGAACACGGACTGGAACGGCGACATCGGAGACAAGGGCGCGTACGTACAGGATCTCTGGCCGCAGATGCAGCGGATCGATTTCACCATCCGCGCAGTCTTCTAGAGGGGAGCAACCGAGATGCAAGGCAAGAACCAGATAAGACGACTCTTCCCCCTGGTCGCGGCAGCCGTGTTGGCGAGCGGATGCTCAGACCTCCTCGAAGTGGATCTCCCCGGCGTGGTCGAGGCCAAGACACTCGACGACCCCGGGATCTCGGCGCTTCTCGTCGAAAGTGCCATCGCCGACTTCGAGTGCGCCTACACCAACTATTCGGCGGGCAGTTCGGCCATGTCGGACGAGTGGTGGCACACCTCGGGGGGGCAGGTCTACCGCGAGTGGGGCGGCCGCCAGATCAACGCCCAGAACGACAACTACGTCCGCGCCGCCTGCGACGAGGGCGGCTTCGGCCAGTACGTCGTGATTCACACGGCGCGCTTTCAGGCCAAGGACGCGTTCGAGCGGATCACCGGTTTCGGCGACGCCGACGTCCCGGGCGATAAGAACGACATGCTGGCCACGGCGTCGGCGTACGAGGGCTACAGCCTGCTCATGCTGGGCGAGAACTTCTGCGAGATGGCGCTCGACGGCGGACCGCTCATGCAGCCTTCCGAGGTGCTCGCGGTCTCGTCGGAGCGGTTCGAGCGCGCGATCAGCATGGCGGGCAGCAACGACGATATCCGCAACATGGCCAGCGTCGGACTCGCGAGGGCACGCCGCGGCATGGGCAACCTCAACGGGGCCGCTACGGCGGCAGCGACCGTGCCGGAGGAGTTCCAGTACGATGTGAACCGGGACGACACGCCCCGACGGCGGTGGAATCGCTTTGTCGACAGCAACGTGCGGCGTTCCGACTACACGGTTGCCCCACCCTTCCGCGGGATCGAGTGGAAGGGTGATCCCGACCCCAGGGTCGAACTCTTCTACAACGGTGTGATCGCCGCCTACGATGTCGACTGGTGGCAGACCACCAAGTACAAGACCCTGTCGGACAACATCCCGCTCGCCACTTGGGTGGAGGCGCAGTTGATCATGGCCGAGTCCCAGGGAGGTTCGGCTGCGGTGGACGTCATCAACAAGCTTCACGCTCGTGCTGGGCTGCAACCCTTCGATCCCGCCACGGACATGGTGGAGGGGCCCACCGGCGACAACATCATGAACATGGTGATCGAGCAGCGGCGCCGTGAGTTGTTTCTGGAGGGCGGACACCGGCTCAGCGACATGCTGGTCTATGATCTGCCGTTCTTCACAGGCGTGGATCACCTGGGGAGGGAGTACGGAGATACCACTTGCTGGCCGCTCCCTGATCTGGAGCGGCTTGGCAACCCGAACATCAGCGGATGATGGCCGGGATCACCGCACGGGGGGGTCGTCGGACGTTGCGGCCCTCCCGCACGGCGTCGCCACGCCCGGCCCCGCTTTGGCCTCACAGCGTGTTGCCGGGCTACAGAACCCTCCTGGCCATCGTTGCGCTGCTCGTCACGGGGGTCGAGGCGATCACAGCCCAGGACGCGCCCCGTCTCACAACCGACAACCTATGGACCTTCCGGCAGCTCTCGGCTCCGGAGTGGTCGCCGGATGGCGCGAGCATCGCCTTCACGGTCACCGAAGGGGAGACCAACTCCAGCGCGCTCTACCTTGCAGATCTGGACGGAGACGTCCGTCGGCTCGCGCTGTCGGGAGAGAACGTCATGCGTACCCTCCTGCCCGAACCCTGGACGCCGGACGGCAACACCCTGCTCTACCTCGCCGGTGGTGACATCCATGCCGCGGACGTGGCGGCGGGATCGTCGCGGACAGTCGTGGACTTCGGCGCTACCTCCCCCGGCTACACGCCGCAGCAGTACTTCAATGGACCCGACCCGGTCCTCTCACCCGATGGGAGCAAGCTCGCCTACATCCGCGAAAGCGAACTCTGGGTGCTCGACCTGATGGATGGGGGCGTACGCCAGTTGACCAGTTCCCACGGCGAGGGTTGGCACAACCTGCAACCGCGGTGGTCTCCGGACGGGACCCGTATCCTCTACACGGCACAGGCGACCGACGAACAGCGCCGTTTCCGGTACACCGACTTCTCCGGGCTGATTATCGGCGTCGACTTCACGCTGATCGGCTATGGGCGGGTTCGGTTGGGGGTGATCCCGGTCGATGGCGGCGAGACGACCTGGCTGGGGCCTAGCGACGGAGAACGCTATTCGCTGCGCGGCGGCAGCCAGGCCCACTGGTCGCCGGACGGCAGCTCGGTGGCCATCAACTGGCTGTCGCTGGACCACACCGCGCGCGAAATCCGCATCGCCTCGCCGGAAACGGGAGAGGTGCGGACCATTTGGCGCGAGGAAGTCGACGCCTGGATCTCGCCGCTTGCCATCTGGATCCGGTGGGCGCCGGATTCGCGGCGGCTTGTCTTCACGTCGGAGCGCACCGACTGGAACCACGTCTACGTGATCGACGTGGACGCCGATGACGCCGGTGCGGAGCCCAAGCAGCTCACGTCGGGAACTTTCACGGTCACCAGCAACCAGGTCTACGACCGCTTCGAGGTCACGCCGGTCTGGTCACGTGGCGGCCGCACCATCCTCTTCCCGTCGAACGAGGCGGGAACCCCCGAGCGGCATCTCTACGAGGTCTCCGCGGACGGCGGCGAGCGGCGGCGCGTGACTCCCCTGCCGGGGGTGAACCTGTCGTCCACTCCGTCGCCGGACGGCTCGCGGTTGGCGTACCTGTACAGCAACCACACGGCGTTGCCGGAGTTGTTCGTGCAGGAGATCGATTCGGGAGAGCCGCGGCAGCTCACCACGCTCGCCGTGCCCGAATGGCTCGAGGGATACCAACTTCGAGAACCCGAGGTCGTGCGATTCCCCAGCGCCGGCGATAACGCCGAGGTGACTGCAAGGATCTTCCGGCCCGCCGGGCTCGACCCTGCCCGACAATACCCGGCGGTGATCTTCGTTCACGGTGCCGGGTACGCTCAGAGCGTTTTTCGCGGGTGGACGCGCATGGATCAACCTGCCTTCAACCGGTACCTGGCACAGGAAGGGTATGTCGTGCTCGACGTGGACTTCCGTGGGAGCGCCGGCTATGGCCGCAAGTTCCGGATGGACGTCTTCGACCGGCTTGGAGACATCGATGTCGCCGATGTTCTGGGAGGGGTCGAGTACCTTCGCGGCCTGGGCTACGTCGACATGGAACGGATCGGGACCTGGGGTCACAGCTACGGCGGCTTCATGGTTGCCAGTTCCATGCTCAGGTCGCCGGAAACCTTCGCGGCGGGGGTTTCGAGCGCGCCGGTAACCGACTGGGAGCGCTTTTTCTACCTGGCCCCGGGATACAACGAGGAGCACTTCGGCTTCCCGTGGGAGAACCCCGAAGGGACCCGGCGGGGCTCCCCGATCACCTACGCGGCGAACCTCGTGCGACCCATGTTGATCCTGAGCGGCATTCAGGACACGATGCACCTCGACGCCGCCGCGCTCGTCAACGAACTCCTCAGGCACGGGAGGACCACCTTTGAGTGGATCTTCTACCCCGACGAGGCGCATGGGATTCGCGGGCCGCAGGCCCGTTCCGACTACTTCCGCCGAATCGCCCAATACCTCGATCGCCACCTCGCGGCCGCGCCAGGCACGGCCTCGGATCGCTAGCAGGTCGAGAGAGGAGCTTTGAAGACGTGGATAGTAAAGAAAACATGACAATATGTAATGTTGCCTTGACAGCGCATCCGGGTAGGCGGGGCGGCCCAGCAGGGATGGATCACATCAGGCTGTGCGTGGCCACCGCTGCCGTCGCGTTGGGGACCGTAGGCGATCTCGCGGCGCAGGAAGCCGATCCGACCGGCCCCACCCCCGTAACCCCCGAAGACCTCTTCCAGGTCGTCGACGTAAGCGACCCCACCTTTCACCCGAGTGGAACCAGGCTCACTTTCGCGACCAGCCGCCTCGACCGGGAGAACAACAGCTACATCAGGGCCCTCTGGGAAGCCGATGTCGAGCGCGGTGAACTCCGGCAACTCACCCGAGGCGAGGGCGATCAGGCACCGCAGTGGTCGCCGGACGGAAGATGGCTCGCCTTCCGGTCTTCCAGAAGCGGGTCGTCCCAGCTTTGGCTGCTCCCCGAGACCGTTGGGGAAGCACGTCAGGTTACCGACCTGGCGACAGGCGTTTCGTCCTTCGCCTGGGCCCCCGATTCGCGCAGACTTGCCGTAGTCTCGGAGGTGACGGAACAAGCGGCTGCGGAGCGGCTGCTCGGAGAGACCGTCGTGTCGGAATCGGGCGACCTGCTGGTGGCCGATCGCCTGCGCTACCGCGCCGGAACCACATACCTCGGCTCTTCCTATCCGCACATCTTCGTCGTTTCGATAGACGGAGGCGAGGCGCTCCAGGTCACCGACGGGCCCTACGAGGACTCCGAACCCGCGTGGTCTCCCGACGGCCGGCGCATCGCCTTCATATCCAACCGCACGGATCAACCCGATTTCAACCGCGACAGCGATGTCTGGGTCGTGCCTGCAGCAGGCGGCCAGGTCGAGTATTTCTCGGGAGGACCCGGGACGGACGCGTCGCCGCGCTGGTCGCCGGACGGCGCATGGCTGGCCTTCCGCGGCAACTCCGACCCCCACGACTACGGTTCACAGCACCAGATCTGGCTCGCGAGCGCCCAGGGCGGCGAGCCCCGCAACCTGACAGCAGCCATCGACCATACGCCTTCCGGTTTCGCGTGGACTCCTGAGCACGACCTTGCCGTGACCTTCCAGATTCACGGCAACATCGAGATTCATCGACTGGGTCTGGACGGGACGCACCACGCGCTCGTCACCGGCAAGGGTCAGGCCACCGCGATGACCTTCGCGCCCGACGGGAGCCTCGGATACCTGTGGACCACGCCTACCGCGCCGCCGGAAGCGTACGTGACGGCGATCGGCGGATCCGGGGCCGTCGCGGATGCGGCGGGCCCCGGGGCGACAACCGGGGCCCACGACGGCTCCGAAGGCCGCAAGCTGTCCTCCTTCAACGACGAATGGCGCGCTTCGCGTCAGTTGTCGGATACGGAAGGGTTCTGGTACAAGGGGGCCGACGACTGGGATGTGCAGGGCTGGATCATGAAGCCGGCGGGATTCACGCCCGACGCCAGCTACCCGATGGTCCTCGAGATCCACGGGGGACCGTACGGGATGTACGGCAACGGCTTCAGCCTGGAGTTCCAGACCCTCGCCGCGCGGGGATGGGGCGTGCTCTTCACCAACCCGCGGGGTAGCACGGGATACGGGCAGAACTTCGAAGCCGCGGTGACCGGCGACCTCGTCGGCAAGGCCTTCGACGACATCATGGCCGGAGTGGACCAGGCGCTCGCGGACAATGACTGGATCGACCCCGCCAGGCTGGGCGTTACCGGCGGCAGCTACGGGGGACTGATGACCAACTGGGTCGTCGGCCACACCGACCGCTTCGCCGCCGCCGTCACCCAGCGGAGCATCTCCAACTGGATCAGCTTCTTCGGCACCGCGGACATCCCGTCCTGGGTGGAGCTCGAGCTCGACGGCACGCCCTGGGAGGTGCCGATGAGACTGTGGGAATCGTCGCCCATCGCCTACGCCGACCGGATGACGACCCCCACCCTGGTCCTGCACAGTGAACTCGACTACCGCGTCCCGGTCAGCCAGGGCGAGGAGATGTACCGCGCCCTGATGCGGCAGGGGGTGCCGTCCCTCTTTGTACGGTTCCCGGACGAAGGCCACGGGCTGCCCCGTACCGGCCAACCCCTGCATCGTCTGGAGCGGCTGCAGTGGATCGTCCGCTGGTTTGCCACGTATCTCGCGCCTGTCAGGAGTTGATGATGATCCGCTCTATCGCTGCCTTGCTCGCCACCGCACCACTCCTCCTCGGCTGCGCGCCCATGGATGCGGGCGGCGGCGCGACCGTTCTGACCGGCGGGCTTCTCATCGACGGAACGGGTGGTCCTCCCGTCGAAAACGCGATTGTGGTAATGAGCAATGGGCGCATCGTCGCCGCCGGGCCGGCGAGTGCCGTGGCGGCCCCGGCCAGGGCCGATGTCGTCGACGTCACCGGCAAGACCATCATGCCCGGAATGATCGAGGGGAACAGTCACATCATTTTCGACGGCCAGTCGAACCACCCCGCCTACTTCGCCGGGCGCTATCGCGACTACTACGAGATCGGCGCGCGCAACCTCAACGCCAGCCTCATGCAGGGGATCACCACTTCGCGCGACACCATGGACCCGCTGGAAGAGATGATCCGGCTGCGCGAAGACGTCGAGAGCGGGCTCATCGCCGGATCCCGCCTCTTCACCTCGGGCACGATTCTCAACTATCCGGGCGTCTACCGCATGTTCGACGACCCGACCGACTCGGTCTTCGAGGGCATCCCGGCCGAGGGCGTGGAATATGCGAAGGCGGCGATGGTGCTGCCGGTGAGCGACGGGCCGCACGGTCGCGAAATCGTCGCCGACTACGCCGAGCGCGGCGTCGACTTCATCAAGGTCTCGGCGCACAGCGGGCCGGAAAACGAGCCGCCGGTGCTCTCCACCGAGGCCCTCACCGAAATCGTGGACGAAGCGCACGCGCGCGGACTGCGGGTCACGACCCACACGTCGTCGATCGAGAGCATCGTGGCCGTCCTCGACGCGGGGGTGGACGCGATGGAGCACCCAACCCTCGTGAGCCAGGAGGAAGTGGGACCGCAGAGCGAGTTCTCCGACGAGCTGGTGCAGCGCTTCGTGGACCAGAACGTCTACTCCGTGTCGCTCATGGTCGTGCGTGAAGTCTATGTGACCTACATGGAGGACCCAAGCCGCCTCGAGGATCCCTGGTACATCCGCCACGCCCCCGCAGACATGGTGCAGGAGGCCCGCGAGTGGGTGGCCAGAGACCTCGCCGATGACCCCGAGGCGCTGGAGAAGCAGCGCGCCGGCTACGAGCTGGGACGCCTCAACCTCGCCAAGCTGATCGCCGCCGGCGCACCGATCGCGATGGGAACCGACAAGGGCACGCGCCTCAACTTCCACGAGAGCGGGAACCACGTGCGCGAACTCGAGATCTTCACCGAACTCGGGATGACGAACATGGAGGCGATTGTCTCCGCCACGCGCAGGGGTGCAGAGCTGCTCGGGATGGAGGACGAGTTCGGCACCATCGAAGCCGGGAAGCTCGCCGACGTGATCGTGGTGGACGGCAATCCTCTGGAGGATATCTGGGCGCTGCGTGACGTGGTTCTCGTGTTCAAAGAAGGGGTGCGGTACCGGTAGGCCCCTGCATGCTGCCCAATACGACAAGCGCACTTGTCATTTTGTAATGTTTAATTTACATATCGGGCCGATGCAACGGCGTCGCACGTGGCTCTATGCCCCCACCAGCTCCGCCACCGTCACCACCCTCCCCCCCTCCGCCCAGCGCGCGAGCGTGACCTCTTCCGGTTCCAGCCCGAGTCCCCACGTCGCGTCCCGCACGGCTGTCACCTCGCGCCCGCGCTCCAGCAGCCCGTCGACCGCCTGGGTCACGCAGACGTCGCGCGCCACCCCGATCACCACGAACTCGGGGCGCCGCCCGAGCGCATCGCCCAGCGACCGCACGAACGCATCGGCGCCGGGGTTGCCCTCGAAGACGTTGAAGCGCGTCTTCCGCACGAACACCGGCCGCCGCTCCGCCACGGCGCGCCGCACAGCCGACCGCGCCTCCTCCTCCCCCGCATCGTGCGCCAGCACCACCGGGTCGACCGGGCGGATTTCGGCAATGACCTCGGCGCCGGCCCGCTCGGCCGGATCGGGCGACCGCCCCATGCAGTGCGGCGGGTAGGTGTCCCGGCCCGGATCCGGGGCCACCGGGTCGATCTCGGCATCCTCCAGGCCGTGCCAGTCGCCCGTGTAGACCACCACGTCGCAGTGCTCGCTCATCCACGCCGTGACCCGCTCCAGTGCGGGGACGATCCGGACCGCGCCCGGATCGGAGTCGTCGAAGAGGTCGCGGACATAGAGCCGGCCTGCCGGGTCCATGAAGTCCGCCTGCACATCGACGATCCAGCCCACCCGCGCGGGACGGGTCGCGCTTGTTCCCCCTGAATCGGCGGCCATATCAGCGGCCCCCGGCGGCCAGGGGCTCGCCCGGCTCCCGGCCCCGGCTTCCCCCACTCACTCCACCAGCTCCAACCGGTCGTTCGGCCGGTGCCAGCGGCCCGCTTTCGCCACCGGCCGGCCCTCGACACGCACGATGTCGGCGGTGTAGTCGAAGGACCCGCGCATCAGCGACGAGCCCACGCCGTAGGAGTCCACCGGCACCCCGGCCTCTTCGAAGGCGCGGATCTTGGCGGCGTTGAACCCGCCCGACACCACGATGTGCACATGGCTGAAGCCGGCCGCATCGAGCGCGTCGCGCACCTTGTGCACCAGCCTCGGATTCACGCCGCGGGGGTCGAAGTCACCCATCTGGCCCACCATGCTGCGGTCGACCATGGTCCCGGAGGTGTCGAGCCGGACGCCCCAGAGCCGTTTGCCCATCGCACGCGCCACCGCCAGGCTCGTGGCGACGCTGTCGTTGTCGAAGTCGACGAGCGAGACGATTTGCACCTCGTCGGCGAGGTGCACACCCAACGCCTTCGTCGCTGCCACCGTGTCCCCGCCGTACGCCGCGATCAGGCCGTGCGGGACCGTGCCGATCCCCGACGACCCCCACCACGAGGCCTGGGCGTCGGTCGAAACGCCGATCGCGCCCGCCACGTGCGCCGCCCAACCGTCGCCGGTCTGCACCATCCAGTGGTCATGGCGCGCGGGGAAGAACATGATCGACTTGGGCCACGCGGCCTCGACGACTGCCCGGGTGTTGGTCGCGATGCGGGTGCGGCGGCCCAGCACGCCGGCGTAGAGCGTCTCGAGGTGCACGAAGGCCGGGTAGGGCCCGGTGATGAACATGACCGTCTCCCACGGCCGCGCGCGGTCGCCGTCGCGGAGCGAGCGGACCTCGAGATCGCCGAAATCGAAGCCTTCCGTGAGGCACAGCTTCAGCATGCCAATCGCTTCGTCCGTGCCCGCAACCACCGCGTCGCGCTTCTGGAAGACCTGCATCGTGACGGTGGGCCCGCGCCCCGCCGCCAGGAGCAGATCGCGCGCCCGCACGAAATATTTGTCGGAGTAGTAGCCGCTGCGCATCTTCTCGACCGGGAAGGCGAAGATGGACGGGTCGCGCCGCTGGTCGTGGCGGATGGGGTCGGGAGGCGAGGAAGCGGTCACGTGCCGAGGCGGTCGAGATCCAGGGTCTGCGTGGGGTCGTCAAAACGCTGATAGCCGCCCGTGATGGTGGTGGGCGACGTGACCTGGCCGTCGTAGGTGCCCGACACGACGGCCCCGAAGAAAATCATGTCGAAGTCCAGGTGCACATCGGGATAGGCATGGGCGCCGCTCAGCGTGCCCGAGAAGACCAGCCCTTCGACGCGCAGGCTGAAGGTTCCCGTGACGGTCCCGTCGGAAGACTCCTCCAGGTTGAGTCTCCAGGTCTCTGCGGCGCCGAACGCGGCACTGGTGCCCTCCCAGTTGCCGGTGACGGTCGGATACGCGGGCTCGGTGCTGCCGTCTCCGCAGCTCGAGGACAGGGCCAGAGCCGCGAAGAAAACCACGATGCGTCCGCATCGCGCGTTCGCCGGTCCGCCGTGGCGCATCGGCTGGCTATCCCCCATCGGCCGGACCGGGATCGACCGGCAGTCGCAACTCGAACATCACCACCCTCTCGACCCCCAGTTCGTCCGTGTGAACCCCCAGCAGGTAGTCGGCCGCAACTTCGTAGATCGTGACCCCCGCTGGGTGGTCGAGCCGACATTGGAAGTCGCCGTCCGGACCGAAGACCCACCAGTCCGCTCCTTCCCTCGGCTTGCGATACGGATAGACCCAGAGACGACCGTCACGCCCCAGCCGGACATACTCGACGGTGGGAAAGACATCCGCCACCGGCCGCCGATCGCTGGTCATGTCGTCGTCGAAGCGCCGCCAGTTCTCGCTGCCGCGACCCCCCCGTCGCTCGATCAGGTCTTCCCGGTACGCCTGGACATGGGCCCCGGTGACCCCCCGGTCCGGATCCAGCCAGCGCACGATGCGACGCAGACGGAATTCCTCGTCCAGAATACGGACTTCCGGTTCCCGGGCCGTCGCGATCGCGATCGCGGTGCCGCGAGCGTCCACAACGGGGATGGGATCGAAAAGCGTCCACAGGATTCCGCCGGTGCCTTCCCATTGACCAAAGCGCCGACCTTCGAGTCTCGCCAATTCACCGATGACCGTGCCATCGGCGGCGTGCGCCTCCACAAACAACGGTTCGGGAAGGCGGAAGTTCTCCTCCTGAGGCTGGAACTGATTCCTGACGTTGACGGAGACGCCATTCGCCAGCACCCCGCCACCGAGTGAACGGTTCAGGTAGGACGGATCCATCGACACGGTGCGTGAGAACGCTCCCGTTGACGTGTAGACGTGATACCGCCACGGCCGATAGTCGCCGACCCAGAGCGTATCTCCGGGCAGCACCCAGATGAACCGGCCGATGCGGAACTCTCCAGGCCCTTCTCCCTTGCCGCCCATCGAGCGCAGATGCCGGCCGGCCGGGTCAAAGACGCGGATCTCGCCGCTGCCATTGTCCATCACCGCGATCGAGCCGTCCGAGAGGCGTGCCGTTCCGCGAACGAGGTAGAACATGTAGGGATCGGCGCCTTCCAGGGTTCCCACCGAGAGGATCGGTTCCTCGCCAAGCGTACAGTAGACGTTCGAGTTCCGTGGATCGCTGGTCACGACTTCAACCCCGGCGCTGTCGATGGCGATGCCGGGCGCGCGCTCAACGGGTGCCCGCTCGCGACAGCCTGCGGCCGCGAGCGCACTCGAAATGAGTACGGCCAGCCCGGCGCGATCACCGCGGGCCCACCACAATGGAGAACGCGGCATCGCGTCAACTCCTGTCTTGAAGCTCGGCATTGTACCGGACACACTGGGCGTGAGCGGTCGAGCCGACAAGTGCGCAGGGGATGACCGGGCCGTCGGCTTGACTACCGGACCCCCGCGCACCAGCATGGCAGTTGAAGGGCGCCGCAATCAGGCTCCGCCAGTTCAGTCATCATACGGAGGACGACATGAAGAAGCGTGCCGTTTCATGGATTCTACTGCTTTCCGGCCTGACGCTGGCCGGGGCCTGCGCCTACGACAGCGGCGAGGAGCAGGACGCCGCGGCCGACGCCGATCCCACCGCGATCCCGGACCCGGCGGCCGCCGGCCTGCCCAACCCGAATCCGGAAGTGATGGCCGACTGGGTCGACCTGCCGGACGGCCGCGAATGGGGCTCCACCGCCGGCGTCGACATCGACCCGATCGACGGGCACATCTGGGCCTACGACCGCTGCGGCGGCGTGGGACTGGCCGGCGGATGCGCGGAAACCCTGGTCGATCCGATCTTCAAGTTTCACCGTGAGACCGGCGAGATTCTCGCCAGCTTCGGTGCGGGGTTCTTCGTCCTTCCGCACGGGATCCACGTGGATGCGGACGGCAACGTCTGGGTCACCGACTCGATGGGCACGGTGGACAAGGGCCACCAGGTCATCAAGTTCAGCCCCGAGGGCGAGGTGCTGCTGACCCTGGGGCGGGCGGGGAGGCGAGGCATCGAACCCGGCTATTTCAACGAGCCCTGCGACGTGATCACCGCGCCCAACGGCGACATCTTCGTCTCGGACGGGCACAGCGGGCAGAACGCCAATCCCCCCGAGGGCTCGACCGGGCGCATCATCAAGTTCTCGCCGGAGGGCGAGTACATCATGGAGTGGGGTCAGATCGGCGACGGACCGGGCGAGTTCCGCACTCCGCACGGCATGGCCTTCGATTCGCAGGGCCGCCTCTTCGTCGCCGACCGCGGCAACCACCGCATCCAGATCTTCGACCAGGACGGCAACTACCTGGACTCGTACTACCAGTTCAGCCGCATCAGCGGACTGTTCATCGACGCCGACGACAACCTCTACGCCATCGATTCCGAATCGAACCCGGGCAATCACGACGGCTGGATGACCGGGATCCGGATCGGCCACGCGTCGGAGGACCGGGTCACCGCGTTCATCCCGCCGCACGCGATCTCCGAGGACCGGCCGCACGGCTTCGCCGGTGAGGGCGTCGCAGCGGACCGGGACGGCAACGTGTACGCGGCGGAAGGTCCGATCTCGCTGGCCGCCGCCGGTGGTGGCTTGACGAAGTACGTGCGTTGATGGGGGATGCAGGGCGGCGAGGGCCGTCGCGGCAACCGCACCGGTGATCACCGGCAGGCGGGCCATCCCCGTCGCGCCTGCGTGATGTCCGGCACGTCCGCGCTGCAGGATGCCCGCGCGATGGTGCGCGGTGCGCGCCGCGTCGTCGCCCTGACCGGCGCGGGGATCTCGGCCGAGTCCGGCGTGCCCACCTTCCGCGATGCCGGGGGGCTGTGGCGCAGGTACCGGGTCGAGGAACTCGCGACGCCGGAGGCCTTGCAGCGCGATCCGCGCACCGTGTGGGAGTGGTACGACCACCGCCGCAGTTTTCTGGCGTCGTGCGAGCCGAATCCGGCCCACCATGCCCTGGCGCGCTTCTTCCTGGGGCGCGGCGTCGCCGGCCTGATCACCCAGAACGTCGACGGCCTGCACACGCGGGCCGCGCTCGAAGCGGCAGGCGACGCGCCTGCGGATGCGGCGTTGCCGGTCGAGCTGCACGGGGTGATCGCCCGCGACCGCTGCAACAGCTGCGGCGCCCGCTACCCGGGCGAGCCGCTGGGAGATCCGCTTCCCCGCTGCGCTGATTGCGGTGGGCTGCGCCGCCCCGACGTCATCCTCTTCGGGGAGTCGCTCGACGGCACCCTGCTGGCCCGCGCCCAGGCGATGGCGGCGGCGGCCGATCTCTGCCTGGTTATCGGCACGGGCGCCGAAGTCTACCCGGCGGCCGCCATCCCGTGGACCACCCGGCACGCGGGCGGCGACATCATCGAGGTCAACACCCAGGCGACCTCGCTTACCAGCGTGGCCGCCGTGGCCGTGCAAGGGAAGGCGGGTGAGGTCTTGCCGGAGTTGCTCGGGTAGCAACGCGGGACAGCGACCGGGCGCCGGGCCTCTACGACCGAGGCAGCACCTGCGCCCCCGACAGGCCCAGGTGGTGATCGGTAGACCATACCGTGTCGATCTGGTGGCGCTCCATAAAGGCCAGGCTCGACGCGTCCACGTAGGTCAGGCGCGCGCCCCGCATCCGGCTCAACATGCGGCACGCTTCCCGGTGCGCATCGCCGTCGGCCTCCAGCAGGGTCAACCCGGCCAGGCTGTCGGCAAACAGCCCGAAGGTTCGCGCGGCTTCCTCACCGTGCCTGTGGAGAAACCACGAGTACGCTTCTGACCAGACCAGGATCGACGTGTGCCAGCGGGGTCGGGTGCCGGCGAACAACAGGCGTGCCTGTGCGTGATACTGATCCCGCCTGCTGAGCGCGGCGACGAAGATTCCGGTGTCCAGAAAGACCCTGGGAGACTTCAAGGGGACTCCCGGCCGTAGACGACCTCGTCGACGGTGCAGCTGTCATCCCGCCGTCCTTCCAGAGCACCCACGTAGGACATCCAGGGCCTGTCGCTCGGGACGCGTGAGACCGTCTCGCTGAGACTGCGGCGACACAGTTCCGCAAACGAGATCCCCCGCTGCCGGGCGAGTGCCTTGGCCCGCTCGTAGAGTTCCGCCCCCAGAGACACCTGTGTTCGAATCATGTTATCACCTCGTGTGATGATGATAACATGGCTCCGATTCCGTTCGCAACATGGCTCCGACCCTTGTACTATTGCGCTTCCGTGACCCCTGTACCCCAGCCGTCCGAGCACGCCATGCGTCCTACGCGTCCTGCCCGCAGCCTGGCTTTAGGCGCCGCCCTCTGCCTCGCGGCTTCGTCCGCCGTATTCAACGCCACCGCCCCCCTCTCCGCCCAGGATACCCGGCACTTCGACCTGCTCGTGCGCGGCGGGCGCGTCCTCGACGGGACCGGCAATCCCTGGATCCGCGCGGACATCGGCGTGCGCGAGGGCCGGATCGCCGCGCTGGGGGACCTCGCCGGCGCCACCGCCGACCGCGTGATCGACGCAACCGGGCGCTACGTGTCCCCCGGCTTCATCGACATCCACTCCCACGCGGACGATGGCGGCAGCGGAGGGTCCGGCCGATCCATCCGCAACGACTCCACCCACCGCAAGTCGGCGCCCAACGTCGTATCGCAGGGGGTCACCACCATCGTCGTCAACCAGGACGGCCGCTCGCCGTGGCCGGTCGCGGACCAGCGCGCCACGCTCGAGCGGCAGGGCGTGGGTCCGAATGTCATGCTGTTGGTGGGCCACGGAACCGTGCGCGGGCGGGTGTTGGGGGATGACTATCGACGCCCCTCCACGGCCGGGGAGACCGCACGGATGGCGGCGCTGGTCCGCCAGGCGCTGGAGGAGGGTGCGGTCGGCCTCTCGGCGGGGCTCGAGTATGCCCCGGGCCGCTGGAGCACGACCGACGAGGTCACGGCCCTGGCCGCCGAACTCGCGCCCTGGGACGGCGTCTACATCTCGCACGAGCGGGCCGAGGGCGCGGACCCGATGTGGTACCTGCCCAGCCAGCACGAGGGCCGCCCGCCCACGCTGCAGGACGCCGTCATGGAGACGATCGAGATCGGGCGGCGGACGGGCGTGCGCGTGGTCGCGTCGCACATCAAGGCGAAGGGCGTGGCGTACTGGGGGTCGAGCGCGTCGGCGATCCAGCTGATCCAGCGCGCCCGCGACGAGGGCGTGCGGGTGTGGGCCGACCAGTACCCGTACCCCACCAGCGGGAGCGACGGGAACACGGTGCTGGTGCCGCGATGGGCGCTGCAGGATGAGGAGGCGAGCAGTCCGCGCGACCGGCGACCGCCCGCCGACATGCTCGAGATTCGGCTGCGGGACCCCGAAACGGCGGCGCGGATCCGCACCGACATCGTGCACGAGATTGGGCGGCGCGGCGGTGCCGACCGCGTCGTGATCTTCGACCACCCGATCGCGGAATACGTGGGCATGAACCTCCGGGAAGTAGCCGACCTGCGCGGCGAGGACCCGGTGGAAACTGCGATCGCGCTCCAGCTCGAAGGCGACCGCACACGGCGCGGCGGCGGCCGCATGCGCGGATTCTCCATGTCGGAGATCGACGTGGAGAACTACGCCGCGCAGCCGTGGGTTGCGACGGCCTCGGACGGAGGCATCGGCTGGCCCGGCGACGGTCCCGTCCACCCGCGCTTCTACGGCACCTTCCCTCGCAAGATCCGGCACTACGCGCTGACCATCGGCGCTCTCTCCCTCGAATCCGCCATCCGCGCGCAGACATCGCTCCCGGCGCGCATCATGGGGCTCGCCGATCGGGGCGAGATCCGCGAAG
Organism: Gemmatimonadota bacterium; assembly: GCA_022827345.1. Taxonomy (GTDB): domain Bacteria; phylum Gemmatimonadota; class Gemmatimonadetes; order Longimicrobiales; family Gaopeijiaceae; genus Bin94. The sequence goes on along the minus strand of JAJDTB010000068.1, from coordinate 92,909 downwards.
GCAACTGGGCCGACCTCGTCGTGTTCGACCTCGAGACGATCGCCGATCAGGCAACCTTCGTGGACCCCCACCAGCACGCGACCGGAATCGACCATGTGCTCGTCAACGGCGCGTTCGTGGTCGAGGACGGCGAGATCCTGCTGACGCTGCCCGGCAGGGTGATTACCTCGCGACGGGGAGGACGGCCGGCGGCTTGAAGGAGCGGGGATGGCGCGCGCAGACACCCCGGTCCCCTCGCGTCGCCGGTTTCTGCCGAACTACGTGGACAGCCGGGGCGGCACATGGTGGATTCACCGGATCGCGCCGTTCACGGTGTCGGGAGATGTCGCCGCGTTCTTTCGCCGCCTGGAGGAGATCGTTGCGGCCATCCCGCGGACCGAGATCGTTGTGGCTACCGACGAGTACCTGCACGCGGTATGCAGATCGCGGCGAGGGCATTGTGATGACCTGGAATTCCTGTTCTCGCGGACGGAGGGCGTGGTTCACGTGCTGTCCGCACCACGCGACGGGATGTACGACTTCGGAGTGAACCGGCGGCGGGTCCAGCGGGTGCGAAAGCGGCTTCGCGACCGGGACACCTGAGGGCTGTGTCTGACCCATGCGGCCTAGCTCCCCCACACCTCCCGCATCACTCGAAGCGCGTTGGTCCCCAGGATCTTCTCCACGCGGGCCGCCGTGTGCCCGCGGGCGAGGAGCATGTCGGCGAGCTTCCGGAACTGATCCGGGCCCTGCAGGTCGGGAATGAACGGCACCACTCCGGCGCGTTCGCCCGCGGCGCTGATTCCCGCTGCCTGACGCCGCTCGACATCCCTTCGGGCTGCTTCGTAGGCTGCCTCCATGTCGTCGTATGCGGTCGTGCCGCCGTCGGTGCCGATCCCGACGTGGTCTTCGCCGCACACCTGCACGGCGTGCTCGATGTGCCGTACCACATCCTCCGCCACGGCCATGCCATCGGCCGCCAGGAAGGGCATGAAGTAGATCCCGACGATTCCGCCGCCCTCGGCGACGAGGCGCAGCTCCCGGTCGGTCTTGTTGCGCGGAAGGTCGGTCACTGCCCGGCAGCCGGTGTGCGTGATTGCAATGGGCTCGGTGGACGCGTCGATGGCGTCCAGGCAGGTCCGCTCGCCGCTGTGGCTGAGGTCCACGAGCGTTCGGGTGGCGTTGAGCTCGGCCACCACCTCCCGCCCGAACCCGGTGAGCCCGCCGTTCTCCGGCACCATCGAGCCGTGCCCGAGCTGGTTGGCGAGGTTGTAGGTGAGCTGGATGACCTTGACGCCCAGTCCGGCGAAGATTGCTGCCCGCCCCGCGTCGTCCCCCATCATGGCGGCGTTCTGGAAGCCCTGGATGATGCCGACCCTGCCTTCGCGGGCGGCACGCTCGATGTCGCCGGCGCTCCAGACCATGAGCAGCGCGTCCGGGTGGGCGCGGATGATGCGGTTCCAGCGCGCAATGTCGGCGACCGAGCTCTCGAACGGCTCCCGCGGGCCGGCGACGTAGCCGATGGTGGTGTTGACGGCGGCGGTGCCGGAGGTCAGTGCGTCGGCGAGCGCGCGTTCGTCGAGCGAGGTGCGCTGTTCACCCTCCAGGGCTCCCGAAGGCCCTCCCGACCTCGGGATGTTCGGGTTGCGGATACCGCCGAGCATGTTGATGACGAAGAGGTCGGGGCCGGTGGCGGGTGCGGGTGGGCCGGGCTGCGTGCAGGCAGTGGATTTGGTCGCCAGGGCGAGGCCGGCGGTGGTGGCGAGGAAGCTGCGGCGGGAGGGGTGGGGTGTGGCGGGTGGGCTCATCTTTGTCTCCAGGATCGGACCGACATCCAGCGAGAAGTAGCATTTGACTTGAAACCAGCGCAACCCGTTCCGACATTCCCGTCGTCCACACGCGCCCACTTGAAAACGCAATCCCATGGCCGTAAAACGAAGACCTCTGGAAGTTGCGTCCAGACGAGTCGTCCAGGACGCCAGGCTGGCAATCCGGGACGTGTACGACGCCATCGTGGAACTCGTCACCAACGCCGACGACCGGTATCAGATTCTGGGCACCGGGGGTCGGGTGGAGGTCGAATTGGGACGGCGAGGCCAGGGCAAGCCGTCGATTCTGCGGGTGCGCGACTTCGCCGACGGAATGACCACCGACCAGATGAACCGCAAGCTCGGACGCATCGGTGGACGGGTCAGCGGAATGGAGAAGGGGAAGGCGGTCCGTGGGACCAACTCGCGAGGGGCGAAGGACATCGCGGCTCTAGGCAAGGTCACATTCGAATCGATACCCGGAGACGGGCTGCTGCACACCTGCCGCATCTTCCCGAATCTGGAGTACGAGGCCGACGACCCGCACGAGGTCACGCGGGATGCCCGCAAGCGGGTGGGTATCCGAGAGGGAACGGGGACGGTAGTCACCATCGAAATCGAACCGAGCCACCGGATCCCGAAGATCGATACGCTGGTGCCCAACGTCGCCAGGCTGGTTCGGCTGCGGGACATCGTGTGGCAGAAGAAGACCACGATTGTGGTACGTGGATTGAGGAACGAGAGGGACCGGGAGGTCGGCCTTCACAGGCCCGCCGGGAAGAGACGTGTCTCGACGCGGTTTACGGTGCCCGGCTACTCCGGCGCGTCAGCCAAGCTGGTGATCCATCGGGCCCGCAAGAAGTTCCATACCACGTCGGCCGGGCCCCGATTCCGGCTGGGGGGCATCCTGGTCAAGTCGCGGCACGCGATTCACGAGGCCACGCTTTTCGAGCGGAGTCTGGAGTGGGATTCGCACGCGCAGTGGTTCCACGGCCGACTCACCTGCGAGGCGATCGACGACCTCTGGAACGAGTACGACGACCGGCAGGCCCATGGCACACCGCATCCACCCGAGAATCCGGTTCCCATTCTGGACCCGTCACGCAAGTCGGGCCTGGTTCCGGACCATCCGTTCGTTGCGGCGCTCTACGGGAGGGCGCTCGCGCTTCTCCGGCCGCTGGTCGAGGAGGAGCGGTCCCGTGAGCAGCGAGAGCGTGCACGCACCGTGGAGAGCCAGAAGACCCGGAAGCGTCTGGACGCGCTCGAGAAAGCCGCCAACCGGTTCATGGAGGACTTTTCGGACGAGGACACGTCGCGGGATCCCAAGGGGCGAGAAAAGGGTAGCCAGTTCCAGATTCGGGGCTATTCGCTGAGCCCGCAGTACGCGCAGGCCCTGAAGGGTCACTCCTTCAAGTGCTGGCTCACGGTACGGTCCGCGGCGTTTCCGGAAATCGGCGAAGGTGAGCCGGTCGAGGTGGAGTGTTTGACGGACGAGATCCGGGCGGACGCGACTGAAGTGCCCTTGGAACCGGTAGAAGCGCAGGAGGGTGTACTGCGGGCGACATGGTCGGTCAAGGCGCTAACACCGACCCCTGCAACCGGTCTGGAGGCGCGCGTTGGCCCGATCAAGGCGGAGTCGACCATCGCGGTGCTCGCCTCGGAGGCCGAACGGTATTCGCATGTGACCGGACTCCAGTTCGAACGCAAGAGCTACCGCATCCGCGGCGGGTCGCGGCGGACGATCAGGCTGCTGGCTCCGGTACCGCTTGCCCGCTCGGCCGGCCGGGAGTTCGATCTGGAGTTGTCTTCGGACGATTTCCGGGTGTCGGGAGCGAGGAGGCTGGTTCTGAGCGCCACGCTCGGAATCGCTGTGTGCAAGCTGAGGGTCGCGGTGCTCGACGACGACGCCTCGCCGACCAGGGTAGTCGCCCGCCTCGGGGAGCACGAAGCCGAGACGGAACTTCGCCCGGCCTCGGCTGCCGGTACGGGAATCGTCATCAAGCTCGAGGACGTCGACCACGGCGCGCTGCGCTACCGCTGGAACAAGAACGTGCTGGAGATCGGGGCCCGTCATCCGTCGCTCAAGCGGTACCTGGGGCCGAAGTCCGAGCAGTATCCGGGGCAGGACGAGTTGCACTTTCGGGTGCTGCTGGCGGAAGTGGTGGCCGAGGCGCTGTGTGCCCGTCGGCTGCAGGGCAACATCGAGGCCAATCCCCGCGACTTCGAAGGAATTGCGTGGGATGACTACTACCGGCACTTCGCCAGAATGATGTCGGACTTTCTGCCCAAGGCACACGGGTTGATGGCGCCGGGGGGATAAGTTGTGGGTCGTATTTGGTTGCCAGGCTCTTCTGAATGTAAACTATACTTGTCATATTGTATTGTAATATTTACATTTCATGTCCTGACGCGCGGATGCGGGATCAGTCCAATGGTTCGCTGGCACAGTTCTGCGCAACTGGACGGCCATCGCTCCCGGTCGTATTGTGGAAGCCGCTCTGGCGGTGGATGCCAAGAGATTCACTTGGGGTGTCAGCGTATACAGGAGATCGCCCACTGACCAAGCAAGCCTACCGATTCCGGCTCTCCGGCCTCGACGAGGCCGAGGGGCATATCAGGGAACGCCGAGATTGGCAGTGGAAAGAACAACGATCTGGCGACAGAGGAGGATCCGCTTGGATCCGTTTCCAGGACCTCGGTCACGATGCACGCCGCGTGGATCCCATGATCCTCTGGGGTGTCTGGCCTGGTGATGAGCCAGTCGAAGAACTGCTAGCCGCACTCGACTGACTAACTGGCTAAGTGCAACGTGGAGGCGACCCCCACGGTAATGGAGGGCGTCGTGGTCGGAGAGTGTGGTATAGCCGATCTCTACGAAGAGTTGCGGCACAGGCAGCTGGGAGTGGTGCTTCCTCGGTGGGGGCAATGGGGTCGAAAAAGATCGGGGAAGCCCTTCCCTACGTAACACCGGCAGCCGGAAGGCCAATTCGTGCGCGTATCCTCTCGGCCAACTCCTTGCGCAGTTCCTGGGGCGTGTCCCAAGCGATGTGATGGTATTGGCGAGTATCGAACGGCAGCCCGCCGATGCAGTCCCTCCGGCAGCAGTAGATCACCTCCAAACCGCGGCCGCGAGCGAAACCGGCCTCGAAATACACGCTGCCGCGCACGCCATCACTACCGTGGGTCATGTCCGCCACGACGAAACGGGACTCCTTGATCGCGGTAATGATGTCATCGTCAATGCGGATCGCATCCTTCTTCTCGTCAATGCGGATCGGTACGAAGCCTGCGTCCCGAACACCCGGTTCGATACCGTTTCTGTAGGCATTGTCCATTCTGGGGTCGAACCACATGGCGACGAAGGCTCCCCACCCCTTCGGCTCACCGGACCTAGCGGTGTCGTGACTGAACCGGGCATGTGCGGGGACGGGGTTATTACGGGAGGTCGCGGTTGCGGGGAATAATCGCACCGGGACGCGACGGCGGTCCAGCCCCTGCGTGCGTTCTCGCCACTGCCCCTACGTCATCGCTTCACTTGTCAACAACCCCGTTGACAACAAACGTGTTGACGGTTAGCGTTTTGGGCATCCGAAGGGCTGGCGCAGGGCATCGGCTGCTCGCTCAACGGACATTCGCTCGAACGCACACGGAAGGGAGGCGGGCCATGAAATCATCCACCGGCCACTGGGTGGTCGGCGACGACTTCTTCGACCGGGAAGGAGAACTGAGGGTCCTCGAATCCCGCGTCCGTGATGGAAACCACCTGGTCATGACCGGCCAGCGCCGCATGGGGAAGACCAGCATTCTACGCGAGCTGGGGCGTCGGCTGAAACAGGAGGGCTGGGTATTTCTCTTCGCCGATGTGGAAGCGGATCGATCCGAAGAGGACGTCATCACGAGTCTGGCGAAAGCCTGCCATCCGGTTACCCCAATCACTTCGCGCCTCATGAGGGGGATGGGCCGCCGATTACGATCGCTGGCTGGGAAGGTCGACAAGGTCAGCGCCCATCAGTTTGCCGTCCGCTTCCGGGCCGGCCTGGATTCCGGGAACTGGCGCCGTCACGGGGAAGACCTGATCACGCACTGTGCCGGGCACGACCAACCGGTGCTCATCGTCATCGACGAGTTGCCGATATTCCTTGTGAGACTACTCGATCAGGAAGACGGTGCTCGGCGCGTGGACGAGTTCCTGAGCTGGTTGCGTGCCGTCTTCCAGACGGGTGATGACCGTCTCCCGACCCTGATCGTGTCTGGCAGTATCGGGCTCGCCCCGCTGGTCGAGCGGCTGGGCATCTCCGATCGGGTCAACTACCTGGATCCAATCCGGCTGGGTCCTTGGAGCCTTGATGTATCGGCCCGGTGCTTCGAGGCGCTCATGAAGAACTACGGCCTGTCCGCTGACGATGGGGTGGCGCAAGCCGTCTACGAGCACCTCGGCACGGGCGTTCCGCAGTACGTGCAGTCGTTCTTTGCCCGTCTGAGGGATTACGTCCGGATGCACGACCGAGCCCGGATCGCTCTGGAGGACGTCGCGGAAGTATACCGTACCGGACTTCTCGGACCATCGGGGCAGAACGACCTCGCGCACTACGAGGCGCGGCTCCGGGACGGGCTGGGTGACGCGCACCGCTACGGAATCGCCATGGAAATCCTGGCCGAAGCGGCCATTCAGGGCGCCTTCACGGCCGGAGCCCGCCGTCAGCTTGAGAAGAGGTACTCCAGCCTCGTGGACGACGCCCCGCGACTGGTCACCGACACGCTCGCCGTCCTCGTCCATGACGAGTATATCGAACCCCATTCAGACGGCCACCGATTCAGGATGAATCTGCTGCGGGACTGGTGGAAGGCCCGTTTCCGGCACCACTACAGGCCCTTGTTGGAGGATCGCACCATCGGCTTCAGGGAGAATGACGCTTCATGAGCACGCCGCCGGAGCGCATCATCCGGAAGTTCAACCCGGGTGTCTTCCAGCCGGACCAGGAGGTCATCGACCAGTTCGTGGTTCGGACGCGGGAGCTGGAGACCGTCCTGGAGATACTCCGCGAGAACATCGGTGCCCCATCCTGCCAGCACACGCTCGTCGTGGGCCCGCGGGGGCGGGGGAAGACCATGCTGTTGGCGCGCATCGCCGCGGAACTGCGCACCGTCCCGGAACTCCGCAGTGCCCTGCTGCCGGTTCGCTTTATGGAGGAGAGCCTGGAGGTCTTCGACATCGGAGACTTCTGGCTGGAGGCCTTGGTGTATCTGGCGAATGAGTGCGGCGAGCAACACCCCGGCATCTCACGCGAGATCGAGGCGACGCACGCTACTCTGGCCGGGAAGTCGCGGGGCGACGATATCGCCGGTCGCGCCAAGGCCGCTCTTCTGGACGCCGCCGACAGGCTGGGTAGACGGCTGGTCCTAATGGTGGAGAACCTCCAGGACCTGTGCGAGGAGGTGGACAATGAGTTCGGATGGCAACTTCGCGAGTCGCTACAGTCGGATCCCGAAATCATGCTCCTGGGGACTGCTACAAGCCGCTTCGAGGCTTTGGACGACGCGCGGGCGGCGTTCTTCGAGCTCTTCCGCATCCTACAGCTGGATGCTCTGAACACTGCCGAGTGCCAGCGCTTGTGGCAGGGCATTACCGGTGAACAGCGCGGCACTTGGGGGATGCGGCCGCTGGAGATCCTTACCGGCGGAAGCCCGCGCCTCCTGGTGATCGTCGCCGAGTTCGCTCGCCATCGTACCGTTCCGCAGCTGTTGGAGGAACTGGTGGGCCTCGTCGACGACCACAGCGAGTACTTTCGCGGCAATCTGAACTCCCTGCCCGGGACGGAACGACGGGTCTACGTGGCCCTGGCGGATCTCTGGTGGCCATCGAGCACTCGCGATGTGGCGAACCGGGCGCGGATGGGGGTGCGAAAGACTTCCGCCTTACTGGGGCGCTTGGGGGGTCGCGGCGCGGTCAAGGTCGCCGAGGAAGGAGGGCGCCGGCTGTACTCCGTCGCGGAGCCGCTCCACTGCATGTACTACAAGCTGAGGCGCTGGAGGGACGAAGCGGCCATCGTGCGCGGGCTGATTCGGTTCATGGTGGCGTTCTACGGCCCGGACGAGACGACGGAGATTCTCGGCTCGCTGCTGGCCGACAAGGGATACCAACAAGCGTTCCGTCGCGCCCAGGAAGGTTTTGACTCGGACATCGGCGCCATCCCAGCGGGTGACGCGGCAGCGACCTACAGGGCACTTGTCAAGCACCATAGGGGCCTTTGTGACTCGGACCGCCAGGTTGCGGTGGCGGGCGAACTTCTCGATATCGGGGCAAAGCTTGGTAAATCAAGGGAGGCCGAGCGCTCCATCGAGTACAACGACGAACTGATCGGACGTTTCGAGTCCACTTCGATCCACGAGGTGGAGGTTGCCGTCGCCAAGGCATACTTCAACAAGGCTGTGGCAATGCAGGGCGCTGGCAAACACAAGGCTGCGGTGACCGCCTTCAACAAGGTGGCGACGCGTTTCGGACCGTCAGCATCGCCAAGCATCCAGGAATGCGTGGCTACCGCACTCCTGAACCGGGGATTCCTGCACGGCCACCTTGGCGAACCGGACGCGGCGATCGCGTGCTATGACGAGGTCGCACGGCGCTTCGGCGGCAGCCCCCAGCCCCAAGTCCGATTGTGCGTTGCGATGGCGTTGCGAAACAAGGGCTCCACCCTGGCGGGACCCGAATCATCCAAAGCGATGCACTCGGCGATCGGGGTCTGGGATGACGTCATTGAGCGTTTCGACGGGGACGGCGAGCCGGACATACAGGTTCAGGTCGCTACCGCGCTGACGAAAAAGGCGGGCGCGAGGATGAAGATGGGGGACAACGAGGCTGCCGTCGCGGCCTGCGACGAAGTCGTTCGTCGTTACCGGACAAGCGACCAGCCGGATCTTCAGCGAGAGGTGGCTATGGCCCTCGAACTGAAGGGCATGAGTCTGAACCGGATGGGACGCGGGCGAGAAGCACTCGAAACGTGTGATGATCTCGTACGCAACTTCGGAGGTATGGCAGGACGACGGGGCATCCCTGTTCGATGGCGCGCCATGGGGTGCCGGATACATGGGCTCGTACTAGAGGGCAAGGAGTCTGCCGCGGCCGAGCTGTTCCGGACGATGTGCGATGACCTTGATGTCGCCGACCGTGAGATGGTCGGCAAGGTCGTGTGGGACACCATCGATCTGATGGCCGCCGGGGCGACGCCGGAGGTCTTCGCGGGCGCGCTGGCGCGGAGCGCGGAGGATTGCCGCGAGTTGGTGCCGTTGCGCGCCGCCCTCCAGAAGCTAGCCGGGCAACGGGTAAGGGTGCCCGAGGAGTTCGAAAGGGTAGCCGGGGACATTGTTGAGATGATCCAGGAGCGGAGTAGGTGGGTGGGGTCAGTTCGTGCCGCCAAATCATGAGCAGCGAGTCAACCCTACCGAACGAGTGGGCGTCCTGGGGCATCGTGACCTGCCGCGGGTAACCCTGCGCTCGAGGGGATCCTCGGGAAGGAAGCTCACCCAATGGCAGCGGTGAACCGGCTACATTTGGATTGGGCGCGCTCCTTGCGGGCCGCCAACGCGCGGGCCAACGTGGTCCGAACGAGCGACCCGGATCCGAGGCTACGGTACAGGGGCACATCGACATGGCAAGAGCCGATCTGCTGGTCTCTCTCGTCCAGGCCAGTGCCGAGGGCGACCGGGGACGGGTCCGGAAGACCACCGAGGCGATCATCGCCGAGGAGCGGGCCAAGAACCACCACGTCCTTGCGGACCGTCTGACCCGAGCTGTCGCCAACGGGGAGGGACGCCCCCGGGCAGGGTTCATCGGGCGTGGCCGCGCCTGGCGCCGATTTGCGACCGAGCTGGTGCCGCGACGACGCCTGGAGGACCTCGTCCTTTCGGACACGAACGGGGCGGCCTGCCGCGACCTGATCGAGGAGCAGCGGAGGGCGTCCGTCCTGAGGGCCCATTCGCTGGAGCCCCGGCATCGCGTTCTCCTCGTCGGACCTCCGGGGAATGGAAAGACGACGCTGGCGGAAGCCATCGCGGAGGCGCTCTCCGTCCCCTTCATCGTCGTGCGCTACGAGACGATGATCGGGAGCTATCTCGGCGAGACCGCCAGTCGCCTGAAGCGGGTGATCGACTACGCCCGGACCACCCCCAGCGTTCTCTTCTTCGACGAGTTCGATGCGGTCGCGAAGGAGCGGGGGGACCATCACGAAACGGGCGAGATCAAGCGCGTGGTCACCTCGCTGCTGATGCAGGTCGACGAACTGCCGAGCTACACGGTGACGGTGGCCGCCACCAACCACCCAGAGCTGCTTGATCGCGCGGTTTGGCGCCGGTTCCAGCTGCGCCTCTCGCTTGACGCGCCGACGGAGAAGGATCTCGCCGGGTACCTTGAGAGGTTCGGTCGTTCCATGGGGGGCGGGTTGGGGCATGCCCCGGCCAGACTGGCGTCCCGGCTGGGGCCGGTCAGCTATGCCGAGGCCGAGGAGTTCTGCCTCGACGTGAGGAGACGGTTCGCCCTGGGGCTTGGTCGCGACGGGCTGAAGAGAGTGGTGACTGCGACGCTGAAGCTCTGGGAGGAGCGCGGGCGGGTGGGGGGCGAATAGGGGCGCGGCTCGACGAACATGCCTGACTTTCCGCTCCTGCCGCTTCCGGCTCTGGAGATCGCCAGTCCTCCGCGCGGCAACCCCTTTCCGCCACCAAAGGGCCCGGCGCTTCCTACACGTGCACGCCAAGCTGAGCGGCTGGGGCCCGTATTCGACCGGCTGGCATCTTTCGTCGCTGGACACCGTGATCCGGTGGAGTTGCGTGACGACCCCGGCAGTCTGGCCCCGGAGAGGGTCATCGTGTTCGAGGTGGCGGGATCTATCAGCGATTTCGCTGCTGCGTGCCGCAAGGTGCCGGGATTGGAATACCTCGCCGAGCAGAATACGGAGTTCGAACCCGATGACGATTTCTGGGTGATTGACACTCGGAAGGGGAAGGAGGGGCAGCGCCGCGATGGCAAGTCAGTGGGGGGAAGGCTCTACGCAGCCATGCCGGACCTTCGAGCGCTGGGACAGCTCCTCAGCCTATGGGAGCGCCATCAGAAGGGCTCGGAGTTGGAACGCGGATTCAAGTCCTGGCACCACCTCTTCGACCGCCTCCATGATCTTCGACCCTGGGGGCCCGAGGACAGGATTTCGGACGCTACGCGCGAGGACTTCCTGCTTGACCTCGGGTCCGATCCCGAATCGAGGGTCTCGCTTGAAGTCGAGCTTTGGTACCGGGAGAGCGAACTGCAACGCGAACGGGCGAGGCGCAATCTCGCGGGTGTAGTGGCTCAAGCGGGCGGATCGGTCGTCCATCAGGCCTCCGTCCCACCCATTGGCTACGAGGCAGCGCTGGTCCGCTTGCCACGGGAGGAGGTGCTGCGGGTGATAGATCGGGAACCCGTCCATCTCGTGGTCTCCGACGACATTATGTTCGTAAGGCCTCAATCCTTGGGGTTCCCCCAACCGGCGCGCCGTCGCGCATCGACTGGAGCGGCGCCTGACGGCCCGCTCCCCACACCGGACGAACCCCCAATTGTCGCATTGCTGGATGGCGTGCCAGTCCAGAGGCATCGGCTTTTGGCAGGGCGCGTGGCCATCGATGATCCGGACGGTCTTGACGCACGGAGCCTTGTATTCGCCAGGTACCACGGCACCGCGATGGCATCCTTGATCATCCATGGAGATCGCAATCAGATCGACACCCCACTGAGCCGGTTGATCCACGTCCATCCGGTCATGTACGCACCCGATAGTGGCTCCGAGGAGCGGTTCCGGCCGGATCGCCTGTTGGTCGATACCGTCTACCGGGCGGTCGTGCGCATGAAGGAGGGGGTCGGCGGGACACGGCCATCCGCTCCCCAAGTCTTCATCGTGAACCTTTCTCTGGGCGATACGCGAAGGCCCTACGCAGGCTGGATCAGTCCGTGGGCACGTCTGCTCGACCACCTCGCCCACAGGTACGGCATTCTATTCGTCGTGAGTGCCGGGAATATCACCCAACCCCTGCCGGTCCCGGGATTCGATACCATGACGGGGTTCGAGGATGCCGAAGCATCCGCGCGGGAGGACGCCGTTCTGGATGGCCTGGGCGAGCAGCGCTCCCAGCGAACGCTGCTGTCGCCGTCCGAAGCCTTGAATGTGGTGACTGTGGGCGCCAGCCACGACGAGGCTCCAGGCGGCGGCCTCGGAGGCATAGGAACGGGCCCGCTGGTGGCACCGTACGTGAACGGAGCATTGCCGAACATCAGTTCCGCCATGGGACTGGGGCACCGCAAGGCCATCAAGCCCGACATCCTAATGCCAGGAGGGCGGGAGCACGTCCTGGCCAGTCCACACGGTGGCCAGCTCCAGCTCCAGCCTGGGAATCCCGGTTCGCGCTTCGGTATCAGGGCAGCGGCACCCGACGCGGCGGGCGGTTTGGACAGGGAGACGAACACCGGCGGCACCAGCGTGGCCGCGGCACTCACCACCCGTGCCGCGCACCAGCTCTACGATGCGCTGATGGCTCCGGAGAACGGAAGCGTGCTCGCCGACGCGGATCCCGAGCACCGCGGGGTCGTGGTACGGGCGCTCCTGGTGCACGCCGCCCGGTGGGACAAATCGGTGGCTTTCAAGCTTGGCAACCTCTATGGGCCGCAGGGGCGGGGAACGCATGTGGAGCGGCTGGACAACGTCGCCCGCATCCTGGGCTACGGCTTTCCGCGGATCGAGGAGGCGATGACCTGCACAGCCCACAGGGCGACAATGGTCGGCTACGGGCGGATCGAGAGCGGGCAGATGGCCGTCTGTCGTCTGCCGCTCCCGCCCAGCCTTTCGCGCGTTGACGTGCCCCGAACACTCACGGTGACTCTGGCCTGGTTCTCCCCCGTCAACGTGCGGCATCTGGCCTATCGGATGGCGAAGCTTGAAGTGGCGGGAGGTTTTGATGCCGAGTTCGGTACCACGCGCGAGAAGCTTCAGCCCAGTAGCGTCTCAAGCCCGAGGGGAACGTTGTTCCACCAGCGGTACCACGGCAAGCAGGCCGTCCCGTTCGTCGCGGACGGTCGTGTGGCGCTGCGTATCACGTGTAAGGAGCCTGCCGGGGCGCTCGACGCCGCGATCCGTTACGGTGTGGTGGTTACCATCGAGGCTGGAGAAGGTGTTCCCGTCTACAACGAAGTGCGACAAGCCTTGGCGGTTCGGGCTCGGGCCTAGAGAGAGAGGAGGAGCCCGGATGGCTGCCGGATACGGTGCAGGACGCGTCACAATAGGGACTTCCCAGGTGGGCCGAGTGGCGGTGACCAACGTCGCGCCCGTGCCCGCGCTGAGCCCGAGAATCCGCTTCGGGCTCTCGTGGACCCTCGGGCACCGCGTCATTTCGCAACACGGACGTGCCCACGAGGAGTATCGGGTGGTCGACTTCCGCGGCGAACTGCGACTCGGGGCGGATGACCTTCTCGTCGGCACGCTCGCGCGCGAAGGTCCGAGACGCCCGCTCCGCTCCTTCGATTACGTGGACACGCAGGACACCTCCGTCGCTCTCGATCTGGGCGGGTTCCGGCTGGAACGGCTTGAAGAGCGCCGGGCCGGCGGTGCCCTCGCCCTGACGATGCGGCTGTGGCCTCGCATCGAGATGGGCGGAGCGACAACCGCCGCCCAAGTCGAGGATATCCGCTTCCAGGTTCCGCGCGACGACTGGCTCGCTGCCCTAAGCACGCTCACAGGAGAGCAGGTCGACCTCCTGGAGATTCGCTACCACCTCGTCTACGCGAACGGCTATCCGACTAGCTTAGCAGCTAGGTCCCCGGCGACGGTAGAACGTGGCGCGCGCGATCAACACGCGGTGGTCGTTCCACGTGGGGTCTCGCCGACGACGGGTAAGCCAAATGTCGGAAGGTCCGGGCACATGTTGTCCCGGATCCAATCGATGAGCCTGTGCGTCTTGGCATCCGGTCGGGTACGGGCTTCGTCGGCAATGTTCTGCATCCGGTCCAGCAGGCGAAGCTCATTTCGCCAGATCTCTTCGGCGGTGGCGTCCCGCCGGAGGCCCGCCTCGGCCTCGCGGTTGGCGGCCTCGATCAGGTGCGGACGCGCACCATCTCTCCGACGTTCGGGTCGCGTTCAGGGAGGTCGGGGTGGGTAGCGGAGGGTGACTGTCGCAAAAGGTCGTGGGGACTGGTTGACGAGTGAGAAGTGGTCGAGGGCACGACGAGCGACGGGGGCGGCTGTCGGGACTCTCAGGAACAGGGATGGAACGTAGGTAGTGACGGTAGCAAGGTGGCGGGCGCTGCCTCGTGTACGGGACCCGGCGATTCAAGCTCGCGGAAGGCTCGCAGGTCCGCTCTCAGACGAACATGTAGGATCGCTACGGACAACAAGAAGAGTAGATTTAGTAAACTACAGCGTACTTTATGTAAAGTACACCTTACATTTCGGAACAACCACTCGCTGGGATTCGTCGCATGCTGCTTTTGGTCCCCACGTTCATTCATGGTCGGCGGGAGCACATCTCCTCAAGGCGCGCTCCACTCCCGGCAGGTATCGTGAATTCACCGTTACATGATTCGTTGTGCTCCACCGCGTCCATTCCAGTCCCGATTCTCTGCCTGCCCATCCCCACCCTCATTGACATTCCTCGCTCACCCCCGCAATAATTTTCGCCTTCGTCACCCGACCCACCACCCGTATCCCCCGATATCATCCCCCGATGCCCCGCACCCTCCTGCAAAAGGTCTGGGACCTGCACACCGTCCGTCGGCTTCCGTCCGGGCAGACGCAGCTCTTCATCGGCCTGCATCTGATTCACGAGGTGACCTCGCCGCAGGCGTTCGACATGCTGAGGCGGCGTGGGGTGGGCGTGGCCTTCCCCGAGCGCACCTACGGGACGGTCGACCACATCATCCCGACGCTGGACCAGTCGCGGCCCTTCGCAGACGGTCTCGCCGAGCAGATGATGGCCGCGCTCGAGCGCAACTGCGACGAGTTCGGGATCCGGGTCGCGGGACTCGACAGCGACCGGCAGGGCATCGTGCACGTGATCGGGCCCGAGCTGGGGCTGACGCAGCCGGGAATGACGATCGCGTGCGGCGACAGCCACACCTCTACTCACGGGGCGTTCGGGGCGGTGGCCTTCGGGATCGGAACGTCGCAGGTGCGCGACGTGCTGGCGTCGCAGTGCCTCGCGATCGCGCCGCTGAAGGTGCGCCACATCTCCGTCTCGGGTGAGCTGGGGCCGGGCGTCTACGCCAAGGACGTGATCCTCGAGATCATCGCACGGCTGGGCGTGCGCGGCGGAGTCGGCTACGCGTACGAGTACGGTGGCGAGGCGGTCGAGCGCATGACGATGGACGAGCGGATGACGATGTGCAACATGTCGATCGAGGGCGGGGCGCGGATCGGGTACGTCAACCCTGACGAGACGACCTTCGCATACCTCGAGGGTCGGCCGCACGCGCCCGGGGGCGACGCCTTCGTGCGGGCGAAGGAGTGGTGGCGCTCCATGGCCTCCGACGCCGACGCGGCCTACGACGATGTCGTCGAGATCGACGGGGGCGCGATCGAGCCGCGAGTGACATGGGGGATCAATCCGGGTCAGTCCATCGGGGTGTCCCAGCCGATCCCCGACAAGGCTTCGGCCGCCACCGACGGTGAAGCGATCGGCGAGGCGCTCGACTTCATGGGCTTCACCGCCGGGTCGCCGCTGGCCGGCACCAGGGTCGATGTGGCGTTCGTGGGGTCGTGCACGAACGGTCGGCTCTCGGATCTGCGCGAGGCCGCGCGGGTGGCTCGCGGGTCCAGCGTGGCATCGCATGTGAGGGCGCTGGTGGTTCCCGGCTCGACCCAGGTCCGGCAGGCCGCCGAAGCGGAAGGTCTCGACGAGGTGTTTCTGCAGGCCGGGTTCGAGTGGCGCGGCGCCGGATGTTCGATGTGCCTGGCGATGAACCCGGACCGGCTGAACGGCCGCGAGGTGTGCGCGTCGTCGTCCAACCGCAACTTCAAGGGGCGGCAGGGGAGCCCGACCGGGCGCACGCTGCTGATGAGTCCGGCGATGGTCGCCGCGGCAGCGATCAGCGGCGAAGTCACCGACGTGAGGACGATGCTGTGAGCGGGGTCACGCCGATCGACCGGATCAAGGGAACCGCCGTCCCGTTGCGCGGCGACAACATCGACACCGACCGGATCATCCCGGCGCGCTTCCTGAAGGAAATCAGCTTCAGTGGGCTCGGCGCGCACGTCTTCGCGGACGACCGCCGGTCGATGCCCGGGCATCCGTTCGCGAACGCGGACTTCGCCGGAGCGTCCATCCTTCTCGTCAACGAGAACTTCGGCTCCGGCTCGTCGCGCGAACACGCCCCTCAGGCGCTCATGCGTTGGGGGATCGGCGCGTGCGTTGGCCAATCCTTCTCGGAGATCTTCCTGGCCAACTCGACCACGATCGGCCTTCCCTGCGCCACCGCCGCCGCGGCCGACATCGAGGCGCTGATGGCGATCACCGAACACGCGCCGACGACCCCGATGGCGCTCAGCGTTCGCACTCGCACCATCACGGCGGGCGGCCGCACCGTCGCGCTTCACTTCCCTGCCGCGGTGCGCGACTCCCTCCTCACCGGACAATGGGACGCCACAGGCCTCCTGCTCAGCGAGTTCGAGGACGTGCAGCGCATCGCGTCCCGACTTCCCTACGTCACGGGATTCTGAGCCGCGACTCACACCGCGCTTCAGGAATCCCCCCTTTCGGAGCACTCCCATGGCAACCGACCGCATTACCATCTTCGACACCACGCTTCGCGACGGCGAGCAGGCGCCGGGCTTCTCGCTCAATACCGGGCAGAAGATCCGACTTGCCCGCCAGCTCGAAGCGCTCGGGGTCGACGTCATGGAGGTCGGGTTCCCGGTTGCATCCGACGACGATGCACGCGCGGTCAAGCTCATCGCCGGCGAGATCCGCGGTACGGTCCTCGCCGCTCTGGGACGCTGCAATCCCACGGATATCGAGCTCGTCGGCGAGCTGCTGCAGTCCGCGGCACGCCCACGCGTCCACACCTTCATCGCCACCTCCGACCTGCACCTGGAGCAGAAGCTGCGCCTCACGCGCGAGGAGTGCCTTGCCGCCGTGCGCTGCAGCGTCACCCAAGCGCGCAAATACACCGACGACATCGAGTTCTCGGCGGAGGACGCGACCCGCAGCGACATGGACTTCCTGTGCCAGGTCGTGGACACGGCGATCGCGGCGGGCGCGACGACGATCAACCTGCCCGACACGGTCGGATACTGCGTACCCAGCGAGATCGCGCGGTTCTACAAGACCGTCATGGCCCGGATTGCCGACGCGGACAGTGTCGTGTTCAGCGCACACTGTCATGACGACCTCGGGTTGGCCGTGGCCAACTCGCTGGCCGCCGTGCTTGCGGGCGTCCGGCAGGTCGAATGCACCATCAACGGGATCGGCGAGCGGGCGGGCAACGCCTCGCTCGAAGAAATCGTGATGGCGATGCGCGTTCGCCACGATCTGCTGCCCTATTCCACCGGGATCGACACCACCCAGCTATTCCGCTCCAGCCGCCTGCTTTCGGAGCTGACCGGGGAGCCCGTGCAGGCGAACAAGGCCATCGTCGGCCGCAACGCTTTCGCGCACGAAGCCGGGATCCACCAGCACGGGATGATCCAGGACCGCCGCACCTACGAGATCATGCGCCCCGAAGACGTAGGCGTCGAATCGACGCTGGTGCTGGGGAAGCACTCGGGACGCCACGCGGTGCGCAGGCGGTGCGAGCAGCTGGGCTACGAGTTGTGTCCCGGGGAACTCGACCGGGTCTACCGGGCTGTCATCGTACTGGCAGAGCGCGGGAAGCCGGCCAGTAACGACGACCTGGCCGGGATCGTGGAGCGCGGATAGTCACCTCGCAACCCCGCCTGCTTCCGCGAACGCGCACGGCCGGGCGGGCGGATAGCGGTAGACTGATGGCTCGCCAGGAACCCGCGGAAACACAAGGGTGCGGTGGTCGAGGTTTCTCGCCGGCGACCTGCCGGTTTCGTGGCCAGTGTCGCTATTGCTCTGTGGCAGTCGCTCGCGCCATCGTTAGGCTGCACCAGACTTTCCTGCCGCCGCGTCCCTCCAGAGACCGACTGAAATGCCCCTGCGACCCGGACAACGTGTACTTTTCTCCGCCCTGACCTGCGCCGCCCTCGCCGCCTGCGACGAGGGGGTCCCGCTGATCGTGCAGCCCCCGGAACCGCCGACACCACCCGTCCCGACGACTGTCCAGGTGGTTTCCGGCGACGGTCAGCGCGCCGTTCAGGGTCTGTCGCTCGAGGAGCCGATCGTCATCCGGGTTCTCGACGCGCAGGGCCAGGCCCTCGCCGGGGAAACGGTCACCTTCGCACCCGCCGCGGGCCACGGCACGGCCGACCCCGTCTCGGCAACCACCGACAGCGACGGCCACGCGGCCACGACGTGGACCCTCGGCGCCGACGGCGGCACCCATACGCTCGCGCTCACCGCGACCGACGCCACCGGCTCCGCCACGGCGACCGCCCTGGATCTCGAGGCCGAGTTGGACACCCTCTTCATGGCGGCAACCGATGCCGAAGTCGCCGCGGTTCGCGCGGATTGGGCCGCGCGGGACATCTCAGCGGCCGGCGCGCGCGTGGAACTCGCGGAGCCGCTCGATCTGGTGGGGTCGGTGGCCACCCTCCGCATCGTCTCGCACACCGTCGGCGGGGTCCGCCACTACGGCGCGATCATCGAGCCGGACAGCGCAGCCGAGCAGAGCCTGCCAATTCTGGCCTACCTGCACGGAGGCGACGGCGGCGTGTCGATCAGCGATATCCAGATTGCAGCGATTGCATTGGGCGAGCTGCGCGACAGCTTCGTCTACGTCATCCCGTCCTTCCGCAGCGAGCCGCTCGAGTATGGCGACAGCACCTGGGTCTCGGAGGGCAACTCAAGCCACTGGGACTACGACGTGGACGACCTGCTGGCCCTCCTGAACGTGGCCATCGAGACGACCCCGGCCGCCAGGCCAGACTCGATCAACCTGTTCGGAGGCAGCCGCGGGGGCGGAGTGGCCCTGCTTGCCGGCGTCCGCGACGAACGGATCGCCCGGATCGTCACTTTCTTCGGTCCGACCGACTTCTTCGACGAATGGGTGCGCGAGATCGTGCGGGAGGCGGCGCTGCGCATGCCTCGCCGTCTTACGGGAGTCGCGCACCTCGACTCGGTGGTCGTCCAGCCGTACATCCGTGGCGACTTGACCCGCGCCGAAACGCGGCTCGAGCTGGTCCGCCGCTCCTCGGTGCTCTTCGCGGCCGACCTTCCCTCGGTGCAGCTGCACCACGGCACGATCGACGCGACAGTGGATGTCTCACAGGCCTTGGCCATGATCGAGGCGATGGAGGCCCTGGGGCGTGGCGCGCCCGACTTCGAGGCCTATATCTACGACGGCGGCGGCCACGACTTGTTCGGCCTCAACCAGGCCATCCCGCGCGCGGTGGAATTCCTGGCGCGGGCGTTGGGGTCCGGCGGGTCGTAGCCCCCGGACAGCCGCGGACGACATGGCGTGAACGGCCTCGCGGGCCGGTGGGTCAGCTCGAAGCCGCCAGCGCCGCGCGATCGGCTGACCGGCCCTCCGCGCGATCGACGATCCCCCGCAACATCCCGCGAAAGATGACCCAGTGGACGGGATAGAGGGCGTACCAGTACAGCAGCCCGCCCAGCCCCCGCGGGTCGAAGATGGCCGTTTGCGTGATCCTGCTGCCTTCGCTCGCCGGGCCGACTTCGAACTGCAGCCAGGCCCGCCCCGGCAGCTTCATCTCCGCACGCAGGCGTAGCAGACGGCCGGGCTCGAAGTCCTCGACACGCCAGAAGTCGAGGGGTTGGCCCGAGTTGAGTTCGACCGCGTGCGGTCGTCCGCGCCGCATCCCCACGCCGCCGAGCATCAGGTCGATCCAGCCGCGCAACCGCCACAACCAGGTGGCGCAGTACCAGCCCCGATCACCTCCGATGCGTTGAATCGGGGCGAATGCCCTCGACGGCGACGCCGCTGTCCGAGCCTGCTGGCGATCGATAAGGCGTGCGCCGAGACGCCCCCCGCTACAGCGCGCCGCCCGGACGTTCAGGAAGGCGGGATCGCTCCACCGCGTGCGCGCAACCGCGCTGTCCTCCTCCCGGAGGGCCGCCGCAATCGCGTGGCTGACCCCCAGCCGCCGCACCGGGAACCGTTCCAGCGCCGAGTTGTCCCGCACAATGGTCTCATTGCGCAGGCTGTCGACGAGCTTGCGGCCGGTTCGCGCGTGCAGCGGCGTCACCAGCCCGAGCCAGAGTCCGGAGATACGGGGACTCAGCAGCGGAACCGGGATCATCAGCCGCCGCAAGCCGACCTGGCGGGCGTATTCGCGCATGAGTTGCCCGTAGGACAGGCGCCGCGGCCCTCCGATCTGGAGCACCGCGCCCTCATCCTCCTCCAGATCGAGGCCCAGGACGAGATAGGTGACGACGTCGTCGATGAAGATCGGCTGAGCCCGGGTCCGCACCCATCGCGGCGTGATCATCACCGGAAGCCTGTTGACCAGGTGACGGATCAACTCGAAGGACAGCGATCCCGACCCGATGATGATGGACGCGCGGAACTCCAGCGTCGGCGGTCCCTCGGCGGCCAGGATCGCGCCCACCTCAAGGCGGCTCGCCAGGTGGGGCGAAAGGCGTTCGTCGCCGCCGAGTCCGCCGAGGTAGATCACGCGCCGCACCCCCCGCTGCCGGGCCGCGCGGGCGAAGTTGCGTGCACCCGTGCGGTCGTGCCCTTCGAAGCCGTCGCCGGAATCCATCGAATGCACGAGGTAGTACGCCGTGTGGACGCCTTCCAGCGCGGCGAAGAGCGATTCCGCGTGGAGGACGTCGCCATGGACGATCTCGGTCGATGTCGAGAACCGGTCCGCCAGGTCGCCGGGAGTGCGCGCAAGGCACCGGACGCGAACGCCCTTTTTCTCCAGGGCAGGGACCAGGTTGCCGCCGACGTATCCGCTGGCGCCCGCTACGAGTACGACGCGCTTGTTCTCTTCCTGTGTCATTGCTTAGGTCTCCACGCTCCTCGCTTCCACTGACAGGCTGCTGCGATCGATACTCGGTCGGTGCGTGGCGGTTCCGC
This sequence comes from Gemmatimonadota bacterium, assembly GCA_022827345.1. Taxonomy (GTDB): domain Bacteria; phylum Gemmatimonadota; class Gemmatimonadetes; order Longimicrobiales; family Gaopeijiaceae; genus Bin94. Next base: position 71,954 of record JAJDTB010000068.1, on the reverse strand, counting down.
GGTTCCCGCACGGCTTGCATGCGGGGCCGGATTGTTTGAGCTTCCCGCCCTTACCGGCCAGCCTTCCGGAGATGACGAATGAGTGACAAGCCGGCACGCATATCCGCTTCGCAGGTCACGCTGATCCTTCAGCGGGCGGCCGAAATCGACGCGAGCGGCGACTCGCTGACCGTCGAGGAACTCCGGCGCATTGCGAGCGAAGCGGGGATCGACCCGGCGGCGACCGAGGCCGCGATCGACGAGGTGGTCGGCGAGGAACCAGCGCCGGTGCCGTCGGTGCCGGTCGACGACGAGAACACCGGGCTGCCCGTCAGGAAGTCGAAGGTGCCGTCAGCCGCCTGGATCGTAGCGAGCGGCGCGGTGGGGACGGCCCTGGGCTTTATCACTTCGCTTCCCGGGCAGATCGTAGTCTCCGCGGTCGGCGCCACCGTCCTTTATCTGATCGTGAGAGCGGTGCAGAGCATGAAGCGGGGGGCCGAACTCGACTTCCAGCTTCAGAACTTCGCCGTGTGGTTCGGGTTGTTGATTGGCGGGTCGGCTATCCCAGGGTTTCGCGCCATCGAGTTGTTCACCATCGCGTTGATGTTCTGGATCGTGAGTTCGGTGGTCGGCGGGCTGATCGTCCGATTCGGCCCCCGCGAGGAGGAACCGGGAGGCGAAGTCCCCCGGATTGGACCTGGACGGAGTTAGCTTTCCAGAACGGAGCTTGCTCAACAGTTCATCGTAAAGGCGACATTACGCTTTGTAAGGTCAACCTTACATTTCTGCCCAGTCCTGCCAAGCGGCCGGCCCGGACGCCTGGCGAGCCGAAAGCGACCGGGAGTCCACGGGCCAAGCAGCCCCCTACCGCGACCCCTTCACCTTCACCGTCACCAGGTCGTTCAGGTAGTAGTGCCGGTGACGCACCGAGGACGCGTAGTGCTGGAGCAGCCGCAACGAAAGGTCCTGCTCGCTGGCAGGCGCGGCGTGTTTCTCGAGAAGCTTGAGCTGTTCCTCGAAGTTCGTCCCCTGTGGCGACGCCAGGAATTCAACTACGGCGCTTCCCTTGTCGCGGCGCGCCGAAACGCGCAGGCGCCGCAGCCCGGACGCCTCCGGACCGTCCCGCTCGGCCAGGGTCAGGAGCACTTCTTCGCCAGCCGCGCGCAGCCGCCGGCTCGAATCCTTGTTCCACCCGAGCCGCCGGGAGAACTCGGTCAGGAAATCATCCAGCAGGTGCCTAACCCCCGCGTCCAGCGACATGTCGATGTTGCCGCGCCGGGACCACCGCTCTCCCCATCCGAAGAACAGTCCCACGACCACAAAGAGTACGACCAGCACGACCACGGCGGCCGACGCGATCCATATCAGGTAGGAGGTCTCCAAGGCGTGTTTCCGGTTGTGAGTTGTCGCGCGGCCCGCGGAGCGTCCGCCGTCAGCTGACCGGCCTGCTCCTGGGCACCAGCCTCGCCGACCACAGCCCCGAATTCGTGTCCGAGAAGAAGACGCGGCCCTTGAAGGGCATCGCGCTCCAGGCCATCGGCGAATTGGGAACATAACCAATCGGGTCGTAGGCCTTGAAGACGGCGATCTCGCGTCCCTGCGTGTACAGGTTGCCCATCAGTTCGCCCGACACATCCACCATGCGCACGCCGCCCTCGTAGTAGGCCTGATACAGGATGTCGTCCTCGACCCAGATGTTGTGGGTGCCGTACTCGGGGACCTCGTAGCGCGCCACCATCCGCGGCGACTCGGGGTCGGAGAAATCCACGATCTGGATGTAGCCCCGCGTCGCGAGCGGAATCCCGTTCATCCCGGTCTCGGGATCGTACGGCAGCTGGTACGACCCGCGCCCCTGCCCGGGACCCTCCCACGCCAGCCCCCGCCGGCTCATGATCTCGTCGCCCAGGAAGACGTAGTGCTTCCCCGTCGACTGCGAGATGTACGGGAAGACCGCGTGCGTCGCACCCCCCGGGATCGGGTAGCTGCTCACCAGAACCGGGTTTTCGGGCGAGCCGCCCCACCTCCCGTCGCCCACGTCCACGACCACCAGCCCGTTCTCCCACTCGGCCGAGTAGGCGAGCCCGTCGAGCACCCACACGTCGTGCAGACGGCTGTCGGGGTGGTTGTATTCGCCGACCAGGCGCGGGTTGTACAGGTCGCTGATGTCCAGGATCACGTACTTGTCGCCGCCCGCCAGCGCGTAGACGTACTCGGGCGTGGGAAAGGCGTTGTGCACCCCGCCCGTCAGCCCGTGGTCCGTCACCTCGGAGGCGATCACGGGATGCGCGGGGTCGGTGAGGTCGAGGATCACCACCCCGTTGCGCCGGTTCGACGCCCCCTCGCGGGTCATGGTGGCGTAGCGCGCATCGGGCGACACCTTCATGTCGTTGATCGACCGCGCATCCACCTGGATCGAGTCGGTCTTGAAGATGTTCCCCGGCTCGGTCACATCCCACACGAATCCGTATCCGTCGGACCGCTTGGCCCCGGTGAGCGCGTAGTCCCGCCCGTCGCGCCCCTCGAAGACCCAGAAATCGGTGGTGCGAACCCGCTGCTCCCTCCCCTGCCCCTGGATCTCGAGCTTCTGGACGACATCGCGGGCGACGACCCGGAACGAGGTGCGCGCGGAAAGCGGCCCCGCGTCGGCGATCACGGTGTAGACGCCGGGGACATCCGCGACGAAACGGCCGCCGGACATCTGGGCCGGAGCGGGTGGCGCGATGACTCCCTCGGGCTCCTCCCAGATGTGGGACCACTCGACGGGAACGCCGCCCAGAAGGTCGCCGCCGGCGCCGCGCACCTCCGCGCTGAAGTCGATGACGTCGCCAGTGCGCGCCCGCGTCCCACCGCCGGTGATCGCGATCGTCTCGCCCGTGAATGGATCGGCCCGCACGGTGAGCGTTCCGTCCACGCCGTCGACCGTCGCGGTGATGGCAGCCGTACCGGGGGCCACGGCCGTCACGCGCCCGAAGCGGTCAACGGCCGCGATGTCGGGTGCGCCGCTGCGCCACGTCACCTCGGGTTCGCTCCGGGCGGAACCGTCGGCGTGCTCGGCGCGCGCGCGCATCCGCAAGGTGGTCCCCACGAGCAACCGATGGTCGGTGGTGGGAGAGACGACCACCCTGTCGACGGCTGGCCAGCCGATGCTGACCGGCACCCTCATGGTCACAGGCTCGCCTGCGGGATCCCCACCCTCCCGCACCAGCGTCGCGATCAGCTCGTAGTCCCCCGCCGCCAGCGCGGTGACCACCCCCTGCCGCACCCTCATCGCAGCCCGCGGCCCCACCAGCCGCACCACCGGGTTCTCCACCCGTGCCCCCGAGCGCGTGTACGCCGCGATCGTCACCCGCACCTCGTCCCCGACGCGCATCTCGAGTGCGTCGGGGTAGGCCCACAGCCGGACGATCGGGTCGCCGGCGGTCTGGGCCGACAGGGGAGCGGCGGCGTAACTCGCGCCGACGAGACCACCGGCAAGCATGAGGAGTCCGGTGAGCTTTGCGTTCCTGGTCATGCTGGTTCCTCCATGCGTGGTCTTCAGAGGCCGGCCGGGCCGGCTTCAATCGCGCCTCAGAGCGAAACTGTGGCGGCGGGGTCGGCCAGGCAACGTCCCCGACGCTCAGTGGGCCCGGGTCCGGCGCCGGCGTGACGATGCAGGCCCACTCGGACGTCACGAATGTCGGTCGGGCCGTATCGCCGATCCCTACGACACTTCGTAAACCGCAAGCGCCTCGACTCCCAGGCTGTCCCGGACCACCACAAGCACCCAGTCAGCTCCGGCATCGAGCAGACGCATGTGACTCGGAATCGTCACCTGGCGGATCCGCTTTCCCGAAGCATCGAAGACGTCCCAGCGTTTTCCGGGGTGCCCCGGCAGCCGTGGAAACCACATGATGCCGTCCCACTGCCCGACCCACAGCGTGCCGTCAGCCAGGACCAGCAGGTGTGAATACGCCGGTACCGTGGAGGGCAGCACTCTCTCGTAGCCGGGCCAGCTCTCCCTGAGAAACCGGGCCCTCTCCTCCTCGTCATCCCCTGCCGTAAACTCGTCCTGCAACTGGTCGATGTCCGCCTGGGTGACCGTACGGTCTCTCCCCGACCACGCGAGCGTATCCAGCACCGTCCCGTCCCACCCGACCAGCTCCAGCATATGGTCGTCGCTTGTTCCGATCCATACGCCGCGATCGGTTCCTCCAAGGACCAGTCTCCGGGACCACGGGCGATCCCAGTAGCCGTCGTCATCGAGAACGCGCTCCGGCCCCGGCACGTCGTCCCGGATCAGGCGGGCGCCCTGCATTCCGGGAGAAATCCATGAGATCGGCACGTGCCATCGGAAGATCCCGGTCTCCGACGGGAATTGACCCGCCGCGAAGTAGATGATCCTGCCATCCGGAGCACAGGTCACCTCGTACGGTACGGTTGCTGCCGAAGGCAATTGCCACACCGTCAACCGCTCGCCGTCCTGGCCGAACTCCGTGACTCTGAAATTGCTGCGGTCATAGGCGACAACCTTGTCTTCCGAGCAGCCCTGCAGAAGCTGCAGCCGCGCGAACTCGCCTGGGCCCGCGCCCCGGCGACCGACGGACCAGAGATGCGCCCCGTCCGGCCCGAACTTCCTGATTTCGTGGAACCCTTCGACGCCTGCGACTACACTGCCGTCGCGCAGCCGTCGCGCGCCCGAGATTCGCGAGAAGACCTCTGCCTCCGGGCCATCTGCGCTGCCGACCGCCCATATCGGATCAGCCGACAGAGAGTCGCGCGCGGGGGCCTCCGTGCCCGCGCCGGGGTTACGCTCACCGGGGTCTCCACACGACCACAGGGCGAATGACACGGCAATCGCGCCGGGGCCGGCGATCACCGAGGCGACAAACCGGGTGCCCAGCCCGGATGTGAGTCTCCTGTCTGCAAAGCTCTGCAAGGCTCCCAGCCTTTGTCTGGGGTGCTCTCCGACGGTTCCTCCGGGCCTTTGGCTGGCTGGCGGACGCCGAGTTGGCCAGATGGCCGACACGAATAATATTGTCGCTTGCCGGCCGCAGGTGACCTCGGCGAGCGTAGCGGTCCAGCGCGGGTGCATCGGTGCTCGAATCGCCGAGGAATCTCCGGGACAGTACACTAGGCAACCTAGCCGTTCCCGGCTAAGGTTGGATCGCCTCTCCGTTCCCTCCATACCGAGAACCCCGATGCAATCCGCCCGTCTCCCCGTCCCGGTGGCACCCTCTCTGTGCTTCGCAGCCGCCATCTTCCTCGCAATCCCCTTCCCCTCCACCGCCCAACCCCCCGACACCACCACGCTCGGCCGCTTCACCCAGGCCATGACCTGGCGGAACATCGGCCCCACCCGCGGCGGCCGCTCGGTTACATCGACGGGGGTCGTGGGCGACGACCAGACCTACTACTTCGGCGCGACCGGGGGCGGCGTGTGGAAGACCACCGACGCCGGCATCACGTGGACCAACGTAAGCGACGGCTACTTCGGGACCGGCTCGGTGGGCGCGGTCGCTGTGGCCGAGTCGGACGCGAACGTGGTGTGGGCCGGCATGGGCGAGCACGCGGTGCGCGGCGTCACCACCTCGCACGGAGACGGCGTCTACCTCTCGACCGACGCGGGACGCACCTGGACGCACATGGGACTCGCGGGCACGCGCGCCATCTCCCGCATCCGGATCCACCCCCGCGACCCGGACATCGTCTACGTCGCCGCCCAGGGAGCGCCCTACGGGGAGACGGAGGACCGGGGCGTCTATCGCACCATGGACGGCGGCCGCAACTGGGAGAAGGTGCTGTACGTCTCCCCCCGCGCCGGCGCGGCCGATCTGGCCATGGACATGACCAATCCGCGCATCCTCTACGCCTCCTTCTGGGATCACCTCCGGCGCCCCTGGGTGGTGGAGTCCGGCGGCGATGGGAGCGGCCTCTGGAAGTCGACGGACAGCGGCGACACCTGGGAGCAGATCAACGGGGGACTGCCGGAGCTGGTCGGCAAAATCGGCGTCGACGTGTCGCGCGCCAATCCGGACCGGCTCTTCGCGGTCGTCGAGGCGGAGCCGGACCAGGGCGGCGTCTACCGATCCGACGACGCGGGGGCCTCATGGGAGCAGGTGAACGCGGATCGGATTACCCACACGCGTTCCTGGTACTACATGAAGATCTTCGCCGACCCGCAGGACGAAGAGACGGTGTACGTCATGAACGCGCCGTTCCTCAAGTCGATCGACGGCGGCCGCACCTTCACCCCGGTCTCTGTGCCGCACGGCGACAACCACAACCTCTGGATCAACCCCGCCGACGCCGACAACATGATCAACTCCAACGACGGGGGCGCGAACGTGAGCTTCAACGGGGGCGACAGCTGGTCCACCCAGCGCAACCAGCCCACGGCGCAGTTCTACCGCGTGATCACGGACAACCAGTTCCCGTACCACGTCTACGGCGGCCAGCAGGACAACTCGGCGATCGGCATTCCGTCCGCCTCGCTCGGCGGGATCGGCTGGGGAGACTTCTACTCGGTGGCAGGGTGCGAGAGCGCCTTTCTCGCTTTCGACGAGAACGACCCCGAGGACGTGTTCGGCGGCTGCTATCAGGGGCTGATCGACCGCTGGAATCGCACGACCGGCGTCGCCAAGCCGATCATGGCCTACCCCTTCCTCGGCCTCGGCACCTACGCCGGTGAACAGCGCTACCGCTTCAACTGGAACGCCCCGATCGTGGCGTCGCCGCACGACCCTGCCACCATCTATCACGCCGGCAACGTGGTGTTCGCGACCCGCGACCGCGGCCAGAGCTGGGAGGCCATTTCGCCCGACCTGACCCGCGACGAAGAGGACAAGCAGGGCGCGGGCGGCACCCCCATCACCAACGAGGGCGCCGGAGGCGAGAACTACAACACCATCATGTCTCTGGTCGAGTCCCCCCACGAGCCCGGCACGCTCTGGGTGGGCACCGACGACGGTCTGGTTCACATCACCCGCGATGGCGGCGCCACCTGGACCAACGTCACCCCGCCCGACGTCGACCGCGCGATGATCAACTCGATCGACGTCTCGCCCCACGACCCGGCCACCGCCTACGTGGTCGCGTCGGCGTACAAGTTCAACGACTTCACGCCGATGATCTTCCGCACGCGCGACCATGGCGCGAGCTGGGAGAGCACGGCCGCCGGCATCGACGCCGAACACTGGGTGCGCGTGGTGCGCGAGGACCCGGTCACGCCGGGTCTCCTGTACGCCGGCACCGAGATGGGGCTCTTCCTGTCGCGCGACGCCGGAGACGGCTGGGAGAAGTGGCAGCTCGACCTGCCCATCGTCCCCATCACCGACCTCACCTTCCGCAACAACGACCTCGTCGCGTCCACCCAGGGCCGCGGCTTCTGGATCCTCGACGACCTGTCCCCGGTGCAGCAGTTGACCGAGGAGGCAACCACCGCCGACATGCACCTGTTCACCCCGCGCGAGGCGGTCATGGCCTCGTTCGGAGGCGGATTCGGAGGCGGGGGCGCGGCGGGCACGCCGGGGGCCAATCCGCCGGGCGGCGCGCAGATCTTCTTCTCGTTCGCGGAAGCGCCGGACTCGCTGGTCACCGTCGAGATCCTGCGCGCCGACGGAACCGCGATTCGCACCTTCGCCACGGACCCCGAGGCGGCCGGCAACGAAGACTACACGTCGCTGCCCACCCCGGAAGCCGGCCTGAACCGGCTGGCCTGGGACTATCGCCACGACGCGATCCCGGGCGTCGACGGATACCGGAACTTCGGCAGCCTCCAGGGCCGAGTGGCGGCGCCGGGCGACTACCAGGTCCGGCTCACGCACGGCGAGGAGAGCCGCACGGCAACCTTCACAGTCTCGCCCGATCCCCGCTGGAACGCGACACAAGGCCAGTACCGGACCCAGGAACGCTTCGTCGCCGACGCGCAGCAGGTCATCCGCGACCTCTACGGCGCGGTCAACGAGCTGGCCGGCGTGTCGGACCAGGTCGACGCGATCGTCGAGCGCACGGAGGAGCACCCCCTCGCCGACTCGATCCGCGCCTCCGGCGAATCGCTGACCAGCCGGATCACGGAGTGGGAGGAGGAGCTGATCCAGCGCCGGCAGCAGACCTTCCAGGACGTGATCAATTTCCGCAACAAGCTGGACGCCCAGATCCTGGCGCTGATCGGCTCCGTCGACGGAACGGAGCCCCCGCTGACAGCCGGTGCCCGCGAACGCTGGACCGATCTACAGGAGGAATGGGCGGCCCACGAGAACACGCTGGGACAGCTGCTGCAGGCGGTCGGCGCGTTCAACGACTTCCTCACCGAGAGCGGAGTCCAGCCGATCAGCGTGCGTCCGCGGGGACGTCCCGTATCTTGATCCGTGTTATAGTGTCGCAGTCGATTGATCGAATGAGCACGCCAGGCAATAACCCGAACCCGAGCACCGCCAAGTGAGCCGAATCGAAGACCTTCTGGGCGCCGAAGCCGAAGACCTCCTCACCTACCGGGCCAGGGGCTTCCCCAGGGACCAGCTCCACCTTCCCGGACCCGATTTCGTGGACCGGGTCGTCGCGCAGACGGACCGCAACCCGCAGGTGATGCGCAGCATGAACCAGATACTCGGCCATGGACGGCTGGCCGGGACCGGGTACGTCTCGATCCTGCCGGTCGACCAGGGCATCGAGCACTCGGCCGGGGCTTCGTTCGCGCCCAATCCGCCCTTCTTCGACCCGGGCAACATCGTCGAGCTGGCGATCGAGGGCGGCTGCAACGCGGTCGCGTCCACCCTTGGCGTCCTAGGCTCGGTCTCGCGCAGGTACGCGCACCGGATCCCCTTCCTGGTCAAGCTCAACCACAACGAGCTGCTCACCTACCCCAACCGCTACGACCAGGTCATGTTCGCGAGCGTCCAGCAGGCGTGGGAGCTGGGAGCGGTCGCAGTGGGCTCGACGATCTACTTCGGCTCCGACCAGGGGATGCGCCAGCTCCAGGAGACCTCGGAAGCCTTCCAGATGGCGCACGAGCTGGGCATGGTCACTGTGCTGTGGTGCTACCTGCGGCAGTCCGCCTTCAACACCGGCGGGGTCAACTACCACGCCGCCGCCGACCTCACCGGGCAGGCCAACCACCTCGGCGTCACCATCGAGGCCGACATCGTCAAGCAGAAGCAGGCCACCAACAACCACGGTTACACGGCGGTCGGCTTCGGCCGCACGCACGACAAGGTGTATTCGGAGCTGGTCCCCGGCGATCACCCGATCGAGCTGACGCGCTACCAGGTGGCCAACTGCTACATGGGCCGGGTAGGGCTGATCAATTCAGGAGGGTCCAGCGGGGCAGACGACTTCGCGCAGGCGGCGCGCACGGCGGTGATCAACAAGCGGGCCGGGGGGATGGGGCTGATTTCGGGGCGCAAGGCGTTCCAGCGTCCGATGGCCGAAGGAGTCAAGCTGCTGAACCTGATCCAGGACGTGTTCCTCGACGAGTCGATCGAGGTGGCGTAGCCCGGGATCGGCGGCACTCGGCCGGGCGCTGTGTAGCCCCCGATTGATGCCCGTCAGGGGTGGCCTTCAGTCCACCCCGACGACTTCGCTCCGCCGCTCCATCATCACCACGTCGCGCCACCGACCGTCGTGAAAACGGCCCAGGCGTTCATGCGTTCCCAGGATCTTGAAGCCCGCCTTCCCGAAGATCCTGATCGAGGCCTTGTTTTCGGGAAAGATCCCCGCCTGCAGCGTCCAGATGCCGAGGGCTTCGGTCCCGGCCACAAGGTGCCGGAGCAGCTTGCCCCCCACTCCTTTCCCCCGGGCCGACTCCGCAATGTAGATCATGACCTCGCACACCCCCCCGTACACGCACCGGCTCGAAACCGGGCTGAGCCCAGCGTATCCGGCGACCTCGCCGTCGAGTTCGGCGACGATGCGGCAATCCGGGTGGCGCGCGGCGTCCCAGCTTTCCCACTCCGGCACTTCGGTCTCGAAGGTGGCGTTGCCCGACTCGATTCCCTGACGGTAGATCTCCGCCACGGCGGGCCAGTCCGAGGCGACCAGAGGGCGGAAGGTGACTTCCATCCGCGTCACTTACCGCCCCGCTCCGGACGCGCGCCGCACGATCTCGCCCGGCGCCGCGCCCGTCATGGCTCCGTCGCGAAGCACCGGGATGCCGTTGACGAGAACGTGGACCACACCGTCGGCGAAGCGCTGCGGGTAGTCCCAGTCCGAGCGGTCGATGATCGTCGCCGGATCGAAGACCGCAATGTCGGCGCGCATCCCCGCGCCCAGGCGGCCCCGGTCGCTGATGCCGTGGAAGTCCGCGGGCAGCGATGTGATCTTGCGCACCGCCTCCTGGAGCGACAGCACGCCCTCGTCCCGGGCGTAGTGGCCCAGCAGGCGCGGGAATGTGCCGGCGCTGCGCGGGTGTCCGCCGGGCGCATCGGAGCCGTCTGCGTAGCCGCCGTCGCTGGCGATCATGTTCCAGGGCTGGACCATGAGGCGCCGGACGTCGTGCTCCTTGATTGCACCCAGGGTCAGGTTGACGGGCGACGAGGCGCCGGTGAGCAGGTCGGCCACCGCGTCGAAGGGGTCCTGGGCACGCTGCTCCGCGATCTCGCTCAGGTACATCCCGACGAGTTCCGGGTAGTCCGTCGAACTGGTGATCCGCATGCTCGTATACCCGGTGGCCTTCAGCCATGCGAAGCCGCCGTCCACGCCGTTTTCGCTGGCCTGCCTGATCAGGGCCCGCGACTCGGGATCCGCAAGGGCCGCCTTCAGCTCGGCCATGCCCGCCTCCGTGCGCCCCTGCCGCGCCATCTGGCGGAAGGCGTCCAGCCCCTCCACATCGGGCGGCGCCACCACGATCCCCGTCAGACTGGCGGTCGCCGCGCCGTCGTACGGGTACTGGTCGGAGACGATCACGATCCCGCGCCGCCGCGCCGCCTCCACCAGCTCCACGATGTCCGCGATCACGCCCTCGTTGTGCAGTCCCACCGCCTTCAGGTGGCCGATCTTCCCGGCTAGCCCCGCCGCCTCCGCGACCTCAACCACCTCACGGTCCGACCCCACGAAATCGTGCACCGGATTGCGCACGTGCGAGTCGTAGACGCCCCCCTGCGCCGCAGCCTCCTGCGCAAGCGCGATCACCTCGGCCGTTTCCGAGAACATGCCCGGCTCGTACATCAGCCCGGTCGAGAGTCCGAAGGCGCCGAGTTCCATCCCTTCGCGGACCAGCGCACGCATCGCCTGCAGCTCCTCGTCCGTCGGCGCCCGCCGCTGGTCGTCCCCCATGACCTCGTTGCGGATGCCGTTGTGGCCGACGTAGAAGGCCACGTTGGTCCCGATTCCCTGCGTCGCGTACAACTCCGAGAAGCGGCGGATGTGGGCTGGGGCGAACCCGCCGTCGGGCCCGCCGAAGACCGTCGTCACCCCCTGCCGGATGAACCCCTCGTTGAGGTGGTTGCCAGGCAGCACGATGGCCGGCGGAGTGTGGTTGTGCACGTCGATGAAGCCGGGCGCGACCACCAGGCCGGTGGCATCGATGGTGTCGAAGGCCTCCACGCCGCCGCCATCGGCCGCGGCGCCACCGACCGTGACGATGCGGTTGCCCGCGATCACGACCGTTCCGCTGCGCGGCCCGTCCCCGGAGCCGTCCACGATCACGCCCCCGACGATGAGGAGGTCGGCCACCTCGCCGCCCCGTGCGCATGCGCCGCACAGCAGCGCGGCCAGCAACAGGCTTGCCCGGTACCTCATGGCTACTCCTCTTCCTCTCCGTCACTGGCGGTGGCGTGCACCGCGAAGGCAACTCCCTGCGGATCCATGCAATGCGCGATGAAGTCGCCGCCAGGAACCTCCATGGGACCCTGCAGGATCTTGCCGCCCAGGGCCTTGACCGTTTCCGCCGCGGCTTGCACGTCGCGCACCAGGACGTACGGCAACCACCCGACCGCGGGCATCCCCGGCGGGCCGTTGAAGATGCCGCCGAGCGGGCGGGCACCCCGGCCGAACATCTGGTAGAACCCCATCTCCCCCATGTCCATCCGGCTCGTCGCCTCCCACCCGAAGACGGCGGAGTAGAACGCCCACGCGCCGTCGGCGTCGGTGGTCGCCAGTTCGTGCCACGAGAATTCGCCGATGTTCGGCGCCCCGTCGTGGCCCGGCGTCTCGCCCTCGGGTTCGAGTACCGCGATCACGCCGCCCTGGGGGTCGGCGATCACCGCAAAGCGTCCCACCTCGGGGACCGCCATCTCCTTCAGCACCGCGCCGCCATGTGTGCGGACCCTGTCAAGCGTCTCGTCCAGATCGGGCGTGGTGAGATAGGCCAGCCAGCACGGGGGAACTTCCGGAGCGGGCAGGTGCATCAGCCCTCCGACGGGCATCTCGCCGTTCATCCACATCTCGTACGGTTCGCCGCCGCCGTTCCACACGCTGGTGCCCCAGCCGGTGATCTTCGGATAGAAATCGCGGGCCGCGTCTGTATCCGTCGTCATCACTTCGTGCCAGCCAAAACGGCCCAGGGGTTTGTTCGACATGTCGTCTCCGGGTTAATCCGAGGAGGTGAAGGAATCGTGTCCAAAGGCGCCAGAATACTAATCCCGCCCGATCCATCGGCCAATCGAGGATGACGGCGGGGGCCTCACCCCCACCGCACCCACACCGCGGGCGGCGTCCGAAACTCGTGCCCGTAGGGCCGCGTGGGCCGTTCCGGATCCAGCCTCAGCCCGGGCAGCCGACCGAACACGCTCCTCAGCGACTCCTCGGCCTCGATCCGCGCCAGCGACGCCCCGAGACAGAAATGGCGTCCCGCCCCAAAGGCCAGGTGGTCCCGCACATTGCCGCGATCGAGATCGAAGCGGTCGGGGTCGGGGAAGTGAGCCGGATCCCGGTTCGCCGCGCCGAGAAAACAGTGGACCGTCTCGCCCTTCGCGATCGGCACGCCCCGGATCTCGACATCCTCGGTCGTAAACCGCATGCAGGACTGCACGGCCGGTTCCCACCGCATCGACTCCTCGATGGCAGCGACCAGCAACGGGTTTGCGGTGCGGCGTCCCGCGTCTGGCCCGCCCGCCGCCGGATCCCCTTCCCCGGAGCACGCCGCCGCCACCCGCTCCGCCACCTCGGGATGCGACAGCACCGCCCACAGCGCATTGCCGATCATCGACTCCGTGGTCTCGATGCCGCCGAAGAGCACCACCAGCAGATTCGCCACCATTTCCGTCTCGGAAAGCGGATCTCCCCCGCCCCGCTCCCCGGGACGCCCGGGCCGGTACGGGTCCGCTTCGCTTTGCAGCGCGGCGATCATCGACCCCTCGGGCACCTCCCGCTCCGCGCGCAGAAACGGGGTCACGTACTCCCTGAACTCCCGCGCCGCCGCCTTCCCCCGCGCCCGCACCGCCGGATCGCCGGCAAAGTTCTCCAGCGCGGCGGCGAAGTGGTCGTACCACCCGAGCAGCGTGTCCCCGTCCCCGTCCGGCAGCCCGAGCACACGGCAGATGCTCCGCACCGAGAGCGGCCGCGCGATCCGGCTACGCAGATCAGCGCGCTTTCGCCCGCCCATGTCGGATGCCGCGCGCCGCAGGTCGCCCATCAGCCCGTCGAGCACTCCCTGCACCGTCGCCAGCAGGCTCTCCTCCAGCCTCCCCCGCCTGAACGGGCCGATGAAGCGCCGCTTGTACCGGATCTGCGTGTCGCCGTCGGTGGTGAGCATGTGCGATCCGAAGATGTCGCGGATCGTCGACCTGGGTGAGTCGGTCGTAAAGCGCTCCCAGTCGGCCAGCACCCGCACGATGTCGTCGCGCCGAGTGAGCAGCCACATCCCGAGTTGCGGCGCCCACGTCACCGGTTCCGCCGCGCGCAACTCGTGGAAGAGCGGATAGGGATCGTCGGCGAGCGCGTCGAAGGTGACGGTGGCCCCCAGAGGGTATCGCTCCCGCCGGTCAGGCACGGTCATCGGCCCGATTTGTCGGCCAATAAACGCCCGAAATGGCCGACAACGACGAATTGGTGAGGTTTGTTCGCCAAAAAAGCCCGGAATTGGCCGACAATGCGTCAGGTGGGTCAGATTTGGCCGCCAAGCAAGCCCTCAATTGGCCGACAAGCCCGCCAAAAGCTCCCGCGCGGCACCGCCGAGGTTCGTCCGTCCCCGGTTGTAGTTCCTCAGCAGCACCACCGTCAGCCCCGTCGCCGGCTCGAAGACCAGGTAGGCCGTGTACCCCGCAACGGACCCTCCGTGCCCCGCGAACCACCGCCCGTCCGCGTCGCCGACGCTGAACCCGAGTCCGTACCCCTGCTCCGGGTCCTCGGGCGTCTGCACGCTCAGCACCTCCGCCCGCACCCCTTCACTCAGCAGCGACACGCCGCCCCGGCCCATCACCCCCGCCGCGAACCGCGCCAGGTCATCGACCGTCGAATACACGCCCCCGTTCGGCACCTTGTACCCTCGCCCCGCGTGCTCGCGGGCCGGCTGCTCCGTATTCACCTCGCCGTCGCCGCCGTTGGCGTGCCCCCGCGAGAGCGCCGGCCTGAGCGCATCGTCGATCACGAAGGTGCTGCTCGTCATCTCCAGCGGCTCGAAGATCCGCGCCTCGACCTGGTCCATGAACGGCTCGCCGGCCGCACGCTCCAGCCCGAACCCCAGAATCCCGAAGCCGATGTTCGAGTACGAATACCCGGTCCCCGGCGGAGTCTGGTAGCGGGTGGTGGGGATGGATTCCAGGATGCGCGATGTCCACCCCTCGATGGGCCCTGTCGCGGCGCCGTCGAGATCCGGTTCACGCGCGAAGCCTGCGGTATGACTGGTGACCTGCCGCAGGTCCGGACTCGCGCCCGGCGGCCTCTCCGCCATCTCCACGATCTCGGGAACCAGCGCCTCGAGCGGGGTGTCCAGCGACACGACGCCGTCGTCGACCAGGATCGCCATCAGCACGGCCGTCACCGATTTCGAGATCGAGCCCGTGCGGTAGATCGTCTCGCGCGCGGCGGGGATCTCGGCTTCCGGGTCGGCCCACCCGAAGGCGTCCCACCACAGGACCTCCCCGTCGCGGGCCAGCGCGACCGTCATGCCGCCCACCGCATCGGCCTCCACATCGGCGGCGACGGTCTCCGCGAAGTTCGACAGCGCCGGGTGCCACTCGGCGGGAAGCTGCGTAGTCTCGGGCGCCGCGCACGCCCACGACGCGGCGGCCCCCGCCACGGCCAGCACCACGGCCCCGCGAAGGCGGTCGAGGGCGGAGCGCCGCGCTGCGGCACACCACCAGGTGTTGGTCCCACGCATGAATTCCTCCTTCTTCCGGCCAGGTCCACGGTTCGCGCTTCAACCTGCCTCTGGCGCCGTTTGCCTGCAACATTCTACCCTGCTGTGGTGTCGCACTTCATATGAGGGACACGGCGGGAACGACCGCGTTTCACACGGCATCGACACCAGGAAACCACGGACGGACTCATGAGGCGCCTCTTGCTGGCACGGCACGCCAAGTCGAGCTGGGGCAATCCCGCCCTCACCGACCACGACCGTCCGCTGAATGCACGGGGATATCGCGCGGCGCAGCTGGTGGGCGCGGCCCTCAACGAACTCGATTGCGTGCCGGACATCGTGCTCTCGAGCACCGCGGCCCGGACCCGCGAGACCTGGGCCCGGATGGAGCCCCACTTCGGCGGCCACCCCCGCATCGAATACCACCGCGGCCTCTATCTCGCGGCGCCCCGCACGGTGCTGGCTGCCATCGCCGACGCCCCGGCCGATGCCGAAACACTCATGGTTCTCGGTCACAATCCCTCGACGCACGCCCTGGCGGCCTACCTGTCGCGCAAGGGGGATCCCCGCGAGATCGACCTGGTCCGCACCAAGTTCCCCACGGGCGCAGTCGCGGTGGTGGACCTGTCCGCGAACAGCTGGGCCGGCGCCGACAAGGGCGGCGAGCTCAGGCACTACATCCTGCCGAGGAGGCTGGAGTAGCCGGCCCGACCGCCGGCGACAACCGCCCCGATTGCCGTCCCGACGACCGCCCGGGCGGGCTGGCCCCGCGCTGATCGCGTGGCCCCTGCTCCGGCGTTAGCTTGGTCCTGGAGATCCGGGCGGCAGGCACTGGAGGCGGCAGTGGCCAGCAAGGCGACACAGCGGAACGACGAACTCGGCGGCGATGCGCTCGCCCGGGTCTTCCGGGAGGGCATCTACCCCTATGAACACAAGATGAAGCGGCGCGACTACGAGCGGCTGAAAGCGGGTCTGCAGGTCGAACTGCTGAAGGTTCAGCGCTGGGTGAAGGAATCGGGAGAGCGCATCGTCATCCTCTTCGAGGGACGCGACGCAGCCGGCAAGGGCGGTACCATCAAGCGGTTCATGGAGCACCTCAACCCCCGCGGCGCGCGCGTTGTCGCCCTCGACAAGCCCGGCGACGTCGAGCGGGGCCAGTGGTACTTCCAGCGCTATGTGCAGCACCTGCCGACCGCCGGCGAGATGGTCTTCTTCGACCGCTCCTGGTACAACCGGGCGGGCGTGGAGCGCGTGATGGGCTTCTGCACGGGGCAGGAGTACCTCGAGTTCCTCCGTCAGTGCCCCGAGCTCGAGCGGATGCTGGTAAACAGCGGCATCACCCTCTTCAAGTTCTGGTTCTCGGTGTCCCAGGACGAACAGCTGCACCGTTTCGACCGGCGCAAGACCGACCCGCTCAAGCAGTGGAAGATCTCGCCCATCGACCTGGCGTCGCTCGACAAGTGGTCCGACTACACGGAGGCGAAGGAGGCGATGTTCTTCTACACCGACACCGCCGACGCGCCCTGGACCGTTATCATGTCCGACGACAAGAAGCGGGCGCGGATCGCCGCCATGCAGCACTTCCTGTCCGGACTCGAGTACCCCGACAAGGACACCGAGGTCGCGACCGGACCCGATCCCCTCATCGCCGGGCCGGCCACGCGCGTTGTCCGCCGCGACGAGCCGATGGCGGACGATCCCGGATCCGCGGTCCTGTAGATCCTTTGCAAACACCCCCCCGACCGGAAGTGCCATCGTGCCCCGACTGCCTTCAACGAGCCTGGTTCGCGCGGCCCCCATCCTCGTGTGTTGCGTGATGCCCATGCCTGCCAGACCCGCAATCGCCCAGACCGCTTCCGCCGAGTACGCCCGCGAAGCCCGCGAACTCGCTGACAATACCCGGATCCGCAGTGCGTTCCGGATCGTCGAGGAGCTGGACGCGTGGGCGCTGGAGACGCTCATCGAGCTGACCGAGATCCCGGCACCGCCGTTCATGGAGGAGGCCCGGGGACGCCGCTTCGCCGAACTGCTCATGGAACTCGGCGCCGACTCTGTGTGGACCGACGCGGAGGGGAATGTGATCGGGCTGCGCAAGGGACGGCGAGGCGGGCGCACCATCGGGTTCGGCGGCCACCTCGACACGGTCTTCCCGGAAGGCACGGACGTGACGGTGCGGCAGCGCGGCGACACCCTCTTCGCCCCCGGCGTGGGGGACGACACGCGCGGCCTGGTGGTGGTGCTGGCGGTGCTGCGCGCGATGGAGGAGGCCGGAATCGAGACGGACGACGACGTGCACTTCGTCGGTGTCGTCGGCGAGGAGGGCCTGGGCGACCTGCGCGGCATGAAGCACATCTACAGCGCCCCGGAGACCGCGCCGGACGCCTGGATCGAAGTCGACGGAGGCGGACTGACCGGCCTCGTCACCGATGGCCTCGGATCGGTGCGCTATCGGGTGACCTTCGCCGGCCCGGGCGGTCATTCCTGGGGGGCCTTCGGCCTCGCCAACCCCGCCCACGCGATGGGCCGGGCAGTGCGTTACTTCCAGGACGCGGCCGACACGCTCACGCGCACCGGCCCGCGCACCAGCTACAACGTCGGACGCATCGGAGGCGGCACCTCCGTCAACGCCATTCCCTTCGACAGCTGGATGGAGGTCGACATGCGCTCGGTGAGCCCCGAGAGGCTGGCCCGCATCGAAGAGGTGTTCCTCCGGGCCATGGACCGGGCGCTGGTGGAGGAAAATGCACTGCGCCGCGACGGCCCGCCCCTCACGGTGGAGAAGCTCAAGATCGGCGACCGCCCGTCCGGCGAGGGCGACCGGAGCGCGCCGCTGCTTCAGCGCGCACTGGCGACAACGGCCGTGTTCGGCGTCCGAGGTGAGTTCGGCCGCTCGTCCACCGACTCGAACATTCCGATCGCCCTGGGCGTCCCCGCGGTGACAATTGGACGCGGCGGGATCGGCGTCGGCGGGCACTCGCCGGAGGAGTACTGGATCAACGTGAACGGACATCTGGCGATCCAGCGGGCGCTGCTGCTGCTGGTGGCCGAAGCGGGTATGGCCGGAATGATTCCGTAGCATCGACACGATTTCCGCAATCCCGTAACTCGGCCGCAACTGACGAATATACCTGTGCTTGATTCCTTTTGTCGCCAATAGCCTTTCGATTTGACGATCAAATAGATATACTGTGCCTGTACGTCAATCGTCCCCGTTTCATACCGGCTGCAGCGCCCATGCCACCCGTCCACTACCACGAAGGCCGCTTTCCACCGGATGCACGGCTGGACTGGCGGCGCCTGGCTCCGCTGATCGGCCCGGCCGCGGCGGCGGTTGCGCGATACGACGCGGTCCTGGGGGCCCTTCCCGATCCTCGGTCGCTCCTCGCAGTGCCGCGCATCCACGAGGCCTCGCACTCGTCGCGGATAGAGAACATCTACGCCGGCGTGACGTCCGTGCTGGAAACGGAAGCGGGCATCGAGCCCGAAAACCGCTACACGCGCGACGACATCCGCGATGTTCAGAACCATCTTGCCGCCCAGAACCTCCTGGCCGGGCGACCCGGGTCGAAGCCGTTGTCTCTCGGGCTTGTTCGCGAGGCCCATGCCGTGTTGCTCGACGCACCCCGTGGACAGAAGAAGTCACCGGGCGAATTCCGGAGGGAGCCCGTCTGGATCGGGCGGACCGGGTCGACTACGGAAACGGCCAGTTTCGTTGGCGCCCAGGTGCCCCGAATCGCCGACGCGATGAGTGCCTGGGAACGCTACATACACTCGGACGCCCGGGATCGCCTTGTGCAGATCGCGGTTCAGCATGCCGAGTTCGAGGCGGTGCATCCGTTCATGGACGGCAACGGCCCGCTGGGCCGAATGCTGATTCCGCATCTGATGTGGCGACACGGTCTCATTCGGATGCCGGTCTTTTGCCTCAGTGTCATGATGGCGTCGAGGCAGGGCATCTACTTCGATCGCCTGCTCGGTGTATCCCGTGACGATGACTGGACCGGGTTCTGTCTGTACTTCCTCGACGCCGTACGCGCGCAGGCGGATCACGGGGTCCAGGTTCTGACGGCAATCCTGGGCCTCTACCGAAGCACCGAATTGCGGGTGCGAGAACTCACGGGCGACCGCGGTCTCCGCGCGGCTCTGGGAGCACTCTTCTCGAGGCCGATCTTTCCCGCAAGCGGCTTCATCGTCGCAACCGGCCTCCCCGCGCGGTCAGGACGCAGGCTGCTCGCGGGTCTGGAGGAGTCGGGTACGGTCGAGGAGATCGCGCCGCCTCGGGGACGACGGCCTGCAGTGATGCGGTTTCCGCGGCTCCTGAAGATCGTTGAGGGCCAGGATGGCCGCGGTCGCTGGCCGCGCCGGGCCGCGCCGGTCGCAGGCATCGCTTCGCCAGTTGCGCAGCCCGTCGCGGGGGTGCCGAGCCAGATCGCCTCCCGGTAGAAGCCGGCCGGTTTTCCGGTTGTCGCCCGGGTGTCCCCGTGTAACCCTTCATATAGACTTGCGATATATAGATCATCTGTATATCGTGATTCCGTTCGATTCGCGTGGCCGACACCCTGGCCTGGAGGAACCCGCCGTGCAGATCACGCTTTCCAGGAGAATCAACGAGCTCCTCGTGCTGGCGGTTCTCGAGGCCGCCCCCGCGCACGGCTACCAGATCGCCCTGTCGGTCGAGGAGCGGTCCGGCGGGCTTTTCGTTTTTCAGCACGGCACGCTGTACCCCATCCTCCACCGCCTCGAGGCGGAGGCCAAGCTGCGGGGCGAGTGGCACGGCGAAGGACGCCGCCGCAAGACCTACCACATCACCGCCGCGGGGCGAGCCACCCTGCAGGCGGGGGCGGCGGAGCTGGAGGAGCAGTTCAGGGTGCTCCTCGAGCTGGTGGGACCGAACCGTGTGGCGTGAGAACATGCTGGAGGCGCTCGCGCGGAAGCTGAAGGCGCCTCCCCGGCGCCGGCTGGAGCTGATCGAGGAGTTGGGCGCGGACGCCGAGGCCCTGCAGGAGGAGCTGGAGCGGCGCGGATACGATGCGAGGACCGCGCGACGGATTGCGGCGGGCCGGGTGGTGCCGTCGGGTGAAGTGCTGGCCGAGCTGGAGGCACGGCACGCACCGCGGCTGGGGCGGTGGACCCGAAGAACCGGTGTGGCGACCGGAATCGAGCGGATGGGAGCCGCCGTGACGGCCGTTTTGGCCGGGGCGGCAATGCTGGCTGTGCTCTGGCGGCAGGATCCGGGGGCGGCCGGGGGTTTGCTGGGATGGTCCCTGGCCGGGGTGGTCGCCCTCCTCTCCTCCAACTGGGCGCGGGCGGCGAAGGGGTTGTGGATCGATGGGGACCTGCCCGTGGAGAAGCGACGGACTCTGTGGGAACGTCAGGTCGGCCTGATCCTCGCGGCAGTGTCGCTGGGTGGGCTCGGGGCGGCCTGGCAGGGGTACATCGCGCTCGGTGCGGTTGAAACGTCCTCCGGCGAAGTCTGGGCAGCCGTCCAGCGGGTGGTCTTCTTCGGAGTTCTCGGGGTCGGAGCCGCCGCGTTCGGTCTGCTCGGCTGGCTGGCCCTTCTTCCCCGCCTTGTCACCGACGAGGCATGCGAGCGTCGGATTTCGGCGCTCGTCACACTTCCATTCCGGTTCGCAGGCAAGCGGGCCGAGGCAAGGAGGCAATGATGTCGTTTTTTCAGTCAACCGGTATCGTGGGAATCCCGCTGTTGGTGATTCTGATGATCGTGCTCCTCCAGGTCGGCTGGGTGGTGCGGGGACGGGTTCGCGGGGTCCCGGACCCTGCCGTCGGCTCACGGATCGGAGCAGTCCTCGTGGTGGGGGTGATGGGCGCGTGTATCGGGCTCCTCGGCACCCTCATCGGGGTATGGGTGAGTGCCGGCGCCATCACCAGCGCGGGCGAAGTGAGCACCGCGCTCGTGTGGAGCATGATCCGGCTCGCGCTGACCCCATCGATCATGGGGTTCTCCATCCTGGGCGTAGCGTCGATCGCGTGGATCGGGCTGCACTACTGGGGGGCGCGGCGGATAGCTGCCTGAGGCGCTCCCTCACCCCCGCCAAACCGGCAGCGTCAAGCACGTCGGACCCCCCTCGCACGGAATGCACAGCGCGTCCGCGTCGAAGCAGGTGACCTCGCAACCCGCGTCCTGCATCAGTCTCACCGTTTCCGGAAATCCGCTCAAGGCAATACATCTGCGGGGCCCCAGCGCCAGCACATTCAGGGTCAGGCCACCCGACGCCTCGAACTCGGTATCGGGCGCCTCCAGGCACTGGACCCCGCGCTCTTGCATCAGCCGATGCAGCGCCACCGGCACCAGCCGCGGGTAGACGAGCGCCAGATCCCGGTCCAGCGGGCTGACGACCGACAGCAGGTGCAGGCAGGCCGATGCGCCGTGCCACATGGGAAGGTCGAAGGTATGGACCTCTACACCCATGGGGGCCACGATGGCCTGCAGTTGCTCGATGCCCTCCTGGTTGGTGCGAAAGGTGCGTCCGGCAGCAAGCGTCCGGTCGTCGAGCCAGATGAGGTCGCCGCCCTCAGCCGTGCCCGGCGGCTCGATTGCGCCGATGACGGGCACGCGCAGCCGTTCGTACAGCGCTGCGTGCAGCGCCACCTCCGGGCGCCGCAGGGCCTTGCCGGGCCGGAGCAGAATCGCCCCCGCCGGCGTCATGAACGAGGGGTCGAAGACGAAGATGGAGTCGGCGAGGCCGTCGTCGCCGCCCGGGATCCACTCGATGTCGGCGCCGGAATCCGCGACGCACCGGGCGAAGGCGTCGTACTGGGCCTCCATTCGCGCCGCGTCGAGCGGTCCCGCGTAATGCCAACGGGCCGGATCGGCGCGGAAGGTGGATGAGCCCGGGCGCCGCATCGCGACCCGGCGCAGGGGCGCCACCATGCTTCCCACACCGAACCGGGCGGGCCGCGCGGCATCCTCCGTGGGCGGGACCGGGGTGTCTCCGCTCATTGCGGACCTCGCCCCGCGCCGGCCGACGCCGCCATCCTCCACCTCATCAGCGCGAACACGGGGATACCGGCCACCAGGAGCAGGAAGCCCCAGTACACCGTCTCGGTACCGGCGCCCGCGATCGCCCATACGGAGAACCCGAAGGCGAGGACGGCTGCCGCTACGCTGCCCGGTGAAATTGCGGGCCTGCCGCCGCGTGCGGCGTTCCCATCGCGCAGCGCGAAGATCAGCCCCGTCATGCTCGCGAAGACGTACGGCACGAGGGTCGCCAGGGTGGCGAGGCGGATGAGGAAGGTGAAGGCGTCCACCAGGCCGCGCGTGTAGTTCATCGCGATCAGCAGCGTCACCAGGATGCTGGAGAGGTAGAGGCCGGCGGTCGGGGTGCCACGGGGGCTCAAGCGTGCGAACCGGCCCGGCAGAAGACCGTCGAGCGACGCGGCACGGGGGATCTGGCCGGTGAGCAGGACCCAGCCGTTGAGCGCTCCGAAACACGAGATCGTGGCGCCGGCGCCGATGAGCCACCGACCCCACGGGCCCCAGATCGACCCGGCTGCGTCGGCGAAGGGGGCCACAGTGACGGAGAGCTCCGCCGGCGCGATGATCCCCATCACCGCGAAGGTGCAGGTGATGTAGATCAGGGCCGCGACGGTCGTCCCCAGGACCGTTGCGCGCGGGATGGTTCGCCGGGGATCGCGCACGCCGTCCGCGGGGATTGTCGCGACCTCCAGGCCCAGGAACGCCCACAGGGTGAGGGTGACGGTCGCCGTCACCGCGCTGATGGCTGTGCCGCCCGTCGGGTTGAAGGGCACGAAGTGGCCGGGCTCGAAGTACAGAAAGCCCACGGTGCCGATCGCGGCCAGGGGCAGCAGCTTGAGGACGGTGGTGACGAGCTGCACACGCCCCGCGGTGCGAAGTCCATGGGCGTTGACGAGCGTCAGGGTCCAGAGCGCGGCCAGCGCCGCAACCAGCCCCGCCGCCGGCGCGCCGCCGATGCCCGGCAGGAACACCGACGCGTAGCTCGCGGTGGCGACGGCCAGCGCCGCGTTGCCCGTGAGGAGCGAGATCCAGTAGGACCACGCGATCCAGAAGCCGACGAAGTCCCCGAACCCCTCGCGACCGTACGCGTAGGGCCCGCCGACGCGGGGCATCGTGGCGCTCAGCCGCGCCAGGACGAATGCCAGGCACAGGGCCCCTCCGGCGCTCACGAGCCATCCGACGACGCCGATTCCGCCGAAGGGCGCCAGCGAGGCCGGCAGCAGGAACACACCTACGCCGATCATGCTCCCCGCGACCAGCGAGGTGCAGGTCCACAGCCCGAGCGTGGCGGGGCGTCGGCCGGACTCCGTGGTGGTTCTGTCGCCGGTCATCTGCCTGTTTGGGTCCGGTTGGGCACTCTTGTCGGCCAATTCGCCCCATTTTTGGCCGACAAAGTCCGGCTGGCGCCCGTTGTCCGCCAATTCATCCCGTTTTTGGCCGACAATCCGGCCTCGCCGGCGACTCCGGGTTTGGCCAGACTAGCCGTCGGCCGAGGGCGCCGCAACCACGGGCCCGGCAGACAACCGCGGCTACGCGCGGCGCCGGTAGATCATGCGTCTCACCTCGTGGTACCACTCGGCCCCGAATTCGTCGATGAGCCGCGCCCGGCCGCGCGAAATCATGCTGCGCTGCAACTCGTCCATGTAGTCGGGCGAATAGGTTTCCTGCGTCATCAGCTGCGGGCCCCGCGGCGTCACCCGGAACGTCCTCACGGTGAGGGGGCCGTCATACGCCGCCAGTTCGTGCAACTCCCGGCTGCTCCTCACGATCGCCACGCTCTCGCCCTCGGCGGTCACCCCCGTGATCACATCGAACAGGAGATCTCCGGCCTCCTCCCCCGGTGGAATGAACTCCTCCAGGGACAATCCCCGCACGTCGAGCACCCGCTTCAACTCATCGGGTATCCCCGCCGGTGCCACGTCCAGGCTGTCGCGTCCCGTGAGTGCCAGTAGTATCGCCATCCCGATCCTCCTCCCCTCCCCTGCCCGTGCATGGAGGTACATTGATTGCCGTTGCTCCGGAGGCGCAGAGATCGTCCTCCAGTGTGGGGCACATTCCCCTGCCCGCTTCATTCACGGCCCGTCCGGATCTGTTCCCCCGTTCCCGCGATCGATGCCCCGGGGGCGCGGTCTGGCGCGGACGGACGGAACGCGGCATCGTCCAGACGGCCCCGAATTGAGGCGGGCGCAGCATCCCAACGGACCGAGGAGTACCGATCCATGCTGGAAGTATCGAGTGATGTGAGGCCGACCCTCGCATGCGCGGCCTTGGCGGCGCTTCTGTCGGCGGCGTTTCTTTTTTCGGCTGGCTGCGGGCCTGCCGCGGAGGCGGCACGGCCGGACGGCCCGGAGACGGAGTCTGGCGAGATGACTTTCCCTGCGACCAATCGGCCGGACGTGCGCGGAACTTCCGGGGCGGTTTCAGCCGGCCACCCACTCGCCGCCGCGGCGGGCCACGACGTGCTGCGCCGGGGCGGCAACGCGATGGACGCCGCGATCGCGATGGCCGGGGTGCTGGCCGTGGTTCGCCCCCACATGAACGGGATCGGCGGCGATGCCTTCGCCCTCTACTACGAGGCGGCAACCGGCCAGGTACATGCGATGAACGGCAGCGGCCGCGCCGGCGCCCTGGCCACCCCGGCCCTGTTCGCCGAACGCGGGCTGGACGAGATGCCCGGCAACGGCCCCCTCTCGGTGTCGGTCCCCGGGGCGGTCGCGGCCTGGGTGGACGCCCTGGACCGCTTCGGCACCCTGCCGCGGGAGGAACTGCTCGCACCTGCAATCGGCTACGCCCGCGACGGCTTTCCGGTCTCGACCCGGCTCGCCAGCGACATTGTTGCGTCGTCCGGCGCACTCAACGACCCCGCGCGCGCTCTCTACACTCCCGGCGGCAAGCCGCCGCCGGTCGGCAGCCTGCTGCGCAACCCCGCGCTGGCGGCCACCCTGGAGCGGATCGCCGCCGACGGCAGGGACGGCTTCTACCGCGGCTGGGTGGCCGAACGGATTTCCTCGTTCCTCGAAGCGGAAGGCGGGTATGTCCGCGCGCCCGACCTGGCCGCGCACACCACGACCTGGGTCGAGCCGCTGCGAGGCGGCTACCGGGACTACAGCATGCTGGTGCTCCCGCCCAATACCCAGGGGATCGCCCAGCTGCAGCTCTTCGAGATGGCGAAGTCCTTCGACCTGACGGCGATGGGCCACAACAGCGCGAGCTACCTGCACACGCTCGTCGAGATGAAGAAGCTCGCCTTCGCGGACCGCGACCAGTGGGCGGCCGATCCCGACTTCACCGACCTGCCGCTGGACGATCTGCTCGATCCCGACTACCTGGCGGCGCGGGCGGCGATGGTGGACCCCGCCGCCGCAGCCGCCGCGCGGACGCCCGGGATCCCGGCCGACGTGGCAGCCGTGGCGGGAGGATCCGCGAGCGACGACTCGGGCGACACGGTGTATCTCACGGCGGTGGACCAGTGGGGCAACGCGGTGAGCTGGATCCAGAGCCTGTTCGCCGGTTTCGGCTCCGGACTGCTCGAACCCGAAACGGGGATCGTCCTGCACAACCGGGGGGCGCTCTTCAACCTCGATCCGGGCCATCCGAACATCATCGCGCCCGGGAAGCGCCCC
This sequence comes from Gemmatimonadota bacterium, assembly GCA_022827345.1. GTDB lineage: Bacteria > Gemmatimonadota > Gemmatimonadetes > Longimicrobiales > Gaopeijiaceae > Bin94. The sequence continues at coordinate 46,144 of JAJDTB010000068.1, read as the reverse complement.
TATCACACCCTGACCCCCATGATGGCGCTCCACGGCGACGGCAGCTTCGCCTTCACCCTGGGCACGCCCGGCGGCGACAGTCAGCCGCAGAGCCTGCTCCAGATCGTCAACAACTTCACCCTCTTCGGCATGACGCCCCAGGCGGCGATCGAAGCGCCCCGCTTCCGCAGCTACGGCGGGCTGCGGATCGCCTTCGAGGACCGGGTGACGGGCGCGGTGCTGGCCGAACTGGGAGCGCTCGGCCATGAGGTCGAGGTCGTGCACGGCTGGACCGCCACCTTCGGCGGAGCGCACATGATCCTGCGGGACCGCGACGGCACGCTCACCGCCGCATCGGACCCGCGCCGGGAGGCGTATGCGATCGCGCATTGAGGGAGCAGTGCCCGGGGCGTGCCCCGACCCGTCCGGGCTTGGCAGATGACTGAATCAGCACGGAGACTGGCCGCCAGCGGTGCGGGTCTGGCACTGTTGGGCGTGGCGCTGGGAGCCTTCGGTGCCCATGGGCTGGAGTCACGGCTCTCGCCCGCCGATCTCGGCACCTTCGAGACGGCCGTCCGATACCAGATGTACCATGCGCTGGGTCTCTTCGGCGTAGCCTGGCTGGCCGACGGGACCGGCCATGCACTGGTCGTCCGCGGAGGATGGCTCCTCGTCGCGGGGACGGCTGTGTTTTCCGGCACCCTGTATCTGCTGGTCCTCTCCGGCGCGAGCTGGCTGGGGGCGGTCACGCCGGTCGGGGGCGTTATGCAGCTGGCCGGATGGCTCCTGGTGCTCCTGGGATCGGTGCAGCGGCCTGCCGAGACTCCATAAGCACTGCCCGCGGTGCTATCCGGACGGCGAAGAAGGATCTGTCGGCCAGTCCCGGCTCGGAATGGCCGACAAGACCGGGGGGCTCGCCAGGTGGAGCACAAATAGTCCCATCGAGCCATGGAGGCGCCCCGCCATCCCTGATACCGTACCACCAAACCCGGATGCTTGACGTACAGGCTACCGTATCATCATATGTGCATGATGCGCGCCTGGGGTCGCATGACTTCCTTGAAACGCGTGGAGGGAGAACAGGACATGGAGTGGTGGCAGCCGGTCAGCATGGTGGGCAGCGTCGCGGTGATGATGACGGCGTTGGCTACCCTGGGCTGGCGAGTACTCGAACGAATGCGCATCGAGAACCAGATCGCGCACGACAAGATCGGCGAGAGCATCGTCAAGCTAAGAGAGGACCTGAGCGGCGACATCGCCAAGGTGCGTAGCGACCTCAGCAGCGACATCGGAAAGGTGCGTAGCGATCTCAGCAGCGACATCGGAAAGGTGCATAGAGACCTCAGCGGCAACATCGAAAAGGTGCGCAGCGACCTGTGTGGCGACATCGCGGGTCTGCGAAAGGACATGGACAGCCATGTCTCAAGGCTGAGCGGCGACACCGCAGGTCTGCGCAGCGACATGGACGCCAATTTCGCGAAGGTGCGCGACGACATCGGTGAGGTCCGTGAAGGGCTCGCCGAGTTGCGAGGCGAATTCAAGGGCATGAACCGCTCGCTGCAGGATTTCAGGGAGGACTTTCGCGTGCACGTCTACGGGGGAACGGCTTCCGCGTAGCTCACCCGTGCCGCTTCAGTTCGACGGGCTGACCGTGCGGGGTGTGGCGGTACGCATCCGCCCAGGCTTCCTTCCTGTCTTCGAGTGCGGCCGCATCGCTGAGTCCCCGCTCGACAACCAGTCGCTCCAGCGCCGATACCCAGTGGTGATAGTAGTTGGAGCCGTCGTCCGGGTCGCCGCGTGCTTCGGCGGCCGCCAGTTCTTCGGCCAGCGCCTGCGCCCAGGTCGACCAGGTGAAATGTCCCTGCTCGGACAACTTGACCGCGAGCGCGAAGGCCTGGGCCTGCCAGGGCTCGTCGAACACCGGGCCTTCCTCGTCGCGCGGCACCGGGGGGAGGGCGGCCAGACGCCCGGCATCGACCTCCGGCGGAGCCGCTCCGGCGGGGCGCAAGGGACCGGGTTCCGTCACGCCGGCTCCAGGTACTCTTCCCACAGGTCCACGTACACCGAATCGCCCGCGGCCGCCCGGTCGCCCCACAGCTCCCGGGCCTCGAAGCACACCGAGTAGACATGCTGCGGTTGGTCGGCCGGTTGCTGGCCGGCCGCATCGCTGTCCTGCAGGGCGTAGACGCCGTAGTCCTCGACGACGGCTCCGACCCGGCCGCGTACGTAACGCGGCTGGCGGGTGTGGCCGCGCGGGTGAAGGTTCCGGGCACGCACCCGGTCGCCGGCGCGAAAACGCGCGGGAACATCGAGGTCGAGCAAGCCGAATCCAAGCGACCCGGAGCGGGACGCGGGCAGGACCTCGGGCGGCGACGCGCCGGAGTCGGCATAGCCGGTCTCGAGTTCGGCCTCCGTGACGAGGCCGCTGCCGAGGAGTCGGCTGGCCACCATGTGGAACCAGCGCTCGTAGTACGACATCCGCAGGTACTCTTCGGGCGGGATGCTCTCGAGGGTGAAGCGGAACCCCGGCCAATTGCGTCCGCGGCCCCATCGTCCGACGGCCCGTGTCAGTGCGAAGACCCGGCCTTCCCAGCGGTGGTGGAAGACCGGCTCGTTCTCTTCGGGCCCGACGGGGCCGAAGCCGTCCATGCCGCCCATGTCGTGGATCGTGTTCATGCTCCGCCTCCCGGCGGTGGCGTGACCCTGGCCGTACCGATCATCGAGTCGCGGGTCACCAGCTCCGCCAGCTCCTCTTCCGTCATGTCTTCGGTACCGGGAGGCCGCTGCGGCAGCACCAGGTAGCGGATTTCCGCCGTGCTGTCCCAGACACGCACTTCGACATCCCCGGACAGGTCAAGTCCGAACTCCCGCAACACCTCGCGCGGCTCGATCACCGCCCTTGCCCGATACGCCGACGACTTGTACCAGACCGGCGGCAGACCCAGCGTCGGCCAGGGATAGCAGGAGCAGAGAGTGCATACGATGAGATTGTGCACGGTGTCGGTGTTCGCGACCACCTTCATGTGTTCGCCCTGCCCGCCCAGGTAGTCCAGTTCGCCGACCGCCGAGGTGCCATCGGCGAGCAGGCGATCCCGGAAGTCGGGGTCGACCCAGGCGCGCGCCACCACCCGCGCCCCGTTCTGCGGCCCGATCCGGTTCTCGAAGTTGTCGACGATCTCGTCGAGCGCGGCCGGATCCACCATCTCCTTCTCGATCAGCACCGACTCGAGCGCCCTCACCCGCAGCGCGATATCGGACGGCACGTCCTGGTGGTCATGTTCGTGGTCGTGACCGTGGCCATGTCCATGACCGTGCTCGTGTCCGTGCGCGTCGTGCACCTCGGCCTCCTCCGTCCGCTCGGTCATCATCTTCCCCGGAGCCGTGAACGCCGCCGCCCCGACCGCCGAGTCCCTGATGAACCCGCGCCGGTCGACCGGTCGCCCTCCCGATTCGTTCATGGAACACCCCCCTGTTTCGCCGAGTATCCTGCGCATGTGCGCATGGGTGGCGCAAGTCCGTGCCGGCAGGATCAATTACCCGCTACCTTGCGACGACACCGGCAACCTCCACAGGCACGGATACCATGACGCATGCAAATCCCTCAAAGCAGGCGCGGGTGGCCGCGATCCTCCTGGGCATCCCCATCTTCCTCGCCTCAGCCTGCGGCGGGTCGGCCACCATGGGGACCGCCGCGGCCCCGGAGGCTGCGCCCGGCGAACCGGACCCGCCGGCACCGGACGCGGGCGAGCCCACATATGCGGACATCACCGAGGGCGCCGAGTCCGACGAAGGCCTCTTCATCGTTCACCACAAGGACGACGACTTCCTTTTCGAGATTCCCGACTCGCTGCTGGGGCGCGACATGCTTCTCATCAGCCGCATCGCCGGCAAGATGGATGGGCTGGGAGGATTCGCTCCGGCCGGTGTGGCCACCAACCGCCAGATGGTGCGCTTCGAGCGGCACGGAGAGCGCATTCTCCTGCGCAAGTACTCCGAAGAAGCCGTCGCGGACGACACGCTGGCGATCGCGGCGTCGGTCAGGGCCAACTACTTCGCTCCCATCCTCGCATCATGGGCAATCGAGGCGCGCGGCGGCGATTCGACGAGTTCCGTCGTGGATGTGACCGATTTCTTCGGAGGTGACACGCCCGCGCTCTCGGGACTCAGCCCGGACCAGCGGCGGACCTACCAGGTTCGCCGCCTCGATGCCGACCGGAGCTTCATCGGGAGTGTGCGCAGCTATCCGCTGAACGTGAACGTGCGCCATACTCTCACCTATGACGCGGGAGCGCCCCCCACCGATACGCGGGCCAACACCGTGTCGCTGGAGATGAACCAGTCGCTGGTGTTGCTGCCCGCCGAACCGATGCGCCCCCGCTACGCGGATCCGCGCGTCGGCTACTTCACCGTCGACCGCATCAACTACGGCCTCGATGAGCAGAAGGCCGCCACCGAGACCTTCATCCGCCGCTGGCGCCTGGAGCCGTCCGACCCGGAGGCGTATGCGCGGGGAGAGGTTGTCGACCCCGTCAAGCCGATCACCTACTACGTGGATCCGGCGACTCCGGAGCGCTATGTGGACGCTGTCAGGCGCGGGATCGAGAACTGGCAGCCCGCATTCGAGACGGCGGGATTCAGCAACGCGATCATCGCACTCGAGGCGCCTTCCCCGGCCGAGGACCCCGATTGGGATCCCGAGGATGTGCGCTATTCGGTCGCGCGCTGGTCGGCGAGCGAGACGCGGAACGCGCAGGGTCCCAGCACATCCGACCCCCGCACCGGCGAGATCATCGAGTCGGACATCGTGTGGTACCACAACCACATGCGCTCCTACCGCAACTGGATGATGGTGCAGACCGGTGCTGCAAACCGCGACGCGCGCCAGTTGCCGCTGACCGACCAACTGATGGAAGAAGCGATGGAACAGGTCATCACCCACGAGATCGGCCACGCGATCGGGCTGCCGCACAACATGGTGGCAAGCTCGTCCTACCCCGTGGACTCGCTGCGCTCGCAGAGCTTCGCGAGCCGCATGGGTGTCGCGCCGACGATCATGGACTACGCCCGGCAGAACTACATCGCCCAGCCCGAGGACGGCCTGAGGCCGGAGGACTTCCTCAGGCGCATCGGCGTGTACGACCACTACTCGGTCAACTGGGGGTACCGCGTGCTGCCGGGCGCCGCTACGCCCCAGGACGAGATTCCGACCCTGAACCGATGGATCGTGGAGCGCGCGGGCGACCGCATGTACAAGTACCTGCCGCAGGGAGGAATGGGCGTGACGGATCCGCGGGCCCAGACCGAGGACATGGGCGACGATCTGGTGCGCGCCAACACCTACGGAATGGACAATCTCCGGCGGATCGTGCCCAACCTGGTCGCGTGGACGACGCAGCCGGGCGAGGACTACACCGATCTGGCCGAGATCTACGGCGAGGCGGTCAGCCAGTGGTCTCGTTACGTGCGCCACATCGTCACGCTCGTGGGCGGGGTCCATGTCGACCTCAAGACCGCCGACCAGGACGGGCCGGTCTTCGACGGGCTCCCGCGCACCGAACAGAAGCGGGCCATGGAGTGGCTTTCGCGTGAAGCGTTCACCGCACCCACCTGGCTGAACGATCCCGCGATCCTGGAACGCATCGGTCCCAACGGACCCGGCGTCGCCAACCTCGCCAGGCTCCAGTCCTCGGTCCTCAACCAGCTTCTGACGCCGCGCCGTCTGGCCATTCTCGCGGAACTGGAAGCCGCTGCGGACGAAGACCCCTATCCCCTGGTCGAGTTCCTGGACGACGTGCGCGGCGCGGTGTGGCCGGATCTGGACGAGGTCTCCGAGATCGGTCCCTACCGCCGGGCCCTGCAACGCGCACATCTGGAGCGGATGCAGTATCTCATGACCGAGGAGCCGGCCGGCAACCCCTTCCAGGGCGCCGCCCCGGACGTGAGCAACTCCGACATCCGTCCGCTGGTCAGGGAACAGCTGCAGATCCTGCGCCGGGGCGTCTCGGAGCGGCTGAACCGGCAGATCACCGACCGTGTGACCGAGGCCCACCTGCGCGACGTTGTGGCGCGGATCGACGCCATCTTCGACCCCGGTTCGCCGTGATCCTTGCGGGGGTTGTCCGGTCCTACTTCAACTCCACCAGCTGATCCGGATCGACCCGCACCACGATATAGGTGATCGTCTCGGTGATCGCGCTGAACCCGTGCGGAGCGTTCGCCGGCACGATCACCATGTCGCCCGGCCCCACGTCCCGGCTGACGCCGCCCTCGATGCCCCCGACGGAACTCGGCCCGGTGAGCCTCCGCACGGTCCCGCCGTCGGGATCGAGCGCGCGCCCGTTGGTAAGCTCGCCGCCGGTCACCATCGTCCCCCGCCCGGAAACCACGTAGTACACCTCGGTCTGGTTGTGGTGCTGGATCGCACCCAGCGACGTGGTGGGCGGCCGCTGCACGAGCCCGACGCCGACGTTGTGTCCGCCCGCGTCGATGTGCCGGATCTGCTGGTCGCTCACCCGTCCCTCGGGCGCGCTTTCGATCGTGGCGAGGATGTCGGCAGCGGAGATGTGGGTCCCCACCGGATTCTCCTGATGCCGGGGCCCCGATGTCCACAGAAGCGAGACGGCGAGGAGAACGAAAACTGATTTTGTCATGGCGGACCTCCAGTGCCAGCCAAGAAGCGTAAAGACAACTTTACATTTTGTAATGTTATGTTTACAGTGATTTCCGCGGAAGCATCCCGAATACGTTGTCGATGAGTTCCTGGGCCTGTGGCGGCACGCCCTTGAGCGATGCGGCGATCCCGGACTGACCAACTTCCTCCACCAGGCGCTTCAGGACCAGAGCGCCCGTCAGGTCGATCCTGCCCAGCCCCTCGAGGTGGATCACAACCTCACTGATGTTCTCCGCACGCGCCAACCGCGCCGTGATCGTCTCCTCGAGCCTGGGTGCAGAGGCGAACCAGAGGATGCCGATCACCTCCAGGTGGAGCACGTCATCCTTCACCCAGCTGTGGAAGCCGGCCCGCCGTTCACGCCACACATGAATCGCCAGCGAAACGAGGATCCCCAGCAGCAGCGCCTGCTCGATCCGCGGAGCCAGCAGCAGACACATGGCCAGAGTGAACCAGACCACCAGGCCCTGGATGCGGGACAGCCTCCAGACGCTGACCAGCAGCCGCGGCTTGACCAGGCCCGCCACGGCCGCGATCACGATCCCTGCCAGCACAGCCCTCGGCAGTGACGAGAGCACCCCAGCAAAGGGCAGGAACACCAGCACGGCCAGACCCGTCACGGCCCCCGACCAGCGCGACTGCGCGCCCGAGAGGTGGTTCAGGCTGCTGCGCGAAAACGACCCGTCCACCGGCATGCCGCCGAACAGGCCCGACGCGACGTTCGCCGCCCCCTGCGCCACGAATTCGCGGTCCGGGTTCCACGTCACCCGGTCCTGCGTGGCGAAGCTGCGCGAGATGGCCGTCGACTCGGCAAAGCCCACGAAGGCGATGACCGCACCCGGCACCACCAGCTGCGGCACCAACTCCCAGGGCAGCGCCACGCTGAAGGGAGGGAACGAACCGGGAATCTCTCCCACGACCGGCCCCGTGTAGCCGAACAGGACGGCGAACAGGACGCCCCCGACCACCGCGACCAGCGCACCGGGAAAGAGAACGTGAATCCGGCGGGCGAGCAGCGTCGCCGCCACCGTGAGCGTGGTGAGCACGGCCGCAGCCAGGCTCCACGACCCCGGGCTGCCCAGGACCTGCAGCGTCCTTCCCACCAGCCCGCTCTCGGAAGCACCGGTCATCCCGAGCGTGGACGGGAACTGCGAAAGCAGGATCAGGATCGAAGCGCCCGAGGTGAACCCCCTCAGCACCGGCTGCGACATCAGGTAGGTGACCTTGCCGGCGGCGATGAATCCGATCAACAGCCGCGCGAGCCCGACGATCAGAGCAAGCAGCGCCGCCGCTCCGACGTACTGTGGGCTGCCCGGCACGGCGATCGTGACGAGCGCACCGTGGGTCAGCAGCGCGGTAAGCGCGACCGGCCCCGTTTGCAGGTAGGGACACGACGCCAGCAGCCCCGCAGCCAGCAGCGGCACCGCTGAAGCGTAGAGTCCGTGCACGCTCGGCAGCCCCGCCAGTTCGGCGTAGGCCATGCTCTGGGGGATGATGAGGAGCGCGACACTGAGCCCGGCGACCACATCGCGCGACGTGCCGCGCCGGTCCCTCCACCCCTGCGAAGACGACGACGCCCCGGTCACGGTACACTGACCGCGCTCACAACCGTACCCGCGCCGTCTGCCAACCGCGACAGCAGCACAGCCGACTCCGCCGCGCGATCGGCCCACCACCGCGCGACCGGCGCCGGACCCCGCCCCACCATCCTCCCGCTCCACTCGCGCGCATGACCTGCCAGCCACTGCAGCGCCGCCCCCGGATCCTGCGCCAGGAACGAGCCGAGCACGTACCGGCGCTCTCCCGCGCGGCATGCAAGCCCGGCCTCCTCGCCAAGACGCACCAGGTCGTCGCGCAGCAGGATCATACCCGAGCGGACCGGCGCGAGCAGCGTGGCGAGGAAGGCGGCGCCTCCCTCGTCGCGCGGGTCGGCCAGTGCGGGAGCCGTCCGGAACGCGGCCGGCAGGTAGTCCGGGAAAGGCATCTCGGCCTCGAGCCGCGCCAGAGCCTCGGAGAGCAGCGCCGCCCACGCCTCATGGAACGGTGAGCCGCACCGCTCGAAGGACGCCAGGTATGGCCCCGTCCACGAGACGATGTGCTCCCAGACCAGGGTGACGCGCGCCTCGGCCATGAGGGCCGCGCGCGCCGGGTCGGATTCATCGCGCTGCCAGCGATCGAGCGCGCACAGGAGCGCCAGCAGCGCGGCAAGGTGATCGGATTCCGCGACGCCCGCAGATCGGCCTGGCCCGGGATCTTCTCCCGTCACGGCCGCGTCCCCCGGGCTCCCGCCTGTCGGACCGTCCCCGATGCCCAGCGCCCTTCGAAACCCCGCGATCCGGTCCCTGGCCTCGCCTCCCATCATCCCTTCCGCACCCAGATACACGGATGCGTATGGATACCGCTGGAATGCGACCACCGCGCCGTGCACCGACGGGTCCGGGACGGACGGGAGACCGAGCGCTTCCGCAATCCTCCGGTGTTCCGGGGCTGGGACCTCGATCAGGGAGCCGAGGGCTCGGAAGAGTTCCATGGGAGTTTGTAGGCGTCACGCTCCGGCCGCACCGGGCGCAAAAGCCACCAGGGGCGCCGGGTCCCGTCGGGTGAATGCCGGGCTGCGTGCCGGGTCAGCCGCAGCCACTGGTGGAAGGCCTCGCGGGACTTTGCCGTGTCGACCGAGATGTCGCCGTAGCGGTCGCCCGGTCCCGCTTTCGTCACCCGCACGGCCTGGTGCCAGCAGTGCGCGCCCGAGATCGGGTCGGGCTGGACCGGGAAGGTCATGTTCTGGTGAACCCCGACATCCGTCCACCAGATGCGGGCCGTGTCGGGATCGTCGGACTGGAAGGGGCCCGTGCCGTTCTTGCGGGAGATACCCCAATCGGTCCCTTCGCGGTCGAGCGACACGGTCGCCATCGTCTGCCGCGGCCCGTCCCCCGTTTTCCACCGCCCCATGTGATGCGAGCACGCGACGACCCCGGGGTGGATGCCCTCGGTCACCCACGCCTTCACCACGAAGTGGCCGATCTGCGTCTCGACCTTCACCAGGTCGCCCGTCCCCACACCGATCCGCGCCGCATCGCCCGGGTTGAGCCACAGCGGATTGGTGTGCGCGATTTCGTTGAGCCACTTCGCGTTCGCACTGCGGGTGTGGATCTGGACGGGCAGACGGAATGTCGAGATGAGACACATCTGTCCGGGCTCCAGCGTGTCGCGGTGCACATGGCTGCGCACGTATCCGGGCACGGCCATCTCCGGCCATCCCCACTCGGCCAGCGTCCGGGACCAGAACTCGAGCCGGCCCGACGGCGTCGGAAAGCCCCGCCGCACCTCGCCGTTCACCGCGACGCCCACATGGCGGCGCCCCTCGTCGTCACCGTCGAGCGGCGGGATCGGCACCACATTCGGCGACGGCGGCGGCGCGGCCCGCGTGTAGGCCCGCCCCGCCGCATCGACCTTGACATCCTCGAGCTCGGCCTCCGGCACCTGCTGCTCGTAGACGGGCCCCACCCCCGAGCCGACCTCGAAGGCGCCGTAGCGCCGCATGTACCCGAGCGGTGAGAGTCCTTCTTCCGCCGCCTTCTCCGGCAGACCCGGCACGGAGTTCTCGAAGATCCACCCGTAGTACTCGTCCACGGTCATCTTCTCCCCCGGCCGCTCCCGCGACTCGAAGAACCGCCTGATGCCCCGTGAGCCGTCCGGATCGATCCTCCACGTCAGTTCAATCCAGAACTCGTTCTCCTCCCAAACCTCGCCAGGCGTGACGTCGCGGGTGGACGACACCTTCTCGCCGAGGCGCTCGCGCGCCGCCCGCAGAACCGGCTGGCGGAATCCGATCCAGAGGCCGTCGTACTGCTCGTACGAGGTCAGGTCGTGGCGCTCCGACGAATGGCCCATCGGGAGCACGTAGTCGGCGAAGAAGGCGGTCTCGTTCCAGGTCGGGGTGAGCGCGACGTGGAGCCCGATGCGTTCGGGATCGGTCAGCATCTCGAGCCACGAGAAGCCGTCGGGATTGGTCCATACGGGGTTGTAGACGCGGGTGAAATAGACGTCCAGACGCCCGTCTCGCTCGGCGGTCAGGTGCGGCAGAAGGAACGACATCTCCATCAGGCTCAGCGGGTAGTCGGCGGGCCAGGTGAGCTCGTTCCAGCTTTCGGGATGGCGCGGGGGCATGCGGATCGGACGCGGCACGAACTTGTTCCAGGCGTTCGGGTAGGTTCCGCCTGGCACGGCCACCGCTCCCAGGAGCGCGTTGAGCAGGAAAAGCGTCCGCGCCACCTGCCAGCCGCCGAGGTTGCCCGCGGCCGCGCTGCGCCAGTTGTGAGTCGACAGGCGGGTGCCGGCCCCGGCGACGATCTCGGCCGCCGCCTCGATGGTCTCGGCCGGGACGCCGCTCTCGGCCGCGGCGAAGTCGAAGGAATAGCCCTCGTAGAGGTCGTGCAGCACACGCTGGAACGCCTCGAAGGTGGCGGGCTTGCCCGGGTGGTTTTCGGCCATGTATTCGCCCCAATTCCACCACCGCTCCACAAATCCGGCGTTGTAGCTGCCCGTCCGGATCAGGTGGTTGGCGATCGCGAGCAGCACCGCCGCCTCGGAGCCCGGGTAGGTGGACAGCCAGTGGTCCGCGTGGGTGGCCGTATTGGAGAGCCGCGTGTCGAAGACGATCAGCTTCGCACCCCGCGCCTTGCCTTCCATGACCCGCTGGGCGTGGGGGTTGAAGTAGTGGCCTGCCTCCAGGTGACTGCTCACCAGCAGGATGACGTCGGCGTTCTCGTGGTCCGGACTGGGGCGGTCCATCCCCATCCACAGGTGATAGCCGGCGCGCGCGCCCGAGGAACAGATGTTGGTGTGTGAGTTGTGGCCGTCCACGCCCCAGGCGGCCAGCGTGCGCTCGGTGAACCCGTCCTCGCCGGGGCGTCCGACATGGTACATGATCTCGCGGTGGCGGTCCTCGTCGATGGCCGCGCGGATCCGCCCGGCGATGTCGTCGAGCGCCTCGTCCCAGCCGACCGGCTCCCACTTGCCCTCGCCCCGCTCCCCGGCCCGCTTGAGCGGCGTGAGGATCCGGTCCGGGTCGGTGAGCTGCGTGACGGTGGCCGGCCCCTTCGCGCAGTTGCGCCCGCGCGACCCCGGGTGTTCCGGGTTGCCCTCGAACTTGCGCACCTCGAGGGTGTCGCGGTCGACGTAGGCCAGCAGCCCGCACGCCGATTCGCAGTTGAAGCAGGTGGTCGGGACCAGCATGTAGCGCCGCTCGACCCGCTCCGGCCACGCCTTCGAGTCGAGTTCGACCCAGTCGCTCCAGCGCTCCTTCGGGGGGAAGGCGGCCAGGTGGACGCGGCTGGCGCCCGGGTAGAAGGTCTCGCCGCGTGCTTCGACCTCGGCGCGGGCCGCGGAGACGCGACGGTTGAGGTCGTCGAGGTTGCGGCGCGGGTTCATGCGAGCGGCACCGACTGGCCGGCCTGCACGTAGGCGTGCTCGTACGCGAGAAGCGCGACGAGGCCGATGGGAACGACGATCCAGCCGAGCCAGGGCGCGGCCGCGCCGATCAGCGCACCGGCCAGCCCCAGCCGGAACCAGCCGCAGAAGCGGCCGTGGGTCATCTCGCGTTCGGCGAGGCGGGCGTGGGCGGTGGGCGGCGGCATGAGGACCTCGCCGAGGATCATCAGGGCGTGGGCACCGCTGCCGAGAGCGAAGAGCTGCAGGGCGGCGGTGGTGGTGCCGGTGGAAACCGTGGCCGCACCGGCCCCCGCGGCACCGCTCAGGACGGGCAGAGCCATCGCCGCCAGCACGATCGCGCCGGCCCCCGCCATGAGCGCCTGGACCAGGAAATGCGCGGGAAGCAGCGGGTTCTGCCACATGTCCCGCGCTTTGGCCTGGCCGAAAAGGAAGGCGGTGTACACAGCAGTGAGGATCGCGAGGGCACCGCCCGCCAGCCCGAGCCAGAGCGGCGGCGACGCGCCCGTCCAGGCGACCGCGAAGTGGGCCGCCAGCACGGCGCCGTAGCCGCCGATGATGAAGCCGCCGCGGACCAGCCAGCTGCGCCACTGCGGGCGCCGGAAGATGAGGTGGAAGCGCGTGGGGTGTTCCAGGTCCCAGATCAGGATCGCGCCGGTCAGCGCCAGGCAGACACCGGCCACAATCGGCGCAGCGAAGGTCCAGAGCGGACTCTCCGGGCCGATCACTCCGGCAAGCAACAACAGCAGCGGCGCCAGGTACGCTCCCGCGCCGATGGATTTGGTCCAGGTGTAGAGCGACACGCGAAAGTCCCATGGCGCCCGGTGCGGAATGTCATAGCTTAGCACCGCCGCCGCGGACGAGTTCCACGGCCCCGGATGCCCGGCCTTCACGCCGTGGTCCACCTCGCCCTGCTCGCTCCACATGAAGAGTCCCCCCGGCGGCCGCTGCGCCGCGAGCGGATCGAGGGTCACCTGGTCCCCACCCTTGTAGTACAGCTTCGGCCGCGTCTCCTTCTCGGGCCGCCGCACCGCCACCGGGTCGCGGTTGATGATCTGCGCGACCCGCGACGACGGGTCGTTCATGTCTCCCACCAGGAGCGCTTCGGTCGGGCACACCACCACGCACGCCGGCTCCAGACCGATGTCCAGCCGATGCGCGCAGAAGTTGCATTTCTCGGCCGAATGGTCGTCCGGATTGATGAAGATCGCGTCGTACGGACACGCCGCGATGCACGCCTTGCACCCGATGCACGCGTCCTTGTCGAAATCGACGATCCCGTCCTCCCTCTTGAACATGGCCGAGGTCGGACAGGCGGAGACGCACGGCGGTGCCTCGCACTGGTTGCAGCGGGTAACCTGGAACGAGCGCCGCGCCTGCGGGAAGGCACCGGTGTCGACGTATTTCACGTACGTGCGCGTGACCGAGAGGGGCACCTCGTTCTCGGACTTGCAGGCGGTGGTGCAGGCGTGGCAGCCGATGCAGCGGGTCTGGTCGACCACCTTCGCCCACGCGGGGCGGCGGGTCGGGGTTGCGGGTTCGGATTCGACGGACACGTGAAGTGTTCGGCCTCGGTCGTTTGGTCGCGGTTGCCAGCGTCCCTTCACAATAGACGCAGGCGCGGGATGTGAACAGGTGATCCGGTTTTGGCGATCGAAGACATGCGGTATGTTGGTGCCACGCTCGAACCGGGGTATCGCTGCCGGAATCGATCCTCTCGACACGGAGGTCCCGACTCGAAACATGAAGGCTTGTCTGTTCGCCGGTGATCGCCTCGTCCTCGCCGCAGGGGCCGGGGACCTGCCCTCCCTGGAGGAAGCGAAGGCATGGGATGCAGGGGAAGGCGAGTGGTTTCGGGTCGGTGACGGCGCGGCCTCCGTGATGGCGGCCCAGGCGAGCCCGCGTTGGAAACCCGCACAGGGTGCTACGGCCATGGGTCTGCGCGCGGTGCTGCCGCTGCTCCCCGAACCATCCCTCTCCCTTGTGCTTACCGCCGCGCACCTCGCTCGCTGGCGCCGCACGTCCCGCTTCTGCGGGGTCTGCGGCGCGCGAACCCGGCCATCGCCAAGGCACCAGGCCATGCACTGTGCATCGTGTGGCCATCTTGCGTTCCCGAAGGTGTCGCCGGCCGTGATCGTCCAGGTCACGAGGGGGCGGGAGATTCTCCTCGGACGGTCACACCGTCATCCACAGGGCTCATATTCGGTTCTGGCGGGGTTCGTCGACCCGGGGGAGAGCCTGGAGGCCGCCGTGCGGCGGGAAATCGAGGAGGAATCGGGGATCCGTGTGCGCGACATCCGGTATTTTGGAAGCCAGCCATGGCCGTTCCCGGACTCGCTGATGGTCGGCTTCACCGCCGTGTACGCCGGTGGTGACTTGCGGAACGAGGATGATGAACTGGAAGACGTGGACTGGTTCACGGCGGATTCGCTTCCGCCCGTGCCACCGTCCTACAGCATTGCACGGGCGCTGATCGACGACTTCACCCGCCGCCACGGGATCGATCCGGCGACGGTCCCGACCTGGCAGAGAGCCACACGCCCGCGGTGACCCGGTCCCATTACCATTGTTCGGTCGCCGATTGTCACCCCAGCAACTGACCCAGCCCATGACCAGATCGATCCTGACCGCCATCGCCGCCGCTGCATTGACCGCCGCCTGCGCCACCACGCCCGCCGGCCCGCCGCCCTTCGACCCGATCGGCAGCTACACCTACACGGCCCATATGGAGGGACAGCCCCTCCCCGGGACGATGACCATTGCGCAAGGGGAGGATGGATACGAGGGCACCATCCGCAGCGACGTGTTCCCGCCCATCTCCATCACGTCCGTGGTTGTGGAGGGGCAGACCGGCGTCATCGAGGCCGCCGGACCCGCCGGCCCCATCGTCATCGAATTCGTGGCCACCGAAGCCATGATCGAGGGGACATGGGCGATGGGGGAGGAGGGCGGCGGCTTCAGCGCCACCAGGATCAACTGATCGTATGCCGGCGGCACCCACAATGTAATCCTGACATGACATTTTGTAATGTTTACCGTACATTACGAGTCGCTCAACCCAGGTAACGCAGTATCGACAGCGCAACCGCCCGCGCGCCGTCCACCAGGTCGCGCAGCGCGATGGACTCGTTATCGCGGTGGGCGCCGGTCACATCCCCCGGGCCGAAGAGCACGCCGGGAGTTCGTCCCGCGTTGACCAGGTGGCGGAGGTCGGAGCCGTAGGGCACCCCCACCAGGCCGCTGCCGCCCAGTCCCAGATCGCGCGCCGCACCCCGCACCGCCGTCACGATGGCGGCATCGGCGGGCGTGTCGCAGGGCGCAAACTGTCCTCCCCACCAGTCGACCCGGGCAGGGTGGTCGCGCAGGAAATCGTGCCCCTCGCAACACGCGGCGACGCGCGCCTCGAATGCGGTTCGGGCGGCCGTCACATCTTCCTGCACCGCCACCCCGAACCGCCCCTCCGCCCGCACCGTCTCCGGCACCGACGAAGCCCACTCCCCGCCCCGCACCGTCCCGATGCAGATGGGATAGGGGGATGGATAGCCGGCCAGGCGCGGCTCCGTCACGGCCGCGTTGCGCTCGGCCTCGAAGCCCATGAGGTCCTGGTAGAGGAGCATGAAGTTCTCGAGCGCGCTCACCCCCTCATGGCGCATCGCTCCATGCGCGGCGCGACCCGGGACGGTGAGTCGGAAGTTGAGCGCCCCCGCCTGCGCCGTCGCGACCTCCAGCCGGGTCGGTTCGAGCACGATCGCCCCGTCGCCCACGTGGCCCCGCAGCACGGCTGCGAGGGTGCCGAGACCGCCGTCCTCCTCCCCGATGACCGACTGGACCAGAAGCGACCCGCGCAGCGCGGCGCCCGAATCGAGGACGGCCCTGACCCCGGCCAGTCCGGCGACGAGCGGCCCCTTCATGTCCAGCACACCGCGCCCGTAGACGCGTCCTCCCCTGACGTCCATCTCGAAGGGCGGCGACGTCCACCGTTCCCGGTCGCCGGGCGGAACCACGTCGACGTGCCCGTTCAGGACCAGCACCGGGCCCGCATCGGCGCTCTTCATCATCCCCACCACCCCCAGCGGATCCGTCCTGGCGATCTCGGTCGTGTAGTCCGGATGGCGGCTCAATGCGGCCTCGTCGATCTCCCAGACGTCGAGATCGAGGCCCAGTTGGGCGAGGACGTCGGCGACGTATTCCTGCGCGGGCCGTTCCCGGCCTTCCCAGCTGGGGATCGCCACCAACCCGGCCAGCGTGTCGAGCAGCCAGTCCTCGTCGACGAGGGACAGCGCCGCTCTTTCGCGCGCGTCCAGCGACCCCGCCCGTCTCGCCTTCACGCTGCTACGGCGACTCCGAGAACCTCATCGCCCACAGCCCCGAATTGATGTCGGCGAACCACACGAGGTCACCGTGCGGCATCACGCTCCACGCCCCCGGCGAATTGGGAACGAACCCCACCGGGTCGAACGCCTTGTAGACCGAGATCTCGCGGCCCTGCGTGTACAGGTTGCCCATCAGCTCGCCGGAAACGTCGACCAGCCGCATTCCGCCCTCGTAGTAGGCCTGGTAGAGGATGTCGTTCTCGACCCAGATGTTGTGCGTACCGAACTCCGAGACCTCGTAGCGCGCGACCATCCTGGGGTTCCCGGGGTCGTCGAAGTCGATCACCTGGATGTAGCCCCAGCTGGCCCGCGGGTAGCCGCCCCGCCCCGTCTCGGGATCGTACTTCTGGCGGAAGTCGGGGCCGACGCCTTCCCACGCCATTCCTTCGCGCGTCAGGATCTCGTCGCCGATGAAGACGTAGAACTTGCCCGCCGACTCGGAGTAGTACGGGAAGACCGCGTGCGTAGCGCCGGTCGGCACGGGGTAGTTGGTCACGAATACCGGGTTTTCGATCGTGCCTCCCCAGCGCCCGTTCCCCACGTCGACGACGACCAGGCCGGTTCCCCATTCGGCCGAATACGCGATCCCGTCGTGCACCCAAACGTCGTGCACGCGGCTGTTCGGGTGGTCGTACTCGGAGACATACGTCGGGTTGTAGATGTCGCGCACGTCGAGGATCACATACTTGTCGCCGTTGGCGAGGGCGAAGAGATGGTCGTTGGTGGGATAGGCGTTGTGGACGCCGCCGGTCAGCCCCTCCGTGTATTCGGCGGCGATGACGGGGTGGGCCGGATCGGCCAGGTCGAGGATCACCACGCCGTTCCTCCGGTTCGACGCCCCCTCGCGCGTGAGGGACGCGTAGCGCCCGTCGGGGGACACCTTCACGTCGTTGACCGACCGTGCGTCGACCTGGATGGAGTCGGTCTTGACCACGTTGTCGGGATCGGTGACGTCGAATACGAAGGCGTGCCCGTCGGACTGCTTGGCCCCGACCAGGGCATAGTCGCGCCCGTCCACCCCCGTGAAAACCCAGAAATCGGTGCTGTAGACGCGCTCCTGATGGCCGCGCCCCACGATCTCCATCGAACGCGCCGCCTCGCGCGGCACAGCCTCGAAGCTGCTGGTGGCCCGCAGGTGGCCCGAGCGCGCCACGACGGTGAACTCGCCCTCCACATCGGCCACGATCTTCCCGTCGAGCATCTGACCGGGCGCGGCCGGCGCAATCACCCCGGGCGCGGGCAGGTAGGAATGGCTCCACTCGATCGGCGCGTCCCCGAGCACGTCGCCGGCCGCGTCGCGCACGATCGCCGTGAAGGTCTGCACGTCGCCGGCTCGCACGACCTCGTCGCCGGGCCCGCCGACGACCTCCAGCGTGGCTCCGGTGAACTCGCGCACCGCCCCGTCGAGCGCCCCCGTCACCCCCTCGAAGGCGGCTTCGATGCGCACCTCCCCCGGGGCCACCCCCCGAACGTGCCCGAAGGCGTCGGCCACCGCCCGCGTCGCATCGCTGGTCGTCCATGCGAACTCGGCGCCCGGGCGCTCGGTGCCGTCGGCGTGCAGCGCGACCGCGGTGTGCGTCACCGTGCTGCCCTCGAAGATCGGGCCCGGCCGCTCCACTTCGACCCGCACGACCGGCGGCCACTCCACCACGACCGGCACGGCGAGCTGCAGCGGCGCGCCATCGGGCCCGGGGCGCACCGTCGTGACGACGACCTCCCACTCGCCCACCTCCAGCGCGGTGACGGTGGACCGCTGCACGCCCCCGCCTCCACCGCCCCCGCCTGCGTCGATCGACAGGCTGCGGCGCGCTCCAACCACGCGGACAGGTTCGGCCACGGCCCGTCCGGCGTCGTCCACGACCCGGATGGTCAGGGTGGCGCTCCCGCCACGCTCGAGAACCAGGCTGGGCGGGTCCACTTCGATTCGCGATGCGGTTTGCGCGCGCAGGACGGCGCCGGTTTGGTCGCCCATCGCGGGCAGGGCGGCCGTACATGCGAGCACTCCGAGAACGGCGGCGGCAGGCCGGGCGGGGCAGGCGGGCGAACGGGGCATGGCTGGCAATCCTTCCTGGGACGCGGACAGGTCAGCTGAAATAATGCGGCGGCGGGACACTCCGAGCCAGCCATGCACCGGGGGGGCCCGCGACCCCCGCACCGGTGTCCAGCGACGACCCAAAGGCCCACAAGCGACCTATCGCGACATGTCTCTTTACTTCTCGATATGTCGTTATTACCCTTAAGATATATCACATAACATCGGGTTACGGGGAAACCGCGCGACTTCACCAGCCAACCCCGCCCTGAAATCCGAAGACACTTAACCCCAATGTTAAGGATCAATACCATGCGCTTCGAAGACTATTTCGATTTCGACAACCTTCCCTGGCCCTTCGGTTCCTCCCAGCGCCGACGCCCCGGCCGTCCCCATCGGCGGCGGCGGCGCTGGCGGTGGTTCGAGCGGGGCGACCTCAAGTTCGCCATCCTCGCGCTGATCGCCGAGAAGCCCATGCACGGCTACGAAGTCATGCAGGCGCTGGAGGAGGAATCGGCGGGGAGCTACAAGGCGAGCCCCGGGTCCGTCTACCCCACCCTGCAGCTGCTCGAGGACCAGGGTCACCTCACCTCCGAGGATTACGGCGGCAGGAAGGTGTACTCCATCACGGACACCGGCCGCGAGTACCTGAGCGACAACCGGGACCACGTCAAGAGGATCTTCGATCGCGTCGCGCAGTTCGGCGACCGCCTCGGCAGGGACATGAGCGCGCTGACGCGGAGGCTCGCCCGGCTGAGCCGCACCACCTTCCAGGGCGCGGTGAGCTGGTTCGAGGACGAGGAGCTGTTCAGCGACATGAAGGCCGTGCTGGACCGGGCCGTCAAGGACATGGACGCGGCCTGGGACGCGGCGCGCGAGCGGCGGCGTGCGGCCAGGGCCGAGACGCCGTCCGACAAAACGGACTGACGCCGCTGAGGAGCCCCTGGCCCCCGGTATTCGACCGGCTTCGGTTCGGCGGACTCCTATCCCGGCTCCTCCCACAGCCTGCGCATGTACCGTTCCGGCGCCGCCAGGAAGCTCCTGAGCAGCGTGACGCCATCGAGCGCGTCGAATTCGACTTCCTGTAGCGGGGTCGCGTCGAAGCTGTAGATCGTCGCGCCGGGAACGGCCATCAACACCGGGGAATGGGTCGCGATGATGAACTGGGCGCCCTGCCTGACCATGTCACCCATCATCGCGACGAACCCGAGCTGGCTTTGGGGCGAGAGCGCCGCCTCCGGCTCGTCGAGCAGGTACAGTCCGTCCGGCACGAAACGCGCGCGGAAGAGGCGCAGGAAGCTCTCGCCGTGCGAATTCGCGTCCAGGTCGCGCCCGTAGGTGGCCTCCATCGCCCCCAGCGATGCGGCCGCGGGGCCCTTTGCCAGCTGTTTCGCGAGCGCTGAGCGGCCCGCGTACTCACGCTCCACCTCTTCGATCCGCGCCTCCATTTCGGCTCGCGTCTGCTGCAGGCGCTGTACGAACCCGAAGAAGTCCTCGGCCCGCAGGAAGAAGCCGCGGTGGGTCCGCCGTCGCCAGACGCCCTTCAGCGTCGCGGCCAGCCTGCGCTGGCTGACGAGCGAGTCATCGGCCGACGCGTCGGCGCGGCCCACCGCCGGCAGCTCCGCCGCGATCGCCAGCGCCTCCAGGAGGGTGGATTTGCCGGACCCGTTCTCTCCGGCGAAGAAGGTCACCGGTCCGGGGAAGGCCACCTCCTCCAGCCCCTGGAGCGCCGGAATGGTGAACGGGAACCGGTCCCGCTCCGAGGCGGCGGGATCTCCGACACGGATCGAGGAGAGGATGCGGGCAGACAGGTTGCGCGTCTCCTGGCAGGGGGGCGGGTTGTCATCCGGGGAAGGATACCGGCCTGAATTGTTGCGGGGCCCGGCACCGGGCGACAAGCAGGTTCCGCCTCCCGCGGTCCGGGGAACAGGTCCTCCTCTGCGTTCAGCTTGCGATGCGTCCGCGCTGGCCGCGGCGCTCGGCAACTTGTCCCCGGCAGGGCCACGCCGCATCATGGCACTCCAGCCCGCGCTCGTTCGCCTGATTCCGCACACCGACCGGAAGGCCAGTCATGACAACACCGAAAGGCTCCCCATTCGCATCCGCTCGCCTGCTTCGCGGCTTCGTCGCGGCAGGGATGGCCCTGTGCTGGATTGCACCGCCGATCATCGCCCAGGAGGCCTCCGGCGCCGGCGCCGAAGTCGTCCCCGACGATCGCTGGACCCCGGCCCTGAGCATGCGCTACCACCAGGTTGGCGCGGTGGCGATCTCCCCCGACGGCTCCCGGGTCGCCTACACGGTGCGGGAACCCCTCATGGAGGGCGAAAAGTCCGAATACCTGACCCACATCTGGCTGGCGAACGCGGACGGGAGCCGCAACACGCAGTTCACCCGGGGCGCGTCGTCCGCGTCCGGCCCCGCATTCTCCCCCGATGGCCGGTGGCTGGCCTTCACGACCTCGCGTTCCGGGAGCAACCAGATCTGGGTTCTTCCGATGGACGGCGGCGAGGCGCGACAGGTAACGGATGCGGAGCCGGGGGTGGGCCAGTTTCGGTGGTCCCCTGCCGGAGACGCGCTCGCCTTCGTCATGCGGGATCCGCAAACGGAGGAGGAGGAGACGGCCGTCAAGGAGAAGCGCGATGTGATTCTGGTCGACCAGAACTACAAGTACGGTCACATCTACTCGGTCCCGTTCGATCCCCTGACCACTGAGACGGCCGAGGCGACGCGCCTGACGGAGGGTGACTTCCACGTGACCGGTTTCGACTGGTCCCCGGACGGTGAGCGGATCGTTTTCGGGCACCAGGCGGACCCCCGCATCAACACCGGGCGGCTGTCCGGCGACATCGCCGTCGTCGGGAGCGCGGGCGGCGATGTCACACAGCTTGTGACCGGAGGCGGCATCGAGTCGTCGCCGCGCTGGTCGCCCGACGGCTCGCTGATCGCCTATTCATCGACCGGCAATCAGCCGGAACCGGTCGGCCTCGGGGATCTCTACGTCGTGGATCCCGGGAGCGGCGAGTCGCGGATGCTGGCGGAGACGCCGAACCGCAACGTGTTCATTCTGGGGTGGTCGGCGGGCTCCGACATGGTCTACCTCAACGAATCGCTCGGGACGACCCGCCACGTGATCGGCGTGCCTGTCGAGGGCGAGTCGATCACCCAGGTGACGGAGGGCGCCGGCGTAGTCGGATCGACCGCGCTCGCGGCCGAGGCGGGGATGCTGGCACTGACCTGGCAGACCAGCGACGATCCCGCCGAGGTCTACATCACCGGCATGGGAGCGTTCGAGCCCGCGCAGCTGAGTTCGGTGACCGCCGACGCGCCGCGCCCGCCCATGGGCCGCACCGAGCTCCTGGCCTGGACCGCGCCAGACGGCACCCCGGTAGAGGGGCTGCTGACCTACCCCGTGGACTACGAGGACGGCACGCGGGTGCCGCTGATCCTGAACGTGCACGGCGGTCCGGCCGGGGTCTTCAGCCAGTCCTTCACCGGCGCCCCGAGCATCTACATGATCCAGTACTTCGCGCAGGAAGGGTTCGCGGTCCTCCGCCCCAATCCGCGCGGAAGCACGGGGTATGGGAAGGAATTCCGCTACGCCAACATCATGGACTGGGGTTACGGCGACCTTTCGGACCTGCTTTCCGGCGTCGACGAAGTCATCGAAATGGGGGTCGCCCACGCCGACAGCCTGCTCCTGATGGGATGGAGCTACGGCGGCTACATGACCTCCTTCGCGGTCACCCAGACCGACCGGTTCCGTGCGGCGTCGATGGGTGCCGGGCTGCCCAACCTCGTCAGCATGGTGACGACCACCGACATCGGCGACTACCTGGCCGGGCATCTGGGCGGCGAGTACTTCGACGACTACGAGACCTACGAGAAGCACTCCGCCGTGTATCACATCAGGAACGTCACGACCCCGACACAGGTGATCCACGGCGCGCAGGATCTGCGGGTCCCGTTCACCCAGGGCCAGGAGTTCTTCAACTCGCTGCGGCGGCTTGGCGTCGACACCGAGATGGTGGTCTATCCGCGCACGCCCCATGGACCCACGGAGCCGAAGTTCCTGATGGATGTCTCCGAGCGAATTCTGGTGTGGTTCAACCGGTACCTGCGATCGGACCGACCCACGGCGGACGGCTGAGGGGGCCGCGCATCGACCGGCGTTCCGGTCAGCCGGCTAACTGACGGGCGTTCGCACCGGCCCTCGCAGCCAACGGCCGGGCTTCTCGCCGGTCAGGCCGCCGTTCCGTATCACCGGCACGCCGTTCACCAGCAGATCGTTGATCCCCACGCTGTACTGGTGCGGGTCCGAGAAGGTCGCACGGTCCGCGATCACATCCGGATCGAACACGGCGACGTCGGCGCGCATCCCCTCGGCGATGACGCCCATGTCGTCGCGGCCGATCCACCGGGCCGGCATCGAAGTCATCTTCATCACGGCCTCCTCCAGCGTAAGCACGCCCAGTTCCCGCACGTAGCGCGCGAGCACCCGGGGGAAGGCGCCGTAGCTGCGCGGGTGCGGGTAGCCGATACCGTACCCCACCGCGTCCCCGTCCGTCTCGATCATCGCCAGCGGATGCTGCATGATCCTGATGACGTCGCCTTCATCCATGGCGTGGTAGATCGCGCTGAACCCGCCCTGGAGCTGCAGCTCGATCGCGAGCTGGATGCCCGTCTCCAGGTCGTTCGGCAGCCCCCTGTCGGCGGCGTAGTCGGCAAGCGTCCTGCCGTTGTACGACTCGTCGGAGCCGAGGACGCGGAACTGGATGCGCGACATGTCCGCGCCGACGCGGTCGGTCATGAAGATGGTGGCCATGTCGGCCTCCATGCGCGCTCGGGTTTCGGGGTCGGCGGCCCGCGCCGCGAAGTCCGCCGGGCCCCCGGCCAGCGCCCACTGCGGGAACAGGATGGCGGAACTGGTGCTCGAAGCCGCGTAGGGGTAGAGGTCGTGGGTGACGGTCAGGCCGGCCGCGTTGGCCGAGTCGATCATCGCCAGGCTCCGCTCGCTCCAGCCCCACTGCCCCGCTCCCGAAGCCTTGTGGTGATTGATCTGGGCCGGGATGTCCGCCTCCTCGGCGATGCGGATCACCTCGGCCACCGATTCCAGCAACCCGCTGCCCTCGTTGCGCATGTGGCTCACGTAGATGCCGCCGTGCGCCGACGCCACCTTGGCGAGTTCGATCACCTCCTCGGTCTCGGCGAAGTTGGCGGGCACGTACAGCAGCCCCGTCGAAAGGCCCAGCGCCCCTTCGCGCATGGACTGGTCGACGAGCGCCCTCATCTCGTCGAGTTCGGTCGGCGTGGGCGCGCGGTTTTCCATGCCCAGCACCTGCTTGCGGGTCCAGGTGTGCCCGGCGAAGAACCCCACGTTGGGCGCTATCTCCAGACCGGACGCAAACTCCTCCAGCGGCCAGGGCTGGTCCCCGGAGTGCAGCGACACGATCAGCGAGGTGATCCCCTGCCGGAGGAAGTTCTCGGCGAGGGGGTAGTCGGCGATCGTCTGCTGGACGTGCGAGTGGTTATCGATGAAGCCGGGCGTGACGACCTGTCCGGTGGCGTCGATGACCGTGCGCGCCAGCGAGGGGTCGATGGGTTCCTGTGAAACGAGAGCAATGCGCCCGTCGACAACGGCGATGTCGGCGCGGAAGCGGTCGGCCCCGGTGCCGTCGACGACGGTGCCGCCGGTGATCAGCACATCGTAGCTCTGCGCTGCGATGGAGGCGTCCGGCGCGGGGGCGAAGGTCAGGGCAAAAGCCAGGGCGAGCGGTGCCAGTGCGGATCGCATGGGTTCTCCGGGGGTTCTTGTCAGCAGGGAAACCGGGTAATCCCGACGTTACATAATGTAAATCCGGGTTTACATTTCCGCCGTCGGTGAACGGCGATCTCCTCCCCGGCGGCGCGCAAACCCGCGGCGCGCGGTCGGTCACCCAACCCGCGGGCACCAGGCAGTCATGAGAATCGCAACCTGGAATGTGAACTCGGTCAAGGCGCGAAAGGCGCGGCTCCTGGGATGGCTTCGGAACCACCGGCCCGACGTGCTCTGCCTGCAGGAACTGAAGACTACCGACGAGGCATATCCGGTCGATGCGGTCCGGGGGGAAGGCTACGACTCGGCAGTCTACGGCCAGAAAGCGTTCAACGGGGTCGCGCTGATCAGCCCGCATCCGATCGAGGCGGTCCAGCGGGGGCTGGCTGACGACGATCCGCAGGCTCGCCTGATCGGGGGAGTCGTGCGGGGCGTGACCGTCTACTCCGCGTATTTCCCCAATGGCCGTTCCGTCGGATCCGAGGCCTGGGAGTACAAGCTGGCGTGGATGGGACGCCTTCTGGACCTGCTGGAGAGCCGCCATGATCCCGCCGACCCCGTGGTGCTGACCGGCGACTTCAACGTGGCGCCGGACGATCTCGACGCGGCGGATCCCGATAAGTGGGCTCCGAGCGTCCTCTGCCATCCGCTGGCGCGGGAGGCGCTGGAGAGGATTCGGGACTGGGGCTTCGTCGATGTGGTACGCAAGCACAACCCCGAGGGGCGGCTCTACAGTTGGTGGGACTATCGGCGGCTGGCCTTCCCGCGGAACGACGGTCTGCGGATCGACCATGTGTTCGCGACGGCGGCCATCGCGGCAACATCGGCCGGCGCCTGGGTCGACCGGGACCAGAGGAAGGGACGGAAGACGGACGTTCCGTCGGACCATGCTCCCGTAGTGGCGGATTTCGAACTCTGACGGAGCCGTGACTGGCGATTGGAACCTTGAGGTGCCACTATGGTATACAACAGTTGGGCGGCCATAGTGGCTCGAACAACGCGGAGGGATGACATGGATCCGAGGAAGGCCAGGGAAAAAGGGCAACGGCGCGTGCTGCTCGTGGGCGTTGGCGCCTCGATCGTTCTGCACGGCGTGGTCTTCGGAGCTCTCAGCTTTCAAACCGCCGATTCCCCGGGATCCACAGCAGCCGAAGCGGGGCGGCAGGCCGCGCCCTTCGAGGTAGTGGCGCTGGAAGTCGTGGACGTCCGGGAAGTCCCCGAGGTCGAGCCCCCCGACGTTGCCGCGACTGACCGCCCCGTGGTCGTTTCGCCCGCTCCCGAGGACCTGCCGGAACCGACATCGAGCAGCATGGCCGCGGCCGCCTCGGCGGCCGAGGTCACGACCCTCACCGTCGCCGATCTCATGGGCTCGACGCTGTCGTCGGCCAGCCTGGCCATGCGGCCCACGGCCCAGCGGAACATCCCCGGCGCGTTCACGGGCCTGGCCATTGTGGACCCGCACGCCGGGCACGACCACGGCGACGAAGAGGAAGAGGGCGAAGGCTTCTGGAGCGCCCTCGGGAACGCCTGGGGCAAGGTCGGAATGGGGACCGGGGGCGGGAAGGTCTGCCGTCCCCCGGTGGTGATCCGCCTGCCGGCGTTCACTCCCTCACAGCACTCGGAGCGCTAGCCAGGCCGGGGCATCAGCCACCGTCCGGTGCGCTCGCCCCAGTGAGCACATCAGCCGACCTCCGGAGCGCGCTTCAGCGCCTCCAGATCCTCCAGCTTCCGCGGCCAGGCCCGCCGCAATAGCCGCGACAGGGCACGGTCGGCCAGCAATCGCCCCCCTGTCTGGCACTCGGGGCAGTAGTTCGTCTCGCGCGTGGCATATACGATGCGTTGTATGGGAATGCCGCACTGGGTGCAGGGGTCGCCGTACTTCCCGTGGGCGCTCATGGCCGGGTGAAATGCGGTGATCCTGGCCGGGAAGGAGTCGCCGGCCTCCTCGATCAGCCGCTGCGACCATTCGGTGAGCGATGACCGCGCGGCCGCGTGGAGGCGGTCGATGTCGCGGTCGGTCAGCCGCGAGGTGAGCTTGACGGGAGACAGGCGCGCGCGCAGGAGGATCTCGTCCGAATGGGCGTTGCCGATCCCGGACAGGATGCGGGGGTCGGTGAGGGCGCGCTTCAGGGTGCGGTTCTCGCGCCGGATCGCTGCCGTGAAGTCCGCGCGGGTCGCGTCGAGTGGATCGATCCCGCCCGGGTCGTGGTGCTGGAGCGCCGCCGTGCCGCGCACCAGGTGAAGGGACGCGCGCTTGTGGCTGCTCGCCTCGGTGAGGAGTAGGGTGCCCCGTGCAAAGTCGAAGGCCGCGTGGCCGAGCTTGCGGGGGATCGGCGCGGCGGGCTTCCTCCACTGAAAGCGGCCCGCGATCATGAGGTGGATGACGAGGAAGAGGTCCCCTTCGAGACCGATCACGACGCGCTTGCCGAGGCGCTCCAGCGACTCGACCACCTTGCCGTGAACGTGCGCGATCGGTGGATCGAAGCTCTTGAGGAGAGAGGGCGACCGGATCCGCACCGCTTGCAGTTCCTCGCCGAGGATGCGCGCGCGCAGAGCGTGGAGGTAGAGGGTGACCTCGGGCAGCTCAGGCACGGTGGGCGTCCCCGTCCCGGTTGAGGTCGTACCGCATGATTCGGCCGTGTGGGCCGGCGCGGTTTCGTTCGGCTTCGTATACGGGGCCGGGGACTGTGGTGGGGACCGCCGCCTCGAGGCGGGCGATGTCGGCCGGTGTCAGCGTCACCGCGAGCGGGTCGGGCGAAAGGCCGCGGCGGCTGAGCCCAACGATCGCCGCGCCGGCCGCCGGGCGGCTCAGGGCGTAGGCAAGCGCCACGTCGGCTGTGGTGGCACCCTCCCGGACGGCGATCTCCGCCAGCGCGGCTCGTCCCCGCGCGAGTACCCCGGGTCCGCCGATCTCGTCCACAATCGCGCGATACTTGGTGAGGGAGCGGGATTCCTGTGAATGGCCGCTCGTCAGAAGGCCGCCGGCCAACGTGCCGTAGCAGAGGAGCGTTACGCCCCGTTCGAGGCACAGTGCCGTGAGCCCGCCCAGCGGCCGGCGATCCAACAGCGACAGCTGGACCTGGTTCGAGACGACGGGAATCCCCGTTTCGAGCAGGACCCGCAGGCTGCGGGCGTCGAAGTTGGTCACCCCAACCTGGCGAACGAGACCCTCCTCCCGCAGTTCCGCAAGCCACTCCGCGGCCTGTACCCATCCCGGCACGGCAAAATCCCACCAGTGAAACTGGACCAGGTCGAGCGCGTCCACCCTCAGCCGACGGCGCGAACGCTGCACGATGCGGCGCACGTACCCCCTGTCGATCCCGTCCAGCGCCCCCAGGTCCGGCACGAACTTGGTGTGAACGACCACCCTCCCGGCCGCATCCCCCCGGCTCTCCATCCACTCCCCCAGCAGCTCTTCGACGCCTACGTAGATATCGGCGCAGTCCAGCACCAGCGGACCGGGCCGCCCGGCGGCGTCGTCGAGCGCGGCGAAGGCGAGATCGCGGCTCCAACCGGGGCCATGGCCGCGGGACAGCTGCCAGCACCCCCGGATCATCCTGGAAGGGGACCGCCATGGGCGGGGCGGTCGGTTCACGGCGATACCGGCTCGAGCGGGACCCGCGTCACCTCCCCGTGGCGGAAGGTGGTAACGCCGGTGCGCGTGATCCGGAAGCGGCCTCCGCAGTGCGGATCGGGGCAGGCGATTTCGGCGTCGGTGGTCATCCAGTCGTTGGGTTCGGTCTTGCGCTGCTTGGCCGGCAGGAGCGGGAGGAGCGCCGCCAGCGGGTAGATGGGGAAGCTCTGCCCGGGTGGGAGCGAGAGGTTCTCGCCACTCAGTTCGAAGTAGTCGCCTTCGCGGTGATTGCAGACCATCTCCTTCTCTCCGGCCACGACTTCCACGCGGAGGTCGTAGAGTTCGAAGGCGTCGGAATCGGCCATCTGTCAGCTCCTCGGTCGAATTGTCCGCGTGCGCGGTCGGCGGGCAGGCTGGACCAGCCGGAGCCGACACCCGATCATACACCTTCCCGCGCCGCCGCGCGCTCTCGTTCACACTCGAAACGCAACCGCCGCCTTGGCCGACCTCACCCCACCACACCCCACCCACGAACCAGGCCGGGACACGCGGCTCGACTTCCACTTCGGCCTCGCCGGCGCTTCCATCCCCATCCTCGTCTTCGCCGCCGGGGCAGCGTGGCTCGGCTTTTCGGGCGCACCGGACGAACGCGGGCTCTGGCCGATCCTCATCGCGGCCCTCGGTGCGGGGCTGCTCCTGGCCCGCCGCGCCTCGGCGTACAGCGCGGCCGCGATCCGCGGGATGTCCCGGCCCATCGTCATGCTGATGGTGATGGCGTGGCTGCTGGCGGGCATCCTGTCGGTGTTGCTCCGCGAGTCCGGGCTTGTCGGCGCGCTCGTGTGGGGTGGTGGCGAACTGGGATTGCGCGGCGGCGGGTTCGTGCTCATGGCCTTCCTGATCGCGGTCCTTTTCTCCACCGCGACCGGCACCAGCCTCGGGACCATCCTGATATGCGCGCCCCTCCTCTACCCCGCGGCCGGGATCCTCGAAGCCAGCCCGGCCATGCTCATCGGCGCGATCCTGGCCGGGGCCACCTTCGGCGACAACGTCTCGCCCGTCTCCGATACGACCATCGCCTCGGCCAGCACCCAGCGCGCGCCCATGGGTGGCGTGGTGCGCTCGCGGCTGCGGTACGCGGTGCCCGCGGCGCTCGTCGCGGCGCTGGCGGTGCTGCTCTTCGGCGGAGCGGAGAGTGTCGGAGCGGCTGCCGAGGCTGTCGGTTCGGGAGCAGCCTCGACCGGGCCGGCGGCGGACGCGGCCGAAGCCGGTCAAGCCCGCGCCGCGGCCGCGATCACCGGCGACCCGGGAGCCTTCCCCATGCTGCTCGCGCCCCTGGCCACCTTTTTCATGCTCTGGCGGGGCAAGGGCCTGGTGGAAAGCCTCTTCACCGGGGTCGTCGCGGCGGTGGCTGTCGCGCTCGCGGCCGGCCTTCTCGCCCCGGCCGACCTCATCCACATCGACCCGGCCGCCTTCCGCGCCCAGGGGCTGATCCTCGACGGGATGGAGGGCGCGGTCGGGATCGTCGTCTTCACCGTGCTGCTGATGGGCGTGGTGGGGGCCGTGCAGGACTCCGGCATGCTGGACCGGGTGCTGCAGGAACGCGCCGGCACGCCCGAGTCGCCACGCCGCACGGAACTGCGCATCTTCGGCGTCACCAGCGTGGCCGTCGTCGTCACCACGCACTCGGTCATGGCCATTCTGGCGGTCGGCGATCTGGTGCGCAGGGCCGGGCGCAGCGCGGGCATCGGCCGCTTCCGACGCGCCAACCTGCTCGACATGACGGTGTGCACCTACCCCTTCCTGCTTCCCTTCTTCATCCCTACCATTCTGGCGTCTTCGGCCACCGGTTCGGGCGAACCCTACGGAATCCCGCGGGTGTCGGCGCTCGAGGCCGGGCTCGCGAACCCCTATTCGTGGGCCCTCCTCTGCGTCCTCGTCATCGCGATCCTGACGGGCCTGGGCCGGACCGAAGCGGACTCGACCCAGGATCCAACCGACCCCGACCCCCGGATATGATCATTCGCCCCCGAGTGCGCGGCTTCGTCTGCGTCACCACACACCCCACCGGCTGCGCGCGCAACGTCGAGGCGCAGATCGCCCACGCCGGGGCCAACCCGGTGGCCAATCCTCCCCGCTCCGTTCTGGTGCTTGGATCTTCCACCAGCTACGGGCTGGGATCGCGCATCGCACTGGCATTCGGCGGAGGCGCGGCCAGCTTCGGCGTCTTCTTCGACCGGCCGCCCCGGCCCAGGAAAGCGGGCACGGCGGGCTGGTACAACACCGCCGCCTTCGAAGCCGCCGCCGCCGAGCGCGGCCTCCAGTCGGCCTGCTACAACGGCGACGCCTTCTCCAACGAGGCCAAGGAAGCGGTCGTCGCCGCGCTGCGCGATTTTCCACCGGTAGACTGCGTGGTCAACTCGCTGGCCGCCCCCAGGCGAACCGACCCCGACACCGGACAGACCTTCACCTCCGTCCTCAAACCGATCGGTGCGCCCTACCGCTCGAAGACGCTGAATACCGACCGCGCCGA
Organism: Gemmatimonadota bacterium; assembly: GCA_022827345.1. Taxonomy (GTDB): domain Bacteria; phylum Gemmatimonadota; class Gemmatimonadetes; order Longimicrobiales; family Gaopeijiaceae; genus Bin94. The sequence continues at coordinate 15,726 of JAJDTB010000068.1, read as the reverse complement.
AGTGACCGACGTTGAGCTGCCCCCCGCGACCCCCGAGGAGGTCGACGCAACCGTCGCCGTCATGGGCGGGGACGACTGGCGCCGCTGGATGAACGCGCTCCGCGACGGCGGCGTCCTCGCGCCCGACTGCCGCACCTTCGCCTACAGCTACATCGGTCCCGAGCTCACCTGGCCGATCTACCGCGACGGGGCCATCGGCCGGGCCAAGGCGGACCTGCACCGCACCGCCCGCGATCTCGACGCCGCGCTGTCCCGCACGGGCGGCGGCGCGCACATCGCGGTGATGAAGGCGGTGGTCACGCAGGCGAGCGCGGCGATCCCGGTCGTCCCCCTCTACATGTCCATCCTGTTCAGGATCATGAAGGAGAAGGGCGACCACGAGGGCCCGATGGAGCAGGCCGCGCGCCTCTACGCCCATAAGGTGTACGGTGCGGATGGAGTCGTGACCGACCCGCACGGCTTCCTCCGTCTCGACGATCTCGAGATGAAGCCGGACACGCAGGCCGCCGTGCTGCGCGCGTGGGAGTCGATCTCGACGGAAACGCTCCGTGCCGACACCGACTTCGACGGCTACCGCACCGCGTTCCTGCGCCTGTTCGGCTTCGAGGTGCCGGGCGTCGACTACGGCGCCGATGTCGATCCGATGGTCGAAATCCCGTCGCTCGTCGGGGCCTGAGCGGCCGCGCAACATGCCGAAGCGCGTCCTTCCGACCCGGCCCCAACTCGACGCGCTGGCCGAGCGCGACCCCGTGCTGGGTGCCGCCATGGCCCGCGTTACCCCCTATCCCGGCTTCCCCACCGGCCCCCTCGCGCGCGGTTCGCACTTTCAGGCCATCGCGCGTTCGATCACCTTCCAGCAGCTTGCCGGCGCGGCCGCCCGCACCATCTACGGACGGGTCGCCGCACTGACTCCCGGGCCGCGCTTCCCGACGGCCATCGAGTGCCTGGAGATGCCCGACGAGGCCTTCCGGGGCGCGGGTCTCTCGGCCGCCAAGACGCGCGCGATCAAGGACCTCGCCGCGGAGTCCCGCAGCGGGTCCGTGCGGCTGCGCGCGGTCGGCCGCATGAACGACGCCGAGATCGTGGAGATGCTGTCCTCGGTGTGGGGGATCGGGGAGTGGACGGCGCAGATGTTCCTGATGTTTCGGCTCGGGCGCCTGGACGTGATGCCGGTGGGCGACCTCGGCGTGCGCGAGGGCGCGCGGATCCTCGACGGTCTGGACGAGCGCCCCGCGCCAAGGGCCGTGCTGGAGCGAGCCGAGCCGTGGCGGCCGCTGCGGTCGGTGGCGACCTGGGTGCTGTACCGGCTCGTCGACGAGGCCGGGCCGGCGGAATGACGCCGGAATCCCGGAGTGTCAATGCGCGTGGGATCACGGCGCACCGCACGGTGGTGACCCGCAATCTGCAGACGCCGGTGGGGGAGATGATCGCGGGCGCCACCGACGACGGGATCTGCCTCCTCGAGTTCGTTCACCGAAGGACCTTCGCGGACCAGATGGCCCGGCTGGAGCGACACGTTGGCGTTCCCGAGGCAGGGTCCCACCCCCTGCTCACCGACCTGCGGGGGCAGCTCGACGAGTACTTCGAAGGAACCCGGCGCGACTTCGACCTTCCGCTCCTGTTGGCCGGTACGGACTTTCAGGAGCGAGTCTGGCGCACACTGCTCGGCATCCCCTACGGCGGCACCATCAGCTACGCCGAGCTGGCGCGCCGCGTCGGATCGCGGGGCGGGTCGCGGGCAGTCGGGAGCGCGAACGGCGCAAACCGGATTGCGATCGTCGTGCCGTGCCACCGCGTCGTGCAGGCCAACGGCGACCTGGGAGGCTATGGGGGAGGCCTGAGGCAAAAGCGCAGGCTCCTCGAGTTGGAGACCGGGGCCAGCCAGGGGACACTGTTTTAGCCGGGAACCTGGCCGTCCATCACCGACCTGGGGTCGGCCGAAGCTGCGATGCGCGCACTCGGACGGGCCGCCCCCACCGCCGCGACAACGAACACGACCGCAACCAGCAGGTAGAGCGGCGCGCTGAAGACCCGCACGCCCGGCGGCCCCATGACGCCCACGACAAGCGTCGTCAGCCATAGTCCCAGCCCCACCCCGACCCCGCCGATCCGGAGCGCCTCGCCGAGCACCATCCGGTAGAGAGCGCGCGGTTGCGCCCCGAGGGCCGACCTGATCCCCATCTCCCTCCGGCGCGCCCGCACATGCGTCCCGAGCGTGCCGATCATGCCGGCCAGCGCGGCCACCGCCGCAATCAATCCGGCGGCGCGCCCTCCGCTTCCCATCCATCCGGCCGTCCCGACCACGCGCCGGAGTTCGTCCTCCGCCGCCCTGAAGCTCCCGATCGCCAATTCGTCCGCCGGCAGGGACCCCAGCGCGGCGCGTACCACTTCGAGCGAGTCCTCCAGATCCCACTCGGGGCCGGCCGCCGCTTCCACCGAAGCAACCAACTCGATCTGCGCGGGCGGATGCTGAAGGGCGGAGTAGTAGACGGAGTACGGTGACCCCGACGCACCCAGCCCTCCTCGCGCAACGTCGCGGACGACCCCCACCACCACGTGCGAAGGACCGCCGAGCCCCCCGATCGTTACGCTCCTGCCGACCACCGGCGGGTCCTGGAAGTGGGCGCGCGCATACGACTCGTTGATGACGGCCTGACCCGGTCCCGGTCCGCCCGGGGCGAATCCGCCGCCGGCCACGAAGGCAAGCCCGCGCTCGGCGAAAAACCCGGGCATCACGGTGTGCTGCATGACCTGAGCCGCGTGAATCGGGTGGGGCAGGCCTCCGGTGGAGCACCGGCCGCACTCGTTCAGCGCAAATGCCTCGGGGCCTCGACCGATCCATGCACCCGGAGTCCCAAGGCTCTCCGCGGCGAGCCCGGGGTCGTTGCGCAGCACGACCGCCGCAGCTTCGAACAGGGCCGCTCGCCGCTCGGGATCGCGGGCCGCTTCGCCGGTGGGAGACAAAAGCCCGACGACTGCGAAATCGGCGACCGACCCCCCTCCGCCCATACCCGTCGCCCGCGAGACTCCGGACGAATCCGAAAGCAGCAACAATCCCGACCCGGTCAGGACCGTCACGGACACGCAGAGCTGCACCGTGATCAGCACCACCCGCCCGAACTGGCGCGGCCGCGGATCCGTATTGTGCCGGCTCTCCGCCCGCCCGTGAAGCGACCGATCCCGCCGATAGAGCCCCGCCACCGGAAGCACCCCGATCGCCAGCACCACCGCGGCGACGACAACCGCCGCCGAGACAGCCGGCCAGCCCGCGGGCCGTGCAAACAGCGTTCCCGGTGGCGCCGCCGAGGTCAGGACGACCGCGGCGGCCGCGCACGCCACCGCTCCCAGCGCCAGCCCCACCACCACCCGCCTACCCCACCGCCGCGCCGCGCGGCCAACCAGCCACGCCGGCGGCGCCCCCAGCATCACCTCGATCACCCGGCGACCCTGCCGGAGCAGATTCTCCGACGCGATCGCTCCGAGCAGCACCGCCAGCACGGTTGTCGACGCGAGCAGCAGCAAGGTCAGGCTCGTCCCGGCCAGGCGGTCGAGATCGGCCCGCTCGGCGCTCGCCGCGGGAACGTCCGGCGCGGCCAGCCCCGCCACCTCCACCGTGGGGGTCGGCTCCGTCCGGACGATGTGGAAAGCACCGCCGCGCCCACCGTAGAGGAGCGCGGCGGCGAGCAGCATGGCCGCCAGCGCAATCAGGCTCCCTGTGGCGATCCGGTGCAATGGCATGATGGGCCGGGCCTTGTAGTTTATGGCACCCATGAAAGTACCCCTGCTGGACCTCACCGGGCAGTACGCCTCGATCAAGGCCGAGATCGACGCGGCGATCGCCCGCGTGGTCGCCTCCCAGCGCTTCGTGCTGGGCCCGGTCGTGGAAGCGTGCGAGGAAGCGGTCGCCGCATACGTCGGCAGCGCCCACGGCGTCGGCGTGTCCTCGGGCACCGACGCACTGCTCGTGGCGCTCATGGCCGAGGACATCGGGCCGGGCGACGAGGTCGTCACCACGCCCTTCTCCTTCTTCGCCACCGCGGGCGCCATCGCACGGGTCGGCGCCACTCCGGTTTTCGTCGACATCGACCCGGCGACCTTCAACATCGACCCCGCCCTCATCGAGGACCGCATCACCACGCGAACGCGTGCGATCCTCCCCGTCCACCTCTTCGGCCAAATGGCCGACATGGCCCCGATCATGGAGATCGCCCGGCGCCACGGCCTCGTCGTCATCGAGGACGCCGCCCAGGCCATCGGCGCCCGCCGCGACGGCCAAACCGCCGGCTCGGCCGGCCACTACGGCTGCTTCTCCTTCTTCCCCACCAAGAACCTCGGCGGCTACGGCGACGGCGGCATCGTGGTCACCGACGATCCCGCGCGAGCCGACAAGCTGCTCGCCCTGCGCGTCCACGGCGAGACCACCCGCTACCACCACCGTTTCGTCGGCGGCAACTTCCGCCTCGACGCCCTGCAAGCCGCCGTCATCCACGCGAAGCTGCCGCATCTGGACCGTTGGACTGACCAGCGCATCGCCAACGCATCGCTATACCGCGGCTACCTCGGCGACCTGGCCACGCGGCATCCAAACGCCCTCACCCTGCCGCGCACGGTCACCGATCGTCACGTTTTCAACCAGTTCGTCGTCCGCCTCCCCGACCGCAACCGCACAAGGCTGCGCCTCGAAGCCGCCGACATCGGCACCGCGATCTACTACCCGCTCCCGCTCCACCTGCAGGAGTGCTTCGCCGGACTCGGATACGGGCCGGGCGACCTGCCCAACAGCGAGCGCGCCGCGCAGGAAGTTCTCGCGCTCCCGATCTTCCCCGAATTGACGGCCGGGCAGATCCGGCATGTGGCACGGACGCTCGCACCGGCGTGACGGCGAATGGTAGATTACAATTATCTACCAATAAACATAGAATATGGCAGTTCTACAGATTTGCCATGAAACGAGGAAAATACCGCGATGTCGAAAGTTGACCACCCGGATACGGAACGCGTCGTGATCGACGCGGCGGGCCGGCTCGTGGTTCCCGCGCGCTTCCGCAGGGCACTGGGGATACGCGGACGCGGCACGGTGGTGGTCGGGATGGTCGGCGACAGCCTGCGGGTACGCACGATTGACGGAGCATTGGAGCGGCTGCAGCGCCTGGCCCGCCGCAAGGGAACGGACGGCGCGAGCACCGTTGACGCGTTCATCGCCGAGCGGCGGGACGAGGCGGAGGGAGAGTAGGTGGCCACCAGCCTTCTGGACGCGTCGGCGATCCTGGCGGCCCTGTATGAAGAGCCGGGTTGCAATACGGTCCACGAAGCGCTCCGCGCGGGCGCGGCCATGTCCACGGTGAACGTGGCCGAGGTCTCCGCCCACCTCCGCGCCCGCGACTGGAGGTCCGGCCAGGTCAAGGACGTATTCGACGACCTGGGCATCGATGTCCTTCCGTTCGATCGCGCGACCGCACTCCTCAGCGGTGCCTATCGTCCCCGCACCCGCCACCTCCGGCTTGGGCTCGGCGACAGGGCCTGTCTGGCGACGGCGCGGCGGCTGCGCCTTCCCGTCCTGACGGCGGACCGGGCGTGGGCACAGGTCAAGCTCAGAGGCGTGAGAGTCGTCCTCATCCGCTGAAGCACTCAACCAGGAAGAGTTGTCCATGGAGATGAGAAACGAGCACGATGGGATCCTCGCGGCCAACCGCCCGCGCGTGGCCGGCCGTCCACGCAGGCGCGCCTGCATGAGGCCCTCAAGTCGGTGCGTCGCGGTGGCCGCGCTCATGGCGGCGGCCCTCCTCCCCCCCACCCCGCTCACCGCCCAGACCACCGCGCTGCGCTGCGGACGCCTCATCGACGGCGTCTCGGCCGAGGCGCGGGAGAACGTCACCGTCATCGTGCGGGATGGCCGCGTCGCCGAAATCCGCGACGGCACGGGCGTCCCCGACGGCGTCGACCGCGCGCTCGACATGCGCGGCGGCACCTGCCTGCCCGGCATGATGGATCTGCACACGCACCTGCTGATCAAGCCCGACGGCCCGGTCAGCGAGCTCGACCGCTCCAGCGCCGACCGGGCCCTCGACGGCCTCCACGCGGCCCAGAAGATGCTGAACGCGGGATTCACCACGCTGCGCAACCCCGGCGATTACGACACCCACTACGCGATGGTGTCGGTCAAGCGCTCGATCGCGGCGGGGGAGCATCCGGGACCGCGTATCTTCGTAGCCCCGCACGCGCTGGGGCCGACCGGCGGACACGGCGACCTCAACACGCTGGCGCCGGACGCGGCCATCCAGACGCCCACGCGCATCGTGAACGGCGTCGACGAGATCCGCGCCATGATCCGCGAGCAGGTCAAGTACGGCGCCGACTGGATCAAGGTGATGGCGACGGGCGGGGTCATGTCGGCGGGCGACGACCCCACGCACACGGCCTACATCGACGAGGAGATGTGGGCCGCGGTCGACGAGACGCACCGGCTGGGGCGGCGGATCACCGTGCACGCGATCGGCACCGAGGGCCTCAAGCAGGCGGTCGCGGCGGGCGTCAACAGCGTCGAGCACGGGATCCTGATCGACGACGAGGCGATCGAGATGATGAAGGCACGCGGGACGTGGCTGATCCCGACGATCTACGTGCTCAACTACGTGGTCGAGGAGGGGCCGGCGCTGGGCTACCCCGAGGCAAGCATCGCGAAGGGCCGCGTCCTGATGGAGACCCGGGACGACAACGTCCGGCGCGCGATCGAGGCCGGGGTGAAGATCGCCTTCGGCTCGGACACGATCTTCCCGCACGAGTGGGCGGCGCGCGAGTTCGCGCAGCTGGTGCGGCTGGGCATGAGTCCGATGGACGCGATCCGCACGGCGACGTACAACGCGGCCCAGGTGCTCGGCATCGAGGACGAGGTGGGGACGCTGCAGCCGGGCATGGTGGCGGACATCATCGCGGTCGACGGCAACCCGCTGGACGACATCACCGAACTGGAGCAGGTTGACTTCGTCATGAAGGACGGCCAGATCATCAAGGACGAGCGTCCGCGGACCTGAGCCCACGGACTCGGCGCGGCCACGCTGGGCGCGGGTCGCCCGGGAGCGTCAATCCCTGGAAAGGAAGCACAGTGGACGGTGAGAGCGGCAAGCAGTTGATCGTGGTCGGCGACCGCGTCCTGATCGAGCCCGAGGGCGGGGAGGGCCGGTCCAAGGTCGGGCTGTACCTGCCGGCGTCGGCCGTGGACAACCAGTCCGTGCAGGGCGGCCGCGTTCTGGCGGTGGGCCCCGGAACCCCCATCGGCGCGCCGGCCGAACTGAACGACGAGCCATGGAAGATCGGCTCGGGCGAGGCCCGGTACCTGCCCGTCCAGGCCCAGGTCGGCGACTTCGCGATTTTCTTCCGCAAGGCGTCCGTCGAAATCAGCTTCGAGAACAAGGAGTACCTGGTGGTGCCGCAGGCGGCGATCCTGACGCTGGTGCGGGAGACGGACGGCGGAGTGGAGCCGCTGTTTTAGGGATTACTCCGCCTCCGCCTTCGAACACCGCCTCGGATCCCCGCAGGCACTCCGCACCCCCGTATCCGGGTCGATGTGGATGCCCTCGAACGCGCCGTGGTGCCAGTTCCAGGGATTCACCACGTCCACCGCGTGCCCGCGGTTGCGCACCGCGTCGATGACTGCGGCGTCCACATCCGCTTCGACCATCGTCGAGCCCGGCACCTCCAGCGACCGGCCTCCAAACCGGGGCCTGAGCACGGATTCCGCGATCGGGATCCCGAAGTCGACGATGTTCGTGGTGTTCTGGACGATGTTGGCGAGCAGTCCCACCGACGGCGAGCCGGAAGCCAGCATCGGCGTCCCCTCCCGGTTGAACACGATGTTCGGCGCGACGTAGGCGGTGGCCCGCTGGCCCGGCTCGGGCATGACGCGCAGGAAGTGGGCGCCGGACGCGCATACGGTTACGCCGGCGGCGAAGAGGCCGTTGCTCCAGGGCAGCGACATGCACGAGTGGAGGATGGTGGCGACGTTTCCCGCGGCGTCCACGGCGGTGACGTGGTTGCTTCCTGCGGGCGGGGGCGGCGGCGGGCTGCTCGCCGAGTTCGACCTGCCCATCTGCAGGAGCTTGAAGCGCATCTCCGCGTAGTCCTTCGAGAGGATCACGTCCAGCGGCAGCGGATGGCTGTCGGGATCGTTCTGCTTGCCGCCCTCTTCGAAGACGACGTTGTGGATCCGGGACATCTGGTAGAGCGTCTCGGCCGACTCGTTCGGCGGACCGAGCGCCTGCAGGTCCATGAGCTCGATCATGTTGAGCATCTCGATCACCAGCGAGCCGCCGTGGTCGGGCGGCGGCGATCCGGCGATCGGGTAGCCCCGGTAGGTGCTCCACGCGGGCTCCTGCCAGCGGGCCTCGTAGTGCGCGAAGTCCTCGGGAGTGATGACGCCGCCGGCCTGCTGCACGACATCGGAGTACTCCTGGGCGAACGCGCCGTGGTAGTAGTAGTCGTTGCCCTCCTCCGCCAGGCGCTCCAGGGTGTCGGCGGCTTCCGACTGGACGAGTAGCTCGCCGGGCCGCGGAATGTAGCCGTCGGGCATGAAGATGCGCCGGCCGGCCTCGGTCATGCCGATCTTGTGGCACATGATGAAGAGCTCGCCCCAGAGAAAGGGATGCGTCTCGAAGCCGTCCCGGGCGAAGGTGATCGCGCCCTCCATGATGCGGCGCCGCGGGAGCGATCCGTGGCGGGCGAGGGCGGCCTCGAACCCGGCCCAGAAGCCGGGCACGCCGGGGCCGCGCCCCGTGGCGATATCGGCGGCGGAGAAGCCGGTGAGCGGTGCGAGCGGGGCGTTCGCTCCGCCGTTGACGTAGGTGGTCTCGCCCGTCGCAGCATCGTAATGGAGCATGCTGAGCACGCCGGTGATCCCCGTCATGTGGGGCTCGACGACGGTCTGCGTGACGGACGCGGCCAGGGCGGCGTCGCAGGCGTTGCCGCCGCCGCGCAGGATCTTCACCGCCTCGCGGGTTGCCAGCGGGTGCGAACAGATCGCCATCCCCGTCTGCGACGTGGCAGGTGTCTTCGGCCCGAAATGGGCCTCGGCGATCAGGGCGAGGCGCTCGTCGTCGTCGGTACGGTACGGACCCGCTGAACCTTCGGTCGGGGCCGCCGCGGGCCACGCTGCTGACAGTTCCCGCACTCCCAGACCGGCGGCGGCCGCCCCCAGCGCAGTCGATCGGATGAAGGCACGCCGGCCGGTGATTCCGCGTTCCGTTGGTCTGCCCATCATGACTTCTCCTCGCTGCTACGCTCGTTCTCGCCCAACCACAGGCCACACACTAGTATTCCCGAGCCTTTTCGGACAGCGCCCCCGAGCGAACGGATCACTCATGCGCGAACATTGGTCGAGCAGAGTCGGCTTCATCCTCGCCACCGCCGGCTTCTCGATCGGGCTCGGAAACATCTGGCGCTTCCCCTACCTCGCGGGCGAGAACGGGGGCGGCGCCTTCCTGCTCGTCTATGTGGTCTTCGCGATCCTGATCGGGATTCCCCTGATGACCGCCGAGATTACCCTGGGGCGGGCGTCGCAACTCACGCCGATCGCGGGGATGGCGCGACTCACCGGCTCGAGGACCAGTCCGTGGAACCTGATCGGCTGGTTCGGGATCGCGGCGACCGTTCTCATCACTTCGTACTACGTGATGATCATTGCGTGGATGACCGCCTATTTCGTGATGCTGGCGGGCGGCGGCGGCGGAATGGGGCAGACGCCGGAAGAGACCCGGGCGGCCTTCGACGCTTTCGTGGCCACGCCCGGTCCCGTGTTCGGCTACGCGCTGCTGGTCATCTTCCTCATCGCGTTCGTGGTCAGCCGGGGCGTGGCCAAGGGCATCGAGCGCTACGCCAAGTTCCTCATGCCGCTGCTGGTCCTGATCCTGGTGGCGCTGGCGGTGCGCGCGATGACGCTTCCCGGAGCGGGCGCCGGTCTGGCCTGGTACCTGACGCCGGATTTCTCCGCCCTGCGTCCCTCGTCCTACCTCGCCGCGCTCGGGCAGGCCTTCTTCTCGATCGGCATCGGTATGGCGGGGGCCTTCGGGCTGGGCAGCTACCTCGACCGCCGCGAGAGCGATGTCCCGGGCAACGCCGCGCTGGTCGTAGCGTTCGACACCGGGGTGGCGGTCGTCGCCGGGCTGGTCCTCTTCCCCGCCCTCTTCGCCTTCGGGATGAACCCGGACCAGGGCGCGGGCCTCCTCTTCGTCACGATGACGTCGCTCTTCCAGGAGATGCCGGGCGGGATCGCCTTCGGGGCCGCCTTCTTCTTCCTGATGATCATCGCGGGGTTCACCTCGCAGGTCGCCGTCTTCGAGATCCTGGTCGCCTCGGTCGTGGATTCCCTCCGGATGAGCCGCGGCAGGGCAGTACTCCTCTGCGCCGTGGGATCGTTCCTGGTCGGCATCCCGGTCATCCTGTCGCAGGGTCCGTGGTCCGACATCCACATCTTCGGGATGAACTTCTTCGATTTCGCCGACACCGTGTCCAGCGACTACATGCTTGCGGCGGGCGGGTTGCTGATCTCCCTCTACATCGTGTCGCAATGGGGCTGGAACCGGTTCCAGGAGGAGGCCAACCAGGGTGCCGGACGCGTGCGGGCGAGCGATGTCTGGCGGTTCTTCTTCCGCTTCATCATCCCGGTCGCGGTCGCCCTCGTCCTGCTGGGCGGCTTCGGGGTGGGGGCCGGCAACCCGCCGCTCTTCCTCGGGTGCGCCGCCGCGATCATCGTGGTTTATGCCTTCCTGCTTCGACGCTTTCCTGCATAGTCAGGGCTTCGTCCTCGTCGACGGGGGACTGGCGACCGAACTGGAGAGCGCCGGGCATGACCTCAACGACCCGCTGTGGTCGGCGAAGGTCCTCCTGCAAGCCCCCGAGGCCGTACGGGCCGCTCACGCCGCGTATCTGCGCGCGGGCGCCGACTGCGTGATCACCGCCACCTACCAGGCCACCTTCGAGGGCCTCGCGGCACGAGGCGTCGCCCGCGCCGAGGCCGCGGACATCATGCGGAGCGCGGTCGACCTGGCGGTAAGCGCACGGGACCGCTTCTGGGCGGAGCCGGCGAACCGGACATGGCCTGTCCGGAGACCCGGCGGGGGGCCGGCCAAACAATCCACCGCCCGGATCCGCCCCCTCGTCGCGGCCAGCATCGGCCCCTACGGCGCCTTCCTCGCCGACGGCTCGGAATACCACGGCAAATACGGGGTCGCCCCGGAGGCGCTCGCCGACTTCCATCGCCCGCGGCTGCGCCTCCTCGCGGAAAGCCCCGCCGACATCCTGGCCTGCGAGACGATCCCGTCCTTCACGGAAGCCCAGGTGCTGGCCGCCCTCGTCGAGGACGCGACCGACAAGCCGGCATGGTTCACCTTCACCTGCCGTGACGCGGGCCGCCTCAGCGACGGGACCCCGATCGACGAGGTGGCCGCGTGGGCCGACGAGACCGCGAGCGTGTCCGCGGTCGGCGTCAACTGCACACCCGCGCGCCTGCTGCCGCCGGTCATCCGCGCGCTGGCCGCCGCGACGGCGAAACCCGTCGTCGCCTACCCCAACGGCGGCGGCGAGTGGGACGCCGTGACGAAGACCTGGGGTCGCGCCGACGCCGAACCCGATTGGGGCCGGGCGTGCCGGCGCTGGGTCGCCGCGGGGGCGGCGGCGGTGGGTGGCTGCTGCCGCGTGGGACCCGAAGACATCGGCACGATGCGGACCGCGCTTGCCGCCCCGTCGCACGAGACGCACACTTGAATCATCGTCGCCGCCCCGTTCCCAACGCTGACTACAAGCCTCGGAGGAAGCGCGTGAAGGGCACCCCGTGAGACTCGCCGCCATGGCCTGGCGCAACCTGTGGCGCTACGGAAGGCGAACGGTCACGACCATCGCCGCGATGACCCTGGCGCTGCTGACCCTGATCGTCTGGACATCGTTCGTACAGGGGTTCCTCCGCGACCTGGAGACCACGATCGTCGAGGTCGAGATCGGCGACGTGCAGGTCTACCCGCCGGACTATCGTACGCAGCCCTCCATCTTCGACCGCATCGGAACCCCCACGGAGCTGGTGGACACCCTCGGCGCCATGGGCTTCGAGGCTTCGGCGCGCCTCCTGGGCGGCGGACTGGCGGCGGCGGGCGAGGCATCCGCGGGCGTCTCGTTGCGGGGCGTCGAGACCGAGCAGGACGCGCGGGTGAGCGTGGTATACGACCGGGTCGCGCAGGGCAGCTGGCTCGACCCTTCCGACCCGACCGGGGTCGTGATCGGTGGCAGGCTCGCCAGGACGCTGGACGTAGGCGTAGGGGACGAGCTTGTCCTCCTCGGTCAGGCCACGGACGGAAGCATCGCCAACGGCCTCTACTCGGTGCGAGGGATACTCGCCCCCTTCAGCGAAGCGACCGACCGGGGCGGAGTCTTCCTTGTGCGCCAGGCCTTCCTCGACTTCTTCGTGCTCCCGGGCGGAGCGCACCAGGTGGTCGTCCGCAACGCCGCGGACCAGCCGCTCGAAGCTTCGGCCGCTCGGATCCGGGCGGCGGCCCCCGGCCTCGACGTCCTGACCTGGCGCGAACTCTTTCCGACGCTCGCCACCATGATCGACTCGGTGGAGAGCACCATGTACATCCTCTTCTTCATCGTCTACCTGGCGATCGCGATCCTCCTCATCAACGCGACGCTCATGGCCGTTTTCGAGCGCATCAAGGAGCTGGGACTTCTCAAGGCGGTCGGACTGTCGCCGGCGCGGGTGGTGTGGCTGATCCTCTGGGAGGGCCTTTTCCAGGCCGCGCTGGCCGCCGCGGCCGGGCTGATCCTCTCTGTCCCTCTCCTCTTCTATTTCACCCGCGTCGGCATCGACCTTGCAGCGCTCGGCGGCCAGATCTCCATTTCCGGGATCGGCATGGACCCGTACATGCGGGGTGTCGTCAATCCGACGATATTCGTCGGCCCGCTGAGCGCGATGTTCGTGATCGTCCTGCTGTCGATGCTCTATCCCGCCCTGAAGGCGGCGCGTATCAAGCCCGTCGAGGCCATGCGGCACCAATGAGTGCGCATCGGACCGCGACCGGGGCTGTCGTGAAGACGTGTTGCTATCATTGTGATAGCATTGTGATATCACATGTGAGGATACCATGAAGGGAACCAGCCTCTGGATCATGGCCTGGCGCAACCTGGGCAGGAACCGCCGGCGCACCATGCTCACCCTGGCGTCGATCGCCTTCGGGGTCTTCCTCGCGGTCCTCTCGATGGCCTCCCAGGATCGCAATTGGCAGGAGATGATCGACCTGGGCGCCCGCATGGGCGGCGGGCACGTCACCGTGCAGCATCCCGAGTACCTGGACACACCGAGCCTGTCGCGGACCGTGACCGGCACGGGTGCCCTTCTCGCGGCCGTTGCGCGCGAACCCGCGGTGACCCGTGCCGTCGACCGCATCGCCGGCCAGCTCATGGTGAGCACCGCCCGGGAGAGCTACGGCGCGAGCTTCGTCGCGTTCGACCCGGAGGCCGAGGATTCCACCACCCTGTCCTACCTCGAAGCAGTCTCGGAGGGTGAGATGTTCGCGGCCGACAACCCCACCGGAATGGTGCTGGGGGCGCAACTGGCGCGGAACCTCGGCGCCGAAATCGGCGACAGGGTCGTCTACACCGCCACCGACCGCGGTGGCGAGATCGTGGCCGGGCTCGGGCGCGTCACCGGGCTCATGCGCACCGGAGCGCCCAGCATCGACGTCGGCGTGGTGCTCCTCCCGATCGCCGCGGCCCGCGACGTCCTCGGCTTTGCGCCCGACGAAGCCACCGAGGTGGCGCTCTTCATCAACGATCACCGTGAGTCGGAAGCCCTCGCCGCCCGTCTGCAGGAACAGCTGGGCGACGAGGCGGCGGCAATCCCCTGGTTCGAAGGCCGGCCCGACCTGTACGCGTTCATCGCAATGAAGGTGGGCGGCGGTGTGGTCATGGTCGTCATCATCGCGCTGATGGTCGCGGCGGGCATCTTCAACACCGTCTTCGTGAGCGTCATGGAGCGCCTGCGCGAATTCGGGATCATGATGGCGGTGGGCTTCAGCCCGGCGAAGCTCTTCCGCCTGGTGGTCTACGAGAGCGTATGGCTCGGCGTGATCGGCCTCGTGGTTGCCGCGCTCGTGACCATCGGTCCTTACCTCTACCTCAGCCGGATCGGCATCGACATGGGCGCCATGTTGGGCGATACCTCGACCGAGATTTCGGGCGTCGCCATGGCGACCCAGATCAGGTTCGGCATCTATCCGGAGAACGTGGTCCGCATCGTGGTCCTCGCCTTCGTGGCGGTGGTCCTCGCGGGCATCTATCCAGCGTGGCGGGCCGGCCGTGTCGAGCCCGTGGAAAGCATCAGACTCGGATGACGAACGGACAACGGCAGGACGGCACAGTCGTCGCACTCCGCGACGTGACCAAGCTGTACCAGCAGGGAAGCCTCGAGGTCCAGGCTCTCCGCGGTCTCGACCTGACCGTCCGCAAGGGCGAATTCACCGCGCTCATCGGTCCGTCGGGCTCCGGAAAGACCACGACCCTCAACCTCATCGGCGGCCTCGACTCGCCGACCAGCGGATCGGTCAGGGTAGAAGGCGTCGACCTCGGCACGCTCAACCGGAAACAACTCAGCCGCCTCCGCCGTGACCGCATCGGGTTCGTCTTCCAGTCCTACAACCTCATCCCCGTCCTCACCGCCTACGAGAACGCCGAGATGGTGATGTGGGTGCAGGGCGTTCCGGTGGCGGATCGGCGCAAGCGCGTCATGGATCTGCTGAACGCCGTCGGGCTCGAGGGCCTGAAAGACCGCAAGCCCACCGAACTCTCCGGCGGCCAGCAGCAGCGCGTCGCCATCGCCCGCGCCATCGCCTCAGACCCGGCCGTGGTCCTCGCCGACGAACCTACCGCCAACGTGGACTCCGAAACGGCCGAGACGCTGATCTCGCTCATGGAGACCCTGAACCGCGACCGCGGCGTCACCTTCCTCTTCTCCACCCACGACCACCGGGTCGTCGAGCGCGTCAAGCGAGTGGTGCGCCTGGTCGACGGACGCGTGGACAGCGACGAGGCGCGATAGGCCCGCGGACGCTCGAATGCCGCGCGGATTCGTGCCTGCGGATTGCGAGTTCGCGGACTACCGGCCGCTTCCCCGTTTGCGCCCGAGGGTTTAGCTTCCTCCACTCACGGGACGTGGCGCAGTCCGGTAGCGCACCTGAATGGGGTTCAGGGGGTCGCCGGTTCGAATCCGGCCGTCCCGACTTGGGGGATGTTGAGTGGATCTTGATCATCCAGGCTGATGCAGGTCAGGATCCAGTTCATCCCCTTTCCAGCATCCGGGAGCTGCATGCGAAGATCGGAGAGCTGACGGTCGAGCGTGCCACGGCGGGCATAGCGGTCGTCGAGGACTTCGAGGAGGTCGCGTCGTCCCTGGCGTGAGAGCGAAGCGAGCCCCCAGTCGTTGAGGATGAGGAGCAACGTCTTGGCGAGCCGCTGTATGATCTTGGGATACGATCCGTCTCCCCGGGATAGGGTGAGCTCGTCGAGCCGACGGTAGACGCGGTAGCCGCGCGTTCGAGATGCCGAGGCGGCAAGATGCATGAATTCTGCAACTATTTGCAGCCGATGAACTTAGGAATTTCATGAGCCGGATTCCCGCCGAATGATTCCCGCTGGTCGGGATTTCAGCCCCGAGCCCTGCCGCGGCCTTCCAGTGCCGTCCTGAGTTGT
>JAJDTB010000064.1 GCA_022827345.1 Gemmatimonadota bacterium | reverse complement strand
GCGCGGCTCCCACCCCACGCCCGCGTCGCCGCGGCCAGCACGGCGGCCGGGTCGTGCCCCTCGACCACCTCCCCCACCTCGTCCATCGCCCGGTAGTCGTCCGCCCGCAGCACCGCCGAACACCCCGCCACCACGATCCTGGCGCGTGGATTGCGGCGCGCGATGCGGCGCACGAACCGCCGCGCGTCGGCGTCGGCCTGGCTGGTGACCGTGCAGGTGTTCACCACGCACAGCTCCGCGTCCTCGAGCGGCGAGGAGCGCACATCCGGCCCGCTCGCCTCGATGAGCTGGCGCATCCGCTCGGTGTCGTACTGGTTCGCCTTGCAGCCGAAGGTCTTGTAGTGGACGCGCATCGGGGTTCCTTCCGCCGCCGCTGCTAGAACTGCGAGATCCCGATCGAGATCGTGCCTCTCCAGAAGTTCTCGTCGAGCGGCAGGCTCGTGCGGCTGCCCCGCTCGACGGCGAGATCGACCCAGCCGATGGGCAGGCCGTCGAGTTCGACCAGGTTCAGTCCCAGGCCCGCCGTCCACACCGATTCCGCCGGGTCCTCGGCATCGAAACGGAAGGGCGGCGCCCCGCTCCGGTACCCCAATCGCAGCGGGAAGCTGCGGGATTCCTGCTGGATTGCGCGCCATTCGAGCCCGACGCCGTAGCTCATCTTGTTGGCGCTGAGCACGCCGCTGGCGTATCCGTCCACGCCGGCCCAGTCCTGATAGACGAACGACGTGTTGATGAGCAGTCGCTGCGTGAGCCGCCCGGTCGCGCCGGCGGACAGCCTGAGCGGGATGCCGTAGCTCTTCTCGGCGCCCACCGTCTCGCCCCGCGGCGACTCCGTGAGATTGCCCGACCACTCCACCGCGCCGGCGATGTGGACCAGATCGTGCGGGTCGAGCGCGATCCCGGCCGCGAGGGTGTAGCCGCTGTAGTCCCACAGGTATTCCTCGCTGTAGGGCTGCACGTCGTCGCCCACCGTCAGCGAGTCGAGGTTGCGGTCGAAGACCTGGTTGAGCCGCCCGACGTAGGTCCCCACGCTGACGCCCAGCGCGATCCGCTCGCCGAAGGGCTGGGCGTAGCCGAGGCGCGCCACCGAAGTGCCGCCGTTGGTCTCGAAGCGGTCGTTGACGGGGACGTCGACGCCGCCGAGCCGGATGTTCTCGGTGCGCTCGCCCGCCCAGCGCTGCTCCATGTGACCCGCGACGGAGACGGTCGCCGTGCCGCCGGTCCCGTTGACCGGGTAGCCGATCGCGATGAACGGGAAGCCGGTTGTGCGCGAGGTGCCGTTCTGGTCGCCCATCGCGAAGTCGCTCCACGACGGCTGCATCGACACGGTGATGGTGGGCGCCAACAGGCGGGCCGAGGCCGCGGGGTCGGTCGGGGAGACGGCGACGAGCGGGAGGCCGATCCCGAGGTTGCCGAGCGAGGTCGCGCGACCGCCCACCGCCTCGACCGGGACGCCGAGGGCGCGGAAGCCGAGGAAGGACTGGGCGGAGGCGGCCTGGGGGGCGATGCTGGCAATGAGGGCGCTGGCAATGAAGGCGCCAGCAATGCGGTCGCCAGCAATGACGGCACGGCGCATGATCAGCTCCCCCGCGCGAAGTTCAGGATCAGGCGCAACTCCGGCGCCCCGCGCCCGGCCCCGGCGCCCAGCCCCCGGAACGACACGTACTCGATCGACAGCGGCTCGAAGGCGGAGAGCAGCGCCACGGTGCCCGTGACGGGTTCGCCGTCGGCGGTCTCGCCGCGCAGCAGATCGCGGACCAGCGTGGTGACCGGCACCTCGACGATCTCGCCGGCGGGCGGCGCGAACCACTCCGGCGCCAGCACGACCCCGGCCAGCCCCGCGAGAGAGGGCCCCAGCGGCGACTTGGGCAGGATCTCGGGCACGGTGACCATGCGCAGGTCCATGCTGATCGTGTCGGAGGGCGCGAAGGCGGCCCGTTCGGCGTGCGTGGTGAGGCGCAGCGCCGCGTACGACACGTGGTCCTCGGTGATCGCGACGGGACACTGCAGCGCGGCGCAGAGGGCGGGCGGGCCGTTGAGGGTACCGGGAACACCGAGGTCGAGGACGCTCCGCCACGCGGGGGCGCCGCCGACGCGCATGCCGTCCCGGGGAGGGGTCGGCTGCGGGCTGTAGATGAAGGTGGTGTTCTCGGTCCCGGCAAGGACCTGGATGAGGGTGTCGGGGTTGAGGCTGGGAATGGTCTCGATCCACATGAGCGACGACCGCAGCTGGAGGCGCACCCCCGGCACCCGCGTGGTGAGGCGGACGCCGCGCCCGGTGTCGGTGCTGTCCGCCCAGGCCGCGACCCGCGCCGAGTCGACCATGATCACGAGCGAATCGCCCTCGGCGGGGTCCCACACGAATTCGCCGAGGTACTCGACGGCGCCGCCCCCGGGGCTCGACCAGGGCACCGACTGCAGCAGGGTGTCGACGGCGTGCTCCCAGGTGGCGCTGACGGCGTCCCAGGGCTCGGTCAGGGCGTGGGCCTGGACCGCCACCGGCCCCGCGCGCACGCTCCCGATGGTGTCGAACCGGGCGATGATGCGCCCGCTCAGGAAGGTGAGCGACGAGTCGGGCCGGCTGGTCCCCGCCGTGTCGGGCACGGTGACGACCGCGGGGTAGCGTCCGAAGCGCAGCAGGGTGGCGGCCTCGAGGCCGGGATCGTCGGTGCCGTCGGGTCCGGCGCCGGCGCCGAAGCGGTGCGCGATGAAGCCGCCGCCCAGTTCGGACGTGCGCCCGTATCCGCCGTAGACGCGCACGCGGTCGACGAAGTCGGTGGCGGGCAGGGTGACCTCGATGGCGACGCCGGCCCGCACGAGGTCGTCGCCCTCGGCGGTGGGGAGCACCTCCTGGCAGGCCGCGAGGAGAGCGCACAGAGGAAGCAGGAGGAGACGCGGGCCGGTCCTTCGCGCCGCGCCGCCGGTGGCCGGGGAACGCAGGGGTCGCGTGGCCGTCCGGGCGGTCACGATCCGCCGTCCCTGCAGTCGCCCGCTGTCATCCCAACCGCTGTCATCTGACTCCGATTGAAGGCATGGGGGATCAGATCCTTGAGCTGCCAACTCGCCTGCTCCCTGTTTCCGAAACTGAACACCTCGGTCGCGCCGCCGAACTCCGCGACCACCTGGCAGCACGCGCCGCAGGGGGCCACCGCCGCATCCGACTCGGTCGCGATGACCAGCCGGCGGAAGCGCCTGTGCCCCTCGGCCACGGCCCGCGCGACGGCGGAACGCTCCGCACAGATCGTGAGACCGTACGAGGCGTTCTCAACGTTGCATCCGGTGAAGACCTCGCCCGAGTCGGACTCCAGCGCGGCGCCCACCCTGAAGCGGGAATAGGGCGCGTAGGCATTCGCGAGCATCCCGCGGGCGAGCTCGGCCAGGCGGTCGAGAGAAAGCTGCTTCATCTGCTATACCGAAACTCTGGGCAGTCTCCGTGTGAGTCCCGTCAGGATCTCGTAGGGGATGGTGCCCGCTCGCTCCGCGACCTCCTCCAGGGGCAACTCGATTTCACCGTCACAGCCGATAAAGGTAACGATATCTCCCGGGCCGAGGGTTGGCGCGCCGTCCGCGCCGCCGCTGGAGATTCGCAGGACCGTCGTGTCCATGGAGATCCGTCCGATGATGGGGAGGCGCCGGCCGCCCGCGATGGCGGCGCCGCGGTTGCCGAGAACGCGGGGGAGTCCGTCGCCGTAGCCGATGCCGACCGCGGCCCAGCGCTCGTGGGTGCGGGCCCGGTAGGTCGCGCCGTAGCCGACGGTGGTGCCCGGGGGGACGTCGCGCACGAGGAGCACGCGCGCGCGGACGGCGACGACGGGCTCGGGGGGTCGGTCGGCGTCGCCGGCGGGGGCGCCGTAGAGGTAGATGCCGGGGCGCGCGGCGTTGGCGGTGCGGGAGGCGAGGCGGAGGGCGGCGGCGCTGTTGGCGCAGTGGACGAGCGTGTCGGCGCGGAGCTGGCCGGCGGCGCGGAGGGACTCGATGAAGGCGTCGAAACGGTCGATCTGGCGGCGCGCGCTGGTGAGGTCGGGGGCGTCGGCGGAGTGGAGGTGGGTGAAGATGCCGTGGAGGTGGAGGGGGTGGGGGGTGGCGTGGCCGGTGGCGTCGTGGATGGCGGGCCACCAGGGGGGGGCGGGTGGCGGCGCGGGGGGCGCGGGCGCGGGGCCGAGGGGGAGGCCGGCGCGGCCCATGCCGGTGTCGACTTCGAGGTGGAAGGGGATGGGGGGGGGCGGGTCGGTGGCGGGGGCTGCGGCTGCGGCTGCGGCTGCGAGGTCGCCGAGGACGGTGAGGCTGTCGAGATCGGAGATGGAGGGGATGAGGCCGGCCGCGACGGCGCGGGGGAGGGCCTGGGGGGGGACGGGCGCGCAGACGATGACCGGGCCGCGCACGCCGAGTTGGCGGAGTTCGAGGCCCTCCTCGATCGTGGCGACGCCGTGGCCGAACGGGCGCGCCGGGCGCAGGGCGTCGACGACGCGCCGGACGCCGAGGCCGTATCCGTCGGCCTTCACCATGGGGATGAGCCTGACGTCCGGTCCGGCCGACGCGCCGACGCGGCCGAGGTTGTCGCGCAGGGCGGCCGTGCGGATCTCTACCCAGGCGCGGTCGCGTGGGGGGAGGTGGGGGGGCGGGGGGTTGGGGGACATGCCATCAATATGGCACGGAAGGGTCGCGGTTGGCCTCCCGCCGGCGGCTTCCCGCTGGCCGTCCGCGGGCTCCCGATGGCCGCCCGCTGGCCGCCCGGAATCAATTACCCGAACATTTCCCGAAATGCGGTGTATATGGAGGTGATGCAGTCATCCACCACCCTGCGACTCCGGAACCGACCATAAATGACCACCGACCTTGACCCCATCCGCCCGGCCTCTCCCGCCGAACCCGCCGCTGTCCTCACCCCCCCTGCCGACGATCCCCTCGGCGACGAGATCGCCGAACTCTGCGCCCACATCAACGCCGCCACCTACCGGCTCCTCTCCCTGCTCCGGCGTTACGACGAAGAGGGACTCTGGGAGGGCTGCCGCTCCTGCGCCCACTGGCTCTCCTGGCGCACCGGCATCTCGCTCGGCCCCGCCCGCGAGAAGATGCGCGTGGCCCGCTGCCTGCCTTCCCTGCCCCTGATCTCGCGCGCCCTGGCCAGGGGAGAGCTCTCGTACTCGAAGGTCCGGGCCCTGACCCGCGTGGCCACCGCCGACAACGAGGCCGAACTCCTCACCTTCGCGCGACACGGCACCACGGCCCACGTCGAGCGTCTGGTCCGGGGGTGGCGCCGGCTGGAGGCGAACGATGCCGGTGAGGAAGCCCGCGCCGCGCGCCGGGGCCTCTCGCTCTACCTCACCGACGAAGGCGACTACCGGATCCGCGGCCGGCTCAGCCCCGAGGTGGGCGCCCTGCTGCGCAAGGCGCTCGAGGCTACGGAAGACAGGCTCTATCGTGAAGAGCGCGCCGCCGGGACCGAGCACAGGACCACGGCAACCCAGCGCCGGGCCGACGCTCTCGGGCTCTGGCTGGAGGAACAGGTGCAGCCGCAGGTCCAGCTCGTGGTGCACTCGTTCGAGGGACCGGCCCCGGCGGCCCCGGCGGCGGCGCCCTCCGTCGTCACCGAGGAGGGCTCGCGCGTTTCAGGTGAAACGTCTTCGCGGCTCTGCTGCGACGCCGAGGTGGTGCCGATCGCGCGGGGAGCCGACGGCTCCGTGCTCGATGTGGGGCGGAGCCGGCGAACCGCGGGATGGCGGCTGCGCAAGGCGCTGGATGCGCGAGACGGCGGGTGCCGTTTCCCCGGCTGCGCCTCGCGGATGCGCACCCATGCCCACCACATCAGGCACTGGGCCCACGGCGGCGAAACGGCGATGGACAACCTCGTGCTGCTGTGTCCCTTCCACCACCGCGCGGTTCACGAGGGGGGCTGGCAGGTGGAGATGGACGAGCGGGGCATTCCGCGCTTCTTCAACCCACTGGGCGTCCACGTGCCCGAGGTGCCCGATCCCCCGGACATCGAAGGCCTGATGCCCGAAACCCCGGCGCAGGACCACGGGCTGGCCCGCTGGCACGGCCAGAACGGCATCGGCCCCTGGACCGGCACCACGCTGTGGCAGGGCGAACGCCTCGACCTCGGCTGGGCCCTGGCGTGCTTCTGGAGGGAAGGAGGTGAGCGCGGCGGCGGTTGTCCGCCACTTTGACCCGATTTTGGCCGACAAACGCGGTTTCAGGGTCGTTGTCGGCCAATTTGGTGCCATTCTGGCGGACAAACCTATGGCGTAGACGGCCGGATCTTGATGATCTCCTCTTCATCCTGGTCCAGCCAGACGAGGATGACCTCCCCCTGTCCATTCCCGACCAGGGACCAGTCCGGGTGCCTGGACAGCTCGAGACTGCTGGCCGGGTCTTCATCCATGACCTGATCTCGGGTCAGGGGGAGCGCGGCCGCAAGCCCGTGCCTGTGTCTGAGGGATTCTGCGAGGTATCTGGTGATCCAGTTCCTGGCGGCTGCACGGTTCATCTCTTGGGCGGTTTGTTCCGACTGACGATGGTTCTGGCGCGCGTCCGAATCCGGCAACCCGCTACGCTTCGGTTCGATTCCGCTGTACCATGGACGACACGGTTTGTTCCTGCTTCCCGGTAGCGATCATGCGTTCACAGACCCGGTCGGCCCTCCAGAGGGCCCTGGCCATTCAACACAAGGCGAGCCTCAAGGGGTTCGACTGGGTGGATCCGGCGGACGCCCTCGAGAAGGTCCGTGAGGAGACCGGAGAGGTAGCCTCGCATCTGGCGTCGAGGGGTGGGTCGGGAGGCGGGTCGGGAGGCGAGTCGGGAGGGCGGTCGGAGGGCCGGTCGGCAGAGCTGGGAGAGGAGCTGGGAGAGGAGCTGGGCGATCTGGTCTTCGCGGTCGTCAACGTAGCGCGGCTGGCCGGTGTGGACCCGGAGCGCGCCCTCGCTCGCGCGACGGCCAAGTTCGAGGTGCGCTTCGCCGAGGTCGAGCGCATCGCGCGGCAGCGGAATCTGCCGATGCCCGGCACGCCGCTGGAGGTGCTCGACGGGATCTGGGACGAGGTGAAGGCCGGCCCTCAGTAGCCCGCGGCCTTGTCCACCAGGTTGAGCAGCGGCTCGCCGCGGGCGAAGCGGCCCATGTTCCGGGTGATCAGCCGGGTCTGGCGCGCCCAGAAGCCGCGCGTGGTGGCGGAGACGTGCGGAGTCATCAGCACCCGCGGATGGCTGTAGAATGGGTGGCCGGGCGGGAGTGGCTCCTGGTGATAGACGTCCAGCCCCGCACCTCGCAGGGGGCCGGCCGGCTGGAGGGCATCGAGGAGCGCCTCCTCATCGACCAGGCGCCCGCGGGCCACGTTGACCAGCACGGACCCCGGCTTCATCGAGAAGAGGCGGTCGCGGGTCAGGATGCCGCGGGTTTCGTCGGTCTCGGGGAGGGTGAGGACGAGGTAGTCCGACTCTCTCACGGCGCGGTCCAGCGCCTCGGCCCCGGCTTCGACGCGGATGCGTCCGGAGGGTTCGTCCCGGTCTGCGCCCCCACCCCCACCACCCCGCCGCCGCACCGCGCGCACCCTGCTGCCCAGCGCCGCCGCCCGCGCCGCCACCTCGCGCCCGATCCCGCCATATCCGATCACGCCCACCGTCGCCGCGCCCAACTCCGTGACCGGCGCGTCCGCCGCCCAGTACTCGGGCGCGCCCCACCGCCCCTCCCGCTGCGCCCGCACCGCCACGTCGAGACCCCGCGCGAAGTACAGCATCATCGCCATCACGGTCTCGGCCATCGGCACGGCGTGGATCCCGGCCGAGTTGGTGAAGAGCACGCGGCGCGACATCATGGCGGGGTGCAGCGAGCCGGCCACCCCGGCCGCGCCCGAATGCACCCACTCGATGCGCGGCCCCCGCTCCAGCACCTCGGCCGGGATGCCGTACCCCATGTACACGCGCGCGTCGGCCACCGCGTCGAGGAGCTCGTCGTTCACGCGCGCGACCCCGTCCCCCGACCCGTCCGAGAGCGTCTCCATGAACTGCACGGTCCAGCCTGGCGGCAGCGCCGCGGTGATCGCCTCGCGCGCGCTGTCGGGCAGCTCCCAGATGGGGCGCCGGTCGCGCAGGTCGATGACGATGGTGGCCATGGCTCAGGGAGTAAGCCGGTTGATCAGGCGCGGGAACGGGACCAGCTCGCGGATGTGGGGCCGTCCCGTGATCCACCCCACCGTCCGTTCGAGGCCGAGGCCGAATCCGGAGTGCGGGAAGGTGCCGTAGCGGCGCAGGTCGAGGTACCAGTCGTAGCTCTCCTCGGGGAGCTCCTCCTCGCGGATCCGCTCCAGGAGCCGGTCGAAGTCGTCCTCGCGCTGGCTGCCGCCGATGATCTCGCCGTAGCCCTCCGGCGCCAGCAGGTCGTTGCAGAGCACGGTGCGCGGGTCGTCCGGATTCTCCTTCATGTAGAAGGCCTTCGCGCCCTTCGGATAGTTGTAGACGAAGACCGGGCGGTCGAACCAGCCGGAGATGGTGGTCTCCTCGACGGCGCCGAGGTCGCGCCCCCACTCGAAGTCGCGGCCCTCGGCGTTCAGCCGGTCCACCGCCTCGCTGTAGCTGATCCGCGGGAAGGGCGGCTGGACGCGCTCCAGCGTGGTGAGGTCGCGCTTCAGCACCTCCAGCTCCGGCCCGCAGCGATCGAGCGCGCGCTGCACGATGTGGCAGATGAAGTCCTCCTGCAGGTCCATGTTGTCGTTCGAGTCGGCGAAGGCCACCTCGGGCTCGATCATCCAGAACTCGGTCAGGTGGCGGCGCGTCTTCGACTTCTCGGCGCGGAACGTGGGGCCGAAGCAGTAGACCTTGCGGAAGGCCGGGCAGGCGCACTCGACGTAGAGCTGGCCGGTCTGGGCCAGGAACGCGCGGTCGCCGAAGTAGTCGGTCTCGAAGAGGGTGCCGGCGGACTCGCCGATCGCGCCGGTCAGGATCGGGGTGTCGATGCGCACGAAATCGCGCTCGTAGAAGAAGTCGTGGATGGACTGCTCGACCTCGGCGCGCACACGCAAACCGGCCCGCTGCATGCTCGAACGGAGCCACAGGTGCCGGTGGTCCAGCAGGAACTCCACCCCGTGCTCCTTCGGCTGGATCGGGTACTCGTCGCTGGTGCCGATGAGCTCGAGCGAATCGACGGTCAGCTCGTGTCCGCCGGGGGCGCGGTCGTCGGCGCGGACGGGGCCGGTGAGCGAGATGCAGCTCTCCTGGGTGAGGGAGGTGGCCAGCTCCCAGACATCGGCGGGGAGCTGCGACTTGACGAGCACGCCCTGCACCTCGCCCGTCCCGTCGCGCAGCACGACGAAGGCGACGCGCGCATGCACGCGCAGCGCGGCGATCCATCCGGAAAGGGTGACCGTCTCGCCCACGTGCCTGGGCAGATCCTGGACCTGATGGGTCATTGGACTCATTCCTCGCTGTTGCCGAGCCTCGTGCGCTGTATGATCGCCCGGTCGATGAGACCCTCGACCGTCGCATCCACATTGATCAGGCGAATGCGGGTCATGAACGCGCGCGGGCCCATTGAGACGAACAGGCGTCCGAAGAACTCGTCCGCGAAGCTGCTCGTGATGATCCCCACGCCTTCGAAGTCGAGGACGACGCGCGGCCGGGCTTGCAGGAGGTTCCGCACCATTCGGCGAATGCGCCTGCCGCCGCGGCGGGAACCGAAGTCGCCGGATGCCTTTTCCTTCATGTTCAGGATCAGCAGGCCGGCCTGGTCCTCATACTCCCGCTCCAGATAGTCCCGCGGCGGATCGTGCGATTGTCCTCTGAACCGGAGCGCCCGCGCGAGCAGCCCCGGATCTCCCAAACCGACACGGCAGCGAACCGAAGTTCCCGGATACGGCACGGTGGACTGCATGGTGTTCAGGTCGCCATCGCCGCGGCGCCACAGGACTCCCTTCCCGGAACGCAGCTCGAAGGCGCCGCCGGAGAGAACCGCGACCTGATAACTGCCGAAGAGACCGTTGCCAGCGTTGCGCTGCGGGTCGCGGGTGACTCCTTCGGTGATGGCGTCCGTCAGCGCCGACTCGTCGTCCCCGGCACCCATGCTTGCGGCAATCCCGACTCCGCCGTCCGCGACAACGAATTCGACCGCGTTACCGTCGCCGAAGGCGGTTGCCTGCACGAAGCCGCCAACCGGCGATTCAGCGTGAATCGGCACGTTTTCCATGATCTCGCCGAGCGACCATTCAACGGCCTTCAGGGTATCGCGGCTCGTCTCCAGTTTGCGCAGAATCAGCTCCATGACCCTCGCCAGGATCGCATCCTGACCGTTGGCGCCATCGTCCTCGAAGCGAAGCGCCGGAACGTGGCCACCCCGGTGGACATTGGGTTCGAACGCTTCGGGAGCGATGTGGTGAGCCCAGTTCGTGTTGACGAAGAGCCTCGAGAGCGCCTTGTCCGAGGGGAGCACCAGGTCGAACCGGATGCCCCGGTGTTCGCGGCAGCTCGTCACAATGGGAATCAGCGGAAGCATGACGGCCTGCGTAATGCCGGTGCAGGCCGAGAAATCCAGCGTAAGGTGCGTGGGCCCCGGTTGCACGGCCTGGTGGAGCACTCCGCACAACCTGCGCGTATCGGCAGGATGGATACCCGCACCGACGGTGATATGGCCGTCCCTGTGCTCAACCTGTCCCATCCATGGCTCCCCTGCCTGGGCGATCGCCGGCCGTCCCCGCGTCAGCGCCACGAAGTCTCGATTGAACCGCGGGGCCGCGTCAACCGTCATCCCACCCCGAAGAGCTTCGCCCGGTCCCCGTACCGGCGGTCGAGGTGGTTGCGGACCAGCTGGTGAGCGGCGCCGGCCAGCTGCGGGTCGGCATCGATCATGCCCCGCGCCCGGTCTCTGGCGGGCCCGATCAGGTCCTCGTGCTCGACGATGTCGGCGAACTTCAGCTCGGTCCCGCGCCCGTGCTGCTCGGCGCCGAAGAAGTCGCCCTGCCCGCGGATCCGCAGGTCCTCGGCGGCGATCTCGAAGCCGTCGCTGGTGCGGGCGAAGGCGGCGAGGCGGGCGGTGGTCGTCTCCCCTTCCCCGCCCGGAATCACCACGCACAACCCTGCCTCGTCCCCCCGCCCGATGCGGCCGCGCAGCTGGTGCAGCTGGGAGAGGCCGAAGCGCTCCGCGTTCTCGATGACCATGGCCGTCGCGTTGGGAACGTCGATCCCCACCTCGATCACCGTCGTGGCGACCAGCACGTCGATCTCGCCGCGCTGAAACGCGCGCATGATGCGGTCCTTCTCTTCGGCGGGGAGGCGGCCGTGCATGAGGGCGAGGTTGCGGCCGGCGAAGTCCTCGGCGCCGAGGCGCTCGAATTCGGCTTCGGCGGCGCGCAGGTCGGTCTTCTCCGACTCCTCGATCGCGGGGTAGACGACGTACGCCTGACGACCGGCGGCGAGGCGGCGGTTCACCTCCTGGAAGACGGCGGCGCGGTCGTCGGGGGCCGCGATCCGGGTGGTGACGGGCTGCCGTCCCGGGGGAAGCTCGTCGATGACGCTCATGTCGAGCTCGCCGTGCAGCGTCATCGCGAGGGAGCGGGGGATGGGCGTGGCCGACATGAGGAGCGTGTCGGGGCGGGGTTCGCGCTCCGACAGCGCCATCCGCTGGCGAACGCCGAAACGGTGCTGCTCGTCGACCACGACGAGGCCGAGCGCGCGGAACTCGACCCCCTCCTGGATCAGCGCGTGCGTGCCCACGACCAGGTTGGCCCCGCCGCTCGCGATCCGCGCCCGCGCTTCCTCGCGGCGGCGTCCGGTGGCCGACCCCACCAGGATCTCCAGCGTGCAGGGGAGGTCGCCCAGGAACTCGCCGATCCTGCGGGCGTGCTGCTCGGCGAGGATCTCGGTCGGCGCCATGAGCGCGGCCTGGCGCCCGCCCTCGACGGCCAGGAGCATGGCGAAGAGGGCGACCAGGGTCTTCCCGGCGCCGACGTCGCCCTGAAGCATGCGGTTCATGCGGCGGGTCGAGGTCATGTCGGCGTAGATCTCGCGGAGGACGCGGGCCTGCGCCCCGGTGAGGCGGAAGGGGAGCGACGAGTGGAGCGCGCGGATGAGGCGGTTGGTGCGGGCGTGGACGATGCCGGGGCGCTCGCGGGTGGCGTCGTGGCGGACGCGCGCCTGGAGGAGTTGCAGGAAGAAAAGCTCGTCGAAGGCGAGGCGGCGGCGCGCGGTCTGGACGTGGGCCAGGGTGCGGGGGCGGTGGAGATCGCGGAGGGCGGCGGAGAGCTCGATGAGGCCGAGCGCGCCGCGGTCGGTGGCGGGCAGGTGCTCCTCCGCGCGGATCTGGCCGAGCAGCCAGTCGAGGTTGAGGTCGACGAGGCGGCGGAAGACCCACTGGGGGACGTCTTCGGATGCGGGGTAGGTGGCGAAGATGGTGCCGGGGGGATCGGGGGGGGTGGGGGCGGAGGCCCGCGACAGCAGCGTGTACTCGCGCGGCTGGATCTGGCGTCCGTGAAAGAAGCGCACCGGGCCGGTGACGAGGATGCGGTCGCCCTTGCGGACGTTGCGCTCGACCCAGGGCTGGCCGGGCCAGGAGCAGGTGACCATGCCGGAATCGTCCTGGATGACGGCCTGGAAGATGCGGAGGCCGCGGCGCGTGGGGAGGATGCCCTTGCTGCGCACCTCTCCCACGACCGTGACGTCCATCCCGACCTGCGCGAGCGCGACGGGGGTGATGGTCGAGGCGTCGTCGTAGCGGCGCGGGACGTGATAGAGGAGGTCGCGCGCGGTCAGGATCCCCATGCGCTGAAGCGACTCGGCCCTGCGCGGTCCCACCCCCTTGAGGAACTGGACGGGCTTGTCGAGTCGCGTCAGCGTCATGACGGGGCTCCCGGCGCGCTGGTCATTCGCCGGCCGCCAGCACCCCCTGGACGAAGTCGTCGGGGTCGAAGCGCTCCAGATCCCGGGGGCGCTCGCCGACGCCCACCATCCTCACGGGAATCCCGAGCTCCTCGCGCAGCGCCACCACGATGCCTCCGCGCGCGGTCGAGTCCATCTTCGCCAGCACGATCCCGGTCACGGTCACGAAGCGGGAGAACTCGCGCGCCTGGACCAGGCCGTTCTGCCCCACGGTCGCGTCGAGGACGAGGAGCGTTTCATGAGGGGCGCCCTCGAGGCGCCGCCGCACCACGCGGTCGACCTTGGCGAGCTGTTCCATGAGGCCGCCGTGCGTGTGCAGGCGCCCCGCCGTGTCGATCAGCACCACGTCGGTCCCGCGCGCCTGCGCCGCCGCGATCGCGTCCCAGGCGACCGACGCGGGGTCGCCGCCGGGCTGTCCCCGCACGAAGTCCGCGCCCGTGCGCTCGGCCCAGCGCTCGAGCTGCTCGACCGCCCCCGCGCGGAAGGTGTCGGCCGCGGCGACGATCACGCTGCGGCCCTGCCGCGCGAGGCGGTGGGCGAGCTTGCCGATGGTCGTCGTCTTCCCGACCCCGTTCACCCCGACGACCAGGTATACCGTCGGCGGCGCGGCGGCCACGGCCAGCTCCGTCTCGCCGTCGCCGTTGAAGACGTCGCGGATCGCGCCTTCGAGGACTTGCCGCAGCCCGGCCTCGTCGGACATGCCGCCCGCTCGCGCCTCCTTCTCGACCGTCTCGACGAAGCGCATGCTCGCCTGCACCCCGAAGTCGGCCGTGATGAGCCGCTCCTCGAGCTCCTCCAGGGTGTCGGCGTCGACGCGCCGGAATGCGGGCGGGATCACGCGGCGCAGCGCGCGCGCCCACAGCGACCGGCGCATCGTCAGCGCAGCCCCGCCCGGCGGCGGCCGATCCATTCCGCGCAGAGGGCGCCCAGGATCAGCAGGTACGGGATGGGCCAGGCGCGCAGGGGCCGTTCGCCCTCGCGAGAGACGGCGCTGGAGGGGGTCCGCACGGTGAGTTCGGCGGGGTCGGTGGGGATGTGCAGCATCTCGTCGGTGAACGACTCGACGATGAAGGCGCCCCCGATGGTGTCGCCGGCGGCGGCCGTATAGCTGTACGCGCCGGCCGGGAGGGCGGCCGTGGTGAAGCGCCCCCCCGGGGGTACGGTCAGCACAGTGTCGAGGACGGCCGCGTCCGCCGTGTCGGTGACGGTCAGCGCGATCTCTTCGTCCTCATACCCCCCTGCCAGCCAGGGGATGGGCGGGCCTCGCTGCAGCACCCGGCCGACCGGGCGCACTCCCGGTCCGGCGGCGAGGGGCTCGTCGGCCATCATCCACCCCCCGACGGCCGCCCACAGGCGGCGATAGTGCTCGCGCGGCTCACCGCCCCGGAAGGCCCAGCGCCAGAACCCGCGGGCCAGGACCACACCCGCGCGGCGGCGGCCCTCGGCGCGCAGGATGAGGGCGGTTTCGGCCGCCCCCGCCCCTCCGAGACGCAGGTGAAGCGCCGCGCCCCCGCTCTCCCCCACGACCGGGAGGACGCGCGTCAGCGGCGGCAGCCCCGCCCCGACGAACTGCTCGACCTCGCCCGCGATCGGGGACGGAGGCGCATCGTCGAGGTACCACTCACCGGACCGCGCGGCCGCCGTGGCAACGCCACCCGCCGCCGCCCCCGCCCCGTCGAGGGGAAAGAGGAGGAGCCTGCGGGTACGGGCGGTGGCGCGTTCGACGAGGTCCACGTTCGAGCCGTCCACCCCCATCGCCACCACCATCTCGGCACGCCGCAACAGCCGCTCCACGGCCGCCTCGTCGATCGCCGCGGCGGCATCGGCGGTGGCGGCGCCCATCGGCTGGTAGCGGTCGGGCCCGGTGCGCAGATACCCCCGGACCGGCAGCCCCGTGATCTGGTCCAGCACGGGGAGCAGGAAGCGCGGCTCCCAGTCCGGCGCGAACGACACCAGCAGCACGCCCGTCTCCTCCGGGTCGACCTGCACGACGGCGGTGCGCTCGTCGTCGAGGGCGAAGGCGTCGTTTCCGGCGAGGCGCGCGGTGACGGCACGGGTGCCCGCCGCCAGCCGGCCCAGGGTGAAATCCGCGCCGCTCGTGCGCCCCTGCGACGGGGGCGCCAGGCGGAGCGTGTGCCGGAGTTCGCCGTCCACGCGCACCGTGACCGCGACCGAGTCGCCGCCGGCCGTCCCTCCCTCCACCTCCACCCTGCCCCGCACGATCTCGCCGCCGGCGACGGCGGCCGGCAGGGCCAGGCGTCCCACGCCCAGGTTCTCCGCCGCCGGCGCCAGCGCCTCGACCGCGAGCCGGACCCCCATGCGCCGCGCGGCCAGCCCCGTGGCTACCGGATCGCGCACCCTCCGGTCGGTGACGAGCACGACCTCGCGAGCCCCCGCCTCGGCCGCGACGGTGACCGCCTCGGCCAGCACCGACTCGACACCGGCGGGGGCCAGTCCGTCCAGCGCATCGGGGGCCACCGTCCGCGGAGCGGCACCGGTCACCAGGATCCTGGCGCCGTCATCGGCCAGCCCGCGCGCCACCGCCACCGCCGAATCCCAGAGCCGCCCGCCATCCGCCGAGAGCGCCCCCATCGACGCGCTCGCATCCAGCACGACGTAGCGCTCGGGACCGTCGCTGCGCGGCCCGGTGGGGACCACCGGATTCCAAAGCAGCGCGACCACGCCGGCCACCGCGACCGCCCGCGCCGCCAGGAGAAGGGCGCGGCTCCGCACCTCGAACTCGCGCCTGTAGTAGACCCAGGCGCAGAATCCCCCGGCGAGGATCAGCGCAAGGAGGAGGAAGAGTCCAGCCACCTGTTCACCCTATGCCCGGCTCGGTGCAAGCCCAAGAGCCGCTACTCGTCGGCTCGCACCGACGGCAGCGTCTGCGCGCCGGGAAGCCGCTCCAGCAGCGCCAGCCTCGCCTCGCTCTCGAGCAGCCAGCGGTCGAGATCGTCTGCCGGCACCGGATCGTCGGCGGGGAGTTCGATCGACAGGGGGTCCACCCGGTTCCCCCTCCGGTGCATCTCGTAGTGGAGGTGGGGGCCGGTGGCGAGACCGGTCATGCCCACGTAGCCGATCACCTGGCCCTGGGTCACGCGCGTGCCCACTCCGATGCCGCCGGCGAAGTCGCTCAGGTGGGCGTAGCGGGTGAGGAAGCCGTTCGCGTGGTTGACGTCGATGACGCGGCCGTAGGTGTCGCTCCATCCCCTGCGCGCCACGACGCCGTCGGCGGTCACCTCGACGGGGGTGCCGGCGTCGGCGGCGTAGTCCACCCCCCGGTGCGCCCGCCAGGTCCGCAGGATGGGGTGGAAGCGGCTCATGGTGAACCGCGACGAAATGCGGCTGAAGGCGATCGGGCGCATCAGGAAGGCGCGCCGGACCGATTCACCCTCTTCGTCGTACCACGTGCCCCGTCCGTCCCCGTTGGGATCGAACCAGATGGCGTACCAGGGCTTGCCGTCGTTGACGAGTTCCGCGGCCAGGAGGCTGCCCGAGCGCATGCTGCCGTTGGGCCGCTTCTCGCGCTCGAAGGCGAAGCGGTAGGTGTCGCCGACCCGGATGGCGCGCGTGAAATCGACCCGCCACTGGAAGACCCGGTCGAGCCGGTCGATGAAGTTGGTGCGGTCGCCGCGGGGCATCGCCGCCAGCACCGGGTCGGTCATGACCGCTTCCCACAGGGTGCTTGTGATCTCGCCCGACGCGTAGACGGTGTCCACGGTCGTGGGCAGCACCGTGACCGCCGAGTTCCACCTTCCCCCTGCCCCGCGGGCGAGGAAGATGGTGCTGTCGCGGTTGAGGCCGACCTCGATCCGCTCGACCAGCTCGCGGTCCGGGCGCGTGCGAATCCTGATCTCGGTGCCGGCGCGCAGCCTGCGCGGGTTGAACTGCTCCCGGAATGCCGCGAGGACCTGCTGCTGCTCGGATCCACCGAGCCCGGCGTCGGTCAGAATCCCGCCGAGCGTCAGCCCGAAGGACAGCCGGTGCACCTCTTCCGTGTAGGGGGCGCGGGCATGCACGCCCTCCAGCGACCCGGACTCCGGGATGCCGGGTCCGGAGAGGGCGGCGCCGAAAACGACGATGGCGACCGCCAGCGCGATGGCCAGCTTCCTGACGTCGTGGCTCTTCAGGCGTTGAATCTCCTGATGAAGGTCGGCAGTTCCAGCTCCTGGACTCCAAACATATCACCGGTCCCCCCCTGCGCGCCTCTCGCGCGCGCCCGCCGCTCCTGGGCTCGCGCTGGCGAAGCGCCGCGATTTCCGCCGAATCCCGCTCCGCCGCGCCGAGCGGGGGGCAGGACGGCGTCGGCCGGATGTACGTTGGGGTTGGATCGCAACGTATGCTCGACGGTTGCCGCCCCGGACGCCACGCCCGCACCCGCGCTCGCCTCGGCGCTCGGGCCCGGCATCACGGTCGTCATCCGCGGCTTACGGGAGCCGCCCACGGCCTGGCGCATGATCACCGGCTGGTCCGGGACGGCGACCTGCCGCGGCCGGCGCCTCGAGTCGAACGGCCGGATGACCGGGTCCGCGCTTCGGCGGTCGGCGTTGTCATTGAAGCCGGTCGCGATCAGGGTCACCCGGATCTCGCCCTCCATGTCGGAGTCGTGCACGGCGCCGAAGATGATCTCGGCGTCGTCGCCGGCTTCCTCCTGGATCATCGTGGAGATATCGGTCACCTCGTCGATGGCCAGGTCCGAGCCCCCCGTGATGTTGATCAGCACGCCCTTGGCCCCCCGAATCGACACGTTGTCGAGGAGGGGCGAGGCCACCGCGTCCTGGGCGGCGGTCAGCGCGCGGTTCTCGCCTCGGCCCACGCCGGTGCCCATCAGCGCCGCCCCGCAGGACGACATGATGGTGCGCACGTCGGCGAAGTCGACGTTGACGTCGCCGCTGACGCGGATCAGGTCACTGATCCCCTGGGTCGCGTGCAGGAGCACCTCGTCCGCCTTCTTGAGGGCGTCCTGGAACGACGTGCCCTTCCCGACCACCGAGAGCAGGCGGTCGTTGGGGACCACGATCATCGTGTCCACGGTGCGCGCCAGTTCGGCGAGGCCCTGCTCCGCCTGGCGCATGCGCTTCTTGCCCTCGAACGAGAACGGGCGCGTCACCACCGCGACGGTCAGCGCGCCGATCTCCCTGGCCATTTCACCGATCACGGGCGCGGCGCCGGTGCCGGTGCCGCCACCCATTCCCGCCGCGATGAACACAAGGTCCGCGCCCTCCAGCGTTGCGCGCACGTCTTCGGCATCCTCGGCCACGGCCTGGCGGCCGATCCCGGGGCGGGCGCCCGCGCCGAGCCCCCTGGTCAGCTTCTTGCCGAGCTGAATGACACTGGGCGCATTCGATCTCGACAGCGCCTGCGCGTCGGTGTTGGCCGAGATGAACTCGACCCCTTCGAGGTTCTCTTCGATCATGCGGTTCACGGCGTTGCCGCCGGCGCCGCCGACGCCGATCACCCTCATCATCGCGCTTCTGCGAGGCACATCGTCCAATTGGAACATCATCGCGTCATCTCCTCCGGGACCCTGTCCCGATTCGGTGAACAGTCCATGTCGTCTAGAAGAACTCCTTGAGCCATGCGCCCATCCGCGTGACCACTCCCGAGGCCACCGTGGACGCTCCCTCTCCCGTATCTATGAAGTAGTCGGCCCCGTGCAGGGCGAGGCCGGCCGCGGTCGCAAAGGAAGGACGCGCGACCAGGTCCGCGAGGCCGCGCAGTCCCTCGTAGGGAATCCCGATCCGGACCGGCGCATCCAGGCACTCGCCCGCCAGGTGGCCGATCCCGGGCGTGGCGGTGACACCGCCCGTGACGACGATCCCCGCGCCCAGCGATCCTGGAGCGCAGATGATGCTCAGCCGCCGCCTGATCTGGAGGAACATGTTGCGCAGGCGCTGCTCGATCAGCTCGGCGACGTACTGCCGCGCCACCACCCGCACCCGGCCGTTCGTGGCCGGCAGATTGACCTTCTCGGCCGGATCCACCGCGCGGGGATGGGCCGCTCCGTGCGTCTCCTTGATCGCGGACGCTTCGGCGAAGGGCACCGACAGGCCGCGGATCAGGTCGCTGGTGATCGCCGACCCGCCGAAGGGCAGCACGGCAAGGTCGCGGATCTTGCCCTCGTAGTAGAGCGAAAGGCCGGTGGACGCGGCCCCGATGTCGATCAGCGCCGCGCCGAGTTCCCTCTCGTCCTCCGCCAGCACGGCGCGGGCGGCGGCGAGGGGCTCCAGAACACGGTCCTGCACCCTGTAGCCGGCCTTCTCGACGGCGCGGGTAAGGTTGCCGACGATCGCAGAGCACCCCGTGACGAGACACAGCTCCGTCTCGAGGCGCGTGCCGCTCATCCCGACGGGATCCTGGATGCCGCCCTGGTTGTCGACCCTGTAGTCCTGCGGGATTGCGTGCAGCAGCTCGCGGTCGTAGGGGAGCGGGACCGCCTGGGCCACCGCGTTCACCCGGTCCACGTCGCTCGGGACGACCTCTTCGGCGGCCACCGCAACCACGCCGCTCGAGCGCTCCACCGCCACGTGATCCCCGGCGATGCCGACGTAGGCCCGGTCGACGCGCACGCCGGCCATGACCTCGGCCTCGGACACCGCGCCGCGAATGCACTCGGTCGCGGCGTCGAGATCGGTGATGACGTCCTTGCGCACGCCGACCGTCGGGGTCGACCCGATCCCGAGCACCCGGACCTCGGGGCGGCGGTAGTCGCGCACGTACTCGCCGATCACGGCGCGCGTTCTCGTCGAGCCGACGTCGAGGCCGGTGATCAGTACGGATCTCATCGGGTCCTCACCACGACCTGTTCGGCAAACCGCAGGTCGATCTCGCGGGGCGGTTCGGCGAGCCTGGCGACGGCGTCGTTGAGGGCGACGATCGCCTCGCGCAGACGCATCTCGGTAATCGGCGGCCGGTACCTGACGCGCACCTCGGCATCGCCCAGGAGCAGGGTGGCCTCCCGGTCGCCGATGCGCGCCTCGGAGATGACCGCGAAGACCTCGGGGGCCGCCTCGGCCATGCGCGCCACATCGCGGGCCAGGACCCGCATGCCCCAGAAGGCGTCGGCGCGGTGCGTCATGACGCGCAGCACGGGCAGATCGAGGAACGGGTCGGCGGGATCGAGGGGGAGCACGTCGCCGCGGCGGTCGACCGCCATGACGAGGGGTGACGCGATGAGCCCGACCGGGGTGGGTTGTGCGGCTGCGTCGCGCGCGGCGGGAAAGAGGGGGCCGCCTGCGCGCGACAGGAGCGCCAGCACGCAGAGAGCGGCGGTGGCTGCTGCTGCGAACAGGACGGTGTTGCGGCGGCTGTGTCTCATTGCGGGCCGTCCTTTCCGGCGGAGCGCTCGCGCAGGAGGGCGAGGACCCGGGGGCCGGCGGACTCGATCGATCCGGCTCCCATCAGGACGCACACGTCGCCGTCGGTCAGCTCGTCCGCGACGGCCTGCGGCAGCGTGTCCAGCTCGGCGTGGTAGGCGGCGGCGGGGCCCGGCCCGCCGACGGCGGCGGCGACCAACTCGCCCGTCACGCCCTGGATCGGCTTTTCGCGCGCCGGATAGACGTCCGTCACCCACACCCGGTCGGCGGCGGAGAGCGCGCGCCCGAACTCGCGGTGGAAGTCGCGGGTGCGCGTGTAGAGGTGGGGCTGGAAGACCGCCACGATGCGCCGCCCGGGGTGCGCCGCGCGGGTGGCGGCCAGGGTGGCCGCGATCTCGGTGGGGTGGTGCGCGTAGTCGTCGACGACGTGCACGCCCGCCGCCTCGCCCAGGACATCGTACCGCCGGCCGACGCCGCGGAAGGCCGCCAGGCCCGCGCGGATGGCGTCCCAGCCGGCGCCGAAGGTGCGCCCCACACCCGCCGCCGCCAGCGCGTTGCGGACGTTGTGCACGCCGGGGGCCGCGACGGTGAACTCACCTGCGCGGGCGCCGTCCTCGATGAGGGTGAAGGTGCTGCACGCGCCGTGCACGCGCACCGCGACGGCCCGGAGCTGGGCGCCGGGGGCGAGGCCGTAGCTGCGGGTCCGGCCCCCGCACAACACCCCGACGCGGGCGGCTCCGGGATCGTCGGCGCAGACCCAGAGGGTGCCGCCCGGTGCGAGCCGGTCGACGAAGCTGGCGAAGGAGGAGCGGACGCCGTCCAGGTCGTGGTAGATGTCGAGGTGGTCGGCCTCCAGGTTGGTGACGACGGCCACTTCGGGGCGCAGCGTGAGGAAGGAGCGGTCGAACTCGTCGGCCTCCACGACGAAGACGTCGGAGCTCCCGGGGCGCAGGTTGCCGCCCCACGCCGAGACCTCGCCGCCCACGACGCCGGTCGGATCGATGCCCGCCTCCTCCAGGACGTGCGTGGCCATCGCCGTGGTCGTGGTCTTGCCGTGCGTGCCGGCGATCCCCGCGACGCGGCCGTCGTTGACCCACTGGCCCAGCGCCTCCGCGCGCTTCAGGATCGGCACTCCGGCGGCCCGCGCGGCGGCCAGCTCGGGATGTCCCCGCGGCACCGCCGAGGTCACCACGACCGCCGCCACGCCTTCGACGTGGGAGGGGTCGTGCCCCCGGGTGAAGCGCATCCCCAGCTCCTCGAGCGCTGCAGCGCCGCGGCTCGCCACCAGGTCGCAGCCGGTCACCGCCGCGCCGCGCCGCAGCACCATCTCCGCGAGCGGAGCCATGCCGGCGCCACCGACCCCCATGAAGTGGATCGGGCCCTTGCGGGCGAGGGCGCGCAGGCCGGCGGGGGCGCTCACGCGACCAGCTCCGCGATGGCGGCGGCGACCGCGCGGGCCGCTTCGGGGCGGGCGCGCCGGGTGGCCGCGCGAGACATGTCAGCGAGGACATCCGGGGCGCGGAGCAGCCTCGTCACTTCTGCCCACAGCATCCTGCCCGTGAGTTCGCGCCCTTCGCCGTCGCGCTCCGGCAGATGCACCGCCGCGCCGGCGGCTTCGAGCGCACGCGCGTTGGCGGTCTGGTGGTCGCCCGCGGCGGTCGGCAGCGGCACCAGAATGGCCGGAAGGCCCCACGCCAGGAATTCCGAGGTGGCCATCGCGCCCGCCCGCGACACCACGAGGTCGGCGGCGGCGAGCGCCTGGTACATCTTCGTCGGCTCCAGGTACGGGACGATCGCGAAGCGGTCCCGCGGGGTGTCGGCCAGCGCCTCGCAGGCGGCCTCGTAGTGCGCCGGCCCGGTAATCCACAAGACGAATTCGCCTTCGATCGGCATATCGTCTTGCAGTATCTCGATCGATGCCTCATTCGTCTTGCGGGCGCCCTGGCTGCCACCGACGATGAGCACGACGGAGCCGGTGGCCGGCAGGCCGAGGGCGCGGCGGGCGGCGGCGCGGTCGCGGGCGGCCGCCGGGGGGAGCGGACGGATCGGATTGCCGGTGTCGCGCACCCTTTCCCGCACGCGCGCGGGCAGCGCCCTCTGCGCCTCGGGGTACGCCAGGTGGATCTGCCGGGCCCACCGCGCGATCAAGCGGGTCGTCTTGCCGGGGTGGGTGTTCTGCTCCTGCAGCACGACCGGCAATCCCAGGAGCCGCGCAGCGATGCCGGCGGGGGCGCACACGTATCCGCCGGTGAGCACCACGGCCCGCGCGCGCCTCCTGCGGAAGTCCGGCACCAGCCTGCAGACCGCGAGCATCAGCAGCCACAGCGCCCTGACGTTGGCGGCCGCTGCCGCCAGCGGGCCGCCCCCGCGGAGCGGATGCCTCAGTCCGGCCACCGGCAGCAGTCTGTACGCATAGCCGAGCCTGGGGAGTTCGCGCGCCTCGATGCGTCCTTCCGTCCCGACGAAGTACGGCTCCGCCCCGGGAAGCACGTCCGTCAGCGCTTCCGCGATGTTGCGGGCCGGGTGGAAGTGCCCCGCGGTTCCGCCACCGGAGAAGACGATCACCACATCACCCTCCCCCCGGAGCAACGTGCCCGCTGCGGCCTTCCGGCGTCTCGCGCGCAACCGCCAGCAGGATGCCCACGGCCGCCATCATCGCGACCAGGTTGCTGCGTCCGAAGGAAATGAACGGCAGCGAGAGTCCGGTCGCCGGGAAGACGCCCAGCGCGACGCCGATGTGCAGAAATGCCTGCAGGCCGATCAGCGACGTGATCCCCACCGCGAGCAACTCGCCGAACAGGTCCCTGGCGCGCCGCGCGACCCGGAATCCGATCACGACCAGCGCCAGGTAGCAGATGATCACAGCCAGGGTGCCCACCAGTCCCCACTCCTCCCCGATCATCGCAAAGATGAAGTCGTTGTGGGCCTCGGGGAGGAAGCCGAACTTCTGCTGCCCCTCTCCGAACCCGACGCCGGTCACGCCTCCCGAGCCGATGGCGACGAGGCTCTGGTAGCTCTGATAGGCGGATTCGTCCACCAGGCCGCCCGGGTTGAGCAGCAGGGTCTCCCAGCGCGAGCGGCGGTATCCGGCGGTCGCGGCGGGTACGATGAAGGGAGCCGCGAGCAGGCCCAGGAATACGAAGTGCGAAATCCGCGCCCCCGCCACGAACACGATGATGACCCCAAGCGCGGCGACCAGAATCGCCGTCGACAGATCGGGTTCGAGCAGGATGAGCACCAGCACCACGGACCAGGCAACCAGGAAGGGCGCGAGCCCCCTGCCGAGGCGCTTGAAGTGCTCCCGCTTGCGCACGGCAACGGCCGCGGTCCAGACGACGATCGCCACCTTGGCGACATCCGACGGCTGGATGGTGACGCCTGCGCGCAACCATCTGCGGGCGCCGTTGATGGTCGGCGCGATCGATTCCGTGAAGGGAAGGATGACGACCACCAGGAGCAGCACGGCCGCCAGCAGGAAGTAGTGGGCGGTGCGGCGCCACCACTCGGTCGGAATGCGGGCGCAGACGAACATCGCCCCCAGTCCGACGAGCACGCCGACTCCCTGGCGGGCCACGTAGTAGTAGTGCGGGAGGTTGCCCTGCTGTGCCATGACGGAGCTGGCGCTGTGGAGGGTGACGAGGCCGAAGAGGAGCAGCATGATCGTGAGCCCGATGATCATGGTCGCCTCCCAGCCGCGACCAAGTCCGGTCTCCGGGAGGGACCGCGGGACGCGGACGGCGACATCGAAGGCCCACGCTCCGCGCCGCAGTTGCCGCCGGGGAGCCAGTGTGTTCATCGTGCTGCCGTCCCGCCGGAGTCCATCGGGTCCGCTTGCGGGTCCGAGCCCGCCGGTTCCGCTCTTGCGGCGGCGCTCCCGCCCCCGGCCAGCGCCCGGAAGACATCGCCGCGGTGCTGGTAGTTCTCGAACATGTCGAAGCTGGAGCACGCCGGCGCCAGCAGCACGGTGTCGCCCGGGCGGGCCAGCGATCGGGCCGCGCCGACGGCCGCCTCGAAGGGCCCGTCCACCCGCTTCACCCGGGTGCCGCCCTCCACGGTCCCGGCCAGTTCGCGCTCGGCCCGCGCGGCGGCGGCGCCGTAGGCCACGACGGCCCGCACCCTGCCGCTCATCGCGGGAAGAAGGCCGCGAAAGTCCTCTTCCTTGTCGGTTCCGCCGAGCAGAAGCACGATGGGACCGTCCAGGCTGCGCAGCGCGCTCGCCGCCGCCGCCACATTGGTCGCCTTCGAGTCGTTCACCCACCGGACCCCGCCCGCGGCACCGACCGGCTCGAGGCGGTGGGGCAGCGGCGGGAAGGAGCCGAGCGCGGCGGGGGCCGAAGCCGCATCCCAGGTGGCGCCGGCCGCCCCGGACGCGGCCGCGGCGAGGAGCGCGGCCAGGGCGTTGGCCAGGTTGTGGCGGCCGAGGAGCGTCAGGTCGGCCGCTCGGGCGACTTCGCGGGGGTGGCCGCCGAGGTCGAGCACCAAGGCGCCGCCGTCGAGCCATGCGCCCGGGATCGCGGGGCCCGTCAGCGAGAAGTGCAGGTGGGTGCCGGGGAATCCGGCCGCCATGGCGAGAACCGCGGGATCGTCGCCGTTGAGGACCCAGGTGGTGTTCTCGTCGCCGGCCTCGAAGAGGCGCCGCTTGTCGCGGTGATAGTCGTTCACCGACGCGTAGCGGTCCATGTGATCGACGCCGAGGTTGGTCATCACCCCCACGTCAGGCGTCAGGTCGCGGATGTCCGCCAGCTGGAACGAGGACATCTCGAGGACGAACCGGTCCGGGGCCGGGGCGGCGAGCGCGAGCGTCGAGGCCGGCGGCCCCAGTCCTCCGCCGATGTTGCCGCCCAGCGCCGCGTCCACGCCCCCCGCGCAGAGCAGGTGCGCGCAGAGCGCGGCGGTGGTCGTCTTCCCGTTCGTCCCGGTCACGATCGTCAGTGGACCCGTGATGAACCGGCTGGCGAACTCAGGTTCCGATATCCAACCGATGCCCCGAGCACGTAAGGCAGCGAGCACGGGTACGGACGGGGGGATTCCGGGGCTGACGACGACGGTGTCGGCCGCCGCGATCTCCTCCACCGAGTGTCCTCCCAGCCGTACGCCGGCTCCGAGGCCGCGGAGGACTGCACCACGGGCTGCAATTGCGTCGTTACAGATCGCATCCGAGACATGGACATCCGCTCCTTTCGCCAGGGCGAGGCGCGCCGCGGCTTCTCCGCTCGCTCCAAGCCCGATGACAGCAACCGTTTCATGTTTCTCACTCACGTATTCAGCGCAGCTTGAGGGTGGCGAAGCCGACCATCGCGCAGAGGATTCCGAGGATCCAGAACCGGACCACGACCTGCTCGTTCTTCCACCCCATCATCTGGAAGTGGTGGTGCACCGGGGCGCACCTGAAGACGCGCCGGCCCTCGCCGTAGCGCCATTTCGTGTACTTGAAGTACCGGGTCTGGATGATCACCGAGGCCGCCTCGACGACGAACACGCCACCCACCGCCACCAGCAGCAGCTCGGCCTTGAGCAGCACGGCGATCGCGCCGATGGCGCCGCCCAGTCCCAGCGAGCCCGTGTCGCCCATGATCACCTTCGCGGGCTGGGCGTTGAACCAGAGAAACCCCAGCACGGTTCCGGTGATCGCGGCGGCGAAGACCGCCAGCTCGCCGGCGCCCGGCAGGTACAGCAGCCCGAGGTAGGCCGACGTGTCGACCCGGCCGATCACGTAGGCGAAGACGCCGAAGGTCGCGACCGCGATCGCGACGAGCCCCGGAGCCAGTCCGTCCAGCCCGTCCGTCATGTTCACGGCGTGCGTGGCGGCGTTGAGCACCAGGGTCACCCAGAGCAGGTAGGCGGGCGGGGTGAGCACCAGCTGCCACTCGTCGAAGAGGGGCAGGTTGGTGGTCGTCGGCCCGACCGGCGAGTCCGGGCCCCAGAGGACCAGGTAGGCGCCCAGCGCCAGGCCGAGGAAGATGGATCCCGCCCACTTGTAGCGCTGGACGAGCCCGCGCGGGGAGCCGCGCACGACCTTCAGATAGTCGTCGAGGAACCCGAGCGCGCCCATCCACAGCATGACCACGAGCGCAATGACCGTGTAGGCGTTGGTCAGCTCGGCCCACATCAGGGTGGTGATCGTCACCACGCCGACGATGAGGAGGCCGCCCATGTTGGCCTTGTGGCCGTTGGGTTCCTTCGCGTCCAGCTGGTTCCTGGGGACATCGACGATCCGGTGCCGTTTCAGCCAGGCGATGACGCGGCCGCCCAGGAGCAGGGTGATGACGAGCCCGGTCGCCATGGCCCCCGCCGAACGCACCGTCAGGTAGTTGAAGAGGTTGAAGACGATGTGGAGGTCTTCCAGGCGCGGCAGGAGGTGATAGAGCATCAGTCCCCCCTGCCTCCGTAGCGGGACTCGAGCGCCGGGATCGCGCGTTCCAGGCGCACTCCGCGCGATGCCTTCAGCAGCAGCGTGTCGCCGGGGCGGGCCATCGACGGCAGGCTCTCGGCGAGTTCGTCGACGCCCTCGACGGGGTGGATGCGATCGTCCCTGTAGCACCGCGCCGCGCGCGCGAACGCCCCGGTCACGATGTACCGGTCGATGCCGGCGCGAAGGACGCGCTTCAGGGTCTCGCAGTGGATCGCCGCCGAGCGTTCGCCCAGCTCGAGCATCGTGCCGAGAACGGCGATGCGGCGTCCCGGGGCCGCCATGTCCTCCAGCGTCCTCACCGCCGCCTCGACCCCCGCCGCATTGGCGTTGTAGCAGTCGACCAGCAGGGTGAGATCGCGCAGGCGGCGCACTTCACTGCGCATGGCG
The DNA here is from genome assembly GCA_022827345.1 of Gemmatimonadota bacterium. GTDB lineage: Bacteria > Gemmatimonadota > Gemmatimonadetes > Longimicrobiales > Gaopeijiaceae > Bin94. The sequence goes on along the minus strand of JAJDTB010000064.1, from coordinate 30,490 downwards.
CCCGGCTCGACCGCCGAGATCCCCGCGGCCGCACTCGCGGGATCGACGTCCAGGCAGCGGGCCACCGCCAGCGCCAGGAGCGCATTGTAGACGTTGTGCGCGCCCGGAAGCCGGAGCCGCGTGCGCGCGCCCATGCAGGAGAAGGTGTAGGTGCCGCCGGGCTGCAGCTGCGCATTCTGCGGGCGAAGCTCGGGGTCGGCCCGCCGCGACCATCCGCTCACGGCGACTTCCTGATGCACCGCGCGGGCCGCTTGTGCCAGCTCGGGGGGCTCGTCGCCGACCAGCGCGCGTGCCGGCCCCGGAGCGCCCCGGAGCAGATCCAGCTTCTCCGTGAGGACCCCCTGGAAGTCGCCGAGGCGCTCGACGTGGGTTTCGGAGACGGTCGTGACCACCGCCACGGTGGGCCGCGCGATCCGGGTGAGTTCGGCGATTTCGCCGGGTTCGTTGGTGCCGAGCTCCAGCACCAGGGCCGTGGCGTCGTCCGGCATGGACAGGATGGTGAGCGGGGTGCCGACGCGGTTGTTCTCGTTGGCGGCGGTGCCGTGCGGGGCTCCGGTGGCCGCCAGCGCGCCCATCGCGAGGTCCTTGACCGTGGTCTTGCCCGACGAGCCCGTGATCCCCACGACGGGGATGTCGGCGTGGAGGCGGAGGTGGAGCGCCAGGTCACCCAGTGCCTTGAGCGTGTCGGGGACCAGATGGACGTCGACGGGACAGTCGCCCGGATCCTGCTCCGAGACGATGGCGGCGCACCCGGACGCAATGGCCTGCGGGATGAAGTCGTGGCCGTCGAAGCGCTCGCCCGCAATCGCCACGAAGACATCGCCCGGGCGCAGCGTGCGGGTGTCGGTGGATATGCCGCGGTAGCGCGTCTCGGCGCCGCCCACGCGCAGCCGCAGGGCCCGCCGCACCTCGGCCGCGCTCCAGCGGAAGGGGGAGCCGCTCATGCCGACCCCCTCGCCGCCAGATGGCCCAGCACGATGCGCCGTTCGTCAAAGGGGTGCCTTGTCGTGCCTGTGATCTGGTAGGCTTCGTGCCCTTTGCCGGCCAGGATGACGGCGTCACCGGGCTGGGCCATGTCGAGCGCGGCGTGGATCGCATCCCGCCGGTCCACGATCTCGACCCGTTCGCACCCGTGTACGCCGGCCGCGACCTGCGCCACGATCGCGGCGGGCTCCTCGGTGCGAGGGTTGTCGGAGGTGACGATCGCGATGTCGGCGTGCCGCGCGACGGCCGCTCCCATCTCGGGCCGCTTGGTCGCGTCGCGATCTCCCCCCGCCCCGAAGACCACGATGAGGCGCCCCGCGACGAGCGGCTTCATCGTCTTCAGGATCTGCTCCAGCGCGTCCGGCGTGTGGGCGAAGTCCACGAACACGTCGAAGGCCCCGCGCGAGATGCGCTCGATGCGCCCGGCGACCGGCGAGGCGTCTTCGAGCCCGGCCGCGACGGCTTCGAGCGGGCGTCCCAGGGCGAGTGCGCAGGACGCGGCACAGAGCGCGTTCGCGATGTTGAACGCTCCCGGCAGCGGCAGCCGGACCGGCACCCTTCCGTCACCGGCGACCAGTTCGAACCGCGAGCCCGAGGCCGACAGCGCCGGCGCCTCGGCCCTGACGTCGGCGTTGGTTTGCAGGCCGTAGGTCAGCACCGGGCCGGTGGGGCGAAGTCCCCCCCAGGCGGCATCGTCGGCGTTGACGACCGCCGTGGCCCCCTCCTTGCCCAGTTCCAGCAGGCGGGCCTTGGCCGCGAGATAGCCCGCGAAGGTGCCGTGATAGTCCAGGTGGTCGCGCGTCAGGTTGGTGAAGGCCATCGCGTCGAACCGCACGCCGTCGAGCCGGAACTGGTCGAGCGCGTGGGACGATGTCTCGAGCACGACGCTGCGGACGCCGTCGCGCGCGAGATCCGCGAGCCGTTCGGCGATCTCGACGGGGCCCGGGGTGGTGAGTCCCTCCGTCCCCTCCACCACCCGCCCGTCGGGCCCGACCACGCCAAGCGTGCCGATCGCGGCAGCAGGGCCATCTTCGCCAAGCAGTCCGCGCAGCAGCATCGCGGTCGTGGTCTTGCCGTTCGTCCCGGTCACGCCGATGGTGCGCAGCGCCTTCCAGGGCGACCCCGCCACGAAGCCGGAGACAACCGCCGCGGCCATGCGGGCGTTGTCGACCCGCACCTGCGGGAGCTCCGCACCGGCTACCGGGCGCTCGACGATCGCCGCCACGGCTCCTGCTGCAGCCGCTGCCGGCAGGTAGTCGTGCGCATCATGCGCCGACCCCGACCACGCCACGAAGAGGTCCCCCGGCCCGACCACCCGCGAGTCCTGCTGCACGCCACCGACCTCGAGCCCGTCGAGCGCTCCCTCGCCCACCAGGACCTCCCGCACGCCGACCCCTGCCCCCTCCAATGCGGCCACCACCCGGGACATGCTCATCTTCACCTCCCCCGCCCCACCACGTGGATCGTGTCCCCAGGAGATATCTCGGCGCCGCCCCGCGGGTCCGTTCCCTCCACCGTCCCTCCACCCTCCAGGCGAACCCGCAACCCCATCTTGTGGAGCCTGCGCAGGGCGACCCTCAGCGGCGCCCCCTCCAGGTCGGGCACGGTCATCGCGAGGTCGCGCACGTCGCGTTGCCCGTCGCGGCCGGCCCATTCGGGAGCCGCGGTTTGCACCACCGGCGCCGGCTGGTCGGTCAACGACGCAAAGCGCACGAGCGGCTGGGACGGCGGCGGCGCGGACGGGCGCCGCTGTGCGCGCGCGAGGGCGGCCCGGTCGAGCGGCGACTGACGCGCGGAGAGCATGCTCTCGAGCGTCGCACGCGTGACCGGTGCCGCGGTGGCGCCCCCGTAGTAGGCGCCCTGGGGACGATCCAGCTTGACGAAGAGCAGCAGCTGCGGGTCGTCCGCCGGGAAGTACGCACCGAACGAGGAGTAGTACGCCCCGACCTCGTACCGTCCGTCGCTGCCCGTGGCCCTCGCCGTACCGCTCTTCCCCGCTACCGGAAACGCGGACATGCGCGCCCGGGTTCCGGTCCCGTTGTCGACCACGTCCACCAGCACCGGGGTCAGCGCGGCGGTCACCTGCTCCGGGACCACGCGGCGAATCGCCCGCGGCCTCCCGAAGCGCACCGGCTCGCCGGCCTCGTTCCGCACCTCCCTGATCAGCCGGGGCTCCATCAGCAGTCCGCCGTTGGCCAGCGCGCCGAAGGCCATCGCCATCTGCAGCGACGTCACCGAGAGCTCGTATCCGAAGGACAGCGAGTGGGCCGATTGCCCCGTCCACATCTCCGGCCGGCGAAGCACTCCGCCCGCCTCCCCTGGAAGAGGGATCCCGGTCCGGGTCCCGAATCCGAAGTCCCGCAGCGTCGTGTACTGCTGCGCACTCGTCAGGCGGGTGGCGAATTTGGCGATGCCGACGTTGGAGGACTCCAGGACTACGTTGTGGAGCGTCATCCATCCGCTGCTCTGCACGTCGGTTATCCTGCGTCCGTTGACAGTCCAGGTGCCGTCGCCGGTATCGACCGAATCTCCGAGCGCCGCAACCCCGTGGTGCAGGAGGGCCGCGGTCGTGAACGGCTTCATCGTCGAACCGGGCTCGTAGCTGGTGTTCACCGCCGACAGGGCAGAGCGTGATCCGTTGACGACCGACGTCATCGCGAAGATCTCACCGGTGCGCGGATCGGTGATGACGAGATCGCCTCCCGTCGCTCCGGTAGACTCCAGCGCATCGGCAAGCATCTCCTCGGCGATCGCCTGGAGATCCTGATCGATGGTCAGCACCACGTCGCGTCCGGGCACCGGAGGCTCCACCGTGACGACCTGTCCCGGTATCTCACGGCCCCGATGGTCGCGCGCGACCACCTCGCGGCCCGACTGTCCCGCCAGCACCGAATCCATGGATTGCTCGATTCCCTCCCTGCCGACTCCGTCCAGCACCAACCCCAGCAATCCGCGGGCCAGTCCCTCGCGGGGATAAAGGCGCCGCAATTCGCCCTCCACGTGCACTCCGCGCATTTCCCGCAGCCCGGCGACCTGGGTCATGGAGTAGCGTCCCGGGACGACGTGCCACGACCGTGTCCCGTCGGACACACGGCGCGCCGTCCCTGCCGGAACTCCCAGGCCAGCCGCCAAAGCCCCCACCACCGCATCCCGGTCGCGGATCTCGTTGGGCGCGATCCCGACCTGAGCCCTCCAGTGGCTCACCGCGAGTTCGCCCCCGTTGCGGTCCAGGATCCGCCCCCGGGGAGCCGGCACGGCGCGCGTCATGCGGTGCTGCTGCAGGGCGTCGCGGGCCCACGCCTCGCCTTCGACCACCTGCACCTCGATCGAGCGGCCGATCATCACCCCCGCCACGGCGAGCCAGGTGACGAGGAGGAGCCTGCGCCGGAGGTGGACTTTCCCCGGTCCGTGCCCGCGCCTCACCCGGCGAGTCACGGTGTAGCCCCCGAGGTGATCACCACCTCCTGCTCGCTGGGGGGACGCATGCCGAGCCGCCTGGCCGCCTCCGCCCCGATCCACTGCCGGCTTTCGAGCCCGGCCAGTTCGCGCGCCCGCTCCTCGCGCTCATCGGCGGCGATGGCGAGCTCCCGCTCGGCGGCGTCCAGCTCCGCCATCGTCTCGCGCGTGGTCGACTGCCGCCACGCCACCACGGTCAGCGACGCCAGCAGGATCGCCAGCGCGAAGATCGCACTCGGGAGCACCCGGACGCGCTTCATGCGGCTTTCCTCCACGCCCGCAGCCGCGCCGGACGGGCCCTGGCGTTGGCCTCGATCTCCTCGGGCGCCGGCGTGACCGGCTTGCGCGTCAGCACCGATCCCCGCGGGGTCAGCTCCGCTGCGCGCACGGGGAGCCGCGGCGGCAGTCCGTGCGACGGATCGCTCCACTCGCGGAAGGCCCGCTTGACCATCCCGTCCTCGATCGAGTGATAGGAGATGACGACGAGCACGGCGCCCGGGTTCAGCACGTCGCGAATCGCCGGAAGTGCCGCACGCAGCGCCCCGATCTCGTCGTTGACCCGGATGCGCAGGGCTTGAAAGACACGGGCCTTCTCGGCGTGTGTCGCGCGGCGCGAGAGCACCGATTCGAGGATGGCCACCAGGTCGTCGCTGGTCCGCGGGAGGCGGCGGGCGCGGCGCTGGACGATTCTCGCGGCGAGCGCGCCGGGCCGTGGGGCCTGTCCCGCGCGAAAGGCTTCCGCCAGCTCGGTGCGGGTCGCGGCCGCGAGGAAGGCGGCGGCGGTCGGCGCCGCGCCGGGATCCATCCGCATGTCCAGCGCGGCCCCGCGGCGGAAGGTGAAGCCGCGGCGATCGCTGTCGAGTTGCCGGGAACTGACGCCCAGATCCATGAGCGCCCCGTCGAGACCCTCGGCGCGGAGTTCACGGTCGCCGGCCGCCTCCCTGAACGACCCCCGCACGAAACGGATCCGGTCGGCATGGGCCGCCAGCCGCAGCCGCGCGGCGGAGAGCGCCTCCGGGTCGCGGTCGAATGCCACCAGGCGGCACTCCCGGCACCGCTCCAGGAGCGCGAGCGCGTGGCCTCCCCCGCCTACCGTCCCGTCGAGGTACAGGCCGCGGCCACCGATCAGGTGCCGCATGACTTCGTCCACCAGGACCGGACGATGGTATTCGGGAGCGCGCGCATCGTCCGTCCCGTCATCCGAAGATCTGCGCCGCGAACCCGTCATCCTCCACTTCCTCGCCAAGCTGTTCATCGAAGCTGGAGGGACTCCACAGTTCGATCCTGTCCAGTGCGCCGATGAAGAGAACCGTTCCGTCGAGTCCGATCCGCTCGCGCAACCACGGGGGAATGCGGATGCGTCCGTGTGCGTCCGGCTCGACCTCCACCGCGCTTGCGGTGATGCGTCTCAGATAGGCGCCGCCGTCCCGCTGCGCCTTCCGGTGCGCGAGCAGGTTCTTCTGGATTTCGGCCCATGTCTCGCTCGGGAACAGGTCCAGGTGGCTGCTCTGCCACTGGAGCAGGACGAGGGGCCCTCCAGACACAACCCGGCGGAAGGGAGAGGGAAAACTGACCCTGCCCTTCTCGTCGATCTGGTATTCGTGTCGTCCAAGGAAACCGTGCATGGCAATTCATCCCATTTTATCCCACGGTATCCCACAATAATGGACGCACATCCCCCCCGCAAGCATCTCGGGCAAAAAAAAAGGGGCGCCGCGGGGATGACCGTGCCCCGCGGCGCCCCTCAGGGGCGACGATTTGCCAGCGTCGGATCAGCGACCGCGCTGAATAATCGCCTCCTGGATTTCGATGTACTGCTGGGTGGCATCGCGGAACTGCTGCACATTGATATCACGCTGCTGCGCGTACGCCCCCACCCTGGGAAGAGCAAACAGGCGCGCGGCCTGCTGGAACTTCGGCAACGTCCGCTGCGCTGTCTGCAGGGTTTGCGGCGTCTCCTCCTCCGTGGCCTGCTGATAGAGCGCGTAGCCGTGCCAGAAATCGATCTCGGCGGCCTGACCCTCCGAGAGTTCGCCTTCGAACGTCTTCGCCAGCAGGATGAGCCGCAGCCCGTAGGCCAGGTCGGGTGGGTTCGCGTTGATTCCCCCGTTGACCCCCTGCGCGAAGAAGATCCGGGCCGCTTCGTCCCCGGTCCGTTCTCCGTTCTCGACGGCCTCTTCGAGGTAGGGCAGCGCCTCCTCCTCCCGTCCGAGTTCAACGAGCCAGGTTCCCTGCCGGACCTTGACGTTCGCCATGTCCGGGTCGCGCGCCACCCCTTCATTCAGGGCGACGATCGCTTCGTCCACGCGGTCGGCCTTCCTGAGAATGTTGGCGTAGTCCGACCAGAACTGGGCTTCGTCGGCGTGCGTCTCAAGAATCCGTTCGGTTATCTCGACCGCCTCCGCGATCTGTTCGAGCTGGCTGAACGTCGCAATCATCTGTCGCAGGTGAGCCACCTCCATCTCCACGCCGCGCACCTCGTAGGCGGCCTGGAAGGAGGCCTGGGCCTTCTGGTAGAACCCGGCGGCTTCGATCGACACAGGCGCTCCCGGTTCCGCGGCCGCGACAAGTTCCTGCGCAGCGGCAGTCGCGAATCCCGCGTGTTGCAGAAGGAGGTCGACATTGTCGCCTTCGAGCTCGAGCCCCCCCTCGATCAGCAGCATGGCTCCCTCGGGGTCTCCAGCCTGGGCGAGATCATAGGCGACCCGCATCCGCACCTGGGCGTTCCCGGGATTGAGCTGCAGGTAGTTCTCGTAGTGCTGCCGGGCCGCGTCGTCGTCCCCGAGCTGTGCGGCCAGGTAACCCGCGAGCTGAAGCGCCGCCTCGTGAAGCGGATCCTCCTCCATCACGCGCTCGGTTTCCGCATACGCCTCCTCCAGGCGCTCCATCCCGTGGAGGACGTTCGCGTAGACGAACCGCACGCGCGTGTCGCCCGGATTCATCTCCAGCGCCTGGGTGCAGTTCGTCATGGCGCCCTCCCAGTTCTGCGACTCGAAGTCCTCTCCGCAGAACGTCGCGTGACGCGACTGGGTCACGAAGTCGTCGAACGACCGCGCAATGTCCTGGGCCGCCAATTCGGAATCGTCCCTGCCCCAGGTCTTGTCCTCGATGCCGAAGGAAACGCCCCCGGGAGCCGCGAACTGGACGTTGGACAGCGAAAACGTGCGTTCGTCCTCGTTCTCGGTTACGGCTCCGCAGAACACGAGCGAAGCGCGAATCTGACCGGCCAGCTGCAGCGCCTGGATGCAGTTCAACTCCTCGTATTCCAGATCGTACCGCTTGGCGGCGTCCTCAACCTCGTCCTCGTCCACCGGCTGGTGAGTCGGGAGCTGGTTGATCAGGTCGCGAAGCTCTTCGGCGAGATCCTTTCCGAAGTCCTTGTCCGCATCGTCGATGGGCTCGAGGCGGGTCACCAGAACCCGAAGGCGCTCCGTGGCCTGTGCGCTCGCGCGCTCCGCCAGGAGCGAACTGCCCAGCATTGCGAGCACTCCCGCGCCCACTGTTCCGATCCGTAGCCAACTCCTCATGTCTGTCTTTCTCCGTTCATCTGGGGACAGGGTCCAAATGTCTCGCTAAACCAACAACCGCTGGGCCAACCCCGGACGGATCTGCCAGGGATCGGCACGGCGGCGCCAGGCTCCGCTGAAAACTCGGCGGAAGATTGAGTAATGTATGAATGTCCTTTGTGCAAGGTCAAGGAATTGGGAGACACAGAAGCGGCCTGATACCCGCAGGGGTTCCCTGACCACTTGATACCACGTCGGCGCCGAAAAGATCCCCTCCCCCTCGGCGGCGGCGCCGGACCCGTTGGCTGCGAGGAGCCCGGCGGTTGGCGCGCGGCCCGCTTTTGCGTCTGGACGCACCGGCTCGACGCTTGCAGATTTCAGTCCCATCGCGTGGTTGAGCCACGGTGGCCCGGCCAACAGGACCCCCGGAGGAAAGCACAGACATGAAGAAAGCCATATTCGCATTCGTCGCCCTAGGGACCGCATTCGCCCTCGGCCCCGCGCCGCTTCAGGCTCAGGGTTGCTGGGTCGCCCGCGGCGACGCGTCGGACCGCCCGAGCCCCCTCGACTCCGCCGTCGTCATGATGGGCAATGACGAGGTGAAGGTCTGCTACGGAGCGCCATCCGCAAACGACCGCACGCTGGTCGGAGGCGACATTCACCCGTTCGGCGAGCCCTGGCGCACCGGTGCGAACGAAGCGACCTCGATTCACCTTCCCTTCGCGGCGACGGTGGCCGGAGCGGCGGTGCCCGCCGGTTCCTACTCGCTGTACACCGTGCCGGGAGCGGACTCGTGGGGGATCCACCTCAACTCCGTGGTCGAGCGGTGGGGAATCCCCATCAGCGACGAGGTCCAGGGCAACGATGTCGGCTCGGGGATGGCGGCCGCGATGTCCAACGACCACGTCGAGACGATGACCATGGCCTTCGAGAACGCTTCGGCCGACGCGACCACCCTGGTCCTGACCTGGGAGAGCTACCGGGTCGAGATTCCGGTCGCGCGTCAGAACTGACGGCGTACCGGAACCCGCCCGTCAGTTGGGGCGGACGCTGATTCCGCCCGACCCCGTCTCGATTGACACCCTGCCTTCGCCGTCGCCGACGGTGCCGCGGAAGTAGCGCCGTTTGGCCTCGGCAACGCGGGTCTCGGGAACGTCGACGGACACGCGTCCGTTGCCGGAGTCGAGTTCCAGCGCGGCGCCGAAGTCGGCCGGTACCGTGATCTCCACGGCGCCCGATCCCGAATCGACGATCAGGCGGTCGATGTCGGCTGCCAGGCCCAGCCGTACCGCGCCGCTGCCGGTGTCGCAGCTGATCCGGGCCGCCTCGAGGTCCTCCACCTCGATTCTCCCGGAGCCGGTGTCCAGCAACACCTCCTCCGCGGACAGGGACCTCCCGGTGATCCGGCCGGAACCGGTGTTGGCGGTTACGCGGGAGGCGGAGACGTCGCCAAGGTAGACGGTCCCCGAACCGGTATCGGCGGTGAGCGCCGACCCCGAGATCCCCGCCAGCGTGATCGCGCCCGAGCCGGTGTCGGCGAAGACATCGCCGTTCACATCGGAGACCGTCAGCGACCCGGAACCGGTGTCCAGGCTGACGTCGCCCACCACACCGGCCACGTCGATGCTCGCCGAGGCGGTGTTGAAGGAAAGGTCGGCGGCCAGGTTGCGGGCATTCCCTTCTCCCGCCGCCAGATGGACTGCGATCCCGACCCCGCGGGGAACCCGCACGGTCAGGTCCGCATGGGCCTCCAATCCGCTGCCGCGCCCCGCAATCCGCACCCTGTCTCCACCCCCGCGGCCACCGAGGAAGGTGCCGTCGCTACGGACGCGCACGGTCACATTCAACCCCCGGTTCCCGTCGCGGTATACCACCCGGTCGTCCGGATAGACCACGCGCAGCGTCTCGGCGCCGCCGATTCGTCCCGTGGCGATTGAGAGCCTGCCCGCATCCGCGCCCCCGCGGGCCACCTCTACCACGACTTCGGGCCCTTCGCCCCGCACGACCTCCACCACCCCGGCGAGGTTGTACACGGCCACGCGCGAACCGCCCAGGCGGTACTGCTCCTGCCCGATCAGGGAACCGGGTGCGCACGCTGACAACACCAGCGCCGCGGCCATGGGAAACCGGAGGGTCGTCGACTTCGTCATCTTCTCATTATCCTTTGCGGGCGTGGCTTCGTCGGACGGGGAGGACTACGGGCCGGGGCCCATGCGCGGTTTCAGGCAAACAGGAGCTGAGTCATCATGGAAGTGATCCCGGTCGACCTCGTAGGACTTGTAGCCGTCATCATGGGGATCTCGGTGGTGCTGGTTCCGGTGATCGGCCTTACCGCCCGCTATGCGCTGAAGCCCATCGTGGGCGTGATCTCCCGCTCGCTCGAGAGCAGGGGCACCGAGGAGTCCGTGCAGATGGTCGAGAGGCGACTCGAGTTGCTGGAGCAGCAGCTGGAGGATGTGCAGGGGTCGCTGCACCGCCTGGTCGAGGTGTCGGAGTTCGACGCGAAGCTGCGGGCCGGCGGGGATGATCGCGGGGCGCTGGCGGCCGGCGAGGGGGCCGCGATGGAGCCCGGGTCCGACTAGACCTTGATGAAGAGGCGGCGGGCGTACATCGCGCGGGCCGCCCCCAGCCAGAAGAGGACCGTGGCGATGGCGAAGGCCAGGGAGCCGTTGAGGGGGCCGGCCCACGAGGTGAAGAGGGTCTCGTAGAGGAAGTTGTAGGCGGACGTGGTTTCCCCCGCGCCGCTCGGCACGCGCCACAGTGCCAGCGTCTTGGCCACCAGCCCCGAGGCGACGAAGACCGTGATGGCGTTGACGCCGTAGACAACGAGCGGACGGGCCCAGGCGCGGCGGCCGCGGACATCGATCACCTGGTAGAGCGCGCCGAGGGTGACCAGCGCCCAGCCCGTCGTGTAGGCGACGTAGGAACTGGTCCAGATCGGTTTGTTGATGGGGAAGACCAGGTCCCAGGCGTGGCCGGCGAGAACCAGACCCGCGCCGAGCAGTGCCAGGCGGAGGGCGGCGTTGGCGCCGGCGCGGTCGCCGCCATGCCCCCGGTCCGCGTCCAGCGTCCGCAGGTAGTCGCCCGCGAAGAGGCCGGCCAGGGTGCTCGACACGGCCGGGATGGTGCTCAGCAGCCCCTCCGGGTCGTAGACGCCTCCGCCGCCGCTCCACATGTGCACGCCGAGGATCATGCGGTCGAGGTAGGCGCCCAGGTTGCCTTCGGGTGAGAGGTCGCCAGCGCCGAAGCCGGGGACGGGCACCCAGGCCAGCAGTGCCCAGTAGACGGCCAGGAGGGCGAGCATGGCCGCGAAGACGGTCCGCCGCGAGAGGAACAGGACGAGGGTGCCGGCGACCAGGTAGACCATGGCGATCCGCGCGAGGACCCCCACGAGACGCACGGTGGCGAAGTCGAAGCGGGGATAGGCGGCCATGAAGAGGCCGAGGCCGTAGAGGATGAGGGCGCGCTTCGCGACGTGGCCCCACAGCGTGCGCCGCGAGTCGCCCCGTGCCGTGCGCGCCGCAAAGGAGAAGGACATCGCCACGCCGATGCCGAAGAGGAAGAAGGGGAAGACGAGGTCGGTCGGCGTGGCGCCGTGCCAGGCCGCGTGGCGCAGGGGGGCGTAGACGTGCGACCAGCTGCCGGGATTGTTGACGAGGATCATCCCGGCGATCGCGAGGCCGCGGAAGGCGTCCAGGGAAGCCAGGCGGCCGGGGGGCGATGTCACAGAAGCCATCCCTCGGCGAGGTCGGCGACCCGCGCGGCCACGTCGGGGGCCTCCGGATCGAAGACCGGCACCTTCCAGGGAAGGTCGGGCCGGTCGGTCACCACGCCCAGGACGCCGCGCCGGTGCGCCTCTTCCGGGGACGTGACGGGCTCGGGCTGCGAGCCGTGCCGGAAGATCTCCACCTTGGGGAGCGGCGCATGCCGGAAGCCCTCCACCACCACGATCTCCGCTTCGGCCAGGTGCCGGGTCAGGAGCAGATCCAGCGACGGGTCGCCCTCGCGCCCCCAATCGCCCATGAGACCGAACTCGGTCGGACCGGCCATGAGGACCCGTTCCGCCCGGCCTTCATGGCGGTGCCGCCACGAGTCGGTGCCGGGCGAGTCGAGGCGGAAATGGTGACCGTGCTTCACCGACATCACGCGGCGGCCCCGTGTTGCCAACTCGGCGATGACGGAGACGGAGAGTGTCGTCTTGCCCGAGTTCTTGTTCCCGATGATGGCGAAGGCGGGGGGCGGAAGGTCACCGGGCCGGTTCACGCTGCGGAAGGCGCTCGCCGGGACCCCGGTGTCGATCACGTCCGGGTCGAGCGAGCGCACGAAGGGGCCGCTCGCCAGCCTCCTCGCCGCCAGCGCGCTGTTGAGCGGCTTGAGGGTGGAATCGAGGGGATAGACGGCGCACAAGGGGTGAAAGCCCCACGGCGGTCCCGTCCTGGGCACGCACGCCCGTCCGTGGTCACGCCACTCCCCGGCCAGCCGCCTGAGCACATCGCGCTCCACCCAGGGCATGTCCACCGCCAGCACGAACACCGCCTGGTGGCCGTCCCGGCGCGCGCGGGCCATCGCGGCGTCGATCCCGCCGAGGGGGCCCATCAGCGGCCGCTGGTCCGGGAAGGTGTCCACCTCGACCTCCTGGGCCACGCGGGGGTGGTTCACGATGGCCACCACCTCGTCGCACACCTCCTCCAACCGCTCCGCGGCCACCTGCCAGAGCGGCCTGCCGTGCAGCCGCGCCAGGGTCTTCGGCGCCCCGAACCGGCGGCTGCCGCCCCCGGCCAGAATCGCACCCAGCAGACTCATTCGGTCATCCCCCCTTCACCCCCTCGATCCGTTCACCGCCCGAGTAGACATTGTATCCGTCGTGCTTGGCGAATCCCACCAGCGTCATGTTGAAGCGGCGCGCGAAGGTCACCGCCAGGCTCGACGGCGCCCCGACCGCGACGACCATGGGGAAGCCGGCCATCGCCGCCTTCTGCAGGATCTCGAAGGACGAGCGCCCCGACACCACGAGCCCCGACTCCGACCCCGGCAGCCGCCCCGACAGCACCAGCGCGCCGACGACCTTGTCGACCGCGTTGTGACGCCCCACGTCCTCCCGCACCAGGTTGATCGCGCCGGCGGCATCGAACAGCCCCGCCGCGTGGATCCCGCCGGTGCGGTCGAACACCTGCTGCGCGGAACGCAGCCGGCCGGGAAGCGCGCGCAGTTCGGATTCGTGGATGCCCAGCGTCCCGTCCGGCACGGCCTGGCAGCCCATCACCTCCACCGACTCCAGCGAGGCCTTGCCGCACACGCCGCACGACGAGGTGACGTAGAAGTTGCGGGTCAGGCTGGTCGCGTCGAAGGCGCCGGGATCGCGGAGCGACGCGGTCACGACGTTGTACTCCTGCGGGTCCACGTCGCGGCAGTAGCGGACATCCGCCAGCGCACGCGGATCGGTCACCACGCCCTCGGTGAAGAGGAATCCCGCGGCGAGTTCGAAGTCGTCGCCGGGCGTCCTCATGGTCACCGAGACGGGGTGCTCGCGCGTGGCGCCGTCAGCGGGGACCTCCAGGCGCACCTCCATTGGCTCCTCGACCGCCACGCTGTCGCCGCGGATCGTGAACCAGCCGCCGCGCATGCGCCCCACGCGCACGCGGGCAGCGCGCCGCCGCGACATGGCCGTCATGAGCCGTACACCCCGCAGTCCGTCATCAGTCGCCTCCGCCGGCCGAGACTCGCCAAATGTTTCCGATACCTATATCTATTGTGGCCACCTTTCCAACTCAAACTTCCCACCCGATGCCACAGGCAACCAACGACGAACTCCTTGCGCGCTGGAAGAACGAGCCCGCCCCCCTTCTGCCCCTCCTTCACGCTTTTCACCAGCGCGACGGATACCTGTCGGAGGATGCGCTGCGCGCCATCGCGAAGGGACTCCGCATCCCCATCGCCGACCTCTTCGGCACGGTCACCTTCTACCACCACTTCTCGCGGGACGAAGCCGGTCTCGACCGGCCGCGCGTCTGCACCGGACCGGTTTGCAGCATGCGGGGCGCGGAGGTGCTGGTGGCAAGCCTGCGCGCCGCCGGGCACGATCCGCAGCCCATGCCCTGTCCCGGCCGCTGCGACCAGCCGGTGCCGGTGATTCACGGGGGCACGGTGCTGACCGGCAGGACGGCGAGCACGCTGGTGAGCGGACCGTCGCCGCTGCCGCCGGCGCCTCCGGGCGGGATCGAGGAGTGCGTCTTCGCCGGCATCCGCAATCCGGGGCGGGCCGGGCTGGCCGGGTACCGGAACGATGGCGGCTACGAGGCGCTGACGCGCGCGGTGACCGGGATGACCCCCGGCGAGGTCATCGACGTGATCGACGCGAGCGGGCTGGCGGGGCGCGGGGGGGCGGGGTTCCCCACCGGGCGGAAGTGGCGGGCGGTGGCCGATGCGCCCGGCGGGCCGAAGACCATCGTCTCAAACGCCGACGAGGGCGAGCCCGGCTGCTTCAAGGACCGGCTGCTGATGGACCACGATCCCCACGGGATGATCGAGGGGATGGCGCTGGCGGCGTACGCCACCGGGGCCGTGCGCGGTTTCATCTACCTGCGCTACGAGTATCCGGAGACGGTGGACATCCTCGAGGGGGCGATCGCGGAGGCGGAGGCGGCGGGGCTGCTGGGCGATGGCATCCTGGGCACGGACTTCGCCTTCGACCTGCGCGTCCGGCGCGGCGCGGGCGCCTATATCTGCGGCGAGGAGACATCGCTGCTGAACTCGCTCGAGGGCAAGCACCCCTTCCCCCGCAACCGCCCCCCCTTCCCCGTCACGCACGGCTACGAGAACCTGCCCACCGTGGTGAACAACGTCGAGACGCTGGCATCGGCCCCGCCCATTCTCGTGCACGGCGCGGAGTGGTACCGGGGACTGGGACGCGGCGATCACGCCGGCACCAAGGTGATCAGCCTGTCGGGAGACATCGCGCGGCCAGGCAACTACGAGGTCCCGATTGGGCTTCCGCTGGCCGAGCTGCTGCATGACTGGGCGGGAGGTCCGCCGTCCGGGCGCACCATCCAGGCCGTGACCATGGCCGGGCTGTCCGGCGGCTTCCTGGCGGGCGCCGATCTCGACGTGACCCTCGACGAGCCCTCGATTCGCTCGAAGGGCAGCTTCCTGGGCGCCGGCGGAATCATGGTCTTCGACGACTCCCGCGACATGATCCGGGTCACGCGCGAGTCGATGGAGTTCTTCGCGGAGGAGTCGTGCGGGAAGTGCTTCCCCTGCCGGATCGGAACCCAGCGGCTGGTCGAGCGGTTGGAAGGGGACGGGCCCGATACCGTCGAGGCATGGGTCGACGAGGTGACCGACCTGAACCAGGTCATGATGAAGACGAGCGCGTGCGGATTGGGTCAGGCGGCCCCACTTTTGACGGAGAGCCTGATCCGGTACTTCCCCGAGCGGGTTCGCGAGCATGTAGCAGGTCCTGGCGGCAGCCACGGGCCGGCAATGAAAGGCTGACGATGATGAAGCGGAACGGCACACCCGCCACGAACGGCGCCCGGCTGACGATGACGCTGGACGGCGAGAAGGTCGCCTTCACGCGCGGCGAGACCGTCTACGAAGTGGCCGAGCGGCACCGGAAGGAAATCCCGACCCTCTGCTACGATCCCCGCCTCGAGCCCTTCGGGGGCTGCCGCCTCTGCGTGGTCGAGCTCGAGGGAGCGCGCAATCCGGTCGCCTCGTGCACCACGGAGGCCCAGCCCGGGATGGTCGTGCGAACGCGCTCGGCCGCGCTCGAAGTCCAGCGCCGGATTCTCATGGAGATGGTGGCGTCGGAGAACCGCGACACCGACGTCGACCCCATGCACGGCTACGCGAGCCAGGAGATGGCCGACCTGCTCGACCGCTACGACGCCCGCTCGGGCCGCTTCGAGGGCGCCCATTCGGGCACCAGCCGTCCCGACGACGACAACCCCTTCATCAAGCGCGACTACGAGAACTGCATCTCGTGCTACCGCTGCGTGCGCGTCTGCGCCGAGCAGGAGGGCGACTACGCGATCTCGGTGATGAACCGCGGCTTCGACACGCAGATCACCACCGAGTTCGGCGGCCTCCTCAAGGATTCGGCGTGCACCTTCTGCGGCCAGTGCATCCAGACCTGCCCCACGGGCGCGCTCGGCGACCTCAAGGCGCTGGCCAACCGGGAGGTCCCCGGAGAGACGGAGACCACCCGCACCATCTGCCCCTATTGCGGCGTCGGCTGCTCGGTCGATGTCATGACGCGCGGCGAGAAGATCGTCGGCGTCCTCCCGGCGATGGACGGCCCCGCCAACGAGGGGTCGCTCTGCGTGAAGGGCCAGTTCGCCTTCGACTTCGTGCACCACCCGGACCGCCTCTCCACCCCGTTCGTGCGCGACGATGACTCGGGCAAGCTGCGCCCCGCGTCGTGGGACGAGGCGCTGGACCGCGCGGCGGGCAAGCTGCGCAAGGTGGTGAAGGAGCACGGACGCCGTTCCGTCTACGGGATCGCCTCCGGACGCGCGCCCCACGAAGCCGCCTACATGATGCAGCGCTTCATCCGGGCGGGATTGGGGACGAATCACATCGACAACTGCAGCCGTGCCTGACACGCCCCCACAGTCGCCGGTCTGGCGGCAACAATCGGACGAGGGGCCATGTCGAACCCGCTCGCGGACATGGACAAGCCCGATGTGATCTTCTGCATCGGCACGAACATGACCGAGTGCCACCCCGTGGCGGCGACGCGGCTCAAGAAGGCGCTCGCGCGCGGCGCGAAGATGATCGTCGCGGACCCGAGGAAGATCGGGCTGGCCGAGATCGCCGACGTGCACCTGCCGATCCGCGTGGGCTCGGACGTGTCTCTGCTGCTGGCGATGGCGCACGTGATCGCCCGCGAGGGACTGGTGAACGAGGAGTTCGTCGGTGCGCGCACGGCCCACGGCGAGGACTTCCTGAAGCACGTGGAGCAGTACACGCCCGAGTGGGCGGCCGAGATCTGCGAGTGCGACCCCGCGGACATCGAGAAGGCGGCGCTGCTCTACGGCGGGGCCGACCGCGGCGCGATCTACTACACGGTGGGCATCACCGAGCACATCTGCGGCGTCGACAACGTGCAGAGCCTCTGCAACCTGGCGCTGATGACCGGCAACCTGGGCCGCGAGGGCACGGGGGTGAACCCGATGCGCGGCCAGAACAACATCCAGGGGGCGGGCGACGCGGGCGCGCTGCCGAACAACTATCCCGGCTTCCAGAAGGTGACCGTACCGGCCCACCAGGAGAAGTTCCGCGAGGCGTACGGCCGCGAGGTCGACCTCGAGATCGGGATGACGAAGGTGACCGCGCTGGACCTGTGCGGCGACGGCATCCACGCGATGATCATCGACGGCGAGAACACCCTCGTCACCGACCCGGACCGCCACCACTGCGAGCACGCGCTCAAGAGCCTCGACTGCCTGGTCGTGATCGACATCTTCATGACCGAGACGGCCAAGGTGGCGGATGTGGTCTTCCCCGCCACCGCCTGGGCCGAGACCGACGGCGTCTGCACCAACACCGAGCGCCGCGTCCAGCGGTTGCGCGCGGCGGTGCCGCCGCCAGGCGAAGCGAAGCCCGACTGGTGGATCCTCTCACAGCTCGCTCAGCGCATGGGCTGGGATGGCTTCGATTTCGGGTCGGCCAGGGAGGTCTTCAACGAACTCTGCGCCCTCTCACCCATCTACGCCGGCCTCGACTGGGACCGGATCGACCAGGGCGAATACCAGTGGCCGGTCCCGGAGGAGGGGCACCCGGGCACGCCGAGGCTGCACGAGGAGCGCTTCGAGAACGGGCGCGGGATCTTCAAGATGCTTGAATACCGCGATCCCGAGGAGACGATTTCGGACGAGTATCCGATGTGGCTGACCACGGGCCGGCGGCTGCCGCAGTACCATACGCGGACCCAGACCGGGAGGTCGGACGGGATCGACTACCTGCTGTCGGAAGAGACGCTGGAGGTGCACCCCGACGACCTGGCGCGGCTGGGGCTGGAAGACGGCGGCTGGGCCGAGATGAGCAACCCGCGCGGGTGTCTGCACGTGAAGGTGCGCGCGACGGGCAAGTCGCCGAAGGGGACGGTCTTCGCGTCGTTCGCGTTCGAGGACGTGCCGGTGAATGTGTTGACCGGGGGTGGCTATGATCCGGTTACGCAGACGGCGGCGCTGAAAGCCTGTCCGGTGGCGCTGAAGCCGGTGGGACAGCCGCCGGCGTTGGGGCAGGTGGGGTCTGGAATTGAGCTGGGGCGATCTTAGATTCATGGGGGAGGACAGGCGGCTCCTAAGGCGCGTAAAGCTCAGAAACTACAAGAGCATCGCGGCTTGCGATGTCGAACCCGCCCAACTGACTTTTCTGGTGGGCCCCAACGGTTCGGGGAAGAGCAATTTCCTGGATGCGCTCCGGTTCGTCGCGGACTCCCTTCGTTTCTCCATTGATCACGCGTTGCGGGATCGAGGGGGAATCAACGAGGTACGACGACGCTCCAGCGGACATCCAACCCATTTCGGTATCCGAATGGAGTTCGACCTGGGCGAGTCCACCGGCCACTATGCGTTCAACGTGGGAGCCAAGCAGGGAGGCGGACACGAAGTTCAAGACGAGGAATGTGTTGTGGTGCCAAGGGGCGACGGTCTGTCCCACTACTATCGCGTTTTCCGGGGGAACGTCGTTGGCAGCTTTTCACCCCGGCCCGCCGCATCCTCAGATCGTCTCTACCTGATAAACACGTCGGGACTCGACGCTTTTCGTCCTGTCTACGACGCCCTGTCACACTCAGGGTTCTACAACTTGAGTCCCACCGCGATCAGGGCATTCCAGCCCCCCGATCCAGGTGAACTGCTTAACCGCGATGGTAACAACATTGCCAGTGTTCTCGCTGGGATGTCCGCACGCAGCCCGGCAACGAAGGCGCGGATCGAAGAGTATCTCGGCAAAGTGGTGCCTGGGATCACGCGGGTCGACCGGAAACCGGTAGGCAACATGGAGACGCTGGAATTCCGGCAGCGTGTCGGCAAGACGAAGCACCCCTGGCGTTTCTACGGGAGTAGCATGTCCGATGGCACACTGCGCACGATCGGCATTCTGGTCGCTCTTTTCCAGGGAGCGGACGGCAACGGGAAGAGGCGGTCGCTCGTGGGCATCGAAGAGCCGGAGGTCGCGCTTCACCCCGCAGCAGCCGGTATTCTGGTCGACAGTCTAAAGGACGCCGCTCAACATACGCAGGTGCTGGTAACGAGTCACAGTGCTGACCTGCTGGACAGTGACGAGATTCCGGATGAATCCATCCTTGCGGTCGTTTCCGAGGACGGCGAGAGCCGGATCGGCCCGCTCGACAACATCGGGCGCTCTGCTCTCAGAGATCATCTCTATACCGTGGGGGAACTCCTCAGGATGGATCAGTTGGAGCCGGATCCCACTCTCTCAAGGCTCAGCCTAAACCAGCGTGATCTCTTCGACTACAAGCGCTAGTCCGTGAGCCATTGACAACGATAGCGATTGTTGTAGAGGGTCACGGGGAGGTGGAGGCGGTTCCGCTGTTGGTCCGGCGGATCGCGGCCACCTTGGGGTATGCTGTGCACATCCCGCGCCCAATCAGAGTGAAGCGTGACAGGTTCTTGAAGCCGGGAGAACTTGAACGAGCCGTCGAGCTCGCGGCCCGTCAGGCCGGTACGGACGGGTCGATCCTTATCCTGCTCGACGCCGACGACGCCTGTCCTGCGGAACTGGCACCCCGGTTGCTCGAAAGAGCCGAGCAGACTCGCCCGGACCGCCGCGTCTTCACCGTCCTGGCAAAGTCGGAATACGAGTCGTGGTTCCTGGCCGCGGCCGAGTCGATCGCCGGAGTACGAGGCGTCGCGGACTCCGTCATGTCTCCCCCGGATGTGGAGACAATCCGGGACGCGAAGGGGTGGCTGAGTGCGCGGATGCCATCGGGCAGAAGCTACCGCCCCACCCTCGATCAGGCGGCGCTTTCAGCAAGACTTGACCTCAACGCGGCGCGCAGAGCGCCTTCGTTCGACAAGATGTGGAGGGACCTGGCAAAGTTGCTGGGTGACTAACCTGACCATTTATGTTATGTTTACATTACATTTTGTAAAGTATACATTACTTTGAAATAATTTATGACGACAAACCGACGCATTGGGTGCAATTTGGCCGCCACCACTCCTCACCCCCCATACATCTCCTCCATCACCGCCACCATATCCCCCGCGTCCCCCAGGTAGCGCTCCCGCGCCTCCGCCCTGATCGCGCGCGGGATCCCGTGCAGCCCCTCCGCGACCGGGCCAGCGATCGCGGCAACCGTGTCCGAATCGCCGCCCAGCGAGACCGCATTGCGGATCGCGTCTTCGAACGAGTTGGACTCCAGCGCGCAGGTGATCGATTCGGGGACGGTCTCCTGGCAGGTCTCGTTGAAGGCGTAGCCGGGGCGGATTTCGTCGACGGTGCGCCGGAGGTCGTAGGCGTATTCGGCGGCGACTGTCGCGCGGATCGTCGCGGGGTCGCCGCCGTTCAACGCCAGCCAGATCGCGTGGACGGTGGCCCGCGCGCCCTTCATCCCCTCGGGGTGATCGTGCGTGATGGCGGTGACCCGGTCCGAGGCGGCGAGGGCGGCAGCGAGGTCGTCCCGGTTGAGTAGCGCGGCTGGCGACACGCGCATGGCCGCGCCGTTCCCGAAGCTGTTGTAGGGCTCGGGGGACTCGTGCCACATCCACTGCGCGAACCAGCCCCCGTAGGACATGCCGGGGTAGCGGCGGCACCACGACTGCAGCGTCGCGGCCTCGGGGAGGTCGTGCAGCAGCATGTCGGCCACCGCAGCCGTGCAGACCGAGTCGTCCGTGAAGTGGCCCCTCTCGTTGAAGAACTCGAAGTCCTTCGTCTTGATCCGGTCCCATTCGTAGACCGAACCGACGATGTCGCCGATGATCGCTCCCCACATGGCTGCCCTCCCGGTTGTCACAACCTCTGCGGACCCGCGCCGCGACTTGCCCCGCGGGCGGGTCCTGCGTCAGACTTTGCAGGCCGTTTTTCCCGCCTGCCCTTCCCAACCTCGCTCCCACACAGGACACCCATGCTCTCCGACATTGAAATCGCGCAAGCTCACGAGATGAAACCGATCGCCGAGATCGCCGCCAGGGCGGGTCTCGGTCAGGACGAGATTCTGCAGTACGGACATTACAAGGCCAAGGTCCCGCTCGACATCGTCCAGGCGCGGCCCGACCGGGGCGCCAAGCTGGTGCTGGTGACCGGGTGCAGTCCCACGGCGGCGGGCGAGGGCAAATCCACCACGGCGGTGGGGCTGGCCGATGCGCTCAACGTGCGGGGGCGCAATCCGGTGCTGTGCATTCGCGAGGCGTCGCTGGGTCCGGTCTTCGGGATCAAGGGCGGGGCGGCCGGCGGCGGCTACTCGCAGGTGGTGCCGATGGAGGACATCAACCTCCACTTCACGGGGGACTTCCACGCGATCACCTCGGCCCACGCGCTGCTGTCGGCGATGCTCGACAACCACCTGTTCCGGCCGAACAGCGTGGGGCTGGACCATCGCCGCATCACCTGGGGGCGGGCCGTCGACATGAACGACCGGGCGCTGCGCGACGTGATCGTGGGGCTGGGCGGACCCTTCGGCGGGATCCCGCGCGAGGACGGCTTCATGATCACCGCCGCCTCGGAGGTGATGGCGATCTTCTGCCTGGCGCGCGACCTGGCCGACCTGAAGCGGCGGCTCGGCAACATCATCATCGGGTACACGCGGAGCCGCGATCCGGTGCGCTGCCGCGACATCGGCGCCGACGAGGCGATGACGATCCTGATGAAGGACGCGCTGCACCCCAACCTCGTGCAGACGCTGGGCGGGACGCCGGCGTTCATTCACGGCGGACCCTTCGCCAACATCGCGCACGGCTGCAATTCGCTGATCGCGACCCGGGCGGGGCTCAAGCTGGGCGACATCGTGGTGACCGAAGCCGGGTTCGGGGCCGATCTGGGGGCCGAGAAGTTCTTCGACATCAAGTGCCGGCTGGGCGGACTGAGCCCGGACGCGGTGGCGATCGTGTCGACGATCCGCGCCCTGAAGATGAACGGCGGGGCATCGAAGGACTCGCTGGCGAGCGAGGACCTGGAGGCGCTGCGGGCGGGGATGGAGAACCTGTTCGGGCACGTCGAGAACGTGGCGAAGTTCGGGGTGCCGGCGGTGGTGGCGCTGAACCGGTTTGCGAGCGACACGCCCGCCGAGGTGGCGATGGTGCTCGACGGGTGCGCGGCCCGCGGCATCAGCGCGGTCGAAGCCAACCCGCATGGGGGCGGCGGCCCCGGCTGCGTGGATCTCGCCGACGCCGTGTGGGAGCTGGCGCAGAGCGGTGAGGCGAACTTCCAGCCCCTCTACCCGGACGAGATGCCGCTCAAGGAGAAGATCGAGACGGTGGCGACGGAGATCTACGGCGCCTCGGGGGTCGACTTCCAGCGCGGCGTCACCGCCGAACTCGAGCGGCTGGAGTCGTTCGGGCTGGAAGGTGCGCCGGTGTGCATCGCCAAGACGCAGTACTCCTTCTCGGACAACCCGGCGCTACTGGGTCGGCCGCGCGGCTTCCGGATCACGGTGCGCGAGGTGACGCCCTCCGCGGGCGCGGGGTTCGTGGTGGTGAAGACGGGGTCCATCATGACGATGCCGGGGCTGGCGGCGAGGCCGGCCGCGCTGAACATGACCATCGACGACGACGGGGTGATCGGCGGGCTGATGTAGGGGCGCGCCGGATCCGCCGCTCAGCGCGCGCGTTCCTCCCGGGCGATGCTGATTGCACCTTCGAACGCCCGCCGCTGAATGTCGGAGAACAGGCGCGCCAACGGCCCCAGATCGCCTGCATCCGCCAGCTCCAGTGCGTCGATGTAGTCCGCCCGCCCGGCATCGGTAACGACCAGCGGGAACCATCCTGCGCGGATCATGACCAACGTGGCCAGCGCCCGAGCGACGCGGCCGTTTCCGTCCTGGAAGGGATGGATCTGCGTGAAGCGGTGATGCAGCCACGCGGCTTCGACCTCGGGCGGCACCCCTCGTTCTCCGTGCTCCAGGTGCATTTCGAGGAGCCGGTCCATTTCGGAAGCCACCTGCTCCGGGGGGCAGTACTCATGGATGCGGCCGTCCGGCCGGACCGGGTTGTTGGGGCGCTGCTTGTATTCCCCTCTGATGAGAGGCATCTCTACGCGCCGCCCGAAGATATCGCGGGCGCTCGCGGTGTCCTGATGGGCCAGAAGCACCGCGTGCAGTTCCTTGACGTAGCTCGTCGACAGCCGACGCTCCCGCTTCACGAAATCGAACAGCCCATCCACCGCGGCGGCATGATCCTGCAACATGTCGAAGACGAGTCCCGGATCCCGGTTCGTGGCTGAAGAGGGGATGAACTCCTCGCGCAGCCCGCGTTCAATCAGGACTTCCGTGATTCCGCGGGTCAGGGTGTAGACGCGTTCGATCAGTCCCGTCTCGATCGCCCACTCGCGCTTCAATCGCTCGTTGAATTCGGCGACGGCTCCTTCCGCGCCAAGCCGGTCGCGGTTCTCCTGCCAGTAATCGGCAAGCCGCTGCAGATCGGAGTCGACGAGCCGTTCCCAGTCTTCGGGGAGATCGTCGATCGGGTGCCAGGATTGGCCCACCGGGACGTTCCGCGAGTCCTCAGGCATGTCCACTCCGTTGAGAATGGGGAAACCGATGTGGGAATATAGCAGGCCGCAACGCACCCGCTTTGAATCCTCGCTCATCGAGAATGTAATGTTGACGCGACATTATGTAATGTTTATCTTACATCACATCGCCAAGGCCCGTCCTGCATGCGGGTTGCCGCAACCGACCTTGCGGCACTCCACCGCCGGCAGGGCTGGCGAACGACCCGGCACTTGCCCAAGTTGGGGCGGCATCGAATTCGCCGCCCTCATCCCCCCAACCCCTCCCCCATGTCCGACTCCAACGCGTACTGGTCCCGCAACCTGCGCTATCTCGGGATCCTGCTTTCGATCTGGTTCGTGGTGTCGTACGGGTTCGGGATCGTGTTCGTCGATGCGCTCAACACGATTCGGATCCCCGGGACCGGGTTCAAGCTCGGGTTCTGGTTCGCGCAGCAGGGGTCGATCTACGTCTTCGTGGTGCTGATCTTCGTCTACGCGCGGCTGATGAACCGGCTCGACCGGAAGTTCGGGGTGGCCGAAGAATGAGGCACGCGGCGTGAGGGGCGGGCGCTAGCCGATGGACGTCCGCCTCTGGACCTTTGTGCTGGTGGGGCTGTCCTTCGCGCTCTACATCGGCGTGGCGATCTGGTCGCGGGCCGGCTCGACGAAGGACTTCTACGTCGCGGGGACGGGGGTTTCGCCCCTGGCCAACGGAATGGCCACCGCGGCGGACTGGATGTCGGCGGCGTCGTTCATCTCGATGGCGGGGCTGATCTCGTTCATGGGGTACGACGGGTCGGTGTACCTGATGGGGTGGACGGGCGGATACGTGCTGCTGGCGATGCTGCTGGCGCCCTATCTGCGGAAGTTCGGGGCGTACACGGTGCCGGAGTTCGTGGGGCAGCGCTACTACTCGCAGATGGCGCGGATCGTGGCGGTGGCGTGCGCGATCTTCGTCTCGTTCACGTATGTGAGCGGCCAGATGCGCGGCGTCGGGATCGTCTTCAGCCGCTTCCTCGAGGTGGACGTCACCGTCGGGGTGATCATCGGGATGGGGATCGTGTTCTTCTACGCCGTGCTGGGCGGGATGAAGGGGATCACCTACACCCAGGTCGCCCAGTACTGCGTGCTGATCTTCGCCTACATGGTGCCGGCGTTCTTCCTGGCGATCATGCTGTCGGGGACGTTCATCCCGCAGCTGGGTTTCGGCGGGGCGGATCCGGAGACCGGCGTATTCCTCCTCGACAAGCTGGACGGTCTGCACCGCGATCTCGGCTTCACGGCCTACACCGACGGCACCAAGTCGATGATCGACGTGTTCTTCATCACGGCGGCGCTCATGGTGGGCACGGCGGGGCTGCCGCATGTGATCATCCGCTTCTACACGGTGCCGAAGGTGCGCGACGCCCGCATTTCGGTGGGCTGGGCGCTGCTGTTCATCGCGATCCTGTACACGACGGCGCCCGCGGTGGCGGTCTTCGCGCGCGCCAACCTGCTCGACACGGTGGCGGGGCAGCCGTACGCGGAGATGCCCGAGTGGTTCAGCAAGTGGGAGGACACGGGGCTCATCACCTTCGACGACAAGGACGGCGACGGGAACATCCTGTACGTGGGCGATGCCGATGCGAACGAGCTGACGATCGACCGCGACATCATGGTGCTGGCCAATCCCGAGATCTCGCGGCTGCCCAACTGGGTGGTGGGGCTGGTGGCGGCGGGCGGGCTGGCCGCGGCGCTGTCGACGGCGGCCGGGCTGCTGCTGGTGATCTCGTCGGCGATCAGCCACGATCTGCTCAAACGGGCGCTCAAACCGGACATCTCGGAGAGGGGCGAGCTATCGGCGGCGCGCATCAGCGCGGCCTTCGCCGTGGTGATCGCGGGATGGCTGGGGATCAATCCGCCGGGATTTGTGGCGGAGGTCGTGGCCTTCGCCTTCGGGCTGGCGGCCTCGTCCTTCTTCCCGGTGATCATCCTGGGCACCTTCACGCGCACGATGAACCGCGAGGGCGCGATCGCCGGGATGCTGTCGGGAATCATCTTCACCGCGGCCTACATCATCTACTTCCGCTTCGTGAATCCGGCCGCGGACACGCCGGAGAACTGGTGGTTCGGCATTTCGCCCGAGGGCATCGGCACGCTGGGAATGCTGCTCAACTTCGCGGTTGCGTTCACGGTGTCGAAGTTCACCCCGGCACCGCCCGCGAGCGTGCGCGAACTCGTCGACCGCATCCGCATGCCCGGAGGCGCCGGACAGGGAGGCCAGCCATGAACCCGAAACGCCGGTTGGGCCCGTTTCTCGCCACGCTGCTGCTCGCGGCCGCGCCGAGTGCCAGCCAGGCCCAGACCGAAATGCACTTCCAGTACGGCAGTCTGACGAATCCGTTTGCCGAGACATCGACCGGCACCGCCGTGCTCACCATACAGCACGCGTCGTTCTGGAGGTTCGGCGACAACTTCTTCTTTGTCGATGTGAGCGACGACGGCGGCAACGACGGCTTCAACGACAAGGACGCCTACGGGGAGTGGTATCCGAACTTCAGCCTGGGGAAACTCAGCGGGAGTGATCTCGGCTTCGGTCCGTTCGCGGACTTCGGCGTGTTTGCCGGCATCGCCATGGGGATGGATGCGAATGTGCTCCAGTGGCTGCCGGGTGCGCGCATATCGTGGAACCTGCCGGGCTTCATCTTTCTCAACACCGACTTCATGATGGCCGTCGACGGGACCGACGGGCTGGACGGCGGCAGTCCTCCCGAGCAGGACAGCCGCATGGTCATCGACATCAACGGACTGCTTCCCTTCAACCTCGGCAGTCAGTCATTCTCCATCTCCGGCCATGCCGAGTATGCCGTCGCCACCACCAACGAACTGGGCAGCGTGCCGGCGTCGATCCTGGCCCAGCCGCAGTTGCGGTGGGACATCGGAGGGCAGAACGGGCTCTTCATCGGGCTCGAGTACCAGTACTGGAGCAACAAGCTGGGAACGGAGGTGGACGAGAGCGTGGTGCAGCTGCTGGGGGTGTGGCAGTTCTAGTTTTCGTCCTTCGGTAGGGACCGGCGCTTCGGGCGTTCCTCCAGCAGCCTCTCGAGGAAGTCGATCCGCTCCTCCAGACGGTGCAATTCGTCGGCCTGATAGTCGTTCCGCCCTGTCCCGCCCCCGACCGCCAGCCGGTCGATCCGCTCTTCCAGCCTGTCGACCCGCTCCAGCAACCGGGCCCCCCACGATCGCTTTTGCCGCGTCCCGGTAACCAAAGCGGCAACCATTGCGAGAAGGATTATCATTGCTGCCAGACTCATGCCACGCTCCTACGCGTTCGAATGCCTTGCGGTGATTGCTCCGGCTACGGCCAACCCGCCCAGAATCGTCACCCCACCCACCGCCAGCCACGGTTGCGTGCCCACGATGATCCCGAGGATCAGCACGTAGAGTACAATCGTGCACCCGGCCGTCCAGGCGCCACCCGGCACCCGGATCGGCCGGTCGAGGTCGGGTTGGGTCTTGCGCAGCCGGAAGAAGGCCGACAGCACCATGAGGTCGACCGAGATCGCCACGAGCATCATGAACTGGATGAGGAATTCGAGGGCGGCGGTCGAGGCGAGGGCGAGGATCACGGCGCCGACCAGGAGCAGGCCGGCCACCGGGGTCCCGCGCGGCGAGACGTGCCGAAAGGCCTTCGGCGCGAGTCCTGAGCGGGCGAGGGCGAACGCCACCCTGGGCATGCCGAGGAAGTTCACGTTGAGCGAGCTGACGAGGATCATGAGGCTGGCGATGACCACGAAGGTCGCGGCGGTTTCGCCGAAGACGCCCTGGACGGCGTCGCGTGCGACCAGTTCCGAGCCGGCCATCTCGTCGGGGGTAAGCGCCGCGAGGTAGGCGGTGTTGACCATCAGGTAGAGGATGGCCACGGCCGCCGCGCCGCCGATCAGGATCCGGGGGATGGCGCGGCCCGGGTCGCGGATCTCCTCGGCCATCTTGGCCGCGTCCTCCCAGCCGTAATAGGCGAAGGCGACCGACTGGTAGGCGAGGGCGAAGCCGAGGAGGGACGCGCGTTCGACCGTCGGGGCCGCGACGAGGCCGCTCCCGTCGCCGGCGGCGATTCCGGCGGCCGCGATCGCCGCGAGCACGATCACCTTGATGAGCGTGGTGACGTTCTGGACGGTGGTGCCGACCTTGAGGCCGCCCATGTGGATGATGACGTAGCCGACCACGACGCCGGCCGCGAGGATCCGCACCGACCCGCTCCCCACAAGGATGATCAGGTACTCCGCGATCGCCACCGCCTTGATCGCGCCGGAGAACGCACGGCTCACCAACACCTCGGACCAGCCCGCCACGAACCCGGCGACCGGGCCGTACGCTTCCCGCGCGTAGACGTACTTCCCGCCCGCCTTCGGGAGCGCGGTGGTCATTTCGGCGAGCACGAGGGTGCTGAGCGCGGCGACGATCCCGCCGAGCACCCACACCCCCAGGATCAGCCAGCCGTTGCCGAGGTAGTCCGCGATCAGCCCCGGGGTGCGCAGGATGCCGGCGCCGATGACCATGCCGACGGTGATGGCGAGGCCGTCGCGCACCCGCAGCACGCGCTTCATCGCGCCGCCTCCAGCTGCTCCAGAACGCCGCGCGCGGTCTCGTCGCCGGGTGCGAATTCGACGGCGCGGCGGCCGTGGGGGATCGCCTCCTCCACGCGGCCGGCGCGCGCCAGTGCAATCGCGAGATTGAGGTGGGCGCGGCTCAGTTCGGGGCCTGTCGCGACCGCGCTCTCGTAGAACCGGATCGCGGACGCGAGGTCGTCGGAGCGCAGGTGGAGGTTGCCGAGGTTGAACCAGGCGAGCGGCTCGTTGGGGTTGAGGGCGATCGCTGCCTGGTATTCGCGTATGGCCGCGGCGGCATCGCCGGAGGCGGCGCGCGCGATCCCCAGGTTGACGCGGACGAGCGGCTGTTCGGGGTCGACGGCGAGGCTTTCCGAGAACGCGGCGATCGCGCTGGCGTAGTCGCCGGTCTGGTTGTGCACGAGGCCCTGGGAACGGAGCACGTCCCGGTCGCCGGGGAGAATTGCGAGGGCGTGGTCGAGCAGGATGAGGGCAGTGGCGGCGTCGTTGCCCGCGAGCGCCTCGTCGGAGAGGAAGCCGAGGATCATGGTGACGCGCCGGCGGACGGCCAGCGGCTCGCCGGCAATGTTGGACGTCAGGGCACGGGCGTCGTCCGTACGTTCGCCGGACCCCGCGACCACAAGCGTCGCCAGCGCCAGCGCCCGCAGATCGATGTCCTCCGATTCGGCCAG
Source organism: Gemmatimonadota bacterium (assembly GCA_022827345.1). Lineage (GTDB taxonomy): Bacteria > Gemmatimonadota > Gemmatimonadetes > Longimicrobiales > Gaopeijiaceae > Bin94. Next base: position 1,588 of record JAJDTB010000064.1, on the reverse strand, counting down.
GCGGGTCACCCGGGACATCGCATCGGAACCCAGCCCGGCCCCCGGACGAACCCACTGCGTCAGAAACCGGACCAGCCCCTGGAATTGCGCCATGTCCCCCGGCTCGTCCGGGTGCAACAGAATCCGGGCCGCCTGCCCGGCCCCCATCCCGTCGGTGACCGCCAGCAGCCCAACCGTGACCCGATCGTGCGGCTTCAGCTCGCCCCACCACTCGTGCACCTGCGCCTGCAGCCCGATCTCGCCTCGGTCGGTGTGGCAGCCGCGGCACGCGCTGACCAGCCCCAGGCGCCCGTCGAGCTGCGGACGCGGCACGGGAATCGTGTGATCCGACCGCGCGAAGGGCACCTCCGGGCCGACCTCCGGATGCTGCAGGTACGGCATATGGCAGGACACGCACTGCGCGCCGCTGGATCCGACCGGGTGGAAGGTGTGTGCCTCCGGGTCCGCGGCCTTGGCGGCGTGGCAGGCGGTGCACTGACGGTCGTCGGTCTCGCTCGCCAGCGGCTGGCGGTTGATGTCCCAGTAGCCCAGTCCGTGGGGCTCGTGACAGCTGACGCAGGTCATGCTGCCGTCGACGTAGCACGAGGACGAGAGGTGCGTGGCCTGGTACGCGAAGGACTTCACCCGCCCGTCCGGCAGATACGGATCGTCGCCGAGGACGGGCAGCTTGAGGGCGTAGAAGTCGGCCAGGGCCGCGCCGGGCAGGTATCCCTCCTGCACCACGTCCTTGAGTGCGTGGCAACGGAAGCAGGCGTTCAGGGACTCCTCGACGCCGTCGGTCACCCGGCTCTTCAGCCCGATGTCGGCCAGGGCCGTTGCCTCAGCGCCGCTCCCGCCGGACATCAGCTCCACATGGCGCCGCGCGGGTCCGTGGCAGGACTCGCAGTTGATGTCGAGTGAGGTCCACCGGGTCGTCACGCCCTCTCCTGGCGCGTACGAAGCCGTAATCTGGCTTCCATGGCACGACTGGCAGTTCGCAAAACGTGAATTCGTGCCGAGGATCCGCACCGGCGGCCAGTCGCCGCAGTCCGCCAGCGCCATGTCCGTGGTGACCGGGACCCAACCTTCGTCGGTGCGGCTCCCCGTGTTGCAGAACCATGCATCCAGCTGACGCGAGTAGTCGAAGGGGAGAAACCGCGCCGTCCCGTCGGCCAGATGGCTGACGAACCCCTGCGTGCCTCCGCCCAGCATGTGCCCGCCGCCGATCACCCCGTCCACCCCGACTCGCCGCTCCGCACGCCCTTCCTGGCGCACCACGAAGACGTAGTCGCCTGCCGAGTCCACCACCGGCAGCACCGTCCCGTCGCGGAAAACGATCGGGGTGCCGTCGAAGGGCGCGATCACGGTCCCCGGACCGGGCTCGCCACCCGCGCGGCCGTGTGTGGAGGCCGCCCACCCGGCGTACTGGTCCGCGTGGCAGCCGGCGCAGGCGTCCGAGCCCACGAAGTCGTCTGGAGAAACAGGCGCGGCGGCTTGCTGCGCACCCCCGGCACCGCCCCCCGACCCCGGAGAGCCCGCCCCCTCACCGCACCCTGCGCACAGGAACAGCGCCGCCAGGGCCATCACCCCCGCCCCGCCCCGCGGGCGC
>JAJDTB010000074.1 GCA_022827345.1 Gemmatimonadota bacterium | reverse complement strand
CTCGGCCTCGGTCGGGAGCCACGGCAGGTTCGGATGCTCGATCACGTGTTCGAGCGACAGCAGGCGGCGCAGGAGCACGACCGGGGAGGCGGTCCTGCGGTGGCGGATGTGCTCGGCTCCGAGCGCGCGGTAGAGGCGTCGTGCGTAGATCCGGCAGACTCGGCCGATCCCGCGAACGCGCGGAACGGTCTCCTCGGCAGCCAGACCCTGCGCGATCAGGGCATGCACCATGCGCCTCGCCCGTTCGTGGTGCGTCTTCAGGAAGGCCGTCGCCTGCGTGCGGGTGAACACCCCGCTGTGAAGGCACACCAAGGCGATCCACTCGGCCTTGCGGCCCTTCCAGGCGAACGGCTTCAGGGCCTCGGCCCGTTCTTCGAGACGGGCGGTCATCGCTCCGCGATCCGGTCGCTGAACCACTCGTCCAACTCCGACTCGATCCAGCCCACGGACCGCGCCCCCAGCGGGACCGGCTTGGGGAACCGGCCCTCGGCCACTCTCACGTAGATCGTGCTCCTCGACAGCCCCGTGCGGGCCATCACCTCGGGCAGCCGCACGAAACGGACCGCTGGGTTCGTTCTCGGTTCCGTCCGTTGCTTGGTCATCGCTGTGTTCCTCCTCGTTCTCTTCGCTCTCGGTGCGGGCTTCCGGTACCGGGGGCGGCGGGGCGGATCGCGTGCACCGCCCGACTCCCGGCCGAACCCGGAGATGAACGCCAGAACGCGATCCGCCGAGCGCAGCGTCAGGGACCGGCCGCGTTCGATCTGGCGCACCAGGTTCGGGTCGCCCAGCGCCTGCCTGCCGAACCTCGTCGGGCTCAGTCCCGTGTCGTCGAGGAACGCGCTAACTCGCGTGCTGAAGTACTCTTCCAGCGTCTCCATGTCCGAACGCTGAAAGACTGTCCGCAAGCCCGTCAACCTGTAGGAAATTGTCCACAGTCCGGGGACGTTTCAGGACGTTCCGCAGGGTCGAAGACCCGTCAGGTCGCTCCGCCAGCGGCACGGTCAAACACCCCCATCTGTTGCGGGAAGACCTGGGCGGGGGATTGAATTGAAACTCGACCGGAACATCTCCCGGGCCGTCCCTCCTGAGAGTGGCAGACTACCCCCCAAGGGACTCAGGACGATGGCACATGGGCGGGGCGCGACCTGGAGGCTGGCCTGATGCTTATTCTGCACATCGCCAACCGGACCTTGCGTTTTCCGGGGATGTGCGATACGGTGGAGGCTACCGTAGGGCGGACAAGCGGTCTGCTACCAACGATTCAACCGAGGAGGCGAACGAGATGAAACATCGTGTGAAGTGGTTCATGACAGTGGCAATGGCCTTGGCTCTGGCCCTGGCGCCGGCCACGGGAGCGGAACTCCCGGCTCAGGAGATGCCGTGCGATGCTACCTGCGTGAATGTCCCTGATCCGCCATCGGGGGGAGGGGTGATCGTCTGCGTGCTCGTCATGAAGATTATCGTCGTGGACGGCGACGGGAACGTCATCAGCGTTACCAACGTCTGGGCCTGCACCCTGCTATGATGGTGAGGTCCGCGATTCCGTTGGTGATCCTCACTACGATAGCTTGCGGCGACAATCAGTCCGCGCCCGGCCAGAATCCGGAGGCGGACTTGGGTGGCCCGGACGTTCCTCTGATTGCGGTGACGGAGGATCTGTTCCTCCTAGGCGGAGCTGCCACCAACGAGCGATGGCAAGCCTTCACGGAGATCTCCGAGGTACACTTCGACTACGATGGCAATCTGGTTCTTCTCGACCGGAGACAGAACCGGGTTCTCGTCGTGGGTTCGGATGGGGACCTCCGCCACCAAGTCTCGCGGCCCGGTGAGGGGCCCGGGGAGCTGCGTTTGGCTATCGGAGTCGCTGTGTTCCACGACAACCGGGTTCTGGTGCGCGATGTCGGCCATGATGCCCTGCTCCTGTTTGACTCCGATGGCAGGTTCATCGAGCAGGCCGTCGCGATTCGCCAACCTCCCCAGCCTATACGGTCCCCGGGCATCATCACTTCGTCTCAGTCTGTGCCCATTCTGCTTGGCGTCTTCCCTGATGGCCGGTTGCTCACCGCTCGCCGACAGGGAGACCGTGCCGTGGACATCCACACGATCGGCCAGGGCAGCAAGGAGGTTTATCGGGCACACACCCCTCCTCCGCCCGATGCCGCCGAGGGTGCGGCCGTCACGGTGCGGGTGGGCGGTTTGGAAGTGCCGATCCCGGTCGGAGTCATGCCCCAGACAACGGTCTTCGGGCCTCCGTTGTTGGGGGCTGTCCTCGCCAGTGGAGAGATTGCTGTAGTCGATTCTGTGGGATACCGGATCAAGGTGGTGCAGCCGGACGACGGGTCAGTGCGCACCGTTCTTGAGAGACCGATCAGCCCCTTCGCGGTAACTCCAGAGATGCAGGAAGCTGCCCAGGAGCGCCAATCGGCTGGCGCTGGAACGCGGGCGATCGCCATGGGACCCGGCGTGTCCGCATCGGAGAGCCAAGAACTGTCCGAGGCAATCACACAATCAATGATACCCGATATGGAATTCGCTTCCGAGGTGCCCGTAATCAGCGGCCTGAGCGTCGACCACGAAAATCGGATCTGGATCACCCGGGCGGCTGAAGATGGCGTATCCGCAGGGCCAGTCGATGTCCTTACGCCGACCGGCGGCTACTTCGGAACCCTGTCCGCAGACGAGTTCCAAGTCCCCGATGCTTTCGGCCCAGGTGGTCTGATGGCGTATGTCGAGCCGGACGACTTCGACGTGCCCACCTTGCGGGTCGTTCGGCTGGTGAGTCTGACCGCTCGGTGAGCTAGGGGCACCCCAGAGCGGATTGAAGTGCGTCCTTCGTAAGCTGTGGATGACCATGTGGGCACTCTCGAAGGACACCTCGCCGACCGGCTCGCGAAGTCCCGCCATTCAACGCGGTCCTCCGGCTATTCCGGTACGGTCGCAATCAGGTACGAACCACTGGCAAGAAGCGCAGATCGTGCTGTCCAAGTTGAACTTACGTGACTTCGTGCCGTGATTCACGGTTCTTCCGCCCTGCCAGCCCGGCAGAGCGCCTATGGTCTAAATCACGACAGGAAATCGTCTAAAGTCAACCAGGACTGCACGATCTGCGTTTCCTGCCGTTGGAGTAGATCCTACTGGACCGCGCCGCGAAAGCGGGAAAAACGGACTTGGATGGCGGGACTCTAAGGGAGTGATGCCCACCCGCTATCCGGCACCGCTCGCGGCGTGCTGCCCTTCGGTCGGCCAAGAACTCACTAGGTTCCAGGTCGCGCTGGCGCGTTGCGGTCGGGACAAAACGCGCTCGTCGCCGACCAGTCGCCGAATGAACGAAAAGTAGAAACCAAGACCAACAACCCGCCTGCTAAACACGCCGGGCAGCGATCTCGGCGACGACGAGAGCGAGCCGCGTTCGTGCTTGACAACTGGTGGCTTGAGGCTGGCCGAACGAGCGACCGGGGTTCACCGCACCTCGGGCGGCAGCCTCCGCACCGCCACGCTGGCCACGCGGAACTCGTCCAATTCGATGAACGCCGCCAGTCCGTCCGGGCCGAAGGCGTGGGGCATCTCCGTCGCGCCGGGCCGGTAGGTGCCGACGTATCCGCCATCGGCGGTGACCACGTCGATCGGACCGTCTTCGAACACTTCGTCTCCCTGGCGCATGACCCAGATGCGCCCCTCCCAGCTGGTCAAGAGTTCCTGAATGACCGGGACTACGGGATAGAAGGTCTCTTCACCGAGAGACAAGGAGAGACCACCCAAGGAACCACCGCTCACGATGCCGCCAGCCCTTCCCGCACCCGATCTGATGGTGTTGAAGTCGATGCCGGACAAGCCGGGCAAGCCACCCAAGGCGGACTGTATCTGCGCTGGTGTCACCTGCGCCTCTCCCTGTCTCTGCCGGGCCAGTTCCTGGATCCTGGGCGTCACCGGTTGCGGGTGGATCGGCCGGGTGATGGTCCTGCTCAGACTCCCGTCGTCCGGTGCGGCCACCTTGAGTGTGTACGCGGACGAGTCGGAATAGACGATGCCGCCGTCCGGCAACAAGCCCATCAAGAGCAGGGGTTCGAAGTGAGGGGGGCGGGTAAGGCCCTTGCTCAGGCCCCCCAGCAGGCTTGCCATCTGCCTGTCCGTGCCCTCGGCGACCGAAGCATTGTCAGAGACCTTGATCAGGTCTTTCGGGGCCTCACGGGGAGGTTGCCACGCCTCGACCACGGTTTCCGTCTGCACGTCCTCCCCATCGAGGCTGTGCCGGGAAATCGCACGGTGGGGCGATGTCCCCGCCGGCGCATTCAGGCTCACAGCGCCCCAGGTGTACACGGCCCCGCCGCGTGGGTCCACTTGTATGGGCGTCGATGTCGCGATTGTGGTCACTCCCACCCCACCCCCGCTGTCCTGCGTGATTCCGACTCTATTGCGGACCATGCGCTCGAACGCTCCGGAGGGGCCGAAGATGTGGTAGCTCTGGTGTCCGAGATCACGAACGACGGTGGTGCCGTCGCGCATCACGCCGTAGCTGGTCGGATACTTGAACTCCCCGGGCCCCTCACCCGAGGTGCCGAACTCGCGAAGAAACGCTCCCGACCGGTCGAAGACCACGGTGCGCAGATCATTGCCGGCCCAGTCATCGAACACGTAGAGGTTGCCTTCCCCGTCGAACGCCACCTTCCGGACCGTTGCGAACGTCTCCCATTCCTCGCCGTAGGGGACTCCGACCCGGAAGACCTCCTCGAAGTCGGCCTCAATCCGCTGGTCACGGCCCGTGACTTCGACGACCTCCTGAGCGAGGAGGGCGGGCTGCCCGGCCAAGACGGCCATCGAAAGGGACGAGTAGATCGGGGCGAACTTGCTGGCGTTCATCGAGGACATCCTCGTGTGAAGTGAGTCGAAGGCCACGGGGCGAAGCGGCCATAGCCCAATGATTGGACGTGCGACCTCGGCGTGAAGGTTGTCCGCCACCGACTCCCGAAACTCCTCAAAAAAGCCCGAAAGCGGCCAGCCTCCGAGCCCGTAGCGGAGCGACCACGTCAGGCTCTCGGCACCCGCCGGGCCAGCCCGATACTCCGCTTCGGAAACCCAGATTCAGCGCACTTTCTCGGGCAATCGGCGCACAACCACGCGCACTACGTCGTGCTCGCCACGCTCAATGAAGGCGGCCAAGCCATTCGGCCCAAAGGCACTTGGCATTGCGGTCGCGTCGGCGGGAAACGTGCCGACGTATTCGCCCTCCTCCGTCAACACGTCGATCGGCTCGTCGCCCAGGAGCGCGCCAGCTTGGCGCATGACCCAGATCCGGCCCTCCCAAGTCGTGCTCAACTCCCGGAGGACGGGGATTTCGTGGTAGAATGGTGCCTCCGTGAGGGCAAGGGAGACCCGCGCCGGTCCCGAGTTCGCCGAGGAGCGCGCAGCCGCCTCGCTGCTCCTGCGATCTCTTCGCCTCGCGCTGCGCTGTTCTCTATAGTCTTCCTGGATTTGCGGAGTGACAGGCTCGGGATCGAAAGGCCGTGTGACGACTCGCACCACCTCTCCGGTTTCAGGCGACGCGACCCTCAACAGGTAGGTTGAGGAGTCGGAGTACACAAGGTCACCTCCGGGCAGGATGCCCCACAGGAGTTCGGGCTCGAAGATGGAAGGCCTGGAGAGTCCACTCAAAGTGCGGCCGGGGGTGACGTTGCGCCCCTCAACCGTGATCCCGGAGGAACCGGTGAAGAGGCGTTGCCCCTGATCGCGCGGCGGAACCCAACCTCGCGCAACGGTATCCGCTTGGACGACTTCACCCCCGAGTCCGATGCGGACGACGGGTCGCTCTGTCGGCTGCGACCGACCGACTCCAACCGCACCGACGCCGAAGCCTGTCTCCGGGGGTATCGTGTAGACTGCGCCGCCGCGCGGATCGGGCTGAATCGGTGTGGAGACGGCAATACTCCGCTGCATGAACCCCATGGGGGATGCGCCGGTCGCCGGGCGTACCATCCGCACGAAGGCACCGGATGCATCGAAGATCTGGTATGCGCCATGACCCATGTCACCGACGATGGTGGCGCCGTCGCGCATGACTGTGTAGCTCCCCACGCGGTTGAACTCCCCTGGCCCCTCGCCGGCGGAACCAAACTCGTGCCGAAAGGTACCGGAACCATCGAACACCACAATCCGCAGATCGGAGAAGGGATCGCTACCATGGTCGAACACATAGAGGTTGCCCTGGGCGTCGAAGGCCACCGCGCCCACCCGACCGAAGGTCTCCCACGGCTCTCCGTCGAGGCTCCCGACCCGGTAAACCTCCGGGAAGTCCGCATCAATCTGTCGGTCGTCGCCTGTGACCTCGACCACCTTCTGGCCCGACAGACCCGGGACCACGAATAGCTTTGCGATGCCGAGGGACAGAACGATCCAGAGGAGGTTAGTGGTTTTCACACGCGCTCCCGTCAGGCGGAAACTGCGGGGAATGGACTTAGTGGCCGACCAATCCGTCACCAACACATGGGCTCAGTTGGAATTGGAAATGTCGTGTCCGGGGATCTCGTCGTCCTCGCAGACTACCATGTGACCCCAGAAAACGAGTTCATCGTCCCAAAAGCACCACAAGTGGTATGTGAAGCACCCCTCGCCATCCTCGTATGGCGGCGGCGGACCGAACGATTCGTAACACCGGAGATCGGTGGCCCGGCAGCATGCTCGCGCAAGGCGATGCACCGCCCGTGACCGAGCCGCCGACCATGGGTACGACCGACGCCGACGCCGCGCCGAACGCCATGTAGCCCGCCATCAACACCGTCATCAGACCCAAAGACCCGACCCGCGCCAGACTTGCCAACAGCTTCTTCATCTCGTTCCACCGTGTATCGTTAGAGTGTTCCTCCCAGTGCGCCGGTTCCTCTTGGAAACGGTCCGGCCTACGAAACCGAACAATAGCGCGGGCCATGGTCCTTGGCAACTTCGTTGTCGTGCTGTCGGTAGCAAATGGAATGGCCGGCTGCGGGTCCACCGCCGGTCTGCAAGCTCAACGAGGCTGGGGTTAGCCCGCAAGCGGCCTAGCGGGGCGACCCCCGACTCCTTTCCGATGGCGGCGCGCTGGCTTGAGCCACTGTTATGTGGCAAGCAGAGCATACTCGGGGCGACACTCCGTGCGTCCCCTGCGGAGGCTGGCGGGGGGCCGCGCCCCCTCTGACCCGGAGATCGTCGCCGCGCTGGATTGCGCGGGCGGGGGCGTCACCCCGCCTTCTCCCTTGACGGCGCATCCCGATGACCAGCCTATTCGGGGAAGCTGTCGGCGGCCTACTACAGTGCCGCGTTCCGCCCAGCCGTCGGATCAAGCGGTGGGCAGAGTACACCTTGAAGGGGGTCAGGTTCATTCCGTGAACGACGGCGGAATCATCGGCCAAGCCTACGGGCGGAAGATACACGCCCGCGAAGTGGTCGCCATCGACGAAGCGGGGGACGGGCTGTGTTGGGTCCGCCTGACCCGGTTCGACGACGAATGGCTCCTGATCCGCTCCGATGCCCGCGACGTGTCGCGCGCGGTGCGAAAGCTCCGCCAGATTCCGGCGGGCGAGCAGTCGGACCGGTTCCCGGAGGTCGGGCCGTGAGCCTGCTCCCCTACCTTGCCCTCGGGGCGCTGGCCGTCGCCGTCATCGGACTGTCCACCGACGTGCGGGCCGCCGTCCGCCGCCTGTTTCATCAACGCCGTCCGTAGCCTGCGAACGGTTCGCCGCGTCCCCGGAAGCGATGACCGGGTGGCTTCACCGCACGGCGATTCGGCAAGGTTGTCGAGAGGTCTGTAGTGAGCGTCGGACGCGGGTGTTGGTGGCAAGTCCTGCGTGTCCGGTTCACTTTGGAGGTCGCCGGACACGAAATCGCCGTTCGGCCGGACACGGCCTCGGTCATGCAAGTCGCCGACGCGTATGCAGTTAAGTTACGGTCGGCGGGGCGCCGGTGCCGATCCGCGCTCCTCGGACGTGGCTGGGAGCGACCCCCCATTTCGGCGTGCCTCAATCGGCACCGGGGAGGATGGAGCCGGACAGCCCCATCTCCCCCCGGCCGCCGCGGGGTACTCCCAGCCAGCGATCCGTCCGGAAGGGTGTCGAGCGCCGCTTCGAGGAGGTGGCGGGCCTGTTGGCCAACCGGCTGGCCGGTGGGCTTTACGGCATCGCCAACCGCAGTCGAGACGGGACCCATCTCGGCTTGCCGTTTCGCCTTCCCGCAAGGGACCGCTGGACCCGGAGCGACCTCCCGCAGAGGGTTGGGATGGCGTGCACATCCCAACCCTCCCCCGTGGCACGCCAAGCGTCCAGGGAGGGGGGTCGCTCCGGCCACGGCCTCCGTTTCCGGCGCGGCGCAGCCGCCCCGGAGGCCGTGGTGCAACCAAAAGCCGGACAACGACATACGCACTCGCCGAGCTGCACGCCCGGACCGCAATCTCGCGCACATGCGGTCTGTTTCACATGTGCGGTCCCCGCACGGCCCCGAATGCCCCCGCCTGAGTGCAACGACGCTGTCCCGAAGCTCTCGTGCGCTCCACTCTCGCCGCGACCCCCGAGCTCATGGGCCTGAACCGTTCGCATCGTAGCCAATCCAACGTTTTGGACGATCTGCCACTGGTCAAACGCCCCTTCCTCGGCGACATTTCGTTCGCGCAGATCGTGCAGTCCATCTTCGAAAGGAATCGAACGATGGCACGCACGAGAAGAAGCCGCCGGAGCTACGGCGCCGGCGAGTGGGGCCGGAACCGCGTGAGGGTGTTCCCCGACGCCAAGACCGGCCTGTACCAGATAGAGTGGCGCGAGAACGGGCGCAGGCTCACCCGATCGCTCAAACACCGCGATTGGAGGCGCGCGAAGCGGCAGGCGGACGAGTTCGCCGCCGGGTTCGCCGGACCCGAGATCGCGGGCGAGGCGGAAGCCAAGGCCGAGCCGCTCACGCTGGAGAGGCTCTTTGACATTTACGGTGAGGAGGTGACGCCCACCAAGGGCGCTCATTCGCGGGGGCACGACCGGGCCGCCATGAACATGTTCCTCCGGTTCTTCGGACGGAACCGCGACCCGGCCACCCTGTCCCGGCGCGACTGGGACCGGTTCATCCGGCAGCGGCGGGCGGGAAGTATCGGACCGAGTGGCAAGCCCGTGTCGGACCGGACGGTCGAGTACGACCTGAAGTTCCTGATCGCGGTCCTGAATTGGGCTGCGAAGTCCCGCGACGAGCGGGGCCGGCTGTTGCTCGACCGGAATCCGTTGCGAGGGCTCAGAACGCCCACGGAGAAGAACCCGACTCGGATAGTGCTCGCGGAAGACGAGTATCGGGCACTCCTGAAGGTGTCGCGACGGGTGGACTGGCGGTTCCGCATCGCCCTCGTGCTCGCGCATGAGACCGGCCACCGGATCGGCGCGATCCGCCAGCTTCGGTGGTTCGACATCGACTTCGAGGGCGGGACGATCCTGTGGCGGGCCGAGCACGACAAGTCCGGCTACGAGCACATCACGCCCGTCACCGACGACGCTCTGGACGCGTTGAAGGAGGTGCGGACGATGAGCCCCGCAACGGAGGAGGCTCCGGTGCTGCCCGCGCCCAAGAATCCGCTGGCGGCGGTGGGTGCCGCCCGGTTGCACGCTTGGTGGCAGAAGGCCCAGATTCTCGCGGGACTGGAGCCGAAGCCCGGCAGGGGCTGGCACTCGCTGCGGCGGAAGTTTGCGAGCGACCTGATGGACCAGCCGCTGAAGGTGCTCTGCCAACTTGGCGGTTGGAAAACGGCCAAGACGGTGCTGCGGTGCTATCAGAGGGCCGACGAAGGACAGCTTAGGAAGGCTCTGGAAGACCGCCGCCGGGCTCGCGCCTGACTTGTCGGGAGTGGCGGGAGTCGATCAGCGGGAAACCGGGCTGACCAAAACGTAACTACAGTGGCCACAACAAGATGCCAACCCGAACGTATATGCCAGCCCGGCGCCTCACCGCTCTCGGTGCTCGTGCGGACTCGTCCACGGACTGCCGGGCCGCCCGCGGACTGCTCAGGTCTCCCGCAGCGCTCTTCTCCCAGCGACCAGCCAATCGTAGGCCGCCGACTGGGCCGGCGTCGGCTTGGCCGGCAGCGCCACCAGGATCGGCCGTTCGCGGCTCTTTTCGGGCATGTGCAGCACCATGTCCACGGGCGCGCCGGGGGGATCGAAGGATCGCGAGCGCCCCTCGGGATCGATCGCCACCGCGCGCCCGGGAGCCGTCAGGCGGGCAATCAGCAGGCCGTAGTCGCGCCAGGCCTGGAGGGGGTCGGCGCCGCCGTCGGCAATGGACGGAATCAGCGTGTTCTGGTAATATGCAACCCCCTCGGCGTACCCGTCGGGGTTCACCCGCCGCAGTTCGCGGAGCTTCTCGCGGTAGTAGTCGCGCGGATCCCGGGCGCCGCTGGCGGCGAGGGCTTCGGCGAAGCGGGTGTCGGCTACCTGCTTTGGATCGGCGGTCATGGGCCGGCGGTGTTTCGGAGCGCTGGGGGGATGCGGGTCGCCGGAGCGGGTCTGGTCCGGCGAACCGAGGTGACGAAACTGCACTCGGCCAGGCGAGGAGACAATGTTGAGCAGCTCATTCAACCAGCGCGACCTGATCCCGGGCGACGACTTCATGGAGTTGTCCTGGGAGATGTTCGGAGAGCTGTGCCGGGCATTGGCCCTCAAGGTGGCGAAGGACTACGACCCGGAGATCGTCATCGGGATCGCGCGGGCCGGGGTGATCCCCGGCGCGGTCGTCGCTTCGATCATGCGGCGCGACTTCTTCTCGCTGAAGATCACCCGGCGCGAGGGCGGACGCGTGGTGCGGCAGCGTCCCTCCATCCTCTCCGCCGCGCCCCGCCAGGCCCGCGGCAAGCGGGTGCTGATCGTGGACGAAATCACCACTTCGGGCGACACCATGCGCCTGGCGCTCGCAGCCGTGCGCGAAGTGGGGCCCGCCCAGGTCCGCACCGCCACCAGCTTCGTGCGCACGCGCGGCTACCAGCCCGACTACTTCTCGCTGACGACCGACTCCACGCTCATCTACCCCTGGGACCGGAAGATCTTCGAGTCGGGCGACCTGGTGGTGAATCCGCGCTACCGCGACGCCGACGCCTGACCTACTCCCCCTGCGCCATCGCCGCCAGAAACTCCGCATTGGTCCGGTGGCGGGAGATCCGGTCGATCAGGAATTGGGCGGCCTCGGGCTCGGGCATGTGGCCCAGGAAGTTGCGCAGCAGGTAGACCCGGTTCAGCTCCTTCTCGGTGAGGAGCAGCTCTTCCCGGCGCGTCCCCGAGCGGTTGATGTCGATCGCGGGGTAGATCCGCCGGTCCGCGATGTCGCGGTCCAGCACCAGTTCCATGTTGCCGGTGCCCTTGAACTCCTCGAAGATCACCTCGTCCATCCGGCTGCCCGTCTCCACCAGCGCCGTGGCGATGATCGTCAGGGAGCCGCCGTGCTCCAGACTGCGGGCCGAACCGAAGAAGCGCTTCGGCTTCGACAGCGCGTTCGCGTCGACGCCGCCGGAGAGAATCCGCCCCGAGTGCGGCGCCAGGATGTTGTAGGCGCGAGCCAGCCGTGTGATCGAGTCGAGCAGGATCACCACGTCCCTCCCGTGCTCCACCTGCCGCTTCGCCTTGGCCAGCACCATCTCGGCGACCTGCCGGTGGCGGACGGCGGGCTCGTCGAAGGTCGAGGCCACGACGGCGCCGCGGACGCTCTCCTCCATCTCGGTCACCTCTTCCGGCCGCTCGTCGATCAGCAGCACCACCAGCTGCACCTTCGGGTGGTTGGTCGCGATCGCGTTGCCCAGGTTGCGCAGGACGGTCGTCTTGCCCGCCTTCGGGGGAGACACGATCAGCCCGCGCTGCCCCAGCCCGATCGGCGCGATCAGATCCATGATCCGCGTCGCCACCGCTCCCCCGGGCACCTCCAGCTCGACACGCCGGCTGGGATACCACGGACGCAGCTCGTCGAAGGCGGGCCGTTTGGCGGCGGCCTCCACACCCAGGCCGTTGATCTTCTCGACGCTTTGCAGCGCCAGGTAGCGCTCCCCGCGTCCGGGGGGCCGCACCGGCCCGACGATGGTGTCGCCCCGGCGGAGATCGAACGACTTGATCTGCGGCGGACTCACGTAGATGTCGTCGGGGCTGCTCAGGTAGTTCCAGCTGGGTGACCGGAGGAACCCGTATCCGTCGGGGAGGATGTCGAGCACGCCCTCGGCGCGCGGCGCCTCGTCCCGCCGCGCGAGACCCTCGTGAATCCTGAAGATCAGATCTCGCCTGCCCAATCCCGCGCTGTTCGGGATGTCCAGGGCTTCCGCATAGCCCTGGAGTTGGGCTACCGTGCTATTCTTGAGTTCGGCGATGTCCATCGGGTGTCACATGAGGGTGCCGCGGCGGCTCGGTATGACGACATGAGCGGGCGGTTTCGCAAAAACGGGTAAGTGCGAGGACCAGCTTTGAGGGGCGCCAACCGCGACCGGCGGCGCTCGAATCGGAACGTTGACCTACGCGACAAGGATTGCAAACACATTCATGCAGGTCAAGGCTTTTCGAAATCATACCGCTCTGCACCTGGCCCTGTTTCTGGCGGCGCTGTTCAGCGCGATCGTCGCCGGAGGCTTCATGGCGGGGATCGATGTGCTGGACACGCGCTTCACCCGGATCGGCGGCTCGTGGTTTCCGGTTCCCACGCAATTGGGGCTCGCCGAGCTGGCGGCCGGACTGCCGTTCGCGCTGACCTTCATCGGCATCCTCCTGGGCCATGAACTCGGCCACTACTTCGCCGCGCGCCGCCACAAGGTGCCCGTTTCGCTGCCCTACTTCATCCCCTTTCCGCCCTACTTCTCCCTTGTTGGCACCCTGGGCGCCTTCATCCGGATCCGCGGTCTCATCCCGAAGCGCTCCGTCCTCTTCGACATCGGGGTTGCGGGGCCGGCTGTGAGCTTTCTTCTCTCGGTGCCGGTGCTGATCGTCGGCCTGCGGCTCTCCGAGGTGCTGCCGGGGAATCAGGGGGGACTCTACCCGTTCCTCGTGTACTTTCTGACCGAGCCGGTGTGGATCGGCAGCAGCGCGCTCCTTCAGGCCGCCGCCGTCCTGACGGTTCCCGGTTTCGAGAGCGGATCCGCGGTCCTCCTGCATCCGCTCGCCTTCGCGGGTTGGCTGGGCATCTTCGTCACCGCGCTGAACCTGCTCCCTCTCGGCCAGCTCGACGGCGGCCACATTCTCTATGCGCTGGCCGGCCGCAGACAGCGGGCGGCGGCGCAGGCGTTCCTCCTGCTCATGATGCCGCTGGGCTTCATCTGGTGGGGCTGGTGGCTCTGGGGCGGCGTGGTCCTGCTGATCGGACGGGGCAGGGTGGCCCATCCATCCGTCACGAGCGAGGAGGAGCCGTTGGGAAGGGGACGAACGACCCTCGCGTGGGCGTCGTTCGCGCTGCTCCTGCTCAGCTTCTCGCCCGCGCCCCTGAGGTTGTGAGATGTCGCGCCACAACAGAGACGCAGACGGCACGGACCAGCTGGGGTTCCGTTACCGGATCAGCTATCCGCCCGACTGGCTCGACCGCATCAAGGTGACGCGCAGGCTGCCGTCGGGCAGGCAGTCCACCAAGACCCTGTTCCGGAACCCGGTGAGGATCCCCGCAGCCGATCCCGGCGGCCTGCTCCGCATCACGATCGAGTCGCGGGAGCAGGATCTCCTGGTCGAGGCGAGTGTCCGCGCCGACGCGGACCGTATTTGCGAGCTCGCCGTGACCTGGCGCGGCGACGGCCCATCCGGGTCTGCATACCCCAACGTGCGCTTCACGCTCGTCGGATTCGCGCCCAATGCCCGCTCCCGGGGCGAGGGCGGCTGGAAGGACTATCTTTCCTGATGCTCGAACGTGTGTCGGGGGCGCTCGCCCTCGTTGGGAGCCGGACAATCACGGCCCTGCAGGGAATGGGACAGGCCTGGGCACTGCTCATGGCCTCGGCGGCCTCGCTGCGCAACGCCGATGTGTGGCTGCCGCACCTCGTGCCCCAGATGGCCCGGATCGGCGTCGCGTCGGTTCCGATCGCGCTCTTCATCGCGACCTTCACCGGGATCGTCATGTCGCTCCAGGCGTCGTACACCCTGACGGGTACGATCCCGGTCTACTTCGTCGGCACCCTCGTCGGCAAGACGATGATCCTGGAGCTGGGGCCGGTGCTGACCGCCCTGACCCTTGCCGGGCGGGTCGGCGCCAACATCTCGGCCGAACTCGGCACGATGCGCGTCACCGAGCAGGTCGACGCCCTCGAGACGCTCGCCTACGATCCGCTCGCCTACCTGGTGGTGCCGCGGGTACTCGCCGCGATCCTGATGTTCCCGATCGTCGTCCTGCTCGCCATCGCGCTGGGGATCGGGTCCGGGTGGATCACCGCGCTCCAGCTGCTGGACATGTCGTCCCCGGAGTTCGTGAAGGGACTGCGCCTCTTCTTCCTTCCCTGGGACGTGTGGTTCGCCGTCATCAAGTCCGTCTCCTTCGGCGCGGTGGTGACCGGGGTGGGGTGCTATTTCGGGCTGCGGACGGAGCGGGGGGCCGAGGGCGTGGGACGGAGCGCGACCAGGACCGTGGTTGTCGCAAGCATGCTGATCCTCTGTCTGGACGCCTTCTGGGCGGCCACGCTGCTCTAGCGGCCCGTGAACAGGATCCCCCCGGCATTCGACCGGCGATGCATCCGGGCTGGATCGCTGGTGGATGAGTATGCCATGAGTACGATATGAGTATTCAGCTGCTCGATGTGGAGAAGGCCTTCGGGCCCAAGGAGGTGCTGAGGGGCTTCACCATGCGGGTCGAGGATGGTGAGACCGCGGCCATCGTGGGGCCCTCCGGGAGCGGAAAGTCGGTCCTGCTGAAGCACGTCGTCGGCCTGCTGCGTCCCGACGCCGGCTCGGTTGTCGTCGACGGAATTTCGGTGCCGGAGCTGAATCGGAACGGCCTGGCGCAGCTTCGCCAGCGGATCGGCTACGTGTTCCAGTTCGCCGCCCTCTTCGACTCCATGACCATTGCCGAGAACGTGGGCATGGGTCTGCGCCGGATGCCGGGGTGGGATCGTCTCCGCATCGCGAAGCGCGTGGAAGAATGCCTGGCCCTCGTCGAACTCGCGGGCATGGACGACCGGTATCCCGCCCAGCTGAGCGGAGGCCAGCGGAAACGGGCCGGTCTGGCGCGTGCTATCGCCCCGTCGCCGAAGTATCTGCTTTATGACGAGCCGACCACGGGGCTCGATCCCGTGACCACGTCGGTCATCGACCGGCTTATACTCCGTATGAGGGACGAACTCGGGGTGACGGGGCTCGTGGTGACGCACGACATGACCAGCGCCTTCAGGGTCGCGGACCGGATCACGCTTCTGCACGCCGGCCGGGCGAGATTCACCGGAACGCCCTCGGAGGTCAGGGCGGCATCGGACCCGGTGCTCCGGGGGTTCGTGGAAGGCGATCCGGATCTCTACTACGGAGTTGGGTGGCAGAACGAAGGTATCAACGTGGGAGGACACGATCATGGAGCGTAGACGAGAGGCCCTCGTGGGGCTGGTGGTGCTGCTCGGGATCGCGGTCGGGGTGGTGGGCACGATCTGGCTGCAGGGTGGACTCCGGCGCGACATGGTGGAACTGCGGGCCGCGACGGCCAACGTGGGACAGCTCGTTGCGGGCGCGGCGGTCAGGTTCCGCGGAGTGTCGGTGGGGCGCGTGGACGCGGTGGCCGTGACCCCGGGGGGCGAAGCGGTGATGGTCCACATGAGCGTGCGTCCCGAGCTGGCGCTGCCCGCGGACGCGGCCGTGCTCCTCGCCCCGGAATCCGTCTTTGGCGACTGGCAGGCGGAGATCCTCAGTCTGACGGAGCTCGACCTGCCCTACTTCGTGGACTACCCCGAAGACGGCGTGCTGCCAGGCGCCGCGCTTCCCGACTTCTCGCGGCTCACGGCGACGGCGGACGAGATCGCCAGGAACCTGACGGTCATTTCGGAGCGGTTCCAGATCGCGTTCACCGAGCAAACCGCGCTGCAACTCAGGAGCGCCATCGAGAACATCGGGGAGGTCAGCGACGGGCTCAGCGAGATCATCACCCAGCAGGCGGCCCGTTTCGAGGACCTCTCCGAGGGCGTCAACGCATCGGCCGCCGAACTCGGGGCGGCGGCGCGCGTGGCGAGAACCTCGTTCGAGCGGATCGATTCGATCATCGGGAGCGCCGGGGCCGGGGAGATGCTGGGCGACGCGGGTGCGGTGCTGAGCAATCTGCGGTCCCTGACCGACGAACTGAACTCGTCGCTGGGGGACATGCGCGCCGCCGCCCGGCAGGCCGACACGACCTTCGCGCGCTTCGACGCCCTGCTGGCCGCCGCCGAGACCGGCGACGGGTCGGTGGGCAAGCTTCTGGGCGATCCCGCGCTGGCGGACGGCGCGATCGAGGCTGTTCAGGAACTGCGCGCGCTACTGGCGGACATCCAGGAGAATCCGCGCCGCTACCTCAGCTTCTCCATCTTCTAGCGGTGGTCACGTCGGCATGGTAACAGTGGCGGGGGGAAGGGGGCGCAACGGAATGACGCCGCGGATCGAACGGAGCGCGGGCGGGGTGGTCGTGCGACTGCTGGCCGGCGACTGGCATGCGCTGGTGATCAGGGACCCCTACGGGAAGTGGTCGCTCCCGAAGGGACATATCGAGGGCGGCGAGAGCCTGCGCGAGACCGCGGCGCGCGAAGTGGAGGAAGAGACCGGGATCAGGCCCGAGGTGGTCGGACCGAAGATCGACACCGTGGACTGGACCTTCCAATGCGAGGGCGAGACGATCCACAAGTTCTGCACCTTCTTCCTGATGCGCAGCCGGACGGGCGACCCCGTCCCCCAGCACGCCGAGGGGATCACCGCGTGTGAGTGGATGCCGGTGGGCGATGCCGCCGAGCGCATACCGTACCGGGACACGAGCGAGGTCGTCCGGCGCGCGCTCGCCAGAATCGAGGAGGCGGGCTGGTGAGCCGCGACGAACAGAACAGGGACACCACCGTCTGGCGCATCGTGCAGGCCGCGCTGCTGGTCCTGGCGGGCGCCTTCTTCCTGTACAGCATGCGGGGTGCGCTCAACCCCTTCATCCTCTACTGCGTCGTGATCGCGCTGCTGACGCCCTTCCGCGGCGTGCGCGGCCAGGCGCTCATGGTGACCGTCGCGACCATCCTGGTGTGCCTGTGGATCCTCAGCACGGCCGGATCCCTTCTCGCGCCCTTCTTCCTCGCCTTCGTCCTCGCGTACATCCTCGATCCCGTCGCCGACCGCATCGAGAAGCACCCGCGGATCGGGCGCACCGCCGCAATCTTCATCATCCTGGTGCCCTTCCTGGTGCTGGGCGCGGTGGTGCTCATCGTCGGCGTCCCCGAGCTGGTCGCGCAGGCCCGCTCCCTGATCGGCGTGGCCCCGCGCTTCCTCGAGGGACTCACCGCCTGGGTGCAAGGCCTCACCGCCACGTCCATCGGCTTCGACATCCCCTTCATCGACGAAGCCGCCGTCCTCGCTCAAATCCAGGCGCTCGACGCCCAGACCGTCACCGACTTCCTGGAATCCCGCCGCGAGCAGCTCACCGAGCAGGCCTGGGCCGCCGTCCTCGGCCTCGGCCGCGGGTTCGGCTCCCTCCTCACCGTCCTCGGCTACCTGGTCCTCACGCCCGTGCTCATGTTCTACCTGCTCCGCGACTACGACCGCATCGTCGCGCGGGCAGGCAACCTCCTGCCCGGCAAGCTGCGGTCCAGGGTGACCGGCTTCGCCCGCGACTACGACGACCTGCTCTCGCGGTACCTGCGCGGACAGGTCTCGGCGTCGCTGATCACCGGCGGCATCACCTGGCTGGGGCTCCTCGTCACCGGCTTCCCCTACGCCTTCCTCCTCGGGGCCACGGTCGCGGTGCTCGGCGTGATCCCGTACATGGGCGTGGCGGTGTCGCTCGTGCCCGCCATCATCCTCGCGCTGGTCAGCGAGAGCATCGGCGTCTCGCTCATCAAGGTCGCGGCCGTGTACGGCGTGGCCCAGGCGCTGGAGAGCACGGTCATCAGCCCCCGGATCGTCGGCGACTCCGTCGGGCTGCACCCGGTCTGGATCGTGCTCGCGCTCACCCTGGGCGGCTTCTACTTCGGCTTCGTCGGCCTGCTCATCGGCGTGCCCCTGGCCGTGGCGATCAAGCTCCTGCTGGCCGGCGCACTGGAACGCTACAGGACCTCGGAGTTGTATAAGGAAGGTCCGGTCCTGTCGCGATAAGGCCGGACGGCACACTCATTCACCCGCAACCTTGAAATCCCGGTGACCCAATGTCCGACCACATAGAGAACCTCGTGATCGTCGGTTCCGGCCCCGCCGGCTGGACCGCCGCCATCTACGGGGCGCGCGCCAACCTCAACCCCATCGTCTACGAAGGCGCCGGCAGCCGCACCATGATCCCCGGCGGTCAGCTCATGTTCACCACCGACGTCGAGAACTACCCGGGCTTCGCGGACGGAATCGGCGGCATCGAGATGATGCTGGAGTTCAAGAAGCAGGCCATGCGATTCGACACGCGCGTCGTCACCGACGACATCGTCGAGGTCGACTTCTCGATCCGGCCCTTCCTGCTGCGCACGTCGGGCGGCGAGGATGTGCGCGCCCGCACGGTCGTGATCGCCACCGGGGCCAATGCACGCTGGCTGGGCGTGCCCGGCGAGGAGCGGCTGGCCCAGAGTGGCGGCGGCGTGTCGGCATGCGCGGTGTGCGACGGGGCACTGCCGTTCTTCCGCGGCCGGGTGATCGCGGTGGTGGGCGGCGGCGACAGCGCCATGGAGGAAGCCCTCTACATGACCAAGTTCGCCAGCGAAGTCCTGGTCATTCACCGCCGCGACGAGCTGCGGGCTTCCCAGATCATGCAGGACAGGGCGCTTGCCAGCGAAAAGATCCGCTTTTTGTGGAACAAGACCGTCGCTGAAGTGCTCGGCGACGAGGTCATCAGCGGCATCAGGCTGCGGGACACGGTGACGGGGGAAGAGTCGGAGATCGCCGTCGGCGGCATGTTCGTCGCGATCGGGCATGACCCCAACACGGCCTTCCTGCGCGGCCACATCGATCTCAAGGAGAACGGCTACGTGCGGCTGCCCACCGCGTGGCGGACGGAGACGAATGTGCCGGGCGTGTTCGCGGCCGGGGACGTGATGGACGACTACTACCGGCAGGCGGTTTCGGCGGCGGGGACGGGGTGCATGGCGGCGCTGGAAGCGGAGCGGTTTCTGGCACACGGGGGGTGAGGGGGCGGATTGTCGGCCAATTTTGGCCAATTCTGGCGGACAAACGGGCCCGCGCCGATGGCTTTGTCGGCCAACTTGGCCCGATTTTGGCGGACAAACAGCTGCACCGATGGTTTGTCCGCCACTTCGACCTGGTTTTGGCGAACAACCGGGCCCCAGCGGGTTGGCAGGACGTCACCCGTCGGGTTTTGAAACGTCGATCACGCAGACCCAGATCTTGCGGCGTTCCTGGTCGCCGAGACTGTCCAACAAGGCCTTCCGGACCTCCTCGGGTGACTTCGGCCTCCGGCCCGACGCCGGTTTGGGTTTGCAACCTTCGGCCTCTCCAAACCAGAACACGAGGTAGATGCCGTAGCCGTCGGTGCCGGGATCGCGGGTGTACTTGGGGATGAGCTGGGTCCTGATGGCGCTATACCAGTTGGGATGGCAGCTCCTCTTGATCTCGATCGGGACGTTGAAGCCGGGGACCGAAAGACGGATGTCGGAGCGTTTGTCGTTGGCGTAGCGGCCCTCCGGCGTCGCCTCGACTTCCAGTGGTGCCAGTGCCTGTTCCAGGTCCGACAGCAGGGCGTCCCTGCACGCGTCCTCCGGTTTTGCCGTCTCTGCACGGTTGTATTGGTCGACGTTCCAGTACTGGCGCCAATCGGAGGTGGCACCGTCGCGGATTCTTCTGGAAGATTGCTGCAGCAAATCGACGGTGAGTGCCCAGAGATCTGCGGCGTTGGCCGGTCGCCGGTTGTCCAGGACCTCCGCGACTTGTTCGAGTGGCGGATGCGCGTACACGGCTTCGCGATGGAGGCCCTTCGGCCGATGTAGGCGATCAAGCAATTGAGAACGCCAGTTGACGAGTCGGTCGTCTCGGGCCAACGATTCGAGCGCGTGACTGGCCGCCGCCGAAGTATCCGCAGCGAGCCGTTCAATAAGGCTGTGGAGCCTGTAGTTGGCCTGAATCGGCCACGTCACCGAATAGGTGTGTCCCGCGGTTGGCGGCGCTTCGGAATAAGGTCCAAGCAGGCGAATCAACCTCTGGAGGACGGTCGAATCCCACGAATCTGTCACTGCACGAGGGAGCATTTCCACCAATCGCTGGATTCGCCGGCTCTTGCCGGCAACATACGCTTCCAACCGGTCCCCGTACGTCTCCGGCCGCACGAATAGCCCGGCTGTCAGCCAGTAGACTCTCTGGCTGGCGTTCATGCTCCTGTAGCCGACCTTTGCCTCGATCAGTTCCAGAAGCTGGGTACCGCGCCCGTGCGACACGGCCGCCTTCAGCAACGATCTCACGATCCAGAGCTGTCCTGCGCCACAACGGATCGGGAACGCCCTCAGGAGTGGAACCGTCGCTGCCCGTGCCAAATCTGCGTACGCGGGCTCGTGGGCCAAGCCACCGACTCCCTCCAGCGACTTCGCTCCACTACGGAGCTGAGCCCCCGCGCAACGGGCCCAGACCTCGCCAACCGTATCCGGTTCGCGCACCAGACAATTCCGCAGCCAA
Source organism: Gemmatimonadota bacterium (assembly GCA_022827345.1). GTDB lineage: Bacteria > Gemmatimonadota > Gemmatimonadetes > Longimicrobiales > Gaopeijiaceae > Bin94. Next base: position 8,880 of record JAJDTB010000074.1, on the reverse strand, counting down.
AGCGGCGGACCCTCCGAACTGTCTTGGCGGCGCCATCGTACAACCGTGAAATGGATGGCCACGGCCAGCCGGGTCTGCGCATCGCTGAGGTGAAAGTCGGCGGTTTCCGTGGCCCGAGAAAGTTCCTCCAGGCCCACCATGAAGGGGTGCGCCAAGTAGTGGGTCCGATTCTCGGCCGCCAGCTTCGAGATCTCGGTCCATGTGGGGAGGTCGCTCCGGTGAGTGGTTCCTCGCAAACCAGCCATGGCGGCGCCAAGAAGATCGTCATCGGCACCCAGCAGGTATCGCAGCCGCTCGTCCGGTGTTTCCCCCCGGACATCCGAGAAGCCGTTCAGGTACGCTGTGGCGAGCTCGTGGAGCAGGTCGGGTCGGCATTCGTTGCCGTGTAGCGCTGCCGCATTGGCCTTGACCCAGCCTCTCAGGTTGTCGAAGCGACCGTCATTCGGTGACTGATTAGCTTGTCGTGTCTTCTTCGTCTTCTCGTCGAAGCGACTCTGGTCCGCTAGGGCCGCCAATCGGCCTTCAAACCGCTGTGTGAGACGAACATCGACGCGCAGCTTCCCGGCGACATCCGCCCCGCAGCCCGTCTCATGTCCTTGCCGGTTGTGGACGAACTCCGCCGCCTCCCAGACGAACCAGTCGGCTACCTCAGCGGTACTCGCAGCGATCGCCCGCTCCGCGCACCACGCACCGTACTCCTTTGGTGGGGTCGCCCCGAAGAGGCTTCGTTTCACGTAGCCCATGCACGTAAAGAAGTGACGGTCATCGCGGCACCTGGCTACGCCGTCTTCGATAATCGCCTTCTGAACATCGGGGTTTTCGCCGAGCCAGGTCCGGAAGAACTCGGCATCGCCGACTACGCTTCCGTTGCCGAATTCGAGCCATCCCGCGAAGTCAAGCCAGTGCACCAGCAGCTCCTGAGCAACACTCTCGGGTGAATGCTCGAGGAGGTGTCGCAGCAACATGACGGGCGGTCGAACCACCAGGGCGACGTTCCGTGGCGCACCCCCTGATTTCGATCGCACCCGCTCCATCGGACCCTTGAGCAGCTGAAGCAGCTGGGCCATCTGGTCGATAGTGGACTTCGCTCTTACGTGATCCGTCCAGAACACGCCATAGCGTGTCCACAAATTGCGCCGGGCAGGTTGTCTCAAGTAGCCGACGAGATCCGCCACCGGCAGGTCATCCGGATACAACTCTGTCAGCAATGTCCCAAGCAGATCATCGTTCTGGGTCGCGACCGCTCCACTGTAGACATCATCGAGCAGAGTCCTGAGCACCGCTGCGGCCCGGGGATCACCCTTTCGGGCTCGGATGTACGCCTCAAGAGCAGTGTTTCGGACGGACGTCGGCCAGGTCTCATCCCGAACGATGGTCATCAGAGGCCGGGCAAGTCCCGACATCGGAGCCCCGGCTCTGACGGCCCGAAGGATGAGAAGGACGAACGATCGATGTGCTTCGTCACGCGGCGGATCGGTCAGGGCCTGACGGAAATCGTCTACCAGATCGGATCCGGCCAGGGACCCCAGTCGCGATGCCAGGAGGGTTTCGCCAACCACCCACGGGTTTCGGTCTGTTTCCGCTTTCAGGGCCTGAAGGACGAGACGCTTCTCGGGAGTACTGAAGTCTTGAACGTCACCATGAAGGACTGTCCCCAGCGGATCCCGCTCGATGACCTCCGGTCTTGCCGCCTTGCTCTGAGCGGCCAGCCAGGCGGCAAGACCCCTGAACTCCGAAATGATGCCACCGTCGAAGCCGGTCATCAGGGATAGCAGGCGGCGCACCGGAAGGCCGTTGTCGATCAGATCGGCGATTCGTCGGGCTGCCAGGAACTCGGCCAGCTGTCGGTGTGCGGGCACCAGACGTCCCTCGGCGGCCAATGCGAACAGATCGGTATCCAGCACACGGGGAAGCAGTTGCTGGTCCACTCGGGGCAAATGCGCCAATCGCGGGTGATCCGGGTTGGGCGCGGTTCCAGGGAGTGTGACTCCCGCCTTCCCGGCCAGTAGCAGGACGGCGCAGAGATCGCCGGCAGCATCCAGCAGCGCTGTGGTATCCGCAGCTCCACTCCACGCGATCTGGTGCTCGGGGTTCTCCTCGGAAACGAGCTTGCGGCAGGCCAGGTCGAACGTCTCGGTCTTTGTTCGTGGCCATTCCTCGTCACCCACCGCCGCCGCGAGCATCTCCAGGTTGAGCGGATTGCGGAGCAAGCCATCGACCCCGCGTTCCCGAGCTGCCTCAACGAAGCCTTGGGGATCTTCAACACCCAGATTCTTGTCGAGAATGTCGTGAACCCCCTGATCCGACAGTGGATCAAGCCGCAGAACCAGCACGTCACCGTTGGGGGCAACTGCCTCGAGACGCTCCCTGTCGTTGGCGCCGAACCAGTCAGCCTCGCGGCAGGATAAACGGAACCGTGGGCGTCCCAGTTGTTGAAGCCTTGCGCGGATCTCATCGAACGGAGTGCGACCATCGGACGACCCGGCGCGCGTCTCGTCGAGGCCGTCGATGCAGAGCATGTCGTGCCGCCCTTCCGAGCCAGGTCCCAACGTCCGGAGGTCACGGGCAGTGTGGTATTTCACTCCCTCATTCCGTGCTTCATGCTTGAACGCTTCCGTCTTCCCAGATCCGGGAGACCCAAGCAGCACGTAGGCGGGCTCGTTCCGGAACGACTCAAGGGGGCGTGACTCGGGCTTGTCAGGCAACGGCGAGTCGGTTGACTGGTCGGCTTCCTTCGCCCGCTCCCGCACCACCGTGCATGTCCGCTCCACGAAGTGCTTCATGATCCCCCGAACCACTCCTGGACCGGCGTCAACAGGAACTCCGACACGGGAATCCCACCGGTTCCAACGACATGAGATGCCTTCACAGGAAAGCTCTTGCTGAACGCTTCAAGCCCGCTCACGTTCCCGCGCCGCCTGCCGCTCTTGACCTCGAAAGCGACCAGCTTTCGCCCGTGCTCAAGGACGAAGTCCACCTCTTGCCCGCGGTCACGCCAGTAGTAGACGCGGTACTCCCTGCTTGCGGTATTGACCAGGTGCGCGCCGACCGCACTCTCGACGAGATGTCCCCAGAACGTCCGGTCCGCCCGCGCCTGCTCGAAGGTGTAGTCCGAATGGACCGACATGAGCGCGGTGTTGAGCACGTTCAGCTTGGGACTCGACGCCCTGCGCCGATGGGGGCGGCTGGCGAACTTCGACAGCCCGGTGATCAGCCCGGCCATGGACAGCAGATCGAGGTAGCGGGCCAGGGTGGTCGTATTGCCCGCCTCGTCCAGCTGGCCGAGCATCTTGTTGTAGGAGAGGATCTGACCGGAGTACTCGGATCCGAGGCCGAAGAGCCGTTTCAGGAGAATCGGCTTGTCCACCCGCCGCAGGGCGAGGATGTCGCGCTCGATGTTGGGCTCGATCAGTGAACCGTGAATGAAGCTGCGCCATCTGCTCTCGTCGCGAATGATCGGGGCCGGACCCGGATAGCCGCCGAAGTAGATGTACCGGTCCAGATCGAAGTCGAATGCCGCGGCCATCTCCTCGAAGGACCAGTGCCGCATTTCGATCACTTCGTAGCGGCCGGCCAGGCTCTCGCTCATTCCCTGCTGCATGAGGAGCGGGGCAGAGCCGAGAAGGACCACGTGGAGGGGGAGGCCGGCCAGCCGGTCCGCGTCCCACAGCCCCTTCACCGTCTCGGACCAGTTCGGGATCTTCTGAATCTCGTCGAGCACGAGGATGAAGCCTCTGTCCGACGCCCTGGCTTCGCGTCTGGCTGCTTCCCAGGTGCGGACAAGCCACCTTGTGTCCCTTTGGTCGACGGGAGGAAGGGAGGCACTCGTCGTGAGCGACGAGACCGTGCCCGAGAATCCGGTGGTGATCGGTACGGTAGCGGGATCGGGTGCGTCCACGGCGACATGGGCGGACGGTCGTTCGGTCTTCCGAAGGATCTGGTCGACCAGAGTGGTCTTGCCGCATTGGCGCGGTCCGGTGACGACGATCAGCCACCTGGGCTCCTCGCGCAGCCGGGACAGGAGTGTCTTGCCGTGGGGGCGTTCGAAGTTTCTCATGACACCATATTACTACATTGAGTATTTTTACTCAATAGCGTAATGTGCGTTTCGAGCGTGAAGCGGATACCTTCACCGCCACACCTTCCATCCTCTCCAACCAAGGAGACCGCGTGAACAAGAAGTGCATACTCGCGTCCCTCGCCGGCGGCGTTGCCCTGTTCGTACTCGGCTACGTGTTCTATGGACTGCTGCTGGCCGACTTCTTCGCCAACGGCACCATGTCGGAGGCGCCGAACTACGTGGCGCTTGCGCTCGGTCAGGTGGCCGGGGGAGCGCTGCTCGCCCTGGTGCTCAGCTGGAGGGGCGCCGGCGGTCCGGTCGAGGCCTTCAAGGCGGGGGCTGGCGTAGGCGTGCTGTACAGCCTTTCGATGGGACTGTCCATGCTGGGCACCACGGATGGCTTGGTCACGACGACAACGGTGATCGGCGATGCGGTTGTGATGCTGATCATGTACGGCGTCGGCGGGATGGTGGTCGCGAAGGTGCTGCACGACGGCTGATCGGAGGGTCGGCGGCCGGGTCGCCTGGCCTGGCCGCCGGACTCATGCGGGGGTGACCGCGCGCCGTGCCGCAACGGCGGGCTAGCCCAGCCCCAACCCCCCATCCACGACGATGACCTCGCCGGTGACGTAGTCGGCCCGGGCGAGGAACCGCACCGCGTCGGCCACGTCTTCGGGCGCGCCCACGCGGCCCAGCGGAATCTGCCGTCGGGTGCGCTCGATGTCGGCCTCGCTGTGGTGCTCCGGCGGGAGCACATATCCCGGGGCGACGGCGTTGACGCGCACTTCGGGCGCGAGGGCGCGGGCCATGACGCGGGTGAGGTGGAGGAGGCCGGCCTTCGACACCGAGTGGTGAGGGTGGCTGGTCCAGGGCCGTAGCGCGGAGAGGTCGACGATGTTGACGATCGAGCCGCGTGAGGCGCGCAGCAGGCCGGCGGTTTCGCGGACGAGGAGGAAGGGCGCCTTCAGGTTGAGCGCCATGACGGCGTCCCACTCGTCGGCGGTGACCTCGAGGAGGTCGCCGGGGGCGAAGCTGGCGGCCGAGTTGACGAGGAGGTCGAGGCGGCCGCAGCGCTCGGCGGCGGTGCGGGCGAGGGCGGCGACATCGCCTTGGCGCGACAGGTCGGCCCGGGTGGCGTGCGCCCGCCTTTGCATCCGCTGGGCCGCCGCGGCGACTTCGGCGGCTCCCGCAGGCGACGCATTATAGCTGACCAGCAGGTCGTATCCACTGCGGGCCAGCGCCAGGGCGATCGCCCTTCCCACCCTCACGCCCCCGCCCGTCACGAGGGCCACGGGGCTGGATCCGGATTCGGGACGGGCGTTGGGGGCAGACATGTCGGGTGATATGTAAAGTCTGGTTTACGAAATGTAAAGGCGGGTTTACGTTGGGCGCGGGCGGCGGCGACGCGGCGGGGTTGGAATCGCGATGGGCCAATTGTAGCTTCCCACGCGATCCACAGTTTCCCGACGACAAGAATACGGTCATGTCAGCTTCCCATCGAATCGAGAAGGACTCACTGGGCGAGGTGCGGGTTCCCGCCGACGCCCTCTACGGCGCGCAGACGCAGCGGGCGGCCGAGAATTTTCCCATCAGCGGACGGCGGTTCACGCGGCGGTTCATCGAGGCGCTGGGGCGGCTGAAGGAGGCGGCGGCGGAGACGAACGCGGAGCTGGGGCTGGTGTCCGGCGAGCTCACCGGGGCGATCGCGGCGGCGGCGCGCGAGGTCGCGAACGGGTACTGGGACGACCACTTCGTGCTCGACATCTACCAGACGGGGTCGGGCACGTCGACCAACATGAACGCCAACGAGGTGATCGCGGCGCTGGCCAACCGGGCGCTGGCGGGCGCGGCGCACGTGCACCCGAACGACCATGTGAACTACGGGCAGTCGTCGAACGACATCATCCCGACGGCGATCCATGTGTCCTGCCGGGCGGCGATCCGGGACGAGCTGGTGCCGGCGCTGGCGTTGCTCCGCGATGCGCTGGGCGAGAAGGCGCGTGATTTCGACGGCATCGTGAAGTCGGGGCGGACGCATCTGATGGACGCGACGCCGGTGCGGCTGGGGCAGGAGTTCGGAGGATACGCGGCCCAGGTGGCGAAGGGGATCGAGCGCGTGGAGCGGGCCGGCGAGGAGATGGCGGAGGTGCCGCTGGGGGGGACGGCGACGGGGTCGGGGATCAACACGCATCCGGAGTTCGCGGGGCGGACGATGGCGCGGGTGGCGGCGCGGTACGGGATCGAGTTTTGCGAGGCGGAGGACCACTTCGAGGCGCAGGGGGCCAAGGATGCCTGCGTGTCGCTGGCCGGGGCGCTCAACACCGTCGCCGCCAGCCTGATGAAGATCGCGGACGACATCCGCTGGCTGGCGAGCGGGCCGACATCCGGGATCTCCGAGATTCAGTTGCCGGCGGTGCAGCCGGGGAGTTCGATCATGCCGGGCAAGGTGAATCCGGTGATCTGCGAAGCGATGATGATGGTGTGCGCGCGCGTGGCCGGGAATGCGACGACGGTCACCATTGCGGGCCAGCGCGGCAACTTCGAGCTGAACGTGATGATGCCGGTGATCGCCGATGCGCTCCTGGAGTCGATCACGCTGCTGGCGAACGCGTCGCAGGTGCTGACCGAGCGCTGCGTGACGGGGATTACGGCGCGTCCGGACCGGGCCCGCGAGCTGCTGGAGCGGAACCCGTCGATCGCCACGGCGCTGAACGCGTACATCGGGTACGACAAGGCGGCGGTGGTCGCGAAGAAGGCGGCGGGCGAGGGCAGGTCGGTGCGGGAGGTGGTGGAGGAGATGGGGTTGATCTCCCCCGAGGAGCTGGACGACGCGCTGGACGTGCGCGGGATGACCGAGCCGGGGATACCGGGGAAGGGCTGATCGGGAAGCGCTTCTTGCGGGCCATCGGCATGTTGCGTTGGGACAGATTTCCACCCCCCTATTGCGGCGCCCGCAATCGCTCCACATATTCGGCTCGTGCTGGAGGGCTCGTATTTGAGCCAACACTGGAAGAGCCGGGACTACCTCCCGTCGCGGACGCCAGGCCCCCTTCGCGGGGAAGGCGAAATCGATGGGGGAGTCACCAACCGTTGAGCCCGGGCTTCAGGTTACACCCTCTGGCACAATAGAGGCCGGCGTTCCTTCGAGGACGCTGGCCTTTATTTTTGGGGTGAGTCGTCGGTGCCACCTGCGGGCGCCCCCGCGGGACACCCGGCGCGTGACGGCTCGCAGTTGTCCGCCGCCCCAGACGAGGAGATCGCATGACACGGGTCCGGATCACACGCCGCCTCCACTTCTGCGCCGCCCACCGGCTGTGCCGCCCCGACTGGAGCGACGAGAAGAACCGCCAGGTCTTCGGAGACTGCGCCAACGACAACTGGCACGGTCACAACTACGAATTGGACGTGACGGTCGTCGGCCCGGTGAATCCCGAGACCGGGTACGTGATGGACCTGAAGGACCTCAAGGATCTGGTGAACGAGCGCGTGGTGGACGACCTGGACCATCGCAACCTGAACCTGGACGTCGCGTGGCTGGACGGGGTGATCCCGTCGACCGAGAACCTGGCGGTGAAGATCTGGGAGCGGATTGCACCGCACGTTCCGGCGCCGTCGGTGCTCGACCGGGTGGTGCTCTGGGAGACGCCGCGGCACTGGGTGGAGTATCGGGGTGAGTGACGGGGGTGGTGGGGCGGGTGGTGGGGGTGGTGTGAGCGCGAGGCGGATGGCGCGCGGCGGGCGTGATGCGGATGGCGGGCGAGGGGCGGGTGGGCGCGGTCGGGCGCTGGTGACGGGGGCTACGGGGGGCATCGGGGAGGCGATTGCGCGGCGGTTGGCGGGAGACGGGTTCAAGGTGTACGTCGGGGGGCGGAGGTTCGAGCGGCTGGAGCGGCTGGCGGGTGAGATCGACGGGGTGGCGCTGCCGTTCGACGTGACGTCGGAAGCGGAGGTGGAGCTGGCGCGGGCCGAGGTGGAGACCGGCGGTGCGCCGCTCCTTGTGCTTGTGAATGCCGCGGGCGTGTTCGACCTGGCAGCGGTGACGCAGACCGGCGGGGAGATGTTGCGGCGCAACCTCGAGGCCAACCTCGTGGGCACGGTCAACGTGACGCGGGCGTTCCTTCCCGGGATGCTGGCCGCGCGTTCCGGCCTGGTGATCAACGTGGGATCGGTGGCGGGCTGGCGGGCGTTCCCGGAAAACAGCGCCTATTCCGCGTCCAAGTACGGTCTGCGCGGGTTCCACGACGTGCTGCTCGAAGAGATCCGCGGGACGGGCGCGAGGGCGTGCCTGCTGGAGCCGGGCGCCGTCGACACTCCGATCTGGGACGCGCTCGATCCGGATGCCTCGCCGCACCTGCCGAGCCGCGGCCAGATGCTGCGCGCTGCCGACGTTGCCCGCGCCGCCGGGTTCGTGGCGGGGCTGCCTGCCGGTGTCGCCGTGCCCCTGCTGCGGATCGAGCGCGCGTGAACGCCGTCCTCGTCGATCACCTGGTGTGCCCGAGGTGCGGGCCTCCGAACGGGTTGGTCCTGCTGGCCCACGATGTGCGGGATCGGCGCGTGCACGAGGGCGAATTCGGGTGCCCGAACTGCCGCGACCGGTTTCCGGTGGTGGGCGGGTTCGGGGATCTGCGGCCGCCGCCGAGGGGGGCGGGGCCGGGGGGTGACGGGCACTCGGGAGGTGGTGAGGTGGAGGTGGGAGAGAGGCGCTCCGAAGGTGAAAAGGGGGCGGCGGGCGGTGAGGAGGAGGTGCGGGAAGAGGGTGTGGTGGGGGATGAGGGCGGCGCGGTCGGGCCCGGCGGGCCGGGCGAAGCGGGCGGTGGGGT
>JAJDTB010000028.1 GCA_022827345.1 Gemmatimonadota bacterium | reverse complement strand
ATGCGCGGCCAGGGACTCTCGATCCGCATGGCACCCACCTACGGCAACGCCGCGAGCGGCGTGAACCAGCTGTGGGAACGCGGCGTGTCGGGTGCGGTCCGCGACCGCGACTGGAACGCCGGCGCCAACGTGGACGCCGAGGTGGCCTACGGACTGTCCGGGTTCCGCGGCACGCCGTACAGCGGCTTCCGCCTGTCGGAGAGCGGCGCACGCGCCTTCAGCAGCGGCCTGCGCTACGACCTCGGCTCAGGGCTCGGGCTGCGCTTCGAAGGGACGCGGCGCGAGGGCGCCCTCGGCGGTGCGGAGCACTCCGTGGGGATCAGGGGGAGGCTGCGGTTCCGATGAGCCGCATGCCTTCGCCGAGCGTCCGTTGTAACCGACACAGGTTGTTTCCTGGCACTTGAAATCGGATGCACAAATGCATGGAATAGAGAAACGCCTGCTCATGAGGCGGTACCTGGAACAGGGGGTGAGCAAGACGGCGACCGCCCGGGCGGTGGGGATCAGCCGGCGCACCGTCTACAACTGGATCCAGTCGGGTGAGCTCGAGCGCGACCCGGACGACATGGTCGTGCAGTACGGCCCGAGAGCTCCGCGGCCCACCATCCTCGATGCCTACAAGGAGATGATCGACGCGCGCCTGTCCGACTTTCCGCAGTTGAGCGCGGCGAGGCTGTTCAGAGAGATCCGCGAGGCGGGATACCCCGGCGGCTACGGCCAGGTCAAGCGCTACGTGCGCCTGAAGAAGGCCGAGGTCGCCGAGGGTGAGCGGGCAGGCCCAAGCGGGCGCTGGCCGGACTGAGGGTTCATCGAGCGCGGCGTTTGTCCGCCAAATTCGCCCCGAAATGGCCGACAACACCGCTCCTGGCGGGCTTCGATGCCTTTTGTTCGCCAAAAACGGCCCCAAATGGCGGACAAATCACCCCGCCTGACGCCTCCGGTGCGTCTTCTCCGCCCAGCTGCCCTCGCCGTGCAGCTTCGCGACGGCCCCGCGCCGCGCCGCCTCGCCCCGCGCGTAGTGGGCCGGCATGCGTTCGGACCGCCAGCGGCCCGCGACCATCAGCGCCGCGAGTCCTACACCGGCCGCGGTCAGGTCCTGGGCCATCCCCACCCTCGGGGAGTGCCCGCTGAACCCCTCGCCCAGACCCGCCTCCCTGGCCATCGCGCCCAGGCGGTTGGAAATCGAGCGGCCTGACCGAAGGCCGAACACGCGCGAGTCGGGATGCGCGTTCAGGGGACGGATGCGGCGGAGCGCGGCGGTGGCGTCGGTCCCAACGTACTGGACCGCCGAAACATGACTGGTCTTCGAGCGGCGGATTGTGACGAGCGACGACCCGTCGGCGGAGAACTCCACGTCGCCCCAGCGCAGCTCGGCCGCCTCGCTGCGCCGCAGCAGCGCGTCGCGCATGACCGTAGCGATGGCGATGTCCACGTCGCCCCGCCGCAGGGCCGCGGCCTTCGATTCCTTCCGGCCGGTCTGTCCCGTGCGCCGGCGGTGGGCGGTGCGGACGATCGCTGCGAGGCGTTCTCCCGTCAGTCCCCTGGCCTGGTGAGGCTCGGCGCGTCCCTGCCGGGCGGCCTGGTTGCGCAGTCCGGCCAGCGTCAGCTTCACGCCTTCGGAGATGGTCGGGGTGGGCAGGTTCGCGGTGCGGTGGAAGTGGCTGATCGCCTTGCGGTCGAGTGAGAGGGTGGACTGCGACAGGCCCTGCTCGGCGCGCCGGGTCAGATAGGCGGCGACGGTCATGGGGTCGGCCGGGAGGGGCTGCAGACCCTCGGCCTCGGCCCAGCGCCGAAAGCGCTTCCAGGCGCTCCCGTACACGCGGCGCGTGGCGGGGCGGCGGCTCTCCTCGACGGCGTTGAGGATGGCGTCGAGATAGCGCGAACGAAGCTCCCCGGCGGGCTGCGCGGGAGCGATGTCGCGATGTGGCATTCGTCTGTCCTCGAGTCAGGCAGCCACCGGCGCCACGCTTCGGCCGCCCCCGAATCGAGGCTGGGGCCCGCGGGTCCCGCGCCGGTGACCGTTCGCTGTGCTGCATCCGGCTTACAGCTCCCCGTCCGTGCGGTTCCCGGTTCCCGGGTTCCCGCGCGCGGCGGACTCTGGACTCGCGGTCGTCCAGCCGAGGCGGTTCAGCGTCGATGTGCGGCCGGCGCCGGCGCCCCGCTACCCGCGCCGGCTCGCCGCCGCCCCGGGCATCCGGTAGCCCACCCCGCGCTCGTTCAGGATATAGGCCGGCTCGGCCGTGTCCTCCCCCAGCTTGCCCCGCAGCCGTTTGACGACGGCGTGCACCAGCTTGGGGTCGACGTATCCCTTGTCCTTCTTCCACGCCCGGCGAAGCATCGTGCGGTACGACAGCGCGCGGCCCTGGTTGACCGAAAGCAGGCGCAGCAGCTCGTACTCCGTGACCGTCAGCTCCACCGGGCGCCCGGCCACGGTGACCCGGCGCCGGGCGTAGTCGATGGCCAGTTCGCCGAGGGTGAATTGCGGGGGCTCGGCACGCTTCCTCAGCGCCGCCCGGATCCGCGCCGTCAGTTCGGTCGGCGAGAACGGCTTGATGATATAATCCGCAGCGCCCGCCTCGAGCGCCTTCCCCATCGTCTCGACGCGTCCGTAGGCGGAGACGAAGATGACCGGCAGATCGGCCAGCTCCGAGATCTCCTCCATCAGCTTGATGCCGTCGATGCCGGGCAGCATCAGGTCGAGCAGGACCAGGTGCGGCTCTTCCGCGCGGATGATATCGGGCAGCTCCCGGTGGTCGCCCGTCACCACGGCGGAGAAGCCCCCGTTGGTGAGCGCGTCGCGCGCGTAGAGCAGCGCCTGCGGGTCGTCGTCGACCACCAGGACGCGGGTCGGCTCCGGGCCCTTCTCGCGAGCCGCCGCGCGCCCTTCGGGATCCGCCGCCCCCGCCGGCGCGCCAGCGGCCTCCGCGGCCAACGGAACCGTGAAGGTGAACCGTGAGCCCTGGCCCTCCCCGCCGCTCGTGGCCCAGATGCGCCCCCCGTGCGCCTCGACCAGCCCCTTGCAGATGGCCAGACCCAGGCCGTGCCCCGCGCGGGGCTCCCCGTCGCCGGCGCCCGCATACTTCTCGAACAGGTGTGGCAGGCGGTCCGGCGCGATGCCCCGCCCGCGGTCGGTGACCGAGATCGCGGCCTGAAGGCCATCGCACGCGGCGGTGACCCGGATGGGTGACGATGCGGGAGAGTGCCTGGCGGCGTTGGCGAAGAGATTGTTGAGCACCTGGACAAAGCGCTGCCGGTCGACCGCAACGCGGGGCAGCTTCGGCGGAAGCTCGACGAGCACCGTGTGACGGCTGCCGCCGCTCAGGAAGGTGTTCCTCGCCCGGTCCACCAGCTCCGCGACCGCCGAGGGCTCGGGCGAGACCGACAGCATGCCCGTGGCGATGCGCCCCACGTCCAGGAGGTCGCCGATGAGGGCGCTCATATGATCGGCCTGCCCGTCGATGATGCGGAAGAACTGCAGCATTTCGGCCGGGGCCAGGCCCATCCGGGAGCCGAGCACGGTCGCCGTCGATCCCTTGATCGAGGTCAGCGGCGTGCGCAGTTCGTGACTCACGATGGCCAGGAACTCGGTCCGCATCCGCTCGAGCTCCTCGAACGGCGCCAGATCCTGCACGGTCACCACGACCGACTCGATCCTGCCCCCCCGCGCACGAATCGGCGTAACGTTGACCAGCGTCTTCACGCTTCCCCCGCCGGGAACCGAGAGCACGATCTCCTCGTTGCGAACCGTCTTGCCGGTGTTCAGGTGCAGCGTCAGGGGGATTTCCGTCAGAGCGACCTCGGTCCCGTCCGTGCGTCGCCATGTCATCGCCTCCAGCACCTCTTTCGCCGAGCGATTCGGGAGCAGGTTGTCGACGATTCGCTGCGTCTCGCGGTTGATCGACACGAGACCGCCGGTCCTGGCGTCGAAGACGGCCACGCCGACGGGCGATGTGTCGACCAGGGCCTCGAGCTTGGCCCGCGCCTGCTGCTCGTCCCGGTAGGTGCCCGCGTTGGCGATCGTCGTTGCCGCCTGCGCCGCGAACAGCCGAAGCAGTTCCTCGTCCTCGTCGGTGAATTCCCGCCCGGCTTCCGCGTGGCTGACGAACAGGGTGCCCAGGTGCAGGCCTTCATGATGGATCGGCGCACCCTGCCCGGCCCTGTACGGAATCGCGTCGGTGTTGAACCCCAGAGACTGCACGTAGCCGGCAAAGTCCCCGACTCGAAACGGACCCAGGCTACAAAGGTGCTCGAACAGCCTCGGACCTCCGTCCCAGGAGAGAAGACGCCGGTGCTGCTCCGCGGTAAGGCCGGCAGTGACGAACTGCTCGAGCTGGCCCGCCTCGTCCATGATCGTGATGCCGCCGTAGCGGGCGCCGGTCAGCGTGCAGGCGCTGTCGACGATCTCCTGCAGGACCGTGTCGAGGTCGAGGCTCTCGCTGATGCGCTGGATGGCTCCGCACAGCGTCGAGAATCGCTCCTGCAACGCCTGGATCTGCTGGTTTGGCACGTCGGGATTTGTCAAGGGGTCATTCCTCGGTCGAGGTCCGCGCTGCGGAACATTTGGGAGGATTATAGCCGGATTGTCACCGGATTATTGCCAAAATACCTCGGATATTCAACCCAACGGGGGTTCGCACGTTTCAGCTGAAACGCTTTCGGCCGGTTATCCGGAGATTTGTCCGCCAGTTTGGGCCGAGAATGGCGGACAAACGACCCGGTCGGAAACCGGGGCCCGGGGCGTTAGGTTGGCTGGGACTTGAACCGCCACGCCTGCAACGCCCACCGCAAAGGACCCCGCCATGCCGCGCCTCACCCTGACGGCCGCTCTCGTGGCCAGCGCCGCCGCGCTTTCGGCCGCCGCCCTCACCCCCGCCCCCTCCTCCGCCCAGAGCACCGAACCGCCGCCCATCGCCAAGGTGCGCAACTATCTCCCGCACATGACGCGGCCCGAGGTCGAGGACCTGCTGACCCGCACGGACATGGTGATCATCCCCGTCGGCGCGCTCGAACAGCACGGCACGCATCTGCCGATCGGGACCGACCACCTGAACGGCGTGGAGCAGGCGAAGCGGATCGCGCTGCGGACCGACGCGCTCGTGGCGCCGATCCTGCTGCCGGGGCAGTCGCCGTACCACATGGGGTTCGCGGGGACGGTCACGCTGCCGTCCACCCTGATCCAGGAGGTCTACGTCGAGGCCGCGAAGAGCCTGATCCGGCACGGCTTCAAGCGCTTCCTGATGCTGAACGCGCACGGCGGCAACCGCGCGATCACGACGTTCATCGTGGACCGCATCAACCAGGAGACGGCGGGGATCGCGGTGGACCTGGGGGCGGTCGCGGGACCGCTGACGGAGCGGGGGCCGGACGCGGATGCGGCGGGTGCGGCGGGCGCTGACGCGGCGGCCACGCCGGACCAGCAGACGGCACCCGTCCTCGACCGGCACGGCGGCACCGGCGAGACCTCGAGGTCGCTGTACCTGATTCCGGAGCTGGTGGACCTGGACGCCGCCTACCCGGCCGAGCTCACCATGCCCGCGCACCTGGAAGCGATGGTGCCCGACGTCCTCGCGGGCGACCCCACCGCGCTGGCCGTCTTCCTGGCCGAGGGCCTGAAGGACGAGTCGACGGGCAAGGGCACGTCGTCGGCGGAGCTGTCGTCGACCGGGGTGTGGGGCGAGCGCGACCCGGCCGAGGCGACGGCCGAGCGCGGCCGCGTCATGACGGAGCGGTTCGTGGACGCGGCGGTGCGGTTCATCGAGCGGTGGAACGAGATGAGGCCGCCGGGGACGGGGTGAGGGAGGACGCGGACCAGCGCTGGCGAGACGCTACCGGGCTGTTGTTCGCCAAATCGGGGCGTCAGTGGCGGACAAAACCGGCCGGTTACTTGACCGCGCCCGCTCCCGCTCGTTCGCCAGCCGGATTTCCCGCCTGAAGTCGTCGAGCTTCCGGCAGATCATGTCATAGTCCTCCTGGTCCGACCGGGCCAGGGCGTCGAATCGCGCGTCCATGTGCCTTCGCAGATTCCCGATGCTCCGCATCACCAGTCCGGCCGTGGCCGTGACGGTCAGCAGCATCGTACCGAAGCCGGTCACCAGTACGGTGATCATGGTCGTGTCCATTGGCTAGCGGCCCCCGCTCCGTCGCATGCTCCCGGCAGTTGCGTGCATCTCCCCTCCGGTAACGAACATGATGTTGTCGCTGCCGCAGTGGCAAGAGCCCGACGCCGCCCTACGGCGTGCAGTTGGTGACTCTCCTGAGGTTCACCGTCTTCAGCCATGTCTGGAAGGCCGCATCGGTGGGCGCGCAGAGGCTGGTGCCCTGAGTATAGAACCAGTCCAGCCGCCTCAGGTTCGTGAGCGCGCCGGGCAGCGTGCCGCTCATGCCGGAGTTGCCGTTCACATAGAGGTCCGACAGCGTGGTGATGCTGCCGATCTCGGCCGGGATGTTGCCCGTGAGCGAATTGTCGTCGAGCCGCAGCACCTGGAGCCGGTCGAGCTGGCCGAACTCCGTGGGGATCGTGCCCGTCAGGCTGTTCCCATGAAGCTGCAGGTCGTAGAGCGACGTCATGCTGCCAAGCGCCGCCGGGATCGTTCCCGAGAGGCTGTTGTTGGCCAGCCGGAGTATGTCGAGGCCGTCGAATGCGGGGATCGAGCCGGTGAACCCGTTGTCGCTGAGGTCGACGCCGGACAGCGCGGGAATGTTGACGATGCCCGACGGAATGGCGCCGGTGAACTCGTTGTCGTTGAGCCAGAGCCACCGCAGCGCGGACATGTTGTCCATGCCGCTCGGGATGCTCGTCAGCTTGTTTTTGCTGAGGTCGAGGGCCGTGAGGCTGCCGAGGCCGGTGATGGCCGAAGGGATCGCGCCCGCGAGTTCGTTCGTGCCGAGATCCAGCGACCTCAGGCTCGCCAGGTCGCCCAGCGCCGCCGGGATCGCACCCGTGAGCTTGTTTTCTCCAAGATCGAGCACCTCGAGGTTGGAGAGGGTGCCCAGGGTATCGGGGATCGTGCCGCTCAGCTCGTTCTGGTCGAGGTAGAGCCTCGTGAGTCCGGTCAGGTTCCCTAGTTCGTCCGGAATCGAGCCGGTCAGCCTGTTGCTGCTGATGTCGAGGTAGTCCAGCTCCGTGAGATTACCGAACTCGGTGGGGATCGAACCCGTCAGGCGGTTGAAGTCGAGCTCCAGCGTGTCGAGCGTGGTCAGGTTGCCGATCCAGGCGGGAATGTCCCCCCTGAACGCGGTGTTCGACAGGTTGAGGTACGTCAGGCTGTCGAAATTGCCGTAGGTGGCTGGAATACCGTCGAAGAAGTTGCTGTTCAGGTCCAGGCGCCTGAGGTGGACGAGGCTGTCGAGGAGGGGTGTGGGATGGCCCCCCAGGCCGTTGCCTTCGAGCACCAGCTCGACCACGTTCCCGTCGCTGTCCGTCGTGACGCCGTGCCACTCGCCGTACGGCTTGTCGGTAAGCCAGTTGGTCTGGACCCGCCAGATGGGTCCGCGGGTCGAGTTGTAGAAGAGGACGAGCACGCCGTAGACGGGATCCGCCGGAGTTGTCCGCTGCACCAGGTGGAAGTCGAGACTGTCGCCTTCCGCCGCCAGCGAAGTTGCAATGGCGCCGTCTGCCGCGACGGCGTTCGACTGGCTTTCCACCTCCACGAAGTACTTCCTTACGGGCTCTGCGCTCCCGGGCGGCGCACCGTAGTCCCAGTCGGCGTCGGGAAGGTCGACGGAGACCTGGTGGTAGCCTGCCTGCAGGTTATCTGCCTCCCAGCTGCCATCGTTGCCGGTCTTGACCGACTTCCGCTCGCCGAAACGCCCCGGCTCGCAACTGGTCTCGTCGGCGGGGGCCTCGCAGTAGTCCATGTGGACCGAGACTCCCGCGAAGGGATCGGGGTCGTTGTTGTTGTCGGTGGCGCTGCCGTCGTCGTTCCGCGTGACTCGGCCGACCAATCCCCCGTCCCTGGCGGTGCCCCCCCGCCGCGGCACCAGGTGGAAGTCGAGGCTGTCCCGGGTCGCGTCCGTTCCGGCCAGCTGCTCGAAGTAGCTGGTGCGGGGCTCGGTGGTGCCGGGCAGCGCGCCGTAGTCCCAGCTGTCGGCGGGGAAGCTGACGGTGACCTGGTGGTAGCCCTCTCTCAGGCCTTGGGCCTCCCATGAGCCGTCGCGCCGGGTCGTGGCCTGGATACGCGCGCCGAACCGGCCAGGTTGGCAGCTGCTCCCGCCGGCGGCGGCCTCGCAGTGCTGCACATGCACCGCCAGCCCCGCAAAGGGATCGGGGTCCGTGTCGGTGTCGGTGGTGCTGCCGTCGTCGGGACGGGTGACCTTCCCGGACATGGACCCCGTACCGAAGAGGACGATGAAGTCGGCGTCGGTGAAGTCGGCCACATCCGACTGGACGCCGCTTTGCCCGGCGTCGGCGTCGATCAGGCTGGTGGCGTAGTTCCAGACGGGCAGCGCGTCCCCGCTGGAGATGACCCGGTTGGCGGGGCGCGCATCGGTGGTGAGCACCGGCGAGCGATCGATGGGCACGGTGTTGGTGCCGGCAACGAAGTAGTCGTTGCTGGAAGCCTTGACCACGTACGCGCCCTCGACGATCGGGTCGAATGAGAACGCCCCGAGGACGGTCGTGGTGTCGCTTTGGCCCGTGGCCACCGTGTCGCTGCCCTGCACGCGCAGCAGCTCCAGCTCGATGCCGGCGGCGGTTTCCAGCGGGTCCGCCTGGCCGTCGCCGTCGGTGTCGTTCGCCACCGTCCCCGAGATCGATGTCTTGAGGTACGGAAGGGTGACGCTCAGGGCCTTCATGGCACCGGTGGCGGCTGTGCTGTCCCCGTCCTCGGTGTCCTCGTGCTCTATGAGCGGGAACGACACCGTCCGCGACCCCCACTCGTCGTCGCCGGTCACGGACAGGGTGTACCCCCCGTTCGGCACGTCGGTGAAGCGGAATTCGCCGTCCCCGACGAGATACTCGCCGTCGCCGGTCTGCAGCCCGACCACGGTGCTTTCGTCGTAGTAGAACAGTCTTCCCTGATACGTCAGAGTCACGACCAGGCCGTTGGCGAAGACATCGGGGGCGCTCACCCCGAATCGGTCGGCGATGGTGTCGTTGGGTGTGGGCGTTCCACCGTAGTCGGCCGACCCGACCCATCCCCAGACCTCGCCGTTGGTCCACACGTAGGCGAAGGTGGAGCAATCGGCCCTGCCGTACACGGTGGAGATGCCGCACATGCGCACCTCGGGAGTGCCGCCGCCCGCCGCCCCGAAGGCGCCGACGTCGAATTGCCCGAAGTCCCTCCACGTGTCGGCCACTCCGCGGCTGGTCAGGACGCGGTCCGGTCCGATGTCGGCATCGACGATGAACTCCGTGTCCGCCGGCAGGTTGCGGAAGACGACCAGGCCGTCCGG
Organism: Gemmatimonadota bacterium; assembly: GCA_022827345.1. Taxonomy (GTDB): domain Bacteria; phylum Gemmatimonadota; class Gemmatimonadetes; order Longimicrobiales; family Gaopeijiaceae; genus Bin94. Next base: position 2,999 of record JAJDTB010000028.1, on the reverse strand, counting down.
GCCCGGGTTCCGGGGGTGCCCGTTGACGTTGATGTCGTGGTTCGGGTCGTCGTTGCGCCAGGGGCGCGGGTGTCCCTGCTCGTCGCGCACCAGCACGGTGATGTCGATGTCGGGGCGCGACCGGTTGGGCCGCTTGTCGCCGTATACCCCGTCGGTCGTGTAGCCCGGCCGCTCGTCGCGCTCCCAGTGCACGCCCACGACCAGCGACTGGGTGGTGAAACGCAACTCGATCTCGCCGAGGTCGACGGTGTCGCCGGGCAGGGCGAGGCCGTCGTGGATGTAGGTCAGGCGCCCCGCGCTGCTGTCGGCCTGCTCGCTCGGCAGCGGGGTCTGCGCGAAGCTCTCGCCGAGCGCCAGGGGCTGGTCGGCGGCGAGGCTGACGGTGAGGCGCGCGGGCAGGTCGGCCGCGGGGGGCAGGAGGTGGAAGACGGCCTCGCCGTCCTCGTCCAGGGTGTCGGCGACGACGGGGGTGGCGTTGGCTCCGGCGGTGGCGGCGACCTCCCAGCCCTCGAGCGGGCCGCCTCCGCCGCGCGCCGTCTCGATGGTCCGGGCCGAAAAGCGCAGGTCCGCGCGGCGGTTGACGATGGTGACCGTGTCGGGCGCGGGCGTGGTCTGGTAGCGCAGCGGGTAGGCGATCCCCATGCGCTCGTGGGCCGTGACCTCGAGCGACTCGTGCGGCAGGGCGCTCACGCGCGTGAAGACGAGTTGGTCGCTCTCCTCTGTTCGCGGGAAGGTGATGGAAGCCGTGCCCGCGCTGTCCGTTGCCGCCGTGCCGAGCGGGTCCCGCTGGGCGTCGGCGTCGGCGAGGGTGCCGTAGAGGTCGACCTGCACTCCCTCCACCAACGGCCCTCTCCTGTCGCCTGCGCCCAGGACCGCCGTCACTGCGATGGTCTGGTGGGTGATGTCGGTCGGCAGGTACACCTCGGCCGTGGTCCCCCCGGCGAGCTCGACGGGCATCCCCAGGGGCGGACCGCCGTAGGCGTAGCCCAGGGCGCCGAGCGAGTCGACGGCGTCGGGGGTCAGCTCGGGGACCACGCGGTAGTTGCCGCCCTTGAGATGCAGGAAGGCGTAGCGCCCGTCGGCGTCGGTCAGTCCGGCCCGGACGTCGGTCGTGCCCGGGCCCTGCAGAATGACCGGGAACCCGGCGTGGGGAAGCAGGTCCTCGCTGCCCGCGTCGAAGGCGTCGTTCTTCGGGTTCTCGTCAACGTACAGGTAGCCGACGATGCTCGCCGTGCGCGAGGCCGTGCCGGCGAAGTCGATGTCGGTGGATTCGCCGCGCTCCAGGGTGAAGGCCGGCGACTGCTGCGCCTCGAAGCTGTAGGTGCTTGCGTCGTAGCCGGTGATCGCGACCCGGTAGGTTCCCGGGCCCAGGTCGGCGAAGCGGTAGCGGCCGTCGTCGGCGGTGGTGGTGGTGTCGTCCGCCGCGCCCGAGAGGATGACGGTCACGCCGTCCAACCCGACCCCGTCGGCGCTCACGCGCCCGCTCACGCCGGCGGTGCGGAGGCGGACGCCGTCGAAGGGGACGTTCGCGGTCTCGCCGCCCGCAAGGGTGACGCTCTTCACGGTGACGGCGAACTCGTAGGCGCCGGCGTCGTAGCCGGAGATGTCCAGGCCGTACTCGCCGGAGCGCAGTTCGGCGAAGGTGTAGATCCCGCCCGCGTCGGTGGTGGTGGAGGCGGTCCGGCCCGCGGGTCCGGCGAGGTTGACCGCGACGCCCTGGAGCCCCTCGCCCGACACGCTCACCCGTCCCGTGATCCGGCCGGTGCGCAGATAGCGCGCGTCGAAGCTGGCGATCCGCGACTCGTGCGGCTGCAGGCTGAACGATTGCCTCGTGGTGGAAAACGCGATGTCGTTGGCGTCGAAGTCCGAGATCTCGAGCGTGTAGTTGCCCGCGCGCAGGTTGGTCAGCGAGTACTCGCCGTTGGGGGCGGTGAAGGCCGTCGCGTTCGAGGTGCCGGAGAGGCGCACCGTGACCCCGCCGATGCCGGTGCCCTCGGCGGTCACCCGTCCGCGCACGCCGGAGGTGCGGATGTAGGTGCCGGTGAAGACGACGTTCGCGGTATGCCCCTCGGCCAGAATGAGCGCCGGCATCGAGGTGTAGTTGAAGACGGCGTCGCCGGGGTAGCCGCTGATGACGACGTTGTAGATGCCGCCCTCGACGTCCCGGAAGATGAAGGTCCCGCCGCCCGTCGTCGATGTCGTGGCGCCGTTGCTCAGGGTGACGATGACGCCGTCGATTCCCGTGCCCTCGATCGAGACCTGGCCGCCGATGGTGCCGTGGACCGGACTGCCGTCCTCGTTGCAGCCGGCCAGTGAGAGTGCGAGGAGTGAAGCGACTGCCGCGAGGCCCCTGATCCGGTGCATGACGGTGCATTCCCTGGTTGAGAGGATTCCCACTCAAGCGGAGATGGTTAGCAGGTAAACATATGTTTACTAACATAACAGGATGCGGGGCCGTGTAGAAGTGCACAATTCGGGAGGATAAGGCCGATTTATCGGCCAAAAATCACCTTATTTGGCCGACAATATGCCACCAAAGCCCGTTGTCGGCCAAAAAGCGCCGGATTTGGCGGACAAAGTGCGAGGGCCCCCGCCCGGCATCGGTGCGGGCGGGGGCGAGCTGTCCCGGTTGAATGGGACCGAAGGCATGCGGCTTATCGGAACTGCAGCCTGCCTCTGATCCCGACGGAGTGCTCCGCACCGCCGAGGGCGCCCTCGCGCCGCGTCCCTTCGAAGCGCAGCCCGAGCCCCGAGCCGAGGTCGTAGCGCAGGCCGCTGCTGAAGGCGCGCGCGCCGCTCTCCGCGAGCCGGAAGCCGCTGTACGGCGTGCCGCGGAACCCGGACAGTCCGTAGGCGATCTCGGCGTCCACGTTGGCGCCGGCGTTCCAGTCGCGGTCGCGGACCGCACCCGACACGCCGCGTTCCCACAGCTGGTTCACGCCGCTCGCGGCGTTGCCGTAGGTGGGTGCCATGCGGATCGAGAGTCCCTGGCCGCGCAT
>JAJDTB010000018.1 GCA_022827345.1 Gemmatimonadota bacterium | reverse complement strand
ATACTGCATCCCACCCCCCGCGGGGTCGCTACGGACCAGCGGTCCCATGCGGGAAGGCTACAGGCGAGGCGGAACGGGGCCGTCCCGAGCGCTTGCTCGACCATGCCTGACCGCCCCACGGCCAGCCGGTCGGCGAACGGGGTGATCCGCCGCCTCGGAGCGGCGCGGAACGGCCTTCCTGCAAGGATGATTCGAGGGGGAGCGACCCCTGCAGGGGGCGGGGACGAGCGTGCGAAAACGCGCACGGCCCCGCGCCCGAACCGGGCACCTGTGCCCCTGGGGTCGCTCCCCACCAAGCCCCAAGCGGCTCCCGCGCCCCGGCCGCCCGCGTGGCGGAGCCGCAAGACGTTGCCGCGCCAGCGGATATGCAGGACAGCCGGTGCGCATCGCCGGAGCGCCAAAATGTGCATCGACCCCCCGTGTCTCTTGCACACCTCCGGTACGGCCCAGCACATCAGGACTCCCACCAGATTCGAGCCCCCGCCAGCCGATCCGAACTCCATGTCTTGACGCGTTCCGTCAGCCCCCGCCCCGCACGCCTGCGCGCCCGCTTCTCAAGGGCGTTGGCGCGCTTCAAGGCGGCGTTCAAGCCACCGTATTCGTCGAGCGTGCGGACATCTCCCCCGAGGATGGCCTGCTCGATCCGGGCGATGTCGCGCCGGGTCTCCTCGGCGACTTCGACATAGGCGGAGATCTCAAGCTCGCAATTGGCGATCACGGTCCCTCGTGAGGCGGCTTGGGGGGAACCTCCCCTCACAGCGATACCGGGCATCTCCCGTCAAGATTACCGGGCTTTTCCTCTATGGACGCGACAGCGATTTGTCGAAATTGGATGCGGTGCCGATATTCAAGGTGCGAGCTTGGGAGCCACCATGGGCTCCAAGACACTACGAGAGGAGGGATTCCCACCGATGAAGCGCGATTTGCTCAGCTTGACTGCATTGGTCCTGGCCGCTTCCGTGTCCGTCGTAGCGGTTCGTTCCCAGAAGACGCTCAAGCAACAGATGTCGGAAGTGGAGGCACCTGCGGTTCGAGCGTTGGTCCAGGATCGCCTCACGGGTGCCAGAATCGATCTGCATTCGCTTGTTCCGCTCGAATCATCTCGGTTGCTGGCCGATCAACGCCCCACGGTCCTGTGGATACTGGACATGGCGCGGTGCCCGGATTGCTTCGACAATCTCGGCCCGTGGAGTCGGCTGGAAACGCTTGAGGATCACCGACTCATCCTCGGGTATATCGGAACGCCCAGCGGAGTGGTCAAGGGGAGGCTGCGCTCCCTGACCAAGACGCGCGTGTTTCAGACGACACCCGAGCGAGTCGCGGAGACGCTCGGTCGGATCCTCCCCAATACCAAGCTCCTGCTTGACGAAGACGGAGTGGCTGTGCTGGTGGACAGCCGGACTTCGGCGAGCGAATGCGGTTGGAGCTTCGACTCCCAGATCGGCGCATTGAAGGGCCTGAACTCATCACATGCGATTCGCCGGATCGCAATCACGACCTCACCCGAAGGAGAGACAGAATGAAGACCGAATCCATGTTCCAAGACGTGCTGCGTAGAGTACGCACGCTGGCGAGCATCCTGACAATTGTCGCATGCGTTGGCTGGCTGGTGTCTGGACCGGACGCCGTGGCACAGGAGATGTGTCAATTCGATGGCCATCCCGCTGTCGGCCCGTGCGACGAGTCGAAGGGCTACATCTGGGGCGGCGAGTGCTGGCACGACGACGGCTGCTACACGCAGATCGAAGCATGTTGCGGCCGGGAGTTCTGACGGTTCCGCTTCGGAGCCGTGTTTCCCTGCTGTCCTCTGTCCTTGTCGCCGCGCTGTCGGCCTGCGATGACGGTGCACGAGACCATCCGTCGAGCGCCGGGGTCTCCGAGTTTTCGCTCGCGGTCGTTGCCCGCATCGAGCTTGAAGACAGTGGGGAAGCTCCCCTTGGTGAAATAGGGACGCTCGCTGTCGCCACGAACGGAGACCTGCTAGTCGGCGATCGCCTGATCCCGCGGGTGCTGAGATATGATCGTGCCGGACGACTGGTAGCGCGGTTCGGTGCTTTCGGCGACGGACCCTACGAGTTTCGGAGGGTCGGCGGGTTACTGGAGGATCGATCCGGGCGCGTGCTGGTGGTAGATCCGCGCCGTGGTCGCCTGACGGCGCTGAACGCCGACCTGCTTCCAGACACGAGCTTTCGGGTGATGCCGGTCCCTGCCGGGCCGGTATTGCGACTGAAGGGGAGCGGCTACCTGATGAAGACGGTCGCCGGTCGCAGGAGTTCAGGGATCGCCCTGATGAACGAGGAGTGGGTATCACGATGGCGGATCCCCGCACCGGTGCCCGCCTCCGCTCAGGGGAATCCCTATTGGGGTAGTTACGCCACGACGGAATTCGCAGCTTCGACTGACTTCATTGTAGCCGCCTACTCCTTTCAGTACCCGATCCAAGTATACGATCGGCGCGGAGAGGCAAAGGCGGCAATTGGGGACCCGCCGCCGTCCTTTCGGCCAGCCCCGGTCCTGCAGCCCGGTGCGCTGGCTGGCCCGAACGCCGAGCAACGACGCGACGATTGGTTGTCCTCCTTTACCGTCATTGCGAATCTCGCCGTGATCGAAGACAGCCTCCTCGCCGTCACGCACGGAAGCATGCGGGAGTTGGGCGGGGCTGGGAGAGTGATCCGGGAGCATCACTCGGTTGACATCTATCGCTTGCCGACCGGGGTCAAGATTGCCGAGGACATCCGGCTGCCCGTCGGCAGTCGCGTGATGATGGGTCGGCGCGAGGGTCTCTATGTGGTGTCAAGCCGTCCTCCGGACCCGTGGACGGTTTCCGTACTGCGACTCATCCGCTAGGCATTCGGGAGTGCGGAGAATGTCTGCCGCCGGTTCGAACATCGTTTCGCGAGGTGCGGGGGGAATGCGATCCCCCAAGAAGGTGTCGACATGTCTCGTCGCCGGGGCTCTGGCAGTAGGATGCAGTGAACATGGATACCACCACCACGTTGGTTGGCATGACTACTTCGACACGGTCGACAAGCTCCACGTAGCCGACAGCGCGCTCGTTCGGCTGTTGGAGCAGAGGGACTCGCCCAGGGCGGATCTCTGGCGAGTTCCGGGCTTGGGCTCTGGGGCTTGGTTGTCGTCTCCCAGCGCTGGGGCACGTGCCGCAGATGCCATGATGGGGCTTCCACCGGATGTCGGGAATGTACCCTACTGGCCGAGCTGGGTTTCGATCCTCGGTGCCAAAGCGGGACTGACCGTCTACGGCGCGACGGATTTCGCCTATGTCGTGCGCGCATACGGTGACGACGGACCCTGGCCTGATTCGATCATCACGGCGCCCCCTTCGTGGAGGCAAGCCCGTCGCCCCAGGCGTGGAGAGTTCGAGAATGCGAGCGTTTCCGAGCTTCGCACGTACTTCAGCAGCTTCAGCGTGATCACCAGCCTTGCTGCGGTCTCCGAGGATGTGTTGATCGTCTCACACGGGCGCCTGGTGGACGTTTCGGACGATCTGGCAGGGCGCTTGGACCAAATGGTAGGAAGCCGCCGCACAAGCCCTGGAATGTCGGCCGTAAGCGAAAAAGTCAATGTGTATGTCAACGGACGAAGGCTGATCACCGATGCTCCGGCACCGGGAGAACTCTTGGGATCCGGGCCGGGACGGGTGGTTTTCGGTCGGCGCATCGCCGGACGGACAGGTTACACCCTGACCGAGTACACGTGGCAACCTTCACCTTCGACTACGCGGTGAGAGCGACGCCCGACAAGAGGTCGGGCCGAGTGCCGAGGCCGCCTCCAGAACCTTCTTTCCTTGCCGCTAGCCGTCGGTGACAGGCACCCCTCGGCGTTCCGATTGGGCCATCGCGAGCAACCCGTCGTTCGCGGACATGTAAAGGGAGGTTTTCCCCAGTACGACGGGTACTTTTCCGCAACAGGATGCCGATTTTTCCCCTTCCTGCTCGGGAACCCGGCGGCGATACTGCAATTGTCCCTTCGTGCAAATCGGCGCGTATCGGGACAGATTCACCACTCTCCAAAAGGAGGAGAAAGATGATGATGAAGAAACTGTTCCCCCTCACCCTAACGACCGCGTGGACGCTTGCCATCGCGGCACCTCCCGTCGTTTCGGCTACAGAGATGATGAGCGTTCCACCAGCAGAGGAATGCTCGGCCGAGAACTCGATGGCTTGCGCCGGGACCCGTACCGTCACCATGGTCACGGTCAACTCTGACGGCGACGTCATCGTAACCCAGCAGACCTGCGAGTTCGAGGGTGTGGGATACGAGCCCCTCCCCGGTGGTGGGGGGAACCCGTACTGCGACTACGGGAACTGCGGCAGAGTCTACCTCACCCCCGCCTGATCGGAGAAAGACATGTCGAGACCATCTCTCCCCTGGATTTCGGCTTTCTCGATTCTGCTGACCCCCGCAGTTGGGTTGGGCCAACAGGTCTTGGAAGTCGACTACGACGCCGGCCGGATCATAATTGACGACGAGTGGCGCGGATTGCGTTCCCATTTCGTTGCCGTGGATTGGGACAGGGCCACCCTATACGCCGCTGACTCCGAGGAGCCAGAAGGCATCATGGCCTTCTCTCTCGAGACTGGTGAGTGGCTTCGCACGATCGGCACTCCACGCGGTGACGGTCCCCACGAGTTTCCATGGGGCCGCAAGGGAATTGCGATCGCCCCGGGTGGCGGCCTCTACGTTTCCGGAGACCTACGGGTTATCGAGTACAGCGCCGAAGGTACACCGGTCAACTCATGGCGGCCCGAAGCACCGACGTTGCAGCGGGTATGCAACTTGAACGGTGTCCCGGCTGTGCCAACCCAGGGGGGAGTGGTCAGACGTGGCACCGAGGGGACCAGCGAGCCTGTCGGGCCGGTCGAGGCCCAGGGGCGCAGGGTCGGCGGCAATGACATCGAGGGAGTCTACCGTCGCCTCCGATCCGCTCGAATCGCCTGCCATGGCAGTGTGGCCTTTGTCTCGATGCCGTTCGGTGCCGCAGGACCGGACTCGCTCTTCGTCTACGACTTGAACGGGCAGCATGGAAGGCTCGCGGTACCGGTGGAGGATGCGAGTGGCAGAAGAAGTTGCATGATCGCGGCACAGCGAAGACCTGACGGTTCCATCGCCGAACCGGAACGGCCCTGCCCTCACTGGAGCCGCAACACTAGGCTTTCAGCCGACGACCGCGGCAACCTCGTGATGCTCGGGCTCGACCAAACCACTCGTGGTGCCATCATCAACCCCGAGACCGGGTGTTACGCGCTGATCCGTGGCTCGTCCGACCACCCGCACTCACCTGTCGCCGTGTACGCAGATAGCGTGCTGGTCTATCGTCACTCCTTTGAGAAGAGCACCAAGGGAGATCAAACGAGAATCCATATCACGGACTCCGCCACGGGCGTATCAATCCACCCACTGCGGAGGGTCAGCGGTGAGCCCTGCCCGGGGATGTTGCCCTCCGTACGGTTACCCTAACAGGAAGGAGCAAGAACGGTCCCCGGAGTTTCCCCGGGGACCGTTCTTCGATGGTGGTGAGGAGGTGGTGGGTAGGAGTGACGGATGACGCCGCCAAATCGCGCGCGGTCCTTGAGAGGAATCAATGATTGAGGTGACCTGAGGACGTGTGCGCGTTGCCCCGACGATCAGTCACGAATACTTCGGCGGGAGGAGACTCATGAGATCGATTCTGAGGAGGTCCCGCGATCAGCGCCGGTCCCTGCGGCGTCCTCCGGCCGTCCTCTCGCTTCAGGTCCTTCGGTGTGGCACGCTGCCGATTGCGTTGCTACAATGCGTCATGCTCACGGACACCCTGCTCAGAGATGTTTTCGATGCGTCGCCGGACGCCATCTTGGTGGTGGATGACGGAGGCGTTATCCGGGATGCCAACGAGCCCGCTGCGACCATGTTCGGATGGGATCGTGGTGAGTTGGTCGGGCTGAGTGTCGATCTGCTGGTGCCCTTCCAGCATCGCGCGCGCCACGCGGAACTCCGGGCGGAATACGCGCTCCAACCCCGTGCCCGGCCAATGGGACACGGCTTGCTCCTGCACGGGGAACGCCGAGACGGCAGTCAGTTCCCGGTCGAAATCGCGCTCACGCCCTGGCAACCCGCCGGGGACGAACCCATGGTTGTCTGCACGGTTCGAGACCTGTCCCGATTCGACCGATGGCGCAGCATGTCCATGGCGAGGGAAGAAGCTGCGGAGGCGGAGCGGACCCGAATGGCCGCCGAGTTGCACGACGACATCGTCCAGCGGATGGTCTTCATCAAGCACCGCTTCACTACCCTGCGGGACACGCAGGGCCTGTCCGGCGACGACGACCGTCTGCTTGAGCTGAGCTCAGCCATTGATGACACCATCGCGTCAATCGAGCGGATCTGCCGTGGTCTGACGCCGCTGGAACTCAAGCACTTCGGACTGAGCTTCGCGTTGCGGATCCTGTTTCGCGAACATTCCGAAGCAGGGTTCGCGGTTCAAAGCGATCTCATGGATGTGGGGCGCGAACTGGACCCGGCGAAAGCACTTTCCCTGTTTCGCATCGTCCAAGAGTCCCTTTCCAACGCGCGCGAGCATTCGGGAGCCGACGAAGCTGTCGTCACCCTGACCCGCGATTCCGAGTGGATCGAAGTTGAAGTGAGGGACGCTGGCGTCGGTTTCGATACCGCCGCCGTCGCTTCGTCGGGGAGCGGCATCGGGCTCCTCGGGATGAGTGAACGAGCCGCCATGGTCGGCGGGCTCTTCGAGGTGCGCAGCAGCCTCGGCAGTGGCACCGGAATCCGGGTTCGCGTTCCGGTGGATGAGCATGCTACGGCGGAGGACGAGCTGTGAGCTGGGACACGAAGGTGCTCATCGTTGACGACCATGAGATGGTACGGGCGGGTCTACGGGCGATCATCGAGAATACCGGTCGAATGAAGGTGGTTGGCGAGGCTGCCGACGGCGAGGAGGCGATTCGGCTGGCACAGAGACTCGAACCCGACGTGATCCTGATGGACATCGACATGCCTCGGCTGGACGGCATCGAGGCAACTCGGCGAATGAGCGCGATGGAGCTTGGCGGAGGGGTCCTGATCCTCACCAGACACGACCACGAGGAGTACCTTGAACCCATCATGTCGGCGGGCGCGATGGGTTTCATCAGGAAGAGCCGGGGGCCGGACGACCTGGTCCGGGCTGTGGACCTGATCGCCGCCGGACGGACAACGATGCCACGCGTGGCGTCGCAGCTCTACATGCGGAGACGGCGGGAATTCGACGCCCAGCCGGAATCCCCGCTGGCCGCCCTGAACGATCAGGAACGCGAAATCCTGAGGCTGACCGCCAGAGGCTATACGGCAAGCCAGATTGCCGGCAAGATGTCCCTGGCGCGGAAGACAATCGAAAACTACCGTGCCCGCCTCAAGGAGAAACTTGGGTTGCGCGACCGGTCGGACTGGGTGGACTTGGCGCTCAAGTCGGGCTTGCTGCTGGACGAGTAGGAACA
>JAJDTB010000013.1 GCA_022827345.1 Gemmatimonadota bacterium | reverse complement strand
GGGCACCAGCGACACCACCAGGCGCTGGGCGTTCACGATGATGCGCTCCCGGTCGTCCTGGGAGCTCGAAACCTCCCGAAAGGCGTTCATGGCGGCGTCGACGGGCTGCACGGACAGCAGGCTCACCTTGACAATCTCGATGGCGTCGAGCAGCTCGCCGTCCCCACCCTGCATCCGATTCCGAAATACGGCCTCGACGTGGTCCTGCAGCGCCGCGCGCTCCACGTTCAACAGGTCGTCCAGCGTCCGCCCCGCCACGAACTTGCGCAGCTCCTTGCGGACGTTGTCGGCAATCACCCATTCGGGATTCGCGGCGCGATAGTGATAGACATACGGGTCGCTGACGCGGTACTGCACGTTCATCGAGAGGGACATGAGGTTGACGTCGCCGGTCAGGTACTCCTGCGTGCCGCCGCTGGTGATGGACTTCACCTCGCGCACCGGCCACTTGTCGGCCCTGGCGAAGGGCCACGGTGCGAGATAGTGCAGGCCCGGCGGCAGGTCCCGCCACACCACCGCACCGAACAGACGCCCGTAGCCGACTTCGCCGGGTCGCACCACGGTAAAGCCGCTCAGCAAAAACACGGCGACGAGGGTCAACCAGACGGTGGCGCCGGCCGGCGTGCGCGGGTGCATGACGCCCACGACCGGCGCGTGGCGGGTCACGCGGCCCCACCACGCCTCGAACGGCCCCGACAAGGGACGGAGGTTGGAGACGAGGGTCTCGTACCCGCTCTTCATCGCTCCCGCGCGGAAGCGCCAGACGATGAGCGCGATGAGGCCAAGAGCACCGCCCCACTGCACGGCCATCAGCGCCGGCGAGTCGGACGCCTCCAGGTTGACGGCCAGCTCCAGGCCGAAGGCAATCATGAGCAGGTCGATCATGATGCCCAGAGCCACCGTCACCGCGATCACCGAGCCGACGTACACCGAAGCGAACCGCGTGCCGAACTGGCTGACGATGATGGCGATGGTGCCGGCGTTGGTGGCGGGGCCGGTCATCAGGAAGATGAGCGCCGCGCCCGGGCTGAACCCCTTGGCGACCAGGGCCGCGGCGATGGGGGTGCTGGCGGAGGCGCAGATGTACAGCGGGATCCCCACCAGCACCATGACCGGATAGGAGATCCAGCGGGCGTACTCGTGGGCCATCAGGTCGCTCGGTATGGCCAGGTAGAGCAGGCCGCCGAGCGCCAGGCCGACGAGCAGGGCGAAGAGGATGTCGTCGGCGACGTCGACGAAGCCGTAGCGCAGTATGTGCTTGCAGACGGTGGCGAACGAGAGGCTGCTCAGGTCCCGCTCCGCCGTGCCCTTCGGGGAAGGGGCTTCATCGCGCGAAGGAAGGTACTCGCGATAGAACTCCGGTTTGAGCCAGGTGGTGGTCCGGACGCGCCCGACGCCCTCGCTCAGACGGCGCAGCCAGACGATGAAGAAGCCCCTGAGCTCGCTCGGGCTTACATAGCAGTCGTCGGCTCCCGGTATGAGCGGCTGGTGGGCATGGTCGTGGTCATGGCCGTGGTCGTGACCGTGGTGGTGGTCGTGGCCGTGATTGTCGTGGTCGTGATTATGGTGGTGGTCATGGTCCTCGTGGGCGGTGCCGGATTCGGTCGCGTCGCGATCGCGAATCAGTCCGATGCAGAAGATGCCGGCAACCACGCCGGTGACGAAGCTGATGACCGGCCGCACCACGGCCGCGATGGGACCGAAGAACGCGTGGGTGACCAGGATCGAGTCCGCCCCCGTCTCCGGTGCGGTGATCAGAAACGACATGCAGGACGAGCGCGAAGCCCCCTTGCGCCGCATCTCCGCCACGACCGGCACCACCGAACAACTGCAAAGCGGCATCGGCACGCCGATGGCGGCGCTGGAAGCAACGGATTTCAGGTTGTCCCGGCGCAGCCACCGCAGAATGGCCTGCCGCGAGATGAACACATGGATCAGCCCGGCCAGGAACAGGCCGAGCAGAAGCATCGGCGCCAGCAGGAGGAACGAAGACCAGAGGAAGTCTAGAAACCGAACCAGCATGTCCACGACGCGGTCCAGCCGAATGTCATGACCGCACTATCGAGCAAAGAAAAATTGATGTCAAATGATCAAAAGTTATTATATAACGCTCTCTGTTATTCTATAACATTCAGAAAGAATTTCGTGTTACACAATCCATGCACGAGGCGCGTCGACCGATCCGCCGGTTTCCAATCCGCAGCGCTCGATTTCTTGTGAACGAGAGAAGGGAGAGGCTCCACCCGGAGGGCCCGCGATGAGGGTTCAGGCGTATGGAAGCCCGTCTTCCCGCGCACGAGCGCATCCGTGTTCGGTGTACGAGATTGCGAGGAGCATGGGTCCGAAAATCCATGGATTCCCGCCTTCGCGGGAATGACATCAACTGCATTTTTGCCGTTATTCCCCCGAAGGCGGGAATCCATACGGCCTATCCGAACACGAATGCGCACGAGCGTGCGCACCGGTGCCGGAGTGCAGGATTGCGTGCGTGTCGGCCGCTGCCCGGCGGAGCGGAACAAGAGGGTCGACTCGTGTATCCGGTGGCTGTCGACGCGCTCAGGCGCCGCCGAGGCAGTCCGCGACGGCGTCGCCCAGCCCGCGCATCATCTCGAACCAGGCGCCCGGGCCCGGCTCGGCATCGACCCCGAGGGGGTCGAGTGCCGCGGTCCGGACCCCGGTTCCCTCGATCACGGTCCGGACGAGGTCCGGCTCGAACTGAGGCTCGGTGAACACGCACCGGACGTCGTGTTCGGTGAGGGCGTCGCGCAGCTCGGCGATGCGTCTGGCTCCGGGCGGACGAGCCGGGTCGACGGCGACGGCGCCCTTGCCGTTGAGCCCGAACGCATGCTCGAAGTACCCGTAGCCGTCGTGGAACACGATGAACGCGCGCTCGCGCACCGGCGCCAGCCGCTCGCGCAACGACGACTCCAGACGATTGATGCGCGTTCGCATCGTCTCGGCGTTGGCGCGCCAGATATCGACGTGGCCGGGATCGATCCGAACGAGCGCGTCCGCGACAACATCGACGATCCGCCGGGCGTTTCCGGGATCGAGCCAGATGTGCATGTCGAACTCGCCGTGGTCGTGGCCGTGGTCGTCGTGCTCGTCGACGTGAAGCTCGCGCTCCTCGTCGTGCCAAATCCCGCCTTCGCGACTGGGCAACAACTCCAGCCCGGCCGACTTGTGAAGGGTCACGACCTCGGCGCCGGATCCGAGAACCTCGATGGGACGGTCGAGAAACGTTTCCATGCCCTCCCCGACCCAGACGATGAGGTCCGCGCCGTTCAGCACCGCCGCGTCGGACGGGCGCATCTGGTACGTGTGGGGCGACGTGGAGCCGGAGATCATGAGCCGGGGCTCGCCGGCTTCGCCCATCACGCCTGCGACAAGGGCATGGATCGGCTTGATGCTCACGACGACTTCGGTGGCACGCACGTACGGTGAATGCCTTATGCATCCCCTCATTTTTTCTTTATATGACACCAAAGATTCCTCTATAGATTCTCTGCTCCATCAACATCTCCCCGAATCGCTCCATCAATGGACGTAGACGTTCTTGCGGCCAATTCGGAATATGCTCATACAGCATCAGCCCCTGTCGAAACAGCGAATGCGTGCGCCGCTTCACCGTGTTCGCCTTCAACCAACGGTCATAGCCCAAGCTCTCACCCGCCGCCCCCAACATCGTCAACAACGCGATCGACAACGCACTGAGCACCAGCAAACGGTCCCGCCGGTCGGGGCGAGAGATGTGCATCGACGACATCCCCATCCCGAATCGAATGTCCTTGATATCGCGAAAACTCGTCTCAATCCCCCAACGCTTCGCGTAGTAACGAATCAACGTGCGCGTGCCCACCCGACGCTCGCTCGCCACCAGACACCACGGCTCGGCCATCCCCTTGTCGTGCACGCACACCACCGTCCCCACCTGCATCTGATGCGTGTCGGTCACCTTCGCATCGCGCAACGTGCGCGTGCGCCCATTGAGCCTTACCCACTGCGCCGCCGTGCGCCGTTCCCCCTTCGCACTGGTCACGTAGAAATCGCCCCGCATCCGAATCACGTACTCGAACCCCAACTCCTCGCTCAACGCCTTGAACAGCTTCCCATCCGCAAACCCGCGGTCCGCCACCACCGTCACCTTCACTCCCTCGGGCACCGTCTCGCGCAACACGTACAGCAACTCCTCTTCGTAGCGCTTCTGATTGCCTTTCAACGTCGACGACTTCACCGTCTTCCACAGCAATGGCGTCGCACGACCATGACCGGTCAACATCGACGCCACAAGGGTGTCTTGGGCATCGCGGGCGAAGCTGGTCCAGTCCAGCGCCACCACCACCTCGGTGCGTGCACCCACCATATAGGGGACCCAGCGGGCGAAGAACTCCTCGACCACAATTCCCCGGTTGCTGAGCAATCGGTCGACCTGCTTCACTCCGTGCTTGCCGAGCTTGCCCAACGCCTGCGCCAACCCTTGTCCGATCGCATGAATGGCCAGCGACGCACTGGTGAGCACGCCCAGCGCCGCATTCGCCAACGACAGTACGCGTTTGGCATGCAAATCGCCGTCGTACAATCGGGTGATAAATTCCATGATGTCATCGCGTTGCAAGATTGCTTTGGAATCCATCTCTGGTCTCCGAATTCCGAATTGGGTCGAAGGCTGTAGATTGATCCCGTCATTTATAGATTGCAATACTTGA
>JAJDTB010000070.1:0-37500 GCA_022827345.1 Gemmatimonadota bacterium | reverse complement strand
ATCAGGACCTGCGGAACGAGTTCGGCGATGTCCTGGGCTCGTTTTCGATCCGCAACCATCTGGCTGTCGGCAGCTACGCCGCTTCCCTGCCGGGGGGCATCAGCGCCGGGGTGAACCTGAAGCTGGTGCAGTTCAGGGTGGCCTGCCGGGGCCAGTGCCCCGACCTCGAGACTACGAGTTCCGCGTACGCTCTCGACATCGGCGTGCAGGCCGAGCCCTTCGGCGACGTTCCGCTGAGATTCGGGTGGATGCTTGCACACGCCGGCACGGAGTTCCGGGTCGCCGACCAGGAGCAGTCGGATCCGCTCCCCACGCGCGTGCGCCTGGCGGCCGCCTACGAGGTGCTCAACCGTTTCGTGGAGGCGATGCCGATGGAGCTGTGGCTCACCGTCGAGGGCGAGGAGCGGGCCCGCAGCCCCGGGTCACCCTCCATCTATCTGGGACTCGACTACTCGGCGGCGGACCTGCTGCAGGTGCGCGCCGGATATGTCGGCGGCACGATCGACCAGACCAACGGCGCGTCGGTGGGCGTCGGCTTCAGCCTCGACCGATTCGACCTCAACCTCGCCAAGTCGCTGACCCGCTCGATGGTCACGGGAGAGACCCAGCCTCTCCACGTCACGCTGGCGGTGAGCTTCTAACAGCGCCGGGGGTCCACCTCGCGCGCGGCGTGTCTTATCTTTCGTGAAGCCGCGCCGGCACCGTCGCGGCTCGTGCCCTGCCGCCAACTCTTCCGGCGATCGCCCGGGTGACTTCCCATGGGATCATCACAAGAACAGACTCAGCGCCTCAGGTCCGCCCGTCGCCGGATCGACGAGCTACGGGGGTATCTTTGACATCCCGCAAAGACAGGATCGCCTCGCGGTCCTCGAAGCGGAGATGGCCGGCCAGGGGTTCTGGGACGACGGCGAGGAAGCGCGCAGGCTGATCGCCGAGGCCAATGGGCTCAAGGAATGGGTCCTGCCCTGGCTCGCTCTCGACAGCAAGGCCGGAGAGCTGGGCGAACTGCGGGAACTGCTCGCGGACGAGGACGACCCCGAGCTGGAGTCGGAATGGCGCAATGAAGTCCGCACGCTCGAAGCCGGCATCGGGAGCCTGGAGCTCCGCAGCATGCTCGGCGGTGAGGACGATCACCGCGACGCCATGCTGACCATTCACCCGGGCGCCGGCGGACTCGAGTCGCAGGACTGGGCCGAGATGCTCTCCCGCATGTACATGCGCTGGACGGAGCGGCGCGGATACGCACTCAAGGTGCTGGACCTGCAGCCGGCCGAGGAAGCCGGCATCAAGAGCGTGACGCTGGAGATCACCGGGGATCATGCGTACGGTTACCTCAAGGCGGAAAAGGGCGTGCACCGCCTGGTGCGCATTTCCCCGTTCGACTCCCAGGCCAGGCGGCACACCTCGTTCGCGTCGGTCTTCATCTACCCGGTGCTGGACGACGAGATCGAGATCGACATCGACGACTCCGAGCTGCGGGTCGACACCTTTCGGGCATCCGGAGCGGGGGGTCAGCACGTCAATAAGACGGACTCCGCGATACGCATCACCCACAGGCCAACCGGGATCGTGGTCTCCTGCCAGCAGGAGCGCTCGCAGCACAAGAACCGCTCGACGGCGATGAAGATGCTGAAGGCGGCGCTCTACCAGAGGGCCAGGGAAGAGAAGGAAAAGGAGAAACAGGCCTTGGAGGCTTCCAAGACGGAGATCGCGTGGGGCAACCAGATCCGGTCCTACGTCTTTGCGCCGTACACGATGGTCAACGACCACCGCACCGAAGTGAAGACGGGCAACGTGAACGGCGTCATGGACGGGGCGCTGGACCCGTTCATCGAGGCCTATCTCAAGAGATTCGGCCGGACCGACGGAGCATGAGCGCTTCCGCGGGCGACGACCTGTCCCGGGTCATGAAGACACGGCTGGAGAAGTTGGAGGCGCTGAAGGCTAGGGGTGTGGAGCCCTTCGCGTACTCCTGCGACGTAACGCAGTTCGCAGCGCCGTCGACCGCGGCGTTTGAGGCAGCTGAAGGGTCGGACGAAGCCGCCGGGAGCGAGGTTTCCGGCCGCTGGGCGGGACGAATGGTGGGATTCCGGTCCCACGGGCGCAGCGCCTTTGCGGACCTCGAGGACCGATCCGGGCGCATTCAGGTCTATTTCAAGCGCAATGTGCTCGGCGCGGACGCCTTTTCGCTCCTCGATCTGCTCGATCTGGGAGACTGGATCGGCGTCGAGGGGAGCCTGTTTCGCACGCGCATGGGGCAGGTGACGATCCAGGCCGACGGCTTCGAACTGCTGTGCAAATCGCTGCGTCCGCTGCCGCTCGGGAAGGTGGAGGTGGACGACGAGACGGGTGACAGGGTCACGTACTCCGGCTTTGCCGACCGCGAAGCACGCTACCGGCAACGGTACGCCGACCTCGCGGTCAACCCCCGGGTCCGGGACGTTTTCCGCGCCCGGACGCTGATCGTCAGCGCGGCCAGGCGGTTCCTGGACGATCTCGGTTTCGTCGAGGTCGAGACCCCCGTCCTGCAGCCACTGTACGGGGGCGCATCCGCGCGGCCCTTCGTGACGCATCATCACACGCTGGACCGCCGTCTCTACCTTCGCATCGCCGACGAGCTGTACCTGAAGCGGCTGATCGTGGGCGGCCTCGATCGCGTCTACGAGATCTCCAAGGACTTCCGCAACGAAGGCATCGACCGCTTCCACAACCCCGAATTCACGATGCTGGAGTTCTACCAGGCCTTCGCCGACTACGAGGACATGATGGAGGTGGTCGAGCGGCTGATGGTCGCGCTGGCCGCGGCGGCGGCCGGGCGGCCGCGCATCGTCTACCAGGGCACCGAAATCGACCTCGCGCCGCCCTTTGCACGGCTCTCCTTCGTGGACGCGCTCGCCGACCGCCTCGGCGACGATCCGCTCGGGCTGTCCCGGGCGGAGCTCCATGACCGGGCCGCGGCGCTCGGCGCGGACGGCCTCGAAGGAGCGGGGAAGGGCAAGCTGATGGACAAGCTGTTCGGCGAACTGGTGCAACCGTCGCTGGTGCAGCCCACCTTCGTCGTCGACCACCCGCGCGAGCTCAGCCCCCTGGCGAAGGCCAGGCGGGGGGCGCCGGAGCTGTCCGAGCGCTTCGAGCTGTACGTCGCCGGCGAGGAGCTCGCCAACGCCTTCAGCGAGATGAACGACCCCATGGCGCAGCGGGCCCGCCTCGAGGAGCAGGCGGCGCTGGGCGCGGCGGGCGACGACGAGGCGCAGGTGGTGGACGAGGACTACATCCGCGCGCTGGAGTACGGACTGCCTCCCACCGGCGGGGTGGGGGTCGGCATCGACCGGGTAGTCATGATGCTCACCGACCAGCCCTCGATCCGCGACGTGATCCTCTTTCCCACACTGCGCGAGGAAGAGTGAGCGAGCGCACGACGCCGACCTCCCGCAGGCGCCTTGCGTGGATTCTCGCGGGCCGCTTCCTGGCGTCGCGGAAGCGCGGCAAGCTCCTCTCCTTCATCACCTGGATCGCGCTCGGCGGCGTTACGGTCGGCGTGACCGCCCTGGTCGTCGTCATCGGCGTGATGACCGGCATGCAGAACGAACTGCGCGAGAAGATCCTGGGATCGCAGCCGCACGTCAGGGTGCGCCAGGCCGGGATGTCGCTGCGGCTGGAGGACTGGAAGCGGGTGGTGGAGGTGGTGGAGAATGTCGATGGGGTCGTTGCGGCCTCGGCGGTCGGGTTCACGAGGGTGGGGCTGCAGGCGTCCGACTTCGTGGACGTGCTCGATCTCTACGGCGTCGACCTCGAGGGCGAGGGAGCGCCGCTCACCCCGATGGAGGACAGCCTGAGGACCGGACGCATCGCGCTGCCCGCCTCGGCTGGCGGGGCGACGCCCGTCGCGCTCGGCATCAGGATGGCGGCGCGCATGAACGTTCTGGACGGCGACACGCTGACGGTGATCGCGCTGGAGAACTGGGACTGGAGCCCGAACGGCGACCCGGTGTTCCGGATCGAGGACTGGATCGTGTCCGGGATCTTCGAGACGGGGATGTACGACTTCGATCTGCGCCAGGGCTACGCCGGGCTCGACGACGTGCAGCGCCTGCTGAAGCTCGACGAGAACGTGGCTTCGTTCGTGGGGGCGCGCGTGGAAGACCCCTGGGCGGCCGACGAGATGGCCGACCGCGTCGAGGAGGCGCTGGGCGGGTGGCCCTACATCGTCGACTCCTGGACGACCGACAACCGGCAGCTGTTCTCGGCGCTGAAGCTGGAGAAGCTCGCGATGGCGCTGATCCTGTCGCTGATCGTGCTGGTCGCTGCCCTCAACATCGTCGGCACGCTGATCATGGTGGTGGTCAACCGCACGAAGGAGATCGGGATCCTGAAGGCGATGGGCCTGACCCGGAAGGACACGCTGCGCGCCTTCATGTTCCAGGGGCTCTGGATCGGCGTGGTGGGCACCTTCGCGGGGCTGGGGCTGGGGCTCACCCTCGCGATTCTGATCGAGCGCTACAAGCTCATCCCCATACCCCCGGACGTGTACTTCGTCGATCGCCTCCCGGTGGAACTGTCCGCGGGGGACATCCTCTGGATCGCGGGCGTGAGCCTGATGATCTCGGTCCTGGCCACGATCTACCCCGCGCGCCAGGCGGCGGCCCTGGAGCCGATCGAGGCGATCCGCCATGAATAACGGAGCCGCGTCGGTACCGGTGGTCGAAGCCCGCGGACTGCGCCGCACATACCCGGGCGTGTCGGGCACCGAACTTCACATCCTCAGGGGACTGGACCTTGCGCTGGACCCCGGCGAAGCGGTCGCGATCGTGGGCGCGAGCGGGTCCGGCAAGTCCACGCTCCTTCACCTGCTGGGCGTTCTGGACAGGCCTACGGCCGGCTCGGTGCGGATCGGAGGCGTCGACACCGCCGCGCTGGACGACGAGTCCGCCGCGGCGCTGCGCAACCGCCGGATCGGCTTCGTGTTCCAGTTCCATCACCTCCTTCAGGACTTCACCGCCCTCGAGAACGTGATGATGCCCGCCCTCGTCCAGGGCCGGAGCCCGGCCGGCGCGAGGGCGGCGGCAACCACCCTGCTCGAGCAGGTGGGGCTGGGAGACCGGGTCGGCCACAAGCCATCCGAACTCTCGGGCGGAGAGCAGCAGCGGGTCGCGGTCGCGCGGGCGCTGGTTAACCGCCCGATCGTGGTCCTCGCCGACGAACCCACCGGCAACCTCGATGTCCACACCAGCACACACGTGCAGGAGGTGCTCTTCGACCTCAGGGACCGCTACGGAGTTGCGCTCGTGGTCGTTACGCACAACCGTGAACTGGCATCGAGGGCGCAGCGCATACTCAGGTTGAACGAGGGCGTACTGGAAGATGTCTGAGGAAGGCAGGGTCTGCGACGCACCGGAGTGCAGCAAGCCGGCGGTTGTGCACCTTACTACGGTCGTCGACAACAAGTCGACCACCAGCTACCTGTGCAAGGCGTGTGCGCAGGCGAAGGGAATCAGCACCGATCCCGCGCCCGCGGTGGATGTCTCCGACTTCCTGGCGCAGCTCGGCGAGGCGGGCCCGGCCAGGTCTGCGGCGGTCGCTCCCGAGCCGTGCAGCTTCTGCGACATGACCTTCGACGACTTTCGCGAGTCGGGCCGTCTCGGGTGTCCGCACTGCTACACCTCATTCGAGACCGGGATGCGACGCCTGTTGAAACGGATCCATGGGGCCAGCCAGCACGCGGGGAAGGTCTATCTGCCGGCCGACCCCGCCGCGGCCGATCTGGGGCGCCGCCTGGACGGGTTGCGCCGGGGCCTGCAGCGGGCGATCGACGCCGAGGACTTCGAGAGAGCAGCCGTGCTCCGCGACCTGATTCGCGAGCATGAGACGGCCGGATGACCGTGGACGATTTCCTGGCGGTCCCGGATTTCGGCCTCGGCTGGCTCGACGCCAGCGGGCCTCACGCGGACATCGTCCTGTCCACGCGGGTACGGCTTGCCCGCAACCTCCAGGGCCACCGCTACCTCTCCCGGGCCAGCGACAGCGACCGGCAGACGGTGTTCAGGGCCGTAGCCCGCGCCGTCGACCAGGCTTCGCTGCCGGACGATGCAGTCCTCCTTCCCCTTGCCGAACTGCGCCGCAGGACCCAGCGGATCCTGCTGGAGCGGCGCCTGGTATCCGACGAGATCGTCGGGCGGGGCGAGCCCGAGAGTGGGGCCGGCGTGGCGGTGTGTCCGCGCGAGACCCTGTCCGTCATGATCAACGAGGAGGACCACCTGAGGCTGCAGTGCCTCATGTCGGGCCTGCGTCTGGTGGACGGGTGGAGCCGTGTCGACGGACTTGACGAGGAACTCGGGCGGCATCTGCCCCTGGCCTATCATCACGACTTCGGGTTCCTCACCTCGTGTCCCACCAACGTCGGGACGGGGCTGCGGGCGTCGGCGCTTCTGCACCTCCCCGGCCTGGTGCTGACCAAGGAGATCGACCGGGCCCTGAACGGAATTGCGCAGGTGGGCCTCACCACCCGCGGACTGTACGGCGAAGGCTCCAAGTTCGTCGGCAACTTCTTCCAGGTCTCGAACCAGACGACGCTCGGGCAGAGCGAGGAGGACCTGATCGATCACCTCGACCGAATCGTCGCGACGGTCATCTTGAAGGAGAGGGAAGCGCGGCGCGTCCTGATGCGCGACGCGGGAGCGGTCACGGAGGACCAGGTCTGGCGGGCCTACGGGCTCCTCCGTTACGCCAGGGCCCTCACCTACGAGGAATTGATGAACCTGCTCTCCGGGGTCCGGCTGGGGGTTTCGCTGAAAGTCCTCCCGTCCCCGCCGGTATATTCCCTGAACAGGATGATGATCTTTTCGCAGACGGCGCACCTCGAAGATGCGGCCGGCTGTCCGCTCTCCTCTTCGGAGCGGCGGGCGCACCGCGCCGAATACGTGCGGCGGGCCCTGCGTGACGAAAGTGCGCACGGCACTTCCGATCCGGGGCCGTGATGGCGACTTTGTTAGAAGGCGGCGGGCAGGATTGCACCCGATGGGCACCCGGGAAGGACCGATCGAGATGAACTACAACTTCACGGAACGAGTTCGGAAGGTGCTTTCCATGGCCCGCCAGGAAGCAATCCGCCTTCAGCACGATTACGTGGGGACCGAGCATATCCTTCTCGGGCTGATCCGCGAGGGCGAGGGCGTTGCGGCCCACGTGCTCGGCAATCTCAACGTCGATCTGGACCAGGTGCACGAGCGCGTGGACGAGTCCGTCCGCAGGGGAAAGGCGACCATCGCACTCGGCGAACTGCCCTACACCAACCCCGCCAAGAAGGTGCTGGAGTTCGCCATGGCCGAGGCGCGCGAGCTCAGTCACTCCTATGTGGGTACCGAGCACCTTCTCCTCGGGCTTCTGCGCGAGAGCAAGGGGATTGCTGCGCAGGTCCTGAATTCGCTCGGCGTGACGATCGACGAAGCGCGCGCGGAGACCCAGAAGGTTCTGGGGCCCGACGTGAGCTCCGGCAGTGCGACGGGGAAGGCGGGCAGCGGGAGCGCGGGCCCGGCACCGACCCCCGGCCCCGGTCCGCAACGGGGCGACAAGAAGTCGAAGACGCCGGCGCTGGATCACTTCTGCCGCGACCTGACCGGACTGGCGCGGCAGGGAGAGCTCGACCCGATCATCGGGCGCACCGGCGAGATCGAACGGGTCGTGGAGATCCTCTGCCGGCGGAAGAAGAACAACCCGGTGCTCATCGGCGAGCCCGGCGTGGGGAAGACCGCCATCGTCGAGGGGCTGGCCCAGCTGATCTCCCGGGGCGAGGTCACGGAGAGCCTGGTCGGCCACCGCGTGCTGGCTCTGGACATGGCCGCGGTGATCGCGGGAACCAAGTATCGCGGGCAGTTCGAAGAGCGCCTCAAGGCGGTCATGAACGAGATCTCAAGCAACCGTAACGTCGTCTTGTTCATCGATGAACTACACACGTTGGTCGGCGCCGGCGCCGCGGAGGGCGCGATCGACGCGTCCAACATGCTCAAGCCGGCGCTCGCGCGCGGCGAACTGCAGTGCATCGGAGCTTCAACGCTGAACGAGTATCGCAAGTATGTCGAGAAGGACGGCGCGCTGGAGCGCAGGTTCCAGCCGGTGGTGATCGATCCGCCGACGGTGGAGGAGACCGTCGAGATCCTGGCCGGACTGCGGGGGCACTACGAGGATCATCACAAGATCACGATCCCGGACGAGGCGCTGGCGCAGGCGTCCCAGCTGTCGGACCGGTACATCACCGACCGCTTCCTCCCTGACAAGGCGATCGATGTGATCGACGAGGCCGGCGCGCGGGCCAGGATTGCGAGCCAGGTGCCGCCGGCCGAGGTGGAGGGACTCAAGGAACAGCTCGCCGCGGTGGCCGACCGCAAGGAAAGCGCGATCCGGGACCAGGACTTCGAGCGCGCCGCCAAGCTGCGCGACGAAGAGCGCGAGATTCAGCGCACGATTCGCGACGAACGGGCCGCCTGGGAAGAGGAACGGCGCCGTTTCCGACCGGAGATTACGGTCGAGGAAGTGGCTTTCATCGTGAGCCGCTGGACGGGTATCCCGCTCACCCGGATTCGCGAAGCGGAGACCGAGCGGCTCGTCAACATGGAAGACGAGCTCCACAAGCGCGTGGTCGGGCAGCACGATGCGATCACGGCGATCTCGCGCGCCATCCGCCGCAGCCGGGCGGGGCTGAAGGATCCCAACCGCCCCATCGGGTCGTTCATTTTTTCAGGGCCCACCGGGGTGGGGAAGACCGAGCTCGCGCGGACTCTCGCGGAGTTCCTCTTCGCGGACCAGGACGCGCTGATTCGAGTGGACATGAGCGAGTACATGGAGCGGTTCTCCATTTCGCGGCTCATCGGGGCGCCTCCGGGGTATGTGGGCTATGACGACTCGGGGACGCTCACCAAGGCGGTGCGGCGGCGGCCCTACTCGGTCGTTCTGCTCGACGAGATCGAGAAGGCCCACCCGGATGTCTTCAACATCCTGCTTCAGGTCCTCGACGAGGGGCACCTGACGGACAACTACGGGCGCAAGATCGACTTCAAGAATACGGTGCTGATCATGACCTCGAACCTGGGAGCGCGAAGCATCGCCAAGGGCGGACTCGGCTTCCAGCTTCCGGATCGGCGTTCCAGCTACGACGCGATGCGCGACACCGTCAACGACGAAATGAACCGCGCCTTCAACCCCGAATTCCTCAACCGGGTCGATGACACGATCGTCTTCCACCCGCTGAGCCGCGACGAGATCGCCCAGATCGTCCATATCATGCTGGGGGATCTGCGGGAGAGGCTGGCGCAGGAAGACATGACGCTCAATCCTACACCGGCCGCGGTTGATTTTCTGGTCGACCACGGCCACGACGAGCGGTACGGCGCCCGGCCCCTCAAGAGGGCGATCCGGCGCTACATCGAGGATCCGCTTTCGGAGAAGATCCTGATGGCGGAGTTCGCCGCCGGGGACGAGTTGGAGGTGGATGTGGACGAGGACGGAAGGGCCCTGTCGATCGGGGTGGCCTCTCCGACCAAGACATGATCCTGCGCTCGACACCGGGAGCGGCTCGCGGGCGCCTCGGGCCCGTTCGGCGGATCGGGTTCGCGGCGGCGATCCTGGCCGCGACCGCCGCCGCACCCCCGGTCTCGGCCCAGGCTCCCGGACAACAAGCGCTGGTGCGGATCGATTCCATCGTTGCGCGGGGCAATGTGCGGCTTGCCGAGCAGGCTGTTACGGGCGTGGCGGGCATCCAGCCGGGCAGCCAGAACAGTGGCGTCGACATCCAGCGGGCCATCAAGAATCTGTGGGCGACGGGCCAGTACGAGGACATCTCGGTCATGCTCGACGAATCCACCGGGCGAAATGTGCTGATCTTCGAGGTCGTGGAGCGGCCGGTGACCCGCCTCGTGCGCATCACGGGCCTGGAATCGGTGTCGGAGGACGACGTCATCGAGGAGTCGGGCCTTCAGGAGAACGTGCCCTTGTCCCGCAACTCCGTCGCGAAGGCGGAGGCCTACATCAGGGAGGAACTGCGGCGCAACGGTGTGCCCTTCGCCCTGATCGAGCGCAAGGAGGAGCCCGTGCCGGGCGAAGATGGCCGCGTCGACGTGGTGCTCGAGGTCGACGAGGGACAGCGGGTGACCATCGCCCAGGTCACCTTCGTCGGCAACGAGCGCTTCAGCGACGAGGAACTTCGCGGCGCCATGGACACCAAGCAGGAAGGGTTTCTGTGGTTCCGCTCCGGCAACTACAACGACATCGATTTCGAACTCGATCTCCTCGAATCGCTCCCCCGGCGCTACCACCAGGATGGGTACCTCGACTTTCAGGTGGTCGGCGACACGCTCATCGTCGATCCCACCACCGGCAAGGCCCGGCTCGAACTGGAAGTGGTGGAAGGCCGGCAATACCGGCTGGCGGACTTCGTGGTCGAAGGCGCCGACGCATTCGAGACGGACGTGGTCGCAGGCTTCTTCGAGGACGATTCGGGCGGCCTCCTGTCGGCGTTCGGATTCGGCGGCGACGACTCCGAGGACGAGGCGGGCAGGGTGTTCGACATCGTGGCGTTCGAGGACGCCGCCAACCGGGTTCGCGAGCTCTACCGCAACGAGGGGTACCTCTACGCGCAGCTGGAACCGTATTGGGAGAGAACGGGCGACGAGGTCGCCGGTTTTCCGACGGTCAGCGCGGGCTGGCGGATACAGGAGCAGACGCAGGCCTACGTCAACCGCATCATCATCGCCGGCAACGATTTCACCTTCGACCGCATCATCCGCGAGAAGGTCTTTCTGCTGCCGGGGGACGTGTACAGCGAAGCGCGGCTGCTCCAGTCCTACCAGAACATCCAGTCGCTCGGCTTCTTCGAGGCGCCGATGCCTCCGCCCGACATCCGCCCGAACGAGGAGACCGGCGATGTCGACATCATCTTCAACATCGCCGAGAAGCAGACGGGGTCTCTCCAGTTCGGCACGGCGGTCGGAGGCGGTGTCGGGCTCTCCGGATTCCTGGGATACGACCAGCCGAACCTGTTCGGGCAGGCGAAGGCCGGAAGTGTGCGGTGGGACTTCGGCCGGTACATCCGGAGCTTTACCCTGGGGATCACCGATCCGGCCCTCTTCCAGAGCACGGTGAGCGGATCGATTTCGCTTTTCGACTCTACCGACCGCTTCTTCCAGTTCGCGACCGGGCGCCGGCAGAGACGGGGCTTCACGACCCGGTTCGGCATCCCGTTCCCGGGCTCTCTGCGCACACGGGTGTTCCTGGGGTACTCGCTGTCGCGGACCAGCTACGAGTCGTTCCGGAGCGCCGACGACACCTCTCTCTTCGGACTGCCGCCCGGGCTGCTCAGTTCGGTTTCGGTCGGGATTACCCGCCAGACCCTCAACCACCCGCTGTTCCCGACCTCGGGATCGATGCAGACCTGGACCGTGGAGCTGAACGGCGGCCCGCTGGGCGGAGCGGGAGATTTCATCAAGCATACCGCACAGGCGCAGTGGATGATCTCGATCGGGCAGCTGGGGGGTGAGGGTGCGACCCCCGGCAGCGTGCAGTTCGCGCTCGGCCTCCACGCGAGGGGAGGGGCGCTGTTCGGCGATGCGTCCCGCTTCCCCTTCGAGTCGTTCTGGATGGGCGGCGTCCAGTTCGGCCAGCCGCTCCGCGGATACGACGAGACCTCGATTACGCCGCAGGGCTACTTCCCGGAGCGGGGCGGGGGCATCAGGCAGATCGAGCGGCTGGGCAACGCGTACTTCTCGACGACCGCCGAAGTCAAGGCCGTGATCAATTCCAACATCGGCCTGTCGGCCTTCTTCGATGCCGGCAACAACTGGGAGAGCCCCGGACACCTGAACACCTCGCGGCTCTTCCGGGGCGCGGGGTTCGGGGTCCAGCTCGTCACGCCCTTCGGCCCGATCGGACTGGACTACGCCTATGGCTTCGACAAGCTGGAGCCGGGGTGGCAGCTCCACTTCAAGATGGGCCCGAACTTCTAGCGTTTGTCCGTGGCCGAATCCAGCGGAGCATCGAAGGTGACGACATGCCGTCCCGGGGCTGACTTCTGGCCCGCCCGTGACAGGAAACCGATATTTGGCGAGGCTTGATCAACGACTAGCGTGCCGTTCCACACCCGGAGCGGCTCTTACAAACCGGAGGAGTTAGCGGAAATGAGTGTTTCTCGGTTGGGAATGGCCCTTGCCTTGTCATTGCTCTGGGCGGCATCCGTCGAAGCCCAGGCGGCAAGGATAGGGTACGTCGACTCGAACGCCGTTCTGGCCGAGTACGCACCCGCACAGGAAGCCCGGCAGCAGCTGGAGTCCGCCCGCCAGGATGCCGAGGCGGAGCTTCAGTTGCTGGGTCGTGGCTGGCAGACTGCGATGGAGGAGTACCAGCAGCAGGCCATGTCCATGACGCTGGAAGCCCGGCAGAATCGGGAACAGGAGCTGGCGGGTCAGCAGCAGGCCCTTCAGCAGCGGACACAGGAACTCGAGGTCCAGTTCCAGCAGCGTCAGGCGGAGCTGCTGCAGCCCGTCATGGACAGGGTGACGGCCGTGATCGAGGAACTGCGCGTGGAGGGGAACTTCGCGATGATCCTGGACAGGGCGTCGCAGGTCATTCTGGCGGCGGACCCCGCCCTGGAGTTGACCCAGGAGGTGCTCGCGCGCCTGCAGGCGCAGGACACCGGAGGGGGATGACGGACCCTTCCGCGTCCGGCCCGGTCCTCACGCTGTCGGAGGCGGCGGAAGCGACGGGCGGACGGGTCGTGGGAGACGGAAGGGCGCGCTTCCGCCGTGTCGCGCCGGTGTTCGACGCCGGGCCGGAGGATCTGGCGCTTCTTGCCGACCGTCGCTACGCGCCCGACCTGAAGGAATGCGGCGGTGCGGCTCTGCTGGCGTCCGAGACACTCGCGGAGCTGGAGGGCGGACCCGTCGACCGCCTCGTGGTTCGCGACCCGCACGAGGCGCTGGTCACGCTCCTCTCCCTGCTGCATCCGGCGCCCGCGGAAGATTGGGGCGTGCATTCGTCGGCGGTCATCCACCCGGAAGCCGTCGTTCACGGGGAAGCCGCCGTGGGGCCGCACGCGGTCATCGGAGCGGGCTCGACGCTGGGACGCGGGGTGCGCGTCGGTGCCAGCTGCGTGATCGGCGAGCGGGTCGAGATCGGCGAGGGCACCATTCTGTTCCCGAACGTGACCGTCTACGCGGATGCGGTGCTCGGCAGGCGGGTGATCGTCCACGCCGGCTCGCGGATCGGGGTCGACGGGTTCGGCTACGCCGTGGTGGACGGGGCGCATGTCAAAGTGCCCCAGGTCGGGGGCTGCGTGATCGAAGACGATGTCGAGATCGGCGCCAACTGCGCGATCGACCGGGGATCGATCGGGAGCACCCGGATCGGCGCCGGATCGAAGCTGGACAACCTGGTCCACATCGGGCACAACGTGGTGGTCGGGCGGGGCTCGCTCGTTGTCGCGCAGGTGGGAGTCGCGGGCTCGACGCGGATGGGGGACGGGGTGGTCGTTGGCGGCCAGGCCGGCATCGTCGGACACCTGAAGATCGGCGCGGGAGCCCGGATCGGCGCGCAGGCGGGGGTGATCTCCAATGTGGAGCCCGGGCAGACCGTCTCCGGCTATCCCGCCCGGGATCACAGGACCTACCTCAAGGCAATGGCCCGCGTCATGCGGCTCGGGGAGGTGGTGAAGCGCCTCGAGCGGATCGAGCGCAGCCTCGCCGCCGCGGTTCCCGGCTCCTCTCCGGGCGACCCGGAGCCGTGACGCAGTGGCCCGACCCCACGCCGCAACGTTTACTTTAGGAATCAACTTTTCCGGGGAGCGAGGTTGATGGCGCGCGATAACCTGAAGCAGTGCACGCTTGCGCATGAGGTCGAGCTGGCCGGGGTAGGCATCCACACCGGCGAGGCCACGAATGTCCGTATCAGGCCTGCAGCCGCGGGAACGGGGGTTGTTTTCCGCCGCACGGATGTCGCGGACCAGGCCGATATCCCGGCCGCACTGGCGTTTGTGACCAGTACCGAACTCGGCACTACGCTGGGCGCGGGAGGGGTGGAGGTGAGCACCGTCGAACACCTGCTGGCGGCCCTGGCCGCGCTCGGGATCGACAACGCGGCGGTGGAGCTGGACGGTCCCGAAGTTCCGATCCTCGATGGCAGCTTCGGCCCGTGGATCGAAGCCGCACAGGAAGCCGGGAAGGAGTCGCAGCCGGACGGCGCGACGACGATCGAGATCGCCGATGCGATGACCGTCCAGGGGGAGGGCGGCAGCTCGTACGTCGCGGTTCCGCACCCGGGGCTCCGCGTATCGGCCACCATCGACTTCGACCACGCCTCCATCGGCCGCCAGTACGGCGACTTCAGACTCGACGGCCCCGGCTTCGAAAGGGAGATCGCGCCCGCCCGCACCTTCGGGTTCTACGAGGAGGCCGACGCGCTACGCGCCCGGGGTTTCGGCAGGGGCGCGTCGCTCGACAACACGGTCGTGCTCGACGGCGACGGTGTCATGAACGGCGACCTGCGGTACCCCGACGAATTCCTTCGTCACAAGGTTGGAGATCTGTTGGGAGACCTCTCGCTGGTGGGGGGCAGGCTGCGGGGACACATCGTCGCCGACCGGCCGAGTCATGCGGGCAATGTCGCGCTCGCCCGCGCAATCCTGCGGCAGCATGAGAGCAGACAGCGGGCGCGCGAGATCGACATTCGGCGAATCATGGAGTATCTGCCGCACCGCTACCCGATGCTGCTGGTCGACCGGGTCATCGAATTCGAGCCGCGCAAACGGATCGTCGGGCTGAAGAACGTAACCATCAACGAACCGTTCTTCCGCGGCCACTTTCCCGAACATCCGATCATGCCGGGGGTATTGTTGGTCGAAGCGATGGCGCAGGTCGGAGGACTCCTCCTCATGGACGCCGTCGATGACCCGCGGGACAAGGTGGTGTACTTCATGTCCCTCAACAACGTGAAGTGGCGCCGGCCCGTCACACCGGGGGACCAGGTGATGTTCGATGTAGAGATGCAGAACCTGCGCCGGCGGATCTGCAGGATGAGGGGGAAGGGGCTGGTCGATGGAAAAGTGGTCGCCGAGGCCGAGATGACCGCGAGGATCGTGGACAAGTGACGGACTGGAGACCGGACGCGGAAACGCGGTCCGCCTCGATCCACGAGAGCGCGTTCGTGCATCGTTCGGCCGAATTGGGATCGGGCGTCGAGATCGCACAGTTCGCCATCGTGGGCCCCGGCGTGACGATCGGCGACAACACGCGCCTCGGCCCCAGGGTGCTGATCGAGAAGGACACGGCTGTGGGGCGCGACTGCCGGATCGCCAACGGCGCCGTGCTGGGAACGGATCCCCAGGACCTCAAGTACGAGGGCGAGAAGACGTGCCTGGAGGTGGGGGACCGGACGGTGATCCGGGAATTCGCCACCCTGAACCGGGGGACCGCGGCGGCCGGCAAGACGGTGGTGGGCTCCGACTGTCTCATCATGGCGTACTGCCATGTGGCGCACGACTGCGAAATCGGGAACCACGTGATCCTCTCGAACGCCACGAACATGGCGGGCCACGTCGCCATCGAGGACTGGGCGATCATCAGCGGGCTGGTGGCGATCCATCAGTTCGTGCGGATCGGCGCCCACGCGTTCGTCGGCGGCGGTTCCAGAATCCCGCAGGACGTACCGCCCTATTGCAGGGTGGCCGGCAATCCGTCTCCCAAGCTGTACGGACTGAACGCGGTCGGACTCGAGCGCCGGGGTTTCTCCACCGAGTCGCGGCGCCGGCTCAAGAGAGCGTACCGCATCCTCTTTCAATCCGACCTGACCCGGTCCCGCGCCATTGCGCAGGTGGAAGCCGACGGAACTCTCCGGGACCCCGAGGTGGCCTACTTCATCGACTTCATCCGGACCAGCAAGCGCGGCATAATCTGCTGAGGCGCGATTCGGTACCATGCAGCCGCGGATCGGAGTAGTCGGGGTCGGCGCCCTCGGGCGGCATCACGCCCGGGTCGCCCGCGGACTGGGCGGTGCCGTGTGCGCCGGGATCTTCGACGCCGACGAGGCGCGCGGCAGGCTGATCGCCAGGGAGTTGGGCGTCCGGGTGCATCCTTCCCTGGAGGCCCTCCTGCAGGCCAGTGACGGAGTGATCGTCGCGGTGCCTACGACCGCTCACGAAGAGGTCGCGCTGAAGGCCGTCGACGCCGGCGTGCACGTCTTCGTCGAGAAGCCGCTGGCCGCCGATGTCGCCGGTGCCGACCGGATTCTGGACGCGGCCCGGTCCCGCGGCGTGCTGGTCCAGACGGGGCATGTGGAACGGTTCAACCCGGCGCTGGTGGCCGCGCTTCCCCACATCGATCGCCCGCTCTTCGTGGAGTCGCACCGGCTTGCGCCCTTCACCCCGCGCTCACTCGACGTCGCCGTCGTCCTGGACCTGATGATCCACGACGTCGATCTGCTGTGTTCCCTGGTCGGCGACCCGGTGGGCCAGGTGGCCGCGACCGGCGTGCCCGTGCTGTCCCGTCACGTGGACATCGCGAATGCCCGGATCGCCTTCGCAGGGGGAGCGGTCGCCAACCTCACCGCGAGCCGCGTGTCGGTCAAAAAGGTGAGGAAACTGCGGATCTGGCAGCGCTCCGGGTATCTGTCGCTCGATCTGGCGGCGGGGAAGGGGGAGTTCTACCGGCTGAAGGAGGGAATCTCCGCGCTCGACGGCCCCTCGCTGCCCGAAGGGGTTCGCTCCCTGGCCGGGCTTTCATCGGTCGTGGAGCGCATTCGCATCCGGGGCGGACGAACGGAACCGCTGGCGCTGGAGCAGGCTTCCTTCCGCGATGCCGTCGCGGGACTGGCGCCGCCGCCGGTAACAGGCGAGGATGGACGCCGAGCGCTGCAACTTGCACTGGCTATTCAACAACAGATTGAGGACCATGTCGCTCATACGCGTTCGGCGTCGTCGTAAGAAGGATTGGATCGACGCGAAGAAGGGCCGGTCTCCGGCCTCGCTCGTCATCCTTCTGGTTGTCGTGACCCTGATCATCTGGTACCTCGGACGGGCCTTCTGACCTGGTGGGCGCGAAAGCCGACCCGGGGGCCGGCGCCGGGCCCAGGGTGATGATCCTGGCCGGCGAGGCTTCGGGGGACGCCCATGCCGCCCAGGTCGCGACCGAGATCCGGAAAAGATGGCCCGAAGCCTCGTTGATCGGGCTGGGCGGCGAGCGAATGGCCCGCGCCGGAGTGGAGTTGTTGTGCGGTCTCCGCGAACTCTCGGTCATGGGGTTCGCCGAGGTCGTCCGGCGGCTCCCTTTCTTCCGGCGGCTGGAAGGGCGGATTCGAGCGCTGCTTGGGGATGGAGACTTCGACATCGTCATCCCGGTCGACTATCCGGGCTTCAACATGAGGATCTCGGCATGCGCGTCGAAGCTGGGCGTGCCCGTCCTCTACTACATCGGACCCCAGGTGTGGGCCTGGAAGGCGGGGCGCGCAAAGCGGCTGGCGGACATGGCGCGGGGCATCGCGCTGGTTCTTCCCTTCGAGCCGCGTCTCTACCGCGCGCACGGAGGACGCGCCCGATTCGTGGGGCATCCGCTGCTCGACGAGACCGCCACGCCCGATCCGCTCGCGCTGGCAGAAGCTCTGGGAACGGATCCGGACAAACCGGTGCTGGCGATCTTTCCCGGGTCCAGGGATCAGGAACTGGAGCGGCACTGCAGGCCCTTCACCGAGGCCGCGCTCATGCTTCAGCGGCGCGTGGCGGGGCTGCAGGTGATCGTGAGCAGGCTACCGCACCTCCCCCGGGCGGCGTATCGCGGATTCCCGTTTCCGACGACGACGGACGCCGCCTCGCTGCGAGCGCTGGCTACGGCGGGTCTGGTGAAGTCAGGTACGAACACGCTGGAGGCGGCGCTGGCCGGGATGCCCTTCGTGGTCGCCTACATCACACACCCGCTGACGTACTTTCTTGCGCGCCGGCTGGTGCGGGTGCCCTCCATCGCCCTTGCCAGCCTGGTGGCGGGAGAGTCGGTCGCGAGGGAGTTCGTCCAGCGAGACGCGACGCCACAGGCCCTCGCCGGCGCACTCGAGCCCCTGCTGGACCGGTCCTCGACCGAGCGCGCGGCCGCGGTCGCCGGTCTTGCAAAGGTCCGGGCCTCCATGGGCACACCCGGCGCCGCGGTCAGGGTCGTGGACATGATGGAGGAGATCCTGAGCAACCAGCCGACCCGGGCAACCCCGTGACGACCGACCGGCCGCGCCGTTGGATCAGGGATTTGTGGGCGATCGAAGACCCGTCGCCGGCGGCCCGCCTGCTGGGCGTGGCCTTGACGCCACCGGAGCTGCTCTTTCGACTCGCAGTCTCCGCCAGGAGTGTCTGGTACCGCCGCGCCCACAAGCCTGCGACGGCGATCCCGGTGGTCTCGGTAGGCAACCTGACTGCCGGCGGAACGGGCAAGACGCCGGTCGTGCGCTGGCTGGGGGACTGGCTTCGCGGGGCAGGCGCCCGCACCGCAATCGTGACGCGCGGCTACGGGAGTGACGAACTGGCCCTGTACCGCCGCTGGTTCGGCGCGGGTGCGGTGTTTTCGGGCCGGGATCGCGAGGGGTCCGTTCGCGCCGCCGCCGATCTCGGGTTTGCCCTGGCACTCGTCGACGACGGATTTCAGCACAGGAGACTCGGCAGGGAGCTGGATATCCTGCTGGTGGCCGCCGAAGATCCCATGCGGGCGCGCCTGATGCCGCGAGGGCCGTACCGCGAGCCTCTATCGGCGGCCGCGCGGGCGACGCACATCCTGCTGACCCGCAGGGGGCCACGCAGAGGACGGCGACAGGCGTGGCGCAAGAAGATATCCCGCGTGGCGCCCGGGGTTCCCCTCACGGATGTCGATCTCGTCATGGATGGCTGGCACAACCTGCGGGACGAACCCGCCGCCCCTCCCAAGGGGGATGTCCTCGCGCTGTGTTCGGTGGCGCGGCCCCTCTCCTTCCTGCAGGGTCTGCGGAAGCTGCTTCCCGACGCCGCGATCGAACTGGTGCCCCACGCGGACCATCACCCATATTCCCGCCGCGATGTGTCCGTGATCTTCGGCCGGCTCGGCGACCGCACGCTGGTCTGCACGGAGAAGGACGCGGTCAAGCTCGCGGCCTTCCCGGAGCTGGCGCCCCACTGCGCGGTGATCGGATTCGGTGTCGCGGGCGAACCGCCACCACCCCTGCGGCAGGCCATGGAGGAAGTGACGGGAGACCCATGCGCGTCTCGATCCTAGCGGTGGGCAGGGCGCGCGCCCTCGCGGCAGGAATCGAGGACTACGAACGGCGCGCGGCCCGCTACTGGCGCTTCGAGTCGATCGAGGTCCCGCAGGCGCGGGGCGGGAGCAGCGCCGAGATCCGCCGCCGCGAGGCCGAAAACATCCGGACACGGCTACGGCCGGGGCACCTCCGGGTCGCATTGACCCGGGCGGGACGCCATTATTCCTCGCTGCAACTGGCCAGGTGGCTGGAGCGGCTGTCCATCGGCCCGGAGCGGGGTGCCCATTTCATCATCGGAGGCGCATTCGGACTCGATGCAAATCTCGTGGAGGAGTGTGATCTTTCCTTGTCCCTGTCGCCCTTCACGCTTCCACACGACCTGGCTCGCCTGGTCATGGCGGAGCAACTGTACCGGGCCGGGACGATTCTCAGGCACGAGCCCTATCACAAGGGACGGGATTGAGCCGTGAAGTCGAGCGGGGAGTGGAAGCGAGTGAACAGAGGCCGCCCGTGACAGAGCATGGGACCCCGTGGTTCCGGGACTGGTTCGGCGACGAGTACCTTGCCCTATACCCGCACCGGGACCGAGCGGAGGCGCGCCAGGCCGTCGAACTCCTGCATCAGGCCACGGAGCAGGTGCCCGGCAACCGCGTCCTAGACCTCGGCTGCGGAGCCGGACGCCACCTGGTCGAGCTGTGCCGGCTCGGATACCGTGCGACCGGTCTCGACCTGTCGATGCCGATGCTGGCTGCGGCCCGGTCGGTCTCCCGACAGCCCGCACTGGTGCGCGGCGACATGCGGCAGCTCCCCTTCCGAACATCGCGATTCGACATCGTCACTTCCTACTTCACGTCGTTCGGCTACTTCGACGACGAGGAAGACGACGCGCGCGTATTGCACGAGGTGCAGAGGGTCCTGCGCCCCGGAGGACGATTCCTGCTGGACTTCCTGAACGCCGACCAGGTCGTCGCCAATCTGCGCGAGAGGGATCACCGGACGGTGGGCGGCGTGGACGTGGTCCAGGAACGGCGCCTGGTGCAGGGAGGGAGGATTGTCGAGAAGAGGATCGCCATCGCAGCTCGGGACGGCGCGCCGTCCCGGGAATTCGTCGAACGGGTGCGTCTCTACATGCCCGGCGAACTCACCCGCATGCTCGAAGCCGCCGGGCTGTCCGCGGGAGCCCGTTTCGGGGGGTATGACCGGAGATCGTTCTCCCGCCTGTCCCCGCGCTTCATCGTCCTGGCGAGCGCGGCGGCCTGATGCGCCTCCTCCCGAGGCCGCTTGGCGGATCGCAGCTCGTGCAGGACTACCTGAGTGGCGCCGACAGCGCGGCCGTGTTCTATCGCGGCTCGCCGTTCCGGAAGGAGATCTATCGCCGCAAGGCCGCGGAGCTCGAGGGATCGACCGGACCGGATGCGATCGCCAGGGTGGTTCCCATGATCAGGCCCGCCGGCCCCGTCGCCGAACAGGCGCTGCGGGAGGTGGCCAGCGAGGGAGGATACTTCGTCACCACGGGTCAGCAGCCGGGATTGTTCGGCGGGGCGCTCTACAGCCTCTACAAGGCGCTGACGGCCGTTCAGCTGGCCCGCACGCTGGGGGCGGAGCTGGGCCGCCCCGTCATGCCGCTCTTCTGGGTCGCCTCGGAGGACCACGACTGGGATGAAGCCAACCAGGCCCATGTAGTCGACCGGACCGACCAGCTCCGCCTGCTCGCCCTGGCCCCCGGCCCGGCCCGGGTCCGGCGCTCTCTCGGCCGGGTGCGCCTGGGAGAGGGCATTCGCGACATCGCGCATGAGTTGGGTGCACACTTCGCACCGAGTCCGTTCCACGAATCCTGCATGCAGCTTGTCGGCGACACGTTCCGTCCCTCGGCCACCATGGCGTCCGCGTTTTCCGACTTCATGGCCGAGCTGTTGAGGGACACACCGGTGGGACTCGTGGACGCGGCCGGCCGGGCGCTGAAGGAAGCCTCCCGGCCGATCCTCCGGGCCGAGGCGGAGGACCCGTCCGCGTCGGAAGCGGCGGTCAGGGAGAGCAGCGACGCGGTGGCGCGCGGCGGCTATCCCCTCCAGGTGGCCCTCGTTGCCGGCGCAGTCAACCTGTTCGTGGAATCCGCCCGGGGGCGCGAACGATTGCGGCATCGGGGCGGCGCCTACAGCCTCAGGGCTTCGGGGAGGACGGTCTCGCGCGCGGAAATCGTCGGCCTGATCGACGATGACCCGCAGATGGTATCGCCCAATGTCCTGCTCAGGCCCGTTGTCGAGAGTTTCATCTTCCCCACGCTGGCCTACGTCGGGGGGCCGGGAGAACTCGCGTATTTCGCCCAGCTTCCGGGGCTCTTCGAGCGGCACCGGGTCGGGATGCCGGTCGTCGTCCCCCGGGGATCGCTCCTGGCGGTGGAGACGAAGGTGGATCGGGCGATGAGGAAGTTCGGACTGGACGCCGACGAACTGCGCGAGGGCAGCGGCCTGCTCGGCCGCCTGGCGCGCGACCAGCTTCCCGATGATCTGAGCGACGGCGTGGCGGGATGGCGGGAGGGGATCGAGTCGCGCGCGGCGCAGGTCCTGGAGGCCGCGGCGGCGATCGACCCCGTGTTGAAGGGAGCGGTCGCGAAAGCTCGCAATTCGGGACTCGCCGCCGTAGGCGCACTGGAGAAGAAGGTGGCGCGGGCCGTGAAGCGCAGAAACGAAACGACGTGGAAACAGGTAGGGAAGGCACGCATGCACCTCTGGCCCACCGGCAAGCCGCAGGACCGCGTTCTGGGTCCCTTGCAGTACCTGATGCGCTACGGACCCGACTTCGTTACCATGGCGCTCGATGAGCTGGCCGCTGGAACCCGGTTCCGGGAGGACGTAGGATAAGTCCCATGTTTGCTTCGATCTTCGTCCTGATTCTGCTGATTCCGATTCTGGCGATCTTCCTTGATTCGGATGTCGGCAAGGCGCTGGCCAAGCGTCTCGAGCGCGGGCAGCGGCGCGTCGGAAACGACGGCACGCACGACCGGCTCGCCTACCTGGAGGGAGAACTGGAGCGCCTGGCCCAGGACGTCGAGCGTGTCGAGGAAGAGAACCAGTTCATCCAGAAACTGCTTGAGCGCCGGTCCGGGGGCGACTCGCTGCCCCGCGGCGACGAGTCCGATTCCTGACCCGGGACATCCTTGGCGGCCTCCAGGGTAGCAGCGGGAATCTTCATCAGCCGCGTGCTCGGGCTGGTGAGAGAGAGCGTCTTCGCGCACTACTTCGGCAACGGAGCCCTCGCCGACGCGTGGCGGGCGGGTCTGCGCATCCCCAACGTGGTGCAGAACCTCCTTGGCGAGGGGAGTCTGAGCGCATCGTTCATCCCGGTGTACGCGCGGCTTCTGGAGGAGGGGAGGGAACGGGAGGCCGCTCGGGTCGCGGGAGCGGTCCTCGGGCTGCTCGCGGTCGCCGCCGGCGCCATTGCCGCGGCTGGAGTCTGGGGCGCGCCCTTGCTCACGCGCATCGCCATCGGCTTCACCGGCGAAAGGGCCGACATCCTCGTCTCGCTGCTGCCGATCCTCTTTCCGATGACGGCGGTTCTGGTCGTGTCGGCGTGGGCGCTGGGGATTCTGAACAGCCACCGCCGCTTCTTCGTATCCTATGTAGCGCCGGCCCTCTGGAACGTCGCGATCATCACCGCGGTCGTCGGGGCCGCGAGCCGGGGGCTGATGGGGGTCGACCTGTTGCTCGCAATGGCTTGGGGAGCACTGGCAGGCGGGGCGCTGCAACTCCTGTTTCAGCTGCCGTTCGCCGCGCGCCACCTGAGGCACGTGGTGCCGTCGCTCGGCCGGCGGGTCGCTCATGTGGGCGA
The DNA here is from genome assembly GCA_022827345.1 of Gemmatimonadota bacterium. Lineage (GTDB taxonomy): Bacteria > Gemmatimonadota > Gemmatimonadetes > Longimicrobiales > Gaopeijiaceae > Bin94. Next base: position 14,436 of record JAJDTB010000070.1, on the reverse strand, counting down.
GGTGGTGAGGAACTTCGTCCCCATCGTCGCTGCCCGGGGCGCGGTGAATCTCAGCGCGCTTCTCGACGTTGCCCTGGCCTCGCTGCTCGCACAGGGCGCGCTCGGCATCATGGGCTACGCCCACACTCTGTATGTGCTTCCGATATCGGTCTTCGGCCTGTCGATCGCGGCCGCCGAGCTGCCCGAACTGTCCCGCGACACCGTTGCCGGCCAGGAGGCGGTGCGCGGGCGCGCGGACGCGGCCGTGCGGAAGGTGCTCTTCTGGCTGATCCCCTCCGCGGCGGGCTACATCGTCTTCGGCGACGAGGTCACCGCCTTCCTGCGAATACTGCCCAGCGGTGAATTCGGCGCGGGCGACGCGACGGCGGTGGGCCTCGTGCTGGGCGTCTTTGCGCTGGGGCTGCCCGCGTCGGGCACGTCCCGTGTGCTGTCCTCCACATTCTTCGCCCTGGGCGACACCAGGACGCCGGCCCGGATCGCCTATGCGAGGATTGCGGTGTCGGCGGTGATCGGGTTTGCACTCATGTACCCGCTCGACCGGCTGACAGCGGGCGGGTTCGGGATGGGTGCCGCGGGATTGGCCGCGGGCGCTACCGCCGGGGCGTGGCTGGAACTCCGCCTCCTTGCCGGCAAGGCGCGGGACCGGCTCCCGGGCCTGACGTTCGGGCGCAGGCGGCTGGGGCGCTACCTGCTGGCCGCGGCCGTGGCTTCGCTGGTGGGGCTCGTTCCCGCGCTTCTGCTGCCGCCCGTCCACCCGCTGCTCTCGGCGGCGGCAACGCTGCTGCCGTTCGGCGTCACCTACCTGGCCGTCACGGAGGCGATGGGCGTGTCACCGGTGCGGTTGCGCACACTGCTGCGCCGGGTGCGGGGGGGCGGCGGGGCGGGGGATGCCGGCGACTGAGGGGGTGACGGGTGAAGCAAATCGCGCGGTGGCGGCACCGACGGAGCCGGGCGGTGCCCGCATGAGGACGGGGATCCCCCTGCGCGCGGCCGCCATGTCCCGGCTGCCGACCGATCCCGGCGTGTACATGTTCCGAAGCTCAAGGGGCGAGATCCTGTACGTCGGCAAGGCGAAATCGCTCCGCCACCGGGTGCGCTCGTATCTGTCCCGGGCGAAGGACACGACCGTCAAGACGCGCGAACTGGTGCGCCTGGCGGCGGGAGTGGAGACGCTGGTCGTCGGATCGGAGGCTGAGGCGCTCATCCTCGAGGCCAATCTCATCAAGGAACACAAGCCCCGCTTCAACATCCAGCTCAAGGACGACAAGAGGTATCCCTACATCAAGGTCACCGTGGCGGAGCCCTTTCCCCGGGCCTTCGTCACGCGCCGGGTGCGCAAGGACGGGTCGCGCTACTTCGGGCCGTTCACTTCGGTGGGGAGGGTGCGCCGCGCGCTCGATGTCCTGAAGCGAAGCCACGGGATTCGGTCGTGCCGTTACAACCTGCTCCGGGAGTCGCCCGCGCGGCCGTGTCTCGACCATCACATCGGCAGGTGCGACGCGCCGTGTGTCGGGCTCCAGTCGCGGGAAGACTATCGCCGCAGGGTGGATGAGGTCGTCCGCATCCTGTCGGGCGACGTCGCATCGATTCAGGTAGAAGTTGAGGCCGAGATGCGTAATGCGTCATCCGCCATGGACTTCGAACGGGCCGCCCATCTTCGTGACGTGCTGGCCGGACTGGACGGAATCGCCCGTCAGCAACGCGTGCAGACGATTGGCGGCGGAGACCAGGACATCGTGGGTCTGGCCCGCGACGGGTCCCTCGCGGTCTCATCGACCCTACGGGTGCGGGGCGGCGTGCTCATCGGACGCGACACGCACACGATGACCGATGTCGAGCACGAATCGGACGGTGGACTGCTCTCGCGATCCGTGGCCCACGCCTACCTGTCGGGCGGAGCGAGCGCCGTCGAACAGCTGCCGCCCGAGATCCTGCTCCCCACCGACTTTCCCGACCGGGAGGTGCTCCGGCAGATCCTGACGAGCAGGGCGGGCCGGAAGGTGTGGCTGCGCGTACCGCAGCGCGGCGCCAAGGTCCGGCTGATCGAACTGGCCGTCGCAAACGCCCGCCATGTGCTGGACGAGCGCGTCCGGAAGGGTGGAGGCCTGCAGCCGCGTACGGACGATGTGCTCTACGAATTGCAGGACTTCCTGGAACTCAAGGTCGTGCCCCGCCTCATCGCCTGCTTCGACGTCTCCCATACGCAGGGCGCCGAAACGGTGGCCGGCGCAGTCGTCTTCCTCAACGGTGAACCGAAGAAGGCCGGATACCGCCACATGCGCATTCGCGGCGACTGGGGTAACGACGACTATCGGTCGATGGCCGAGGCGGTCACGCGGTACTTCGAGCCGGACCGGGCCGGGGACGATCCTCTCCCCGATCTCGTGGTGGTCGACGGCGGCAAGGGCCAGCTGACGGCGGCCAGGCAGGCGCTGGAGAAGATCGGGCTCGGCGACCTCGCCTTGGCCGCGCTCGCCAAGCGGGACGAGATCGTCTTTCTCCCGGGCCGCCGGCGCGGCGTTCGCATCCCGAGGACCGCCCGCTCGCTCCACCTGCTCCAGCGGGCCCGCGACGAAGCGCACAGATTCGCGGTGCGCTACAACCGCAAGCTCAGATCGCGGCGCACCGTGCGCTCCGACCTCGGCGACATACCGGGAATCGGACCGCGGCGGCAGCAGGCACTGCTTTCGCGCTTCGGGTCGCTTCGAGGCGTCAAGCAGGCATCCGCCGCCGAGATCGGCCGCATCCCCGGTTTCAGCGAAGCCATGGGGGTGAAAATCCTCCACTACCTCGGCCGGGGAGCCGTTTGACCTCTGGCCCGCACGGCGCGCGTACCGGCCTGTCGACGCTGGCGTGCCGGTCTCGTGTTGCCCGACCCGGACAGCGCGCATTGCGGCCCGCCGCGGCAGCCTTTGACCCGCCTTGGGCTGAACGAGTATAATTCCTCTCCCCATATTGCCTTGCTTCCGCGCCCATGGGCCGGAGCGCGGGCAGAACGACCCATTAGGAGGAATGTTGTGATCATGTCCAGGCTCGGAGTCACATTGGCGACCGCGGGTGCCCTCGTCCTTTCCGGTTGCGCGTCCGGCGGTGGCGGTGGCGGAGGCGACGGTGCACCGGGAGACAATGAATACACCAGGAGCGCCGAGCTGTTTCTGACCCAGGCGGCGAGCCTCGGCATGGTGGAGCGTTACCAGGAAGCGCTCGAAGCCGCGATGAACTCCATCATGGATGACTCCGCGAATGCGCGGGGATATTTCCTGGCCGCCCGGGCCCAGGTCGGTCTCTCCGACTACGTTGCCGCGGACACCCTCTTTGCCAATGCGCTCGAACGGTATCCCGGCTATGACGAGGAAATCAGGGTCGAGCGGGAAACGGCCTGGATCAACCTGTTCAACGAGGCGATCGGGCCGCTGGACTCCGGCGACAACGACGAGGGGATCCGGCTGCTCGAGATGGCCGAGGTGATCTTCGACGGTCAGCGCCCCGAAGCGCTGATCAACCTGGGGGTGACCTACAACAGCGCGGGTCGGCCCGACGATGCCGTCAACGCCTACAGCGCGGCCCTGGAGGTCATCCGCGGGCCGGCCATGGAGCGCGCGGACAGCGCCACCGCCGCCAATTGGCAGGAACGGGAGCAGAGTGTCACCTTCAACCTGGCGGCCCTCCTGAGCAGTGCGGAGCGCTACGCCGAGTCCGCGGCCGCGTACGAGACCTATCTCGCGAGCAACCCCGGGGACATGTCGGCCCTCGCCAACCTGGCGTCGGTCCTTACTCAGTCGGGACAGGCGGATTCGGCCCAGGCCATCTACGACAACCTCCTGGCGGGCCAGGGGCTGGGGACCCGCGACTACTTCAATATCGGCGTGGGGCTGTACCAGGCAGGAGTATTTGACCGGGCCTCCGAGGCGTTCCGCGAAATCGTCGCCATCGCCCCGGAGAACCGGGACGCGCTGTTCAACCTGGCCCAGTCCCTGTTCGAAGGCGAAGAGTGGGAGGAACTGGTCCCCATCGGCCGGCAGCTCCTCGAACTGGACGGCTACAATCCGGACAGCTACACCATTCTGGGCCAGGCGCTGGTGCGCATGGAGCAGGAACAGGAGGCCGTCACAGTCCTGCAGACTCGGGAGGACCTGGCCTTCCAATTGATCGAAAGCCAGCTTCAGCCCCGGAGCGGGGGTGCGACCGTCAACGGTGGTCTGCTGAACGTGTCGCTGGAGCCCGGCACGACTGTCACGGTTCGAGTGCACTTCAACGGACTGGACGGCGCGGAGATCGGAACGACGGATATTCGCGTCTCCGCGCCCGACGCGGGCGTCGTACAGCCCTTCCGCGCCGATTTCTCCAGCGATGAGGAAGTTCTGGGGTATTACTACGAGGTGGTCAGCCCCAATTAGCGGATCGGCGCAGGGAGTTTTGCCGCGGGAGTAGCTCAGTCGGTAGAGCATCAGCTTCCCAAGCTGAGGGTCGCGGGTTCGAGCCCCGTCTCCCGCTCTTCGGGTGTTTGGGAAACACCACCCCGTCACTCGGGCGGGATCTTCCCGCCTTCGGTCGTGGTATTGGCTTTACGGGGTCCCGAAAGTAGGTTGCAGTCAGAAGGGGCCGTTCACTCCAACGATGGGAGGTAGCCATGCGACGTATCAATTCCTTGCTCGTCTTGCTGTGCCTGACAGCGGTGTCGCCGGCCGCAGGGCAGACTCCCGCCGAAGAGCTCGAGCGCCGCATCGCTGCCGCCGAAATGTCCGGGGACTTCGATGTGCTGCTCAGCGCCTCCTCGGCCGCGCGGCTGCTTGGCAACTTCGGCCAGGCCGACGACCTTCTCGAAAGGGCGACGTTGGCGCTCGACCAGGTCAGCAATGCCTGGGTCACCGAGATGATCTTCAACGCGCTCGCCGCCGGCGAGGGAATCAACGGGATGCAGCGGGCCTTCCGTTCGTCGCTGCAGCGCATCAGCATGACGCCTCAGCAGATCGCCTCGATCACCAACAACTTCCCGTCGCTCCTGACCGGCGGCGAGTACGACGAGATGATTCTCGCTTTCCGTGAAGACCACCCCGACCCCGACTACCGATGCCCATGCCTCGCGGAGAAAGCCTGGGTACACCGGGTTGCGGGGCGGCAGCACGAGTCGAGGTTGCTCTGGGGTGAACTGGTGGCGGCGTGGGACCGGAATCCGCTCGAATTCACCAACCTCGACGCTCAGGCGAACTGGCAGGGACAGTACGCCCGGAACCTGGCACGCGCCGGGCGGACGGGAGACGCGATGGCGGCTCTCGAAAAGGCGATGTCGATGCCGGTGAGCGACGACGCGCGGCCCGGAGTGCAGCGCAGATGGGCACAGACCTACGCGGAACTCGGCGATGTCGAGGCGGCAGTGGAATTGCTCGAACCGCTGATCGCAAGCTCCACGCTGGTCACCGTCAACAGCCTGTCAACCCGCTACACGTGGGAGCCCGTTCGCGGCCACATTCGCTTTCAGGAGATGCTCGCCCGGAACCGCTGACGAAGCAGCCGGGCGCGCACCGGTCCGGACGGGGACACCCGCTTCCCGGACGTTTCAGGGAGGCGCCGGATAGTGGTGCGAATAGGAGAAATCGGGGCCGGGTCGATCGCCGACGCGCTCGAGTTGCGCATCGGGACGCGCATCCTGCGGGTGAACGGCGCACGGGTGCGGGACAGCATCGACTTTCACTTTCTCACCGCCGAGGAAGAGCTCGAACTCGAGACCGTCGATCCCGATGGTGCCAGGGTCGTGTGCGAGATATCCCGCGATCCTTCGGAGAGTCTGGGGATCGTGCCCGAGCGCGATACGATTCGCGAGTGCGCCAACGAGTGCGTGTTCTGTTTCATCGACGGAAACCCGCCGGACGCCCGCGACCCGCTCTGGCTGAGGGACGACGACTTTCGTCTGTCCTTCACCTACGGCAGCTATGTGACGCTTACCAACCTCGGGCCCAGGGGGATTCAGAGGCTCGTCGAACAGCGGATTTCGCCTCTTTACGTCAGCGTCCACGCCACGAATCCGGAGCTCCGCGTCCGGCTTCTGAAGAACGACCGCGCGGGCTTGATCATCGAGCAGCTGGCCACGTTGCTCGATGCCGGTCTCGAGGTGCACACCCAGGTGGTCCTGTGCCCCGAGTGGAACGATGGAGCCGAGCTGGATCGCACCATTCGGGAGCTGTACGCCCTCGGGGCGGGGGTCCTGTCGCTGTCGGTGGTACCGGTGGGACTGACCCGCTATAACCTGGGGCGTCCGGTGCGCCTGCTGGAGCGCGGCGAGGCCGGATCGGCCATCCGGCAGACGGGGGCAATTCGCGAACGGGCGGCGCGGCAGCGCGGGCGGCACTGGTGCTACGCGGCCGACGAGCTGTTTCTGATCGCCGGCCAGGAAGTGCCTCGGGCCGATTACTACGATGACTGGCCGCTTCGCGAGAACGGCGTCGGGGCGCTGCGGACGCTGATCGACGATTTCGCGGCGGGGAAGGGGCGGCTTGCTCCCACGGCTGGCGTCGACCGCGTGCGGATCGTTACCGGCACTTCGATGACGCCGTTCCTGGAGGGCTTCGCCCCCGCGATTGCCAGCCGCATGGAGTGCGCGGTCGAGGTCGTCCCGGTGGAGAACCGGTACTTCGGCCCGTCGGTGACGGTAGCCGGGCTTCTCCCCGGGCGCGACATCGTCGACGATGTGGCTGGCGCCCGTCCCGGGGACCTGGTGCTGCTCCCCGGGACGGCGCTCAACGACGATGAGGTCTTCATCGACGGCATGCCCCTGGGCGAGGTGACCGCGCGCATGGCGCCGGCCCGGGTCCGCGCCGGGCACGACCTGGTCGAGACGCTGATGCTTCCGCCGGCACCGGTCCCGCTCGCTGGCGGCGGCCCCGGAACCCGCCGCACATGAGCCTTCCGGTCGTGGCGGTTGTGGGCCGCCCGAACGTCGGCAAGTCCACCTTCTTCAACCGGGCGATCGGGCGGCGGGTCGCGATCGTGGACGACACGCCCGGCGTGACCCGAGACCGCAACTTCGCTCGCGCCGAGTGGACGGGCCGGCACTTCTTCGTTGTCGACACGGGCGGGGTGGTGGAGGGGTCCGATCGCACCATCGACCGGCTGATCCGCGGCCAGGCCATGACCGCCGTGGAGGAAGCCGACCTCGTGATCTTCCTGGTGGATTCGAAGACAGGCGTGCACCCCCTCGACCAGAAGCTGGCCGAGGTCCTGCGGCGGAGCGCCAAGCCCGTGCTCCTGACCGTGAACAAGGTCGACAACCTCCCCCTCGAGAACACCCACCTGGACTTCTGGGAGCTGGGGATGGGCGAGCCCCACCCGGTTAGCGCCATGTCCGGCAGGGGTTTCGGCGACCTCTTCGACGCGATGCTCCCGCTCCTTCCCGACGAGGACGACGATCCGCACGCGGACGATATCCGGGTTGCCGTGATCGGGAAGCCGAACGCCGGCAAGTCGACCCTGGTGAACCGCCTCTTCGGCGAGAACCGGGTCGTGGTGAGCGACGAGCCCGGCACGACGCGCGACCCCGTCGATCTGACCATGAAGTACCACGGCCTCGACCTCACCTTCGTGGACACCGCGGGGCTGCGCCGTCACGCCCGGATCAGGGACTCGGTGGAGTACTACAGCACGCTGCGCACCGAGCGGGTGGTGCGGGAGGCGGACGTGTGCCTGGTGCTGATCGACGCGTCCGAAGGGCTGCACCTGCAGGACATCAAGGTGGCCGAGACCGGATGGGAGGCGGGGTGCGGGGTGATCGTCGTCTGCAACAAGTGGGATCTTGTCGAAAAGGGGACGGGGACCGCCGAGGCCTTCGTGAAGGAGGCCGCGGCGCGCGCGCCGTTCCTCGGCCACGTGCCGTTCCTCTTCGCATCGGCGCTGACCGGGCTGCGTGCGCGCAAGACGCTCGACCTGGTCCTCGAGGTCGCCCGGCGCCGCGAGGAACGGGTTGCCACGCACGAGGTCAACGAAGCCGTGGAAGCCATCGTCGGCCGCCGGCCGCCGCCCCACGCCCGGGGCCGTCCCGTGAAGATCAAGTACGCCACGCAGGCCGATACCCGCCCTCCCACCTTCATCCTCTTCGCCAACCTGCCCGACGAAATCCCCGTGCACTACCGCAGGTACATCGTCAACTCGCTGCGCGGCCTCCGCGACTTCGAGGGGGTGCCGGTTCGGATCCGACTCCGCAAGAGCGGCGCCTGATGTGGTCGGCGCAGGGGCCGGCCCCGTGTAGCACCGCCGTGCGCCGGTCGGTGAGCGGTCCCGCGGGCGACTCTGGATTCCGGCAGGCGGCGGTGGTAACGTCGTATTCGGAGGAGCAAACCCTATGATCACCACTGTTCTGCTGATCCTGGCGGCGTACGCCGTGGGCGCGATTCCGGCGGCTCACTGGACCGGCCTCTTCATCTTCGGCAAGGATCTGCGGACGCTCGGCAGCTGCAATCTCGGTGCGACCAACGTGCAGCGCGTCATCGGATGGCACGCGGCCATTCCGGTCGGCCTCTTCGATGTCTTCAAGGGCTTCGCGCCGGCATTCTGGTTCCCGATGATCGACGATCACACCGCGTCCGTGTGGACCGTCGTTTACGGCGGCGCCGCGATCATCGGGCACGTCTTCTCCTTCTGGGTCCGGTTCAGGGGAGGGAAGGGGGTCGCCACCAGCGCCGGCGTGCTGATCGCGGCCGCCCCGCTCGCCGTCGCCGTCGGGGCAGGGACGTGGCTGGTGGCCCTCCTGATCTCGCGCAGGGTCTCGGTGGCGTCGATCGCCGCCGCGCTGGCGGTGCCGGTTGCAGCCTTCTTCGCGATGGATCCGGATGCGCCGCTCATGACCTTCCTCGTTCTCATGGCGGCATTTGTGGTCTGGGCGCACCGGTCCAATATCCAGAGGCTGCTGGCGGGCCGGGAACCCACCATCCATGAAGCGCACAAGGCGGGCGGCAGAGACGAGTGACTCCCTCTGACCGGGGCTCGTCGGGGATGCCTCCCGCGCAGGTGGCCGTGGTCGGCGCCGGTGCATGGGGTACGGCGCTCGCCAACCTGCTCGCGGAATCCGGCAATCGCGTCCGCCTCTGGGCGCGGGAGCCCGAGGTGGCGGAATCGTTCGCGGAGCGTGGCGAGAACGTCCTGTACCTGGAGGGCGCCAGGCTGAACCGCAAACGGCTCTCGGTCACCAATTCGCTGCCGGAGGCGCTGGCCGGTGCGCAGTTCGTGGTCTGGGTGTGTCCGGTGCAGCATTCGGCGGCGGTGCTGGCCGACGCGGCGCGGCACATCCCGGCGGGTGCGGCGGTCGTGACCGCTTCGAAGGGAATCGAGGTGACGACGCTGCGCCGAATGGACGAGATCTTCGCCCAGGCGCTCCCCGCAGCTCATGCGCATCGCCTGTGCGTGCTGTCGGGTCCCAGCTTTGCGCGCGAGGTGGTCGCCGGAGCGCCCACGGCGGTGGTGGTCGCGAGCAGGGACGAGGGGGCCCGCCTCGAGGTGCAGGCCCTCTTCCAGACGGATCGATTCCGCGTCTACACGAACCCGGATGTCGTGGGGGTGGAGCTGGGCGGCGCGCTGAAGAACGTGATCGCCGTGGCCGCGGGGGTAGCGGCCGGGCTCGACCTGGGCCACAACACGATCGCCGCATTGATGACGCGGGGACTGGCCGAGATCAGCCGTCTCGGGGTGGCCCTGGGTGCCCAGCCCTCGACCTTCGCCGGACTCGCGGGGATGGGCGACCTCGTCCTCACCTGCACGGGCGGCCTGAGCCGCAATCGCACCGTAGGGTTCCGCCTGGGACGGGGGGAGAGCATGCAGGAGATCACGGGCGGGGCACGCACGGTCGCGGAGGGGGTCGCCACCGTGCGGGCCGTCCACAGGCTGGCGCTCCGAACCGGGGTCGAGATGCCGGTGTCCACCGAAGTTCACCACATTATTGCCGACGGCGCCGATCCGATGGAGGCGCTGCACCGCCTGATGACCAGAGAACCCAAGCCCGAGACCCCGGACGCCCTTCGTGCGGGAGAGGGGAGCTGAGAAGTGGAACCGATCGTCAAGAGGACGTACTACTCGATCGGCGAAGTGAGCGAACTCGCGGGACTGAAGCCGCATGTGCTCCGCTACTGGGAGACGCAGTTCGACATCCTGTCGCCGACGAAGAACCGCGGGGGCAGCCGCGTCTACCGGATGAAGGAGATCGAAACGGTCCTTCTCGTCAAACACCTGCTCTACGAGAAGCGCTTCACGATCGCGGGGGCGAAGAAGGAACTGCAGAAGATGCGTGATGGAGGACAGCTCATCGAGATGCGCCAGCTCACGGCCGAGCCCGCGCTCCTGGGATCGATCCGGGACGCGCTGCTCGCCCTGCGCGAGGAGCTGACCCTTCCTGGATCCGGGGAACAGGCGTCCTAGGTGAGGATTCTCTGCACAAACGACGACGGCTATCTGTCGCCGGGAATCCGGATCCTGGCGGAAGCCGCCCATGAGATCGGTTCGGTCGACATCGTCGCCCCGGACCGCGAGCAGAGCGCCTCGAGCAACGCGCTCACGCTGCATCGCCCGCTGCGAATGCGGAAGACGCACGACGGAACCACCATCGTGGACGGGACGCCCACCGACTGCGTCATCCTGGCCGTCGGCGACCTGCTGGACACACCCCCCGACCTCTGCGTGTCCGGGATCAACTACGGCCCCAACATGGGGGAGGACGTGCTCTACTCCGGGACCGTGGCGGGTGCGATGGAGGCCACGATGCTGGGGGTTCCCGCGGTGGCGTTTTCCTATGTGGGCCGCAGCATCGAAGAGCTCGAGGGGTGGCAACCGGTGGTGAGCGGCCTCCTGCGCCAGATCGTCGCCCGCGGCATCCCGAGCCACGAGTTCCTCAACATCAACCTCCCGCCCCTGGCGCCGGACGAGGTGCGCGGCGTGCGGGTCACGAACCTGGGAAGGCGGCGCTACAGCGACGCGATCACGCGCGCGCCCGATCCTTCCGGCCGGGAGTACTACTGGATCGGCGGTGGGGTCGCCAACTGGAACGGCGGACCGGAGTGCGACTACCGGGCGATCGAGGACGGCTACATCTCGGTCACGCCCCTCCACCTCGACCTGACCAGCTACAGCCGGCTGGACGAGCTGCGCGGATGGAATCTGAGCCTGTGATTGCCCCCCACGGATGAGGCACTGGCTGGCCAACGCGCTGCGGGGCCTCTGCATGGGAGCCGCCGACGCGGTCCCGGGTGTGTCCGGCGGTACGATCGCGCTCATCCTGGGCATCTATTCGCGCCTGATCGACGCCATCGGGGGGCTCGGTGCCGCGACCCTGCGCCGGGTGCGCGACCGGTCGTTCTGGTCGCTTGCGGTGTCGGGGCTGAGGGACCCGTCCCGGCTGCCGGCCAGTGCCGCGGGCCACGACGCCGGCCGGGTGCTGTTTCTGGCCTCGCTGGCCGCCGGCATCCTCCCCGCCTTCGCCATCGGTGCGCAGGTGCTGCCGCCGCTGCTCGGCCTCTATCCCGCCCAGATGCGGGGCTTCTTCCTGGGCCTCGTCCTGGCGTCGGTGGTCGTTCCGTGGCGTGAACTGGAGCGCCGCGGCCCGTCACGCTGGATCCTTGCTCTGATCGCTTGCGTCATCACCGCCTGGTTCGTCGGTCTGCCGGAGCCGACCGGCGGCCACGCACGCGGGTCGGTGACGCTGGAGTTCGCGGCCCCGGTCGAGGCGGACGTGCGGCTCACTCCGCAGAACCTGACCCTGCTGGCTCCGGGAGACGGGACGCGCGGCGACATCGCCTACGGACTGGCCACCGCGATGGCGGTACCGGCGGGCGCAACCAGCGTCGAAGTGGAGGTTGTCGCCAGGATGTCCGGGAGCGTCGGGAACGTCGCGAGCGGGACTTTGGCGGCAGCCGAGGCTCCGGTTGCGATTGCGGGTGTCGTCCAACCGGCGCAGCTTGCCGGCGGACTCAATCCCGCACTTGCCTATGTATTCGTGGGAGGTGTGCTCGCCATCTCTGCTCTTGTGCTGCCGGGCGTGTCCGGCGCATTCGTCCTGCTGCTGCTGGGGCTCTACCACTTCGTGTTCTACTCGCTGTCCCAGACGCTCGCCTACCGGGACCCGTCATCCGCTGTTGTCGTCGCAACCTTCGCCGTGGCGCTGGCCATCGGGCTCCTGACCTTCGTGCGTGTGGTCAAGCGGCTGCTGACCCGGTGGCGCGATGGAACCCTCGCCGTCCTGACGGGGCTGATGGTCGGATCGTTGCGCAAGCTGTGGCCCTTTACCGAGTACACGGCCGAGGGCAGGGAAGTGGCGGGTTGGCCGGACGCGGGCGACCCGGAAGTCCTCTCGGTGACGCTTCTGTTCGCGCTCGGGGTGGCGGCGGTCATCGGGCTCGATCGAGCCGGACGGCGGCGCAAACGTCCCCGCCAGGACTCGGATCTGGGGCCTGCTGCTTAGGAGGAGACCCAATACGTAAAGACAACCTTACATTATGTCATGTTAAGTATACACCTGACGCCTTCAGCACTGCGGCTCTGCGTTGCTACTCAGCCCAATAGCGCTGCTATTGGCCCCTCGCCGCACCTTGTCAGTCCGGCGCCTCGCCGCTCTCGGTGCTCGCGGGGCCTTGTCCAGGGACTGCTGGCCGGAGTTTCCCTCCTCGCCGTGCCGTCGCTCCACGCGCAGTCGGGCGTAGAGGAATCCGCGACCTCCCCTGCGGGCGAGACCGACTCGGCGGCTGTCGCGACGCTCGCGGTGTGGGCGGATCAGGTGTGGCTGTCCTTGCTCGACCGCGACGGTGCCTACTACGGCCGTCTGGCAGAAGAGGGCATCTTCCAGCGGTTCAACCCTGAAATCCACGACGAGTACGAGCTGGAAATCCGCAGCCTCTTCCATCCAGGCGAAGACGCACGCTGGGCCGAGGCGCCCAACGGCTTTCGGGTTGCCGGGGCCTCGATCAGCCATCCGCACATCCTCAACGTCCTGGACTGGCGCCAGGAGATCCACGTCTCCGGCCCCGTGGACCTGATGGCACGCTACCGCCGGGAGCGATCGCTCACGGCACGGCGCGACTACCCGTGGGTCGGCATGCGCTGGCGCGACATGCTCGGGACGCCGTGGATCGTGCAGGTGGGGATCGGCGTCCACTTCTTCAAGCCGTCCGCAGACGTGGAGGTCGCGCTGGCACGCTCCTGGAGAGACAGGGAAGACCGGAGCTGGACGCTGGAGGTGCGCCTCGCAGCGCTCGACGCATTCAACGAGGCGATCTTCCAGGGCCTGGGAGTGAGGGCGGACGAGGTGGACGCCCACTACGACTACGCGGGGGCTCCCCTCGCGGCTCGCACGACCCTGAGAGCCACGGCGTCACGCTGGCGAGCGGAGCTGCACGCGGGATCGAGCCGAAGAAGCGAGCTGCAGGTGACCTTTCCGGCAACCGGTCTGGCTCCGTTCACCCAGCTCGAAAAGGTCGCGTTCCTGGGAGCACTCCTCCAGGTCACGCCGCTCGAGCGCGTGACGTTGGCGCTGCAGGGCACCTGGGCGAGGGCGGACACCGAGCGGCAGGCGCCCGCGAGCGGGGTCGGCTTCACTCTGCGCGAGCAGACGGTGACCGTGGGTGTCCGCGCGCGGACGCGCCTGAACCCGCTGTGGGCGGTCGAGACGGACCTGGTGCGGGTGGGGCGACCCGAATGGCGCTCGCCGGAAGGGGGCGCCTCCCGCGAGCACCGTGACCGTGAGGTTTTCGCCCGGACGGCCCTGGTCCGGTACCCGAAGGCGGGATGGACGGGCCGCCTGGCCTACGCCTTTTTGGACCGCGATGCGGGCTTCCTGGCGCCCTGGCTCACCGCGCAGAATCAGCGACTGACCACGGAAGCGGGCCACCGGTTCCGGTCGGGCTTCGAGGTGACGGCCGGGGTCGCCTGGGACCTGGACAACTTCGCGCGGCTGCCGTTCGACGGCGGCCATCTGCGGCTGTCGGCCGCCTGGTGATCCTCCCCAACGTCCCCGCCAGGACTCGAACCTGGGGCCTACTGCTTAGGCTTAGGAGACGACCAAGAGGGGATGCGAATTAAGGCAAGAAATCCTGTAAGTATAACTGGGACTGCACGATCTGCGCTTCTTGCCGCTGGGGCGTGTCGGGGTCGATCGGGTTGAAATGGCGGGAAAACGGGGGTAAATGTCGGGAATCTTGGGGGGGGTGCCCGATCCCATCCGGCATCTCTGACGGCATGCCCGAGGAGAAGCGTTCAGTTGCCTCTCAGTGTCCACGACGGCACCGGAAGTAGAATGCCACTGGACGCCAAGAGGGCGGAGTCACGGAATGTTGTAGTACAGTAATCACCTGACAGTAGGCCTAAGGAAAGGACGGTGGCCAAGCCGGCCTCGCCGGGGTTAGATGAGAAGTGCTTCAAACAACTCACTAACCACAGAGAGGAGAACGAGAATGACCACCGTCCAAGCAG
>JAJDTB010000024.1 GCA_022827345.1 Gemmatimonadota bacterium | reverse complement strand
GAACAGAAAGACTTCGGCCAAACGAGCCGCTCCGCCAAGGGCGGATCGACCGTCGTGCCGAGTCATTCATGCAAACCTATCCACGATGACAAAGAACCGACCGATCCCCAAGATGGGGCAGCCGAATGCGGTTACCGAATTCACGTCGCCATCATTAAGCACTAGACCCACGGGGACTTGGTGGAGGTGAACGGAGTCGAACCGATGACCTCCTGCTTGCAAAGCAGGCGCTCTCCCAACTGAGCTACACCCCCTTGCGCACCCGCCCGGGCCGCTTCGCGCGACACAGGAATTGGTGGGCCGGGGAGGATTTGAACCTCCGACCTCACGCTTATCAAGCGCGCGCTCTAACCAGCTGAGCTACCAGCCCGAGATTTTGCTCATCTCGCGGGCCGCATCCGAAAGCCGCTTTCGGCCGACGGAGGCGCAGCGCAATGAATGCGCCGGATGACGATGGAAGGGATACGTGGACGGCGGGCCGGGACCGGCGTTCCGGCCTGATGTAAGGGTCGTGGACAAAATCCTCCCGATATGAGGCGTTTTCGTCCACATCCTTAGAAAGGAGGTGATCCAGCCGCAGGTTCCCCTACGGCTACCTTGTTACGACTTCACCCCAGTCGCTGACCTTACCGTGGTCGGCTGCTTCCCGAGGGTTAGCGCACCGGCTTCGGGTAAAGCCAACTCCCATGGTGTGACGGGCGGTGTGTACAAGGCCCGGGAACGTATTCACCGTGGCATGCTGATCCACGATTACTAGCGATTCCGACTTCATGCTCTCGAGTTGCAGAGAACAATCCGAACTGAGACGACTTTTGGGGATTGGCTCGGGGTCGCCCCGTCGCATCCCATTGTCATCGCCATTGTAGCACGTGTGTAGCCCAGCCCGTAAGGGCCATGAGGACTTGACGTCATCCCCGCCTTCCTCCGGCTTGTCACCGGCGGTTTCCCCAGAGTACCCGGCCGAACCGATGGCAACTGAGGACGAGGGTTGCGCTCGTTGCGGGACTTAACCCAACATCTCACGACACGAGCTGACGACAGCCATGCAGCACCTGTCACCGGTCCAGCCGAACTGAAGAAATCCGTCTCCGGAAATCGCGACCGGGATGTCAAGGGCTGGTAAGGTTCTTCGCGTTGCTTCGAATTAAACCACATGCTCCACCGCTTGTGCGGGCCCCCGTCAATTCCTTTGAGTTTCAGCCTTGCGGCCGTAGTCCCCAGGCGGGGCACTTAATGCGTTAGCTCCGGCACCGAACCCGTCTATAGGCCCGGCACCTAGTGCCCATCGTTTACGGCGTGGACTACCAGGGTATCTAATCCTGTTTGCTCCCCACGCTTTCGCGGATGAGTGTCAGACCCGGCCCAGCTAGTCGCCTTCGCCACCGGTGTTCTTCCTGATATCTACACATTCCACCGCTACACCAGGAATTCCACTAGCCTCTACCGGTCTCTAGTTCGCCAGTATCTTCTGCATGTCCGGGGTTGAGCCCCGGGTTTTCACAAAAGACTTAACGAACCACCTGCCCGCGCTTTACGCCCAGTAATTCCGAACAACGCTTGCGCCCCCCGTCTTACCGCGGCTGCTGGCACGGAGTTAGCCGGCGCTTCCTCTGATGGTACCGTCATGTGCACGTCCTGTTTGGACGTGCGTGATTCTTCCCACCTGACAGTGGTTTACACCCCGAAAGGCTTCCTCCCACACGCGGCGTCGCTGCGTCAGTCTTTCGACCATTGCGCAATATTCCCTACTGCTGCCTCCCGTAGGAGTCTGGGCCGTATCTCAGTCCCAATGTGACGGATCGTCCTCTCAGACCCGCTACGCGTCGTCGCCTTGGTGGGCCGTTACCCCACCAACAAGCTGATACGCCGCGACCTCCTCCCTGGGCGAGAGCTTACAAGTAGAGGCCCCCCTTTGGTGCCGCCACCATGCGGTGGCCGCACGTCATGCGGTATTAGCCCGGGTTTCCCCAGGTTATCCCTCTCCCAAGGGCAGATTGGTCACGTGTTACTCACCCGTTCGCCACTCGGCTCCAGGTGCAAGCACCCGGTCCTCGTTCGACTTGCATGTATAAAGCACGCCGCCAGCGTTCGTCCTGAGCCAGGATCAAACTCTCCATGATTTGAATAGCTTGAACAGCTCGGATGAACATTGGATCTCTTCGGATCCCTTGTTCGAAATCTGCGTTATAGTGAACCCTTCGCCCGCCGGGACATCGTCCTCGACCGGGCGAAACCGAAGAGACACAGTGCTCCTCGGCGGAAGGGCCCGCCCGCTTCTCATGACCTCGATTGTCAAACATCGGTGGGGCTGAACGCCCCGGAGCCGAAGCCCCTCCGCCACCCGAGGGCCGCGCTCCCCGAGGGGACGCCGCCGTGCCCGGGACCGAAGTGCTTCGGCGAAAGCATGGTAGATCTTCACGGTAGCGGAATCCGCGCAGTGTGTCAACGGCATTTCGGGAACACATCCGAATCCGCCATTGCCTTCCGCTCCGCGGCCCCGCCAGGGTGGGCGACCGGAATCGAACCGGCGACCTCCGGAACCACAATCCGGCGCTCTGACCGACTGAGCTACGCCCACCATCGAACCCTCGGGTGCGAGGGGCACCAAAGCTACACCAATCGCGCCGCAGGGTAAACCGGGTTCGGCGGGCCCTTTGCCTTGCCGAGCCGCCGGCGGTATCCTGTCTTCATTCTGCAATCCCTCACCACGGAAGAACGGGAGTCACGTCCAATGACCCAGCGCATCCTTCTCCTCGCATCGGCCGCAATTCTCGTTGTCGGGTGCACGCCCGGTGACGACACCACGTCCGGGGGAGCGGTGGCCGACGATCCGAGGGCGGCGTTGATCGCCCGCGGCCAGGAACTGGAGATCCCGGGTGAATGGGTCATCCCGCCCGGCGACCCTCTGGTCCACGCCACGGCGGGGTTCGCGAAGATCCTCTGCTCGAACGTGTTCCTGTCCGGGCTGGACCCCGCTTTCGCGGCGGCCAACACGGGATTCTTCAGCTCACCACCGGAGTTCCGGAGCGCGGTGACGGACACGGTGGTGGATTTCGAGAACAGGCGCGTGCACCTGACGCTGCCCGACGGCACGGTCAGGTCCGCGAAGCAGCACGGCAGGGGTTGCCTCGCGCTGCCGATCGGCGAGTCCGAGCCCTACTACGAAGCTGTCGACGCGACGCCCGACCTGCCGGACCCCGAGACGACGCCGTGGCCGATGGGAGACCTGCTGCCGGACGAGCCGTTCCCCGCGGACGTCGACATGGACAAGGTCGCCGAAGCTGTCGATGCGGCGTTCGATCCGCCGGAGGGGCTGACCGCCGCCTTCGTGGTCACGCACCGGGGCCGGCTGATCGGGGAGCGCTACCGCGAGGGGATCGATCACACCACCCCGCTCGAGAGCTGGTCGATGGGCAAGAGCCTCACCGGAACCCTCATGGGCACGCTGATCCACAAGGGCGTGTACGAGCTGTGGCAGTCGGCGCCGGTCCCGGAGTGGCAGGGTGAGGGCGACCCGCGTCAGGCGATCCGGATCGGCGACATCATGAGGATGTCCTCCGGGTTGCGTTTCCGGGCGCCGCAGGATCCCGACTTCGATCCCGAACTGGGGTACGCCGACCACATCTATGTATATGCCGGCACGGTGAATTCCTTCGAGTGGGCCGCGAGCAAGGACCAGCAGTGGGAGCCGAACACGGTCGGGCGGTACCGCAACTCCGACCCGGTCGTCACCAACTACCTGGTGCGGCTGGGGGTCGAGCAGCTGGGAGAGAACTACCACGAGTATCCGCAGCGCCACCTCTTCGACAAGCTCGGCATTCGCAACCTGATCCCCGAGACGGATCCCTACGGCAACTTCCTGCTGCAGGGCTACGAGTTCGGCAGCGGCAGGGACTGGGCCCGCCTCGGCAACCTCTACCTGACCGACGGCGTGGCGCCGAACGGCGAGCGCCTCCTGCCCGAAGGGTACGTCGAGTACGCGTCGACGCTGGCGCCGGCGTGGGAGGCGGACGGCCGGCACCAGTACGGAGGCAGCTTCTTCTGGGTCAACCAGGCCGGCCAGTATCCGGTGCCTTCCAGTGCGTTCTACATGGCGGGCGCGGGAGGACAGACCACCCTGGTGATACCGTCGCACGACTTGGTGGTGGCGCGCCTGGGCCACTACAGCGGCAGCGGGCCGGGAGGAGGGGCGCTGAGGCGGGCTCTGGCCCTTCTCATGGAGGCGGTGCCGGAAAGCTGACCCGGGAGACCGGAAGGGATACACGCCCGCCAGGACTCGAACCTGGGACCCTCGGCTTAGAAGGCCGATGCTCTATCCAGCTGAGCTACGGGCGCCTGGGGAAGCTGGGCTTCCGCATTCGGGAAGCTAACGGCGGGCCGGATGCGGCTCCAGTGCGGTCCGACCCCCGGGACGGGACGGTTGACCGTGACCGGATGTCCGCGCATAGGTATCTTTCCGACCTTGCCCACACCCAACGGCGGACACGGCCCGATCGAGATGGCATCCGATGAGTAATCGCAGATCCCAATGGGAGGACACGGCATTCTTCACCGGAACCCTGCTGCTTGCGGCCGGCGGCGGACTCATGATCCAGGCGGGGCTTGACCTGCCGCTGACCCAGGCCAAGGTGGTGTGGGGCGGCGTGGGGCTGGTGTGGGGCGCGGTGCTGATTCGGGTGTGGCTGTTCCGGGAGCGAGGCCGCTAGCCGCCAGGGGCCGTTGGGCGCACCGGGGTCCGACCGTCAGCTGCCTCCGGCCGCCGCTTTCGGCTCGTCCTTCCCTGCTCCGCCCGACCCCAGGCTCGCCTTCAGCGCCTCCATCAGGTCGATGATCTTGGTCTCGGGCTCTTCCTGCGGGGCCATCGTGATCTGTTCGCCCTCGATCTTGCGGTCGATGAGGGCCTGGACCCGCTCCTTGACCTCGTCCCTGTAGCGGGCGGGGTCGAAGGCCTCGCTGGCCGCCTGCTCGATGAACTGCTTGGCCAGCGCGAGCTCGGCGTCGTTGACGTCGCCGTCCTCGAGCGGCACTTCGTCGAAGGAGCGCACCTCGTCGGAGTAGAAGAGCTGCTCGAGGATGAGGCCGTCCCCCAGGGGGCGAATCATCACCAGGCGCTGCTTGCCGCGGGCGGAATAGCGCGCGATCGCAACCCGCTCCATCTCGCGCAGCGCGGCCGAGAGGAGCCGGTAGGCCCGCGCGCCGCCCCGGGCGGGTCCGAGATAGTAGGCGCGCTCCAGGAAGATCCGGTCGATGTCCGCCGCCGGGACGAACTCGGTGATCTCGATCATCTCGGTCGCCTGGGCCTCGATCGCCTTCAGCTCGTCGGGCTCGAAGGTGACATATTGGTTCTTCGCGAACTCGAAGCCCTTCACCAGCTTGTCGCGCTCCACGGGTTCCCCGCTCCGGCTGTCGACGTACTGGTACTTGACCCGCGCACCGGTGTCGCGGTTGATCCAGTTGAAGCGCACCTTGGCGGAGGACTGCCCGGTCGAGTACAGCTTGACCGGCAGCGAAACCAGACCGAAGGAGACGGTCGACGTGGAGATCGGGCGGGCGGCCATGCCGATAACGTACAAACATATGGTTCCAAGGTCCAACGATGCCTGAGCGCGGCGGCGGCGGACCTGCTGGTCGGCTCGATGCCTATCGTGGCAAACGCTCGGCGTCGGGGACGAGCGAGCCCTTCGGAGGGAGGCAGCCCGGCGGCGGCCGCCTCTTCGTGGTGCAGAAGCACCGCGCCTCGACCCTGCATTGGGACCTGCGGCTGGAGATGGACGGCGTGCTGGTGTCCTGGGCGGTACCCCGGGGCCCTTCCCCGAACCAGGCCGACAAGCGGCTGGCGGTGCACGTCGAGGATCATCCGCTGGAGTACGCCGATTTCGAGGGTGTGATCCCGGCCGGAAACTACGGAGCCGGCCCCTCGATCGTGTGGGACCGGGGCCTCTGGACGCCTGTCGAAGACCCCGCCGAAGGGATGAGGAAGGGCAAGCTGCTCTTCGACCTGAAGGGCTACAAGCTGCGGGGCCGCTGGACGCTGGTGAAGACCAAGGGTGGCGAGGACAATCACTGGCTCCTGATCAAGGAGCGCGATGCCCACGAGGATCCCGGGGGGAGTACGGCGGGGTACCCGGACGACTCCATTCTGTCCGGGCTGACGGTGGATGAACTGGGGGCCGGGGGCGACTTCGGCACCGGACTCCGGGAGCGCTGTGCGAAGGCGGGGGCGCCGCAGGGGCAGGTCGACCCCGGCCGGATGGAGGTGATGAAGGCCGAGCCGTGCGATGAAGCCTTTTCGCGGGCCGGCTGGATCTTCGAGATCAAGTACGACGGGTACCGGCTCCTTGGCGAGACGGGCGAGGCCCGGGCGCGGCTGATCTCGAGGAACGGAAACGACCTGAGCAGGGTGTTCCCGGAAGTGGCGCTCGCCCTGGGCAAGCTCCCCTACCGGGGCGCGGTGCTCGACGGCGAGGTGGTCGTCAACGACGCCGAGGGGCTTCCCAGCTTCCAGCTGATCCAGAAGCGCGGCCGGCTGAGGCGGGAGAGCGACATCGCGCGGGCGGCGGTTGCGCTGCCGGCGACCTACTACGCCTTCGACCTCGTCGCCCTCGAGGGGCACGACCTGCGCGGGCTGCCCCTCCTCGAGCGCAAGGGGCTGCTGCGCGAGGTGCTGCCTTCGATCGGACCGGTCAGGTACTCGGAACACATCCCGGAGCAGGGGGTGGCGATGTTCGAGCATGTCGCCGGGCTGGGTCTGGAGGGGATCGTGGCGAAGCGCGCCGACTCGATCTACGTCGGCGGCCGCAGCCGCTCCTGGCAGAAGATCCGCGTCGTGCACACGGCCGATTTCGCGATCCACGGGTTCACGGAGCCGTCGGCCGGAACGTCCGGGTTCGGCGCGCTCCACCTCGCGTGCCGCGAGGGGGACGAGTTCGTGTACGCGGGGCGGGTCGGGACCGGCTTCAGCGAACGCCTGCAGGAGGAGCTGGGCGAGCGGCTGCGGGGCCACCCGGCCGCCGAGCCGCCCGCCGGATCCGAGGCCGCAGGCAGCGGCAGTCACCACTGGGTGGTCCCCCGGCTGGTGGCCGAGGTCCGGTACAAGGAAGTCACCGGGGCCGGCGTGCTGAGGCACCCTTCCTTCCTCCGGTTGCGCGACGACAAGCCGCCCCGGGACTGTGTCGCCGCGGGGGGGCGTCCGGGGGCCGGCGACCGCGCTCCCGAGCCGGAGGGGCCCGTGGAGATCACGGAGGAGCGGATCGTGCACTTCACGAATCTCGACAAGCCCTTCTGGCCCGAGGACGGGTATGCGAAGGGCGACCTCGTGGAGTACTACCGGGCGATCGCTCCCTGGATCCTGCCGTACCTCGCGGATCGTCCCGTGGTGCTGACGCGTTTTCCGGACGGGATCGACGGCAAGTCATTCTTCCAGAAGAACGCCCCCGAATTCGCGCCTTCGTGGATCCGTCGCATACGGCTCTACAGCGAAGGCTCGGAGCGCGACCTGGACTACTTTGTCGCGGACGACCTCGAGTCGCTCCTCTACGTGGCCAACAGCGCCAGCATTCCGCTGCACATCTGGCAGAGCCGCGTCGCGGACATCTCCCGGCCGGACTTCTGCGTGCTCGATCTGGACCCGAAGGAGGCGCCGTTCACCGACGTGGTGCGGATCGCGCTTTACCTCAGGGAGCTCTGCGATGAAATCGGACTGCCATCATTCGTGAAGACCAGCGGATCGACGGGACTGCACGTCCTTGTGCCGCTGGGCAGGCAGGTCACCTACGAGCAGTCACGCAACATCGGGCACCTGCTGGCGCTGATGGCGGTGCGGGAGCTCCCGGGCATCGCCACCGTCGCCCGGCGGCCCGAGCAGCGTGAAGGGAAGGTGTACGTCGACTTCCTGCAGAATGGCCACGGTCGGCTGATCGTGGCTCCGTTCTGCGTGCGGCCCCTGCCGGGTGCCCCCGTCTCGGTCACGCTCGACTGGTCGGAGGTGGATGACGGGCTGGCGATCGCGGACCACACGATGCGAAGCGTCCCGGCGCGCATGGCCGCGCGCGGCGATCCGATGCGGGAGGTGCTGACGCTCAGGCCCGATCTGGGGCACAGCCTGGAGCGGCTGCGGGGGCTGATGGGGGGATAGCGGGGTCGGCCGGGGTTGTCGGACGCTACGTGCGGGTGGCGGGCGGCGGGCCGGGGCCCGGGTTGCGGCGCGCGAAGCTACCCTGACGTTACGTCATGGTTGAGGCGGCGAACCCAGATTCCGGCGGATCAGCGCGGTCGGGTCGGGATCGCGCCCCATGAAGTCGCGGAAGAGTTCGTCCGCGTCGCGGCTGTCGCCCCGGGCGAGGATGCAGTCCCTGAAGGCGCGGCCGACCGCCGGATCCAGCAATCCTTCCCGCTCGAACCGCGAGAAGGCGTCCGCCTCCAGCGTCTCGGACCAGATGTAGGAGTAGTAGGCCGACGCGTATCCGCCCGCGAAGAGGTGGGCGAAGGAGGGCAGGATATGCCGCTCGACGAAGCGGTCCGAGGGGACGAAGGGGCGCAGGGTGCGCGCGGCGTAATCCATGACCGGGCCGTCGCCGCCGTAGGTGCGGTGCAGCTCCAGGTCGAGGTTCGCGAAGGAGAGCTGCCGCATCTGCAGCCAGCCGCCCATGAACCGCCGGGCCGCCAGAAGGCGCTGAAGCAGCTCGTCGGGGAGCGGCTCGCGGGTTTCGTAGTGGCGCGCGAAGAGGTCGAGCGCCTCTCGCTGCCAGCACCAGTTCTCCATGATCTGCGAGGGGACCTCGACCCAGTCCCAGGCGACGTTCACGCCGCCGCGCTCGGGGATTTCGACCCGGGAGCAGGTGTGGTGGAGGAGGTGGCCGAACTCATGAAAGAGGGTGCAGACCTCGCGGTGGGTCAGCAGCGACGGGCGGGAGGGGGTGGGCGGGGTGAAGTTGCCGCCGATGAAGGCCAGGTGGGGGCCGAAGCCGCCGCTCGCGGACGGACCGCCGGAGACGAGGCTGTCCATCCATGCGCCCTGGCGCTTGGTGTCGCGCGGGAACCAGTCCGTGTAGAAGGACCCGAGGTGGACGCCCGCCTCGTCACGGACCTCGAAGAAACCGGCGTCGGGGTGCCATACGGCGGGGTTGTCGACCCGCTGCACGGAGAGTCCGAAGAGGCGATTCGCGATCTCGAAGAGCCCCGCCTGGACCTCGTCGAGGGGGAACCACGGCCGCAGCATCTCGTCGTCGACGTCGAAACGCTCCTTGCGGATCTTCTCCATCAGGTAGGAGACGTCCCAGGGCTCCAGGCCGCCGAGCCCGGCCCCGCGGGCGCGGGCTTCCAGATCGGCGGTGTCGCGGTCGTGGAAGGGCCGCGTTCCACGGATGAGGTCGTCGAGGAAGCCGCGGACGCGGCCACCCGAGCCGGCCATGAGCGTTTCGAGGCGGTAGTCCGGGAAGTCGTCGTAGCCGAGGATCGCCGCGAGCTGGCGCCGGATCTCGAGGATGCGGCTGATCAGTGGGCCGTTGTCCCGTTCGCCGGAGGTGCAGCGGTCGAGGTAGGCGCTGTGGATCTCGCGGCGCAGACCGCGGTCGTCGGCGTGCTGGAGCACGGCCTGAACGCTCGGCATGTCGAGGGTGACCAGCCAGCCCTCCTCCCCCGCATGGGCGGCGAGCTGGGCGGCGCGCTCCATTGCGGTCGCGGGGAGCCCGGCCAGGTCGCCGGCGCTCCGAATCACCTTCTTGAAGGCGGAGGTCTCGTCGAGAAGGTTCTCCTCGAACCTGCGGCTCAGGTCGGCGAGCTCGACCTGCAGCTTCTCCAGGGCCTGCTTGTCGTCGGGACCGAGGTCGGCCCCGGCCCGGCGAAAGTCCTTCAGGGTTCGGTCGAGGTGCCGTCTGCGGAGACCGGTCAGCGTACGGCCCTCATGCGATTCCGAGAACTCGCGCAGCCGCCGGAACAGCCCCTCGTGGTGGTGCAGACGGCTGGCGAAGCGGGTGATCTCCGGAAGTGCTTCGGCGTGCGCCTCGCGCAGCTCCGGGGTGGACGCCACGTTGCTCAGGTGGGATACCGGCCCCCAGGTCAGGGACACCTCCCGCGTCGCCTTGTCGAGCTCCCCCAGGACATCGGCGCAGGCGCCGCCGCTCTCCGAGCCCAGGTCTTCGACGCGACCTTGGGCCCGCGCGATCGCTTCGGTTACGGCGGGGACCACATCGGCCGGGGTGATCCGGTCGAAGGGGATCGGGAAGCTCCGGTCGAGGAGGGGGTTGGAGGCGCGGCTCACCGGTCCCCGTCCGCGGAATGCGGGACGCGGTCGATCCACTGCCGCGTGACGCGAGCGACATCTGCGAGCACGTCGTCCAGCGAGCGGCCCGACCGCTTGAGCATGCCGAGTGAATGGTCGCCGCCGTCCACGACGTGCAGGGTGGCCCGGGGGCCCAGCCCTTCGAGGAGGGGGCGCAGGAGGTCCAGGTCCGCCAGCCGGTCCCGGGTGCCCTGGTGAAACAGCATCGGACACGGCACTTGCGCGAGGTGTTCGCCCCGCTCGGTGCCGCGGCGCCCTGGGGCGTGAAGGGGGAAGCCGAAGAAAACGAGCCCCGCCGGGGTCCGGTCAGCGGACGAGCCGGCCGATTGCGCCACCAGCGTCGATGTCATCCTTCCGCCCATCGACTTGCCTCCGGCGAAGAGCGGCAGCCCCTGCGCGCACTCCCTGCCGGCCCGCAGCGCCGACGCCGCGACGGCGAGAAGTTTGCGGAGGTGATCGGGGCGGCGGCGTCCCGCCTCCATGTAGGCGAAGTTGTAGCGCAGCGTGGAGATCCCCTCCGCCGCGAGCGCCGTGGCCAGCGCCTCCATGAACGGGTGGGTCATCGGCGCGCCGGCACCGTGGCCAAGCACGAGCAGGGCCGCCGCGTCGGGTGCGCCGACCATCATCCCCGAGACGGGCGGATGCCCCTCCCCCTCGATCGTGATGCGGCCGCCGTGGCTGCCGGCGCCGCCCTCCCCTCCCCCATTCACCACGCGATCCCGTAGTCCTCCCCGTGGTTGCTGGCACCGCCCCACATCGTTCCGGTGGCGGCGTCGAAGAAGATGGCGTTGATCGGGCCGGATGTGCGCGGCGCGAAGGTCAGGTCGTACCCCATCTGCTGGAGTTCGGCGCGGACCCAGCCCGGCACGGCGTCGTTGAGGAGCAGGCGTCCCGGCTGCGATTCATGCGCCCCGAAGGAGCTGCGCATCTGGTAGCTGTTGAAGTTGGCCGCCTCGGCCGCCTGCTGAACGTCCATGCCGAACTCGACGATGTTCAGGAAGAACTGGAGCAGGTTCTGGTCCTGCCCGTCTCCGCCCTGCACCGCGAACGAGAGGTACGGGGCGCCGTCCTTGAGGGCCAGCGACGGGGTGAGGGTGGCGCGCGGCCGCTTGCCGGGCTCGACGACGTTGTAGGGACCGGCCCGCTCGTCGAGCACGAAGCTCTGCATGCGCTGGCTCATGCCGATGCCGGTGCGGCCCGCGATCACGGCGGGGATCCAGCCACCGGAGGGCGTGACCGACACGACCCAGCCGTCGGCGTCCGCGGCCTGGATGGAGGTGGTGCCCGCGTAGAAGGCCTCCTCGAAGTCCATCGCGGGATCATCGGGGGTCGCGATGGGATCGGCATGCCATCCCTCGATCAGGTGCTGGAAGGGGTTCGTGCCCCCCTGGTAGGGGTAGGGATCGCCGGGCAACACATCGGGATCGTTCATGTCCCAGTCGATCTGCGCCGCCCTGGACGCGGCGTACTCCTTCGAGAGCAGGCCCTCGATGGGCTCTTCGGGCGGGTAGTAGGGGTCGCCGTAGTAGAAGTCGCGGTCGGCGAACGCCAGGTTCATGGCCTGGTAGACGGCGTGGATGTAGCGGGTGGAGTTGTAGCCCATGGAGCCGACATCCAGCCCCTCGAGGATGTTCAGCGCCTGGAGCAGGACCGGGCCCTGGACCCAGGTGGTGAGCTTGTAGACGTCGATGCCGTTGTAGGAGGTGCTGACGGGCTCTTCGAGGTAGACTTCCCAGTCGGCGAGATCGGCGAGGGTGTGAAGGCCGCCCTGTTCCCGCGAGCCCCGCACGAACTCCTCGGCGATGTCGCCTCGGTAGAAGCGGTCGTAGGCCGCCATGATCGCATCGCGGCGCGACGCCCCGGCGGCGAGTGCCTCGGCCTCCGTCTCGACCAGCATCTCGAGGGTGCGGGCCAGGTCCTCCTGAACGAACAGCTCGCCGGCGGCCGGCGCCGCGCGCTCTTCCCCGTAGTGCGGCAGGAAGACGGCTTTCGAGTACGGCCACTCCGCCATGCGCTCCTTCTCGCGCTCGATCGAGTTTGCCGCCTGCGCCTCGATCGGGTAGCCGCGGGCCATGTCGATCGACGGCGCGAGCACGTCGGCCAGGCTGAGGCGCCCGTACTCGGCGACCATCACCATCAGTCCCCCGGGTGTGCCTGGAGTGACCGCCGCGAGCGGGCCGTAGGCGGGAGGGATTTCCATCCCCTGCTCCCGGAAGAACCCCGGAGTCGCCCCGGTGGGCGCCGCGCCGAGGGCGTTGACGCCGATGACCTTGCCGGTGCCCGGATTGTAGATCAGGGCCTGGGTCTCGCCGCCCCAGCCCAGCACGTCCCACATCGTGGCGGTGGCGCCCAGCATGGCCGCCGCCGCGTCGACCGCGTTGCCGCCCTTGAGGAACATCATCGCCCCGGCGGTGGCGCCGAGGGGCTTGCCTGTGATCGCCATCCAGTCCTTGCCGTGAAGGACCGGTTTCTGGGTGCGCTGGGCCTCCGCGCCGGACGCGAACGCGATGGCGGCACAGAGCGACAAAGCGCTGGTTGAGATCGACCTGCGAGACATCGGAATCACTCCTTGTACCGGTTTGCAGGGATACCTGTCTGCCGGCTCGAAGCCTACCCATGCGGCGTGGTTCACGCCAGACCGTGGCCGGCTGTTGACGCCGTGCAACCCGACGTGTGAGGGTTGATGCCATGGACTTCATCAGAAACATGGTTTCGCGGGATCTGGAGACCGGAAAATACGGCGGCCGGGTGGTCACCCGGTTCCCTCCCGAGCCCAACGGCTTCCTGCACATCGGCCACGCGAAGTCGCTCTGCCTCAACTTCGGGATCGCCGCCGAGCACCCGGGTGGGCGCTGCCACCTCCGGCTCGACGACACCAATCCGGATACCGAGAAGGAAGAATACGTCGAGGCCATGAAGCGGGACATCCGCTGGCTCGGCTTCGACTGGGGCGAGCACCTCTACCACGCGTCGGACTACTTCGAGCAGCTCTACGCCTACGCGATGGTGCTCATCGACAAGGGGCTCGCCTACGTCGACTCCTCGACCGAAGCCGAGATTCGGGACCGGCGGGGCTCGGTCACGCGGCCCGGCGTGAACAGCCCCTTCCGGGATCGCTCCCTGGAAGAGAACCGCGGCCTCTTCCGGCGCATGCGCGCGGGCGAGTTCCCTGACGGCAGCCACGTCCTCAGGGCGAAGATCGACATGGCCCACCGGAACATGGTGATGCGCGACCCCATCCTCTACCGCATCCGCCACGCGAGCCACTACCGGCACGGAGACGACTGGCCGATCTATCCCATGTACGACTTCGCGCACTGCCTGTCGGATTCGCTGGAGCGGGTGACGCACTCGCTCTGCACCCTCGAGTTCGAAAACAACCGCGAGATCTACGACTGGCTGCTGGTGCATGTCGATGCCCCGGCTCCCCGCCCCGAACAGACCGAGTTCGCGCCCCTGATCCTCGACTACGTCATCACCAGCAAGAGCAAGCTGCGGCCGCTGGTGGAGGGGGGCCACGTCAGGGGATGGGACGATCCGCGCATGCCCACGCTCGCCGGGCTGCGCCGGCGCGGAGTGACGCCCGAGGCGATCCGGACGATGTGCGACATGGTGGGCGTGGCCAGGGCCCAGTCGCGGGTCGACATGGCCAAGCTGGAGTTCGCGATTCGCGACGACCTGAACGAGAAGGCTCCGCGGGCGTTCGGCGTCCTCGATCCCCTGAAGGTGGTGCTCACCAACTACCCGGAGGACGCAAGCGAGACCTTTACCGCGCCGCGATTCCCTTCCGACGGTGGCCAGTCCGGGACGCGGGAGCTGCCGTTCCGCCGGGAGGTATTCATCGATCGCGCCGATTTCGCGGAGACGCCCCCGCCCGGCTTCCGCCGCCTCGCGCCCGGGGGCGAGGTGCGGCTGAAGTACGCGTACGTGATCCGTTGCAACGAGGTGGTGAAGGACGCGGGCGGACGCGTGACGGAACTGCACTGCACGGTCGATCCCTCCACGCGGGGCGGGGTTGCCCCCCGGGGCCGGCGGGTACGGGGCGCCATCCAGTGGCTGGAGCCGGGCAGCGCGGTGAGGGCGGAGGTGAGGCTCTACGACCGGCTCTTCGCCGTTCCGGAACCGCCGCTGGACGATCTGGTCGGCGCGTTGAATCCGGGATCGGAGAAGGTTGTGAAGGACGCGCTGGTCGAGCCCGGGGCCGCCGGGACCGGGCCGGGAGCCCACTACCAGTTCGAGCGGCTGGGGTACTTCTTCGCGGACCCGGACAGCCGTGATGGACGGCTCGTCTTCAACCGCACGGTGACGCTTCGCGACGGGTGGGCCCGGGTGCGGGAGGATGGTCCCGCCAGGGAGACCGGGAGGTCCGGGGCCGCCGCCAGGGCTGCCTCCGGTGCCGCGCGGACCCGGCCGATCGACACGCTGCGCACGGAGGCGGAGCGGAGCCTGTTCGGCGACCTGGTGTCGCTGGGCGCGTCGGAGGCGGCGGCGGCGGTCCTGGTTCGGGCCCACGATCTGCGTGAGGTCTTCCTCGCCGCGCGCGCCGAGTACGTGGAGGGCGCCGACTCGATCGCCTCATGGCTTGTGAATGAAATCACAAGGCTGCTGGGCGGCGAGGGCGGCAGCGATCTCTCGCGGCTGGAGCCCTCGGCGCTCGCCGACCTTGCAGAAGCGGTGGACGAAGGCGATCTGTCGCACCGGCAGGCACGCAAGGTCATGGCGGCACTGCTGCTGCGCGGCGGCTCGCTGCACGAGGCGAGGGCGGGACTGGACCTCGAGGAGATCGGCGACGAGGGTGCGCTGCGGACCATGCTCGACCGCCTGATCAATGAACACCCCGAGAAGGCCGCCGCCTATCGCAAAGGGCAGCGCGGCCTGCTCGGGTTTTTCGTCGGCGGGGTCATGAAGCAAACCCGGGGCAAGGCGGACCCCCGCAAGGCCAGCGAGCTGGCCAGGGCGCTTCTGGACGACCCGGCCACCTGATGTCCTCTCTCGTCCCGGCCGACAACGTTCTTGCGGTAACGGGGCTCCTCTTTGGGGTGGTGGCGGTTTCGCTCTACCTGGAGGGGCGTTTTGCGTGGGCGCAGACCATCTCGGCGGCCCTGTTGGCGCTGCTGGGAGGGCTGGTGCTCTCCAATACCGGTGTGCTGCCCTTCACTTCGCCCGCCTACGACTTTGTGAACGATCACTTCATCCTGGTCGCGATCCCGCTCATCCTCTTCAAGGCGGATCTGCGCGTGATCCTGGCGCAGGGGGGGCGAACGCTGCTGGCGTTCCTGATCGCGGCGGCGGGGATCGTCGCGGGCGCCTTCATTGCGTTCTCGCTCTTCGATGTGCCGGAGTCGGCCAAGTACGCGGGAATGCTGGTCGGCGGCTACACCGGAGGCGGCCTGAACTTCGTGGCGGTGACGCAGGCCGTGGGAATGGACGATCCCGACCTGCGCACGGCCGCACTCGCCGCCGAGAGCCTGGCGGGGATCTCGTATCTCTTCGTGCTCGCGCTGCTGCCTACGCTGGCAGTGATCCGCAGGTGGCTGCCGATCCGCGGACCGGAGCTGCGGCGTCCGGAGGGTGACGCCGCGGACGGCCCGGCCTCGTCCGGCGGGGCGGCTGCGGAGGAAGGCGCGGCTGGCGGAATGGGTGCGGACTGGCTCCTTCATATGGCCGCGGGCGTCGCCCTGAGCCTCCTGATCTGCGCGGGCGGGGTCGGGCTGGCCGCGTTGGCCGGAAACCCCGGCTATGCGGTGCTGTGGGTGACCGCGCTGGCCGTCCTCGCCGCCAACGTGGTGCCGCGAACCCTGGCCAGACTGAAGGGCGACCAGGAGCTGGGGATGCTGCTCCTCTATGTGTTCTTCGTGGTGTACGCAGCCGGCGCGGATGTCCGCTCGCTCCTCGGCGCCGCGGCGCTGATGCTCACCTACGCCTTCGTCGTCATCCTGGTGCAGGTGGTGTTTTCGGCCATCGGCGCGCGCATCTTCCGCTTCAGCTACGCCGAGATCCTCACGGCTTCGAACGCATGTGTCCTCGGGCCGCCGACCGCCGCCGCGCTCGCAGCCGGACGGGGATGGCACGGACTGGTCACGCCGGGGGTGCTCACCGGCGTCTTCGGCTACGTCGTGGGCAACTTCCTGGGCGTCAGCGTCTTCGCCTGGCTCAGCTGACTCAGTAGCCCGCCGCCGAGCCGTCGGAGTCGCGCGGATCGGGCACGCCGACGATCGCGCCGGTTTCTCCGTCCACGAAGATGCAGTGGGCGATCCCCTGCCCCCGGCCCCAGTTCACCTCGTGGCCCATCGCGGTGAGCACGGCCGCATCCTCCTCGGACATGAAGCCGTCCTCGATGCGCACGGCGTCCGGCAGCCACTGGTGATGCAGGCGCTTCGCGGCCACGACCCCTTCCGGCGACTGCCCGAAGTCGACCAGGTTCACCACCAGCTGCAACACGGTGTTGATGATCGTGCGTCCCCCGGGGCTGCCGATCACCGCGACCAGTTCACCGTCGCGCGCCACGATCGTGGGTGTCATCGACGACAGCATGCGCTGCTCCGGGCGCGCCAGATTCGCCTCCGTGCCGATCAGCCCGTTCTCGGCGGTGAGGCCCGGGCGCCCGTTGAAGTCGCCCATCTCGTTGTTGAGGAGGAATCCCGCGCCGGGGACGGTGATGTACGACCCGTATCCCCCCTCGAGGGTGTAGGTGACCGAGACGGCCATCCCGTCGCCGTCCACGACGGAATAGTGCGTCGTCTCCATGCTCTCCCACGAGGCCGCGGTCTCGACGTCGCCGGGGTCGGAGACGCTGGCCGCATCGGCCAGGATTGTGGGGCGGAGCTCGTCGGCGTACTCCTTGCTGGTCAGCCGGGCGACGGGGACGTCGGCGAAGTCGGGGTCGGCCAGGAACATGGCGCGGTCGCGGAAGGCGCGGCGCATCGACTCGATGAGGTGATGGGCGTATTCGGGGCTCCCCGCGCCCATCGCCGCCACGTCGTAGCCCTCCAGCACGTTCAGCATCTGCACCAGCGCCGTGCCGCCGGACGAGGGGGGCGGCATGCTGATGATGTCGTAGCCGCGATAGGTGCCCCGCACGGGCTCGCGCTCGCGGGCCTGGTACCGCGCGAGGTCCTCCTCGGTGATCCAGCCGCCGCCGCGCTCCATCTCTTCGGCGAGCAGGCGGGCGGTGGTGCCGGTGTAGAAGCCGTCGCGGCCCTCATCGCGGATGCGTTCCAGCGTGGCCGCCAGGTCGCTCTGCACGAGGATCTCGCCGGGCTGGTACGGCTCGCCGTCCTTCGAGAACTGGGCGTGCGTGGCGGGGTAGTCCAGGAACGCCTCCAGCCGCCCCGCGAGCGACCGGGCGAGCCGTTCGCTGACCTCGAAGCCGTCGCGCGCCAGGGTCACGGACGGGTCCACCAGCGTCTCCCATGCCGCGCCGCCGTACCTCTCGTGGGCGAGCGCGAAGCCGGCGACCGTGCCCGGGACGCCCACCGCCAGATGGCTGCGATGGTGGATCTGGTAGGAGTACTCGCCGTCCTCTCCCAGGAACATCTCGGGGTGGGCCCTCAAGGGCGCCTTCTCGCGAAAGTCGATCGCCGTCGACGTCCCGTCCGGAAAGCGGATCACCATGAATCCACCCCCGCCGATGTTGCCCGCCGTGGGATGCGTGACCGCCAGCGCAAGGCCCGTGGCGATTGCGGCGTCCACCGCGTTGCCTCCGCCTCTCAGAACATCCGCGCCGGCCTCGCTCGCGTGGGGATACGCGGACACGACCATCCCCGAACCGGCGGCGACAACCCCGCGGGAGACGGTGACCGCGGCGGTGTCGGCGCAGGCCGTGACCGAAACGAGCGTGAACGCGGCGAGGAACAGCGACGACCAGCGGCGTAACATCGGCTTCATCTCCCGTGGTTGGGAATCAGGTGCGAACCGCCGCCGCGACCTCGGGCTCGGGATCGACTCGGGTCCGCGGCGGAGACACCAGAATGGGGGACCCGGCGTCCGCGCGCGAGTCATCTTCCTCCCGGGCCGGCTTCCGGCGCCGGAAGAGGCGGGCCAGATCGTCCACCAGGCTGTACATGACCGGGACCAGAATCAGCGTCAGGAACGTCGCAAAGACGATGCCGACGATGACGGCCACGGCCATCGGTCCCCACCAGGCGGCCTGTTCCCCACCCCAGTAGAAGTCCGGCGACAGGCTTGAGAAAAACCCGAAGAAATCGAAGTTGAGGCCAATCGCAAGCGGCACCAGTCCCAGCGCCGTCGTGATGGCGGTCAGCAGCACCGGACGCAGCCGCGTCCTGCCCCCCTGCACCAGCGCCTCGCGGCGGTCCATTCCGTCGCGCTTGCGGAGCACATCGATGTAGTCGATCAGGACGATGGCGTTGTTGACGACAATCCCCGCGAGCGAGATCACACCCACCCCCGTCATGATAATGACGAAGGGCATGCTGAAAACCATCAGCCCGATCAGCACCCCGATCGTCGACATGATCACTGACGAGAGAATGATCACGGGCTTCACCACGGAGTTGAACTGCGACACCAGAATGAGCGCGATCAGCATGAGCGCCGCCATGAAGGCACCGGCCAGGAACTCCATCGCCTCCTGCTGTTCCTGCTGCTCTCCGGTGAAGGCCATCGCGTAGCCCGCGGGAAGCGCCGCTTCGAACCCCGCCAGCACCTCTTCCACCTCCAGGCGCACGGCGTTGCTGTTGTACCCGGCGGCGACCTCCGCACTGATGGTCGCCATGCGGTCCATGTCCTTGCGGCGAATCGCGCTGTAGCCCCGGTCCACGGTCCACTGCGCGACCGAGGGGAGCGGGACCTGCCGCCCTTCCGCAAACACCGTGAGCTGGCCGAGAGAGGTCAAGTCGGCCCGGTCCTGCTCGCGCAGACGCACGATGATGTCGTACTCGTCGTTGCCGGTCCGGTACTTGGCGGCCTCGAGACCGTTGATCGCGCCCCGGATGAGGAGTCCCACGTCGTTCGTCGAGAGGCCGTAGAGGCTGGCCCTCTCACGGTCCACCTCCACGCGCAACTCGGGCCGGGCGTCGTCGATGTCGCTTTCGAGTCCGACGAGCCTGGGGTAAACCGGAGACCGCTCGATCAGGTCGATGGCCTCGGCCGCGAGCCGCTCCAGGAGATCGGGATCTTCGCCCGAAATCTCCAGGTTGACGGGCGGTCCCGAGGGCGGCCCCTCGGTCACCTTGTCCACCCGCACCTCCGCGCCGGCGAGGTTCCTGCCTACCCTGGCCTGCATGCCGGAGAGGGTCTCGAAGACATCGAACCGGCGTTCCTGATAGTCGACCATCGAGAGGGTGATCCGCCCGGCTTCCGGCCCGCCGGGCCCGCCGCCTCCACCCATCGGACCCCCTCCGCCGCCGGTCGAACCCACCGTGGTGACGACGGTCTCGGCGTCGGCGACGCCCTCGATTCCCTGCAACTCATCCTTGAGGCGCCTGGCATAGCTGTCCGTGACATCGGCGGCGGTGCCCACCGGTGCCTCGACGGAGACATATACGACGCCCGGCGGGATGTCTTCCGGGAAGTACTCGATGGGCGCCGCGAAGATGCTGTAGACGAAGATCGTGCCGACGAGCGCCCCGAGGGACCCGAAGATGATGAGGGCGCGGTGGTTCAGCGCCCAGCGGAGGCGTCGCTCGTACCAGCCCACCAGCCGGGGAAAGCCATCCCCCATGAACACGCGGCTGACCCGGTCGAGAACGTACGAATGCAACAGCCACAACCCCACGGCGGCCGCAACGAAGAGGGCTGCGGTCAGTGGATTGACGAACGCGACGGAGGCCAGCGCCAGAAGGGCTGCGCCCAGCATCACCAGGCGCCCGTTGCGGTTGAGGTGCCGCCGCGGGCGCCTTCCCTCCCGAACCAGGAAGATCGAGCAGAGCGTCGGCACGATCACCAGGGCCACGAAGAGAGAGCTGGACAGCGTGATGATGAGGGTGAGCGGCAGGTAGCTCATGAAGTCGCCCGCCATCCCCGGCCAGAAGAGCAGCGGGGTGAAGGCCGCGAGGGTGGTCGCGGTGGCCGCGATGACCGGGACCGCGACCTCTCCCGTGGCCTTCTTGCAGGCCGACTTCCGGTCCCAGCCCTCTTCCATGAAGCGGTAGATGTTCTCGACGATCACGATCGCGTTGTCGACCAGCATCCCCAGCGCGAGGATCAGCGAGAAGAGCACGACCATGTTCATCGACACGCCGATCAGCCCGATGACGATGAACGACAGGAACATCGAGGTCGGAATCGAGATCGCCACGAAGATCGAGGTGCGCAGCCCGAGCACGAACAGCAGGATCCCCACGATGAGGATCAGCCCGGAGATGATGTTGTTCTGCAGGCTGTTCACCATGTTTCCGATGTCGTCGGACTGGTCGGATGTGATGGACACCTCGGTCGACGGGGGGAAGAGCGGCCGCATCGCTTCGATCTCGGCACGCACGGCCTCGGCGGTGGCGATGATGTTCTCGCCGGACCGCTTCACCACGTCCAGCGTTACGACCGGCTGATCGCCCAGGCGCGCGTAGGTCTCGCGCTCCGCGAATCCGAATTCGACCGTGGCCAGATCCCTGACGTAGATGGGGGTGCCGTTCTCGGTCGTCACCACCAGATCGCGGACGATCGAGGGGTCGTCGAATTCGCCGTCGACGCGCACCAGATACTTGACCCCGTTCACGTCGATCGACCCGCCCGGGATATTGACGTTCTCCTGCCGGATCGCGCTGATCACGTCGGCGAAGGCAACGCTGTAGTACTGGAGCCGCGACAGGTCGACATCCACCTTCACTTCGCGCTCCAGGCCGCCCCGGAGGCCGACCCGGAGCACCGCCGGGATGGACTCGATCCGCTCCTGCAGGTCCTCGCCGAGCTCCTTGAGGCGCACCAGTCCGTATCCGCCGGACAGGTTCACCTGCATGACGGGAGCATCCGCCATGGAGAATTCGGTGATGAACGGATCCTCCACTTCGGATGGAAGCTCCGGCCGGGCCAGGTCGACCTTTTCGCGCACCTGCTGGAGCGCCTCGTTCATGTCCGTTGCCGACTCGAACTCCACCACGACGTTGGAATACCCCTCGACAGAGGTCGAGGTGAGTTCCTTGACGTCGGAGATGGTGTTGAGCTCTTCCTCGATCCTCCGGGTGACGAGGCTCTCCATGTCGGAAGGAGACACCCCGGGGTAGACGGTGTTGACCGCGATGATCGGGATTTCCGTCTCGGGGAAGGACTCCTTGGGGATCGACCGGTAGGAGAGCAGCCCGCCGATGGTGACGAATACAAAGAGCACGATCACCGACGTCGCGTGATCGACGGCCACCGATGTCAGCCAGAACTCCTTGAAGGCGCGTCCGTCGTTGCGGCCCCCGGGGCCGTCCTGCCGTCCGTCCGCGGTCATTCCCCTGCCCCCCCGTCCTGGCCGGACACGATCCGGACCCTGTCGCCCGCGGTCAGACCCTGCTGCCCCACCACCACCAGCCGGTCACCCGCATTCAGCCCGGAGGCCACGACGACGTCGTTCCCCTGGCTGACCGAAATGTCCACCCGGCGGGCCGCCGCGCGCGCGTCGTCCCCGGAGCCCTCCACTACGAAGACCACGTACCCGTCCTCCATCGCCACCAGCGCCTGCTGAGGCACCACGATCGCGTCCACGATCTCTTCCTGCACGACCGATATCTCGGCGATCAATCCCGGCTTGATCAGCTCGTCAGGGTTCGGGAGCGTCAGCTCGATGGGGAATGTACGGCTGTCGGGATCGACCACGGCGCCCACATACGTGATGGTGCCCTCGAACGCCTGGTCGGGGAGCACGTCCAGGGAAACCGTTGCAGCGGCCCCGACGCCCAGGTCCAGCGCGTACCGCTCCGGTGCTCCCGCGACGATCTTGATCGTGTCCGTCTGGACGATGCTCGCGACGGGCGTCCCGGGCGACACCGCCGCCCCGATCTCGACGAGCCGGTCGTTCAGGATTCCGGTGATGGGCGCCGAGACGGTCGTGCGGGCGAGGCGCTCCTGCAGGGCGGTCAGGTTGCCGCGGCTCTGTTCCGCGGTGTACTGCGCCTGGTGATAGCTGAGTTCGGAACCGATGCCGTCCTCTTCGTACAGCTTCTTGCGTCGTTCCCACACCTCCTCGTCATACCGGGCCTGCGCGGCCGCACTCTGCACCTGGGCCCTCAGGATCGCGTCGTCGAAGCGGACGATCGCCTGTCCTCTGCGTATCGGCCGGCCCTTGTCGCGCACGATCCGGCGCACGACCCCGGCCTCCTCGGCCGACACCACCACATCGCGCATCGCCAGCGCGACGCCCGACAGGTCGATGGAGCGCGTAAAGCCATGGGGCTCGATGCGTTCCACCTCGACATTGACGACCCGGGTGTAGGCCTCGCTCTCAGCCGCCGCACCCGGCGGGTCCTCCCCGCGCAGGTTGCCGCAAGCCTGCAGCGCCCCCACTGCAATCGCCGCCGCGACCACGCGCCGGCTTCCAGAACACCAACTCATATTCCGCACTCTCTGCTGTTCGCTATTCCTTGATGTCCACAAGCGGGACACGTCCGGCGGCCTCGTCGAGCCTCGCACGAGCCGCCAGATAATCATAAACCGCCTGAGCGTAGTTGAATTCGCTCTGGCGCAGCGCCACCTCGGCGTCGGTGAGCTCCAACTGGCTCGACAGACCCTCACGGTACTGTGCGCTCGCGATCTCGTATCCACGCCCCGCCTGCGAGACCGCCAGGCGCTGTCCGGCCGCCCGGGCCCTTGCTTCGCGTACCTCGTCCACAAGGTTGCGCAGCTGGATCTCGGCCTGGTCGGCGGCAAGCTGCGTCTGTGCTTCGGCCTGGCGCAGCGCCGTCCGCCTCTGGCCGATGCGAGCCTCGCGGCCGAATCCCGAGAACAAGGGGAAACTCACCCTGAGCCCCAACTGTTTCGTCGATCCCCGCTGCAGTGGCGTACCGAAGAAGTCGGGGATCCCGTTCTGCTGGGCGGCCAGGCCGTAGGTTCCGAACGCGAAGACGCTGGGCAGGTAATCGGCCTGCTCGATCCGCATCTCCGTCTCCCGCAGGGACTCCGTCAGTTCGAGCTGACGAATGTCGGAGCGCACCGCCCTGCCCCGCCGCACGAAATCGGCCACATCCGTGTTGTTTTCGACGTTCGCGCCGACGAACGCCAGGATGTCCCGGTTGGCTGGCGAATTGTCTCCCGGGCGGTCCAGATCCATCTCCGCCAGCTCCCCCGCAACCTCGATCCGGGCCTCGGGGTCGAGCGCCAGCTCCGCCGCAATGGTCCGGCGGGCCGTGCTGCGCCTGTTCTCGGCCCGCCGGAGGTTGGGCTCGAGGTTGGCCAGCTCGACTTCCAGGCGGAGTACGTCGTAGAGCTCCGCAACCCCGGCTTCGGCCATGGCGCGGGTCTCCTCCAGCGACAGCTGTACCCTTTCCAGCGAATTCCGCGTAAGACGGACTTCCTCCTGGGCCAGCAGAAGGTCGTAGACGGCGACGCGGACGCGAGTCACAGCCTGCTGCGTTCGCCCCCGCACGGCTTCCTCCTGAAGCCCCCGAAAACGTCCCGCGGCACCCACGCCGACGAAGATCGCCGGATCGAAGAGGGTCTGCTCCGCATTGACCGAAAGGTTCCAGATGTTGTCGGCGCCGAACTGAACGGGGATGAAATCACCCTCGGCCGCCGATGGGTCGAAGATCTGAGCCGGGAGGAAGCTCACCTGCGGAGCGATGTTGCGCGTGAAGGAGGACGAGACGTTGAGGCTGGGATAGACGTCGCTCCAGGCCTCGGATACCTGACCCCGAGCAACCTGGAGCTGGTAGCGGGCGTCGAGAACGTCGCGGTTGCGCTCGACGGCGGCCCGGGCGAGTTCGCTGAGCAGGAACGGTCCATCACCGAGCCAGTCCGCGGTCGGCAGCCGTTGGGATTGGGAGGGCGCCGGAAGCGCCAGGAGGGCGGCCGCGGCCGCAACCACGAGTGCGCCCGGCCGGCGGTGCCGGCTCCTTGTCCGCGGACGCCTCACATCCATCGATCTATGCATGAATCCTCCGATTCTGTCCTCGCGTTGCAAGACACACTTCGCGCGCTTCCTGTTGGGAGCCCCGAATCCGTTGCGGCACGCGGGATTGACTAAAACGTCGGTTCCCGGTAGCGTGTTTCGCGTAAGTCCGGCGGTAAGCGCCGGGAAAGCCTACAGTGCCATGAAGGAGCAGAGGATGCGAACCACGGGAACCGTGAAGTGGTTCAACGACGCGAAGGGTTTCGGTTTCATCAGTCCGGTGGCCGGGGAGAGGGACTGCTTTGTCCACTACTCCGCGATCGAGGGTGATGGTTTCAGGAGCCTTGCTGAGGGAGACCAGGTCGAGTTCGACATGGTCAACGGCCCGAAAGGGCCTGCTGCGGAGAAAGTAATCCGCGTCGGAGGTGTCGCCTAGCTCCAAGACTACGAAGCGTACTTTCCGGAAGGCGAAGCCGGCGTGGGTAACTCCGCCGGCTTCGTCGT
Source organism: Gemmatimonadota bacterium (assembly GCA_022827345.1). GTDB lineage: Bacteria > Gemmatimonadota > Gemmatimonadetes > Longimicrobiales > Gaopeijiaceae > Bin94. The sequence continues at coordinate 94,837 of JAJDTB010000024.1, read as the reverse complement.
TTAAGGAATCAGTCAAAGAACGCCGAGTGCCACCGGTCGCGGGCAGGTCCCTCCCATTGGCCGGCCCTCAGCTGGGCAAGCTCGGTGATCGAGTTGTCGAACACGACCGATGCCGGAGTAACCCCTCCCGACTTCGCCAGTCCCCGAAACTCGGGTCGCGACGCCCTGCGGATGCGGTCGCGGGCATCGCGGAACCAGACGGCTTCGTTCCCGAGGAAGCGCACGCCGAAGCGAAGCTCCATCTCCTTCAACACGCCGACCAGCGCGTCGATCGAGCACCCGGACGGCGTTGCGGCCTCGGTGTCGGCACCCACGATCAGGAAACGGTCGTGGCACCAGGAGCGAGCCGCGTGCAGGGGCACGCCATGCGCGGCCCAGTTCCGCAGAAAGCCGTCTACGCCGGTCAGGAGCTCCGCCGATTCGCGATCCTCGAGTTCGCGGTCGGCACCGAAGATCCAGATGCGCGTGTTGTCGGGGAAGTTCTGAAATTCGGATGGCATCATGATGCGGCGGCCCCGTCGCTGTAGGCGTCCATGGGCGGATTCTTGTCCAGAAGGACCGCGATCCATCTCAGGTCCGGCGTATTCTCAAGCATGATCTTGACCATCATCGTCAGAGGGACCGAGAGCAGCGCCCCCACCGGACCCCACAGCCATCCCCAGAACACCAGGGACAGGACGACCACCAGGGTCGACAGGCCCAGGCGGCGCCCCATGAGCGTGGGTTCGAGCCAGTTCCCGAAGACGACGTTGACCGTGATGTACCCCAGTCCCACGATCGCCGCGCGCTGTACATCGATTCCCGCGAAACTCGCCGTCAAGGGATCGACCTGCACCAGCGCCAGGGCGATCGCGGGGACGGATGCAATGATCGATCCGATCGTGGGCACGTAGTTGAGAACGAACGCAATCAGCCCGAGCAGAATCGGCAGGTCCAGGCCCAACGCCCAGCTCCACAGCCCGAGCAGGGTTCCGGTGCCCAGACTCACCAGGGTCTTGATCACGAGATAACCCTGCACTTCGTCGACGATCTTGCCGAACCGCTTGTCGGACGCGAGCGCGTCGGAGGCGATCGCCCGGACCTTGCGAGGCAGGACCACCGCCTCCCCCAGTGCGAAGACCAGAAGCAGGAATACGAGGAAGGTGCTGGACACGAAGGAAAAGGCCAGGGTCGTCGTCGTCGTGGCCAGCGCCGTGAGAGTGGTCACATTGATGATTCCCAGCACGGCGCTGCGCAGCTCGCCCTCCCCGATGAAGGGCGCCCAGCTCTCGATCTGGCTGAGCCACGGATCGAGTTGCGGGGTGATCGCCTGGATCTGGAGCAGAATCTGCGACTGGAGCGCGGGCAGCTGCTGGCTCGCCACCACGATCAGCAGCCCGAACACCCCCGCGACGACCAGAACCGCAATGAAGATGGCCAGCGATCGGGGCATTCTTCCGGCCAGCCAGATGACCAGGGGCAGACAGATGATCGCCAGGAAACCCGCCAGGGCGACGGGAAGCAGGATCGGCTGCGCGAACCGCAACCCCTGGATGACAATGACCGCCGCCGCGAGTGTGATGAGGAAGCGGAGACCTGGATTCTGATCGAACTGGTCGCGGACCATCGCGCTCTTCTTGAATTGTTTGCGTAGCTTCAGTCTATGGACAATCCGCCGTCCCGAAAACCCCCTGCTCCGCCACGAGACCGCACGCCGAGCGGCCCTGTGGACGTGCTGTCCGACCAGGACCTGCTTCGCGAGTGCCGCGTGGACACCTTTCGTTCGGGCGGTGCGGGAGGACAGCACCAGAACAAGGTGGAATCAGGCGTCAGGCTGACCCATCGCGGCACGGGGATTGTAGTCTCGTCGCGCCGGCACCGCTCCCAGCACCGCAATCGGGAGGACGCGCTGCGGAAGCTCCGCGAGAAGCTCGCGCAGCTCGACAGGACCGATCCGCCGCGCATCCCCACGCGGGTTCCTCGCGGCCAGCGGCGAAAGCGCCTTGAGGAAAAGAGGAAGCGGTCTCGGCTGAAGCGCTTGCGGAAGAGGCCGCCGGCGGAAGACGGATAGGCACCTGCGGACTCGCCACCCGCGCCCGCCGATCCCGCGGTTGGGTGCCTCCCGCGGCGGCCGTCCCCGTCAGCAGATGATCGGAATCAGCGGACGCGGCTGGACGACCGTGCCCTCCACGTAGGTATTCGTGTACACCCGGATCTGGCCGCAGCCCCGGATCACCTCGACGCGGTACACGGCCGAGGTCGGGATCGTGCCCAGTTCTCCGACGCCCCCGAACGCCGGCGCATCGTCGATGAACACTCGCGGCCGCTGCGGCATGGTGCCCCGGGTGCGCATGCAGTCGAGTCGCTGTCCGAAGATGCCGGACTGCGTATTGCCCTCGAAGCAGGGCACGAACTCGAACGAGGGCTGGCTGTGAAGGTAGTCGGCCACGTTCAGGTCGGGGGCCGACCGAAGTGCGATCTCTTCGTACGTGCTGGTGATGTAGGGCAGCTCGCGAAGCCGCGTCTCGAGGCGGTCCACGTAGACCTCGATCCCCTCGAGCACGACCGGTTTGGGGATCATCACGACCTCGATGAACTGATCGAGCCGGATGTCGAGCACCTGCACGAGGTCCGCGTAGCCGATCCGCGACACCAGTACCTGGCTCGGGCCTTCCGGAACGGCGGGAATGCTGAAGCGACCCTGGGCGTCGGTCACACCCACGATCGGCGATCCGTCCTCGCGAATCGTTGCGGTGAGCCGCACCACCGCGCCTTCGACCGGCGCACCCCAGTAGGTGTCGATGACCTGGCCCGCGAAGGTGACGAACGCGCCCCCCTGCGCCGCGGCCTCCCCGCCCCCGCCGGCCACCATGGCCACCGCGGCGCACAGCGCGAAGAGTTGGCCCCGCATGATCAGCCCAGCGCTTCCACCGCCCCCACCACTTCGTCGAATGGGGGCAGCACTCCGGGATCCTCGCTCATCCACGCATAGGCTACGCGGCCATCGCCGTCCACGACGAAGACCGACCGCCTGGCCACCCCTTGCAGTCCGAAGAAATCGTCCTGCAGCACGCCGTAGGCCGCGGCGGCCGTCTTGTTGAAGTCGGAGAGGATGGGGAACGGCACTTCCATCTCCTTGCGCCATTGCTGATTCGAGAAGGGCGAATCGATGCTGATCGCGTAGACGGCCGCGCCCAGAGATCCCCACCGGTCCCAGTTCTCGCCCACGTGGCACAGCTCCTTCGTGCAGACGCCGCTGAATGCGAGCGGCACGAACATCAGCACGACCGGCCTGCCCCGGTGTGCGGACAGCGTGACCGGATCCTGCCCGAAGGCGTCCAGCAGCGAAAAGTCAGGCGCTTCGGTGCCCGCTTGGATGTGCCCCAATGTACTCACTCCCTTGTCGTGGTGAATTGCGGTTGGAATACGAAACCGACCCGCAAGGTCCGGTCGATCCCTCACCCTCGGAAAATAACACCTCGCCGCCATCATCTTTGGCCGTCCGGTGCGCCCAGGGCCGGCCCAAGAGCGCATCGCCGCCCCGATGCCGCGGCGGCCTTGTCCCCTGGACTATTCCCGGCCTACCGCCTGCCTCGTCCAGATCAGGGCCGAACCGCAACCGCCGTTGGACCGGCTCCTGTATTCGGGCGGCGTCCGGCTACCCCAGTAGACCTCGGCGACCTCCACCCATTCCGGGGGGATCTGGTCGACGTTGACGCTCCCCTCGATATCCACACCCCATTCGACGCCGTCGACAAAGATCGCGAGCACGCAGTCGCGGGCCTGCAGGAGCGCGCGATGGGTGGTGGGGCGATCGATGCGCAGGCCCGGTACGCGGGCGAACGCGTCCGAAATGAGAGGCGATCCACGCTGCTCGATCGACTCCCGCGTAAGGAGGCGCATGACGACGCCCTGATCGAGCCGCCGGTAGTACCCGTGCGACTCCAGAAAGCGCGAGCGCACCTCGACCTTTATGGGCCGGAGTGCGACCGCCTCGACGGTCAGGGCGACTTCGACCGCCGTGGTGCGGTCCGGGTGCAGCGTCACCGGCTCGGTTCGCGTCGCGTAGCCGATCCTGTCGACCGTCACCTGGGTCAACTCGGACGCGAGACCGTCGAATGCGGCCCGGCCATCGAGATTGGTCGGAGCCATCCGCCCGTCCACGAGCGAAACGGTGGCGCCCTCGACCGGGATCCCGGAGACCGCGTCCACGACCCTGACCAGCAGCCTGGCGGGCGTATTGAGGTCGCCGTATTCGGCCTTGCGCAGCATGAGCCTGAAGTCGCCTGGGCGCAAGACCGAAAAGTCGCCTTCGACCGTCGCGTATCCTCCCTTGCGGATCGTCAGCGCGTAGTCGCCGATGGCGGCATCAAAGGAGACGCGCCCGTCCGGCCCCGTGACGTGCCGGTTTGCGACGCCGGAGAGCGCGATGACTGCGCCCTCGAGCTCCTCGCCGGTATCCACGTCAACGATGTGCGCGGTAATGCGGACGACACCGCGCTCCTGGGCGCCGGCCGCGGCCCCCGAGGCCATCGCAATCCCGCAAAGCGCAAGGAACACTCCCGCAAGGATCGGAACCGGGACGCGGGTCTGGGTCATGTTCCTCCTGACACTCCGCCGCCCGAGCTTCGGCCGGTCGTCGCTGGGCCCGGCTTGACCGGCGGATACGCTCAACACGATCGGGCTCTCATGAGTCCTTTACATGTTGGCGCGCGCGACGCCAGGGGACAAGGGGCGATTCGGTCCGCGACCGTTTTGTCGACTGGCGAGGTGCTACCGCCACATATTATCATTCGTGTGGCCAGAGCCACCAACCAGGGGGATCATTGAACAAGTACGCCTTCGTACTGCTGACGGCGGGAACCTTTGGTCTTGCCGTTGCCGGGTCCGATGAACGACCCGTGGATGCCCAGCCCGGAATCGCGGCAGCCCCGTCGGACTATCCGGCGGCCGCGGATGTCGTTGCGAACGAAATCGTCCAGGAATACTGCGTCCGCTGCCACAGCGAACGGCGGCAGGTGGGCGGCCTGGTTCTCGAGGGCTTCGACCTCGCTGACGCCGGGCAGCACCGACCCACGATCGAGAAGATGATTCGCAAGCTTCGGGCCGGGATGATGCCGCCCAAGGGCGTCCGGCGTCCCGAGGCCGAGGTGATCGCGGCGATCGCCACCGAACTCGAGACCGCGATGGACGAAATCGCGGCGCGCGATCCCAACCCCGGCAAGCGCACCTTCCAGCGCCTGAACCGGGCCGAGTACACCCGCGCGGTGAAGGACCTTCTCGGCGTCGACGTCGACGTGAGCTCCTTCCTCCCGCTCGATACCAAGAGCGCGAACTTCGACAACATCGCCGATGTGCAGATGCCCTCGGCGACGGTCATGGAAGGGTATCTGCGCGCTGCCGGGCAGATCAGCCGCATGGCGCTCGGTGATCCCGACGCCGAGCAGGCCTCCACGATCTATCGCATCCCCCGCGTGGCGTCGCAAAAGGAACGGGTCGAGGGTGCCCCGATCGGCACGCGCGGCGGCCTGTCGGTCATGCACAACTTCCCCGCGGACGGGAAGTACGTGTTCCACATCATGCCGTATGCGGCGGTAGAGGGAGAGGTGTTCGGACGGACTTTCGGCACCGAGCAGATCGAAGTGTCGATCGACGGCGCCCGGGTGGCCCTGTTGACCATCGACCGCTGGATGTCCGAGTCCGAGCCGACCGGCCTCAACATCCGGACCGATTCGACCTACGTCACCGCGGGGCAGAAGCGCGTGACGGTCGCGTTCATCCAGCAGTTCGAAGGCGTCGTGGACGACCTCATCCGGCCGATCGACCATACGCTTGCCGACGGGCAGATCGGAATCGGACTCGGCGTGACGACGCAGCAGCACCTGCAGCGCCTCACCATTCTCGGCCCCTTCGACGTGACCGGCGTGTCGGACACGCCCGCGCGCCGCGCGGTGTTCAGCTGCCGCCCCACCTCGCCCGCGGAGGAGGAGCCCTGCGCCAGGGAGATCATCGGCCGCCTGGCGACCAGGGCCTACCGGCGCCCGGCGGAGGACGGCGATGTCGACGGCCTCCTGCACTTCTACCGCCAGGGTGCGGCCGACGGTGGCTTCGAGAAGGGCATCCGCACGGCGCTGCAGGCGGTGCTGGCCAGCCCGCACTTCCTCTTCCGCCTCGAGCGCCGCCCCGACGAGGTCGCCGCCGACGGCATCTACGCGATCGACAACTTCGACCTGGCGTCGCGCCTCTCGTTCTTCCTGTGGGGCGCCCCGCCCGATGACGAACTGTTGCGGCTGGCTCGGACCGGCGAACTCACCAACCCCGCCCAGCTGGATCGGCAAGCGCGCCGCATGCTCGCGGACCCCCGCTCCGAAGCCCTCGCGACGCGTTTCGCGGCGCAGTGGCTGCGGCTGCAGGACCTCGAGGACATCCACCCCGACGCGCTGACCTACCCCTACTTCGACCAGACGCTCGCCGACGCGATGATCCACGAGACCGAGCTCTTCTTCTCGCACCTGGTCGAGGAAGACCGCCCCGTGCTGGATCTGCTGACGGCGGACTACACCTTCGTCAACGAGCGCCTCGCGCGGCACTACGGGATCACCGGCGTGGTCGGCCCGTCGTTCAAGCGGGTGGCCTACCCCACCGCCAACCGCCGCGGGCTGCTCGGGCACGGCAGCGTCCTCACGCTGACCTCCCACCCGGACCGCACGTCTCCGGTGCTGCGCGGCAAGTGGGTACTGGAAGTCCTGCTGGGCGCTCCCCCGCCACCGCCTCCGCCGGACATCCCCGCCTTCGAGGAGACGGCCGCCGCCGAAGAGGGACGCTTCCTGACCGTGCGCGAGCGGATGGAGCAGCACGCGGCCAATCCGGCCTGCAACTCCTGCCACAACGTGATCGACCCCCTCGGGCTCGCCCTCGAGAACTTCGACGTGACCGGCGCCTGGCGCATCCGCGACGAAGGCAACCCGGTCGATCCCGTCGGCGTCATGTACGACGGCACGGAGCTGGCGGGTCCCGACGATCTGAGAGGGGCGCTCCTGGACATTTCCGATGTCTTCCTGAGCACCTTTACCGAAAACATGATGGCCTATGCCCTGGGCCGGCGCGTGGAGTACTACGACATGCCGACGATCAGGGCGATCACCGGTGCCGCCGAAGCGGATGACTACCGCATCTCGTCGTTCATCCTTGGTGTCGTGAACAGTCCGGCCTTCCGCATGGCGAGGGTCGGCACCGTCGCCGAGGAAGAAGCGCCGAGCGGACCGACCCCACCAACCTCTGACCAGCGAGGTCTGTAACATGCAATACCTGAGTGGCAAACACCTCTCGCGGCGCGCAATGCTCAAGGGAGCCAGTGCCGCAATCGGCCTGCCCCTCCTGGACGCGATGATCCCCGCGGGCCGCCTCTGGGCCTCCACCGAGGCGGGCAAGGCGGCCAGCAAGACCAGGGTCGTGTGCATCGAACAGGTGCACGGCGCCGCCGGCTGCAACGACTGGGGCGCCTCGCAGAATCTCTGGTCCCCCGCCGAGACCGGGAGCGACTTCGACCTGTCGCCCAGCAGCCTCAAGCCGCTGGAGCCTTTCCGGAAGTACCTTACCATCGTGAGCGACACCGACGCGCGGATGGCCGACGCCTACGCTCCGAGCGAGATCGGCGGCGACCATTTCCGCACCAGCGCCGTCTTCCTCACCCAGGCCCATCCCAAGCAGACGGAAGGGTCGGATGTACGGGTCGGGACATCCTTCGACCAGCTGTACGTCCAGCGGTTCGGCCAGGACACGCCGATCCCCTCGCTGCAGCTTTCGATCGAGAACGTCGACCAGGCCGGGGGCTGTGCCTACGGTTATGCATGCGTCTACACCGACACGATCAGCTGGTCCAGCCCCACCCAGCCGCTGCCGATGATCCGGGACCCGAGGGCGGTCTTCGAGCAGCTCTTCGGAGCCGGCGGGACGCCCGAGCAGAGGGCCGAGCGGCTGAACACCGACCGCAGCATCCTCGACTGGGTGATGGGCGAGATGTCGTCGGTGCGGCGCCAGCTCGACCCGAGCGATGTCCACCGGCTCGATCAGTACGCGAACAACATCCGCGAACTCGAGCAGCGCATCCAGCGCATCGAGGCGCAGAACCTGAGCGGCGAAGAGCGGCAGATTCCCGAAGCCCCCGTCGGCGTCCCCGACTCCTTCGAGGACCATGTGAAGCTGATGTTCGACCTGCAGGTCCTGGCCTTCCAGTCCGACACGACTCGCGTGTTCTCCCTCAAGCTCGGCCGCGACGCATCGCCGAGGGTCTACCCCGAATCCGGAGTCGAGGCGCCCTTCCATGCCTCGTCGCACCACGGCGGGCGCGAAGATCGCGTTCGGCAGTTCGGCAAGATCAACGAGTATCATGTGTCGATGGTGCCGTACTTCATGGAGAAGCTCCAGGCGGCAACCGAGGGCGGAGAATCGCTCCTGGACAAGACGATGATCATGTACGGCTCGGCGATGGCCGACAGCAACCTTCACAACCATGCGCGTTGCCCGCTGTTCCTTGCCGGGGGCGCCAACGGCATTCTGCCGGGCGAACAGCACATCCGTGCCCGCCCCGGCACGCCAATGGCCAACGTCATGCTGAGCTTGCTGCACAAGCTGGGTGCCGAGGACATCGAGAAGTTCGGAAACAGCACCGGTCACTTCGCGATTTAGCTGCCAGGGGGTGGTACGATGACCGCTGGAGACTCTTGCGTGCGCCCGGCCGGAAGGCGGGGGCACCGAATTGCGCAGTTCCTGACGTTCGTTGCGCTGGTCGCCGCCGTCGGTGCGGTCAGGCCGGTCGAGGCCCCGGTGGCTGACGCCGCCGAACGCAGCGATCTGGAAGCCGTGAGGATCCTGCTCCGCCAGGGTGCGGACGTCAACACGGCCCAGACTGACGGCATGACGGCGCTGCACTGGGCCGCGGCCAACAACGATGTCGATATCGCGACGACGCTGCTCTATGCGGGTGCCGCGGTTCGGGCCACTACGCGGCTGGGCGGTTACAATCCCCTTCACATTGCCAGCCGCGGCGGCCACGCGGAAGTGGCGCGGCTGATTCTCGAAGCCGGCGCCGATCCCGACGCCTTCACCACCACCGGCGTCACCGCAATGCATTTCGCGGCCGACGCCGACGCCGCTGCCGTGATCGAGTTGCTGGCCGCCCACGGTGGCGATGCCGACGCGCGAGATGCGTTCGCCGAGCGGACGCCGCTCATGTTCGGGGCGGTGCGCGGGGCTGACGCGGCCGTGCGCGCGCTGCTTACCGCCGGTGCCGACGTAACCCTGGTGACCAGGGTCAAGGACTACGAGGAACACGACCGGAAGCTGCGCGCGGAGCAGCGGCAGCGGGCGCGGGTGCGCGCGGCCGCGGAGGAGCCGGAAGAAGGTGCAGACCGCGAGCAGGCGGCACAGGGACAGCCTCAGCGCCCTGCACAGCCCGCTCCAGGCACTCCGCCTGCCGGGGAAGAGACTCCGGACACCGCTGCTCCCGCGGAACCGCCGGTCAAGGCCCTGTCCTCTTCGCAGCAGATCGGCAAGCAGGGCGGCTTCAATGCACTGCACTTCGCGGCGCGCGAGGGCCACCGTTCCACGGCGGCGTTGCTGCTCGAGGGCGGGGCGGATCTCAACGGGCCGACCGCCGGCGACCAGACCTCGCCGATGCTCGTGGCCGTCATCAACGGCAACTACGATCTCGCCCGGGACCTTCTCCAGCGCGGCGCCGACCCCAACCTGGTCAGCGACGACGGCGCGGGCCCGCTCTTCGCCACCCTCAACATCGAGTGGTCGCTGCGCACCTGGTATCCGCAGCCGCAGGCCTTCCGCCAGCAGGAGACCAGCTATCTCGAGCTGATGAAGCTCCTGCTCGACGCGGGTGCCGACCCGAACCAGCAGACGACGACCCACATCTGGTACGCGGCGTACAACGCCGGCCGCATGGGGGTCGACTTCACCGGCGCCACGCCGTTCTGGAGAGCCGCGTACGCGGTGGACGTGGAAGCGATGCGCCTGCTCGTCGAGTACGGGGCCGACCCCAATATCTGGACGATGAAGCTGCCGGACCGCCGCCGCTTCTTCGACCCGAACTTCCCGGACACCCGTCCGGAAGACACGCCGACGGACCCGTCCGGGTTGCCGCCCGTGCCCGTCGGCGGACCCGCGGTGCACCCGCTGCACGCCGCTTCCGGCGTGGGGTTCGGCACCTCGCGGGTCGCGCAGCAGCATCGCAGCGTGCCCGACGGTTGGCTGCCGGCGGTGCGCTACCTCGTAGACGAGCTGGGCATCGATCCCAACCTGCGCGACAAGGACGGCTACAACGCCATTCACCACGCGGCCGCGCGGGGCGACAACGAGACCATTCTCTTCCTGGCGAGTCGCGGCGCGGACATCAACGCCATCAGCAGGCGCGGCCAGACCACGGCCGATCTCGCCAACAGCCCCGAGCAGCGCGCGCAGCCCCATCCGGCCACGGTGGCGCTGCTCGAGAAGCTGGGCTCGCAGAACAACCACCAATGCCGGTCCTGTGGAGGAAGCCGCTGATGGGCGCGAGGGTATCGGAGGAACCGCTGAAGGTGCGCTGGGCGCCGGTCGCCTGTGCGGCTGCGGTCGCCGCAGCGTTGTTCATGCCCGCTCCGGCATCGTCGCAGGACACCGAGTGGAACCGCTACACCCTGGAAGGGCTGGAGGGCGTGTACGTGCGCGCGGAGGCCAACCTGGGGTGCGAGGGCGCGGGGGTGTCGGCCGACGCCGTGCGCACCGAGGCCGAAGCCGCACTCGAAGCGGCCGAGGTGCCCCTGCTCGGCGAGCGCGAGATGCTGGCCAGCCCGGGCCTTCCCGAGCTGAGAATCACGCTCGAATGCGGCGGTGGGGTCGCGGGCGTCGTGGCCTACGCCGTGTCGGTGCGCGTGCAGCAGGCGACGCAGATGATTCGCGACACGCAGATCACGCTGTCGGAAGCCGTGACCTGGTGGTCCAGCGGGGTTGGCGTGGCCGAAGCGGGATCCACCGCGGAGGCGCTGAGCGCCGCGCTCAATGAGCGGCTTGCCGAGTTCGCCGAAGCCTTCGCGGCGATAAACGCGGAGGACGAGGGCTCGGGCTAGCCCCGGGACTCGTGGACAGGAGGCCCCGCGGCACTCCGCGCGGGGACTAGCCGGCTGGTGAGGGCGAGGGCGCCAACAGGCTGATTGCGACCTGCCTGGCTTCGTCGAGGGAGTCGACGACGTGGCCCGCGGGGACGCGGCGCAGGATGTCCAGGGTATGAAGGGTCACCGCGACCGATCCCGACAGTCCCATCACGATCACCTCGGTATCGCTCCGCTCGGCGACCTCGAAGAGCTGCGCGATCAGCATGGCCGCGCTGTCGTCGAGAAAGCGTGCCTCCGTGAAGTCGAAGATCGTGATTTCGTGCTCGCTGATGTCGCCGCCGACCGTCCCGACCAGCTTGTGGGCCGAGGCCACGGTGAAGCTGCCCTTGAGCGACACCAGGCCGGTCCGGGCCGCGTACTCGTCCTCCATCGCCACCATCTCGGGGTGTTTGGCGTAGAAGGCCTGGTCGAGCAGCGGCACCGACACCACGCTGTCGAGTTCGAGCACCTCCATCTCCCTGGCCAGCGCCATGGCGGAGACGATGAGGCCGATCGCGACGGCCGTGACCAGGTCGACGAAGACGGTCAGGCCCAGCGTCACCAGCATGACGACCAGGTGCTCCTTGCGGATCCGGTGAATGCGGGTCAGCAGCCTCCAGTCGATGATGTCCCACCCGACCTTCAACAGGATTCCCGCCAGAACCGCGTGCGGGATCGGTTCGACGTGCTGGCCCAGGCCCAGGAGAAGCCCCAGGACCAGCACCGCGCGCAGCGCCCCGGATACCGGCGTGGTCCCTCCGGCGCGGATGTTCGTGACGGTGCCCATGGTTGCGCCGGCCCCGGGCAGTCCGCCGAAAACCCCGGAAATGACGTTGCCGATGCCCTGCCCCACCAGCTCCCGGTTCGGCTTGTGCCGCTGGCCCGTGAGGGAGTCGGCGACCAGGGAGGTCAGCAGGCTGTCCACCGAACCGAGCAGCGCCAGGACCAGGGCGGGCTCCGCGGCGTCCAGGAGGAAACCGAGCGCGGGCAGGGTCACCTGGATCGCGGGCAGGCCGGTCGGGATCTCGCCGATGACCGGCACGTTCGTCAGCCAGAGAATCCCGAGCAGCGTGCCGACGAGGAGCGCGATCAACACGGGCGGCGCGTACTTCGAGAAGCGCTTGGGCCAGAGCAGGATCACCGCCAGCGTGACCAGCGCGAGCGTCAGCGCCTGGTAGTTGACGGACTCGACCGCGAGGAGGGCGGCGATGGCGCCGCGGGCCCCTCCGGAGGGCGCCGGCGCACCGAGGAAGGGCAATGACTGGATCAGCATGATGATGATGCCGATCCCGGACATGAATCCCGACACTACGACGTGGGGCGTGTACACCACGAAGCGCCCGATCCTCAGGGTGCCCAGCGCCACCTGCAGGAGCCCCGCCATGACCACGATCGCGAACGCTTCGCCCAGGGTCGAGGCGTGCGTGGTGATGATGACCGACATGGCGACGGTCATCGGCGCGGTCGGGCCGGAGATCTGCGACCGGGTGCCGCCGAACACCGAGGCGAAGAACCCGACCGCGATGACGCTGTACATCCCCGCGGCCGCGCCCAGACCGGAAGCGACCCCGAAGGCCAGCGCGACCGGGAGCGCCACGACGGCGGAAGTGAGGCCCCCGAAGAGATCGCCCCGGAAGGTGTGGGCGTCGTAGCCGCGCATCATCTGACGCAGCCCGGGGCTACCCCGGTCGAACCGCCGGCAGGATCCGCTCCTGCAGCGCCATCCAGCTCGCCATCTCGGGGCGCTGGTGCAGCGTCCAGCCGTTGAAGACCGAGATCAGGTCGTGTTCGGGCACGACGTGGAGGAACTGCCCGCCGTACCCGTTCGCGGCGAAGATCCGGGTCTCGCCGCCCTCGTGCACCGGCACCCACCACTGGTAGCCGTAGCCGCTGTCGGGCCGGTCGTTGCCCGGGGCCACGTCGGGGACAAGGGGCGCCGTCGACGCCCGCACCCACTCGCGCGACACGATCTGCCGGCCGTCCCACTCGCCGCCGCGCAGCATGAGGTAGCCGATCCGCGCCAGGTCGTGGGTGGACAGATACAGGCCGCCCTCCGAATCGGCCTCGCCCCCCGGAGTGATCTTCCAGTAGTACTCGTCGATCCCGATCGGACGGAAGAGCCGTTCCTCGGCCCACGCGTCGAGCCGCTGTCCCGTCGCCTCGCGCACGATCTTGCCGAGCAGCACGCTCACGCCGTCGTTGTAGTCGAACCGGGTCCCCGGATCGGTCCCGATCGGCTGCTCCACCACGTACTCGATCCAGGCGTCGCTCCCCTCCAGGACCGCGGTCGGGTGGGTTTCGTCGGTGTACGGCTGTCCCGGAAACGCCCAGTCCATCCCGCTGCGCATGGTGAGGAAGTCTTCCAGCGTCGTGGCGGCGCGCCGGGGTTCCGCGAGGTCCACGCCGTAGTCCGCGAGCCAGGGCCACGCGCCGTCGTCCACGCCGGGGATGTGGCCGGCATCTACCGCGATCCCGAACGCAACCGACAGGACGCTCTTGGTGACCGACTGCAGCGAGTGCAGATCGGTGCCCTGGTGATACGGGTGCCAGGCGGGGTGATCGTAGTTGTACTGGTGCAGGACCGTGTCGGGCTGTTGGGTGAGGAGCTCGGCGTATCTCTCCCCGTGATCCCATCGGTGATCGGCGATGACGTATCCGTTGCGGATGAGGAGGAACTGGTCGATGAGGCCGTAGCGGCCCGCGTCGATGTCGCCGACCAGCGCCTCGATCGCGGCGGCGTCCACGCCTTCGGCCTCCGGGGTGGAGGCGGGCCACTCCGCGCCGGGCCAGACGGCCTCGCCGGCATCGCCCTGCGGCGCCGACGATCCCCCCGGGCCCGAACAGGCGACGGCCAGCAGCAGCACCCACGCGGTGCGATTTGTCCGCCAATTCCGGCCTGATTTGGCGGACAAACCCTTTTTGGTGCCCGTTGTCCGCCAATTCGGACCAATTCTGGCGGACAAACCCCGTTTAGCCCCCGTTGTCCGCCAATTCGGGCCAATTCTGGCGGACAAGTCGCCCGGGACCACCCGACAGCGGGCCTCGCGGCGCAGATCGGTGCCGGCGGCGTGTTCGGAAGAGGTCGTGTCGGTCATGATGGTTCACCCCGTTGTGGAGGCGGATGCCGGGGGGTCGGCGGCGGGTGCCTCGGCGCGGGTCTCGTGCCCCGCGATGACCACAAGGAAGTCGTCGGCGTAGCGGCTCAGCTTCGTCTCGCCGACCCCGGTTAGCTCGCCAAAATCTTCCCGCGTGCGCGGGCGCCGCGCAACCATCTCCCTGAGCGTCGCGTCGTGGAAGATGACGTAGGGGGGCACGCTTTGGGCCTGCGCGAGTTCGGTGCGGCGCTTGCGCAGGGCCTCCCACAGCGCGTCGTCCCACGTGGCCGGATCGGGGGGCGGTGGCGGTGCCTTGGCCTTGCGCTTCCGCCTCGCCGCGGCCGGCCGCACCTCCATCCGCATGTGCACCTCGGCCTCGCCGCGCAGCACCGGCCAGCTCGCATCGGTGAGCCGGATGGAGCCGTACTTCTCGATCTCCACGCTGAGCAACCCGCGGGCGACGAGCTGGCGGAAGACCGAGCGCCACTGGTAGGCGTCGAGATCCGCGCCGACGCCGAAGGTGGGGAGCTGGTCGTGCCCGAAGCGCCGCACGCGCTCGGTGTCGCGGCCGCGCAGGACATCGGTGAGGTACGCGGCGCCGAATCGCTGCCCCGTCCGGTAGACGCACGACATGGCCTTCTGCGAGGCTTCTGTGGCGTCCCACACCGCCACCGGGGTGAGGCAGTTGTCGCAGTTGCCGCAATCCTCGGCCAGGGTCTCGCCGAAGTACGCGAGCAGGGTGCGGCGGCGGCAGGTCGCGAGCTCGCAGTAGCCGAGCATGGCGTCGAGCTTGCGCACCTCGAGCCGTTTGCGCGCCTCGCCCGCCTCGGAGTTCTCCACCATGCTGCGCAGGGTGACGACCTCCTGCAGCCCGTAGACCATCCACGCGTCGGCGGGCTCGCCGTCGCGGCCCGCGCGGCCCGTCTCCTGGTAGTAGGCTTCGATGCTCTTCGGGAGGTCGAGGTGGCCCACGAAGCGCACGTCGGGCTTGTCGATGCCCATGCCGAATGCGATCGTGGCCACGATGACGACGCCGTCCTCGCGCACGAAGCGGTCCTGGTGGCGCTGGCGGGTCGTCCCGTCGAGGCCGGCGTGGTACGGCAGCGCGTTCACGCCGAGGCCCTGAAGCCATTCGGCGGTCTCGTCGACCTTGCGCCGAGACAGGCAGTACACGATGCCGGCGTGGCCTTCGTGGCGCTCCAGGAAGCGGCGCAGCTGGGCCCGGGCGTTGTTCTTCGGGACGACCTGGTAGCGGATGTTCGGGCGATCGAAGCCGCTGACCCAGAGGGGGGCATCCCGCAGGCTCAGCCGGGTGGCGATCTCGCGGCGCGTGGGCTCGTCGGCCGTCGCGGTGAGCGCGATCCTCGGAACATCCGGAAACAACTCCGGCAGCGCCGAGAGCTGGAGATATTCGGGACGGAAATCGTGGCCCCACTGAGACACGCAATGCGCTTCGTCGATCGCGAAGAGGGCGAGCCGGGTGCGTGACAGCAGCTCCAGCGTGCGTTCGCCGAGAAGCCGTTCGGGGGCGATGTAGAGCAGATCGAGCCGGCCCGCTGCGACCGCGGCCTCCGTCTCGCGCACCTCGCGCCAGGTGAGGGTCGAGTTGAGGCACGCGGCCCGCACGCCGGTCTGGCGGAGCCCTTCGACCTGGTCGCGCATGAGGGCGATGAGGGGCGAGACGACCACGCCCACCCCGCCGCGGACGATCGCGGGGATCTGGTAGCACAGCGACTTGCCGCCGCCGGTCGGCATCAGCACCAGGCTGTCGCCGCCGGCTGCGGTGTGCTCGATGACCGCCTCCTGCTGGCCGATGAATCCGGAGAAGCCGAAGACGCGGTGCAGGACCTCGTGGATGTCTCCGTTGACGACAGGCATCCAGTCAGACTCCAAACTGCCGCAGGTGGTAGTCGAGATGCATCCAGCAGATCCTTCCCCACTCCGTGCCCGAGAGCCGGCCGAAGACCGGATGGTCGCCCCACGTTTCCGCCGGATCCGTTGCGCCGGCGCGGTCGATCGCTTCGTGCAGGCGTGCGGTGTCGTCGTCCCAAGCGCCCGGCGTCGCCCGGAGCGTTTCGGGTGGGGCGCCGATCCATCCCTTCGGCCAGGGGAGCCAGTGGACCATCAGGACCCGGGATGGCTTGAACCAGAGCATGCCACGGCCGACCGGGATCTTCCTGCCGCCGATCACGAGTTGAAGAGGGGCCGGCGCGACCTCGACGTCACCCAGTGCCATGTGAAGGTGGTCGGTGACGTGGCAGACCATCTTCGCGGCCGACATGGTGCCCCAGCGCCTGATGCTCCCGGGGTGGAGACGATCGATTCGCGCGTGAAGCGCCGACCTCGAAGACTCTCGCGCCAAGGTGTCTCTCACCGCCTTGACCCCCTCCCTGGTTCTACCCTCCGAACACGTTGACCTGCCGCGTGAACTTAAGGTAAAGCGAACGCCCCAGCGGGCCCGTCAGCGACTCGATCCCCTGCACCTCGTTGTAGACGATGAAGAGGCCGGTGCCGGCGGTGTTCAGCCATCCGAAGCGGACGTTCGCGGACCAGGTGTCGATCTGGTCGGAGTACTGGATGAGAGACTGGAGGTAGATCCGGGGGGTGAAGAAGTAGCCCAGGTTGACGCCGGCCAGGGTGGCGGTGAAGTCGCCCTCGGGGAGCATCACGTCGTTGTAGGCGAGGCGGAGGCCCGCGCTGGTGCGGGCGCCGCGGCGCAGCGTGAGGTCGGCGGTCGTGGTGCGCTTGCTGCCCGAGAGGAAGGCGCCCCAGTTGAAGCGGGTGTTGAGCGCCACCGGGCGGGACTGGTCGGTGAAGAAGACGATCTGCGACTCCCAGCCCGCGTAGGTCCCCGTGGGCACGACGACATCGGTACCGGGGATCGCGAACGACTCGTAGAGCCCCTCGGTGACGTAGTTCGCCCCGGTGTGCAGCTCCATGCCGGAGTGCCACTGCCAGTGGCTGTCGATGTGCCAGCGGGCCGACTCGTTGAAGCCGTTCTCCACGCCCGTACGCATGGTTCGGTAGGTGAAATAGGAGACGTGGGGGCGGATTTCGCGGAAGACGCTGGCGGGACGGGCCGTCCACATGCCGAAGAGCTGCAGGTAGCGATGGCCGTTTCGGGGGAGGAAGCCGACTTCGGGGTTGAAGTGCTCGCCGATCTCGCGCACGGTGGCGTTGGCCGTGAAGCGCCGGCTGCTCCAGGCGGCCGTGAGGTTCCAGGCGGCGTCGGCGCCGTCCAGGTCCGGGGTGTCGGTTCTTGCGACAAAGGACGTGAGGGTCAGCTGATCGCCGAGGCCGACGCTGCCGTCGATGGCGTAGGTCCGGTTGTAGTCGCCGGCGAAGCTGCTCGCGCGGTTGACGAAGAGGCCGCCTACGCGGGAGCGGTTGGGGAGTTCTTTGGCGACGCGCGCGACCGAGTAGGCGTGTTCGGGATCGGCCAGTTCGTTGGCGCCGGTCTCGATGTGCAGGAGACCCACGTTCAGGCCCGCCACGCGCCCCGACAGCCTGCCGCCGCCAGTGATCGGGACGGGCTGGCCGCCGGAGATGCCGATGCGGCGGCTGAAGAATAGGTCGGCGCCCCCTGCCCCGACTGTGAAGAAGCCCGCGTTCTCGAGGAAGAACGGGCGCTTCTCGGGGAACAGCAGGGAGAAACGGGTCAGGTTGACCTGCTGGTCGTCGACTTCGACCTGGGCGAAGTCCGTATTGACGGTCATGTCGAGGGTCATGCCCTGGGTGACCTGCACCTTGGCCTCGCCCCCGAACTCGGCCTGCCGCCCGAACGCGGTCTGCGACGCGTCTGTGTAGTCGCGGGTCGAGGCTCCCAGCACGTAGGGCGTGACGGTGGCGGAGCGGCGGAACGGCGGCTCGACCCCCGAGAGCTGTCCGGCGAAGTCCAGCCGGTAGAGTCCGAATTCGCGGGGGACGGCGGCCCAGAAGTCCTCCTCGTTGAGGCGGCGGATCCTGCGGGAGACGTTGAAGCCCCAGCTGTCGGTCTCCGACCCGTAGCGCAGGGTGCTGAAGGGGATGCGGAACTCGGCGTACCAGCCGTCCGCGTCGCGGGACGTGGCGACGGTCCAGCTGCCATCCCAGTTCTTGTTGAAGCCGCCGCCGGCGCCACGCTGGAAGCGGCGCTGGTTGTTCATGCCGCCGCCGAGGAAGAAGCCACCGCCGCTGCCCTGCGAGGCGACCTGCCCGTCGTACTCGATCCCGGCGGGCGTGGTGCCGAAGACGAAGCCGTTCTGCTGGTCGTTGTAGGTGTCGAAGACCATGATCACGGCGTCGGCGTCGGTCACCTCGTAGTCGCGGATCGACTCGCCCGGGACGATGGCGCTCGCCTGGGAGTCGTATGCCCAAACCGCGACATACACGGCGTCCTGGTCGAAGAGGATGCGGAGCTCGGTCGGCTCGGAAGCGGGCTGGCCGTCGGCCGGTTCACGCTGGGTGAAGTCGGCGAGGGGCGCGGCGGTGCGCCAGACGGCGTCGTCGGGGACGCCGTCGATCACGGGCGCGTCGACCGTGCGCGACGCGACGGCGACCCCGGGCTCTGGGGGGACGGCGGTGTTCCCGCTGACCCGGTCAGGCGGGGACTGCTGGGCGGTGGCGGCGGATTGCGAAAGGAGGATCGATGCAGCGAGCGCGGCGAACATGACGAGGAGCCCTCGTCTGTGGGAAGTGCGGGGCATCGCGTTGGTGTGCGGCCTTGCGACGGACATGCGGAGCCTGGCTACCTCCTGCGGGGAAGGGTGAATGGTAGACCCATCATAAGACAATCCGCAGTGCCCCTGTGTTGAGCCCGGGCGGTGTTGTGGCCTGCGTTGGTGCTGGCGTCGGCCACAGCTGGAGTATTCGCCGTGACGTGCACAGAGTTCGGTGTCCATGTCGTGCATCCGCCGTCCCGCCGTCGTATGGTGACACAGGACTCGACAACGCAGGCCGGAGGAGGATGTCGCCATGAAGAGATCCCTTGTCCAAACCGTCGTGATAGGCTGCGGCGCGGCGGTCTGCGTCCAGGACGGGGCCGCACAGGAACCTCCCGACACCGTCTTCGATGTGGAAGCTCTCGAGGTCGTGGTGGGCTCCAGGGCGGGGGTCGCGGACCCCGCGACACTCCCCGTTCCGGTCGACATCTACGGTGCCGAGGAGATCGCCCGGTTGGGTGAGGTCGATCTCGGCGAGGTCCTCGGGCGGATCGCTCCCTCTTTCAACTCGACGCGCCTTTCCGCGGGGGACGGTGCCGCCCTTCACGTTGCCACGCTGCGCGGGATGAATGGCGACCAGGTGCTGGTGCTCGTCAACGGCAAGCGGCGGCATGGCGTTGCATTCGCGAAGCTGCTTGCCGCCGCTGGCCAGGGGACCACCGGTACGGACCTGCGCGCGATTCCCGTGCACGCGATCAAGCGCATCGAGGTGCTGCGCGAGGGTGCCGCTTCGCAGTACGGCTCGGACGCGATTGCCGGCGTGATCAACATCGTGCTCAAGGACGACGCCACCGGCGTGAGCGCGGCCACCTTTCTTGGCCGGACATCGCGCGGTGATGGCATGCGGCTGCTCACCTCCGCCAACGCCGGGGCGCCCCTGGGCGACGGCTTCCTCAACGTCACCATGGAAGTCGCGCGGCAGAACGTGACGAATCGGGCGGGCGCGGCGCCGACCTGTTTCGGCCCCGATCCGTCCTACGGCCCCTGTGCGGACGGGGGGAAGGTGATCCAGCTGCAGCGCAACGGAGAGCCGGACTACAAGGGGGCGGGCTTCATGGCCAATGCGGCGATCCCCTTCGGCGAGACGGCCGAGTTCTATGCCTTCGGCGGGTACTCGGGGCGCGAGGCGGTGTCCGACGGCCTGTATCGCAAGGCGGACTGGGTCCCGCGTACGGTCAGCCACGTCTATCCGGACGGTTTCTTTCCCATCGAGGAGTCGGACCTGACCGACAGGTCTGCCGTGGCCGGGTTGCGTGGAGACATGGGGGGCTGGTCGGGCGACCTCAGCCTCGGTTTCGGGCACGGCCGATTCGCCTTCGATGCCGCGAATTCGATCAACCCGTCCTACGCGGCAGAATTCCTGGCGAACAATCCGGGCGCCGACGGGGCCTCCATAGCCGCCAATGCCGGACCCCGCAACACCTTCAGCGGTGGGCTGAACGTGCGCCAGTGGACGCTGAACGCCGACGCGACCCGTGAGGTGGAGGTGGGCTCGACCCCGGCGTTTCTGGCCGTTGGCGGCGCATTCCGCCGAGATTCCTACTGGATGGAGGCTGGCGACCGGGCCTCGTGGGCTTGTGGACCGAGCGACACTCCGGGCAGCTTCCCGGCCGCCCATCACCAGAACGACGGTTCGGTCTACGCGAGTTGCGGCATACAGGGCTATCCGGGCTACAGTCCCGCCTCGGCCTCGCTGAGCGAACAGGGCCGCAACAGCGTAGGAGCGTACGCGGACATCGAGTTGCGCGCGCCGGGCGGGCGTACCCTCAGCGGCGCCCTTCGATTCGAGCGTTACTCCGACGCGGGCAGTTCGCTCACCGGCAAGCTGGCCGGGCGAATCGAGCTGGGCGAGTCCGGTGCGGCTCTGCGCGCGGCGGTCTCCACGGGCTTTCGCGCGCCGCGGCTACCCCAGCGCGGCTTCAACACCCTCGGCTTCGTGGGCGGCAGCGAGGGCCTGGTAAGCGCAGGATTCCTGCCCGAGGGGGACCGAATCGCTTGCGCGGACTTCGGGGCATGTTCCCTGAATCACGAGACATCGGTGAGCGTCACCGGCGGGTTCGTCTATTCCAGCGACAACGGCCTGCTCCTGACCGCGGACTACTACCGAGTCGCCGTCGCCGACGCGATCGCCCTGACGCAGAGCCTCAATCCGAGCCACGGACTGCGGCCAGGCGCTCAATTCCAGGGCCGTCCGGTCGACGCGGTCGCGTTCTGGACCAATGCGATCGACACGCGTACCCAGGGATTCGACGTGGCCGCGAGCTGGAGATTCCGCGGCATGCACTGGGGAGCCGCGGACCTGTCGGCCAGCCTCCACCGGAACAGCACCGAGATCACCGCCAACCGGAACGAGAATTTCATCGGCGCCACTCAGCAGACCCTGATTGAAGAGTCACAACCCGGACAGCGAGTGGGCGTCAGCGCCGACATCCGCTCGGCACGGGGTCTCGGAGCGAGGTTCGGCGTCAACCACATCGGTTCGGTCACGACCCCGTTCATCTTCGAGCAGAATATCACGATCGATGCGGCGGCGATCGCCGACATGGAGGTCACCCTTCAGCTGGCCGACCGCATCCTGCTGGGTGTTGGAGCCAACAACCTGCTGGACCGGCTGCCGAACCGCCTCCCGGACGACGCCGTGGCCCAGCTCTGGACGATGGAATACCCGTCCGAGTCCCCCTACGGGGTCGCGGGGCGTATCTGGTACATGCGGGTGAACGTGGTCGGGAATTGAACGGAGGGCGTCGCAGGCGCGCGGTCGCGGGCAGACTGAACCGGCTGCCCCTGCATCCCCGCGGCCGTCAGCGCCTCAGCAGAAGCCGGTCCGCCGTCCCGCGGCTGGCCAGGTAGAAGTCCGGCCGCCCGTCGCCGTCGAAGTCCGCGAACTCCAGGTCGAGGCCGGTCCCGGTGGCGCCGGCGCCGAACACCTCGTCCGAGGCGTCGGTGAAGACGCCGTTGCCGTCGTTCAGGTAGGCGCGGGAGCGGCTGTCGGCGATGCGGCCGACGCTGAGGTCGACATCGGCGTTGGCGGTCACGATGTCCAGGTCGCCGTCGCCGTCGACATCCGCGAAGTCGCCGTCGAAGGACGATGCGCTCGCGGCGGGGAGCCGGGATGAGGTCTCGTCGGCGAAGAAGCCGTTCCCGTCGTTGATCAGAAGGCGGTTGCGCGGGTCGGCGCCGGCCACGAAGGCGGAGACGTTGGCAAAGAGGAGGTCGAGGTCGCCGTCGCCATCCACATCGCCGAAGTCGGCTTCACGGGTTTCCTCGCCCCCGTCGCGCTGCGGGATCCTCGCCGCGCTCTCGTCGCTGAAGCGCCCTGTCCCGTCGTTGATGTAGAGCGCGTTGGCCCCCTCATTGGCGACGATCAGGTCCAGGTCGCCGTCGCCGTCCACGTCGCCGAGTTCGAGATCCTGGGTCACGTCCGCTGAACGCGGGAGACGCTCGGCCGTCTCGTCGGCGAAGTTGCCCGCGCCGTCGTTGATGATGACCGCGTCCTGGCCGTTGTTGGCGAAGAGGATGTCGGGGAAGCCGTCCCCGTTCACGTCGGCCACCACCACCCCGTTGGTGGTGCCCTCGACGGGCAGCCGCGCACCTTCGTCCGTGAAGCGGCCCGTACCGTCGTTGAAGTACAGCTCGTTTGTGCGGTCGTCCTCGCTGACGACCACGATATCCAGATCGCCGTCGCCGTCGAAATCGGCAATGCCGACGTCCTCGGAGTCGCGGTTGGCGGCGGGCAAGCGGGAACTGCCGTCGCTGAAACGCCCTGCCCCGTCGTTGAGGAGCAGGATGTTGGGACGGAACTCGTTCGCGATCACGATGTCCGGATCGCCGTCCGCGTCGAGGTCGGCGACGCCCGCGTCCATGCTGAGGCCGGTCAGAAGGCCGGTGGGCAGATGCGTGCCGGAGACATCGCTGTACAGCGTCTGTGGCGGCGCTACCGTGGTCGTGTCGGGCGCTGCGGGCTGGCCGCTGCCGCCGCTCTCGCATTCCGCAGGCGCAGCCGCGAGGCAGACGACGGTGCACAGCGCGACGGACGGAGCAGTACGGTTCGGCCGGCCCTCTCCCATCAGGAAATGATCCCCATTCCCAGGGACTGAATTCGGCGATTGAAGTCGGCGAGGTCGTCTTCCAGCACTTCGTCGACCGCGTCGCGGATCCGCAGCAGGCGTTCCTTGAGGAGGGTGTGCACCTCGCCATGCTGGTCCGTGGGGCGGAAGTCACCGACCGACACGGTGGTGAAGAGATAGCCGAGCCGTTCGATGAGGCGCGTGGGATAGCGAATGGCGTCCTGCCCGGTACCCGTCGCGCGCATCTGGAAGAGCCCGTCCTCGGCCTCGATGAGGCGCTGGTTCAGGGAATCGGCCGCGGCGACCAGCTGAGGGGCGTCGCCGCGGTCTTCCAGCACGGCGCGCACGTCCAGGACCTGCCGGCGCACCCACTCGACCCGGTTGATCAGCGCGCCCGTGGCTTCCAGATCGGCCCGGATGTCGGCCAGGGCGGCCATCTGCAGATCGATGTCGGCCATGGTGCCCTCGGAGTGGGGATCCTTGCGGACCTCCAGCTGCTGCGTGTGGCTCTCGCCACCCACGCTGAGCGTTACGGTGTAGGTGCCCGGCGGCTGCAGGTACGTGCCGGCGCCGGGACCGCCCAGGGGACCGCCCGGCAGCGGACGCCAGCGTTCCTCGCCCAGGGAGATGTCGTTGCCGTAGAGCGGCTTCGTGCGCAGGCGCACCGGCTCGGTCGGCTCGTTCATCAGGTCCCACCAGACCCGGTTGACGCCTTGGCTTGTGGTGCCCTGCAAGGTGCGCACCACCTCGCCGTCCGCGTTTGCGATCTCGATGACGACGCTGTCGCCGGCTGCCTCGGCCAGCCAGTAGTTGATCGAGGCGCCGTAGGGCGGGTTCTCGCCGTCGGACTGGTCATCGAACATTGTGAAGGGCGCGGAGATGGGCCGGAAGCGGTAGGCGGGGCGCGGGGCGAAGAGGTGGGCGGCGCTTGCCGCGACCTCGGAGGTGAGCTGCTGGAGCGGCGTCACGTCGTCCAGGATCCAGTAGCCGCGACCGTAGGTGCCCACGACCAGGTCGTTGAAGTGCTCCTGCACGACCAGCCCGTACATGGGTGCGGGCGGCAGGTTGGTGTGGAACTTCTGCCAGCGGTCGCCGTCGTCGAAGGACACGTACACCGAGGCTTCCGTGCCCAGGTACAGGAGCCCGGGGCGCACGGGATCCTCGTGGATCGCGCGGGTGTAGCTGAGCACGCCGTCGTCGATGCCTTCGGTGATTGCCGTCCAGCTCTCTCCGTAGTCGTCGGTCCGGTAGGCGCGGGCCTCGAAGTCGCCCACCTGGTGGTGTTCGATCACCATGTACGCCTTGCCCGGCGCGTGGCGCGAGGCGTCGATCCCCCGCACCACCCCGTCGGGAGGCAGGTTCGGGATGTTGCCGGTGACGTTCGTCCAGTTGGCGCCGCTGTCCCGGCTGACGTGCATCAGCCCGTCGTTGGTGCCGGCCCAGAGGAGGCCCGGTTCCAGCGGGGACTCGTCGAAGGCGTAGATCACGCAGCAGTACTCCACCCCGATGTTGTCCGGCGTGAGTCCGCCGCTGATCCCCATGCGGCTGCGGTTGTCGGTGCTGAGATCGGGACTGATCACCTCCCAGCTCTGCCCGCGGTTGGTGGTGCGGTGCACGTGCTGGCTCGTCACATAGATGGTGTTGTTGTCGTGCGGCGAGATGAGGAGCGGGAAGGTCCACTGGAAGCGGTAGCGGAGCGAGTCTGCCGGGTGGCCGGTGGTGGACTCGGGCCACACTTCGACTTCGCGGTACTGCCCCGTGCGGGCGTCCCACCGCGACACGATACCGCCTCCAGCCCCGACGCCCGACGCGCTCGACCACACGATGTTCGGATCGGTCGGGTCCGGCGTCGCGAAGCCCGATTCGCCGCCGCCCACCGAGTGCCACACACCTCGCGGAATGCCCACCCCGAAGATGCCGCCCCCCATGCGGCTGTTGCTCGGACCGCGCGTCGAGGGGCCGTCCTGACGGTTGCCCATGACGTTGTAGGGGATCGCATTGTCGACGGTGACATGGTACATCTGCGCGATAGGCAGCTGCGCGCGGAACCAGGTTCGGCCGCGATTGCCCGAGATGGCCAGGCCCCCGTCGCCGGCAACGATCTGGCGGTCGCCGTCGTGCGGGTCGATCCACATGTCGTGATGGTCCCAGACGGGGCCTTCCATGAAGGCTGCCGCGCTCGAGGTGACGCCGCCGTCGAGCGTGGTGCTGTAGGCCGCCGCCAGGAAGTAGGCTTCGTCCGCGTCGTCGGGGTTGGCCTCGCAGCGCGTGTAGTAGGCGGTGCGCCCGGCAAGATCACGGTCGTAGCTGACGAGCGCCCAGTTGTGGCCGCCGTCGTCGGAGCGCCAGAGTTCGCCGCCGTCGGTGTCGCCCCCCTCCCAGGGAACGCCGTCGCCGGTCTCGATGAGGGCGTAGACGCGGCGGGAGTCGGCGCGGCTCATGCAGAGCGCGATCTTCCCGATCTCGCGGGTGGGGAGGCCGCTTCCGCTGAGGCGCGTCCAGGTTGTGCCGCCGTCGCGGGAGACATGGATGGCGCTGCCGGGTCCGCCCGACGTGCGCGTCCAGGTCCGGATCGCGATCTGCCAGCTTCCCGCGAAGAGGATGCGCGGGTTGTTCGGGTCCATGACGAGGTCGCTCGCGCCCGTTTCCTCGTCCACGAAGAGGACGTGTTCCCAGGTCGCGCCGCCGTCCATGGTGCGGTAGATGCCGCGTTCGGGCTGGGGCGCGTAGCCGTGTCCGATCGCCGCCGCGTAGACAATGTCGGGGTTCGTGGGATGAACGATGATGCGGCTGATCCGCCCCGTTCCTTCCAGCCCCATGTGCGTCCAGCTGTCGCCCGCGTCGGTCGACTTCCACACGCCGTTTCCGATCGAGACATTCGACCGTATGAACGGCTCGCCGGTGCCCGCCCACACGATGTTGGGGTCGGAGGGGGAAACCTCCACCTCACCCACGGAATGCACCGGCTGATCGTCGAAGACCGGACGCCAGTTCACCCCGCCGTCTTCGGTCTTCCACAGGCCGCCGGAAGCGGCGCCGGCGTAGTAGGTGAAGCGGTCGCCCGGCACGCCCGCGACCGAGGTGATCCGGTTCCCGAGCGGACCGATGTGGCGGTACTTCATCGAGGCGAATGCCGAGGTGGGGACTTCCTGGGCGCTGCCGTGCGACGGATCCAGCACCGTCGCGGCAACCGAAGCCAGTGTCAGAGAAAGCGCGAGGGATGAACGACGGACGAAGGACGGCATCGTGCACATCTCCGATAGTGGTTTTCGAAGGCCGGGAACTCAATCGCCCGGTGGGTAACAATGAGAGCCGGCCGCCCGCGGTGACTCCAACGAGGGCGTGCACCGCGAACGGCCGGTGGCCAGCTTGCGGCCGCGGTTAGACTAGCCGTGATCGTCGTGAACGTGCGCGTGTACGGGCGTCGTCACGAAGTCGGCGTGTCCCGACCCGACGGCGCCGTGCATGAGCATGAACGTCACGTCGGTGTCGCCCTCCATGTGGCCGTGCAGGTGGCCGCCGAACTCGCCGGGGGTGTCCTGCTCCCACTCGGCGATCGATTCATCTTCGATATCGACTTCCAGGTATGTGTCGTCCTCCAAAGGGATCGGGTCGCCGTCGTGATCCACAAAGCGGACCGAGATGTGCGGCGTCTCTTCACCCACGTCGACTTCCAGCTCCCCGGTCCAGCTTTGCGTATGTCCATCGTAGGACGCGATGACCTGGCCGCCCATCACGAGCTCCACGCCTTCGGCCTCGTAATGCTCTTCCTCCGGCTCGGTCGACGACTCGCAGGCCGTCAGGACCAGAGCGAAGGCGGCAAGGACCGCGAACGGCAGGTTTCTGTAGCTCCGTGTCTTCATTTTCTTCTCTCCTGTTTTGATTGTATGTGGATCGTGCCCGGGAACATCCCTAGAACACGACCCGGTAGGTAATGCTCAGACCTCTCCCGGCTTCCGGCATGATCTCCTTCACCCGGGAGAGGTGGTTGCGGTATTCGGTGTTCGTGGCATTGTCGAGGCTCACGGTGAGGACGTTGAGGCGGCCGCCGAGGGTAACCCTGGTACCGGCTGAGACGTTCAGCACGGTGTACCCGTCGGTCGCCGTCTCGAACTCGCCGATCCGGTCCTGCCGGGCCGCCATCTCGGCCTCCCCGCGAATGAACCATTTCGGCCGCTCGTACTTCAGGGCCGTGTGCCCCTTGAGTGGAGGAACGAGTGGCAGTGGCTGATCGGTATCCTTGAGACTCCCTGTCACCGAAGCAGCCACAGCTTCGAAGGCCAATCCGCGCCCCATGTCGACATCCACGCTGGCTTCGAAGCCGTTGAACACGGCGTCGTTGCCCTGGAACTGATATATGGGCAGGAGCACGCGGCTGAGCCGATCGGTGTCCTCCCCGTAGACGTAACCCTTGATATCGTTGTAGAAGCCGGTCAACTCGCCCCTCAGCCTGTCGGACTCGTAGCGGATGTAGACATCCAGCCCTCTCCCGATCTCGGCTTCAAGAGACGGGTTGCCGATTTCAAAAGCGTACGCCGCAAGGTGCGGTCCCTCGGAGTAGAGTTCGTCGATGTCTGGTGACCGGAAAGCCCGGACGGCGCTGGCCCCCAGCGTCAGTCCCGAACCGGGGTTGTAGAGGATACCCAGCGACCCGGAGACGGAGTGAAAGCTGCGATCACGGATCTCGCCGATATCGGAGTCGCGATCTTCGTGTACGGGATCGGCCCTCGTCCAGTCGTAGCGCAGCCCCCATTCGATCCTGGTGGAACCCAGATCGATTTCCTCCAGCAGGTACGCCGCAGCCCTGAGGCGACGCGTATCCGGAGTGTACAGGCTTCCGCCGTATCCGAAGTCCTCCCACGACACCCGGGCGCCCACCGCACCCGCGGCGAACGGTCCCCATCCGGCGTGCTGTCCCAGGATGTCTCCACTTGCCGCCTGCTGCGTGTAGAGCGTTCCGAGGATGTCCGGAGGCTCGATCTCCCGATGCTCGTACCAGCTGTGGAACGCATCGAAGCGGAGACCCTGAAAGGCACCGACAGGTCTGGTGATCCGGGTCCGGAACTTCGACGTGGCGCGCTCCATCTCGATGCGCACGCCTTCCTCGTGCCCTCCCACAAACCCGCCGGGAATGCCGTATCGGTTCAGATATCCACGGAATGACGCTCCCATGTGACCCCAGTCCCCCACATAGGCCGACCCCGCTCCTCCGCTCCACATGTCACCGTCGGTGTTGAGGAGGGTGCCCACAGGGGTCTTGAGCTCGCCTCCCGTTCGCGCCACGGCCTCCACGCGCACCGGCACATGCTCCGAAACAGGGAAGGTCATGGCGGCGCTGCCGCCGACCGAACCGGTCACGGTCTGCGACTGGAGCGTCGCCGAGCCCGTCATGTGGTGCGGCACCGCCGATGGAATCTCGTCTCGGATGACATTGATGACACCGCCCAAGGCGTTGCCCCCGTAAAGCAGCGCACCCGGGCCCCTCACGATCTCGATCCTTCGGGCAGAAGCCGGATCAAGGGCATTGGTGTGATCCGTACCCGAGTTGGAGGCATCTACCACCCGTGTCCCGTCCTCCAGCAGGAGCACACGGTCCCCGCTCAGCCCCCGCACCACCGGTTGTGAAACGGTGGGACCCATGCTGGTGACCGCCAACCCCGGCAATGAAGCCAGTGTCGCCGCGATGGTTCCCTGCATCTCAAGCTGCAGTTCATCGCCTGCCATGACGCTTACCGGGCGCAGCGCTTCGGCCGCGTCCCGCTCGCTGATCGTGGCCGTCACCACCATGCCCTGAAGCGCGATCGGAGACGCAACCAGTTCGATGACCACCACCGCCGATTCGTCTTCCACCGTGACTTCGATGGTAACGCCGCGGTAGCCCAGCCGATCCGCGTGAATTGCGTAGCTGCCATCTTCGATTCCGGTGAGGTGGAAGGTCCCATCCCCGTGCGTGACAGCCGCCGTTCCCGTACCGACCACCGACACGAACGATCCCGCCAGGGGCTCACCCGTCTCGGCATCCCGCACCACGCCCTCGATCTCGCCCGCATGCTCCGGCCCCTGCGCCTGCGCGGGCGCCCGGGTGACGGGAGGTCCCACGATCGCCGCCAATACAACGGCGGGGGACAGTCTGAACAGCGTTGGCTTCACGGGATGGTGCTCGCTTCCTGCATCCACGAATCAGGGCATCGGCCAAACAGGCCAGGGCGCTGGTACCTACACGGTGCCAGCGGAGGATTGCCGTGGGAGACTTCAGGCGAGCGGTGGAGCCCTCGGGATGACGGGAGCAGACCAGATCGACGGGCCGCAACAGCGGTCTGACTGCCCGCCAGGCGGTGACAGGTGGATCACGGGGGCGCTGTTGCCCACCACCATGAAGCCGTGGGCCACGCTGGCTGCGTAAAGTGATCGTACGACCTGGCAAAACAGGTGGCCGTGCGCAACTGTACAGTCAGCATTCGCCGGTGATTCGATGTGGTCCACCGACCCGAACCGCTCGATGTCCAGGAGCGCATCGGCAGGATTCAGCACTGCCGACGCCGCAATCTGGGCCGCAGCGATAATCGTCAAGCTCAGACGGCGCAACGGCGGCCTATTCGATTCATTGAGGAACAAAGCCTGCGCCTCGCTCGGGTCGGGACCGCGGGACCACGCTTGTAATTGACAATTGCGTGTCCCCGATCGTCAAGACTTCGCTTGTGGGTGGAAGTCACCTTCGGGTGGGGATGGGCCCAGAGGGACTTGAACCCCCGACCGTCGGATTATGAGTCCGCTGCTCTGACCGCCTGAGCTATGGGCCCGACTAAGGGTAACCGATCTCGGGAAACGCGACCAACTGAAATCCGTCCCGTCCGCCTGCCCCAAACCCGCGACCCTGCAGGTCACGGCAGCGGGCGGAGACCGGGACCGGCCTACAAGGTCCCGAAGAGCCGATCCCCCGCGTCTCCGAGCCCGGGAAGGATGTAGCCCTTCTCGTTCAACCTGCGGTCGAGAGCGGCGGCGTATACCCGAACATCCGGATGCTCCCGGGTCAGGCGCTCCGCGCCCTCCGGGGCGGCAACCAGGCACATGAAGGCAATCTCCTTCACGCCCCGCGCCTTAAGATCCGAGATTGAAGCGGAGGCGGTGCCTCCGGTACCGAGCATCGGATCCACCAGAAGGAAGCTGTAGCGTTCGGGGCTGGGCGGCAGCTTCCCGTAGTAGCGGACGGGCTGCAGCGTTTCCTCGTTGCGGTAGAAGCCGAGGTGCCCCACGCGAGCCCCGGGAACCAGCCGCAGTACACCGTCGACCATCCCCAGCCCTGCGCGGAGGATCGGCGCCACCACAAGCCGGTCTTCACGGATGCGCCTGGCCCGCATCTCCTCGAGAGGGGTCTCGAAGGCGACTTCCTCGCCCACAAGGCCCCGGGTTGCGTGAAAGGTCATGAGCAGCGTGATTTCCGTGACAAGCTCCCGTATCCGGATGTGGCAGGTGCGGCGGTCCCTCATGAGGGACAGCTTGTGCTCGATCAGTGGATGCTCGACGACTTCGAGCGTCATGTCACCCATGGGGCCCTCCGGTGTGTCTCCGCGATCGTCCACGATTGCGCCGCTTCGCCAGGGCGCGTACCTCCGCCAGTTCCCGGGAGTGTGCGGGCCTCCAGGCGCCGGGCGCCAGCCTGCCGAGCCGACAGGGACCGAAACGCGTGCGCTCCAACGCCACTACCGGATGCCCGACCGCCTTGAGAAGCCTCCGCACCTCGCGCTTCCGGCCCTCCATGATGATCAGCCTCAAGCCCCAATCCTCCTCACCGACACGGACCTTGCGAACCAGCCGCGGCCGGACGAATCCGTCTTCGAGTTCAACGCCTCGCCTGAGCGACCTCAGCGCCCGCGCGGTGACCTGCCCGGCTACCCTGGCCACATACTCCCGCTCCACGCGGCTGCTCGGATGCGCCAGGGCGGCGCCGAGATCCCCATCGTTGGTCATCAGGAGCACTCCGGACGTCTCCCGGTCCAACCGCCCCACATAGCGGAGCGAGGCGGCCCAGTCGGGTAGCCCGTCGTAGATGGTCTTGCCCCCGTGGGGATCCGCGCGCGTGCAGAGGACTCCGGTCGGTTTGTGGAGCACGACCCAGCGGCGGGCCGCGGGCCGGACCACTGTTCCGTCGAGCGACACCGTGTCGACCCCGGGGATCATGACCGAGCCCATGGCCGTCACGGGTACGCCGTTGACGAGTATGCGGCCCTCACGCATCAGTGCTTCCGCCTGGCGGCGCGACGCAACTCCGGACCGGGAAACGTACTTCTGGACCCGCATGGGCTCCGGGCGGCGGTCACGCATCTTCATTATCGGGGTCCGACGTCGTCTCGCTCTCGCGGAGCACGACCGGGAGGTCCTCCGGCCGCGGCAGATCCTCGAGCGATGCAAAGCCGAAGTGTTCCATGAAACGTGACGTGGTGCCGTACAGCACGGGGCGTCCCACCCCCTCCCCCCTCGCCACCCCCTCGATGAGGCCGCGCTCGATCAGGGTCCGGATCACACCCGTGGAGTTCACGCCCCGGACGTATTCGACCTCGATGCGGCTGATCGGCTGCCGGTACGCCACGATGGCCAGCGCCTCGAGGGCAGGCCCGGACAGCCGCGACGTCCGCGGCACCGTGTCGAAGCGTTCCAGGTACGGCGCGAACTCCGGCCGGGTCATGAGCTGGACGCCATCCGCCACCTCGCGCAGCTCGAAGGCCCGCCCCGAGCGGTCGTAGTCCGCCCGCAGCGCCGCCAGCGCCGCCTCGACGCGGTCCTCGTCCAGGGTCTCGTCGGCGCGCGCGATGTCGCCGGGGGTCAGTGGCGCGTCGCTCGCGAACAGGATCGCCTCAACGATGCTCGCATCGTTCATGATTCGCCCCCCATTTCGTTCGGCACCGCGTCCGCACCGTCGGCCGCCATATCGGAGACATCCGCGCCGACGTTGGATCCCCGATAGATCCACAACGGCGAAAAGGGCTTCCTCTGGCGCAGCGACACCACGCGCCTGCGTCCGAGCTCCAATCCCGCCAGGAGCGTCATGACCGCGTGCACCCGCTCCTTCCACGGCGCGATGAGACGATCGAACTCGATCCTGCGAGCCCTGGTCACCGCCGCGACGATCAGGTCGACCTTCTCCCGCATTGCAACCGGCCGGGTGAACACACGGTGTTCCCGCTCCCTCTCCTCCGGCGCCACGACGCCAGCCGCGGCCGCCATGACTTCTTCCCAGGTGACCGTCAGCGGCACGTCCGCGGCCACCGTGCGCGGGCGCGGCTCGACGAAGCCCTTGGCGAAGCGGCGCCCGCGGTCGTTCTCGGCGGTGCGCAGCCGCAGCGCGATTTCGCGAATCTGCTCGTACTCGAGGAGCCGGCGCACCAGTTCGGCCCGAGGATCCTGGTCGTCTTCCCCGGGCGGCCCTGGAAGGAGCATGCGGGCCTTGATCCGCACCAGGGCAGCCGCCATCTCCAGGAATTCCCCGGCATCGTCCACGTCGTCGGCCGAGAGCTCCTCGATCGCCGCCAGGAACTGTCTCGTGATCCGCGCGACGGGTATGTCGAAGACGTCGATGTCCTGACTGCGAATGAGGTGAAGCAGCAGGTCGAGAGGTCCCCGGAACCGCTCCGTTTCGACGACGAGGAGGCCTTCGCCGGTCATCCCGGCACCACCCCGAGGATCCAGTCGAAAGCCAGGAACACCGGCGAAAGCACCATCCCGAAGGCCCCCGGAAACAGGACGAGAGTGAAGAACAGGAATGTGATTCCGTATCTGCCCATCTCCCGATAGCGGGCTCTCAGCCTCGGTGGCAGGAGGTGGTAGAGCACGTGGGATCCGTCCAGGGGCGGGATGGGTATCAGGTTGAAGTACGCTAGAATGAGGTTTATGAAAACCCCATAAGTCATCATGGACAATATGGTTGTGCCAATTTGACCCTCCGCGCCCCGAGAAGCGCCGAGTGCCGCCGCCAGTGCCAGCCCGAGGGCAAAGAGCACCACCAGGCAGAGATTGACCACGATTCCCGCCAGCGAGACGCGGATGTCGCCCGCGGGGTAGCTCCGGTAGTTGCGCGGATTGACGGGTACGGGCTTCGCCCAGCCGAAGAGGAAGTTCCCGGGCAGGAGGAACAGCACCAGCGGGACGACAATGGACCCCATCAGGTCCAGGTGCGGCAGCGGATTGAGCGTGATCCGCCCGAGGTCGCGCGCGGTGGTGTCCCCTTCCCTCAGCGCCTGCCAGGCGTGGGCAACCTCGTGGGCGACAACGGAGAACAGCAGGACCGGAACGACGAGCAGGAATTCCATCAGGTCAGCCTGTCTGCACGGGAGCCGGGGCCGGTCGCTGCGGAGGCCCCCGGCTCTGCAGCTCGCGGATAGGATCCCAGGATCTTGAACATGGACGCGCTCGCCCGCATCTCCTCCAGCGCGTCCGCGACCACCGGGTCGGTGCGATGCCCCTCCAGATCGACCAGAAACACATAGCGTCCCAGGCTCCTCTTGTCGGGCCTCGACTCGATCTTGACCATGTTGATTCGGCGGGTGGCCAGGGCGCCGAGGGTCCCATGCAGTGTCCCGGGGCCATCCCGGTCGTAGTCGAAACAGATCGAGGTCTTGTCCGAACCCGTGCGGGCTCCGTCCCGGCGCCCCAGCACCAGGAACCGGGTTCGATTGTTGGAGCTGTCCTCGATGTTGGCTTCTGCGACGACGACACCGCGGCCCTCCGCGGCGGTCCGACCGGAGATCGCCGCGGCCGGCACCGGGCTGGCGAGCATGTCGGTCACGGAGCTGGCCGTGCTGAGCGATGCCACAGGTTCGGCCGTCGGCAAGCGGCGGCGCAGGTATCCGCGGCACTGGGCGAGCGCCTGCGGATGCGAATACACCACCTCCGCGTCCGAGGCCCGGGCTCCGGGACGGATCACCAGGCAGTGATGTACCGGCACCACCAGTTCGCGCCTGATTACGAGCGGCGAGTGGTGAATCAGGAGATCCGTCGTCGCCGTCACCGGACCCTCGAGGCTGTTCTCGATGGGAACCACGGCCTCCTGGACCTCCCCCGCCTCCGCCGCCTGCATTACGGACGGTATGTTCGAGTAGGGAATGTGGCGCACCTCGGCGTCATAGTCGCGCGCAGCCTGTTGGCTGAAGGTTCCTTCGGGTCCCAGATAGCCAAGCGTCAAGCCGTTTCCGCCTCGGTGGTGCCCGTTGATAAGAGGGGCCTGTGATTCTACCTTAGATTCCCGAATGTAAACCCGACCCGATGGAAACACACAGACCGCAAGGCGGACGACCAGACCAGCATGCCCAATATCAAGAGCGCGAAGAAGCGGATGGAGTTGAACCGTGTCGAGCGAAGCAGGAATCGCGAGACCCGTTCGAAGATCCGCACCGCCATCCGCAGAGTCCGCGAAGCGACATCGGCCGAGCAGGCGGATGAACATCGGCGGGAGGCTGTGGCCCTCATCGACCGGGCCGCCGTCCGTCGCATACTCCACCCGAACAAGGCGGGCCGGATCAAGGCGCAGCTCGACCGGGTGGTAAGAGCGGCTCGGTAGCGCCGCCGGACGCCGCGGGCGACCTTGCCCCGCGGCACTCCTCATCTCACGCCGTCTTCCTGCTCCCGTCCCCTGCCGGGACGCGGGGCGTCAGTGCGTTTCGGCCGGCACCTTCCAGACCGTGTCGCCATCCACCAGCGTCCGCATCACGCGCCCCTTGACCTGGATTCCGCCGAAGGGCGTGTTGCGGCACTTGGAGAGGAAGGCCGCCGCATCGATGGTCCACTCGGCCAGTGGATCGATGAGCACCAGATCGGCGCGCTCACCGGGCCCGAGCGAACCGCCCGGCAAACCCATCGCCACAGCCGGACCGGTCGACATCCGCGCCAGCAGCGTCGGAAGGGCGATGCGCCCCTCCAGGACCAGGCGCGTGTGCAGGATGGCGAAGGCCGTCTCGAAGCCCACCACGCCGAAGGGCGCGTCGTCGAAGGCCTGTTCCTTCTCGTCGTAGGTGCGCGGTGCATGATCGGTCGCGATGCTGTCGATGGTGCCGTCCTCAAGAGCCGCGCACAGCACCTCGATGTCATGGGGCGTTCGCAGCGGCGGATCCACCTTGAACTCGGTGCCGTAGCCCGCCACCAGCTCGTGCGAAAGAAGGAGGTGGTGGGGCGTGACCTCCGCAGTGACCCGCACTCCACGCTCCCTGGCGCGCCGCAGCAGGTCGGCCGCCGCGGCCGTCGAGACCCGCTGCAGGTGCAGGCGCCCGCCGGTGGCCTCCGCGAGCGCCAGATCCCGGGCGGCTCCGATTTCCTCCGCGGCGGCCGGCTTGCCGCGCAGCCCCAGACGCGTGGACATGACCCCCTCGTGCATCACCCCGCCCCGCGCGAGATCCGCATCCTCGGGTTGGGCAAGCACCGGCACATCGAAAGCGAGCGCGTACTCGAGCGCCAGGCGCATCAACTTGGAAGACCGGATCGACCTGCCGACATCGGTCACGGCCACGGCCCCCGCTTCCACCACCTCGCCGAACTCGGTCAGCTGCTCCCCTTTCCGGCCGACGGAGACCGCCGCCGCCGGATACACGCGGGCTCCCCTCGCCCTGCGCCCCGCCGCCACGATGAAGCCCACCGAGGCCGGATCGTCCACTACGGGATCGGTGTCGGGCATGGCGCACACGGTCGTGTACCCACCCGCCGCCGCGGCCAGGGCCCCCGTCGCGATCGTCTCGCGGTGCTCCCACCCCGGCTCGCACAGGTGCGCGTGCGGATCCACGAAGCCGGGCGCCACCACCAGCCCGCGCGCGTCCACGATCCCGGCCCCGTCCGGCGCCAGGCTCGGCGCGACCGCCACGATGCGCCCGTCCTCGATCAGGACGTCGGCGGCCTGGTCCGTTCCCGCGCCCGGATCGATCACCCGCCCGCCGCGGATCAGCAGCCTCCTCACGCGCGGCTCCCCCGGCTCACGGCCGCACTCCCTTCCCCGACTTGGCCGCCTCGGCCAGGTCCGGCGAGCCGCCGGCGAGCAGGTACAACACCGCCATGCGAATGGCCACCCCGTTCGTCACCTGCCGCAGGATCACCGAGTGCGGTCCGTCCGCCACGTCCGAATCGATCTCCACGCCCCGGTTCATCGGCCCGGGGTGGAGGATCAGCAGCTCCCGCGGCGCCCACTCCAGCCGCTCGTGCGACACCCCGAAGACGCGGTTGTACTCGCGCAGCGAGGGCACGAATCCATCCTGCATCCGCTCCAGCTGAAGGCGCAGCACGTTGAGGGCATCCGCCCACTCGATCGCCTCCTCCACGCGCCCGAAGACCCGGACGCCGAGATCCTCTATCCCCGCCGGCAACAACGTCCGCGGCCCGCACACCGCGACCTTCGCCCCGAGCGTCACGAGACCGAAGATATTGGACCGCGCCACCCTCGAATGCAGCACATCCCCCACGATGCACACCTTCAGCCCCTCCAGGCGGCCGAAGTGGTCCCGCAGCGTGAGGATGTCCAGCAGTCCCTGCGTTGGGTGCTCGTGCGCCCCGTCGCCCGCGTTGATCACGTTGGAGGGAATGCGCGCCGCCAGGAACGACGCGGCCCCGGCGGACCAATGCCGCATCACGACCATGTCGATCCGCATCGCCTCGAGGTTGCGCGCCGTGTCGACCAGCGTCTCCCCCTTCGACACCGACGACCCCACGGCGCCGATGTTCACCGTGTCGGCCGAGAGCCGCTTCTCCGCGAACTCGAAGGAGATGCGCGTCCGCGTCGAGGCCTCGAAGAAGAGGTTGACGATCGTCTTGCCCCTCAGCACCGGCACCTTCTTGATCCGCCGCTCGGAGATCTCCTTGAACGGCTCCGCGGTGTCCAGAATGACTTCGATCTGCTCACGGCTCAGAGGCTCGAGACCGATCAAGTCCTTGCCCAGCGTCGTCGCCGAACGGATCACCGCGCCTCCAGCGCGGCCAGCACCACCGCGAGTTCGCCGTCCAGGGAGGGCACCAGCACATCGATCCGCTGGTTGGCGAGCACGGGGAACTCCCGCCCCACGATGTCGGGCTGAATCGGAAGCTCCCGGTCTCCCCGATCCACCAATACGCAGAGAAGGATGCGCGCGGGCCGCCCCCAGTCCATCAGCTCGTTCAGCGCCGCCCGCGCGGTGCGGCCGGTGTACAGGACATCGTCGACGAGCACCACGGCCATCCCCTCCACACCGCCGCCAGGCAGCTTGGTCTCCCCTACCACGGGTCTGGGGCCGAGCGCCATCAGATCGTCGCGGTACAGCGTGATGTCCAGGGTGCCGGCGGGAATCTCGGCACCCTCCGCCGCCTCGATCGCATCGCCGATCATCGTCGCGAGATCGACACCCCGGCGCTGAATGCCCATCAGCACCAGGCGCTCGGTCCCGCCCAGCTTCTCGATGATCTCGTGGGCCATGCGGCCAACGGCACGCCTGACGGCCTGGCCGTCCATGAGCACCGTGGGTGTCGCGGGGGTCACCTTGTCGCGTCTGCTCCTGCCGGTGGATGCCCGGTTTGGTCCCCGGCCTGCCGATCACCGCGTCCCGGCGAAGTCACGGCTGTTTCGAGCGCCGATGCACTCTGGGCAGCCCCGAACCCCGGACACGGACACCTGCAAGCCGCCGAAAGGTAATTGCACCGGAAGGCTCCGGCCAACATGATGGTTGAAGCACATCGGCCGCCACGCTGCCTGCCAGCCCCGACTCCCACAGATCCCGGTACTCCAATGTCCCCAACACCCGCACGCCGAGTGAACCCTGTCCCCGTTAGTCGGAGGTGGTGGAGCTTCTGCCGCTCTTGCGCTGCCCGGTGGACGACCATTGGCCTGGTTGTTCTCGCTGCTCCGCTTGCGGGAGGTGCCCAGGAAGTTACCGAGGCGCCCAGCGTGATCCTGGCCTCGGTTCCCTTCTCGGTGACGGTAACCGGCGGCTCCGACCATTCCGCGCTGGTGGAGATCTACGACGCCGGCGGTGCCCTGCTCGCCTCCGGCCCTGTGGCGGCGGGCCAGGCGCGCGAATTCCGCGACATCTCGATCGCCTCGCGGGACGCGCTCCCCCTGCAGTTGCGCGCGGGCGACGTCGTCCACGAGATCTCGCGGCCGTTCGCTCCCGGGTGGTTCTCGATCCTGCCGCCGCTGATCGCGATCGTGCTGGCCCTGATCTTCAAGGAAGTGATCACCGCGCTGCTCGCCGGGATCTGGCTGGGCGCGCTTGCGGTCGCCGGCTACAACCCGCTGCAGGCCACCTGGCGGCTCATCGACCAGTACGTGGTGCCCGCCCTGGGCGACACCGACGGCGGCCACACGCAGATCGTGGTCTTCAGCCTCATGCTGGGCGGCATGGTGGGCATCATCAGCCGCAACGGGGGCACGCGGGGAGTGGTGAAGGCCGTGGCGCCGCTGGCCCGCAATCGCCGCCGCGGCAAGGTGGCCACGGCGCTGGCCGGCCTCGCGATCTTCTTCGACGACTACGCGAATACGCTGGTCGTCGGCAACACGATGCGCCCCATCACCGACAGGCTCAGGATCTCCCGCGAGAAGCTGGCCTACCTGGTCGATTCGACCGCCGCGCCGGTGGCCGCGCTGGTCCCGGTGTCGACCTGGGTGGGGTACGAGGTATCGCTCATCGGCGGCGGGCTGGGAGCTGCTGTCGGCGAGGCCACCGGCGCCGACGCGGCTTTCCTGGGCGGCCTCAGCCCCTACACCGTTTTCCTTGAGACGATTCCCTACCTCTTCTATCCCCTGCTCGCCCTGGCGTTCGTCTTCCTGACCTCGGCCATGAACCGCGATTTCGGCCCCATGGCGCGTGCCGAGGCCCGGGCCGCCGCGGGAGGCGGGCTCCTGCGCCCGGGATCGCGCCCGGCCGCCGAGATCTCCGAGAGCTTCGTCAACTCCAAGGAGGGGGCGCCGGAGCGCTGGTGGAATGCGGGACTCCCCGTGGCGGCGGTCGTTCTCGTGGTTCTCGGGGGACTCTACACCTCCGGGCGCGCTGCGGTCGGCGCGGAGGCGTCGCTCAGGGACGTGTTCGGTGCGGCGGATCCGTTCATGACGCTGCTCTGGGGCTCGCTCTCCGGCTGCCTGGTCGCCGCGCTGCTCTCCCTCTCGCAGAGAGTCCTCGACGTCAAGGAGTGCGTCGATGCCTGGCTCGGCGGGGTGAAGGCGATGATGATCGCGATGGTCATCCTGACACTGGCGTGGTCGCTCGGCGCCGTCACCCAGGATGTCGGCACGGCCGCGTACGTCTCACAGCTGCTCGGGGGCAACCTGCCCCTCTTCCTCCTCCCGGCGGTGGTCTTCATCACCTCGGGGGCGATGGCGTTCGCGACCGGGACCTCCTGGACCACCATGGCCATTCTGATCCCCCTCGTGATCCCGCTCACCGTGTCGCTCGCCGGCGGCACCGGCTTTGCCGACGGCTCCGTGTACGGCATTCTCCTCGCCACCACCAGCTCCGTCCTGGCGGGGGCGATCTGGGGCGACCACTGCTCGCCAATCTCCGACACGACCGTCCTGTCTTCGACGGCCGCCGCCTGCGACCATGTGGATCACGTGCGAACCCAGCTCCCCTACGCGGTGCTGGTCGGCGGGGTCGGCCTCGTTCTCGGCAGCGTGGGGACCGCGCTCGGGCTCCCCACCTGGCTCGCGCTCGTTTTGGGCGTCGCGGTGCTGGCCCTCTGCCTCCGCACCTTCGGCACCCCCGTAGAGGAGGTGGAGGCCCCGTCCGGTCAGACGATAGACTAAGACTGGACTGGCGGGCCCCCTCGACCCCGGCGGGCCCGGAAAAAACCGCGCAGCAGTTCGGCCGACTCCGGCGCCAGCACCCCCGTGACCAGTTCAACACGGTGATTGAGCCGCGCGTCCTGCACCAGGTTGCCGAGGCTGCCCGCCATGCCCGACTTGGGATCGGACGCCGCGTACACCAGGCGCGGGATCCGCGCCAGCACGATGGCGCCGGCGCACTGGGCGCAGGGCTCGAGGGTGGTGTAGAGGGTACAGCGGGAGAGACGCCAGTCCCCCAGCCGCCGCGCCGCCGCACGGATCACCACGGATTCGGCATGCGCGGTCGGGTCGCAAAGCTCCAGCGTGCGGTTGTGGGACTCGGCCAGGATCGCACCCTCGTGCAAGATGACCGCGCCGACCGGGACTTCGCCGCGCAGTCCCCCGGCCCGTGCGATCTCTAGGGCGCGCGCCATCCAGGCTCGGTCGGAGGCGTCGCCCGACGGCGATGAACCCTGCGGAGCGGCGGCGCTGGTCGCGTGGCCCTCAGCCACGGGCCGCTAGTGAGCCGTAATCGGGGCCGTGAAGGGCAGCGGGCCCATCCGACGGAAGAGCCCCGCAACCCTGCCCACAATGACCGGCTGCGCTGCTTCGTCACCATCGGGAACGGAAGAGTCGCTCCCGATGGGGTAGAAAAAGAACCGCGAACCGCTCTTCTTGAGCTGGAAGTAGTCGGTCGCGCCCTGCATGCGCGCCACGATGATCTCGCCGTCGGCCAGTTCGTCGGCGCGCACCGGCTGGATTACGAGGAAATCCCCGTCGCTGATTCCGGCCGCGGCCAAACGGTCGCGCGGCGCCCGCACCACAAAGCCTCCGTTCCGGCTCACCAGCTGCCTGTCGAGCGTGACGTGAACGTCCACCCGGCCATCGCGCATCCCGCTTGCCGCCTCCGTCAGGTCGCGGAAGCAGGGCAACGACACGGTCTGGGCGTTCAGGTCCACCCCGAGGATCCGGATCCCGCGCGAGCGTGCCGGATCCCGTTCGATGAACCCCTTGTCCGCCAGCGATTGCAGGTGCTCCGAAACGGTCTTCGTGCTCTTGATCCCGAAACGGGCGCCGATCTCGCGGATGGACGGCTGATAGGTATTGGCGCGGAGGTAGGACACCATGAAATCGAGGATCCGCCGCTCGATGTCGGTGAGACTCGGGACAATGCGGACCTGGGACGATTCGTGCGCTGGCGTCTGGTGACTCGGGCCTGTCGGCATGCTCAGGGAGGAGGAGGAACACGGGGCAGATGCGAAGAGGCAGCGGCGTGA
The DNA here is from genome assembly GCA_022827345.1 of Gemmatimonadota bacterium. GTDB lineage: Bacteria > Gemmatimonadota > Gemmatimonadetes > Longimicrobiales > Gaopeijiaceae > Bin94. Next base: position 53,825 of record JAJDTB010000024.1, on the reverse strand, counting down.
ACGATAGACGCGCGCCGAACAAGTTGCAACCCTGCGGCGCGGCGCGCAGGCGGCTGCGAGGCGTGCTTCCCCCCGCCATCGGGTCGGAGATCGGCCGCCTGCTCCACGTTGGAATTGCCTCGTGCACCATGAAACCGTCAATTGATGGGGTCTTTGACCGCCAACAAATCGGGAGAGCCCACCGATGCCGTTGTCGAGCCGCCACGTCGCACCGGTTCGTTACGAGCCGGATCAGCACCCCCCTCACGGCCTTGCCCTGGGGTTGGCCCTCCAGCTGATGATGCTCGAGCTCGGCGAAATCATCCTGATTCCGGTCGTCGTGGTAACCGCTGCGGGCGGCGGTGACGCGTACCTCGCCTGGGCCGCCTTCGCGGCGCTGGCGATCTCGGGGATTACCACGATGCTCCAGGCCAGGCGCGTGGGAAGGTTCGGCTCGGGGTACATCCTCCTCATGGTCACGTCGGGAGCGTTCATCGCGGTCTGCGTCACGGCGCTCACCGAAGGCGGGCCGCCGCTGCTCATGGCCCTCCTCGTCGTCTCGTCGCTGTTCCAGTTCGCGCTGTCGGCGCGCCTGTCGCTGCTGAGGCGGATCATCACGCCGACGGTCGCGGGCACCGTGATGATGCTGATCGCGGTCACGATCATGCCCGTGGTCGCGGAGCTGCTCGAGGAGGTGCCGGAAGGGGCATCCGAAACCGGGATCCTGTGGAGCGCCGTCATCACGCTGCTCGTTACCCTGCTCATGGTCCTGCGCGGCTCGAGCGGCGTGCGCCGGTGGGCGCCGATCGCGGGGGTCATCGCCGGCTGCATCGTGGGCTCCGGCTTCGGACTCTACGAGATCGAGCGCGTGATCGAAGCGCCCTGGTTCGGGATCCCGCAGGGCGGCTGGCCCGGCTTCGCCTTCGACTTCGGACCGGCCTTCTGGGCGCTCCTGCCGGCCTTCGTGTTCGTCACCCTCATCGGCGCCATCGAGACCGTGGGCGACGTGGTCGGGATCCAGCGGGTTTCCTGGCGCAAGCCGCGGGCCACGGACTTCCGCTCCGTGCAGGGCGCGGTGGCGGCGGACGGCGTGGGGAACCTGCTTTCCGGTCTGGCCGGGACGGTGCCGAACACCACCTGCGCCTCGGGGGTGGCGACCGTCGAGGTCACCGGTGTCGCCTCGCGGCGGGTAGGGATGTACATCGGGATGTTCTTTCTGGCGCTGACGTTTCTGCCGAAGGTGATCGCGCTCTTCCTGGCCATCCCGGGCCCCGTGGCCGCGGCCTACCTGCTCATGATGATCGCGATCCTCTTCTCACTCGGGCTCAGGATCGTCGTCCAGGACGGCATGGACTTCCGCAAGGCGGCGATCGTGGGCGTTTCCTTCTGGATCGGAACGGGCTTCCAGCACGAGCTCTTCTTTGCCGGCGGCCTGGAAGGCTGGCTCGGCGAACTGCTCGGCAACGGCATGGCTTCCGGTGGTCTCGCGGCGCTCGCCATGACGGCCTTCCTGGAACTCACGGCCCCCCGCAAGAAGCGGATCGAGACTGACCTCGACGTGGATTCCCTGCCGAAGATCAACGCCCTGATCGACCGGATGTCGTCGCGAAAGGGCTGGGACGAACAGACCGTCTATCGGTTGCGCCTGGTTGCCGAGGAAACTCTCGGGACCCTGCTCGCGGCCCGGGAGGAGGGAGAGCAGGCGGCGGCGAAGCGTCGGTTGCGGCTGGTCATCCGGCCCGAAGGCTCGGGAGCCGAGATGGAGTTCGTGGCCGCGGGAGGCGAGGGCAACATCGAGGATCGGCTGGCGCTGATCGAGGATCACCATCGGGGCGACCCGGTCGAACACGAGATTTCGCCGCGCCTGCTCCGCCACTTCGCGTCGTCGGTGCGGCACCAGCAGTACCTCGACACCGACATCGTGACCGTCAAGATCGACTGAGCGGCCGATCAGACTGACCGGTCATTGTGATTGGTCGGTTGACTAACCTGCAGTGCCGATGTGTTGGATCGCGCGCTCGGTGCGCCGGATCGAGCGCTCCCGGCCGAGGATCAGCAGCACGTCGAAGATCCCCGGCGAGGCCGGAACGCCCGTGAGCGCCAGCCGGAGCGGCTGGAAGATCTTCCCCGCCCCGACGCCCCGCTCCGCGGCGAGTCCGCGCAGTTCCTCTTCAAGGGCGGACTCCTCCCACCGCGCCGACGCGAGCCGGTCGCGAATCGCCCTGAGCGTGGCCGCTGCGCCGTCGCGATCCCGATACCACGCCTTGCGCGCGGCCTTGGGGTTGTAGTCGCGAACGGGCCCGATGTACGGGCGCGACAGCGCCGCCATCTCGACGAAGGTACGGCTCCGGGGCGCCAGGGCGGCGGCCATGCGCAGGAAGGCGTCTTCTGGCAGGTCGATCCGGCCGTCCCGGATACCTTCGTCCGCCAGCACGCCTCGGAGCGCCGCGGCGATCTCTGCCGGGTCCATGCGCGCGATGTACCGGCCGTTCATCCACAGCAGCTTGGCCTGATCGAAGACGGCCCCCTTCTTCAGGACGCGCTCCAGCGAGAACCGCTCCACCAGATCATCCCCCGACAACAATTCCTCGTCGGTACCCGGCGACCACCCGAGCAGCGCAAGGAAGTTCACCATCGCTTCGGGAAGAATGCCCTCGTCCCGGAATGCCCCCACCGCCTGGGCCCCGTGCCGCTTCGAGAGACGCTTCCCGTCGGGTCCCAGGATCATCGGCAGGTGTCCGAAGGCCGGGACATCCTCGCCCAGCGCCTCGTACAGGAGGATCTGCTTGGGCGTGTTGGAGATGTGATCGTCGCCGCGCACGACGTGCGTGATCGCCATGTCGGCGTCGTCGGAGACCACGGCCAGGTTGTAGGTGGGAGTCCCATCGCTGCGCAGGATCACGAAATCGTCGATCTGACCGTTTTCGAAGCGGGTAGGACCGTGCACGAGATCATCCCACGCGGTCACCCCGTCGGGCACGAGGAAGCGGACAGCGAATGGCTCGCCGGCCTCGGCGCGGCGGCGGCCCTCATCCGGCGGCACTCGCGCGGCCAACTCGCGGGACAGCCGCGCCACCGTCCCCGTCCCGGCCTCCACCGCGGCGTCCCGGGCGCGCGCAAACTCCTCCTGGGTGGTGAAGTCGCGGTAGGCGCGCCCGGCCTCGAGCAGCCGCATTGCATCGCGCCGGTGCCGCTCCAGCCCGTCGGCCTGGTGCACCGGCTCCTCGTCCCAGCCGATACCCAGCCACGTCAGCCCGTTCAGGATCGCATCGACGTGCTCGGGCCGGCTGCGATTGCGATCCGTGTCCTCGATGCGCAGCAGGAACGCACCGCCCGCCCGCCGCGCCAGCAGCCAGTTGAAGAGCGCCGTGCGCGCGCCGCCGACGTGCAGGTACCCCGTCGGAGATGGGGCGAAGCGGAGTCTCATCGGTCAGGCCGGGCGGACCGGCCTCAGGTTGCGGGCCCACTTGATGGTGACGGCCACGAACGGCCAGGTCACCAGCAGGCCTGCCCAGGCCGCGCCAAGCCAGATCAGCACGGTCTGGACCGCTTGCGGGAGGGCGCCGACCGAATCGAACACGAAGTCGATGAACGCCGCATCGCCGCGCAGGCCCTCGAAGGAATCCCAGAGTGTGATCGCGCCGAACACGAACCCGATCAGCACGACCCCGTAGAGCACCATGTGGGTCAGCCAGTAGAGCGTGCTCACCCGTCCGGATGGGGAGAAATACTCGGTGAGCGTCATCCGCGCCTTGGCGCTTTCGAAGAGGAAGTAGAGCGCCGGGGTGGCGGTCAGGACGAGGAAGGTCGAAGAGGTCAGCCCGCCGATCAGCGAATACGCGAGTGCATTCCAGATGTTCGCGTCGGCGTGCTCGCTGAAGAGGACCAGCGGCAGGAGCGCCAGGATGGTGGTCGTGGTGGTCATGAGGATCGGCCGCACCCGCTCCAGGGTGCCCCGGAGGATGGCCGGCTCCAGCGCGAGCCTTTCCTCCCGCCTGAGCCGGTTGATGTGATCCACAAGCAGGATGGAGTTGTTGACGACGATGCCGCACATCATGATGACGCCCATCCAGGCCTCGCGCGTGAACTGGGCGTCCAGGAAGAAGAAGAGCAGGAAGGCGCCGATCAAGGCCATCGGGACGGTGAGGACGACGCACATCGGGAGCCGGGCGGACTCGAAGAGCGCCGCGGTGACCATGTACACGAGAAGGAGCGCCAGCCCCAGCACCATCAGGAGCTGAGTCTGCTGCTCGGCGCCGAACCGCCAGCGATCGGCCTTCTTGACGGTGTAGCCCGGCGGGACCTCGGTCCCGTCGATGATGGTGTTGTGGTACACGTCCCCGAGCTTGTAGGGGCCCCGGAATTCGTACGCCACGGTGCGTTCGTACTGCTGATCCTCGCGGCGGATCTGGGCGAGCACCTCTTGCGGGGTGATGGTCACGAGCTCACCGAGGCGTACCGGATCCCCCTCCGGGGTCAGGAGCAGGGTCTGCCGGAGCTGGTGCAGGTCGATCTCGCGGTTGCCCTCGAGCTTCACCTCGTAGCGGACTTCGTCACCCCCGATCTTGATCTCGTTCTGGCTGGACTGCCCGCGCACGGCAGCCATGATCTGCTGCACCAGCTGCGAGACGGGAAGGTTGTGGCGGGCAACGACATCGCGGCGGATGTCCACCACGAATTCCGAGGCGCGATCACGCCTGAAGAATCCGGAGGCGTTGGTGTTCACGTCGCGAACGCGCGGGAACCGCTCCAGCCGCCCACCCAGGTTCTCCGCAATCTCGCGCACCCTCTCGTAGTTGTACCCGAGCACCTGGATCGAATAGTTGGGCGGCGAACTGCCCCCGCCGTAGAACGATGGTCCATACCCGAAGACCCGCACGTCGACGCCGGAGAAGGCCAGCGAAAAGGCGAAGAGCTGGTCCTTGATGCGAACCGGAACCTGGGTCGTCTCGAGCTCTTCGGGGAAGGTGACATAGATCCGGCTGCTGGACGCGTCGTATACCTCGGTCTCGAATTCCTCGACCTCGGGCATCCGGCGCAGCCGGTCCTCGAAATACCGGGTAAGCTGGTCCGTTCGCTCGATGTCGGAGCCCCGGGGGAAGTCGATATTGATCGAGATGTAGGTTTCCTGGCCCCAGCCGCCGCCGAAGAGCATCCCTCCCTGGACGTAGTTCTGAAAGAGGTACGTGGACCCGCCCAGCGCGGACAGCCCGATCGCGACCACCATCCAGGGCCAGCGCAGGGTGTGTCCCACCAGGCCCCGGTAGAACCGAACGTAGGCAGGCTCCTTGCGCGGAACGCCGTCGGCCTGGGCCGCTTCATCGCCTGCTTCCGGCAGGATCCGGTGGACCAGCGCCGGGATGAAGCTGAACGCCACCATCAGCGACGCAACCAGTGTGAGCGCGACAACGATCCCCAGCGGCAGGTAATAGACGCGCAGGTCGCCCTTCAGGTACACGAACGGCGCGAAGACGATCAGCGTGGTCGCGGTAGCGGCGACGACCGGAAGCACGACATCGGACGCTCCCTTCAGGACTGCGCTCTTTCGCGCACTGCCCTGTTGCCTGCGCCGGTAGACGTTCTCGAGCACCACGATCGAGTTGTCGACAATCAATCCGAACGCCAGGGCCAGCCCGGTCAGCGTGAGCACGTTGAGGGTGAGCCCGGCGAAGTAAATCAGGTTGAGCGAGATGAGGATCGAGAAGGCGATCGATGCGAAGATGACCATCGCGGAACGCACCGATCCCAGGAAGAGCAGGAGCACCCCGAGAATGACGAATACCGACAGCACCGCCCGGCTGCGGAGGTCGGAAAGCTGGCGGCGAATCTCCCTGCTCTCGTCACGGTCGAGGATGAAGCGCGTATTGGGCGGGCTGCGCCGCTCGACGATCTCCATCCGCTCCTTGACCCGGTCGGCTACCCGGACCGAGTTGGCTCCGATCTCCTTCGTTATCCGCAGTTGCACCGCCGGACGGGAATTGATCCGATAGTGGCTCCTCACGTCTTCGTAGGTGTCCCGCACCACGGCGATGTCCGAAACACGCACGATGCGGTCGCCGTCGCTCTTGACGATCGTGTTCGCAACGTCGGTGGCGGACCCGGGCCGGTTGCGGATCGCCACCGTCCATTGACGATCCCCTTCCCTGACCGCGCCGGCTTCGCGCACGAGGTCCAGGTCGGCGATCCTGCGGCTGACCTCCTCCGGCAGCACTCCCATCGCCGCCATCCGCTCGCGGTCCAGTTCGACTTCGAGCAGGCGCTCGCGGCCGCCACGGGCCGTCACGACCGCGACACCCTCGACCTGGGTCAACTCCGGAACCACATAGTCGTCCAGGTGCTCGCGGAGCGACTCCAGCGTGCGCGCTCCGGTGAAGGTGTACTCCAGCAACGCGCGGCCCTGCTGCCGCTCGAATTCGCGCGGGATGTAGGGCCTGACCGCTACCCGGTCCACCCCGGGAGGCAACTCGGTCTCCTCCAGGGTGGCGATCCGCTCCGACAGGTCCAGCCGCGCGAAGTCCATGTCGGTGTCGCGGGCGAACTCCACCTCGATCCTCGCCTGGCCCTCGAACGATGTGGACACGACCTTCTCGACCCCCTGCACGAGCTGGATCGTGGCCTCGAGAGGCGACGTCAGAAACGCCTCCACCGTCTCCGGAGAAGCGCCGCGCCATGTCCCCTCGACCGTGAGGCGGGGAAGGCGGGTGTCGGGCACCAGCTCGATGGGAATGTTGCGCCAGGCGAACACGCCGAGCGATGCGACGGCCAGGTAGGCCATCGCGATGGCGACGGGGCGGCGGACCGAGAAGCCGATCATGACGGGCCGGCTCCCTGGGCCGCCAGATCGGGTGTTGCGGCGCCCTTTCCGCCGAGCCGGCGCTTCCAGGCCGTGCGGACCTCTTCAACCACCGAATAGACCACCGGAACCACGATCAGGGTGAGCGCGGTGGCCACGATGAGGCCGCCGATCACCGAGATCGCCATGGGAGCCCGCAGGTCGGCTCCACGCCCGATCCCGAGCGCCATGGGGAGCAGCCCCAGGACCGTGGTGACCGTCGTCATCACGATCGGCCGCAGACGCACCTCGCCGGCCTCGAGAATCGCGTCCCGCAGGCTGAGCCCGCGCCCGCGCCCCTGATTGATGAAGTCCACCTTCACGATCGCATCGTTCACGACAATTCCCACGAGGATCACCACTCCGATCAGGCTCATCGTGTTGAGCCCCTGCCCCGTAAGCGCCAATGCCAATATGGCTCCTACGAGCGCGAGGGGCACGGCCATGAGGATGGTGAACGGATGAACGAAGGACTCGAACTGGGCCGCCAGTATCATGTAGACGAGGAGGATTGCCAGCCCGAAGGCGAAGGCGAGGTCGCGGAAGGAGCGCCGCATCTCCTCGTTCTCGCCCCCCACCTCGACCCGCACGTCGAACGGCGTCCGCAACTCCTGCAGCGCCCCCTCCACCGAGGTGATCGCCGCCGCGAGCCCACCCGAAGCCACGTCGGCGTAGACCGTGATCACCCGCCCCTGGTCTTCGCGCCTGATCTCGGCGGGCGCGAGCGTCTGTTCGACGATCACCAGTTCACGCAGCGGGATCCCCTGGACGCGTAGGTTGTCCAGCGTGGACGCGTCGTAGCGTTCATGGTCGGGTAGTCGCACGACGACGGCGATCTTGCGGTCGAAATCCACGAACTCGGTGGCGCGGTCCCCCAGCATGGCGGTCTGCACGGTCTCGGCGATACGCCGCGGATCGATCCCGTACCCCGCCGCCGCTTCCTTGTCGATCAGGACCTGGTATTGGGGCTGCCCCCGCTCCGAACCGATGCGCACGTTGCGAATGTTCGCCACGGTGGCGAGCCGCTGGCGGATCTGGGTGGCGAAAGCGTAGGTCTCGACGAGGTCTTCCCCGCGCAGCCGCACCGCGATATCGGCCTCGCCGCCGCCCAGGATCTGGCCCAGCGCCGTTGCCTGCCCCGTCTCGAATGCGAGGGAGCCGGACGGGAATTCACGGGCCAGGCCCTGCATCCGTCCCACTACATCTTCCGTGACCGCCTGGTCGTCCAGTCGCACCTGCAACTGTGCGGTGTGCAGCCCCGTGGCCTTGCCCTCATCTCCCTTGGCTTGCACGTCGCGGCCGATGTGACTGAAGACCGCAACGATCTCGGGGTCGCGCTCCAATTCGCGCTCCAGCGTCTCCACGGACGTCGCAGTGGTCTCCAGACGCGTCCCTTCGGCGAGCTCGACCCGTATGTCGAAGGCGCCCTGGTCCACGTCGGGAAGCAGGTCGCGATCCAGCGCTGACGCCAGGAGGATGACACCGGCGAGCGTCCCGCCCGCCACCGCCAGAACCAGCGCGCGCCGGTCCAGCGCCGCCGAGAGTACCCCGTGATACCACCGGGCAAAGGCGTTGAAGATGCGGTCGAAGACGCGGAAGAAGGGCAGGAAGACGGTCGAGAGCGCCTTCGTGGCCATCTCTCCCCAGAAGGCGACGAGCTGTTTGGCCAGCGACAGCGTCCCCCGTACCGCACGGAACGGCAGGGTCACGCCCCATACGATCGCGCCGCTCACCCTGGCCCGTGCAGACGCGGAGGTGGGCCCGGGCTCGCTCGTCGGCTCTGCGCCCTTGCGCTCCCGGTCCTCACACGCCCGGAAGTGCGCCGCCATGGCGGGAAGCAACGTCAGCGCGACGGCCAGGCTGGCGAGCAGCGAAAACGCGACCGCCAGCGACAGCGCGGCGAAGAGCTCGCCCGCCACGCCCTGCACATAGATGATCGGTCCGAACACCGAGATCGTCGTCAGCGTCGCGGCCGTGATCGCCCCCTGCACCTCTTCCGCCCCGCGCGCGGCCGCCTCCAGGGCCCCCAGGCCCGCCTGTCTGTGCCGGAAGATGTTCTCGAGGACGATGATCGAGTTGTCGACCAGCATCCCGACCCCGAGCGCGAGTCCCCCCAGGCTCATGATGTTCAGAGAGACCCCGAACGCGTCCATGAGCGAGAAGGTGCCGATCACCGAAATGGGAATCGCCAGGGCGATGCCGACCGGATAGCGGGGGTCGCGCAGGAAGAAGAAGAGGACGATGAAAGCGAGCAGTCCCCCGAGAATCAGCGCCTGCACGACGTTGCTGATCGACTCGTCGATGAAGGTGGCCTGGTTGGACGCGATCTCGGCCGTGAATTCGGGGTACTGGTCCTTCAGGAGCAGCAGCGTCTCCTGCACCTGCTCCGACACCGCCACCGTGTTGGCGCCCGACTCCTTGAAGACCAGGATGCCGACCGATTCGGACCCGTTGTAGCGCGCGATCTCCTCGCGCTCCGCGAAGCCGTCGACGACCGTGGCGATGTCCCGGATCCGCACCAGCCGGAAGTTCGCGTCCTCCTCTTCGCCGCCCGGTCCGGCGGGGGCGCGCTGGCCCCCCACTTCCTGCCTGGCGACGACCACGTTGTTGATCTCCTCGACCGTCTGGAACTCGCCCAGCGTGCGGAGCGGGTACCGGAAGCGGCCGCGCAGAATCGTCCCGCCACGCGCCGAGTAGTTGGACTGATCGACGGCCCGCACCACGTCTTCCAGCGAGATCCCGTTGGCCTCCATCAGGGCCATGTCGACATCCACGTGGATCTCGCGGTCCAACCCCCCGGTCACCGACGCCTGCGCGACTCCGTCGAGCTGTTCCAGGCGGCGCCGGAAGACATCCTCGGCGATCTCCTTGTTCTGCAGCAGGTCGCCGCCGCCGCTGAGAGAAACCGTGAGGATCGGCTCCGCCTGGGGGTCCACGCGCAGGATGGTGGGCCGCTCGGCCGTCTCGGGCAGCAGGTCGCGGATGTTGTCGAGCCGCTCCCTCACGTTCAGCGTGGCGAAGTCCATATCGCTGCCCCACGAGAAGCGCAGGGTGACCAGGCTCACCCCCTCCTGGGACACGGACGTGACCTTTTCCACGCCGGGTACCGCCGCCGCCTGCTGCTCGATCGGCTCGGTCACCAACCGCTCGATCTCTGCGGGTGCGACGTTGGGGTAGCCGGTGTAGACGACCAGCCGCGGGAAGCTGACCTCGGGGAGGAGATCGATCGGCAGCCGCGCGTAGGAGATGCTTCCCAGCAGCACCACCGCCAGGACGAGCATCGCGACGGCTACGGGCCGCCGCGTCGAAGTTCGTGGGATGGACACAGGCTCAGCAGTCCGTGGACAGGGCCGCCCGAGCACCGAGAGCGGTGAGGCGCCGGGCTGGCAAGGCGCGACGAGAGGGGAATAGCAGGGCTATTCGCCCGAGGAGCAACGCAGAGCGTAGCCAGGGGATGGCAACATGTATACTAGACATGACAATATGTAATGTTCTCTTTACTTTGTGGATCGGTGAAGCGAAGCGACCCAGCGCGGATGCACCGCCGCTCGAATGCCGGGGGGTTCTTTCCACGGGCTGCTATTGCTCGCGGGCGGTGTTCAGCCCGGCCTCGCGGGCTACGATTCCGGCCGCCTCGTAGAGACTCAGCAGCGCGTTCGCGAACTCAAAACGCTGGTCTACCGCGTCCCGCTGCGCGGCGGCTTCATCGCGGATGGCGGTTCGCAGCTCCTCGATGCTCCTGGTAGCCAGACGGTATTCTTCCTGGACGATTCTGAGGCGCTCGCTCGCCACTTCCGCGGCGATGTCGCGTTGCCGGACGTTGGCCCAGGCGGTCTCGAGGTCGACGTACGCGCTTCTAACCTGCTCCTGAACTTCAAGTTCGGCCTGGCGAACATCCTCCCCCGCGTTGCGGAGATCGATGTCGGCGCTGGCGATTTGCTGTGAGGTCTCAAAACGTCTGAACAGGGGTATGGACACGCTAAGGCTCACACTGCCGCTGAAATCCTCCGGATTCCATGCGAACAGCGCAGAACGTTCGGCCGCGGATGCCTGCCGTGTATAGCCCGAATTCAGCGACAACGAGGGCCATCGCGAGGCCTTTGCCGAACTCAGTTGTGATTGCCGCACCGCCCTTCCAGCTTCCGCCGCACCTACCTGTGCGCTCCCGCTGAGCGCGCCGGAAACCAGGTCCTCTACATTCAGAAGGTCAGGTTCAAACGGCTCCGGAAGCTGCTGTTCCACGTCCAACCGCACGAGCGACGGATCGCCAATGGCTCTTGCGAGGGCCAGCATCGCCTTCTCCGCCTGGCCCCGGGCATCCCTGACAGCCCCGCGCTGACTCTCGAGATCCAGTTCGGCACCAAGCAGATCCGAGCGACCCACGGTAGCCAACTCGAAGAGTCGCCGCGTGACTTCGAAGTCGCTTTCGCGAGCAGCGAGCAGCTCTTCCTCGACCGCCAGTTTGGCCTTCTGGCGCTGCGCCATCAGAAAATGGCGCTGAACTTCGGCCAGGATCGTGTTCAGGTCCCGTTCGGCACCCAGTCTATCGACGCGGGCCTGAGCCCGGGCCTGGCTGAATGCGTGAAAGCGCTGACCGCCACGAAACAGGTCCAGGTTTACTCGGGCGCCCTGATTGGCATACGAGGTCGAGGCAATGCCCCCTTGCTCGTTCTCGATCGGGTTGCCGAAGAAGTCGAGTGCCGTTCGTTCCTGCCGAAAGTACTGGCCAGTCCCGTAGCTGATGCTGACTTCGGGCAGAAACGCCCCCAGCGCCTGGCGCCGCTGCGGTCCCTCGAGCTCTATACGGTTCAGCGCCTGACGATACTGCGGACTGAACTGCGTGGCCCGCTCCAAAGCTCCCTGCAACGACAGGACGGTGACTGCCTGATCCGGGCCCGACGACTGAGCGCCGAGCGCGCCGCCCCACCCCAGCGCCAATCCCATCACCACCACCACCGCCACCCCCCTCATCGGGTCGGCCTCCCGCCCGCCGCCTCCGGGTCGTCCACGAGCTCGACCGCGGCGTCGTGCGGCAACATCTGGTGGCCGTCCACCAGGACCACCTCCCCCGGCGCAACCCACTCCACATCACCCTCGAGCAGCTCGACGTAGTAGTCGTTCTCCAGTCCCACCGTCACGTACCTCCACTTCGCGCGGCCGTCCTCCACCACAAAGAGGAAATCGCGCCGGTCCTCGGTCTCGCGAATCGACGTCTTGGGGACCAGGAGGCGATCCGGGTAGTGCTCCGCTTCCAGCACCGCCTCCGCGTACATGCCCGGCTTGATGCGGCCGTCCCGGTTGGGGATGTGCACCGTCACCCGCGCCGTGTTCAGCTCCGGGTCGACGATCGGGTTGATCGTCTCGATCCGGCCCGTGAAGCTGGTGCCCGGGAACGGAGTGAAGTTGAGCGTGGCCGCGCGCCCCTCGCCGAGCTTGACCACCTCGGTCCCCAGCACCCCGACCGACACCTTGACCGGGTCGATGTCGACCACCGTGAGCAGCTCGTCGCCCTCTCGCACGAACTGCCCCACAACCACCTTCAGGTCGGCCACCCGTCCCCCGAACGGTGCGCGCGCCGCCGTCTTCTCCAGCTCCAGCCGGGCGCGCCGGTGCTCGACCTCGGCCTGGTCCAGCCCCATCTGCGCGCGCGCCAGCAGGTCGCGCTGCCTGCGCACCTCCGGGTCCTCCAGCTCCTCATCGAAAAGGACGCGGGTCTGATAGTCCGCCTGCGCCTTCCTCAGCGCCGCCTCCTTGGCCGCCAGTTCGAGCGCGTATTCGGTGGTGTCGATCTGGACGACCCGCTCCCCGCCGCTGACCTGCTGGTTTTCCCGCACCGTGACCGCGGACACGATCCCGGATACCCGCGCGGTGAGCTTTGCCTGCCGGAACGGCTCCGCGCGCCCCTCGGCCGTCACCGCAATCCACAGGGTGTCCTGGATCGCCACGACCCCGACCACCGGCTGCGGCAGCTCGGTGTTGAACTGCTCCGTCACCGACTGGACGACCGCGCCGACCTCCTCCGACACCTCCTGGGCGGCATCCTCCTCTTCGGGAGGTGGTCGCAGGCGCCACCAGATGCCGCCCGCCAATGCCCCCAGGATGATGAGGACGGTCAGGATTCCGAGTGTGGATCGCGATTGCGCCATCCCTGCTGCTCCTTGTGATCGTGGCGGCGTCTTCCCCCCGGCAACCCGTCCCTACCTGTGACACCCCGTACCAAATGAATAGTTGCTCTTGGACGCCTGTTTGTCCCATACGGTTTACATACAGACAGAACGTGGAACGATTACGTGCAAGCCCGGAAGTCAGGCTCCTCGCGCCGCCGCGTACCTCCGCTCCACGTATTCCCCCAGTATCTCCTTGAATTCCTCTACGATTCCATCGCCCTTGAGGGTTCGCAGGTGCGCGCCGTCGACGTAGACCGGCGCCTTCGGCTCCTCGAAGGTCCCGGGCAGGGAAATCCCGAGGTCCGCATGCTTCGACTCGCCGGGTCCGTTCACCACGCACCCCATCACCGCCACCTTCAACTCCTCCACCCCGGGATAGCGGGCCCGCCACTCGGGCATCCGCTCGCGAATGTGGCTCTGGATGTCCTCCGTCATCTCCTGAAAGAAGGTGCTCGTGGTCCGCCCGCACCCGGGGCACGCCGTGACCTGCGGCTCGAAGCTGCGGATCTCCAGCGACTGCAGGATCTGCTGCGCCACCTGGACCTCTTCCGTGCGGTCGCCCCCGGGCCGCGGCGTCAGCGACACCCGGATCGTGTCGCCGATCCCGTCGAGCAGGAGCGGCGAGAGCGCCGCCGCAGTCGCCACGATCCCCTTCGAGCCCATCCCGGCCTCGGTCAGCCCGAGGTGCAGCGGATAACGGGTCAGCGGCGCCAGCTGGCGGTACACCAGAATCAGCTCGCGCACCCCCGACACCTTCGCGCTCAGCACGATCCGGTCCTCCCCGAGCCCCGTTTCCTCGGCCAGCTCCGCCGACCGGGTCGCGCTCTCGACGATGCAGTCGCGCATCACCTCACCCGCATCCTTCGGGACACTGAGGCGGCCATTCTCGTCCATCATCTGCGTGAGGAGGCGCTGGTCGAGCGACCCCCAGTTCACCCCGATGCGCACCGCCTTGCCGTTCTCCATCGCGATGCGCACGATCGCCTGGAAGTTCACGTCGCGGCGGCTCGTCCCCACGTTGCCCGGGTTGATCCGGTACTTGTCCAGGAGCGCCGCCGCGCGGGGAAAGTCGCGCAGCAGGATATGGCCGTTGTAGTGGAAGTCTCCGACGATCGGCACGGTGCAACCCAGGTCGGCGAGCCGCTCGAAGAGCTCCGGCACCGCCGCCGCCGCGTACTTGTTGTTCACGGTCACGCGCACGATCTCGCTGCCCGCGTCGGCCAGCGCCTTGACCTGCGCGGCGGTGGAGGCCGCGTCCGCCGTGTCGGTGTTCGTCATCGACTGCACCACGACGGGATTCTCGCCCCCTACCTTCACGCCACCGACATCGACCTCGATCGTCCTTCTGGACACGGACTCCCTCCGCTTGCGTCTCTGCGGCCTCGCCACGACTTGCTCCCCGGAAAGATAAGGGATATGCCGTCAGGATTCCGTCAGCGCCTCACCCGACAGCTTGCGCGCCCCGCGTGCCCGCAGGGATATTGCGCCAAAGCCCGGTGGCCGGCGGCGCAGCCCGGCCCCACCCGCATCTCTCCTCTGGCCACACGGTGGAACCATGAAGAAGGCCCTGTTCCTCGCCCTGATGCTCACCTCCGCGCCGATGTTGCAGGCGCAGCAGAAACCTACGCTCACGGTCGACGACTACGATCAGTGGGAGCGCCTCGGCCCGGCCGTCCTCTCGCCCGACGGCGGCTGGATGGCCGTCACCATCTCCCGGGTCAACGACGAGAACGAACTCCGCGTGCACGCCACCGACTCCGACTCGGTGGTGGTCGTCGCCTTCGGCACCCGCCCCGCCTTCAGCAGCGACGGCCGCTGGCTCGCCTACGCCATCGGCGTCTCGCCCGACGCTCGCGAGCGGGCGGAGGCATCCAGGGAGCCCGTCCGCAACGCCTTGGGCCTCCTCGACCTCCAGACCGGCGAGCAGGAAAGGATCGACGAGGTCGAGTCCTTCTCGATCTCGGACGACGGCCGCTACCTGGCCTTCCGCCGCTACAAGCCGGAGGACAAGGAGAGCAGCGGCGTGGACATGGTGGTGCGGGAGCTCGCCAGCGGGTCGTCCCTCAGCTTCGGCAACGTCTCGGCGCTGCAGTGGCAGGACGGGGGCCACCTGCTGGCCATGACCATCGACGCCGACGACCAGATCGGCAACGGCGTCAAGCTCTACGACCCGGCGAGCGGCCGGCTGCAGTCGCTCGACACCGATGCCGCGACCTACCGGGGCCTGTCCTGGCGCGAGGAGTCCGCCGATCTGGCCGTGCTCAGGACCTACACCGAGGAAGGCCGCGAGGACACCGCGCACGTCGCCCTGGCGTGGCGCGGACTGGACGCCGGCGAGCCGGGCGCCTTCGTGCTCGACCCGCGCGAAGGCCCCACGCTGCCCGACGAGACCCGCGTGGTGGAATACCGCACGCCCTCGTGGTCGGACGACGGCGCGACCGTGTTCCTGGGCATCCAGGACCGCATTCCGGCCGAGGAGCCGGAGGAGGATGAGGAAGAGAGCGACGAGGCCGGCGACGGCGAGGCCACGGATGAGGATGGCGAGGACTCCGGCGACGGCGCGGAGGAGGATGACGATGATCCGCCCGGCGTCGAGATCTGGCACTCCCGCGACGTCGACCCCGTCCCGCAGCAGCGGGTGCGCGAACGCCAGCTCCGCCAGGTCAACCACATCGGTGCGTGGCGCCTCGACGGCGGCAACTTCCTCCAGCTCGGAGGCGACCACGCCGACCGGGCCAGCGTCGTGGAAGGCGGCGGCCACGTCGTCGCCCGCGACGAGACCCCATACGACGTCGAGGCGATGTTCCGCCAGCAGTTCTACGACCTCTACACGGTCGACGCCTCCACCGCCGCGCGCGACCTCGTGCGCGAGCGCGTCACCATCGACTACGGCAGCAGCCCCGGAGGCCGCTACGTCCTCTGGTTCGAGGGCGAGGACTACTGGAGCCACGACCTGGAGAGCGGCGAGACCCGCAACATCACCGCCGACCTGGGCGGCACATTCATCAACCTCGACCTGACGCCCACCCGCGAGCAGATGCCCGCCTTCGGCGTCGCCGGCTGGACCGACGACGACGAGTCCGTGCTGATCAACGACCGCTGGGACGTCTGGCAGGTAAGCCCCGACGGCTCTGGCGGCCGCCGCCTGACCCCCGGCGCCGAGAACGACATCCGCTACCGGATCGTTCAGGTCGACCGCGAAGCCGACGCCTTCGACCCCGACGAGCCCCTCTACTACTCCACCTACGGCGAGTGGACAAAGAAGGCCGGCTTCTCGCGCGCCCGCCCCGGCCGCGACCCCGAAGTCCTGATCTGGGACGACGCCGCCTACGGCTCCTTTTTCGCCGGTCTCACGAAGGCCGAGGACGCCGACGTCTTCGCCTTCCGCCGCGAGCGCTTCGACGACTCGCCCGACTTCTTCGTCGCCGGCCCCGACCTCTCCAACCCCCGGCAGGTCACCAGCACCAACCCCTTCCACGAAGACTACGCCTGGGGCCATACCGAGCTCATCGACTACGAGAACGAGTGGGGCCGTCCGCTGCAGGGCGCCCTGGTCTACCCCGCCGACTACGAGCCGGGCCAGACCTACCCCATGATCGTCTACCACTACGAGCAGCTCTCGCAGGGGCTGCACCGCTACGTCGTTCCCGACGCCACCAACTACTACAACGTCCAGGCCTGGAGCCAGGACGGCTACTTCGTCCTGCAGCCCGACATCGTCTACCGCGACCGGCGCCCGGGCCAATCCAACGTCGAAACGCTCCGGCCCGCAGTCGCCGCCGCCCTCGAAACCGGAATGATCGACCCCGACCGCGTCGGCCTCATCGGCCACTCCTGGGGCGGCTACCAGACCACCTTCTTCGTCACCCAGGACGACCTCTTCGCCGGCGCCGTGGCGGGCGCCCCGCTCACCAACCTGATGAGCATGTACCTCTCGTTCTACTGGAACAGCGGCGGGACCGACGCCCGCATCTTCGAGATCAGCCAGGGCCGCATGCAGGTGCCCTGGTGGGAGGACTACGACTCGTACCAGGCCAACTCCCCCCTGCACCACATCCAGAACATGAACACCCCGCTGCTGATGATGTTCGGCGACAACGACGGCGCGGTCGAGTTCAACCAGGGCGTCGAGTTCTACAACGCGGCCCGCCGGATCGGCAAGGAGATGGTGCTCCTGGTCTACGAGGGCGAGAACCACGGCCTGCGCCAGGAACCCAACCAACGCGACTACCGCGACCGCATCATGCAATGGTTCGCGCACTACCTGAAGGGCGAGCCGGCGCCGGACTGGATCACGAAGGGGCTGCCGTACATCGAACAGCAGGACGGGTTGAAGAAGAAGAAGCGGCCGATCAGCTGAGAGCCGCGTCGGCCCCGCGTCGGCGGGCGGCTGCGGCGGTGCGCCTGCGGGAGGGTCGGCGTTGCTCTGCGGCAACCGTGAGGATGCGCCTTTGGGGAGGTCAGCCGTCTCCAGCGGCACCCGCCCGGCCCCAGGCGTCGGCGTACACGTGGCTGCGCACGTCAAGGTAGCCGGGATACTCCTGCCTGGCCGCTTCCAACGCGGCCCGCTCCAGCGTCACCGCCGCGACCGGCTCGGTCGTTTCGAGGAGGACGCCGCCGTTGGGGCCGATCGCCACCGACGGGCCGCCGATGACGCCGCCGGACCGTGCACCGGGACGGTTCACCGAGATCACGTACGCGCAGCTGGTGACCGCATTCGCACGCAGGACCAGTTCCCACCGCGCCCAGGTCTCGGGCGGCGTGGCGCGCGGCACCAGGATCGCCTCCGCGCCCATCGCGGCGAGCGCGCCGGAGCCCTGGGGGCGGTTCACGTCCGAGCAGATCTGGACGCCGACGCCCCAGCCGGCGAGCCGCGCGGGGGTGTGGACCCGGTCGCCGGGATCGTAGTGGTGCGCCTCCCAGTAGCCCTCCTCGTCGGGGAGGTGGACCTTGCGGTAGTGGAGGACGGGCTCGCCGTCGGCACCGAAGAGGAGGGCGGTGTTGTGGCGGCGGCCCGCGCGCGGATCGCGGACGATTGCGCCGCCGAGGACCGCCAGCCCGGCGTCCCGGGCGGCTGCCGCGAGGAGGCGGTGGCGGGGGCCGCGCGGATCCTCGGCGTCGGCGTGGGATGGTTGCCGGGTGAGGGGGACCCAGGGGTTGAGGGGCAGCTCCGGGAGGACCGCGAGATCGGCGCCGAGGTCGCGGGCTGCGCGAAGGCGGTCCTTGAGGCGGGCGGCGTGGGCTTTGTCCGGGAAGACGTCGGTGACGAGGGCGACCCTGAGTTGAGTTGGTGACATGAGAGGCTCTCGTTAGCAATGTAATGTCGACATTACATTATGACAATTTTAGTTTACAGTTTCCAAGACGCCCTGGTGCAACCGGGTCGACGCCTCGCCGAAATAACAGAACACCACCCTGGAGATCGATGGCTCGTCCGCCAGAAACGACGCGACGGTCCTGACCGCGATTTCCGCCGCCCGCCTGGCCGGGAAGCCGTACACCCCGGTCGAGATGGCGGGAAAGGCAAGCAGCGCGTTGTTCGCTGCGTTGACGATGGCATCGACCTCCAGGGTCGTGATGTCGCCCTCGACAACGGTCATTCGGTCCGCGGCGGCCATTGGTGCCCTCCCTGTCCCGGCAGTTGGTGAAATCGCATACACTTATACTGCATTCCCCTTCCCCGCGTCTCCATACCGAACGCTCCAGAATGCGGATTCCAGACCAGGTTCGTGCCGGCCGGCAGACGGCAGACAAATGGCCGCGCGGGCATGCGTTGCGCCGTGGCGGGTCTGTGCGGTCGCGATGGGTGCTCCGGCGCGGGCCGCCGGGTGGGCAGTCCCTGACCTTGCGCGTAGTCCGGCGGCGCATGGCGCCCGTTGTCGCCGTCCTGCTGGCCTCGCAATCCGCCTGCCTGGAGTGGCCGGCGCCCGAGGTGGAGGCCGACCCGGTCGCCGCCGCGGGCCCGGAAGCTGCGGTGTCCGACTCCGCCGCCGCAGAGGATTCCCCCGCGGCCGCGACCGATGGCGGAGCCGCTGGCGACGAAGCCGCACCGCAGGACACCGATGCGCCCTCTCCCCCACCCCAACCCCCTCAGGAACTGCCCCAGACCACGATCGATTCGCTCGCCACGGCGATGGGCGCGCTGGCCGAGGCGCAACAGCTGATCCTTTCGCGGCTCGACGCGATCGAGAGGGGCGCCTCCGCGGATGCTCCGGCCGACACCGGAGGCGTCATCGAAGGACTCGTGCTCGAGGAGGCGACGGACGAGGTGCGCGGGATCGGGATCGGGATCTTCTGGTCGCTGGTGGTCATTCTGTTCTTCCACTTCCTGATCCGGGTGCTGGTGTGGATTCTGGAGACATTGGCGGAGCGGAGCGTCAGGCGGCGGCTGTCCTTCAAGTGGCTGATCCCGATCACGCGGATGACGCTGTGGGCGATCGCCACCTACCTGATCATCCACAACGTCTTCCGGGTCGACGCCCAGGGGCTTCTCGCGGCCAGCGCGGCGCTCGGGGTCGCGATCGGGATCGCGGCGCAGGACATGCTGAAGAACGTGCTGGGCGGGCTGATCGTCGTCTTCGATCAGCCCTTTCAGGTGGGCGACAAGATCCGGGTCGGGCGGAGCTACGGTGAGGTGGTATCCATCGGGCTGCGCTCGACGCGGATCGTGACGGCCGACGACGACCTCGTGACGATCCCCAATGCGCAGGTGGTCGGGGAGCAGGTCGCCAACTCGAACGCGGGGCAGTTGAACTGCCAGGTGGTGACGGACCTGTACCTGCCCGGGCGCGTCGACGAACGCAGGGCGAAGGAGATTGCGTTCGAGGCGGCGGTGACGTCGCAGTATGTCTTCCTCAACAAGCCCATCGTGGTGCTGGTGCAGGACGAGTTCCGGACGACGTTCGTGACGCGGATCCGGGTCCGGGCCTACGTGCTCGATCCGCGCTTCGAATTCGTCTTCCAGAGCGACATCACCGAGCGGGCACGGGACGGGTTCCGCGCGGCGGGGCTGATGCCCGAGGGGGACTGGTATCCCTTCTTCGGGGAGGCGGATGACGGGGCTGCCGGGGCCGGGACCGGAGCGGGCGCGTCGTGAGCCCACGGTTCGCCTTCCTCGGTGACCGGACGCCGGATCCGGCCCCCGTGCCCGATTCCTTCGCAGAAGCCTGGACAGACTACGCGGAGGCGTGGGCGCCCGTGCGCCGGGCGATGGAACAGGCTGCGGCAGCGCACGAGGCTGCGCTGGGCGAACTGGAGTTCAGCCGGCAGGTCGAGCCTGCGGAGGAAGGGTTTCCCTGGGCGGGGCAGCGCGCCGGGACTCGTTATCGCGCGAAGGTTGCGGCCGAGGTGCTGGGCCCGGTGCATGCGGCGTTGAGCGGCTTGGGGATGGCCACGCAGCTGGAGGCGGCGCTGCACGCGGCGGCGGATGGGGTGCGAGCTTCGCTGCCGGAGCTGGAAGCGACCGAGGAGCGTCGTGTCGAACGCACCCTGTTGGCGGTGCAGCGGCGGGCATTCAGGGCGAGCCAGCGGCGCCGGGCCCGGTGGCTGGGCCGTCTCGAGCGGGCGTGGCACGACTGGGTCTCGGTGCTGCTCCTGCCGCCTCCCGAGCGCACGGCCGCGAACGAAGGTTCCGGGTCGAATGGTCTGAAGGGCGTGCACGTTGAAGCCGCTGCCGCACTGCAGGAGACGCTTGCCGCGCTCACGGGGCAGATCGAGGAGACGATCCATGGCGGCGAGGACGGCTCGAGCGTGGTCCAGCGGATCTGGCGGGCTTCGGCCGACGCGGTCGGCAGGCTCGGAGGGAAGCGATCGGCGGGCAGCTCCGACGGTCGGCGCGACGCCGAGTTGGCCCGGAGATGGGACGTGCGTGCGGACGAGACAACCGCCAGGCTGGCACTGTACCGGGAGTTTCTCTCGCTGCGCAGCGAGGTCGATGCGCTGGTGAGTCGGACGGCCGAGGGGTGGCGGCGGCATTCCTCGGCGGTCGAGGCGGTGTTGGATCGGTTCTCCGCCGAACTCGATGCAGGCAGGGAGCGCGCCCTGACCCTTGGGGACGCGCCCGGCGACGAAGCCGGTGTGGCTGCTCTGCTCGACGGGCTGCAGTCGGAGAAGGAGCGAACCGCGAAGGCGCTGCAGCATGTGGCCAACGCGCTGCCGGCCCCGGACACCCTCCTCGCGGACTTGACGGAAGACGTCGAGGAAGCGATCCGGTCGCTGCTCGCCGCAGCCGCCGAGGTACCCGAAGCGTTTACCGTCCACGACGTTCCCGAGTCGGGTGACCGGCATCGCAGGCCGGGAGGCGACACTCGCACGGTCCGGTTGCGGGAGGCAGTTCTGCAGGCGTTCGATGCGCTGCGCGTCGAGCGGATCAGGGCCGCGCCCTCCGTCACCGAGCAAGCCATGGATGGCATCGGCGTCGGCGTTGCGCAGCTTTGTGAAGTGGCGGCGTACGGCTATGAAGCCGCGATCGCCGAAGTGTCGGAGGGAATGGGTGGGAGTGCCCGGGAGCAGGTGGGCCCCGTCACGGCAGCTCTGTCGCGCGCTGAGGAACGGTTGCGGGAGGAACGGCTCGCCCTGAGCGATGCGATCGACCGTGCAGGGGACCGCTTGAACCGGGAGGTCAGGGCGGGCTTTCACCAGCTGGTTCGGCGGGTGCTCGCCGACCGGCTCAAGGCCGGCTACCTGGACGCGCGGTCCTACCTCGCGGAGGAGGTCGCCGAGGACCTCGACCGATGGCGGGGCCGCGCGGCCAATATGCGGCGCAGTGTGACCCGAGGTCTGCAGGCGGGTCGCCGCCTGTTGGCGCCGATGGTAAGTGTCCTGGGGATCTCCCGTCAGGCTCCGGCCGACACCGCCGGGCGCGCTGTGGCCATCGCGGACGAAGTCGTAGAGCGCCTGCCGGTCGTTTACCGCCGCCTGTTTGCGTTCGAGCCGGTGACCGACCCGCGCCTGCTCGCCGGGCGAGAGGACGCCCTCGCAGGCGTGTCCGCCGCGTGGGAACGCCGCGAAGCGGGTGATCACCGTTCGCTGCTGGTCGTCGCTGCGCCGGGCGCGGGGATCACGAGCTTCCTCAACATCGCTTCTCATCGCCTTGCCGTTGCCGCTCGCCACTCCGAGACGGCTTCGCCGGGTATCAGGGGCGTCTTCCTGGAGCGCGTCCGTGAAGAGTCGAACCTGGCGGCGCTGCTCGGGGGGTGGCTGGGCATCGCTGGCGCCGGCGATCTGGAAGAGCTCGCCGAGAGCGTGCTGGAGGCCCCCGCCGACGCACTTCCGCCCGCCGTGGTACTCGAGGGGCTCGAGCACCTGCACATGCGCGTCGAGGGCGGAGCCGCATTGTTCAAGCGGTTCATGACCTTCATGTCACGCACCGAATCCAGGGTCTTCTGGGTCGTCGGGATGCATTCTTCCGCCTGGCAGTTGGTCGAGAAGCGTTCGGCTTCCTTTGCGGCCGACCTTGAGCGCATGGTCCTGGAAGAGCTTTCATCCGGTGACCTCCGGGAGGCGATTCTGGCCCGTCATCGGCTGAGCGGCCTGCCGCTGCGGTTCGCCGCGCCGCAGCGCAGGCAGGACATCCTGCGCCGGCGGGCCCGTCAGCTTCGGGGTAACACCCGGCAGCAGCAGCTCATTGAATCGGACTATTTCCAGCGCCTGCACAGGACGTCGATGGGCTCGATCCGCACGGCCATGTTTCACTGGCTGCGCTCGGCGGACTTCGAGACGATCGAGGGGTCCCTGCTGGTGAAGCCGCTGGAGTCGCGGACCCCGTTGATGAGCGGGATCGACCTGTCTCAGAGCTTCGCCCTCAAGGCCCTTCTGGACCACGGCACGCTCACGGTCCGCGAGTACTGCGAAATCGCGCGCGCGCCGGAAAGGGAGGGCTTCCACCTGCTCCGCTCGCTGGTCGACCTGCACGTCATCGAGGCGACCGGCGTCGGTTCGGCAGCCGATTCAGGGACGGGAGCACCACCACGCTATCGACTGCGGCCGCTGATGACGGGCGCTGTCGCTGCTCACCTGAGGTCGCTGAACATCCTTCACTAGACAGACTGGGGACCAGGCCGTTCGCCGCCCATGTCAAGCAGTCCCCGGGCGAACAGCGCATCCATCTGTGGCGGGTCCTCCATGTCGGCAAGGCTCGGGTGATCGGAACCGCTCAGGATATCCGTCGCGCCCTCACAATTGCGAGCGAAGCACAGAACCGATTCTGGCCTGACCTGCCGGAGCAGCTCCGGGGCATGCGTCGAGACCAGAACCTGCGATCGGTCAAGGGACGAGAGTGACCGCCGCACCGCATCGAGGGCACCCGGGTGTACTCCGTTTTCCGGTTCCTCGATCAACAGCGTATCGGTGACTTCGTCTCGGCGCGGCAGGTGCGGCAGAAGCGTTAGCGCGAGAAGGCGCAGCGTACCGTCCGATGTCGACCAGGACGGCACGTCGACGCCCGAAGCATCGCGCAACAGCAGGTAGGCATGCCGGTCGTCAGGCCTTTCGACCACCCGAAGGTCCTCCAGACCGGGAATCGCCTTCGCGCGCCGCAGCCAGGCGTCGAATGCCCCGCGATGCCGCCTGCGCAGTCGCCGCACCACCCACGGCAGGTTGGACCCATCCACGGCGAGGCTCGGTTGGCCGAAGTGGGGCGGGCTCGGCCGGCGCATCGCGGCCGGATCGAGTTTCAGGCGATGGACACCAGTCTCCAGCGTTCGGCGGACATGGGTTGCAACCGGGAAGTTCGACGACTCCGGGAGGTTGCCGAGCGCGGCCCGGCAGCGCCCGAACGCGATCGTGGTCACCCACCCCTTCCCTGCCTTGGGATTGGTCTCCACATAGAAACTGTCGGTGCCCTCATTCGACTTGGCCAGCACAGTTCTCGACCCCGGTTTGCCTCCTCCGACCAGGATCGTAGCCGGCGGTTCGGGTGGATCCGGGAAGAGATCCCGCTGGACAGACGCGGTGCCGTCCCGTCGGGGTCGCAGGATACCCCTTTCGGAGTGGATGCGGGGGCCCTCGCCGTCGTCCCGGATCGCCACCTGGTACCGAAAGACCCTGAAATCGGTCTCACGTGGCAAGTGGACGCGGGTGTCTTCGGGGATGTCGAATTCCACGGCCAATTCGAAGCCCGAGGTTTCCCGGGGCCGTCCCCACACAAGGTCCGCGAAGTTGGCGCTCCGTCGGGCCACGGCGGCTTCGAGTCCATCGCGCACAAGGTCTGACAGGAATGCGATCGCATCGAAGAGCGTACTCTTGCCGCTCGCATTGGGGCCCACCAGGACGTGGTAGCGATCCAGACGCACATCGACGCAGCGCAGGCATCGGTAGTTCAAGGCCTGGATGCGGCGTATCATCGCTGCCTGCTCCCGGTTGAGCGTTTGCCTGCCCTTGAGTTCCGCAAGGGAGAATCTTCCGGGGATTGCGACCTCGCGTCAAACGCGGGAGTTTGCGAGCAAACGCGGCCCGCAGGAGCCAGACATGAAGCCCGAGTCGATTCCGACCGCCCTGATCGCCCTCATCGCCCTTGCCTGCCAGCCCGGCGATTCACCGGTGCCGCGATCCGCCACCCAGGTGCGCGACAGCGCCGGTATCCGGATAATCGAGAACCCGCGTCCGCCGGTGGGTTCGCGGTTGGGGTGGCGGGTTGGCCCCGCGCCGGCCGTATCGATCGGCGCCACCGATGGCGAGGAGCCCTACCTGTTCCAGCATGCCATCGGCGCGACGAGACTGGGTGACGGGCGAATCGTGGTCGCGGACTACGGCTCAATGGAGTTGCGGATCTTCGACGGCGCGTCGGGCACGCATCTGGCCACCGTAGGGGGAATGGGCGAGGGGCCGGGCGAGTTCGGGGACCTGATGGATGTCGAGCGGCTGCCGGGCGACTCGATCATGGCTTGGGGATTCCCGTTGAGGCTGAGCGTCTTCGACTCCGCCGGCAGCTTCGTCCGTGGCTTTCGCCTGGAGCGGCAGGCGGTGACCACTGTCGGACTGAGGCCGATTACGCCGGTGGCGGCCATGGAAGACGGTTCGATTCTGGCCAGCGTCAGTCCGCTGCACATCGACACGCTGGTCGTCGAGTTGTGGGATGCGGAAGGGAATCTGCGCGCGTCTCTGGGGTCCCATCTCGCCCATGAACCGCGCACCCGGGTGGGAGGCGTCAATAGCACACAGACCTTCGGCTGGGACCTCAAGCTGGCGCCATGGGGTGAACTGGCGGTTGTCACCGCGAGCAAGCGCTACGAGATCAGGGCATTCGCGACGGACGGCACTCTGGCCCGCATCGTTCGGCTGGAGGATGTGCCGCGCGCACCCACGGAGGCCGATATCGAGGCGTACATCGACATGGAGGTCCGGGCCCGCGTACCGGACTCCTTCGCGGAGAATGTGGACGAAGCGCGCGCGCAGGCCCGCCGTGAAATCATGGCCACGCCGGTCGCCGAGCACTTCCCTGCCTTCGCCTCCGTCATGTCGGATCGCACGGGCCACCTGTGGGTCCGGGAATACGAGGTCGTCGGCGAGGAGGCGGACGGGGTGCTCTGGACGGTCTTCGATCCGGATGCCCACGTCCTCGGCTTCGTCGAGACGCCGGAGGGACTCACGATCTACGAAATCGGCGAGGACTACATCCTCGGACGGGTGCAGGACGAACTGGGAGTCGAGTCCGTCCAGCTGTGGCCGCTGGAGCGGGTTGACCTGTAGGTGCCCTCTCTTGACGCGGCGCCGAGGGAGTGGGATTGGCCTGTGGGCGGCTGCGCCGTCCTCGGCCGTCTTCAGCGCTCGCGGCCCGGGATCGTCGCCGCCGCGGATTTGGGTGGAACCCGTTTCTCCATGTTCGCACGGCACCGAGGGAGTGGGATTGGCCTGCGGGCGGCTGCGCCGTCCTCGGCCGTCTTCAGCGCTCGCGCCTGGGCGCGAGCGCTTTCGGCGCGAAAACGTTCGAATCCCATTCCCTCCGATCGCTGACGCTCAGCGGAGGGAGTGGGATTCGAACCCACGTGTCCTTTCGGACGCCGGTTTTCAAGACCGGTGCATTGAGCCGCTCTGCCATCCCTCCCGAATCTGGAAGATGGTTCCGGTGGAGGTAGGGTTCAAGCCGAAGTCGGCACAGACGCCGGGACCGCTCGAGCAATCCCTCGATTTGTGGCTGTACGCTGTTCCGCCTGTTCAGCCCCGCACCAGTGTAATGCGGAGATTACATAAAGTAATGTCTACTTTACATATGGCGGATACCGGCAACCTCGATTAATGCCGGAACAGCCTGCGCCCCGTGAACACCATCGCAATCCCGTGCTCGTCGGCGGCCTGGATCACTTCAGCGTCGCGGATCGAGCCGCCGGGCTGCACGATCGCGCGGGCGCCGGCCTCGGCGGCGGCATCCACGCCGTCCCGGAAGGGGAAGAATGCGTCCGAGGCGAGGGCGCATCCGTCCAGTTCCGCGGCCAGGCCGACGCTTCGCGCCTTCCCGACGGCCAGGCGCGACGAATCCACGCGGCTCATCTGGCCAGCGCCGATGCCGACGGTCGCGCATTCCTTCGCGAGCAGGATGGCGTTGGACTTCACGCCGGCCACCGCCGCCCAGGCGAAGGCGAGGTCCAGTTCCTCGGCATCGGTGGGCTGCCGGGCGCTGACCACGCTCCAGCCGTCCTCTTCCTTTCCGTAGAACGGCGGATCGGGAACCGACTGGAACAGGACGCCTCCGTACACCGAGCGAAACGCTTGCGCGTCGGCATGACCAGCCGCCCGCGCGAGGAACGCGGGCGAGTCCGGGAAACTCAAGAGGCGGATGTTCTTCTTCGCGGTGAGCACGGCCAGAGCGTCATCGGTGAAGCCCGGCGCGACCACGGCCTCGACGAACATCGCGCCGATCCTCTCCGCGGTGTCGCGATCCACGGGACGGTTTACCGCGATCACCGACCCGAACGCGGACACCGGATCGGTGGCTCGCGCCCGCTCGAAGGCGGCGGCAAGCGTGGGGCGAACCGCCACGCCGCACGGCGTGGTGTGCTTGACGATGCAGACCGCCGGTTCGGCCGAAAACGCGAAGGGCGCCAGGCTCAACAATGCACCGTCCAGATCCAGGATGTTGTTGTACGAAAGCGCTTTGCCATGCAGCTGTTCAAGTGACGCAATACCATCGCTGCCACCTCTTGCCGATGCGTAGAAGGCCGCCTCCTGGCCGGGGTTCTCGCCGTAACGCAGCCGCTCGCCCATCCTCAGGTCCAGCGTGACCCGCTGCGCCATCGCATCGGCAGTGGTCGCCGCGCGTGACGCGCCGCCCTCCTCCAACCCCTCCAGATACCCGGCAATCGCCTCGTCGTAAGCCGATATCTCGCGGAAGACCTTGGCCGCGAGCCTTCGGCGCAGCGACAACGACGCCCCCCGATCGTCCGAATCCCCGTCCGCGAGCGCCGCCAGCACGGCGGTGTAGTCGGCGGGATCCACCACCGCCCACACGTCGCGGTGGTTCTTGGCGGCGGCGCGGATCAGCGTCGGGCCGCCGATATCGACGTTCTCCATGGCGAGACCGGGCGTCACACCGGGCGATGCGACGGTCTCGCGGAACGGATACAGGTTGACCGCCACCAGGTCGATCGGGGCGTACCCCTGCCGCGCCATCTCGGCCATGTCACCGGGATGATCGCGGCGGGCCAGCAGCCCGGCATGGATCGCCGGATGGAGGGTCTTGACCCGGCCGTCCATCATCTCGGGGTGGGCGGTTACGGTCGAGACCTCGGTGACGGGCACCCCGGCGTCCGCCAGCGCTCGAGCGGTACCGCCCGTCGAAAGCACCTCCCACCCCTGCTCCGCCAGCGCCCGCCCGAAGGCTGCGACGCCCGTCTTGTCGGACACGCTCAGCAACGCTCTGCGCCTGCTCACCCGTCACCTCCAAAGGCATCGGTGATCGACTGTCGAAGACTCGCACCATCGTTCGGGGTGCCGAGGCCGGGCCACAGGAAGACCGGCCTCGCTCCCGCCCGTCCGGGCCATCCATCCTGCAGAGCCCGGGCCAGGGCATCGGCGGCCGCCGGGAACAGGAGGTGCTCGACTTCGAGCACGCGGGCGGCCAGCATATCGGCGTTGTCCCCGGGAAGCACGGGCACGGGCCACTGGGCCAGGATCCGGCCCTCGTCGTAGCGCTCGTTCACGAAGTGGATCGTCGGCCCGGACAGGGTGGCTCCGGATCGAAGGACGGCCTCGTGGACGTGATGGCCGTACATGCCCTTGCCGCCAAACGCGGGCAGCGGGGCCGGATGAATGTTCAGGATTCTGTGGCGGTAGGCTCGGCACACCGCGGCGGGCAGGAGCTTCAGGAATCCGGCCAGCAGGATACCCGCGGCGCCGTGCCGCTCCAGATGCGCGAGGACTCGGGCTCCAGGACAGTCCTGCCCAGTCTCCTCACCGGCATCGAAATCGATCCGGTACACGGCGCGCCCCTTCGCGCGGGCCCGTTCTTCCGCCACGCAGGGCCGGTCGGTGATCAGCGCCTCGATGCGGTAGGCCGCTCCTTCGTCCTCGTGATCGAGAAGCGCCTGCATGTTGGTCCCGGAACCCGACGCGAGGACGGCCAGGGGTACGGCCATCACACCAGGTCGCCGCCGTACACCGGGACGAGGAAGGGATTGGTGCGCTGTTCGTGACCCACCGTGGTCTCGGGTCCGTGGCCCGTGTAGAGGCGCGTCTCGGGCGGCAGCGTGAGCACGGTCCGCTGGATCGAATCCATCAGGACGCGGTAGTCGCCGCCGGGAAGATCGGTGCGGCCGATCGACCCGAGAAAGATCACGTCGCCGACGATCGCGACGGGCTCGGTGGTCGACACGAAGATGACGTGTCCCGGCGCGTGTCCCGGCGCGAAGACGACTTCGAACTCGGAACCGCCGAAGGAGACGTTCTCTCCCGGCACCAGATCGATGTCGGGGGGAGGCTGTTCCTGGTAGGGGACGCCGAACGCGGCCGCCTGCGACCCCACGTTGTCATACAGAATCCGATCGTCGGGATGAAGGTATACCGGGGCGCCGGTGGCTTCCCTGGCGCGCGCGACGCCCTCGATGTGGTCGAAGTGCGCGTGCGTGAGCAGGATGGCCGCCACGTCGAGCCCGCGCGCTCGGGCGGCGGCGAGTGCGACGGGAGTCGCGGACCCCGGATCGATCAGAATGGCCGTGCGGGCGTCGTCGCAGACCACCAGCACGGTGTTCTGCATGAAGGCGCCCCCGGTGAAGGTGAGGATCTCGATCGTTCGCCTACACCGTGAAGGAACTGCCGCAGCCACAACCGCCCGTGGCCTGCGGATTGTTGAAGGTGAACCCGGACCCCATCATGGAGGTCACGTAGTCGATCTCGATCCCCTCGAGGTACTGCGCGCTGAAGGGGTCGACGAAAATACGTATCCCGGACTGCTCGAGGATCTCGTCGTCCCCTTCGGGCGCCCCGTCGATATCCACGCCGTACTGGAACCCGGAACAGCCGCCGGGAAGCACCGCGACCCGCAGCCCCGCCTCGGGGCTGTCGCCGAAGTCCTTGAGAAACCCCTCAATCTTGCGGGCGGCTTCGGGAGTGAGTGTCAGATCCATGGCATCTATCCCGCACTTCGGAAAAGTCGTTGCATGAGCCCGGCGAGTGCCGGATATGAAAGCTATTCGGGACGCGAAATCGGGTCAACGAGCCTCGAGGCGGCCAATGAGTTCGGCCGCCGCGGCCAGGTCGTCCACAACGGGAAACTCGTCTTCGAGGCCCGCTTCGTGCTCGCGTCCGTGGCCGGTTCGCACGAGGATGCCCGTGGACCCCAGCGCCCTGGCCGGGATCACATCGCTGCGCTTGTCGCCGACGAGGTAGGAACCGGCGAATTCCAGCCCCAGGTCGCGGGCCGCCCGGCGGTACATCACCCGGCTCGGCTTGCGGCAGGTCGCCCGGGGATCGCCTCCCGGCGCGTCCGGGCAGAAGTAGGTCGCGTCGACCACCGTGCCTGCCGCGGCGAGCCGGCGATCGGTCTCGGCGGCCACGCGCCGGTAGTCTTCAACTGTGTAGAGCCCCCGCCCGATCCCCGACTGATTGGTGACCACCACCACGGCGAATCCCATGCCCTGCAGGGTCTGCAGCGCCTCGGCCGACCCCGGGATGAGGTCGACATGTGCCGGATCCGCAACGTAGTGCCGGTCCTCGATGATCGTTCCGTCGCGGTCGGCGAAGACAGCCCTGCGGCTCATCAATCTCGCACCCCGCTTCCCCCCGCCCCCACCCGGATCGCCTCCCCCAGCGCGGCGAGCGCCGCCGCGACGGCCCCGTCCTCCTCCGGGGCGACGGTGCGCAGATCGAGGACGATCCGGCCCTTCCGCCGCCGTGCGATCACGGGGGGCGCGTGGGCGCGCAGCCGCGCCAGCCACCGTTCGGCTTCCTCACCCGCGCCCAACGAGATCATCGCGCTGGGAATCCGCGCGTCGGGGAAGGTGCCCCCGCCCACCAGCGACTCCCCGGCGACCACCTCGGCGCGCAGCGCCCGCCTCAGCCCGGCTCCGCGGCCCGCCACCGCGGCCAGTACGGCCTCCGCCCGGCGCATCAGCTCCTCACGCGGCACCGAAATCATGCGCAGCGCCGGGATGCGCTCCCGCACGCGGCCGGGATCGCGGTACAGCGCGAGGGTTGCCTCGAGCCCCGCCAGCGTGACCTTGTCGCACCGCAGCGCCCGGCAGAGCGGGTGGGCCCTCGCGCGGGCCACCGCGGCGCTCGTCCCGGCCAGCAGTCCGGCCTGCGGTCCACCGAGGAGCTTGTCGCCCGAGAAGGCCACCAGGTCGACTCCGGCCGCCACGCTCGCCCGCGGCGTCGGTTCGCGCGGCAGACCCAGCGCCCCGGCGTCCACCAGCAGCCCCGACCCCAGGTCGTGGATCACCGGGGTGCCGGATGCCGATCCGAGAGCGACCAGCTCTTCCAGCCCCGTCTCCTCGGTGAAACCGGAGATCGAGAAGTTGGAGCGGTGGACCTTGAGGATCGCGCCCACGTCTCCGGCCGCGATCGCCCGCTCGTAGTCGCCGCGGCGCGTCCGGTTGGTCGTCCCCACGGTGACCAGGCGCGCGCCCGCCGCCTCGACGACTTCGGGGATGCGGAAGCCCCCGCCGATCTCGACCAGTTCGCCGTGCGACACGGCCACGCCCCGGCCCGACGCGAACGCGGTCAGCGCGAGCGCGACCGCCCCGGCGTTGTTGTTGACCGCCAGCGCATCTTCGGCCCCGGTCAGCTCGCGGATCAGGTGGACGCAGTGCTCGTAGCGCGATCCGCGTGCGCCGCTCTCCAGGTCGAACTCGACGTTGCCGTACCCTGCCGCGGCGGTCATCGCGCGGCGAGCTTCGGTCGCGAGCGGGGCGCGTCCCAGGTTGGTGTGGAGCACGACCCCGGTCGCGTTGACGACCCGGCGAAGCGACGGGCTCAGCGCGCGGGTCACCTCGGCGTTCACGAGTGCGGCGAGGCCTTCGTCGCCCGAGGGGACCGGCGCGCGCCCCGCGCGAATGTCCTCCAGGACGGCACGCAGCCGGTCCGTGATCCAGGGCCGGCCGTAGGCGGCGGTCAGTTCATGGCACCAGGGACGCGAGAGCAGGCGGTCGACGCCCGGAATCGAACGGCGGGGATCCTGCGCGGCCATGTCGCGTCAGCGCCGGGTGCGGCGGGGCCGACTGCGGGTTCGCAGGCGGGGCTGTTGGGACCGGCGGGGCGTGGAGGTCGTGTCGGGATCCGCCACGGTCGTGTCCGGGGGCGTGGTGATCGTGTCCGGGTCCGCCACGGTCGTGTCGGGACCCGCCGTGGTCGTATCCGGCCCCGCCCCCGTGGTATCCACGACCTGGACCGAGTCGCCCACTTGGACCGAATCCCCGACCTGCAGCGAATCCCCGACCTGCAGCGAGTCCCCGACCTGCAGCGAGTCCGCAACGGCCGTGCTGTCCACGGTCGTCGTGTCCGGTGGCGGCAACTCCCACAGCACCTCCGCCCGGCCCCCACCGCCGGTTACTCCAGCGATGTTCACGACACCCCCCACCGACGCTTCGTACGGCACGCCGCGAACCAGCGACTCCTCCAGCACCCCGGTCAGGGTCTGGGTCGGCAGCAGCAGGCCGGAGAGTCCGCTCGGAGGCGCCTCGACGCTGTCGGCGGGCTCCTCTTCTTCCTCCGGCGGCGGAGGTGGCTCCTCCCCGGCCGCGATCAACGAGTCCGCCAGCGCCTGCGCCTCCGCACGCGCGACGGAGTCAGCCACCTCGCGCTGCCAGCGCTCGTATTCGTGGGCGTGAAAGAACAGCACCGCTATGGTGTCCTTCTCCGGCGGGACCGTTATCGTGTCGGCGGGATCGATCTCGATGGAGTCTCCCGCCGCCTCGGCCAAAACCGTGTCGCCCGGCTCGCCGGGGGCGTCCGCTTCCACCTGGACGGTGTCGCCGGGGGCCTCGGGGTCCGCCTCCAACTCCGCCTGCACCGTATCGCCTGGTTCCGCCGCGCCGGCGGTGTCGGACGGCTGGTCGGCGCCGAGCGTATCTGCCACCGTGGCGGTGTCCAGAAGCCGCGCCAGGATCAGCTGGCCCTGGAAGATGACGCCGGGCATCTGCGGCTCGAGGTAGTCGTCGAACTCGAAGGTCAGGGTGACCGAATCATCCACGTTGACGCTCCCGAGCCGGGGCGGCGTCGTGTCGGGCTCGATGAGCGTCAGGATGGTGAAGCTCGTGTCGGGCGACGCGGCCAGTTCGTCGGCGGTCACGGCCGACTGGGGCTCGGACTCGCCGACCTCGCCGTCGCGGTCGCGGTCCTGCCAGGCGAGCAGCTCATAGGGCGCATCCGGGACGTAGCGCAGCGAAAACACGCCGTCGGCGCCGGTGAAGTTCCAGTGAACCAGCGTATCGGTGTCCCCGCGGAAGCGTGCCTCCACTCGGACATCGGGGGCGGCCTGGCCGGTGATGCGGTCCTCCACCATGCCCGCGACGACGTTCGGCACGAACTCCTCCCCGGTCGAGAGGACCAGGTCGAAGGGGTCGCGGAGCCGGTTGCCGAACATGTCGTTGATGATCGGGAGGACGGTGACCCGATACAGCCGGTCCGGTGCCAGCCCCTCCTGGGCCTCGATCGAGAGTCCGTCGCGGCTGTGGCGCACCCGGACCTCGCCGAGAGAGGGCGAAATGACCACGGAGTTGTTCAACTGCCCGGCGGAGGGCCGCTCGCTGATGCGCTCGTTGAAACGGAAGAAGAACTCTCGCCCGCCGGGCTCGACCGCGGCAAAGGTGTCGGGGATGGTCTCGATCACGACGGGCGGGGTGCGGTCCTCCGGCCCCCCCGGGGGTGTCTCGGGCCTGGCGCAGGTTGCGGACGCGAGCGCCAACAGAAAGGTCCCGCACCACCGGATCACGTCCGTTGCCCTGCCAAAGATGTCAACTTCTCTTGCAATTTTGTAAACTGGACTTTACATGTCGCCAGCTTCTCACGTTCCCGTTCCACCACTTCCGTGGGTGCACGCGTGACGAAATTCTCGTTGGCGAGCTTTGCCCGCATCCCCCGCATGCGGCCTTCGAGGCGGCCGGTCTCGCGCATCAGCCGCTCGCGTTCGCGCTCGATGTCGATCAGCCCGGTGAGCGGCATGAAGAGCTCGGTGCCGTCCCGCATGACCGCGCTTGCGCCCGCCGTACCGTCCGGCGCGGGGTCCGCTTCGACGCGCCCGATGCGCGCAAGGCGGCGCAGCATCTCTCCCCGGGCTGCCAGAACGTCGCCCTGGTCCCCGCCCGTCGCGTGGAGCACAACCTCCCGGCCCTCCCCGACGCCGTACTCCTTCCTCATCCCCCGCACCATTACCACCAGGTCGCGCAGCCAGTCGAAGTCGGCCTCGGCCTGCGGGTCGACGAACCCGGCATCGGGCTCCGGCCAGGGGGCGACGATGCAGGGGCCGCGGCGCTCGTCCGAAGCGGGAAGCAGGCCGCGCAGTTCCTCGGTCACGAACGGCACCAGGGGATGAAGGAGGCGGCAGACCGTGTCCAGCACGTGAACCAGCACCGAGCGGGCGGCGTCGCGCCCGGGACCGCCGGGCCGCAGGCGGTGCTTGACGCATTCGAGATACCAGTCGGCGAACTCGCCCCGGAAGAAGTCGCGCATGACCTCGGCGGCGCCGTGGATGCGGAAGCCCTCGAGCTCCTCGGCGGCGCGCCGGGCGGCGTGCTGCTGCCGCGACAGGATCCAGCGGTCCTCGAGAGCCAGGTCGTCCCTGACCGCGTCGAGCGGCGGCACCGGGTCGTCCCCGAGGCTCATCAGCGCGAAGCGTCCCGCGTTCCAGAGCTTGTTGACGAAGTTGCGGCCCGGCGAGAACGCCGCTTCGAGATCGTTGTGATCGAGGCGGATGTCGGCCCCCACCCCCGCGTTGGCGATGAGTGTGAAGCGCAACGCGTCCGCGCCGTACAGCTCGACCACCTCGAGCGGATCGATCCCGTTGCCGAGCGACTTCGACATCTTGCGGCCCTGGATGTCGCGCACGGTCCCGTGGAGATAGACGCGCGTGAAGGGCGCGTCCCCCATGGCGTGGTAGCCCGACATGATCATCCGCGCGACCCAGAAGAAGAGGATCTCGGGTGCGGTGGACAGCGTGTGGCCCGGGTAGAAAGCCTTCAGGTCGGGCGTCTCCTCGGGCCAGCCGAAGACCGAGAACGGCCACAGCCAGGACGAGAACCAGGTGTCGAGGACATCGGGGTCCTGCTCGAGCGCCGCGCTGCCGCACGCCGTGCAGGCGTCGGGATCGTCGCGGCAGGCCATGACCTCGCCGCAGTCGCCGCAGTACCACACCGGGATGCGGTGTCCCCACCACAGCTGCCGCGAGATGCACCAGTCGCGGATGTTCTCCATCCAGTTCTCGTAGACGCGGGTCCAGCGGTCGGGGACGAAGGTGACCGTACCCGTGCGGGACGCCTGCAGCGCCGGACGCGCCAACGGCTCCATGCGCACGAACCATTGCTCACTGAGCCGCGGCTCGACGACGATGTCGCAGCGGTAGCAGCGCGGGATCGCGTGGTCGTGGTCGTCGCGGCCGGCGAGGAGGCCCCCGCGGTCCAGCGCCGCCACCACCGCCGTGCGCGCCTCCTCGCGCGCCATCCCCTCGAAGGCCGCCGGCGCGTTCTCGTTCATCACCGCCCGCTCGGTCATGACGTTGAGGACTTCGAGGCCGGTGCGCGACGCGATGTCGAAGTCGTTGGGGTCGTGGGCGGGCGTCACCTTGACCATCCCGGTGCCGAACTCGGCGCTCACGTGCGGATCGGCGACCACGGGAATGGTGCGGCCGGTCAGCGGGAGCTCGACCTGGGCGCCGACGAGGGAGCCGTAACGATGGTCGCCCGGATTGACCGCGACGCCGGTGTCGCCGAGCATCGTCTCGGGGCGGGTGGTGGAGACGGTGAGGTGCCAGCGCCCGTCCGGGAGTTGGTCGATGGCAGTGGCCCCGGCTGCGCGCGCGGCCGCCGCGGCATCCTCGTGGCCAGGGCGGAAGGGATATCGAAGGTGCCAGAGCGACCCCCGCGCCTCCGATCCCTCGGCCTCCTCGTTGGAGAGCGCGGTGAGGCAGCGGGGGCACCAGTTGATGATGTACTCGCCCCGGTAGATCAGGCCGTCCTCGTACAGCCGGACGAAGATCTCCCTGACGGCCCGCGAGAGGCCCTCGTCGAGGGTGAAGCGCGACCGCATCCAGTCGCAGCTGCAGCCGATGGCCTTGAGCTGGCCGAGGATCCTGTCGTCCGTGTCGCGCACATGCTCCCACACGCGCTCGACGAACGCCTCGCGGCCGAGATCGTGGCGGGTCATCCCCTCCGTGGCCAGGCGCTTTTCGACCACGTTCTGGGTGGCGATCCCGGCGTGGTCCGTGCCGGGAACCCACAGCGTGACCCGGCCCTGCATCCTGCGCCAGCGGATCAGCACGTCCTGGATGGTGTTGTTGAGGCCGTGCCCCATGTGCAGCACCGCCGTCACATTCGGCGGCGGGATCACGATCACGTACGGCTCGCCGCCCCGCTCCACATCGGCCGCCGCGGCCCCGAAATAGCCGCCTTCCTCCCACTCGCGCAGGACGCGTGACTCCACACCGCGCGGATCGAAGGTCTTGGGAAGCTCGGTTCCCGGGGGGTACGCTGCCGACAAGGGACGATCTATCGCCGTCTGCGCGCGCTGGACGTGGTGTCGGGATCGGCCACGGCGGCGTTGGCCTTTTCGGCCTCCTCGCGGGCCCGCTGGGCCTCTCTGCGCATGCGCATGACCTCGATCCGTTCCTTCCAGCTCATCCGCGCAGCCAGAGTTCCGGCGGCGCGGTCGATGTCGGCCATGCGGAAGGCCCAGTCGGCCTGGTCGCCGTTGTAGTCCGGCGGCGGCCCGAAGCCGAAGGGCAAGGGGATCTCGGTGTCTCCGAGGTGGATCTTGCCGGGCGACACACCCCACCTGTTTCCGTCGTCGTCGGTGTACGTCCAGTCCATGGACTGCGCCAACCGCTCGGCCTCCGCGAAGGCGGAGTCGTTCGCCTCCTCGATGGCGACGGCGAGGCGGATTCGCAGGATCTCGTCGGGCGTGGGCGCGACGAGTGCCGGGTCGATGGGTTGCCACAGGCGGGGGTCGCCCTCGCCGATGCGCAGTCGTTCGGCGGCGGAGCGATACCGTCCCGGGACGTAGACATCGAACTCATCCCCGATATCGGGCCTCTCCGGAGCGACGTCGGGCGTCGCCGGTTCGGCGATCTCGACCGGATCGCTGGGGTCCCCCACCTCGGGCGTGGTAACCTCGACGATTTCCAGCACGCGCATCCCCTCGACCTCGCGCACTCCCGGCACGATCAGCGTCCCCGGCCCGTCCGGAGGCACTCCGTAGAAGAACGGGTAAATCACGACGGCCAGGACATGGACGAGCGCCGACAGCGCCAGACCGACCAACAGGGGCCGGTTGCTCGGGCCGCGTCCGGCACCGCCGTCGGTCGGGCGGCGCTGATGTGATCCCTGTCGCGTCATCTGACTTCCTATCCCGGTAGTCGGCCACGGCCGCGGCCATGCGCCCTCAGTGGGCCGGGGCCAGCGCTTCGCCTCCTTCGACCGGATTGCGCACCGCGGAGCCGCACGAGAGCGACACCTCGACCACGTCGCCGGCCGACAGCGGGCCGACGCCCTCCGGCGTCCCCGTCGCGATGAGGTCTCCGGCCTCGAGGGTCATGACGTGGGAGATGAAGCTGATCAGGTGCCGGAGCGAGAAGACCATCTGGTCCGCGCTGCCCTGCTGCCTCACCTCCCCGTTGACCCGCGTGGTCACCGCAAGTTTGTCAGGTTCGACTTCCGCCGCGTCGACAACGTTGCCCAGTGGGCAAAAGGTATCGAGGCCCTTGGCGCGGGTCCACTGGCTGTCACTGCGCTGAAGATCGCGCGCGGTCACGTCGTTTACGGCGACCACTCCGCCCACATGGCTCCAGGCCTCGCTTTCGGAGACGCGTCTGCAGCGGCGCCGGACGATCAGGCCGATCTCGCCCTCGTAGTCCACGCGCCCCACATCGGGGGGCACCTGCACGGCGTCGCCCGTGGAGATGACCGCCGACGGCGGCTTCATGAAGATCAGGGGCTCGCTGGGGACATCGCTGCCCAGCTCGGCGGCGTGGTCGGCGTAGTTGCGCCCCACGCACACGATCTTGCCCGGCCGGTTCGCTGTCACCGGCCGCTAGTCCGCGCGGCGGGAGTGGATGGCCGTGCCGATCAGCGCCCCCGTGCCGGCGATTCCCAGGAAGCAGGTGATCACCGTCCACCAGAACCCTACGTCGCCGTGGCCGCCCGCCCATCCGATCGATGCCGTCTGGAAGGCCTTCGCGGCCAGCGAAAGGAGGAAGAGACCAGCGAGGAATCCGAGAGCCTTCTTCATTGCGTTCCACCAGGTTGAAGAGCGATTGACGGTCCGCCGGGGACGGTGCAATTCCATGACCGGCTTCATGCCCCATGCCGTTAGGAATCTCACCGAGGCCGGGCACTCCGGCAAGGCGGTGCGGCGGCCAGCGCATGGCGGCGCGCGGCCCCGCTCACGAGTAGAACTTCGCGACTCTCCTCCTCACCACTTCCCACGGTCCCCTGACGAGAGGCATCGGGGGGAGCGCCTCGCGGATGGTGCGGCCGTATCGTTTCGTGAGCAGGCGGTCGTCGAGGAGCAGGACCGCGCCCCGGTCCGTGCGGGTGCGGATCAGCCGTCCGATCCCCTGCTTGAGCCGCACCGCCGCATCGGGCACCATGAGGCCCCAGAAGGGATTCTGGCCGCGCGCGGTCATGGCCTCGACCCGGGCCTCGGTGATGGGTTCTGTCGGGACCCGGAAGGGCAGTTTCTGAATCACCAGCGCGCGGAGCGGGCGGCCGGGGACGTCGACGCCCTCCCAGAACGACGCCGTCCCGAGGAGGAGGGCGGATCCGGAGCGGGTGAAGCCCTGGAGGAGCGCGGAGCGGTCGGCTTCGCCCTGCACGTAGAGCGGCCAGCGCGCCTCGGCGCCCCGCCTGCGGAGGCTGGCCGCGACGGCCCGGAGCGCCGCAAACGAGGTGAAGAGGGCGAAGACGCCGCCGCCGGTGATCTCCGCCATCTCATGCACGATCCTGGCCGTAGCGTCGTTGTACGACTCTCCGCCGCCGGAAGCGCCGCGGCGCGGCAGGTCGGTGGGGACCGCGAGGCAGCTCTGGGTGGCGTGGTCGAAGGGCGAACCGTAGACGGTCTCGGCCACATCGAGGTCTTCCGGAGACCAGTCCGTCAATCCGCCTTCGAGCGGGCCGGCGTCGGCGAAGATGTCCGCCGAGGCCGCCCTGGGGCCCGCGCCGAGCCCCAGGCGCCCCTTCAGGTAGCCGAAGTCGCCGCCTACCGCCATGGTGGCCGAGGTGAGGACCCCCGTGTCGATGTTCGCGAAGAGGTGTTCCGCCAGGACGGGACCCAGGTCGACGGGCGCGGCCGACAGGGCGAGGTTCCTCACGCCCCGCTTGCCGAAGCGCCGCAACTCGATCCACCGCACCATGGGGAGCTTGCCGGTCGCGGGGAGCAGGCAGAGCCGGAGCGCCCGCTCGATCCTGCCGAGCCGGTTTCCGCACGCGCGCAGATCGAGGAGCCGCCCCTGCAGTTCGGAGTGGAGTTCCTCGTCCTCGCCCAGGCGCTCGACCAGCGCCTCGAGTTCACGCTGGAGATCCGCCAGGAGGAGCAGAACGCGTTCCAGCGCCTCGCCGATGGCTGCATCGTCGGCGGGTTCGGGAGTGGCGGGGGCATCGGGCCGGGCCGGACGCCCCAGGCGCAGGCTGCCCCCGTCGGCGTTGGCGCCGGCCCAGGGCTCCATGAGGTCGAAGAAGGCGGTGAATGCGTCGCGCAGGCTCCGCGCCAGGGGGCGGGTTCGCTTCCCGATCCGCTCGGTCAGGCGCCGGGCCGAGATCGAGTTGGGCGCGGCCTTCAGTACGGCCGTGACCGCAGCCAGGATCCCCTTCCCGCCGCGGTCCAGCCGGGCCAGCGCCCGGAACATCCCGACTCGCGTCGTCTCGGCGCCGAGCCGGGGGGTGGCCGCATCCTCCAGGTGATGCGCCTCGTCGAAGACCACGCGCCTGTAGGGCGGAAGCACCGCCCCGTCGCTGAAATTCTCGGTGAGGATGCGAATCGCGAGGTCCGAGAAGAAGAGCGCGTGGTTGACGACCACCAGATCGGCCGAGGCTCCCGCCCGGCGCGCCCGCTGGTAGTGGCACTGCTGGAAGAAGGGGCACTTGGCGCGCAGGCAGGCATCGGTCTCGCTGCGCACCTCCTCCCACACCTCCCGCGTGGGCGTGAAGGACAGGTCCCCCAGCGAGCCGTCCTCGGTCGTCTCGGCCCACTCGACGAGCGCCGCCAATTCCTCCGAGCGGTCGTCCGCAAACAGACTCGGCGCGGACTCGGCGGCGAGGTGCGCCCTCCGGATGGAGATGTAGTTGCCCCTGCCCTTCACCAGCGCCCACTTCAGCCGCTCCCCCAGCACCCCGCTCACGATCTCCAGATCCTTGCGGACCAGCTGCTCCTGCAGGTTGATCGTGTTGGTGGACACGATCGTCCGCTCGCCGTTGGTCACCGCCCAGCGCGCCGCCGGCACCAGGTAGGCGAGCGACTTCCCCGTGCCCGTTCCCGCCTCCACCAGCCCAACCCCTCCCTCGTTGAACCGCTCCCCGACGAACCGGAGCATCTCGCGCTGGCCGCGCCGGTCCTCGTAGCCGGGCATCCTGGCCAGCGGCCCCTCCGGGCGCAGCAGCCCGGACAGCTCGTCCAGCTCGAGCGGCTCGATCCGGCGCGGCTCCGGCGGCTCGACCACCACGTAGATGCGATCCGCCGCGTTCGTGACGATTGCCGTCCCGATCCCCCGCTCGTAGACGCCGGACGCCACCGCCAGATCGGCGTCGGATGGCTCCAGCAGCCCCGAGGGGTGGTTGTGGATCATGACCGAGCCCTCGCGCGCGTCGCGGGCCGCGGCGAGCACGGCCGTGCGGTTGCCGCGGGCCACGGCGCGCGGGTCCACGATCACCCGCAAGCGCGTCACCTCGGCGAGAAAGGAGACCTCGCGGCCCCCGGCCCGGGTCACTTCGTCGCGGATGACCCGAGCGGCCTCCGGCGCCAGCCGAAGGGGGAGCGGCGTCACGTCTTCAGCTTCTTCTTCTTCGCCGCGGGGAACAGGACGTTGTTGAGAATGAGCCGGTAGCCCGGAGAATTCGGGTGCAGTTCCAGGTCCGTCGGGGGATCGCCTATCTGGTGCTCGGGATCCTCCGGATCGTGCCCGCCGTAGTAGGTCCAGGTTCCCTCACCGAGGTTGCCGTGGATGTACTTGGCCCACGTCCCCTCGACGCCGAGCTTCACGACCCCGGGCTTCAGCCGGTCGACAGCGAAGGATGTCGTCAGCCCGTAGAAGTCGGGGAGCACCGACTCGTGGCTCTGCGTCAGCATCGCCGGAACGGGATCGAACTTGGCGGAGAAGTCGAACAGCGTGAACGCCCCGAGTTCCTTGCGCCACGGCGTGTTGACCTGGTGTCCGTCGATGTCCGAAAAGGCGTTCACCGACGGGGCCACCTGGATTTCGGCATCCGCGAAGGCCATGGCAAGCCCCCAGTCCACCTTGGAGCCGGCGTCTGGATCGGGCGGGGTGCCGTCCGAATAGGCGGCCGCAATGTCCACGGACGCGGCCGCCAGCGCGAGCTCCAGCGTCTCGGGCGCGGAGCACATGGCGAAGAGGAAGCCGCCGCTCTCGACGTACTCGCGGATCCTGTAGCTCACCGCCTTCTTGAGCGCGGGCACGTTCGCGAATCCGAGCGCCTGCGCCGCCTCCTCGTTGCGCGCCACCTCCTCCTCGAGCCAGGGCGCGCCCGCATAGGTGATGTAGAACTTCGAATACTGCCCCGTAAAGTCCTCGTGGTGGAGGTGGAGCCACTCGAAATCCTCCAGCCCGCCCTCGATCACCTGGTCGTCCCAGATCTTCTCGTAGGGGATCTCGGCGTAGTCGAGCGCCATCGTCACCGCGTCGTCCCACGGCGCGCTGTTGGGCGGCGTGTAGATCGCGATGTTCGTCGCCTTCTCCAGCACCACCGACTCCATGTTCGATGTCGCGACGATGCCCCGGATGCGCGCCTCGTCGGCCGCGCCCACCGGCTGGACGGTCACGCCCATCAGCGCCGCCGTCCTGCGCGTTCCCTCGGTGTCCGGCAGCAGAAACGAGCCGCCCTGAAAGTTGAGGAGCCACTCCGCCCGCCCGTCCTGCTCCAGAACCCGGTAGGTGAGCCCGTAGGCCTTGAGGTGGTTCGACTGGCTGCGGTCCATGGGGACGAGAAGGAGCTGCGCGGCAGCGTTCTCCGCACCAAACGCGGCGGTCGCAATCACTGTTGCCGCCACCACGACTCCGGCCCGGCGTATCATCGGGAACCTCCCTCCTGGATTCTTCTCAACTCCCGGCGCGCGCCCGGCACGACGGGGCTGTCCGGGCGGCTGACGATCAGCGCCTCGAGAATGCGCACCGCCTCGTCGCGGCCGCCCGGCTCGGCGGCCACCGCCCGGGCGAGCCTCAGCGCGGCTTCGGCGAACTCGCGAGCCTCGGGGTATTCGGCGACGATGCGCCGCCTGAACTGCACCGCCTCTCCCGCAAGCCCCGCCTGATCGGCCGCGCGCGCGCCCTGCGCCAGGATGGCGGGCCGGTCCTGGGCGGGCACCCCATCGATGCGCTCCTGCACCGCGAACACCCCGTCCTCCGCGTGGCCGCGGTGCCGCGCGATCGCCACCTCGGCCGCGAGCATCCCGCCCGGGGGAGTCAGTTCGCCCAGCGCGAGGGTCAGCTCGAGGATCTCGGTCGCGTCGGACGGCTCCAGCTCGGGCAGCGATGCCTGCAGCGCAGCGATCCCTTCGGGGAATGCGCCGCCTTCGAGGAGCAGGAAGGCCCGCTCCAGCGCCGCGCCCGGCCCCTCGATCCCGCTCAGCACCTCCATCGCCTCTTCGCGCATCCCGCGCCCCAGCAGGCGCGACGCGAGCGCGGCGGAGAGGGCGTCGAGGTCGGGCGACTCCGGAAACTCCTCGCGGAAGGCGGCGAGAGCCTCGGTGGCGCCTTCCACCTCCGGCGAACCCACCTGGATGCGCAGTTCCGCGGTCCAGGCCGCGCGGCGCGCCTCGGAGCCCACCCGGTGCGACTCGGTGATCCTGCGCAGGGCCGCGAGCGCGACTGCGGTGTCACCGGCCACCAGCGCGGCGTCGGCCAGGCGCTCGTCCGTCGATCGCGCCTCGGCGGGATCCTCGGTCATCTCCCTGAGGCGGGCATAGGCCCAAAGCGCACTCCGGTCGCGCCCGTTGTCCTCCGCCTTGCGCGCGAACCCGTTGAGGAAGCCGCGCGCCTCCCGGTCTTCGAGCCGGGTGAGGGCGTCGGCGGCGAGCGTCATCGCGTCGTCCTCGAGGTCTTCCCGCAGCGCCAGCTCGGCGCCAACCTCGAGGCGCGTCACGTTCGTCGGCTCACGCCCCAGTGCGCCTACGATCCGGGCGGCCGCCGCCCCTCGCTCGTCGCCGAGATCCTCGACGCGGCGGAACACCGCGCCGCTCCGCGCCCGGTCGCGCCCCAGCGCCCGCGCCCACGACCCGGCCGCGTCGTCCAGGCGCCCCGCGGCGACGTACATGTCCCCCAGCTCGACGAGCAGCTGCGGGGACTCGCCCAGGGCGTCGGTGCCCTCTTCGAGCAGCCCGATGGCCCTCTCGGCCCCGAAGGCGCCGTGGAAGGCCTCGGCGCCTGTCAGGTACGGGTCGGGCGATCCCGGCTCGGCCTCGATCCAGTCCCGCACCGTGCCCTCGAGCGCCGTGAGCGAGTCCACCTCGACCAGCACGCCCACCTTCAGGCCCCACACGCGCCCCACCGTTGCATCCCGCTCGAGGAACTCGTCGAGGACGGGGAGCAGGTCGTCCAGCCGGTCACCCCTGCGATACACGCGTTCGAGGGCGAAGACCGCCGCCGAGGAGCCGGGCTGCAGGGCAAGCAGTTCAAACAGTGTGGCTTCGGCCCCGTCCAGCTCCCCGCGCGCTTCCTGCGAAGACGCCTGCCTGAGCATGCGGTTCTCGAGGCGTGTGTCGGGGCGGGCCTGGAGGGCGGAGAGGGGCGCCGCGGTCGCGGCCATGAGTACGATATGTAAACTTAACACGACAAATTGTAATGTTCGCTTGACATTCGTAGGTTGTACGAGCCCCATGGCCAGTCCGGAGGCGGCACCGTCCGGATCCAGCGGGGATTCGTGCCACGCCCTGCCGGTCACCGCCGCTCTCCCCCCTCGGATCCCGGTGGCCCGGTCGTCATCCGGTTCAGCCGCTCGAAGTACCGCACCACCAGCGCGCGCTGGGCCGGGGGCAGGGCACGCAGCACCGCCGCGCCCGGCAACTCGAACCTCAGCGCGTCGATGTCCCCGGCGGTCAGCGCGTTCACCCCATCGCGCTCGAAATCGCCGGGCTCCTCCGACTCGCGCTCCTCCGATTCCTCGTCCCGCTCGAGGGTGCGCCCCGCGTCCAGAAGCCGGTGGAAGAGCTGCTCCTGGCGGCGCAGCACCTCGGGGTCCAGCCGGCCCTGCTGCAGCGCCTCGGCCAGCCTGCGGGCCTCCTCGGCGAAGGCCGAGAGATCGCCCAGGGGATCGCCCTCCTCCATCCCTTCTTCCGACATCTCGC
The DNA here is from genome assembly GCA_022827345.1 of Gemmatimonadota bacterium. Lineage (GTDB taxonomy): Bacteria > Gemmatimonadota > Gemmatimonadetes > Longimicrobiales > Gaopeijiaceae > Bin94. Next base: position 9,701 of record JAJDTB010000024.1, on the reverse strand, counting down.
CCAGTTCCTCCGCGACCTCCTCCTGGCGGCCGGCGACATCCTCGATCTCCTCCGACATCGTCTCCTGGCCCAGCTGCATCGGGGTCAGCGACGAAGCGTCCTGCATGATCTCGCCCTGCTGCTGGGCCAGCTGCTGGAGCTGCTGCATCATCTGCTCCGAGGCCGACGCCGAACCCTGTGCCTGGCCCTGCTGGCCCGAAGTCATCGCCATGCGCGCGACCTCGTTCAGGGTGCGCACCACCTTCTCGGCCTCCGCCATCGGCGACGGGCCCTGCGAGCGCGGGTTCTCCATCGCGCTGATGGTGCCGTCGAGTTCCTCCATCGCCTGGCCGACGGCGGTGAGCAGGTCGCGGGCGCCCGGAGCCATCATCTCGGTCCCCTCGGCATAATTCTCGGCGAGGTTGCGGATCCCCTGCGCGATCGCGGCCTCGTCGCCCCGCATCGCCGCCAATTCCGCGGCGCTGGCTCCCTGCATCTCGCCCCGCAGCTCCGACTGCTGGCGCGCGAGCGACAGCGCGTCGGCGGCGGTCTGGCCCAGCGCGGTGCGGATCGCCTCCATCTGCTGCATCTGCATCTGCATCTGGGCCTGCCCCAGCTGCTCCGCGACCTCCGACAGATCGCCCGCCGCCTGCTGCGCCTGCTGTCCCGCCTGCTGCTGCTGTCCCTGCTGGGCCATCTGCGTCGCCTGCTGCATCTGCTGCCTGGCCTGCGAGAGCTGGTGCCTGGCCTCCTGGACCCCGGCGCCCGCGTCCATCTCGCCCGCTTCGGCGAGGCGCTGCTGCAGTTGCTCCAGCGCCTCCTGCAGCTCCTCCGCCTGCGCCTCGAGCGCGGCCTGCTGTTCGGCGCGAAGGGCCTCCTCGCCGCCCTCCATCATCGCCCGGGCCAGGATGTCCTGCTCCTCCGCGAGTTCTTCGGCCTCCCGCCCCGTCGCCCGGAATTCCTGCTCGATGGCGGCGTCCCTGAACTGCTCCAGCGAGTCTTCCAGCCGCTGGCGCAGGCGCTCCTGGTCGAGGGCCATCTGTTCCAGCGCCTCGCGCAATTCGTCCGGGTCCATCTCCGCGAGCTGTTCCTGGAGTTCGGAGGCGGCATCCTGCGCATCCTCGGGCGCCACCTGCTCGAGCAGCTCCTCCAGGTCCCGGATCCGGTTCTCCAGCTCCTGGTCGGCAAGCCCCGAGTCCCGCAGCGCGTCGCGCAGTTCCTCCAGCTCACGTTGCAGCGAGTCGACCGACTCCATCATCCGCTGCTGGCGCTCCATCGCCTGCGCGATCTCCTCCCGATCCTCGAAGTCGGCCTGCCCCCCCCGGTTCCGTTCACCCTCGGCCTCGCTGCGGGCCTGCAGATCCCGCGCCTCCTCCTCGGCCTGGCGCGCCTCCTCGGCGAGTTCCTCCACGCTCTGCGCCGCCCGCTCCAGCTCCTCCTGGGCGGCCCGTTCCAACTCGGTCACGCCTCCGATCCAGAGGGCGAACTCGGCGCTCTCGCGCATCTGCTCGGAAGGATGATTGTCGAACGCCCGGGCCCGGTAGCGGATCGTGTCGCCCGGCGAGACCGTCCACGCGGACACGTCGAGCACCGGTCGCGCGATCGCCCCCGCCGACCCGCCCAGCTCGACCGCGTGCACCACGGGCTCCCCCGACTCGCCGCCGACGCTCACACGCCGCACCACGATCTCGACCCGCGCGAGCCCGTAGTCGTCCTGCGTCTGGATGACGAGGGGCTGGCGCAGGTCGATCGGCATCAGGGTATCGATCCCCGGATAGACGATGTCGATGGCCGGCGGCTGGTCCGGGATCAGCTCGACGGCCAACGGCTCGGGCGCAACCGCGGCCTCGCCGCCGCCCTCGTCGGTGAACTCCCAGCCGAAGACGCCGCTCCGTCCCGGAACCCAGCTCCCCTCGAAGGCGGTCCCGCGCGCCTCGAGCCGCATCACCGGGCGGCCCGCATCGTCCACCAGCGCTCCGCTTCCGATTTCCCGGCTTCCCTGCCCGCGCACCCGCAGGTGCGTACCGGCCGGGATCGCCAGCGGCGGGATCTCGTTCTGGTACTCGGCCGGGGCCAACCCGGTGTGCGGGGGGTGCGTCACTTCGACGGTAAGCGTGCTCACGAACAGGGGGTCGACCGGGGTGAGGGTGTGCACCTCGCTCCTGGCCCCATCCGGCGCCTCGATCCAGTACCGCGTCTCGGCGGCCACCGGCGGCAGCGGCGCCGCGCCACGCCCATTGGCCAGCGCGACGACCGCCGACCGCGTCACCTGGCCGGTCACGTCCCACCGCAGCGTCACGCTGTCGCGCAGGGGCGCGTGCGCCACCACCTCGACGGCCGAGCCCCTCGCGACCTCGACGCTGCCCGGCTCGACGCTGACCGGCGGCAGCGCGGGCTCGACCAGCACCGCCAGCGGGCTCAGCATCCCGCCCCAGGCCCCGAATGTCCGCGCCGGTGCCAGGGCCAGCACGAGAACCAACACCGGGACCGTGACCAGAAACGCCATGACGCCCCGGCGCAGGTCCATCGCCACGCGATCCCCCAGCGCACCGGCGAGGGTCCTCATGTCTCCGGTGAGCTGGCTGCCCACCCGGTGCAGCGCCAGGTCCCGCAGTCCCGGCGACGTACCGGGCGGCGCGAACCGCGACAACTCCAGCCCGCCCAGCACCGCCCCCTCGTCCAGTCCGGCCGTCGCGTCCATGGCGCGCGTCACCCGGTGCTCGGCGCACCAGTGGCGGCCCAGCCGCCGCCAGTACCACACCCCGCCCGGCACCAGCGCGAGCATCAGCAGCACCATGACGAGCGGGGCCGCGCTCCCCGCGCTCCAGCCCTCGCCCCCGGCAAGTGCCGGCGCGAGCACGAGCAGCCCGAGCGCGGCCGTGCCGCACCACGCCGCAACCGTCAGGGCGAGTGACCGCGACAGGTGCCCCCGCACGCCCTCGACCGCATGACCGATCCGGCGCGCGGGCGTCACGACACGCCCTGCGTCATGGCGAAGACGAAGATGTTGACGCCCATCCGCAGCGCGTCCTCTCTGATTTCCGGCGGATCCTCGTGCACGTCCGGATCCTCCCAGCCGTCACCCAGATCCGTCTCGTAGGTGTAGATGACGACCAGCCTGCCCTGATGGAATATACCGAAAGCCTGCGGCGGCGCGCTGTCGTGCTCGTGAATCTTGGGCAAGCCCTCCGGGAATTCGTAGGGCGCATGGAAGACGGGGTGCTCCGGCGGAAGTTCGACAAGCTCCCGGTCCGGAAAGACCCTGGCCATCTCCTGGCGGAACGACTCGTCCAGGCCATAGTTGTCGTCGGCGTGCAGGAAGCCGCCCTCGAGGAGATACCGGCGCAGCGCCAGCCGTTCCTCGGGAGAGAAGCGGACGTTTCCGTGACCGGTCATGTACAGGAACGGGAAGTCCCGCAGCGCGGGATCGCCGGGACGGATGGCCACATCCCGCTCGGCGGTCGGGATCCCGGTCCTGGCCCGCACTTCGGCGAGAAGGTTGGGTAGCGAGGATGGGTTGGCGTACCAGTCGCCGCCGCCCTCGTATTGCAGACGGCCGATGGTGACGGGACCGGTGCCCTGCGCGAGGGCGTGGACCGCGGGCATGGCAAGGGCGCCGACGAGCATGACGACCGGGCCCGCGCGGGCCGCGAACCCGCTCACTCCGCCTCCTCATCGCTTGCGCGCCGCCGGACCTTCACCCGCTGCACGGCCTCGTACGCCGCGCCGCGGGCCACGCCCGAGCGCGCGGCCACCTCCCGCGCGGCGGCGGTGGGGGCCAGTCCAGCGTCGAGGGCAGCGGCGGCGAGCGCATCAAGTTCGGCCGCGCCCGCTCCTCCTCCCCCCTTCCGCCGCCCCTCCACCACGACGGTCACCTCGCCGCGGGGCGCGTGCTCGCGGAAATGACGGGCGCATTCGGCCGGGGTGCCGCGCACGACCTCTTCGTGCACCTTGGTCATCTCGCGGCAGACGGCGATGCGGCGGTCGGCGGCGCGCGCCTCCGTCAGGGCGGCCAGTTCGTCCAGCAGGCCGGTCAGGCGCGACGGAGACTCGAAGAGGACGGTGGTCTCTGTGGCGTCGATGATCCGCTCCAGCGCTCGGGCCCGCTTCCCCGCCTTGCGCGGCGGGAAACCGACAAAGGTGAACGGGACACAAGGTAGTCCCGAAGCCACCAGTCCCGCGAGGATCGCCGATGAGCCGGGGATCGGGACCACGCGGCAGCCGTCGTCGATCGCCGCGGCCGCCAGGCGCTCGCCGGGGTCGGAAAGGAGCGGCGTGCCCGCGTCCGAGACCAGGGCGATGTCGTCGCCCCCGCGCAGCCAGCCCCGCGCCAGCCCGATCCGGCTGGCCTCGTTGTGGGCGTGCAGCGAAACCGGACGCGTGGCGACCCCGATGTGCGACAGCAGGATGCGGGCCCGCCGCGTGTCTTCGGCCAGGATGTGGTCGGCCGCGGCGAGCGTCTCATGGGCTCGCGGCGAGAGGTCGGCCAGGTTCCCGATCGGCGTGGCAACTACGAACAGAGTGCCCGGGCCCCCGCGCGACTCGGGCGCGTCCCCGGGCGGTCCCTCCGGCGCACCTCCGCTCACGGCGAACCCGCCGGCCTGGCCGGAACCCCGCCCCCCTAGAGGTGCTGCTCGATCTTCTGCGCCAGCTGTGCCTTCGGCACCGCCCCGATCACCGTATCCACATGCTGTCCGCCCTTGAAGAAGAGGACGGTCGGGATGGAGCGCACGCCGAAGCGCATCGAGGTGGACATGTTGGCATCCACATCCAGCTTGCCCACGCGCACTTTGCCCGCGAAGTCGTCCGCCAGCTCGCTCACGAAGGGCGCGATGATCCTGCACGGGCCGCACCAGGCAGCCCAGAAATCGACCATGGAAAGACCGTCATGGTCTTCGATCTGTTCCTTGAAGTTGTCGTCGGTGAGGGTGACGAGGTTCGTGCTGTCCGCCATTATGGGTATTCCTCGGGTTGGTGACTCGTGATGAAGTCCGTGCGAGAAGTCCTCATGCATTCTACATCGTATTCTACACCGGCGGAGCCGGGAAGTTGAACCCCGCGCGGCGGAAGCACTCTGGCGCGGGGGCGGGCGGCGACCCGCTGCCGGACGCGGTCATGGCGGTGGACGCCACTCGGCTCGCGGGGCCTGAGGTGGACCATGTGGCGATCGCGGTGCGCTCCTTCGACGAGCTATTGCCTGTGCTGGAGCGGTTGAGCGGGGTCCAAGGGGCTGCGCCCGAACGCGTGGAGTCGCAGGGCGTCGAGGTGTGCTTCGTGGGCAGCGTGGAGCTGATCCGGCCGCTCGGCCCCGACAACGGCGTGGCCCGTTTCATCGAGCGGCGCGGGCCGGGGCTCCATCACATCGCCTACCGGGTGCCGGACGTGGCCGGTGCGATGGACCAGTTGGCGGCAGAGGGCTACCGGTTTACATCGGACGGGCCGATGACCGGCCGAGGAGGGCACCGGATCGCGTTCATGCACCCGAAGTCGGCCGGAGGGGTGCTGGTGGAGCTGGTGGAGGCGGATCAGCCGCGGAGCCGACGCCCCGGTTCAGTCGGACGGTAGCTCAGGCACAGAAGCCGGTACGCCGTCAATCGTGTACGGGTCTCACCCGGCCAGCCGCCCCAACCCCACCTCCTCCACCAGCCACCTGCCGTCATCGGCTTCGATCACCACGAACGGCACGACCACGGCCCCCCGCCCCGCCGCATCCACCTCGACCTCCAGGCGCACCGCCGCACGCCCCTTCCCGGCGACCGCCTCGGGCGCCCCCATCCGGTACGACTCGTGCGCCAGGATCGCCGCGATCAGGTCCATCCGCAGCTCCACCTCGCGCCCGGTGAGACACCGGTCGCCGACTCCGATCCACGACCCCATCCTGCGGAAGCCGCACGCCACCGCCCCGCCCCGCTCCCCGATCGGCCCGGCGGCCGTCCCGAAGTGCCGCGCCATGCCAGCGTGGTCGCGCCGGCCAGCCGCCGCAAGGAATGCCTCGACCACCTCGGCCGGGCCCTCCGGAGCTGCCCCGTCCGGCCCACCGCCGCCGCCAGGCAGTCCACCCGTCACCACACCCCCCCCGCTGCACCCCCCCAGCGCGAGCAGCGCCACCCGCGGCACGACGAACGACCCTAGTGCCCGGATGCGGCGGCTTCTCGCGGGCGCGCCCGCCGTGCTCCCGGAACCCGGTGCCGGTCCGGCCGAGTCCCTTTTCACCCGCACCGCGCCCACGGCGCCGCCATCCGCTCGCCGCTTCGCCGCCCGATCCGCCAACGCCGCCCTCATCCCCCATCCTCCCCGGCCGCCGTGAACGCCAACCCGCCGTCGGGCCCCACATCCACCCGCACCCCGCTCCCCGGCGCCACCCCTCCGTCGAGGAGCGCCATCGCCAGCGGGTCCTGCACCAGGCGCTGCACGGCCCGCTTGAGCGGACGCGCCCCGAACGCCGGATCGTACCCTTCGCGCGCGATCAACCGCTTCGCCGCAGCCGATACGGTGAGCGCCACGTCCTGGGTCTCCGCCAGCTTCGCCACGCGCTGCAGCTGGATCTCCGCGATCTCCTCCAACTCGCTCGGGGACAGTGGCTTGAACACCACCACATCATCCACGCGATTAAGGAATTCGGGACGGAAGTGCTCCTTGAGGCGGCGGTGCACCATCTCCTCCACATCGCTCCACCCGGCCGCTTCGGCGCGCGCGAGGATCTCCTGCCCCGCGATGTTCGAGGTCATAATGATGACCGTGTTGCGGAAGTCGACCGTGCGGCCCTGGCCGTCGGTGAGGCGCCCGTCGTCGAGGATCTGCAGGAAGATGTTGAAGACCTTGGGGTGCGCCTTCTCGACCTCGTCGAAGAGGATGACCGCGTGGGGGCGGCGGCGCACCGCCTCGGTGAGCTGGCCGCCCTCGTCGTAGCCGACGTAGCCGGGCGGCGCGCCCACCAGCCGCGATACGGCATGCGCCTCCATGTATTCCGACATGTCGATGCGCACCATCGCGCGCTCGTCGTTGAAGAGGAACTCGGCCAGGGCGCGCGCGGTCTCGGTCTTCCCCACCCCGGTCGGGCCGAGGAAGAGGAACGAACCGATGGGGCGGTTCGGGTCCTGGATGCCCGCACGCGCACGCCGCACGGCCCGCGACACCGCGCTCAGCGCCCGCCCCTGCCCGATCACTCGCTCGCCGAGGAGCCCTTCGAGCCCGGTCAGGCGCTTGCGCTCGGAGTCCATCAGCCGTGTGACCGGGATGCCGGTCCACTCGGCGATCACCTCGGCGATGTCGTCGTCCGTCACCTCCTCCTTCAGAAACTTGCCTTCGGACTGAAGCGCCGCGAGCCGCTCCTCGGCCTGCTCGATCTCCGCCTGGGCGGCCGGCATCTCCGAATACTGGATTTCGGCGCTGCGGCCCAGCTCGCCGCGCCGCGTCGCCTGCTCGGCCTCGGTGCGCAGCGCGTCCACCCGCTCCTTGAGCTCCTGGATGCGGGCGATCTGGATCTTCTCGGCCTGCCAGCGGGCCTTCATGGCCTGGCCGGACTCGCGCAGTTCGGCGAGGTCGGCCTCGATCCCGCCGAGGCGTTCGCGCGCGCCGGGGTCGTCCTCGCGGGCCAGCGCCTGCTTCTCGATCTCGAGCTGGATGATCTTCCGCTCCACTTCGTCGATCTCCTGGGGGAGGGAGTCGATTTCGATGCGCAGCCGGCTCCCCGCCTCGTCCATCAGGTCGATGGCCTTGTCGGGCAGGAACCGTCCCCCCACGTAGCGATCCGACAATCTCGCTGCGGCGATCAGCGCGTCATCAGTAATGCGCACGCCGTGGTGAACCTCGTAGCGCTCCTTGATGCCGCGCAGGATGGTGATGGTGTCCTCCACCGAGGTGGGCGCAACGAATACCGGCTGGAAGCGCCGCTCCAGGGCGGGGTCCTTCTCGATGTGCTTGCGGTACTCGCCGAGCGTGGTCGCGCCGATCATGCGCAGGTCGCCGCGGGCGAGGGCGGGCTTGAGCATGTTGCCGGCGTCCACCGCGCCTTCGGCGGCGCCGGCCCCGACGATCGTGTGGAGCTCGTCGATGAAGAGGATGTACCGCCCATCCGCCTCGATGACCTCCTTGAGCACGGCCTTCATGCGCTCTTCGAACTGGCCGCGGAACTTGGCGCCGGCGAGCATGGCGGAGATGTCGAGCGAGACGAGCGTCTTGTCGCTGAGCGAGGTGGGCACGTCGCCGGCCACGATCCGCTGCGCGAGCCCCTCGGCGATCGCGGTCTTGCCGACCCCGGGCTCGCCGATAAGCACCGGGTTGTTCTTGGTGCGGCGGGCCAGGACCTTCATCACGCGGCGTATCTCGTCGTCGCGGCCGATGACCGGATCGAGCTTGCCGCGGCGGGCGCGCTCGGTGAGGTCCTGGGAGAAGCGGTCGAGCGCCTGGTACTTGTCCTCGGGGGTCTGGTCGGTGACGCGGTGGGAGCCGCGGATGGCTTCGAGCGCGGTGTTCAGGCGGTCGCGGGTGACGCCGTTCTCCTTCAGGATCCGCCCCGCGTCGCGGCGGTCCGCCGCCAGCGCCACCAGCAGGTGCTCGGTGGAGATGTACTCGTCGCCGAGCTCGCGGGCGGCTTCCTCCGCGGCATCGAAGGCCCGGCGCAGGTGACGCGAGGGGCCGGGGACGGCGCCGCCGCTGACGCGGGCGCGCTTGCCCAGCTCGTCCCGGACTGCGCCGGCAACCCTGTCGGGCGATACCTCCATCTTGTGGAGGACCGGTGCGACGATGCCCTCGTCCTGGTCGAGCAGCGCCTTGAGCAGGTGGACGCCCTCGATTTCGGGGTGCTCCGCACGCCGGGCTTCGCGGGCGGCGGCGGAGAGGGCTTCGGCGGCCTTCACGGTCAACCGGTCGGCGTTCAGCATATCGGGACTCCTGTTGCAATTCGTTTCTGGATGCTGCCACTTTGGCAGGGACGGCGGGCGCCCGGGGGCACCCGGTCCTGCCGAAATGGCAGACTTGCGGCGGCGGCATCGGCCAGAATGGCAGGGTCTCTGCCGAAATGGCTGCAGTCTGCCAAAATGGCAGAACGTCTCGGAATTGGTTTCCCCTTACCCCGATTGAAGTTACACGATTTGGCGGCTCGGGTCCCGCCAATTAACTCCCGCTAACTGGCGGAAGGGTTGATCCGCCGCTCCGCGAGCGCCTTCTTGAGCCGGTCCTCGTCGGGTCTCTGGTAGCACTGGAGCACCGTCTGTGCCGTCCTCCAACCTCCCAGTTCGCAGAGCACCTTCAGCGGCTGGTCCATGAGGTCGGAAGCAAACTTGCGCCTGAGCGAATGCCAGCCCCTGCCACGCCTGCGCTCCAGTCCGGCGAGCGATTCGGCCCTGTTCCACCAGTCGCGCGCCACCGCGTGGCTCATGCTCCTGTCGGGGTCCCTAGGCGCGGGCAACACGGGAGCGTCGCCGTTCCCGGGGCTCTTCTTCCGCGCCTCTTCCAGCACACTTATCGCCTCGTCGGTCACGGGCATCCGATGCTCGAACCCTGTCTTATCGTGCTCCGCACGCCACCAAATCACCCCGTCCCCCATGTCGATGTCGCACCAACTCAGGTGGCGGATGGCACCGATTCGGTGGCCCGTCTCGTGCGCGAGCACGAGCGCCACGCGAAAGCGCCAATCGATCTGGGCAGACACCCGGAGCAGCGCCTCGTACTCCGCCTGAGAGAGAATCACCCGGGTTGGGTTCTTCTCCCTGGGCACCCTC
>JAJDTB010000069.1 GCA_022827345.1 Gemmatimonadota bacterium | reverse complement strand
CAGCTTCGCGAAGCTGTACTGGCCGGCAGCGTCGGTCGTCGTGGTCTCGTTGACGCCGTCCGGGCCGCCGCTGAGGCTGACGTTGACGCCCTCGAGACCCTCGCCGTCGACGCTGACCCGGCCCATGATGCCGGCCGTGCGCAGGTAGGTGCCGTCGAAGCTGACGATCTTGGACTCGCCCACCCCGACCGTAACCGATGCGGAGGTGCTCGAGAACCCGACCTCGTCGGAGTCGAAGCTCGAGATCTCGACCGAGTAGCTGCCCATCCGGAGACCGGTGAAGGCATACTGGCCGCTGTCGTCGGTGGTGGCCGTCGCGCCGGATACGCCGGTGAGCGTAACCGTGACGCCGGGAAGGCCCATGTTCTCGACCGTCACCGTTCCCATCACGCTGGCGGTACGGATGTACGCGCCCGTGAAGTTGACGGTAACGCTCTGGCCGGCCGATGCGATGGTGGCGGCCGCGGAGGTTGCGTCGAACGTGGCGTCCGACGGGAAGCCGCTGATGGTGACGGTGTAGGCTCCGCCCTCGACATTGTCGAAGCGGTAGCTGCCGCCACCTGCAGTGGTGGTGGAGTTGCCGTTGCTCAGATTGACGGATACCCCGTCAACCCCGGTCCCCTCTATCGATACCGTACCGACGATCGAACCGACCGGCGGTGGAGGAGTCGCCTCCTCACAGGCAGCGAGAGGGATCCCAAGCAGCGCAACTGCCGCGAGTAGCTTGAGTCTTTTCATGCTGTGTTTTCTCTCCTGATGGATTGTGGGACCTGCTGGCGGATCTGAACGATCCATGAATCCGCTAAAGCTCTTGCGCATAACCACTTATCAACCGATGTTCGCTACCGTTACCGTCCCCATAACGCTGGCCGTACGGATGTACGCGCCGGAGAAGTTGACGGTAACGCTCTGGCCAGCCGATGTGATGGTGGCGGCCGCGGAGGTTGCGTCGAACGTGGCGTCCGACGGGAAACCGCTGATGGTGACGGTGTAGGCTCCGCCCTCGACGTTGTCGAAGCGGTAGCTACCGCCACCAGCGGTGGTGGTGGAGTTGCCGTTGCTCAGATTGACGGATACACCGTCAACCCCGGTTCCCTCGATCGATACCGTACCGGTGATCGAACCGACCGGCGGAGGAGGCGTCGCCTCCTCACAGGCCGCGAGAGGGATCCCAAGCAGCGCAACTGCCGCAAGCAGCTTGAGTCTGTTCATGCTGTCGTCCATTCCTTTGATGGAAGGGTTTCGTCGTCCCGGTTGTTTCCCCGGCCTCGTGCCTGGGGGTTCGGGCAGACAAAGATCTATCGTTCGCGTCCCCGGCGAGCCGCGGGGGCCCGTCCGTGGGACGATTGCCAAGGGTTGTCAAGTTTCGACCCGGTTTTCTGGGTCGGGGAGTGTTATAGCAAGAACGATGCCAAAATGGCATGCAAGCGCAAGTCATTGATTACCAACGACATGGCCTTCATGCCCATCCCGACGGTCGTACGAAAATCGAACGTTCGTTCAGCTTTCCGCCCTCTCGTTCAGCTATCTGCCTCTTCCTCGGGCCTCTCGACCCGTCCTGCCAGGTAGTCCTCGGCCAGGTCCACGAGGCTCGCGGACCCCAGAAACAGGGGCGTCCGGTCATGCAGCCCCTCGGGCTCGATGTCCAGGATGTCCCTGCTTCCGTCCGAGGCCCTGCCCCCCGCGGCCTTGCAGACCATGGCGAGCGGCGCGGCCTCGTACAGAATCCTCAGCTTTCCGCCGGGCGCCCGCGAGTCGGGCGGGTACATGAAGATCCCCCCCTGCAGCAGCGTCCGGTGAAAGTCCGAGACCAACGAACCTATATAGCGCGATTTGTACCCGCCACCCCCTTCCCCGTTCAGCCCCCGGAAGTGGTCGACGAGCCGCTGCTGGTTCTTCGACCAGCGTGCGTAGTAGGCTTCGTTGACCGAGTAGATCTTCGCGGGCGGGTCGGGAATGCGGATGTCGCGGTGGCTCAGCAGGAACTCGCCGATCGAGGGGTCGAGGGTGAACCCGTGCACCCCCTGGTCGATCCCGGTCGTGTAGACCAGCATGGTCGACGAGCCGTAGACGATGTAGCCGGCCGCCAGCTGCCGGGACCCCTTCTGCAGGCAGTCCTTGATCGTGCCGGGGCGTCCGCGCGGCGTGATGCGCTGATGGACCGAGAAGATCGTCCCGATCGAGACGTTGACGTTGATGTTCGACGAGCCGTCGAGCGGATCGAAGAGCAGCACGTAGGGCCCGAGCTCGAACTGGTCGGGGATCGAGATGATGTGGTCGCACTCTTCCGAGACCATGCAGCAGAGGTGCCCGGCGTGGTCCATCGCCTTGTAGATGGCCTCCTGGGCGAAGACGTCGAGCTTCTCGACCGCCTCGCCGTGCACGTTGATCTCGCCCGTGCGGCCCAGCACGTCGATGAGCCCGGCCATGTTGACCTCGCGCGAAATCAGCTTGGCGGCCAGCGCGATGTCGTAGAGGAGCGCGGAAAACCGTCCCGAAGCGCCCGGGTGCAGGCGCTCCTGGTCGATGATGTGGCGATCGATGGTGACGACTTTGCTCCGCATGGCCCTTCCCGCCGCGAAGTGACGGCGCGGGGTGCGGCCGGCGCCCCGCTTCGGACGGTCGGGAAGATGGCGCGGAGGGGGGTGGGGGGCAAGGTGGGGGGTGGGCCGCTGAGGCCGCGGAGCGCTGATGATTCCCTGATGAGCCCGATGCAGTATTCGAACCACGACCCGGCACCCGCCCGGGGAGCAGAACCCGATTGCCGAGGGAAAAGAAGGAGGATGTCATGCACGTCCTGAAGCAGCTCTTGCCCAAGCGCTCGCGGACAACGGAAACGTTTGCGGTCTGCAACTTACTCCATGTACCATGGGTACACGGTGTACCACGGGGATACGCGCAACGATGCGGTGCGAAGTGGGGTAGTGGCGGAGGGAGGGAACCCGCCGGGGAAGGAGGATCACCTGTGTCCAATGAACTCCGAACAGACGTATGGAACGATATGGTCCATACTGACGGCCTGGTTCGGTATTACGGTGAACTGGCCGGCAAGCTGGCTTGGCGGGAGCGGGCCATGGCCGTGGCTACAGCAGTCTTCGCTACCATCGGCCTGGTCGTTTCCCTGATTGGTGTGGGGACGGGGTGGACTTCAGTGGCGATCGGGCTGGCTGTGGCGTCCAGCATCTTGCCGCTGATCTACCGGGTCAGTGGTGTTGTGACTTCCGCGACGTACTGTCAGAAGCGCCTCGGAGACCTCCTGATCGAGTGGCGGGACCTGTGGCAGCAGGTTGATCATCTGCCACGGGATGAATTACGGGAACGGTGGCAACGGCTCGCCAGGAAGAAGAACGATCTTACCTCCCTGATGTCTTCCGGGAAGATGGACGAACGGCTGCGTGATTCAACGGAGGAGCAGGCGGATGCGTATTGGGAGAGCCACGGCAAGAAACAGGTCGAGCGGCAGAACGATCCCCGATACGCCCTCCCCGCCGTCTAGAAAAGTGCCGGACGAGAAACGTGGAGGCGGGTGGCCGCCGCGGAAGAACCCTCCACCGCCGCCTCCGCCGCCTCCGCCGCAACCCCAGCAGGAATAGCACGGTCCCGCGGAAATCGACCGCGCCACGCTGATGCTCGGATGGGACAGGTGCCGCCAGGTCGACGCCGCCCCCTACTCCCGGCTCCTCCTGACCCTGACGCTGCCGTCGGGCCGCGCGATCACCGTAACCGTGCCCTGCGTGTCCGTTCTCAATATGCGCGCGCCCGCGCGTTGCAGCCGCGCGAGGACGACGGGATCCGGGTGCCCGTAGCGATTCCGGGCGCCGACCGGGATGAGGGCGTACTCGGGCGAGGTCTCGCGCACGAAAGCCTCCGCGCTCGAGGTGCGGCTGCCGTGATGGCCGACCTTGAGGAGGGTGATTTCCGTGCCCGCCCCCTCCCTCATCACCCGCGCCTCGATATCGTCGCTGGCGTCGCCCATGAGCAGCGCCGAGAAGTCGCCGAACTCGACGCGCATCACGACGGACCAGTCGTTCGGGTCGCCGGGATCGAGCGCCCCGGGTGACCGCGGCGGGTTCAGCACCCGGAACACGACGCCGTCGACCTGCCACGCATCGCCCGCGACCGTCCGCCGCCAGGGCACTCCCGCGTCGAGCGCCTCGGCCAGCCCCAGCATGTGCCCGGACTGCCCGCTCCCCAGGCCCGGACCGAGCACGGTGCGGGTCGAGACGTGACGCAGCACCGCCCCGAGCCCCCCTGCGTGGTCTTCATCGGGGTGGGAGAGGACGATCGCCTCGAGGCGGCGCGCTCCCTGCCCGCTGAGGTACGGCACCACGCGCGTCAAGCCTGCGTCAGTGCCGCCGAAGCCGCGCGGCCCGGCGTCCACGAGGAGCCAGCGGCCGCGCGGGGTGCGGATCGCGATGGCGTCGCCCTGCCCGACGTCGATCGCGGTGATCTGCAGGGTCCCCCGCCCCGCCAGGGAGAGCGCGGCCTGTCCGGTCCAGAGCGTGGCGAGGGCGGTGAGGACCGAGACGGCGGCGCGGATGGCGGGGCGGGTCCGCCAGGCGGCGGTGGCGAGCGCGAGCGGAGCGATCGCTCCCGCGGTGAGGAGGGCGGCTTCGCGGGGCGTGACCAGTGCGACCGTGCCGGGAAGCGCGCCCAGCCAGGCGGCGATGCGGGTGACGGCAACCAGCAGCCCCTCCGCGCCCATCCCGGCGACGGCGGCCCCGGGGACGTGGAGCACATCCATCACGATCGTCAGGATGACGCCGGGCACCGCCGCGGCCACCATCGGCGTCAGCAGGATCGACGAGGGCAGCGACAGCAGCGGGATCTGCCCGAAATGATACGCGAGGACGGGTGCCGTGAAGACCGACGCCCCGATCCCGGCCGCGACCGGCGACGCGATCCACTCGCGGTACCGGTGCCGCGGCCAGTGCAGCATGATCCACCGCGTCATGATGAGGATGCCGGCGGTCCCCGTGACGGTGAGCTGGAAGCCGGCCCCGGCGACGGCCGAGGGGCGCAGCAGGGCGATCATCAGCATGGACAGGCCCAGCGCGCCGAGGGTGCGGGCCGGCGTGGCGCGGAGTCGTCCCAGGACGAAGGCCGAGGTCATCCAGGCCGCGCGCGTGGCCGAGGTGGGGGCGCCGATGACGAGGACATAGGCCCACACGCCGATCGCGATGCCGGCGGCGCGGCGGCGGGGTGGCAGCGCGGCGGCCGAAAGGATGCCGCCGAGGAGCGCGGCGATCACCCCGACGTGAAAGCCCGAGATCGAGAGCAGGTGCGCGGTGCCGGAGCGCGCGAAGGCGTCCCAGAGCTCGCGCGGGATGCCGTCGCGCTCGGCGAGGACCAGCGCGGAAGCGACCCCGGCCTGCGTGCCGAGCCTGCGGTCGAGGGCCTCGGCGGCCCGGCCGCGGATGCCGGCGCGGACGCGGACGGACCAGGGGACGCGGATGTCGGCGGCCGCGGCGGCGCTCGCCTCGAGAGACTCCACCTTCGTCGCGCTCAGGTAGACCGCCTCGGAGCCGTCCGGGCGGATCGACTTGAACCAGCGGCCCTCGACGGTGACGGGTTGGGCCTCGGGCGGCTCGCCGGCGCGGGTGTAGACCCGGATTTCGGTGTGGCAGCGGTCGCCGGGCCCGTTTCCCCGCCCGCTCACCCGCAGCGTCGAGGCCCCATCCGCGCTGACGGCGCTGAAATAGCCCCTGACGAGGGCGGAAGCCCCGTCCGCCACCGCCGGCGCGCACCTCTCGAGCGCCCGCCGGTCGGCGGTGGCCCACGCCAGCCCCGCCACGAAGCAGAGCAGCAGACCCAGACCGCGCGATTGGGGACCGCGCCATAGCAGAATGGGACAGGCGGCGATCAGGAGTGAGAGCAGGGTCCGGTCGAACCCCATCGCCGTGCTGGCTGCCGCGCCCGCGGCGAAGCCCACGGCGGTCCACAGAATCGGGGGCCAGCCCCTCACTCCAGTAGCGTTTCTCCCTTGGCCTGGATGCCGGGCCGCTGCGGATCCGCGGGCCCGGGCAGGTGTTGCTCAGCGCGCTCGGTCAGGCGCTGGCTGCCGCGCTCGGCGAGTTCGCGGTCCTCCAGGTGCCGTTCCCGCAGCAGGCGGCGGACCTTGAGGTCGGCGTTGATCCCGGCGACGAGGACGACGGCCATCCCGACGACCATCCCGCCGAAGGCGACGAAGGTCACCGGCACGCCGTACAGCGCGAAGAGGCCGAAGTCGATCGAGACCTGGCGCCCCGCGTTTGCCCTCGCGAAGCCGATCGCGAGCACGATGACGACGGCCAGGCCGAGCCAGGTGGCGACGCGGTTCACGCCCGCTCCGCCACGAAGGTGGGTCCGGTCGTGCGCGTGAGGCGCGCCGTGACGTAGCGGCCGATGTCATCCTCCGACCCCGGCACCACCACCGCCTTCGCCCGGCGGGTCCGCCCCAGGACCATCCCGTCGCTGCGCGCCTTCCGCTCGACGAGCAGCTCCTCGGTGCGGCCCACTTCGCCCTGGTTGATCTCCTTCTGGATCGACCGCGTGGCGCGGATCAGCCGCTCGAGCCGCCGCTGCCCGACCTCGTCGTCGATGAACTGGCGGGCGGGCAGGCGCGTCGCCGGGGTGCCGTCGCGCGGACTGTACTTATACGTGAACGCCTCGTCGAACCGGACCTCGCCCAGCAGCGCGAGCGTCGCCTCGAAGTCCTCCTCGCTCTCGCCCGGAAACGCGACGATCACGTCGGTCGAGAGCGCCACGTCCGGCAGCGCGCCGCGGATCAGCTCCACCTTCTCCATGAACGACTCGGCGGTGTAGCGGCGAAGCATGCGGCGCAGCACGCGGTTGCTCCCCGACTGCACGGGCAGGTGGAACTGCTCGCACACGGCGTCCTCGCGCGCCATGACCTCGACCAGCTCCCCGGTGACGTCGTTCGGGTGCGGCGAGGTGAAGCGCACGCGGCGGATGCCGGGGACGCGCGCCACGCTCTCGAGCAGCCGCGCGAACGACCAGTCGCCCCACACATACGAGTTGACCGTCTGGCCCAGGAGCGTGACCTCGGTGATGCCGTCCGACGCCACCTGGCGCGTCTCGGCGAGGACCTCTTCGGGGTCGCGGTTCTTCTCGGAGCCGCGCACGTACGGCACGATGCAGAAGGTGCAGCGGTGATTGCAGCCGCGCTGGATGGGGATCCACGCGGTGACGGTCGAGCGGCGGCGCTGTTCGAGCCCGCGGTAGTTCTCGCCCAGCGACAGGTCGAGGACGGAGAGGCGGTTGCGGGGCCGCTTCACCTGCTCCAGCGCCGCGCCCAGGCCGCGGTAGCCGTCCGGCCCCATGACGAGGTCGACGTGCGGCGCCTTTTCGAGGAGGTCGTCGCCCATGCGCTGGGCCATGCAGCCGGTGACGCCGAGGATCATGCCGGGGCGCTCGCGCTTGAGGGCGTTGAGCTGGCCGACGCGGCCCAGAACGCGCGTTTCGGCGTGCTCGCGGATGGCGCAGGTGTTGACGAGGACGACGTCGGCGCCCTCGGGGGCATCCGCGATCTCGTAGCCGTGGCCCTCGAGCACGCCCTCCATGAGCTCGCCGTCAGAGATGTTCATCTGGCAGCCGTAGGTCTCGACGTAGGCGCGTTGCTTCTTCATGACCGTGCAAATCTCGCGGGCGCGGCGGGCAGGTCAATGGCTACATGGGACCCGTCGGGCGACAGGCGTCCCGTGTGGAGGCGGCGGGGATCGGCGGGCGGCCGCGACCCGATCCCGACCCTCAGATAGTCACCGGTGAGCGCGGTGCCGCCGTCGCCCTCCATCACCACCTCCACCTGCGATCCGCCTCGGCTGCGGGCGTAGCGCTCGCCCTTGGCGGTGCCGAGCGACCGCAGTTCGCGCGCGCGCTCCCACGAAATGCGCTGGGGGATGCGGCCGGGCAGCTCGGCGGCGGCGGTGCCGTCGCGCGGCGACCAGGGGAAGACGTGGAGGTAGGTGAAGGGGAGCTCCTCGACGAGGCCGACGGTGTCGGCGTGGTCGGCGGCGGTCTCGCCCGGGAAGCCCGTGATGATGTCGGCACCGAGGCCGATCGGCCACGCGGCGTCGGCGATGTCGAGGGCGCGGCGGCGGTACTGCTCGCGGGTGTGCCAGCGGCGCATGCCGCGCAGGACCGAGTCGGCGCCGCTCTGAAGGGGCATGTGCAGGTGCGGGGCGAGGCGGCCGTCCGACTCGGCGAGGAGGCGGAGCATGCCATCGTCGATCTCGGTCGCCTCGATGCTGCCCAGGCGGAATCGCGGGCCGGTCACCTCGTCGAGAAGCCGCCGCACCAGCGCGGTGAGCGAGCTGCGCGGATCGAGATCGCGGCCGTAGTGGCCGATGTGCACCCCGGTGATGACCAGCTCGGGGTGCGTGCCCGCGAGCACCTTCGCCTCGGCGACCACCTCGCCGGGCCCGCGGCTGCGGCTGGCGCCCCTGGCCAGGCGGGTCGCGCAGAACGCGCACTTGCGGTCGCAGCCGTCCTGGACCTTGAGCCAGCCGCGGGTGGCCCCGGCCCGGCGGCGCAGCGGATCGCGCCGGAGCTGGACGAGCCCGGCGCCGGCGGCCGG
>JAJDTB010000023.1 GCA_022827345.1 Gemmatimonadota bacterium | reverse complement strand
TACATCCGAGAACGTTCGGCGGCGTCGATCTACATCCCGTTCAGGAAACACGAACTGATAAGGGAACAACAATCACCGTATGCGATGTAAGACTATTACTATCAACGCCTTACAACATCGTTGCCCATCGAGCCATTCCATTGCCCACCCTCAGGGACCATCGTTGGCGGCGACCGTCCTGGCGCTTCGGTCCATTGCTGAAGCGCCTTGACCTGCCGATCACGATGTGATATGCTGCCCGCCAGGGTGACGGAGGGAAGATGACCGGAACAGATCTCGGCATGGCGGTGGGGTTCGCTACCCTGGCATCGTTCATGATCGCCCTTTTTCGGCTGATGAAGGTCGAGGCGCGAGAGCTTCGCCAGGAGTTCAAGACTCTGCGCGAAAACGACCTCATGCACATCCGCGTGCGACTCGGCGATCTGAGGGCCGACATGGACACCCGGTTCGGCGAAGTGCACGCGCGATTCGGCGACCTCAAGGCTGACATGGACGCCCGGTTCGGCGAAGTGCACGCGCGATTTGGTGACCTCAAGGCCGACATGGACACCCGTTTCGGCGAGGTGCACGCGCGATTCGGCGACCTGAAGGCCGACATGGACACCCGGTTCGGGGATCTGCGCGCCGACATGGACACGCGTTTCGGCGAAATGAATGCTCGTTTCGGCGACCTCAAGACCAACATGGACACGCGTTTCGGCGAAATGAATGCTCGTTTCGGCGACCTCAAGGATGGCGTGGACGCGCGATTGGGCGAAGCGACCACAACGTTGCACGACAGGATCGACCGGGTCGACGGGCGGATCACCGTGGTGGAAGCTCGCCTTGGGGAGCAGATCGAGAGTGTCCGGCAGGATGTGCGGGACGTGAGGCACGACGTGCGGGAGGTGCGGCAGGAGGTGCGCGGAATGCGGTCGGAGTTGCGGGGGGTCATCGACGGGCTGAAGCGGGCGAGCTGACCCGGCGGCAACGCGAGGGACCCGGGCAGTTCTTGATCCACCCGTTTCGCGGGTCTATGGTTCACGGAACACAGTCCCCGCGCAAGGTCTGCGCCGGGGCTTCGATTCCACCGTTTTTCCGTGCACAGGAGAAGTCGCCAAATGCGGCATCCGTACCGTTTTGTACCTGTGGCCGCTCTGGCCGCATCCCTTCTCGCAGCCACTGCCCAGAACCCCACCCCCGCACACGCCCAGGAAGCCTACGACGAAGCGCTATGGGGCTCCCTCGAATGGCGCAACGTCGGTCCGCCACGGGGCGGCCGCTCCATCGCGGCCGCGGGCTCGGACGCCCGCCCCTTCGAGTACTTCATGGGCACGACCGGCGGCGGGATGTGGAAGACAACCGACGGTGGCCTGAACTGGGATCCGGTCACCGACGGCCAGATGAACAGCGCCTCGATCGGCGCGGTGCAGGTCTGTGAGAGCAACCCCGACATCGTCTACATGGGGACCGGGGAGACGCAGATCCGCGGCAACATCCAGCAGGGGGACGGGGCCTACAAGTCAACCAACGCCGGCGAGACCTGGGAGCATATCGGGCTGGCCGAAACGCAGAACATCGCGCGCATCCGCATCCACCCCGAGAACTGCGACATCGCCTGGGTCGCCGCCTTCGGCAAACACTCCGCCGACAACCCCGAGCGGGGCATCTTCAAGACCACCGACGGGGGACAGACCTGGCGCAATGTGCTCTTCAAGAGCGAGGGAGCGGGCGGCGTGGACATCAGCGTCGACGTGACGAACCCCGATGTCATCTACGCGGCGATCTGGGAAGCGTGGCGGCGCTCGTGGGGCATGTCGTCGGGCGGTGAGGACAGCGGGCTGTACAAGTCCACCGACGGCGGCGAGAGCTGGACCGAGATCACCGGGAACATCGGCCTGGCTGACGGGCCGGTCGGCAAGATCGGAGTGGCGGTCTCGCCGGCGAATCCGAACCGCGTCTGGGCGCTGATCGAGCACGAGCCCGACGGAGGCGTGTGGCGCTCCGACGACGCCGGCGCGACCTGGGAGCGGGTGAACGAGGAGCGGAAGCTGCGCCAGCGCGCCTTCTACTACACGCGCATCTATGCCGACCCGAACGACGAAGACGTGATGTACGCCCTCAACACGGGGCTGTACCGGTCGGGCGACGGCGGCGAGACCTTTCCGCGCGGCATCCAGGTGCCGCACGGCGACAACCACGATCTATGGATCGCCCCAAGCGACTCGGACCGAATGATCAACGCCAACGACGGCGGCGCCAACGTCACCATGAACGGCGGCGAATCGTGGACCGACCAGGATTACTCCACCGCCCAGTTCTACCGGGTAATCACCACCGAGCACACGCCGTACCACATCTGCGGCGGGCAGCAGGACAACTCCACAGCGTGCATTCCCGTGCGCGGCTGGAACCAGATGTCGGCCCGGGGCCCCGGCAACCGCGCGTGGTACTACGCCGTCGGCGGGTGCGAGAGCGGTTACGTGGCCCCCAACCCGATCAACCTCGACGTCTTCTACGCGGGCTGCTACGGCGGCGCGCTGTCCCGCTTCGACATGAAGACGGGGGCGACCCGAGCCGTCAACGTCTGGCCCGAGAACCCCATGGGGCAGTCGTCGGAGGACCTCATCGAGAGGGTGCAATGGACCTTCCCGATCGTCTTCTCGCACCACGACCCCGACGTACTCTACACCGGTACGCAGAAGGTCTGGAAGACGACGAACGAGGGACAGAGCTGGGAGCAGCTCAGCCCGGACCTGACCCGCGCCGACGCGATGACCATGGGCCCCTCGGGCGGCCCGATCACGAAGGACCAGACGGGCGTGGAGACCTACGCCACGGTCTTCGCGATCGCGCCTTCGTACCATGATGCCGAGGTCATCTGGGCGGGCTCGGACGACGGCCTCGTGCACGTGACCCGTGACGGCGGCCTCAACTGGGCCAACGTCACACCCCCGGACGCGCCCGATTTCGTGCGCATCAACACCATCGACGCCTCCCCGACCACGCCGGGCAAGGCGTACGTCTCGGGTATCCGCTATCTGGTGGACGACGACCGCGCGCCCTACATCTGGAAGACCGACGACTACGGGGAGTCCTGGACGAAGATCGTCGGCGGGATCCCCGGGGACGACTTCATCCGCGCGACCCGCGAGGATCCGCAGCGCCCCGGGTTACTCTACGCCGCCTCCGAGCGAACCGTGTACGTCTCCTTCGACGACGGCGCCCGCTGGCAGCCGCTGTCGCTGAACCTGCCCGTGGTCCAGGTCTCGGACCTGGTGGTAGAGGAGAACGACGTCGTGATCGCCACCCACGGCCGCTCCTTCTGGGTACTCGAGAACATCGGGCCGCTGCGCCAGCTGAGCGACCAGGTTGCCGCCGCCGGCGCGTGGCTCTACGAGCCTGCCGATCCCGTCCGCGGGGTCGACCAGGGTGCGCAGTTCCAGTACTACCTGGCCGAGGACGCCGAGAGCGTCGCCTTCGAGGTCATGGACGCCGGCGGCGACGTGATCCGCACCTGGGAGGCCGTCGCGGGCGACGACGAGGAAGAGGAGGAGGAGAATCCCTTCGCCGCGTTCTTCGGAGGTGGGGGGGGAGGTGGCCCGTCGGTCGAGCAGGGAGCCCATTCGTTCCGCTGGGACATGCGGTACCCGTCCTGGACGGATTTCGAGGGACGGATCATGTGGGCCGCGCGCCCCATTGGTCCCACCGCTGTCCCGGGCACCTACACCGTGCGCATGACGGTCGATGGCGGCGCCCCCCAGGCGCAGGACTTCGACATCCGGATCAACCCCAATCTCGAAGGGGTCACAGTGGCCGATCTGCGCGAGCGGTTCGAACTGGCGATCCAGATCCGCGACCGGGTCTCGGAGGCCAACGAGGCCGTGATCAAGGTGCGGGACATCTACAGCCAGATCGACCAGCGCCTCGAACAGACCGACGACGACGAGGTCGAGACCCAGTCGGTGGTCGTAGAGGAGAACCTGGGGGTGGTGGAGGCCGAGATCTACCAGGTCCAGAACCAGAGCAACCAGGACCCGCTGAACTACCCCATCAAGCTCAACAACAAGCTGGCCGCGCTGCTGGGCGTGGTCGAGGGTTCCGAACACAGGCCGACCGACCAGTCGTACGAGGTGTTCGAGCATCTCTCGGCGCTGTTGGACGAGCAGATGTCGGAGATGGAGATCGTCGTCCGCAGGGATCTGGGGCGGCTCAACGAACTCCTGATTCGCGAAGGACTCGAGCCGATCGAGGATCGGCGATTGGTAAGCTAGCCGCGAGTGGCCGGGCGCCCCGCTTGCGAAGGCGGGGCGCCCGGCCCCCGAGGGTTTGCCGGAACGCGGGCGCCGGGCCGCCTGCCAAGGAGGTGCGCATGAAACGCAGGCTGAGTTGCTGGATTTGCCTGGTGGCCGCGGTTGTGGCCGTAGCGGGGTGCAGTTCGTCCCGCCGCGACCTGTCCAACCCGTTCGAGGGGGGTGGCGCGGCTGCTCAGAGCATCCGCATCAACGTTCAGAACAACAACTTCAACGAAGCGACGGTTCGCGCGGTGGCCCGCATCGAGAGGCGGCTCGGGGTCGTATCGGGCAACGGACGCGAATCCTTCACCCTCAACTGGCCGACGGTCGACGATCTCAGGATTCGCATCGACATCCTGGCCGGGGATCGCTTCACGACGAACCGGGTGTCCGTGGGGCCGGGCGAGACCGTCTTCCTGACGATTGCGAACCCGGTGTATCGGTCGCTGCTGCGGCGATAGGTCCTGCGCAGTTACGACGAAGTAATGTAAACATTACATTTTGTAAACTAGACATTACTTTTTTCTACGCCAGTGAACGGCGGTCGTTCGGCAACGGGGTGCACGGCGTCAGGACTTCGAGATTCCGTCCCACAGTCCGCGCGACTTCCGTTAGCTTCCTCTGCTTCTGGTGTGTCCCACCCCATTCAAGTCCTTCAGTACATACGAGCACGATGAGAGACGAAACCATTGCCATTCACAGCGGCTTCGGGTCCGATCCCGCGACTCACGCCGTAGCGGTTCCGGTATACCAGACGGTGGCGTATCAGTTCGACAACGCCCAGCATGGAGCGGATCTCTTCAACCTGGCCGTGCCCGGCAACATCTATACGCGCATCATGAACCCGACCCAGGCGGTGCTGGAGGAGCGCGTAGCGGGGCTTGAAGGCGGCGTCGCGGCGCTGGCGCTGTCGGCGGGCAGCGCGGCGGTCACCTATTCCATCCTCAACCTGGCCAAGGTCGGCGACAACGTCGTGACCGTTCCGCAGCTCTACGGCGGCACCTACACGCTCTTTGCGCACACGCTGCCCGGGATGGGGATCGAAGTGCGCTTCGCGGAGGGCGACAGTCCGCAGGATCTGGCGAAACTGATCGACGGGCGGACCAGGGCCATCTTCTGCGAGAGCATCGGCAACCCGGCCGGAAACATCGTCGACCTCGCCGCCGTGGCCGATCTGGCCGGCGCGCACGGGATCGCGACCATCGTGGACAATACCGTGGCGACGCCGGCCCTGCTGAAGCCGGTCGAGCACGGCTTCGACATCGTGGTGCACTCGCTCACGAAGTACATGGGCGGGCACGGCAACTCGCTTGGCGGCGCGATCGTCGACTCGGGGAAGTTCCCGTGGGCCGAGCACGCGGACCGCTACCCGATGTTCTCGACCCCGGAGCCCAGCTATCACGGCGTCGTCTACACGGACGCGCTGGGGCCCGCGGCATACATCGGGCGGGCGCGGACCGTGCCGCTGCGCAACACGGGTTCGGCGATCTCTCCCTTCAACGCCTTCCTGATCATGCAGGGGCTCGAGACGCTGAACCTGCGCATGGAGCGTCACTGCGACAACGCGCTGGCCGTGGCCAGGCACCTTCAGGGCCACTCCGGGGTCGCGTGGGTCAACTACGCGGGCCTGCCGGGCGACCGCTACCACGATCTCGCGGTCCGGTACATGGACGGGCGCGCTTCGGGGATCCTGACCTTCGGCCTGAAGGGCGGCTTCGAGGACGGCGTGCGCTTCTACGACGCGCTGAAGCTCTTCAAGCGGCTGGTGAACATCGGGGACGCGAGGTCGCTGGCGTGCCATCCGGCCTCGACCACGCACCGGCAGCTCACCGAGGCGGAACAGGCAAGTGTGGGGGTGCGGCCCGAGATGATCCGGCTTTCGGTCGGAATCGAGCACATCGACGACATCATCGAGGATCTGGACCAGGCGCTGGCCGCAGCCTGAGCTGATCGCGGCTACACGCCGTAGGGGACCCAGATGTTCTTTACGCGGGTGCCCTTGCGGAGGAGCATGGCGGTGGCGAGGTCCGACAGGGCGAGCCAGTCGGTGGCGCGTTCCCGGTCGACCCACACGCGCTTGAGGTTGCCGGCCGAGAGGCGCTCGGCATCGCCGGACAGGTCGTCGGCGACGAAGTCCCAGAGCTGGTCCACGTCGTCGTGGGCGGCGAGGGTGGGGAAGACCTCGTCGTGGATGCCCGACAGCACGTTGACGGTCCCCGGGGGGATGTCGGAGGTCTCGAGGATCTGCACCAGGTCGAGGGCGGGGAGGGGATAGCGCTCGCTGGCGACGACCACCGCCACATTGCCCTGTGACAGGGCTGCCGCCACGGAGGCGATCGTCGCGGCCACGGGGGCTGCGTCGCCGCACCGGATGGCCACGGTCCCGACGGGCTCGTTCATGGCGAAGGTGACGTTGCGGAACGGCGTCGAGTGCACCTGGCCGTCGTATTTGTCGGCCCAGGCGGCGAAGGTGAAGACGGCCTTGACCGCGGCGTCGACTTCGGCGGCCGCTGCCGCTGCGGTCGCCCCCGTGACCCGCGACAGCGTCGCGGCAAACTCTTCCGCACGCACGGAGAGGTTCTCGGCCAGGAAGTAGAGGATCTGGGCGCGGAGGTAGGCGGTGGTTGCGCCCCAGGAGGCCCGGGCGCCGGCGGCGGCCTCGACGGCGTTGCGGACGTCCTTGCGGTTGCCGCGAGGCACCTCGCCACAAGGCGCGCCGCGTGCGTCCAGCTGCGGGAGCGAATAGCCGCCGTCGGGGCGCATCTGCCTGCCGCCGATCCACAGCTTGCGGGTGCGGTCGATCGGATCGCGGGGGGCGTCACGGCCGCTGGGAGCCGAGCCGGACAACGGGTCCGGTGCCGGGCCGGGCACCGCGTCTGCGGTTGCGGCGGTTGCCACCGAGGCAGCCGCCTGCCTGGCGCTCGACGGCGGCTTCAGGTACTCCCACATCCCCTCGCGGCCCCCTTCGCGGCCGAATCCGGATTCTCGGTAGCCGCCGAAACCGGAGGCCGCGTCGAAGAGGTTGGTGCAGTTCACCCACACCGTCCCTGCCTTCACCGCCGGGGCGACGTCCAGCGCCAGGCTGAGGTCCTCGGTCCAGATGCTGGCGGCGAGGCCGTAGCGGGTGTCGTTGGCGAGGGCCACCGCCTCGGCGGGGGTGCGGAAGGTGAGGCTGACCAGTACGGGTCCGAAGATCTCGTCGGTGACGATGGTGCTGGAGGCGGGGGCGCCGGTGCAGAGGGTGGGCGGGAGGAAGAACCCGTCGTCGGGGACCGCGGCGGAGGGCTGCCAGATGGTCGCTCCGTCCTCCGCGCCAGCCGTCAGGAAGCCTTCGATGCGCTCCTTCTGGGTCGCGTCGACGATCGCCCCCATGTCGATCGACTTGTCGAGGGGGTGTCCGACGCGGATGCGCTCCATCCTCGCGCGCAGACGGTCCAGCATCTCCTCCTCCACGCTCTCCTGCACCAGCAGCCGCGACCCCGCGCAGCAGACCTGCCCCTGGTTGAGCCAGACGCCGTCGACGATGCCTTCGACCGCCGCGTCCAGATCGGCGCTCTCGAAGACGACGAAGGGGGACTTGCCGCCGAGCTCGAGCGAAAGGTGGCGGCCGGTCCCGGCGGTCGCGCGGCGAATCTCGCGGCCCACCTCGGTGGAGCCCGTGAAGGCGATCTTGGCGACGCCGTCGTGACGGGTCAGGGCGGCCCCGGTGGCGCCGTCGCCGGTGACGATGTTGAGCACCCCGGGCGGAAGGCCGGTCTCGCGGGCGACCTCGGCGAAGAGGAGCGCGGAGAGGGGCGTGTACTCGGCCGGCTTGAGGACGACGGTGTTCCCGGCCGCCAGCGCCGGCGCCACCTTCCAGCTCAGCATGAGGAGGGGGAAGTTCCAGGGGATGATCTGGCCCACGACGCCGACCGGCTCGTAGCCCGCGAACTCCGAGGCGGCGAGCTGGGCCCAGCCGGCGTGGTGGTAGAAGTGGCGCGCCGCGAGGGGGATGTCGAGGTCGCGGGCCTCGCGGATCGCCTTGCCGTTGTCGAGGGACTCGAGGACCGCGAAGAGGCGCGACCGCTTCTGGATCTGGCGGGCCAGACGGTACAGGTGGCGGGACCGCGCGTGTCCGCCGATGGCCTGCCACCGGGGGAGCGCGTCGGCGGCGGCCGCGACCGCCTGGTCGACGTCGGCGGCGGTACCGTAGCGGAAGCTCGCCAGGAGCCGCCCGTCGCCAGGGCAGCGGGTCTGGTGGATGGCGCCTTCGCCGTCGGTCCAGCAGCCGCCGATGTAGTGGCCGAAGACGCGCTCGCCCCCGTGCAGCCATTCGCCGGCGAGGTTCTCGCTCTCGGGCGCGGGACCGTACTCGAGGGTCTGGAACGCTTCGCGGACCTGGGTCATGAGGCTCGTTCCATGGACTTCTATCCGAGAGGATGACGGTGGTAGGCGGAGTAGCGTCCGGTGACGTGGTGCTCCAGCTGCCGCTCGATGTCCGCCAGCAGGGAACTCGCGCCGATGCGGAAGAGGTCGGGGTGCAGCCAACGGTCGCCGAGCTCTTCCTTGACGAGGATGAGCCAGGCCAGCGCATCCTTCGCCGTCTTGAGACCGCCGGCGGCCTTGAGGCCGACCCGGACGCCGGTGGACCGGTGGTAGTCCCGGATCGCGCGGGCTAGGACGAGCCCGACGGGGAGGGTGGCGTTCACGGTCTCCTTGCCGGTCGAGGTCTTCACGAAATCGGCGCCGGCCATCATGGCGGCGGTGGCGGCGCGCTTCACGTTGGCCAGGGTGCCGAGCTCGCCGGTGCCGAGGATGACCTTGATGTGGGCGTCGCCGCACGCCGCGCGGAAGGCGGCGACCTCGTCGTAGAGGCGCTCCCAATCGCCCTCGAGGACCAGGCCGCGCGTGATCACGACGTCGACCTCCTCGGCGCCCGCGGCGACCGATTCCTCGATCTCGATGAGACGGGTGCGGAGGGGGGACAGGCCCGCCGGGAAGCCGGTGGAGACGACCGCGACCGGGACGCGGCTGCCCCGCAGCGCCTCGCGCGCCGCCGGGACCAGTCCGTGGTAGACGCAGGCCGCGGCGACGGTGATGTCGCGCGGGGGGACGCCGAGGGCGCGCAGGATGTCGCCGCGCACGGGCCGCCGCGCCTTGCCGCACAGACGGCGCACCCGGCCGCCGGTGTCGTCGCCGGCCAGGGTGGTGAGGTCGATCAGGGTGACGGCGCGCAGCAGCCATCCCGCCTGCCAGGCGCGCTTCACCGAGCGGCGCGTGGTGAGGGTGGCCGCGCGGTGGTCGGCGGCCGCACGATTCACGCGCGCCTCGCGCACGAGATCGAGATCGAGCGGCATGCCGGGATTCCGCAGGCTCGAAGTCGGTGCCTCGCGGGCCGGTCGCGCCGATGCCGTGGTATTGTTGGCCATGGCCGCCCTTTACTTCACTACCTTTGCTTGTGGCGAACAGTGGGGCAGGGGCGCCAAGATAACGATTGCGGCCCGCTTGGACGAAGGGCAGGGCTCGGACCCGTTGTGGACGGAGGCGTCCTTTTGGATCGGATACCCAGGCTGATCACCGGCGTGGTGGGCGCTGCGGCGGGGATGTTCTACCGCCTGGATCGACACGGGCCGCCGCTTCCCGATGGACCGCTGCTCGTGGCGGTCAATCATCCCAACAGCCTGATCGATCCCCTTCTGATCTTTCGCTGCAGCGAGCGGATTGCGCGTCCCCTGGGGCGGGCGCCGCTCTTCGACAGGCGCCTGCTGGGGCCGGTGGTGCGCGCGCTCGGAGGGATTCCGGTGTACCGCAGGCAGGACGATCCCGAGGCGATGCACCGAAATGAGGACATGTTCCGGGCCGCGGTGGATGTGCTCCACGCGGGTGGCGCGATCCAGATCTATCCGGAGGGCAAGAGCCACTCCGGGGCCCGGCTGGCGGAGTTTCGCACGGGGGCGGCGCGCATTGCGCTGCTCGCCGAGGAGCGGTCGGACTGGCGGCTCGGGCTGTCGATCGTTCCCGTGGGGATCACGTACTCGCGCAAGGAGCGGGCGCGGACGGGGGCGGTGGTCCGCTTTGGGAGGGCGTTCGGGTGCGCGGATCTGCGGGAGGCGTTTGCGGATGACCCGGTGACGGCGGCGCGGAGGCTCACCGAGCGGATCGAGGAGGGGATCCGGCGCCAGACGCTGAACTTCGACCGGCACCGGGACCGGACGCTGGTCTCGGTGGCCGAGCAGCTCTACGTGCGCGAGTCGCGCCGGGTGCCGTGGCGGGTGCGGGAGCGGCTGGGGACGCGCTTCCCCCGCCTGCAGCGGTTTGCCCGCGGGCTCGAGTGGCTGCGCCGTGTGGATCCGGCCGAGCACCGGCGGCTGCTCGGCGAGGTGGAGCGATACGCCCGGCTCAACGAGCGGCTCCGCGCCGGGGAGGGGGACGTGCCCCCCCGTTTCGGCTTCCTCCCCGTCACGAAGTACGTCCTGGTGCGGGGAAGCCTGCTGCTGCTGGGACTCCCCTTCGCAGCGGCCGGATCGGTGTTCTGGGCCCCTCTGGCGCGGGTGCCCGGCATGGTCGTGCGCCGGGTCAGGCCCGAGATCGAGGTCACGGCGACGATCAAGCTGGTGACGTTGCTGGCCGGTGTGGTCACGGCGTGGGCCCTGTGGGCGGTCGTGGGCTATCTGGCGGGCGGGATGTACGTAGCCCTCGCGGCGGCCGCGCTCGCCCCGCTGTGCGGCTACGTCACCATCCGCTGGACGGAGCTGGCGCAGGAGGTGCGCGAGGACACGTCGCTCTTTCTGCGGCTGCAGGGCCGGCCCGACCTGCGCCGGCGGATCGGTGAGCTGCGGCGCGAACTGACCCGCGCCTTCCGCCGGCTGGAGCGGCGGTGGATGGAGGAGGAGTTGCCCCGATCCGGGAACGGTGACAACGTGTCCGCTCCCGGTGCGGGCCGGGGCGAGGGGGGCCGCGTGCGGCAGCGGCGGCCGAAGCGGGGTCGGCGAGGTGGCTAACGAGCGGCACCGATGAGCACGTCAGCGGCCAACGCGGGGACGGATCGGGGCTGGTGTCCCGTCTGGTCTTCAAAACCAGTGTGCCCGGCTAAGACCCGGGTGGGTGGGTTCGATTCCCACACGTCCCCGCCACCGTGCCCGCTTTGCCTTATCTTGAGGTCATGCCGACCGATCCCGACCGTGAGCAGACCCGGCCCCTGCGGCTGATCGTAAACCCCGCCGCGTCGGGCGGACGCGGGCGGAAGGCGGCGGCGGAGCTGATCCGGGTCCTGGAGGGGCGCGGGATGCGCTGCGACGCGCGCTATACCCGGGCGCCGGGGCACGCCGAAGAGCTGGCCGGGGAAGCGGTGCGGGAGGGGGTGCGCCAGGTCGTCGTGGTCGGTGGTGACGGGACGGTGCACGAAGTCGCGCAGGGGCTGCTCGCTGGCGGTGCGGATGCGACGCGCGCGGATGCTCGGTCGCCGGACTCTCTCCCATCGCTCGCGCTCTTCCCCGTTGGAACCGGAAACGATTTTCATCGTATGGTGGGGGCCGACCGAAGCGCGGAGACGGTTGCGGAGCTGTTGGGGGAGGGGGAAGTGGAACGATTCGACGTTGGACGCGTGCGGTGGGAGAACGGAGAGAGGGTTTTCGTGAACCTGCTGGGGGTGGGCATCGATGTCGACATCCTGCGGTGCCGGACCCGCTTTCAGCGACTCAGCGGGCTGCTCCAGTACCTGGCCGCGCTGCTGAACGCGATGGTGACCTTTCGCGCGCCCGAGGTGGAGATCGAGGTGGGGGGGAGTGACGGGCGGCGCATCCGTTCCGGAACCACCCTGTCGGTGATCACCGTGGGGCCGTCGATCGGCGGCGGCTTCATGATCAACCCCGCGGCGAAGGCCTCCGATGGGAAGCTGGACCTGTGCCACTGCGCCGCGATGAGTTGGCTGCGCCTGCTTTCGCTCGTTCCCAAAGTCATCCGCGGAACCCACGGGGAATCGCCGCTGGTGACGATGGGCCAGATCGAACGGGCCGTTGTACGGCGGCCCGGGAGCGAGTGGTTCTGGTTCGAGATGGATGGAGAGCTGGCGCCCCGGCCCGCCCGGGAACTCCGGGTGGAAGTCGTGCCGAGCGCGCTGCCCGTGCTGGTGCCGGCCCATGGGTAAGGTGTTGGCAGTGGTGGCCGCAGGGTTGGCGCTCGGGCTGGCCGCCGGGGTGTTGGCGCCTGCAAGCGCCCAGGAGGCCGCCGGGCCGGATACGGTGGTTGTGGACTCGATCGCGGCAGCGGACTCGCTCGCCGCCGCCTCCGGGATCAGCCCTTCCGGCGCCTTCCTGCGGGGCGCGCTCATCCCGGGATGGGGGCACACCGCCACCGGATCGCTGACCAGGGGTGCGTTCTACTTCAGCGTGGAGGCGCTCGCGGGGTGGATGGTCTTCAAGACGCAACAGCGGCTGGGGGTGGCCCAGGACCAGGCGGCGCTCTGGGAGGAGCGCGTGACCGCGGAGCTGATGGCACAGGGGATTACCGAGTTCGAAGCGCTCGACGCGGCGTTGCAGAACGACGAGCAGGTGGCGCGTTTCCGCGGCCTGGTCGACGCACGGCAGGAGCAGCGGGAGGACTGGCTCGCCGTCGCCATCTTCACGCTGCTCCTCTCGGGAGTGGACGCGTTCGTCTCCGCCCACCTGGGCGACTTCCCCGAGCCGCTGACGGTCGAAGGCGATCCCGGGGGTGGGACGGTGGAGGTGGCCCTGCGGTTGCCGGTGGGCTAGTGGGTTCGGGTACTACCTCCCCGGGGGGTCGCCGTCCGGTCCGACGAGGACGGCGTGCCTGGCCGCTGATCTTCCCACTCGTGCAGCATCGGCTCCCCGCCGTCATCCAGAGTCACGTAGCTGCGGTGCGTGACCCAGTCTCCGGAATTCACGTAGTAGCGGCCGGGCGCCGCCTCCACGACCGCGGGGCGGTGCGCGTGACCGGTCAACACGATGTCGAGGCCGGGATCGAGGGCCAGCTGCTCGGAGGCCCACGCCGAGAGGAATGCATGCCTTCCACGCGCGGCTTCGCCAGCCGGTTCGGTCAGTGATCTGCCGGTGCCCGACACCCGGTCCGCGAGCCGCGCCCCCAGATCCGGGTGGAGCCAGCGGAAGAGCCAGCGCGTGACGCGCCCCCGGAGGATCAGGCGCAGGCAACGGTATCCGAGATCCCCCGCGCCCAAACCGTCGCCGTGAGCGATGAGGAGGGATCTGCCCTTGACCTGCATCCGGATGGGCTGACGATGGAAATCCACACCGATGCGCCCGGTCAGGAAGCTCCCTCCCCACCAGTCGTGGTTGCCGCCCATCAGCACTATGGGAATGCCGGCTTCGACGATGTCGGCCAGCAGAGCGAGGACGCGCACATGCTCACCGAGGACGACCCGGTCGTATTCGAACCAGAAGTCGAAGAGGTCCCCATTGATGATCAGGCGGCTACCCGATTCCTTTACATGGAGGAGCCACCGCCGGAAGGACCGCTCCGTCTCGGGCGGCACGGCACCGAGGTGCACGTCGGATACGATGAAGACCGGTTTGGAGGACATGACGGGCGAAGCTAGCAGTCCGTGGATAAACCCGCACGAGCACCGAGAGCGGTGAGGCGCCGGGCTGGCAAGGCGCGACGAGGGAAGAATAGCACCGCTATTCGCCCGAGGAGCAACGCAGAGCGAAGTCTCGAAAAGGAAAATGTACACTGAACATGACAAACTGTAATGTTAACATTACAGGATGAACAGGCTGGACGAAGCGGCCAGCGCGGATGCATCGCCGTTCGAATGCCGAGAGGGTTTTGTCTACGGGCTGCCAGGGTCGGGAGCTGCGCCGCGGTAGTTGCCGCGGTGGCATTGGCCGGGGCTTGCGCGGGCTTCGGAGGGCGTTCCCCAGGGGTCTGGCCCCCGGTGCCGGCAGGGACCGAGCCGGCCGCGGAGGTTCAGGGAGAAGCGCTGGATGCCCAGGACAGGACGCGCCCCCGGGGAGCCAGCAGCCTCGTGTTCCAGTGGAGTGCCCGGGAACCCGACTTCCGCGGCTCCGGGATCGGGGTGGCGCGGGTTGAGCCGCCGTACCGGGCCAGGCTCGATCTGTTTCTCGACAATGGAGAGACGGTCGCGATCGCCGCCCTTGTGGACGATGAGTTGAGGATCCCGGAATCGCTACCCACCGGACTCGTTCCGCCCGCGCCGCTGATGTGGGCCGCGCTGGGTGTCTTTCGGCCGGGGACCGGTGCCGAGATGTTGCAGGGGAGCGTCGCGGATGGCACGATGCAGGTGCGTTACCGGCTGCGGGCGGGCGATCAGGTCGGCTTCCGCATCCGCGACGATGCGCTCCGCGACGCGGTCCTGCTGGACGGCGACGTGGTGGTGCAGCATGTCTTCGTCTCGAAGTCGGCCGCCGGCGTCGCATTCCCGGACGAGGCGACCTACCGCAACCTGCCGGACTATCGCGAACTCAAGCTGATCCTGGAGTCGGTCGAGGATGTCGATTCATTTCCGCCGGATATCTGGACCCCTCGTGGGTAGGCGAGTGGCGATCCTGGCCACGGCCGCCGTGCTTTCCATGGCCGGCTGCAACTACTCGTTCACCTCAGGCGCGGGATTCCCCGAACACATCCGCACCATCGCCGTCGTCCCCTTCGAGAACGATACCAACCGTTTCGAGCTCACGCAGGAGGTGCACGAGGCGTTGCTCAGGCAGGTCCCCCGGTCGCTGGGGCTGACGCCTGCCGGCGAGGAAACCGCGGACGCGGTCCTGACCGGGACCATCCTGCGCTACGAGCTGACGGCACCGCTCTATCGGCGCGGCCAGGAGGCCGAAACCGTCCAGGTCCTGCAGCGCGAGGTGATTCTGGTGGTGCAGGTGGAGGTGCTCGACCGGGAGGCGTATACGATCCTCTGGGACCAGTCGCAGCTGCGGGTGGTGGGGCAGTATCTGGATGCCAGCGAGACCGAGGACGTGGGTAGAGTCGAGGCCATCGAGCTTCTCGTTCAGGAGATAGTGGACGGGGCCCAGTCCAACTGGTAGATTCGCCTGCGGAAATCTGGATTCACGGCAACCTCGAATCCCCTGGGAGCGCGATAACCTTGAACCGGGCTGTTTGGCTCTGGGGGATCCTCTTCGCGATCTGGGTGGTGCTGTCCTGGCACTTCACCCCGCTTCTCATCGTGTTCGGCCTTGCGACCTGTACGATTGCGGTGTGGGTCGGTGTCCGCATGGGGACCGTGGACCGCGAGTCCGTTCCGGTCCACCTCATCCCGGGGGCGCTCCTGTACGTTCCCTGGCTTGTGTGGGAGATCTTCAAGTCGAATGTGCGGGTGGCCCGGATCATCCTGGCGCCGCGTCTGCGGGTCGATCCCTCGATCGTGCACTTCCGCGCATCCCAGAAGACGGACCTCGGGCGCTTCATCTACGCCAATTCGATCACGCTGACGCCCGGTACCGTCACCACCGGGATCGTGGCCGACGACTTCGAGGTCCACGCGATCGTTCAGTCCGAGATCGACGGCTCCGAGGAGAACGATATGAACCGGCGGGTGACGGCGCTCGAGGGAGAGGCCGCGTGACGATGTTCACGGTGACCGCCGCGGCCCTGCTGGTCGGCATGGGGCTGGTGATGTGCCGGGCGCTCCTCGGGCCCACGGCCTACGATCGCGTTCTGGCGCTGAACAACATCGGCACCAAGACGGTCATTCTGATCGCGGTGCTGGGCTTTCTCAACGGGCGCCCGGAGTTCCTGGACCTCGCGCTGGTCTACGCCCTGATCAACTTCATCGGCACGATCGCGGTGCTGAAGTACATCGAGTACGGCGACCTCGGCGCCCGGTCACGCCCTGACAGGACGTTGCGCTGATGGACCAGGTCGCGGCCGTGGCGAGCTGGACGCTGCTCCTCGGGGGCTCGTTCTTCCTGCTGACCGGTTCGCTGGGGATGGTCCGCCTCCCCGATGTCTTTACGCGCATGCACGCCGGGGGGATGACCGACACGATGGGCGCCGGGATGATATTGGTCGGGATGGCCGTGTACAACGGCGCCGATCTCGTCACGGTGCGCCTGCTGCTGATCCTCGCTTTCCTCTGGTTCACCAGCCCGATCGCGACCCATGCGGTGGCGAAGGCCGCGCTTTCCGGCGGCCTGGACCCTTACACGCTCGAGGGGGGACACGCGGCCGCGGCCGACGACTCGACGGGGCCGCATGGAGGCGACGCCGCAGGCACGGAAGGAGGAGCGACATCGTAACCGTCATCGATATCGTGCTGCTGACCCTGCTGGCGGCTACGGGCCTCGGCTTGCTCCGGATTCGCAATCTCTTTGCCGTGGTGATGCTGGCCGGAGTCTATTCGCTGCTCTCGGCGGGCCTGTTCACGGTCATGGATGCGGTCGACGTGGCCTTCACCGAGGCGGCGGTGGGCGCGGGCATCTCGACGGTGCTCTTCCTCGGCGCGATGGCGCTCTGCGGTCACCACGAGAGCAGGCCGGGACACACGCCGCTCCTGCCGCTCTTCGTCGTGTGCCTGACCGGGATCGCGCTGGTCTACGGGACCATGGACATGCCGCCCTTCGGGGGCGCCGACAATCCGGTCCACCATCACGTCGCCGACCACTACATCGAGGAGAGCTACCACGAGATCGGGATCCCCAACGTGGTCACCTCGGTCCTGGCCTCCTACCGCGGCTACGACACCATGGGCGAGACCACGGTGGTGTTCGCGGCCGCGGTCGGGGTCATGATTCTGCTCATCGGCGCCAGGACGCGCAGGGAGCGGCCGGGTGGGGAAGGGGGCGACGGATGAGGGAGGAAGTGATCGTCCGCGTCGGCGCCAAGGTGCTCGCACCCTTCATCATCACCTTCGCGCTCTACGTGCACTTCCACGGCGACTACAGCCCCGGCGGCGGCTTCCAGGCGGGGGTCATCCTGGGTGCGGCGTTCGCGCTGCTGGCTCTGGTGTACGGCCTCGACGAAGTGCAGCGGGTTCTGCCGCCCTGGTTCGTGCAGGCCTGCGCTGCCATGGGCGTGGTGATCTACGCCGGAGTGGGCGTGGCGACGATGCTTCTGGGGCACAACTATCTCGGGTACAACGCGCTGGCCCCGGATCCCTCGCACGCCGAACACGGTCAGCACTACGGCATCCTCCTTGTCGAACTCGGTGTCCTGGTCACCGTTTTCGGGGTGATGGTGTCGGTCTTCTATCTCTTCGCCGGGCGGGGAAGGAAGGCGCAATGAACGTCGAGCTGCTGGTTTCCCACTACAACTACTGGATCGTCATCTTCCTGATGATGGTCGGCTTCTACATCTTGATTTCGCGCGGTAATCTGATCAAGAAAATCGTTGGCCTGAATGTATTTCAGACCTCTGTCTTCATGTTGTACATCACCCTGGGGAAGATCTCCGGGGGGACGCCGCCCATCCTGACCGAGGGCGAGGCCGTCTACTCGAATCCGCTGCCGCATGTGCTGATCCTGACGGCGATCGTGGTGGGGATCGCGACCACTTCGGTGGGGCTGGCGCTGGCCATCCGCATCAAGGAGGCGTACGGGACGGTGGAAGAGGACGAGATCAACCGCATCGAGGCCGGAATCGAGGCGGGCGGCTGATGTCGCAGCACTTGCCGATCCTCCAGGTGGTGGTGCCGCTTCTGGCCGCGCCGCTGTGCATCTTCGTGCGCAACGGGCGGGCCGCGTGGGGCCTGGCGGTGCTCGCGAGCTGGGTGTCGCTGGGAATCGCCCTGGCGTTGCTGGGGCAGGTGGGGACGGGTGGGGTGATTTCGTACGCGATCGGCGACTGGATGCCCCCGATCGGCATCGAGTACCGCGTCGACATCGTGAACGCGTGGGTGCTGGTGATCGTCGCCACGATCGGCGCCCTGGTATCGCCCTACGCGCTCGTCAGCGTAGAGCGCGAAATCGATGCTCGCCGCATCCCCCTCTTCTACTCCGCGTACCTGCTCTGTATCTGCGGGCTGCTCGGCATCGCGATCACCGGCGACGTCTTCAACGTCTTCGTCTTCCTGGAGATCTCGTCGCTGTCGGCCTATGCGCTGATCGCCCTGGGCAGGGACCGGCGGGCGCTCACCTCCGCCTTCCGCTACCTGGTGATGGGGTCGGTGGGCGCCACCTTCATCGTGATCGGCATCGGGCTGCTCTACTCGATGACCGGCTCGCTGAACATGGCGGACCTGGCGCAGCTTCTGCCGGGGGTGTGGGAGTCCCGGACCGTCAGGGTGGCCTACGGCTTCCTTGCGGTGGGCTTCTGCCTCAAGCTGGCGCTCTTCCCGCTGCACCTGTGGCTGCCCAACGCCTACACCTACGCGCCGTCGCCGGTTACGGCCTTCATGGCGTCGACCGCCACCAAGGTCGCCGTCTACATGCTGCTGCGGTTCTTCCTGACCGTGTTCGGCTGGCACTTCTCCTTCGAGCAGATGGAGCTCGACCGGGTGCTGCTGCCGCTGGCACTGGTCGCGATCGTGAGCATGTCGCTCGTGGCGATCTTCCAGGTCAACGTGAAGCGGCTGCTCGCGTATTCGTCGGTGGCGCAGATCGGGTACATGGTGCTGGGGCTCTCCTTCGCCACGGTGACCGGCCTCACCGCGACGCTGCTGCACCTCTTCAACCACGCGCTGATGAAGGGCGCCCTCTTCATGGCGATGGGCTGCGTGATGTACCGGATCGGATCGGTGCAGATCGGGGCGATGGCCGGACTGGGGCGGCGGATGCCCGTGACGATGGCGGCCTTCGTGGTCGGGGGGCTCAGCCTCGTGGGCGTCCCGCTTACCGTCGGGTTCGTCAGCAAGTGGTACCTGATCCTCGGGGCGCTGGAGCGGGGGTGGTGGCCGGTGGCCGTGCTGATCCTGCTGACCTCGCTGATGGCGCTGGTGTATGTCTGGCGCGTGGTCGAGGTGGCCTACTTCCGGGAGTACCAGGGTGAGGGCGATGCTCGCGAGGCGCCCTGGATGCTGCTGTGGCCCACCTGGGCGCTCGTCGCCCTCAACCTCTACTTCGGCATCGATGCCGGCCGGACGGCGGGGATCGCGCGGCAGGCGGCCGAAGTGCTGATGGCGGGGATCGGGCAATGACGACCGAACTCATCCTCTCCCTCGTACTGCCCGTCGTCGGGGCCGCCCTGATCCTGCTCCTGCGCGGGAACCCGAACGCGCGCGAGGCGGCCAGCCTGGTCACCGCGGGCGCCCTCTTCGCGGTGGTGCTCAGGATCCATGGCGCGGTCAGGAGCGGCGCGATCCCCGAGGTTGTGCTGGCCGAGCCGATCCCGGGTATCAGCATCGCGCTGGAGGCCGAGCCGCTGGGGGTGCTGTTCGCGCTGATCGCCTCGTTCCTGTGGATCGTGACAACGGCGTACTCGATCGGGTACATGCGCGGCCACCACGAGAAGAACCAGACGCGCTTCTACCTCTTCTTCGCCTTCGCCATCGCGTCCGTGATGGGCGTGGCCTTCGCCGGGAATCTCTTCACCCTCTTCGTCTTCTACGAGGTGCTGTCGCTCACGACCTTCCCCCTTGTCACCCATGCGGGAACCGAAAAGGCCAAGCGCGCCGGCCGCGTCTACCTGGGCGTCCTCTTCTCGACCTCGATCGTCTTCCAGCTGCTGGCGATCATCTGGGTGTACGCGATGACGGGCACCCTCGATTTCGAGCCGGGCGGGATCCTTCGGGGCGTTGTGCCGGTGCCTGACGGCGTGGTGCCGGTCCTCCTGGGCCTCTTCGTGTTCGGGATCGGGAAGGCGGCGGTGATGCCCTTCCATCGCTGGCTCCCGGCCGCGATGGTGGCGCCGACCCCGGTGAGCGCGCTCCTGCACGCGGTCGCGGTGGTCAAGGCGGGGGTGTTCGCGGTGCTGAAGATCACCGTCTACGTCTTCGGGATCGACTTCGTGAGCGAACTGGGCGCATCCACCTGGCTGATGTGGATCGCGGCGGCCACAATCATCCTGGGTTCGCTGGTCGCCTTCACCAAGGACAACCTGAAGGCGCGGCTGGCCTACTCCACGGTAAGCCAGCTGTCTTACGTCGTGCTGGGCGCGATGCTCGCGAACAGCTGGGGCGTGATCGGCAGCGGCATGCACATCGCCATGCACGCCTTCGGCAAGATCACCCTCTTCTTCTGCGCGGGGGCGATCATGGTCGCCGCCCACAGGAGCGAGGTGAGCCAGCTGGGCGGACTGGGCCGCAAGATGCCGGTGACCTTCGCGGCGTTCTTCATCGGGACGCTGTCGATTGTCGGACTGCCGCCGACCGGTGGGTCGTGGAGCAAGTGGTTCCTGGGGCTGGGCTCGCTCGAGGCGGGACAGGTGGGGCTGATGGTGGTGCTCATGGTGAGCTCGCTGCTGTCGCTGGCCTACCTGATGGAGATCCCGCTGAAGGGCTTCTTCGGCAAGGACGCGGAGGTCGCCGATCATCACCATGGCGATTCCGCGGGCCATGAGGGCCATGGGGGTCACGACGGCCACGAGGACCATTACCGGGCGCCCCCCTGGTCGCTGGCCGCGATCGTAACCACGGCGGCCGCCTGCCTGGCCCTCTTCGTGTACCCCGAGCCGTTCTACCGGCTCATGGCGATGGTGGTGGGACAATGAGCGATCACAAGCCCAACAGCGTGCCGCAGCCCTGGCACCGAAGGATCCTGGTCGGGTTTTTCGCCCTCTGCGCGATCGTGCTGGTTTGGGACCTGTTCGTGCAGCGCGACATCCACCACCCGCTCGAAGACCTGCCGGTCATGTACCCCTTCTTCGGCTTCTTCGGGATCGCGCTGCTGATCACGCTGGCCAAGGGGCTGCGCCGCCTGACGATGCGCTCGGAGGACTACTACGATGCCGAGTAGCATTCCTCCGTTCCTGATCTTCTTCGCGGGCGCGCTCGTCGTGCCCTTCCTGCGGGAGATGCCCAGGCTGCGGATGGCGTGGCTGGTCCTCATCCCCGTCCTGGGGGCGCTGAACGTGTGGGGGCTCCAGGAGGGCTACGAACTCTCGTACCAGCTCCTCGGCTACACCCTCACCCCCGTCCGCGCCGACCGCCTCAGTCTCCTCTTCGGCTACCTGTTCCACCTCGGCGCCTTCATCTCGATCGTCTATTCCCTTCACCTGAAGAAGGGCGACCGGCCCACGCTGCAGCACACTTCGGCGGTGGTGTACGCCGGGAGCGCCCTGGGCGCGGTCTTCGCGGGCGACTTCATCACCCTCTTCGTTTTCTGGGAACTGCTCGCGATCAGCTCGGTCTTCCTGATCTGGGCCCGCCGCTCGCAGCGCTCGGTCGCGGCCGGCATGCGCTACCTGATCGTGCACATCGTGTCCGGTGTGACGCTCCTCGCCGGAGCCATGGTGCACGCACACCAGACCGGCAGCCTGGAGTTCGGCGCGATGGGGCTTGAGGGACTGGCGGGCTGGCTGGTCTTCATCGCCTTCGGGATCAAGGCGGCCTTCCCGTTGGTGCACAGCTGGCTCATCGACGCCTATCCGGAGGGGACTCCCACCGGCACCGTCTTCCTGAGCGCATTCACCACCAAGGTCGCGATCTACGCCCTGGCGCGCGGCTACGCCGGCACCGAGATCCTCATCTACATCGGCGCCGTAATGGCGTGCTTCCCGATCTTCTACGCGGTCATCGAGAACGACCTGCGCCGCACCCTCGGCTACTCGATGATCAACCAGATCGGCTTCATGGTCTGCGGGATCGGGATCGGGACTACCCTGGCGGTCAACGGCGCCGTCTCCCACGCCTTCAACGACGTGCTCTTCAAGGGGCTGCTCTTCATGGCGATGGGCGCGGTCATGCACATGACCGGCAAGACCAAGGCATCCGACCTGGGCGGCCTCTACAAGTCGATGCCGGTGACGGCCACGCTGTGCATTGTCGGGGCGCTGTCGATTTCGGCCGTGCCGCTCTTCAACGCCTTCGTCTCCAAAAGCATGATCATGTCGGCGCTGCTGGACGAGCACCACTACTGGATCTGGCCGGTGATGCTCTTCGCGTCGGCGGGGGTGGTCGAGCACGCGGGCATCAAGATCCCGTACTTCGCATTCTTTGCGCACGACTCCGGGATCCGCACGCGGGAGCCGCCGCGCAACATGCTCATCGCGATGGGCATCGGGGCGCTGGCGTGCCTGGCGATCGGCGTCCGTCCCGGGCTGCTTTACAACCTGCTGCCGTATGCGGTGGACTACGAGCCCTACACATATACTCATATACTCACCCAGGTTCAGCTCCTCTGCTTCGCCATCGGGGCCGTGGCCGCTTTCCACCTGTGGAAGATCTATCCGGCCGAGATCCCGTCCGTGAACCTGGATGCCGACTGGGTGTACAGGCGGGCCGCGGTGAAGGTGACCCGCGTGACCGGGTCGATGGTCGGAGCGGTGGACCGGGCCTTCCGCACCGCCGTCCTCAACACCGTGCGCCGTGTGCTGCGCGGTGCCTTCCGGGCGCACGGACCGCACGGGGTGCTGGCCCGCACCTGGCCGGCGGGGAGCATGGTGCTGTGGGTATCGATCCTGTTGACCGCGTTCCTCTGCTTCCAGTTCCTGTAGGCCCCGGGGGACAGGTGCGATGCCCGGATGACAAGGTGCTCGGGAGACGCGAAGCCGTGCGGCGGGCGGGCCCGGGGCGGTCGTTTCGCCTGGTCTTCACCAACGGCTGCTTCGATCTGCTGCACCGCGGGCATGTGGAGTGCCTGAACCGGGCGCGCCGAATGGGGGACGCGCTGCTGGTGGCGGTCAACTCGGACGCGTCGGTGCGGCGGCTGGGCAAGGGTCGGGATCGCCCGCTGGTCGATGAGCGGAGCAGGGCGGCGGTGGTGGCCGCGCTCGAGTGCGTGGACATGGTGACGATCTTCGACGAGGGCACCCCGCGTGAACTCATCGCCGAGCTTCAGC
Organism: Gemmatimonadota bacterium; assembly: GCA_022827345.1. Lineage (GTDB taxonomy): Bacteria > Gemmatimonadota > Gemmatimonadetes > Longimicrobiales > Gaopeijiaceae > Bin94. The sequence goes on along the minus strand of JAJDTB010000023.1, from coordinate 3,575 downwards.
CCGACGTGCTGGTCAAAGGGGGCGACTACAGCGAGGACGAGGTGGCGGGAGCCAGCGCGGTGCGCGCTCGCGGCGGCAGCGTGGAGATCGTGCCGCTGGTGCCGGGGTGCTCCACGAGCGCGCTGGTGCGGCGGATCCGGGGCGGCGGGTGAAGCTGCTCCTGGCCACCCGCAGCTCCCACAAGGCCGGCGAGGCCGCGCGCATCCTGGCGGATGAGGCCGAGGGGGCGCCTGCGGTCCTGGCGCTGGACGAGGCGGGCATCCCGCGATCCGAGGCCGAGGATGGGCTGGAGCCCCATGAGTCGTTCGAGGAGAACGCCGCGTCGAAGGCCCGCTACTTCGGGCGTCTTTCCGGGCAGCCGACCGTGGCTGACGATTCCGGGCTGGAGGTTGACGCGCTCGGGGGCCGCCCGGGGGTCAGGACCAAGCGCTTCGCGCCACCCGGACGCTACCCCGGACTCGCGCGCGACGAAGCGAACAACCAACACCTGCTGGATTTGCTTGACGGCCTTCCCCCGGGCCGGCGCGGCGCGCGGTACGTGTGCGTGGCGTGCCTGTTCGATCCCACGTCGGGCGATACGGTGCACTTCAGGGGCGAGGCGCCGGGCCGCATCCTGACGCGGCGGCGGGGGTCGGGCGGCTTCGGCTACGACCCAATCTTCCTGGACGAGGAAACCGGCCTGAGCTACGCGGAGCTGTCGGCCGACGAGAAGAACGAACGGAGCCACCGGGGCAAGGCGTTTCGCGCCCTGGCCGCCTTCCTGAGAGAGTGATTCAGGTGTAGATCAGGGAATTGTCCTGCCGGTGTTCTCGGATCACCACCCAGCACACCGCCGCGTGCATCGGAATCGCAAAGAGGATGAGTTCGAGGTTGCCCTGTCGCAGGGGAGGGATCAGGTGCGCGAGAAGGGCCGCGGCGGCAAGCCACAGCGGGGCAAGCGCCGACCTGCGATCCCACAGCCCGGTTGTTCCTCTCCGCGAAATCCGCACCAGCCCGATCGCCACGCCGAGCCCCAGCGGGCTGAACAGCAGGACGTTCTGGTTCCAGTACATGAACTCATGGTCGGTCCAGTGCATGCCGATCAACAGGCTGCCGGCGACGAAGCAGAAGACGCCCCACAGGCACCCGAGCAACCCGAGTCCGAACCGGCTGCGTCTGCTGCCACTCGCGGCTCCGCGGCCAAGCATGACGAAAGCCAGTCCGCCTGTGGACCCGAAGAGCAGGAAGAGGAACTCCATGGAACGCGAGGCCGCCGGTTCCTGCTCCCGGTCGGATTCCACCCAAACGGCTTCCGAGCTCACCAGGCGGGTTCGGCTCCCGTCGCTCCGGGTGACATACAGGGCACCCACGGCATCCCTGAGCTGCATGGGCACCCACATCTCCTGCCACCGGGTCGTCACCTCGTCGCCCCTGGGCCCGAGCAGCAGGTCGATTCCGGTGTAGTAGAACAGGCGGTTGCCTGTCAGCCTGCGGGTGTGGCTCCTCCAGGTGATCCCGCGGTCGTCGGGGATGTCCGTGGCCGTCCGCAGTTGTCCACCGAGGACGGAATCCAGGGCGTCCCGGAGCTTGGTCGAACAGTTGTTGAGGAAGTACTCGTAGCGATATCGGCTGTTTTCCGGCAGGGACACGGTGGTGAGCAGGTCGAGGAGTTCCGCCCTGGCGGCCGGCTCCAGGTCGAGCTCCTGCGCCCAGACCCGGCGATCGTCGGCTCTGTAGGATGCGAGCGAGGCATCCAGGGACATCGGTGCCACGCGGTACATCATCCGGCCCTTCAGAAAGTTGAGGAGAAACCCCGACTCTTCGAAGCTGAAGAGCCCGTAGTTGAACGCTCCCTCGTACCCCGTGGCCGAATCCCTGACCAGCAGGACGTTGTGACCGAAGAGCTGCTCGACGCCGTCGCCCGGTCCGATCGTAAGGAGGTGGACGGAGAGCGTTTCTCCGGGAATCGGCGTCGCGTCGGAGGGCGGCGCCTCTGGAGCGCCAGTGTTCGCCCGCTCCTGCGCTGCGCCCGCGAGAGGCATGACGGATAGGGACCCGAGTGCCACAACGATCCTGGCGGCGCGGACCACAGCTACCGCCCGACCCTTGAATACGCGATGTTCGAAGACCATGTCGCACCTTTGCGGGGCGTAGCGCAGCCCGGTAGCGCGCCTGCTTTGGGAGCAGGAGGTCGCCGGTTCGAATCCGGCCGCCCCGATTGAACTTACGTGATCTGAGGGGTTCGATGTTCGCTAATTATGTTCGCTAATTGGACGCGGAGCCAACCCCCCGGTACTCCTCGATGGCCTTTCTGAGCCGGTCCTCGTCGGGGCGCTGATAGCACTGGAGGGGGATGAACGGATTGGTGGAACGTAGATTCCTGCCAAAATGGCCGGATTGAACGGGGAGACTCCAGCCATTTTGGCAGGTTTCCCAACCGGTCTGCCATCTTGGCGGGTTGCCCGGAGTGGATCGGTTGGCGTCAGATCGTGAAGCTTGGCCGCATCGTGCTGAAGGCTGAAGGCGCGAGATCCCGTCTAAGCGACGTCGTGCTGCTTGATCCAGTCGCGCAGGGCGTGGTCAATCCGTGTCTGCCAGCCGCGACCTCCGGCGCGAAAATGGTCGACGACCTCCTGGGACAATCGGATGGTGGTCGTTACCTTCGGCCGCGCCCTCGGCGGACGGCCGCGGCGTACGGGAGCCTTGGCGAACTTCTCCGGCCAGCCGTCTTTCGAGAGGTCGGGAGCGGTGTCGGGGTCAAAACCTCGAGCCGTAGAGCCGTCGTTCTCGTTCATTGGCCCTCCTCATGCTGATGATCCTGTGTACGTCGTTGCGGCGCGTCCAGACAAGCACCACCATCGCCTCGTCCAGAAAACCGATGGTGATGTAGCGAACCTCACCGTAGTCCTGCCGGTCGTCCTCGACGGTCAGCGTCGCGTCGGCAAACTCGTCCGCTGCCCGAGCCATGTCCAGTCCTCGGGCCTTGAAGGTCTCGGAGCGTCTCCGATTCCGGGATTCCGCCTCCTCGCCTCGTCCAGGACGGCGAGCACCTCGGCCGTCACCGATTGATAACCATATTCTTATGGCGTTACGTGACAGGGATCCGGGATTGGACACGCTGCTCGACGTTGACGGCGATACGCTATTCGTGGACGACAAGGGCCACTGGAGCGTGTCTGGAGGTCGTGCACGGTCGTCCAACGCCGGCATCAAACGCCACTCCAAGCGGGCTAGGCGGGCCGCATCGAAGTCGTGGCTCGCCAGAGCGTCGAGGAGGAACTCGGCGTGGTAGCCGAAATCACGGTCCGGAGCGTCGAACTCCTACCGATTCATCCGCGCTGGATCGCTACGCTCGCCGCGCCGCACTGTCACATCTACATCAAAAAATGTCATGTTCTCGTTACATTCTTGTCTTCGGGACTCCGCTCTGCGTTGCTCTTCGGACGAATAGCTCCGCAAGTCGGACGCGCCGAATCCGATAGTGTCCGGCATCGTCCATAGCTATCCGTAACATCCTTTGTTTCCAACGCTTTAAGTAGGGTTCTTCCTACCTCGTCCGTCCCGCTTCGTTCCTTGCAGTCCCGCTCCATCCCGGT
>JAJDTB010000025.1 GCA_022827345.1 Gemmatimonadota bacterium | reverse complement strand
CCCGGTTAGGGTGGCTCCTCCATCGTTGTTTGCCGTGGCTGGCCGGAGGCCGGCCGGGTTCCGAGCGTAAGCGAGGCGGTTTCGGGAATCAAAGGCGCTGAGGGCGCGGCGGCAAGCTCCTCGATGCAGCATGCCGCCGCGCGCGCCGGATCCTGCCGTCCGGACCGGCGCCGCAGGCGCCCGTGGACCCCGGCCGTCAGGCCGGGGCTCCCTCGGTGTCGCTGGAAGCTCGATCCGGCCTTCGACACGCTGCGTCGCCTCCTCGAGGCCCACTTCGGGCCGCGCGGCAAGGGCCGGCCGGACTACGCCTTTATCAACGGCACGCTTCACGGCGAACCGCTGGTCGGGATGATCGGAGACCGCGGCACGGTCGAGGGGCTGCGCCTGCTCGATGGCGATCTGATGCTCAAGATCGAGTTTGGCGGCGCGGCGGTCCAGGTCCGTCTCAAGAACGTGGCCCGGTTCCCGACGACGGGGGCATATCGATCAAGCACGGGTTCGGGCTCAGAATACCGTTGTCGGTCCGGCGCCTTCTCGACTTCTGGAGCGTGGCGGGTCTTCCGGCCCCTCGGAACGGGCAGGGTCTGGGGCGGGGTTCAAGAGATCGACAGGCTGGTGACGGTGCTGGCGGGACTCAGGTCATCGGCCCGTTACCTCTCGATACCATGCCGAACTGTCGCCGGACCTCGCCGGTCCCGACGAATTGCGATAACAGCCGGTAGTTCTTCCGTTCGTATCGAACCCTCCCTGCGACGATCGCCGGATGCACTTGCAGGGCGTTGGCGAGATTCATCACGGCCATGGTCGTCGGCCGATCACGCACCGCGCTCGCTTCCCAAGCCGAGCGCGGAATGAGCGCTTCTTCCGCCCATTCGTCCGCTTGCGTCTCCCTGGGATCTTCCCGTCTCCCTTCGAGTTTCCGAAGCGTGAAATCGTCGACGAAGGCTTCGCCTCTGTCGTTGTCCATGTGTCGACCCACATGGGCCAGCTCGTGCAGCAGGCAGAACCAGAAATTGTCGATCCTGTCGTAGCGCAGAGTGAGACCGATTACCGGTCTGCCATCACCGAGCCGGAGTGCCACCCCGTCCAGATACGTCCTCGGCAGATGCTTTTCGATCACGAGTGAAATGCCACGCTTGACCAGTAATTCCTTCGCCAGCCGCGGACCGTTTTCCGACCAGCTCAGCCGAGCGACCTTCGTCAGGAAGTCCAAAGTTACAGTGCCACGTTCATAGTCCGCCTTCGGAAGGTTCTCATTGGCTCTTGCAAGGATCTGCCAGCACCACGCCTTGAGCGCATAGGGGTCCATTTTGGCATTCGCGCGCACGTGATCGTTCTTTCGGTAGAGCGCAGCGCCCGCGACGTCCAGTCCCCCTGCTCTATTGATCAGGTCCCGCATGACATGCTCGGCGCGTCCCGCTGGATCGGGCCTGTCCGGAATCCAGCCCAACTTCGCCATCGACTTGACGGGAAACCGGCTCCACTCCATGGCGGCCCACGGATCGTCCAGGTCTACATCCGGCTCCCGCAGCAGCACGTCCGCCGGAATCCCGAGATGCTCATGTAGCGCGCGCGCCATCGGCATGGTGATTGCGCGCTTACCGGAGAGAACTTCCGAAACCTTGGCGCGGCTTCCGATGAACGAGGCAAGGTCTGCGGGGCGCAGACCTGCCTGGTCCATACGAAACTTGATCGCGGCGATCGGACTCGGATAGCCCATCGGCACTTGTTTGCTTTCGTACAGTTCTACGAGATCGACCAGGACATCGAGCTCATCGCCCTCCGGGCTGTCGGCTTCCGTATCCATGAGCTCGGAGATCCGGTGCAATGCCGCCTCGTAGTCCCTCTCGGACCGGATTGGCTTGATATTGGCCATCTCACACCTCTTCCACGTCTACGGCGTCGTACTCGGCATGCGTACCCACAAAGCGGATGTAGACGAAGCGATACCGGTAATTGATCTTCACCACGAGGCGATAGTCGTTGCCCTTGATGTTGAAGATCACCCGGTTGTCGCCAACGATGCTCGCGTTGCCGTACATCTCCTTCAGGGCGGCCGGCGTGTCCCAATCCGCTTGCTTCACCTCACGGTACCAAGCGAGAAGCGGCTCTTCGGCATTTGGGTGACGCTGCCAGAACTCCCGGAGCGTCTTCTTGGCGATGATCCGCATACGCTATATACACCGTTCCCGATTATGTTTCAAGTACAACGATCCCACATTGGGAACCATTCGATACAAGGGCGCAGTCCCCCATGTCAAGCGATCTGGCTCAGCCAAAAGAGACCTCGGGCGAGGCGGGAATACTTTGGAAAGTGCGTCCAAAGCATCGGAGTCGGCGACAGATGGTTGGAGAAGGCTGGCTGGTCGCTCCCCACGTCGTCCGCCAGGTTCTCCGGATTCGTCGCGTAGGACACGGGGCGACTATGTCCCAGCCGTCAACCCCAAGCAGCAATGGGCAGTCCCGGGCGAGAACTCTGCGCGGCATCGTGTCAGGAACAACCTGCCGGGCACACCGGATTGCTGCCCGCTCGTCCGGCGCACGGAAGCACTCGAGGAATTCGTCAACCTCGATCTCGCGGAGCGGGCGCGGGCGGTCGTCGCTGCGGTTCCGGGCGGCTTGCTGGCCCGCACAGCCGCATTCCTGCTCCTGAAGGATTCCAAGTCGAGCTATGCGATCGAGGGCGAGCGC
>JAJDTB010000047.1 GCA_022827345.1 Gemmatimonadota bacterium | reverse complement strand
CCCGTTCGCCGACCGGCTGGCCGTGGGGCGGTCAGGCATGGTCGAGCAAGCGCTCGGGACGGCCCCGTTCCGCCTCGCCTGTAGCCTTCCCGCATGGGACCGCTGGTCCGTAGCGACCCCGCGGGGGGTGGGATGCAGTATGCACATCCCAACCCTCCCCCGTGGCACGCCAAGCGTCCAGGGAGGGGGGTCGCTACGGTCACGGCCTCCGTTTCCGGCGCGGCACAGCCGCCCCGCAGGCCGTGGCACAACCGCAATCCGGACAAAGACTTGCGTAGACGAAGCCTTGCACGTCCGAACGGCGATTCCGCGCACATCGGGTCTGTTGCACATGTGCGGCTTCATCCGGGCACCGACCCGTCCATTTCGGGTCTTGGATCAACCTCCCGCGTCGATTTCAAGCGTCACCTTGAAAACAGCGCTTGAACCGTAGCCCACGACTCGAAGATTTGGAAGGCCGACTGCAATTTGAACCTCCCGGACAACGCCCCTTCGACCGTCTCGAACGGCTTGAGAGTCCGAGTGCCCGGCAACCTTGGTCCCAGGAATGCACTGGCGGAGAAACCCGCTCTCCGCGATACTTCGTTCGCGCAGATCGTGCAGTCCATCGAATCGAGAGGAATCGGACGATGGCACGCACGAAACGAAGTCGGCGCTCCTACGGCGCTGGCGAATGGGGCCGGAACCGGGTCAGGGTGTTTCCCGATCCGAAGACCGGCATCTACCAGATTGAGTGGCGAGAGAACGGGCGCAGGCTCACGAGATCGCTGAAGCACCGCGATTGGGCCAGGGCCAAGAGGCAGGCGGACGAAGTTGCCGCCGGCTTGGCGGTCCACGAGCCCACCGGCAAGGCCGAAGCCGAGCCCGAGCCGCTCACCCTGGGACGGCTTTGTGAAATCTACGGTGAGGAGGTGACGCCCACCAAGACCCGGCATTCGCGGGGGCACGACCGGGCCGCCATGCAGATGTTCCTCAAGTTCTTCGGACGGAACCGCGACCCGGCCACCCTTTCCCAAAGGGACTGGGACCGCTTCATCCGGGCGCGGCGCGCGGGAAGGACCGGGCCGAGCGGCAAGCCCGTGGGCGACCGGATGGTCGAATACGACCTCAAGTTCCTGATCGCGGTGCTCAACTGGGCCGCACGGTCGAGAGATGAGCACGGTCGTCTGCTCCTCGACAGGAACCCGCTCAAGGGCCTCAGGAGGCCCACGGAGAAGAACCCGAACCGGGTGGTGCTCGCGGAGACGGAGTACCGGGCGCTCCTGAAGGTGTCGCGCCGGATGGACTGGCGGTTCCGCGTCGCGCTCGTGCTCGCACATGAGACCGGACACCGAATCGGTGCCATCCGCCAGCTTCGGTGGTGCGACATCGACTTCGAGGGTGGGGCCATCCTCTGGCGCGCCGAACACGACAAGTCGGGTCGTGAACACGCCACACCCGTCACCGCCGAGGCGCTCGCCGTTCTGGACGAGGCGCGGAACAGGAACCCCGGACTCGGGGAAGCTCCGGTGCTGCCCTCGCCCCGGAACTCGTCGATTTGCATGGGAGCCACGTTAGCACAAGTGTGGTGGCGCAAGGCCGAGAGGCTTGCAGGGCTGGAGCGCAAGCGCGGTCGCGGCTGGCACTCGCTGAGGCGGAAGTTCGCCAGCGACCTCATGGACCAGCCGCTGAAGGTGCTTTGCGAGCTGGGCGGGTGGAGGACGGCCAAGACCGTGCTTCAGTGTTACCAGCGAGCGGACGAAGGACAGCTTCGGAAGGCACTGGACGCACGCCGGAGAGCTTGCGGCTAGATCCGCAATTCGGCGGGAATCAATTGGCTGGAATCCGACGAGCCAATCTCATAAGCTCAATGCACATAAGCAGATATCAGCCAAACACCATCCGCTTGCCGGGCGCCATCACGTTGGCCAGCTCCGGGTCCAGGTTGAACTGGCCCATGCGGTTGCCCAGGCCGAAGCCCCATCCCGGAATCATGGGAGTGAAGGTGTGGCCATCGCTCTCGGTCAGCGAGAACAGGTTGCCCTCGGCGTCCATGACGTTGAGGGACGAGGTGTCGATGGAACGTGCCGGCCCGTCCGGTCCGCCGTGTCCGCCCGCCGTCACGAAGCTCGTCGGCGCGCCGTCCGCCACCGCCGCCATCGCAGCCGGATCTCCCCACGGCGGCATGTCCTGAAACGCGCGCCTATCGTCGATGAGCCCGATGCGCTCGCGCGCGTACTCCTTCCCGTAGAGCCCCTCGGGGGCAGGCGCGAAGTCCGGATCGCCGACGTACCTGTGGGAATCCGACATCGCCAGGTTGATGACCTGGGAGATGAGATGGATGTACTCCGGCGTGTTGTAGCCGAGCGCGCGCAAGTCGTGGTTCTCGAGCATGTTGAGCATGAGGATGATGCGCGGCCCCTGGCTCCATCCATCGCCCGTGTACACGTCGTAGCCCCGGAAACTCGTGCCCAGAGGTTCCTCCCAGCGGCTCTCGTACCCCGCCAGGTCGTCGTAGCGAACGATCCCGCCCTGCTCGCGGAAAAAGCGGTCCACGTCGCGCGCGGGATCTCCCTTGTAGAAGGCGTCACGCGCGGCGCGGATCCCTTCGGAGCGGGTTGCGCCCGCGGCCAGCGCCTGCTCCTCGGCCGCCATCATGTAGCGGATGAGCCGCCCCAGGTCGGCGTTCACCATCAGATCGCCCAGGCGCTGCTCGCCGACCCCGTTCTGGAACCAGAAGTCGCCGTTGTACGGGAAGGCGAGGATCTCGTCCATCTGATCCTCGATCATCCACTTCTGCATCTTGTAGAGGTGATAGCCCTCCTCGGCGATGCGCAGGGTCGGCCGGGCGGCTTCGCTGAAGCTGCGGGTGCCGAAGCGGTCGAGCGCGGCGAGCCAGACGTCGATGTCCGCGGGAATGAGCGCGTTGTTGACGGGTGACTTGCCGTGCTCGAGGAAATGGTCGAGGGTGGCGAGCGCGGGCGAGGTCCCGGCCCCGACCCGCGTGATCACCCGGTCCTCCGCGGCGCTGTAGACGATGAGCGGCGCGACCCCGGTCCAGCCCGCGTAGTCCATCTTGAGCGCCTTGAGCGCCATCCCCGCAGTGACGCCCGCGTCGAAGGCATTGCCCCCGGCCCTGAGCACCTCGTAGCCGGCCTGCGTGGCCAGGTAGTGTCCGGAAGAGATGACCCCGTGGGTGCCCATGACCCGTGGCCGCATCGCCTCGACGTTGTCGGCGTCGTGGACGTGGCCGAAGCTGTTGAACGGGGCGATCGTGGCGAAGAGGCTGCCGTCGGTGGGGGACGAGGCATCTTCGGCACCGCCTGTCCCCGACCCGAGCCACGCGATGATTGCCAGGGCCGCGACTGCGGCCACCCAAGTCACTTGCTTCATCGCGTTGTCCTTCCTGTGCTGCCGGGGTGGGGAGCCGACCGACTTCCGCTCTCGCCCTGAGATTCTGAAGGTACTCGCGGGGATCGGTCCGGCAACCAGACCGCTGCCGAAACGCGTGCGCTGGGTGATTTGTCCGCCAAATCCGGGCAAAAATGGCCGACAAAGTGGGGAATCCGCATCGCCAAGGCCATTTGTCGATCATTTCGCCGTATCGGACCGTCGTAGTCGTCGTCCCAGATGTTGCCGCCCGTGGTGCGCCGCCTGATGTACTCCTCGCGCCAGACGCGCAACGTCGCCGGAGGTGACTGCCTTCGTCCCGCCGATGGTCCGGCTCATACCACTCCTCCGGAGTCCGGGCTCAGTCCACTCCGGTCCGCCCGACCCGGCACCCACCGCCCGACCCGCCCCACGTATGCAGCGTATTCCTCCCCGAACTCCCGCGCGAGGCGCGGTTCCTCATAGAGCCGGATGAAGAGGGAGAAAGCGACGAACAGCACGACCCCGTACCCTGCGAGAACGGCGGCTCCGAAGAGGGTGGCCCATCCCATGACCACGGTCAGCACCGCCACGTACATCGGGTTGCGCGTGTAGCGGTAGCACCCCCGCGTCACAAGCCGTTTCGGCGCGTCGATTGGTGCCGGGGTTCCGCTCCCGAACACCGCGAAGTCCCACGCGGAACGCAGATAGAGGAAGACGCCGAACGCGAAGAGGCCGCAGGCCAATCCCAGTGTTACCCCGCCGGCAGCGCCTCTGTCGCCCACGATGAGAAAAGGCAGGAAGCCCGCAAACGTGCCGGGCATGACGACCGTGAACAGCGCGACCTTCAGGAAGAGTTTCATGCGTCAGCCCGTTCCGCCATAGGATGTGGCCGCCGATGCCGCCGCTGCGCGGTCAGTCTTCGCTTTCCCACAGGTCCAGGTGGCGCGAGAAGACCTCGTCGAGGTCGATCAAGCCCAGGCGCTGGGCACCAAGCCGAAGGGGTAGTTCGCCGGAAAAGCGCTCATGCCCCGGCTCGTCCGCGAAGCGCCAGACATCGACCACATCCTCGACCGGATCCACGATCCAGTATTGCCGCACCCCGTGACGCGCGTACAGATCCAGCTTGATCCCGCGGTCGCGGTGTGCGGTGGACGGCGAGAGGATCTCGACGACGAGGTCGGGCGCGCCCAGTACCTGCTTTTCGCCGATGATCGACCGCCGCTCGCTGGACACGAACAGAAGGTCGGGCTGGACCCGGTCGCCGGTTCCCGGGAACTCGACCAGGAGTGGGGCGGAGAACACTTCTCCTCGTCCGGGGTCGACCAGGTTCCGCAGCAGAGCTGACCAAAGACGCATCAGGACGCGCTGGTGCCGGGTCACGGGCGCGGGCGTCATGTACAGGCGCCCCCCGATGAACTCGTAGCGGTTGCCGTCGTCCGGCATCCGCAGGACATCCTCCCAGGTCGTCGGTGCTCGAGTCTGCATGGTGGACACATCATACCTCCCCGCTTTTGGGTGCGCGAACCGTTTCGGGGGAGGAGGGTGCAGCGGTGCGATCAGGGTTCCGTCATTGGCGAGTGGACATGGCAGCAATTATGAATGACACCACGGAGCCGTAACCAGGCCAACACGCCCCCGCGGCCGCGATCAAGAAGGAAGAAGCGGACCAATAAGGGCCCTTAATGCCCATTCAACCAGGCATCCGCAAGCGCTTCCCCATCGCCTCCGCTTCGTCGGAATCCAGGAACGCGTTGCAGCTCTCGAGCTCCCGTTCCGCCGCGGCGAGCGAACTCCAGTCGAGCGCCCGAGTCCAGCGCTGCGCGTAGTCGAGGACACGGACCAGAGGCTCGGGATGCCCGGTGCGGGACAACGCCCGCAAGGCCGCCAGATAGTTACCGCGAAAGACGGTGGGTATGACGATCCGCTCCTCCCCACCAGCGACGAGCTCGGCGTTCATCATTACGCGCGCGACCCTTCCGTTGCCGTCCGCGAACGGATGTACCTCGCTGACGAGGAACATGATGTAGACGGCCCTCTCGAAGGGGGACTCCAGGCTGCGGTACAGGGCGAAACCCTCCTCCAGCGTGCCGGGGACCAGATCGGGAGCCACGAATACGGTCAGCCCCGCGCGGTTCTCGGCCACTTTGAATTCGCCGGGGAGCATCTCGGGGCGTCCTGCCATGATCTTCCTGTGACGCTCCCGCAAGAGGCTGCCGAGTTCCTCGAAGTCCGTCGGTGTCCGGCCCATCTCCTGCTCGTCGGACACGATCCGCCACGTTTCGGCCACGTCGTGCGCGTCGGCTGGCCGGTGCCTCGGAATCTCGCCCTCAAAGACGATTCGGATGGCCTCGTCCACGAGGAACTCCGTCCCCTCGACGAAGTTGGAGAAGTAGGCCTCGAAGAACGCCAGGGTCGTCCGTCCTCTCGGATTCCGCGCAAGAGCGGGACGGATGCCGGGAGGGCGATCGCGGAGTGTCCGATGCAGTCGGTGGCACAGCTCCATGCGGTCCGGATCGTAGGGACGTCCGCGGCTGCGGGCGATGGCCACTGGTGAATCGAGCCGGGATCGGCGGGTACCCAGCACCGTGCCGATCAGCCTGTCGAGTTGGACCGCCTCTGTCTCCAGGTGGAGTTCGACGGCGATCGCACGGGCGTCGTCTCTGAGCTGATTGGCGGCCCCTTCGCCACCGGTGCGAATCAATTGGTCGAGACGCTCCTCGATCTCGGCCTGCCCGAGAGTGCGCGGTGTGCGGCCGCCCCGGGCGCGGGAGGGCCGCATGTTCTCCACGTAGGCTCTGGCCCGTGAGCTGAGATGGAGTCCTCCGACGAACGGCATATCCGAGGCGAGCGGTCCGGGTCCCCGCCTCGGACGCAGCACGACACCCGGCAACTCGATCGTGCGGCCCTGTTCGCTGACGAGGCACAGGGAACCATCGGTAGCCGGCCCCGCCTCGAACGCGGTTCGGTCTGCGATCAGGGCCCCGGGAAAGTACCCCGCGACAATGCCCCAGAGATTCCTTCTGACGACTTCTTCGGGCGGGTCCTCCAGGTTCCGCGTGTAGAGGCGCGAACCCAGCTTGCGGAGCTTCCCGGCCTTGACCGCCCGCGACACGGCGCGGCTGATACCGGTGTGAGACACGAAGGCCTCGGGCAGGTCGTTCAGTACGCGGTTCATTGGAGTTTCTCGGCTCATAGCGGGTCCGAAGGTTGCGTTTGTGCGAATAATTGTAATGTAACGAAGGAAAAATAGGAAAAAAGCGTCGTTTGTCCTCCGACTGATGTTTGAGATCGAGGCTATCGCCGCCGCTTGGAATCGAAGTAGCGAGTCGTCCTGGTGTAACCGAGGCGCACGCTACGGGCAACGGCTGGCGATCCGTCGTGTGGCCTGGCTATGGTGTCCGACATCGCCGACCCGCTGCCCGGAGGACACGATGGCCGCCTCGCAGGACTTCCCCGCCCACCCGCTCCACACCGCCGCCGCGGTCGCCGTGCTCCTCGCGACGCTGGCCGCCACCAGCCCGGTCGAGGCCGCCGTCCCCCAGGAAATCCTCGTCAGCGGCGGTACCGTGGTCACCTCCGAGGGACGCTTCGCCGCCGACGTGCGGGTGCGCGACGGGACCATCGTGGAGATCGGGACCGGACTGGCCGCCGGGGCAGGTGCCCGTACGATCGACGCCTCCGGGCTGCTGGTCATGCCGGGCGGCGTGGACCCTCACGTCCACCTGAGCAGCCGCCTTCGCGACGACTACCGCACCGGGTCGCGGGCGGCGCTCGCGGGGGGCATCACGACGATCTCGAACTTCGCCTTTCCGGCCGGGGGGCGGACGCTCGCCCAGGCGATCGAGCGCGAGGCGGCCCTCATCCGCGAGCAGGCGGTTGCGGACGTCATCCTGCATGCGGGCATCAACGATCCGGCGACCCAGGAGGGCGAGATGACCACCCTGGCCGCCGAGACCGGCCAGACCAGCACCAAGATCTTCATGGTGCGGTCCGTGTTCGACGCCGAAGTGCCCGACTACATGGCGACCATGGACGCGGCGGGGCGCGCCGGCATCCTGACCATGGTGCACTGCGAGGACGGGCCCATCCTGGCCCACGCGGTCGCCGAGCTGACGGCCGCGGGACGCACGTCGCTCGAGTACTTCCCGGACAGCCGTCCCGTGGTCGGCGAAGTGGTGGCCACCCAGCGCGCGGTCGCCATGGCCGAGGCCACCGGCGCGCCGATCTACGCGGTCCACGTCTCTTCCGAGGGTTCTCTGCGGGTGCTGCAGGACGCCCAGTCACGCGGGCTCAGCGTCTTCGTCGAGACCCGTCCCATCTACCTCCACTTCACGCGCGACCGCTTCGAGGGCCCCGACCGCGGCCTCTACGTGGGACAGCCGCCCCTGCGCGGGCAGCGTGACCAGGACGCCCTTTGGGCCGGCATCGCAAACGGATCGGTGCATGTGCTCGGCACCGACCATGTCGCCTATCTACGCGAGGAGAAGATGGACCCGTCGCAGACGATTTCCCGCCACCGCGCCGGCCTCAACAACCTTCAGGTAGTGCGGCCGATGCTCTGGTCCGAGGGCGTGGTGCGGGGCCGCATCTCCGAAGAGCGATTCGTGGCGGTGACCTCGACCAACGCGGCCAAACTCTTCGGGCTCTATCCGCGCAAGGGCACGATCGCGGTGGGCTCGGACGCCGATATCGTCCTCTGGGATCCGGACGAGACGCGCACCATCCGCGACGAGGACATGTTCTCGGGCACCGGCTTCTCGGTCTACTCGGGGTGGGAGGTCACCGGCTGGCCCGTGATGACGCTGCGCCGGGGCGAGGTGGTGTACGAGAACGGGGAGATTCTGGCCGGGGCGGGCAGCGGCGGACTGCTGCGCCGCGGGAAGTGGCGGGCGCCGTAATCCCCCCGCCCTTGATCGATGGCACCACAAATGGCATGAGTATTACCATGCAAACTACCATGCAGGTCTCGCTTGAGCGGCGTGGCTCGGTCGTGGTCGCGGTTCCGCGAGAGCGATCCCCCTTGTTGACGGCGGATGAGGTCGATGAGACGACCACCGACCTCCGCACCCGCGCGTCGTGTGCGGGCGAGCGTCAACCAGCCGAGTGACTCGGATTTGTCCGCCAAATCCGCCCCGAAGTGGCGGACAAACTGCTCGTCAGCCGCGAATCAGCCGCCCGGCGTCCGCTCCAGCGTTTCCAGCCACCGATAGCCGTGGGCCGGAACGAGGGGTGACCCGGTCATCCCGTCGGGAAACATGTCGAACCTCTCGACGCGCAGGCGGTAGTTGTCCTCGTGCCGCGGATCGAAGCCGACGATCTCGCCGCGGTACGGAGCGCCGTTGACCACCTTGCAGTACCCGGGGTGCCCGTCGTCGCACTGGACCCGGTGCCGATCGATGGTGATCTCCTCTTCCCTGCCCGTTGCCCTGGTTCTCGAGGCGATTTTACTCAGCACGTAGCGGCCATCGCGATACTGGTTGGCTTCGAGGGTGTAGTGATCGCCGCCCTCGTACTCGAAGCTGGTGATCATGTCGTCGTACGGCGCGCCGTCCACCACCGGGCAGAAGTCGTCGCTGTGGAGGCATGTTACCCGCGTCGCCCCCAGCGACAGGGTTGCGGGGGTGGACGGTGCGGGGATTTTCTCCAGTTGCTCCAGCAGACGGTAGGCGTACCGGCCGGCGTCCTGCGGGGGTTCCCCGCCGTCCCAGGGATCGTACTTGCCGATCCGGAGGCGATAGTCGTAGCCGGGCTCGTAGTCGAATCCTTCGATTCCGTCATAGAACAATCCGCCGTCGACCACCATGCATGACTGCAAGCCCACGCCGTAGCACTTGGCCAGGGTGGGACCTACGGTCACTTCCCGCTCCTCGATGTACCCGAGCCCGAAGAGGTCACAGCCGCCAAGGGCCAGGGTCAGCAGACACAGGGGAGCAGCGCTTCGAGCGCGCATTGGAGTCCTCCTTCGGTACAGCGTCACCGCCACTCGCGTCCCGTGTCGGGTCACAACAGGCCGTGACGGCGCTAATGTCAATATACCCGTCAGGCGGTCGAACGTTGCGGGCCGCTGGTCACTCGGCGGCCGTCATCAGCCGTGATCAGGCACTCAACGTCCGACTCGATTGACGTCAAACGCGGCCCTCGCCATTCTGCCTCCTTGAAAGCCGATCAGGCCCGTGCAACCTGGGAATCCGCCTCATGCCGTACACGACCGCGCCCACCCGCCGCCTCGTACGAGGAACGGATCCGTGACGGTGTCCCGGACCGGGCACTCGACTGGTACGACATCGGAGAGTTCGAATGAACTTTGACATACTCGGGAACCTCGGCGAGTTCATCGGCGCCCTGGGCGTCGTTCTGTCTCTGCTTCTGGTCGCGCGCCAGATGCGGCTCGGCCACGAGCAGACGCGGCGCAATACGAGAAGCGTGCGCGCGGCCACCTTCAACTCGATGGTCGAGAACAGCATCCGCCTGCTCGAGCACCTCTTCCGCGACCGGGAACTCGCCGACTTTCTCGCCCGGGCGGCCGACGATCCCGCCAGCCTCACACCCGGGGAGCAGTTGCGCTGGGATTCCTACATGACTGCGATCTACCGCCATTTCGGCAATCTCGTCTACCAGCGCGAGACCGGGGCGATGGAAGAGAAGATGTGGGATTCCTACCGCCGCTCCTTCAAGGATCACCTGCGCACCGAGCCGTGGGTCGCCTGGTACCTGGACCACCCCCACCTCTTCGACCACCGTCTCGCGGACGAGGTGCGCTCAATGCTGGAAGAGCTGGCGGGTGAAGGAGTGCCGCACGCCGTGGAGTGGAAAGCGGCCGGGGGCCGGGTAGGCTTCAAAGCGTCGATCGCAAGCGAAGACGGGGGGCCGGGCAGCGTCCCGCGCTGGCCGCTGCACCCGCTTCCGCCGGACTGACCGATCACGGCAGCGGGCGCCGCCGCAAGCGACCGGAACCGCCAGCCCACTGCCCGCCCAAGGCTGTCCAAATCCCCCGTTTTTGAACAGATTCAGCGTCCGGAATTGCGGGATGCGTCAAGGGGCGGTAAGAGGGGCCACCATGAGTGAGAAAGCCGGAGAACTTTCGGTCAACCTGAATGTGAACGTTCCCGCGGTGCAACAGGGGAGCGGCAAGGCGCCCTACTCGACGGGCATGGGATTCGGGCTGTGGTGCACCGGTCTCCTGGGGGCCTGCGGGATCCATCGCTTCTACCTGGGCAAGCCGTTCACGGGCCTGTTGTGGCTGGTCACCCTCGGCCTGCTCGGGGTAGGGCAAGTCCTCGACCTGTTCAGGATGAAGACCCTGGTGCGGAATGCCAACTTCCGCGACGGACGCGTCCCGCTGCCCTTCCACGAGGGACGCATCCTGCCACCGCAGCAGGTGACGGTCCAGCCGCAGGCCACGACGGGCAAATCGAAACGCAAGCCTTCCAAACCGCCGAGCCTGCGGCAGCAGTTGTTGAGGGCCGCGGTGGACAACGGTGGAGAGCTCACGGTCACGCAGGGTGTGTTGGCGACGGACAAGTCATTCGAGGAGATCGAGAAGGCCCTGAACCAAATGTCCGACAAGGGGTATGTGGATGTGGACAACGCGCCTGGCACAGGCGTCATCGTCTACCGCTTTCCGGAACTGGTGAAGGGCTCATGACGCACCCGTCGCTCATCACGGCAGCCTTTGCCCGCGGCACGACCTGCACCTGTAGCTGTGCGTGTACCTGCGCCGCCCGGACCCGGGGTGTGACGATGCGCTGAGCCTTTGGCCCAAGCCTCTTCCGAGCCGCCCCGGTCAACCGACCCGGGCGGCTTTTTTCGTGCCCCGCATCAACCGCGTCAGACCCTTCGAAACTTGAGATATCAACATGATCAGCCCTGTTCTTCCCACGATAAACGTCCTCTACGAAAACCCCGCCTGGATTCCGCCTCTTCAGGAGGCCCTCGAGCGGGAGGGCTTCCGGGTCCGCCTCGTGCACGTCAACGAGGGCATCGTCGACCCGTCGGTGCCGCCTCCCGAGGGCATCTGGATGAACCGCATCAGTCCGTCGTCGCACACCCGCGGCCACGTACACACGGTCGAGCTTGCCCGCCAGCTCCTGTACCGGCTCGAGTCGAGCGGCCGCCGCGTGATCAACGGGCTCGCGGCCTTCGAGCTGGAGATGAGCAAGCTTCGGCAGGACATCGTCCTGCGCCGGCACGCGATCCGGACGCCGCGCACCGTGCTGGCCGTCGGGAGGGAGCATCTGCTTGCCGCCGCCGCCACCTTCGACGGCCCGTTCATCACGAAGCACGATCAGGGGGGGAAGGGTCTGGGGATCCGGCTCTTTCACGACCCGGGTGACCTCGCGGCGCACCTCGACGGCGCCCGTTTCGACGCCGGACCCGGCGCGAGAATGATCCTGCAGGAGTATATCGGCGCGCCCGAGGCGTTCATCACCAGGGTGGAGATCGTAGGCGGCCGGTTCGTGCTGGCGATGCGCAGTTCGACCGCCGAGGGATTTGAGCTCTGCCCCTCGGATGTCTGCAACCCGATGCCACGGGCTGGTGGCGGTGCGACCGGCCTATTCGGCGCGTCGCCGATCGCGGCGGACGATCCGCTGGTGAGGCAGTACATCGGCATGTGCGACGCCGAAGGAATCGAGATCGCCGGGATCGAATTCGTGGAGGACGGCCTGGGCAACCGCTACACCTACGACATCAACGGCACGACCAACTACAACCAGGCCCTGGGCGCCCGGATCGGCATCGACGGGATGCGGGAGGTGGCGCGATATGTGCGGGGTGTGGCTGCGGAGGAGGGTCGCCTGCGGTCTGTGTCCGCGGTCGTCCCGGACTACGTCGCTTCTCAGCCGGACGGTGGCACCCCGGCTCGGCCGTTTGCTCGAAGCGTGCGTGAGTCATATAATGAGGCAAAACCAATCGTAATATGAGTCACAATGGAGAGACACCCCGTGAACCAGCTTACCGTGCGCGGCCTGGGGGACGAGTTGGTCCGGGCGATTCGGCGCCTCGCCAACCGTGACGGCACGTCGCTCAACCGGGCCGCCGTGAAGCTCATGCGCCGAGGAGCGGGGCTGGACGACAGACAGGGCCCGGATACCGTCGGCTCGTCGCTGGACCACCTGATCGGCACCTGGAGCGACGCCGAGGCGGAAGAGTTCGAGCGGGCTCTGCGCCACTTCGAGACCATCGACGAGGCCATGTGGGAATGAGGGTCCTGCTCGACTCGAATGCCTATTCGCAACTCATGCGGGGGCGCGAGCAGGTCAGCCGGATCGTACGCGGTGCCGAGGAAGTCCTGCTGTCCGCCGTCGTGCTCGGTGAGCTTCTGTACGGTTTCCGGCACGGCTCGCGCTACGAGCGCAACGCCCGGGCGATGCGGGCCTTCCTCGACAATCCCTACGTGTCCTTCGTGCCGGTCGGAGCGACCACCGCCGACCGCTATTCGAGGATCGCTGCGTCGTTGCGCGCCAGAGGGCGCCCCATCCCTACAAACGATCTCTGGATCGCCGGGCACGCGATGGAAACGGGGGCCGATCTTGTTTCGGCCGACCGTCACTTCGAGCACGTTGACGGGATCGCATTGATCCGGTTGCACGCCGAGCACGGGCCGCCGCCGCTGTGACCGACCGCGCCCGGGAACGCTACTTCCAGGCTGCCGCGAACTCCATCCCCGACTTCGGCCGCCACTGTCTCCTTACCGGTGTTTGCCACACGCGAATCCGAATGCTAAGGTCACTTTACCCAGAATGTCATGTGGGCTTGTCACAATGTAAAGGTTGGTTGACATGAAAGCGTTGCCCATGCACAGACGTGACTTTGTAAGGGCCGCGGCCGCCGCAGTCGGTACGCTACCGGCCATGGCGCTGCCAGCGTGTGCCCGCGATGCCGACATGCCCGGCGGCGATCCCGCCGGTGCTGCCGCCACCGGCACCGCCCTCGTCTCCGACGCGCGCTACCTCGACCACGTCCTCATCCGCCCCGACGGCGGTCGCCCGCCGGAGGTCCCCGAGCGCCTCGTGAGGATTCGCGCCGAACTCGAGGCCCGCGGCCTGATCGAAGCCACCGTTCCGCTGGCCCCCTCCGCCGAGCCGCTCCAGCGCATACGCGCGCACCACACCGCCGAGCACGTCGACTCGGTCCGCCAACTCGGCATCACCGCGCGCGTGGCGGAACTCGCGGTGTCGGGCGCCCTGACCGCCGTCGACGCGGTGGCCGACGGCACCGTGCGCAACGCCTTCTGCGCCATACGTCCGCCCGGCCACCACGCGAACAACACCGGGGCCGAGGAGGGGTTCTGCTACTACTCGAACGCAGCGATCGCGGCCCGGTATGCGCAGGAGGTGCACGGCTGCGAGAGGGTCGTCGTCATCGACTGGGACTACCACCACGGGAACGCCACCCAGAACGCCTTCTACAGCGATCCTTCCGTGCTGTTCTTCTCGGCGCACGACTGGAACGCCTACCCAGGCACCGGCGACCCGTCGCTCACCGGCGAAGGCGATGGCGCCGGCTTCAACATCAACGTGCACCTGGAGTGCGGAGCGACCGATGCGGACATGCTGCGCTACTGGGACAACGCCCTCTCGCCCGCGGTGGCCGCCTTCGACCCTGACTTCGTGCTGGTTTCAGCGGGCTTCGACAGCCGCCGCGACGACCTGCTGGGCTGCTTCGACCTCACCGACGATGCCTTCCGCCGCATGACCCGCCTCGCAATGGACTACGCCGACAGCTGCTGCGACGGGCGCCTGGTGTCGCTGCTCGAGGGCGGATACAACCTCGACGGGACGGCGCTCGCGGCCGCGGCCCACGTGGAGACGCTGCTGGGGTAGCTGCGCAGGCCGGCGGACTTACTATACGATACCGGCGTAGATCCCCTCAGCGAAGGATGATCCCGTGATCCGCAACGTCCGCGTCCTGTTTCCCCTGGCTTCCCTGGTGGCCGTGCCCGTGGCCTGCGCCGCCCCCGCCGACGATGCCGACCCGGGCGTCGAGGCCTCCCACACCGAGGTCGCCGACGGCGTCTACCAATACAACGCCGGCTCCCACAACGCCTTCTTCGTGGACACCGATGGCGGCGTGGTGGCCTTCGATCCCATTTCGAACCAGGCTGCGGCGGGGCTCGGAGCGGCCATCCGCTCTGCCGCCCCGGACAAGCCGCTCGCCGCCATCGTGTACAGCCACAGCGATGCCGATCACGCAACCGGGGCACCCATGCTGCAGCAGGCATTCGGCGGCGGCGTGCCGATCATCGCGCAGCAGAACGCGCTCCCGATCATCACCGAAGCCGGCGACCCGAGCCTGCCGCCGCCGGACCTCACCTTCGCCGACGAGCTCACGCTGCGCTTCGGCGGGCGCGCCATCGAGCTGCACTACCTCGGGCCAAGCCACACCGACAACCTGCTGGTGGGATTCGTTCCGGACGCGGGCGTCCTCTTCGCGGTCGATTTCGTCAGCAACGACCGGGTCGGGTACCGGGACCTGCCGGGATGGCACTTCGACGATCTCTATGTCGCGCTCGACCGCCTGATGGAGATCCCCTTCGAGACCGTGGTCTTCGGCCACGGCCCGGTTGGCGACCGCAGCACCATCGAGCGCCAGCTGGCCTACTACGCCGACCTGCGCGACGCCGTGCAGGAGGCGCTTGACGACGGGCTGTCGGAAGAGGAGGCGATGGCGCAGGTCCGCCTGGACGACTACGCGCATTGGGGGCAATACGAGGATTGGTTCCCGATGAACGTCGGGGCCGTGTATCGGTGGCTGGCGGACGGATAGTCCCTTGCGCCTGTGGACGCTGTCCGACCTGCACGTCTCCCACCCGGAGAACCGGGACGTGCTGGAGAGTCTGCCGGCCCGACCCGGCGACTGGCTGATCCTGGCCGGGGACGTCACCCACGGCGCGGCGCGGCTGGACCGGTGTTTTCGGCAGCTGACGCCGAAGTTCCGCCAGGTCGTGTGGGTTCCCGGGAACCACGAACTGTGGACGGATCCCAACGACGCTCCCCGGCTTCGCGGCGTCGCACTTTACGAGCGGCTCGTCGAGATCGCGCGCGGCCACGGCGTACTGACCCCCGAGGACGCGTACCCCGTGGTTGAGCTCGAGGACGGGCCGGTGCAGATCGTGCCGCTCTTCCTGCTCTACGACTACAGCTTTCGGCCCCAGTGGATCGGGCGCGACGAGGTCGTCGAGTGGGCCCGGGAAACAGGTGCCGCCTGCTCGGACGAGATCATGCTGCACCCCGATCCGTTTCAAGACCGGGATTCCTGGTGCGCGGCGCGCTGCGAGGACGCCGAGGCCCGCCTCGCCTCCCTTCCGGCGGATCTCCCCAGGGTCCTCGTCAATCACTTCCCGCTCGAGGAGGAGCACGCCGTGCTCCCCAGGATCCCACGCTTCACACCGTGGTGCGGGACCCGCCGAACCCGGGGTTGGCACCGCCGCTTCAACGCGTGCGCGGTCGTGTACGGTCACCTTCACATCCGCGGCACGCACTGGCTCGACGGCGTTCCCTTCCAGGAGGTATCGCTGGGGTACCCGAACCAGTGGGACCGCCGGCGGGGGGCCGGTGCCTACCTGCGGGAAGTGATCCGGGCCCCCCGCGGCGCGGGCTTCCAGAGCGCGGCCAGCCAATGACCGCCGGCGACCCGATGACCGCCGGCGACGCCTGGTGGAGTCCGTGGCGAGAGGACGCCGGTTCCCTCATCCTGCACGTCGACCTCCGGCCCGACCCCGAACGCGAGTCCCGCGCTTTCGCAATCCTCGACGAAGCGGAGCAGGCGCGGTGGAACCGGTTCCTGCACAAGCGTGCCCGGCGTCAATACGCGCTTTGCCGCGCGGCGCTCAGGATCAACCTCTGCGAACGGCTCGGGTGTGCCAACCGCGACCTGTCCTTCGGCTATCTCGAGCACGGCAAGCCCTTCGCGAAGGTGAATGGCGCCCGGTCGAGCGCGAGCTTCAACGTCAGCCACAGCGGACGGCACGGGCTGATCGGCTTCACGAAACAGGACGGGCTCGGGGTGGACCTCGAAGTGCGCGCGCCCGGCAGGGACTTCGACGGCATTGGGGAGAAGGTCTACGGTCCGGCCGAACGCAGCGCCCTTGCGGCAGCTGCCGGCAGCGCCAAGGCGGATCTGTTCTACCGGCTGTGGAGCCTGAAGGAAGCGCTCATCAAGGCGCTGGGCACCGGCTTCTCGCTGAGCCCGGCGGGCTTCGAGGTGCCGCGGGCGATGCTCGAGGGCAGCGCGCGCGCCGCCGAGTTCCGGTTTCCGCACCTGCCGTCCGATCCGTTCTGGCTGGAGGACTTGGGAGAGTCCCGGTTTGCGGCGGCGAGCGCATGCCGGGTTTCGGAATCGACAACACCATGACAAGGAGTTCCCACCATGAAGAGACGTGATTTCGTGAAGACCGCCGCGGGCGGCATGGCCGTGGGCGCCGTGGCCGATCTGGCCACGCCCGCCGATGCGGCCGCTGCGCACCCCGCACCCGCCGTCCACACACGTGCGACCCGGCCCGTTCTGGTCGCCGACGTGTCCTCGATCCGGTACCGCAACGACGGGCCCGAGAGCGCGATCGAGCGGGCCTTCCGAGGGATCACCGAGGGCGAGGACATCCTCGATGCGTGCGTGGCCGGGGTGAACATCCCCGAGTTCGACCCGGAGGAGCGCGGCATCGGCTACGGCGGCCTTCCCAACGCCGACGGCGTGGTCCAGCTCGACTCGTGCCTGATGCACGGGCCGCGCAGGTGGGCGGGCGGGGTGGCGGGGCTGGAGGGCGTGAAGACCCCGTCTGTCGTGGCCAAGGCGGTCGCCGAACTCACCGATCATCACCTGCTCGTCGGGAAGGGCGCGCAGGAGTTCGCGCGGGCGCTCGGCTTCGAGATCCACGACGACCTCAACACCGACAACTCGCGCGCGCTCTGGCTGGAGTGGCGAAGGCGCATGGACCCCGGCCACTGGCTCGATCCGGATGAGCGGCTGCGCGGCACCGCGCGGCCCGGAGAGGACACGGATCCCGACGCGCCACGCCGGCGACGCGGCCCAGGCGCACTCCAAAACCCCGATGCGATCCGCCGCTTCCACGACGCCTCCCTCGCGGCCGGCCTCTCCATGGTCGACGACGGCCTCATCGACCCGGACTCGTTCTGGGGCACGACCAGCCTGGAGTGCGTCTCGGCGGATGGCGACATCTGCGGCGTCACCACCACCAGCGGCCTGTCGTGGAAGATCCCGGGCAGGGCGGGGGACTCCCCGATCCTGGGCGCGGGCCAGTACGTCGACAACGATGTGGGCGCGGCGGGCTCGACCGGCCGCGGCGAGGCCAACCTCTTCAACCTCAGCTGCTTCATGATCGTCGAGTTCATGCGCCAGGGGATGGCTCCCAAGGATGCGGGGATGGCGGTGCTGCAGCGCGTCCGTGATAACACGATCGAGTCGCGCCTGCAGAATTCGCGCGGCCTGCCGGCCTTCGACCTGCGCTTCTTCGTCCTCAACAAGGCGGGCGAGTACGCGGGGGTGGCGATGTACGGGTCGGCCGAATCGGCGTTCGCGGTGTGCGACGAGAACGGGGCGCGGGAGGAGCCGCTGGAGGGGCTGTTGGAGGGGTCGCCGCGGGATTGAGGGTGTGGACTGGGTGCCATCTGGGACACCTACAGGACCGGCGACGACAGTCAAACGCAATGTTTGCTGACCCGCACTCTCCATAGTGGTATAGTTTATACTATAAATTATACTACTGCTGAGACTGGTTCAGGATTGATGCCCGGTCGCCACATCCGTCAGTTCTGGCGTTACGATCCCACACTCTACGCGCCGCCGAAGTACCGGAAGGCTTGCGCCTACGACGCCTTCATTCCGGACAGGCTTGCGGATCTGAACCTCACGCTGGACGGTGCTACGGCCGGCGTAGTATCGGACGCCGAGGGCGCCATCCGGGACTTGAATGCACATCGGTCGGACGCCCTCGCTCCGCTGGCCCGTCTGCTCCTCCGAACGGAATCGCTCTCCTCATCGCGGTTGGAGGGCCTATCCGTCGATGCCCGCGCTTTGGCACACGCCGAGTTGCGCGCGCGGGTCGGGATGCGGGTTGGAGTTACGGCGCGCGAGGTGCTGGCGAACGTCGACGCCATGCAGGGTGCCATGGACGCAGCGTCGGCCGAGTGTCCGTTCACCACGACAGACATCGTCGACATTCATCAACGGGTGATGGCCCGCGCACCCAACCGCCACAACGCCGGGCTGGTGCGCACCGTCCAGAACTGGATCGGTGGCAATGACTACAACCCTTGCGGCGCCGATTTCGTGCCGCCTCCGCCGGAACAAGTGGACTCGTTGCTCGCGGATCTCACTGACGCGGTCACCCGCGAAGACCTCCCTCCGCTCGTCCAGGCGGCCCTGGTTCACGCCCAGTTCGAGACCATCCACCCCTTCGAGGACGGGAACGGACGAACCGGGCGCGCACTCCTGCAGGTGGTACTCCGTCGAAGGGGCATCGCGCCCAGCTACGTTCCACCGGTCAGCGTGATCCTGGCGGCTCAGCGGGACGCCTACATCGATGGTCTGGGTGAGTTCCGCTTCGGCGACCCCACCCGCTGGATCGCGCAGTTCGCGGTTGCCTGCGCGCGTGCCGCCACCTTGGCAGCCCGCTACCTTGACGCGGTCGGCGATCTGCAGGCGGAATGGCGCGACCTCCTTGCGGCCGCCGCGAACCCGCGCTCCGATGCGGCCGCCTGGATGTTGATCGAGGCACTGCCCGCCCATCCGGTCATCTCGACCGCCGGAGCCGTCGTCGCTACGGGCCGCACCAAGGCTGCGGTGCACGCGGCGGTCGCGCAGCTGGAGGATGCCGGCGTGCTGATCCCCGTCTCGGCATCGAAGCGAAATCGCCTGTGGGAGGCGTCGGGCCTGCTCGACCTGGTGGAGGGATTGGATGCGGGACGGGCGCCGGGGTGAGGACGGGCCCGGCGCTGCTGCCCCCGCCCTCGATCACGGGACTTCAGGCCCCCATCGTCGCGACCTCGTAGTCTGCCATCCGCGAGTCCCGCGTCACCAGAACCAGCCCCTCGGCCTGCGCCTGAGCGATCAGCACCCTGTCGAAGGGGTCCGTGTGATGTGGCGGCAGGGCGGCCGCCCGCTCGGCGTGAGCGAAGGTCAGAGGGAGGTGTTCGAACCGCTTTTCCTCCACCACCGCGGCCAGGTTGTCCGGTGCGACCAGCCGGCCCTCGGCCTTCTTGATGCCGATTTCCCAGCCGGAGACCGCGCTCACGAATACCTCGTTGCCGGGATCCGCGATGGCCGCGCGCGCCGACTCGGAGATCCGCTCCCAGTCGGATACCCACCAGAGGAAGGTGTGCGTGTCAAGCAGCAGCCGCATCGTCACTCGTCGCCGGGAAAGATCCTGGAGTTCTCGAAGGCCGCGATGATCTCTTCGTCCGCGTCGTCGAAGTCCGGACCGAAGACGATCTGACCCTCGAGCCCCCCCGGCTGGCGGTGTTCAACGGGTGCGCGGTAGGCAGTCAGCCGCACCCAGGGTTCCCCCGACTTGCAAATCACCACGTCCTCGCCTTCCCGAACCAGCCTGGCCAGGCGGGAGAGCTGCGACTTCGCCTGATGCATGTTGACCTTCATGACTCGTTCCCATTGGTCTGGATCGGTTTAGCTTAGCTAAGTCTAGCTATCAATCACCGCCGAGTCAATTCCTGGAATACCCATGGTTGTGCGCGCGCTGGACAGGGACCCAGGTCGCCACACCGTCAATGGTGCGCCAGCCACGCGCGCAACCCCTCGGCCTCCTCTGCGGCGGATGGATCGAGTTCGGCCTGGTAGAGCCGGGAGCGAACGACGAACATGTCGAAGTCGCTCGGGGGCGCGTCCCGCTCGACGATCGCCTGCACCTTGCGCCGAAAGAAGCTGCCCCAGTGCGGGCGGCGCCCGTCCATGTCGGTGAAGCCGTACTCCTTCGCCAGCCCCCAGCTCGAGTACAGCCCGCCGCTCTTCGCGCACACGTTCGGGTCGGCGGCTAGAGCGGCGATGGCGCGGCCGACGTAGCACGGCGTCTCGGACTCGGCGAAGTACTCGTCCTTCTCGATCGCGTCGCGCCAGTTGTCCTCGGTGACGCCGAAGTGATCGAGCACCGCCTCGGACCGCAGGAATCCGGGGGTGATCGCCAGCGCCGTCACGCCGTGGGAGTGGAGGTCGGCGGCCATCGCGTAGGCGAGGCGGATGACCGCGTTCTTGGCCAGGTCGTAGAAGAGGTTGCCGCGGTAGCCGAACGTGTCTCCATCGGTCACCTCGACGATGAGTCCGGCGTTGCGCTCGACCAACAGGGGGGCGCCGTGGCGGCTGGTGACGATGTGCGTGTGGACCGCGCGCTCCAGCATCTGCTGCCCCATGTCGATCGAGAGCTCCCAGAAGGGTTTTCCCCACTCGGTCAGCGCGTCGCCGCCCCAGATGTCGTTGACGAGCACATCGAGGCGCCCCGCTTCGGAGCGGACGCGGGCGAAGAGCTGGTCGACCTCCGCCTCGATCGTGTGGTCGGTGCGGACGGCGATGCCCCGGCCGCCTGCTGCCGTCACCAGTTCGGCCGTCTCCTCGAGCGTCTCCGGGCGCCCGGGCGTGGCGGGACGACCACGGATGCTGCGGCCGGTGCAATAGACGGTTGCGCCCGCCTCGCCCAGCATGCGGGCAATACCGCGCCCGGCGCCGCGAGTGGCCCCGGCGACGACGGCCACCCGATCGCGAAGCAGAGGGTCGGGCATGCTGGTTTCTGAGGTATCGTCCAACCGAAGATTCATTATCCCATTATTCGAAAAGTTTTCGCACAGGCACAGCGTGCATCCGGGCGCCAAAGGGGACGGTCGCCTCGCCGTCATAGACGACCACGCCGCCGGCGAAGCGGTCGCCGAGCGCGCCCTGCAGCTTGCGGAGACCGCGAAAGTCGGCTGAACGCACCGTGCCCGACGCCTTGACCTCGACGCCCGCGATGCGGCCGGCGCCACCCTCGATGACGATGTCCACTTCGACGCCGTCCTTGTTGCGGAAATGGTGGAAGGACAGATGCGCGTCGTTCCAGCTGGCCTGTCGCCGGAGTTCCTGGTACACAAACGACTCGAAGAGTTGGCCGAAGAGCGTGCGATCGTGGGCGAGCGCCGGACCGTCCATGCCGAGGAGAGCCGAGGCGATTCCGGTGTCGCAGAGGTGCAGCTTCGGCCTCTTGACCAGTCGGCTCAGCCGGTTGCCGTGCCATGCCGGAAGACGCTCCAGAAGGAAGACGCGCTCGAGCAGCGTCGTGTAGTCCCGTATGGTTGGACGGGTGACCTCGAAGGGCGCGGCCAGGTCGCTGGCGTTGAACATCCTTGCCGTCTGGCCGGCGGCACCGGCGAGGAGACGCGGCAGGACTTCGAGCCTCCGGATGCTGGCCAGATCCCTTACATCGTGCTGAACAAGGGCTTCGACGTGATTGTGATACCAGTTGGCACGCCGGCGGCCGGGGGGCCGGGTGAGTGCCGCCGGATATCCGCCCGCGACGATGCGATCGGGCAGCTGTCCGCCAAGCCGCTCGGAGCGCTCGATCGGGAGCTCGCCAGAGAAAAGGGCGTCGAGGAAGCCGGATCCATGCTGCTCCAGTTCGCACTGCGCCAGTGGGTGGAGCCGCAGGGTCTCCAGACGGCCCGCGAGCGAGTCCGAGAGCCTTGGCACGAGCAGCACGTGGGTGGATCCGGTCAGCAGGAACCGTCCGGGAGTGCGGCGCCGGTCGATCTCCAGCTTGAGCGCGGAGAACAGCGAAGGCGCCCGTTGCACCTCGTCCAGAATGACGCGTTCGGGGAGCCCCGCGGCGAAGCCCAGCGGGTCATCCTGGGCGGCGTCGCGAACCACGTCGTCGTCGAACGTGACGTACCTGTATCCGCGCGTCGATCCGACCATCCGGGCCAGCGTGGTCTTGCCGCATTGGCGCGGCCCATGAATCAGTACGGCCGGAGAATCGGCAAGCGCCTCGACCAGGCGGGGCTCGATCTGGCGGGGATAGATGGTCGTGTCGATCATCGGGTAAATGTAGCAGGAATATCGTCCAAATGAAAAGTTACCACTCGGCCAAACGAAAATACATGTACAATCGGAGTCGTGAATTGTCGCATCGCGGCCCCGGCGGCTAATATATGTGCGGGAGAATCGACCAGGAGGAACGACTGCCCGAAAAGCGCGGGATCCCCACGTACGTGTGGACGTTTCTGGCCCTGGCGGCGGGGCTGATCGCAGGCGGCCTCTTCCCCGGACCGCTTGCACCCGTGGCCGCCGCCACGTCGACGCTGATCTCCTGGGTCGTGGCCATCGTCCCGCTGCTGATCCTCGCAGCGCTCAGCCCCGCCATCGCGACGCTCGTCCGCCGCGGCCTGGCCGGACGCTTCGCCGGCGCGGTCGTCCTCTGGTACGTCTTCACGTCGACCGTGGCGGGGCTCATCGCGCTGGTGACCTCGGCCGCCATCTTCCGCATCCCCCTCACCACCGGCGAGAGGGGCATATGGGCCGAGGCCTCGGCGATGCTGCAGAGCCTGGGCGGGGGCGGCGCCTCGTGGCCGCTGCTGGCCATCCTCGTAGGCGTGCTCGTCGGGGCCCTCGGCGCGCGCCACGATCCCACCTATCGCGTGCTGCGCCGCGTCGCCGGCGCCATCGAGCGGTCGGGCGGCAGGCTGGCCTACGTGATGGTGCCGCTCATCCTCGCCTTCGGAGTCACCCTCGGGGTGCGCTTCGGCGCGCGCCTGGGCCTCGCCCACTACGTCAGCATGACCGGCTACACCGCCGCCCTCGTCCTGGTCTGGTGGACGTTCTACACCTTCGTGCTCGTGCGCCGGGTGGGGCGCCGCCGCGTTGGTCCGGTGCTCAGCCGCTACTACCTGCCCACCGCCGTCTTCGCCGCGGGCACCTGTTCGTCGTTGGTCACGCTGCCCGTCAACCTCGCCAACGCGAAGAGGGTCGGCGTGCGCGACGAGGTGGCCGACTTCGTCCTCCCCTTCGGCGCCGTCGTCAACCTCGACGCCAGCGCGCTCGCCTACCTCGCCTACGGCCCCTTCGTCGTCAGCCACGTCTTCGGCCTCGAGCTCAGCTGGATGATGATGCTGGCCGCCTGGCCCGCCGTCGTCCTCTTCACGATCGCCGCCCCCGGCCTCCCGGCCGGCATGGGGACCGCCCTCTGGAGCGCCACCCTGTTCGCCAGCATCCTCGGCCTCGAAGGCCAGGCCCACGGCGAGTTCATCGCGACCTGGATCGCGCTCTCGGGAGGCATCCCCGACATGCTGCGCACGGCCACCAATTGCACCGGCGACGGCTACACCGCGATCATCTTCGATGGCCGATTCGACCAGTTCTTCGCGAGGGACCGTGGCTGACGCGGGAGCGGACCTCTCCGCAGACGCCCGCGGCCGGACCCAGGCGGGCGCCAGCGTGCCCGACGCGGGCGCCGACCTCTCCACAGGCGCCCGCCGCCTCGTCCACGTCAACGGACGCGTCCAGCCCGGCGAGCAGGTGGTCGTCGTCACCGACCCCACCATGGGACGCTACGCCGACGCCGTCGCCGCGGCCGCCCGTGAGGCCGGAGCCGCGGTCACCGTCTGCATCATCCCCATGCGCGACCAGGACGGACAGGAGCCGCCCCCGCCGGTCGCGCGCGCCATGGCCGAAGCGGCCGTCATCTTCTCGCCCGTCCGCATATCCATCACGCACACGCGCGCGATGCGGGCGGCCCTCGACGCCGGCGCGCGGGTATGCATGATGACCGCCTACACCGACGCCATCATGACCAGCGACGCCCTCTGCAGGACCGACTTCGAGGCCCAGGCCGCCGTCTGCCGCCGTCTGGGAGCCGCGTTCACGAACGGCGCGCTCGTTCACCTCACCTCCCCCCGCGGCACCGACCTCCGCTTCGGCATCGAGGGGCGCACCGCGAACGTCCTCACGAACATCCCCGACCCCGGGCAGCTCGCGCCGGTCCCCGACATCGAGGTCAACGTTGTGCCGGTCACGGGTTCGGCCGAGGGTACGATCATCGCCGACGCGTCCGTCCCGTACCTGGGCATCGGCATCCTCGACGAGCCCATCTTCTGCACGGTGCGCGAGGGCTACATCGCCGAGATGACCGGCGGCGCGCAGGCCGACTTCCTCCGCGAGCACCTGGAGTCGTTCGCGGACCGCCACTGCTTCAACGTGGCCGAGCTGGGCGTCGGCCTGAATCCGAACGCTCGCCTGACCGGCGAGATGCTCGAGGACGAAGGCGTCATGGGCACGATCCACATCGGCATCGGCACCAGCCACACGCTTGGCGGCGAGATCGTCGCGCCGACCCATTACGACCTGCTGATGTGGGAGCCGACGATCGTCGTGGATGGCCGGGTCGTGCAGCGGGGCAGGGAGGTGTTGGCATGAGGGCGACCATGACGGGTGGGGCGAAGATCCTGGTGCGGACCTGCGCCCGTGTTCGCGAGGGTGAGCTTGCGGTGATTGTCACCGATCCCGAACGCATGACGATCGCGCGCGCCGTGGCTGACGAAGCGCTCGCTGCGGGGGCCAGCGTCAGCATCGTCATCCCGCCCGAGCGGTCGATCGACAACGAGGAGCCGGGACCCGCCGTTGCCGCGGCGCTGCGGGCGGCGGACGCGGTCTTCCTGCCCGTGACCCTCGCCATGGCGCACACCCGCGCCGTCCGCGAGGCCATCGGCGCCGGCGCCCGCGTCCTCTCCATGACCGCCTTCACCGAACGCATGATGCGCGAGGGCGGGCTCTTCACGGACTTCCGCGCCCGCCAGCCGCTCTGCCGGGCGATCGCGGCCCGCCTCACCGCCGGGGACCACCTGCGCGTCACCAACCCCGCCGGCACCGACCTCACCATGAGCCTCGCGGGCGTCACCGGGAACAGCCACGCCTGCCTGCTCGACGGACCCGGCTTCTCGGCGGTCCCCAACATCGAGGCCAACTGCGCGCCCGCACAGGGCACCGCGGACGGCGTGTTCGTGTGCGACGGGAGCATCCCGTACTACGGCGTGGGCCCGGTGCGTGAGCCCGTCACCTTCCGCATCGCGGAGGGCTTCGTCACGCACATCGAGGGCGGCGGCCAGGCCGAATTCCTCGCCGACCTGCTGGCCCGGCAGGACGACCCCTGGGTCTACAACCTCGCCCAGTTCGCCTTCGGCCTGAATCCGGACTGCACCGACTTCACCGGCGAGATGCTCAACGACGAGGGCGTGAACGGAACGGTCCACATCGGGATCGGGACGTCGGCCAACCTGGGCGGGGCCGTGTCCGCGAAGACGCACTTCGATGCGGTCGCGCGGGCTCCGACGGTGTGGATCGACGGGGAGGTGGTGGTTGCTGAGGGGGAGGTGGCCATCGGCGGGTGATCCCTCGAACGGCCGGCGTTCATGTTGAGGTGCGGCTTGACGGCCGAATCGACTCACGTTCTCGCGCGACGTCAGCTTGACAAGCAGGATTCGGGTTCGCTATGCTATCATCGGGACGCACCTACGGTGGATCTCCATCGTACTGCCCCCTTTCCGAGGCCCGCGCTCCGGCGCGGGCCTTCGTGTTCCCCTGCTCCAGACCGATTCCTGTGATCGATCGTACGCACCCCTTCTCCATAGACTCCGTTTTTCTCCCTTTAGCCCGCTCGTGGTCTCCGGGTAGAATCGCGTACGGCCCCCCGTGGTCGGCATGAGCCTCCTTCCTCGGTATCTGCGGCGGCAGTTGGGGGATGAAGCACTGGTTGTCGAGGAGCCTCGGCTCCCGGTTCGAGACCTTGGTGGAGGTCAACGTCCGGATTCACCGGATGCGACTTCGCTTCCTTAGATGCAAGTGGACAAATATCTCTATGTATATGGCAGAATATTTTGACTTATCAGGTAATGTCACCACCGTATTTCCGATGTGTAATGGAATAATGACAACATCATATGTGTATCTGTCACATTCCCAGATCCACCACCTCGATATTCCGCCACCTCACCTTGATGCCGCCGCCATCGTGGATCTGGAGGGCGATCGACCCCTCGCCCGCGCCGATCTTCTCGTCCTCGAGGTCGACCATCTGCGTGCCGTTCAGCCAGGTCGTCACACGGTCGCCCACCGCGCGCACCCGCATGGTGTTCCAGTCGCCCATTCGCAGCGCATCGTCCAGCGCCGGGTCGGGCTGGATGAGCCATCCGCGGCCGTAGGACTCGTAGATCCCGCCGCTGAAGAGGCCCGGAGGCGCGACCTCGGCTTGCCAGCCGCTCACCGTCGTGCCATCGACGCTTGAACGGAAGAAGACGCCGCTGTTGCCGTCGGCTTCCTGCCTGAAGTCGACGGTGAGGTCGAAGTCGCGGAAGGTGCGCTCGGTGGTGAGGTAGCCGTATTGGGCGTCGGGGCCGCTCTCGCAGACGAGGTCGCCGTCCGCGACGTACCAGAGCTCGGTTCCGTGGACCTGCCAGCCGCTCAGGTCGTCGCCGTTGAAGAGGGACACGGGCTCGAGCGGCAGGATCCTGATGCTGCGGTAGAAGACGTTGCGGCCGTGGTCCTGCAGGCCGATCGGGCCCGAGGCCGCGCGGCCGTACTGCGGGAAGGGCGCGAACTTGCTCGCCGCGACGAGCGCCTCCCACTCGGGCGAGCCGAGGACGTATTCCACCGTCTTCGTGCCGTTGAGCCAGTGCTCGACGTGGTTGTTGACGATGCGGATGCGGGCCGTGTTCCACTCGCCCGGGCCGTGCAGGGTCTTCTCGCCGGCCGCGTGCAGGTCGTAGTTGTCGCCGGTGAGGTGGGTGTTCATGTCCATCGTGCCCATCTCGATGTACGCGGTGTCGTCGAGGACCTGGTACTCGGGCGCGTTGTGCCAGATCGCGGCGCCCGGCTCCTCGATCACGCGGTAGAGGACGCCGCTGTTCGCGACCTCCGAGAGCATGAACTCGAACCTGAGGTCGAAGTCGGTGAAGGACTCGGTGGTGACGATGTCGCCGCCGACCGCGATGTCCGGATCGGTGGATGTCGCGCCGACGACGAGCATGCCGTCGATGACCGCCCAGCCGGTGTCGGGGAAGGCGTCGCGGTTGTAGCCGCGCCAGCCGTTCGTGGTCACGCCGTCGAAGAGGAGTCGCCAGCCGGCGGCCCGTTCGGCGTCGGTGAGGGTGTTGGGGGTGGCGGCTGCGTCCGCGGGGGATGCGTCGGCATCGGCGGGCGGCTGGCTGTCGGAGCCGGCGGTGCAGGCCGCGGCCACCAGGAGCGCGAGAGCCCACGGCAGCCGGGTGCCGCGGAACCGCGATTCGGCGCCAATCGGACCACGGTCGCCCACGCCGCGGGCGACGCTGCGACCGGGCGCCTGCATACTCGGATGGGCCAGAAGTGCAGTGTGTATCGTGTGTATGGCACGCATCAGACGAGCCTCATTTCGTCGGGATCCCAGCGGACGATCCGGTCCTCGAAGTAGCTGGTGTTGCAGGCCAGCGCCGGGGCTGCCGCGCGCAGACCGAAGGCCGCGTCCTCGAGCACTGGCGGGCCGCCGCGGATCGCCTGGAAGAAGTTGAAGAAGTGGTCGACGTGGGCGCCGCGGTAGCCGCGCTCGACCTCGTACCGGACCTCGGCCGGGGGCAGCATGCGCACGCGCGGGGGCAGACCGTCCTCGGCCGCTGCCGCCTCGGCCATCTTCTCCTGCGAGAAGGCGTCCATGGGGTCGACCGCGACGTTCTTGCGAAGCACAACATCAGTCCAGGTCACGTCCATTGCGCCCTCGCTCCCGACCAGGCGCAGGAAGGTGCTGCCGGAGGTTCCGTCCACGAAATTGACGCGGAGCGACAGGTTGAAGCCCGGATGCGTGTCGGTTTCGGGGTAGTCGAAGACGCCGAGGAGCACGTCGGGGACTTCGCGGCCGTCCTTCCAGTAGCGGAGTCCGCCCGCGGCCTGGATGCGCGTGGGCCCGCGCGAGCTGACGACGAAGTGGAGGCTGGAGAAGAGGTGGACGAAGAGGTCGCCGGCGACGCCCGTGCCATAGTCGCGGTAGTTGCGCCAGCGGAAGATGCGGAGCGGGTCGTAGGGCCTGTCCGGGGCGGGTCCGAGGAAGCGTTTCCAGTCGACGGTTTGCTCGGACGCGTCGGCGGGAATGGGATACTGCCATGCTCCGATGGGATCGTTGCGCGCCCAGAAGCCCTCGGCGTAGTTGAGCTGGCCGATCGCGCCCTCCTCATAGAGCTCCCTGGCCTTCTCGTTGCCGAGCGAACTCATGCCCTGGCTGCCGACCTGGAAGACGCGGCCGGATTCCTCCTGCGCGCGGATCAGGTCGCGGCCTTCGGCGATGTCGTGCACCATCGGCTTCTCGCAGTAGACCGACTTGCCGGCGTTGAGCGCGTCGACCGAGATCGGCTGGTGCCAGTGGTCGGGGGTGCCGACGATGACCGCGTCGATGTCGTCGCGGGCGAGGACTTCGCGGTAGTCGCGCGTGGTGAAGATGTCGCCGTGGCGCTCGCGGGCGGCGTCGAGGCGGCCGTCGAAGACATCGCACGCGGCCACGAGCTCCACGCCGGGGATGCGGAGCGCGGTGTTTACGTCGGCCATCCCCATTCCGCCGGCGCCGATGACGGCCAGGCCGATGCGGTCGGAGGGGGGGACCCGGGTCCTGGCGAACGGGCCTCGGGCCATCGTCCTGCGTTCGGTTCGTCCCTGGCCAGACAGGACCGACGGCACGCCGGCAGCGAGCGTGCCGGCCGCAACGGACTTGACGAACTTGCGCCGGCTACTGGCGACCGGCGGCTCGGGAACGGACTTTCTCTCTTGGCTCATGATGCGACTGTGTTGGGGGTTGGTTGACGGGCGCCGCGCCCGCAGTTGGCCCGCAAACGTAAGCGCCTGCCGATCACGTCAGCAAAAGGCGAGATGAAGATGACGGGTTTCCTGCCCCTGTTGATCCTGGCGGCCACCGGCCTTGCGCCCGGGCCCGACCCCGACCCCGTGCGCGTCGTCGTCGAAACAGAAATGGGAACCTTCGAACTGGATATCGATGTCGACCGGGCTCCCGTCACCGCCGCCAACTTCCTCCGCTACGTCGACGGCGGCCAGTACGACGGCGGCACTTTCTTCCGCACCGTGCACGCGGCGAACCAGCCCAACGACTCGATTCGGATCGCGGTCGTGCAGGGCGGCCGCAATCCCGATTCGGGCGACGATGCCTTCCCCCCGATCCCACTGGAGCGCACCAGCGAGACCGGCATCCTTCATACCGACGGCGCCGTTTCAATGGCGCGGGGAGGCCCGGACACCGCCACGCACAGCTTCTTCATCTGCATCGGCGCCCAGCCGTCGCTCGATTTCGGCGGCATGCGCAACCCCGACGGGCAGGGGTTTGCGGCGTTCGGGACGGTGGTGGAGGGGATGGATGTGGTTCGGGCGATCCATACGGCGCCGTACGAGGCGCAACAGCTGACGCCGCCGGTGGAGATTGTGAGGGTTTACCGGAGACCGTAAAGCAGACATTACAGAATGTAATGCGTGCTTTACTTTTCTTCCGCGTGGCGTGCCATGAAGCTGGAAACCCCGCGAGGCAGGACGAGGTCGTCCGCGATCGCCGCAATTTCCTCGGCCTCGCGCCAGGCCTGCTCAAGCCGCCAGAGTTCGCCTTCCAGAGCGCGGCGTTCATCCTCTTCGTGAAGCGCCATCTCGAGGGCCAGCCGAGTGGATTTCGGCATCCGGTCGACGAACCCCGAGACGCCATTCCTGTCGTAGGCTCCTGGACGGCCCGCCACGTCCAGCAGGAATCGCCGTGGACTCCCAAGTGATTCGATCTCGGAGACAGCTTTTCCCACCACGCCCTTCCGACCACCCATCGCGTTGTACGCCGGGATGATAGCCGCCAGAGCCCGCCGGGCGTCCTGGCCCTCCAGCCACTCCCTGTGACCGTCGACCCAGATTCCGGTGTGGGTCTGCAGGCGGAACCCGACTTCGTCGTCCGCGGGTTCGATTCGGGTGGCCGCGAGCACCTCGCCGCGTTGCAGTCCTCTCAACTGCCCGTCGGATGTCCGAAAACGGATGCGCGCCCGGGCCCGGTAAAACGTGTAGGCGGAGTTGGCGACATTGAAAGCGAAGGTCCCTCCGGCGAAACCGATCAGCATTCCACCGGCCACAATCCCCCCTGCGGTCGCCAGCCCCGCAACACTACCCAGCAGAATCATACGGTTGCGGCGCCGCCCGAACTGGTCCCCGTAACGCCACGCCGCGAACTCGGGCCGCAGCGGCTCGCCGATCCGCACCAGCTCCAGGCCCTCGGGGTGCCGCGCCAGCCCTATGTTCTCCGTGGAAGTCCGCAGCCGCGTGCCGCGGAAGAGCTTCTCGCACGTTGCCACCGCCTCCCACCGCTCCTCCAGCGGAGTGAGGTTCCAACGCTCGCAGCTGCGACACACCACCCAGAGCCGCCCCTTGGCCGCGTCGAAGGCGAGTCGGCGGCCGACCGGGAATTGCTCAACGACGTCGTTGGTCTGGAGGGACTTGTTGCAGAACAGGCAGGTTTGATACATCGCGCCTCAGCCGTCCTCGCCGTGCCGGTTGAAAAACTCATCCGTGCCGGCGGGAAGCAGGAGGTTGTCGGATATGGCCGCGATCTCTTCGGCCTCGCGCCAGGCCTGCTCCAATACCCAGAGTTCGCCTTCGAGGGCCCGGCGCTCCTGTTCTTCGTGGAGGGACATTTCGAGGGCGAGGCGGGTGGGTTTCGGCATCCTGGACACATGACCCATACTGCCGGTCCAGTTCTCGGGTTCGCGGACGGTGACTTCGGCAATAAAGCGTTCCGGATGACCCGCCGCCTCGATCTCCTTGACGGCGTGCTGGACCGAACGGAGTGAACCGCCTTCAGCATTCAGTCGCGGAACCAGCGCCGTGGCGACGCGGCGGGCGTCTTCGCCATGGAACGCGGCCGTGCGCAAACGCTTGCGGACCTCGACCTTGAACCCCGATGCGTCCTCGTCCGGCAACAGGCGCATCGAGCGTAGCGCACCCAGCCTGAACACGGCGACTTCTTCGGGTGTTACCGCCGCGCCCTCGGATCCGCCGCCGCCGACACGGACCCTGGCCAGAGGACGCAGGCGACTCCAGGCGATCGACCCCCAGCTGTAGGCGATGAGAGCGCCGGTTGGTATGGCGATGGGCAGCACAACGAGCGCAAAGCCGAACGCGCCCGCACCCACGCCGCCGAGCACAGTCCGCCGAAACCGCCTCTTGAACTGATCGCCGTAGCGCCAGGCCGCGAACTCCCCCCGCGGCGGCTTCCCGATGCGCACGAGGTCCAGGCCTTCCCGATGGCGCGCGATCCCGATGTTCTCGGTCGATGTCCGCATCGGTGTGGCCCGGAACAGGCGTTCGCAGTCCTCCACCGCTTCCCAGCGCTCCTCCAGCGGCGTGAGGTTCCAGCGCTGACACTTTGTGCAGACGACCCACAGCCGTCCTTTGGCGGCGTCGAAGGCGAGGCGGCGGCCGATTGGGAAGCTCTCCACTACTTCGTTGCTGCCGAGGGGCCGCTTGCAGAACATGCAGGTCTGGTACACGGCGTCACACAGCTGCCCAGGGATCCACGATCTCGATTCCCATGTCCTTGAAGTCGCGAACGTTGCGCGTAGCCACCGCCATTCCGCGACATGCCGCGATTGCGGCCATCTGGCAGTCCACCGGCGCTATGGGACGGCCGGCGGAGCGGCGCACGGCCGCGATGTTGCCGTACGCGTGCGCCGCATTACGGTCGAACGGCAGTACGCGATCCGGGAAGGCGTCGGCAAGCATCGCTTCGATCTTGAGGGTCAGCGTATCGCGGCGTCGGCCGGGTGGGAGGATGGCCACGCCGTAGCGCAATTCCGCTTCGCCCATCGCCGAAAAGAACAGGTCCGCGAGAGGAAGCTCCGAGACCCAGGTTGTCACAGTCGGATTGGGTGACTTGCGGATCAATTCGGACACGACATTCGTGTCCAGCAGCATGGGCATGGCGACCTACTCGAAGGAAGGCGGCTCGCGCCCGGTCCCACGGGGCGGCAACTCCAGATCCACACCGTGCGTCGGCCCGAAGTGGGAAGAGATGACGCTGGCCAGGTTTCGGTCATCCTGCCTTCGCCCGACGGCTTCGCGCAGGATGCGTCTCACCTCCTCTTCCATCGAGCGGCCGTTGCTCGCCGCCCGCACGCGCAGGCGGGTCCGTATTTCATCGTCAAGGTTGCGGATTGTGATGTTTGCCATGGTCTGTCCCCCTTTGTGGCAACAGAAGGTATTCGATGCTAGCGTTGCTAGCAATCGGTACTGCGCGGGCCCTCGGAGATGATCCGCAAACCAGCGACCCTGCGCCCTCCCTATCCCGGTGGCCCTCCAGGCCGCTCAGGCGGCTCGCCCAGCACGAAATCCCGCCGGTAGTACAGCGTGCCGCGCTTCACGGTCAGCTCCACCGACCGCAGACTCTCCGGCCCCGCCAGCGGGTCTTCCCGCAGGAACGCGATGTTGGCCTTCCTGCCGGGCTCGATGGTGCCGATTTCGTCCTCCAGGCCGAGCGCGACGGCGCCGTGGTAGGAAGCCGCCTTGAGAACATCCAGCATCGGCATGCCCACGTCTTCGTGAAGCAGGCGGATCTCTTCATGCAGGGCGGGGAAGACCGAATCGGGCGGGGTCATGCCGTCGGTGCCGGCCGCGATCATCACGCCGGCTTCCCAGGCGCGGCGGGTCAGCGCGAAGGCGTCGGCGGTCTCGCACCGGGGGCGCACGCCGCGGCGGCGACGGTCGATCGGCGGCGGGCGGCGCCCACCCGGCCCGGCCCGCGCGCTGTCACCCGCGGCGCCGGGCGGCCGCGCCCCCACCGTGTCGATCGCCGCCATGCGCCGCTGCCCGATCTGCACCACGATCCGCAATGTCGCATCCAGCACCGTCCCGTTCCGCCTCATCGCGGCAAACACCGAGTCGATCACGGGGTCGTTCAGGTCGACATCCACGAACCCCGACCGCCGCCCCTCCTGACCCTCCCGGAACACGTCGTCGGGGATCGCCGCGCTGCCCAGATCGCACACGTGAGACATGGCGCGCACGCCCGCGCGGGCGACCTCCAGCGACCGCGCCGGCCCCACGTGCACATGCGACCACACCGGGATCCCCTGCCTGCGCGCCTCGGCCGCGATCGCGCCCAGCAACTCGCCGTCGATCGCCGCATAGGTCTTGATCCCGGTCGCCCACGTCCCCCGCGCGAGCGTCACCGCCTCCACGAGATCCGTGTCCCCGGTCACCGCCTGCATCCAGGTCACCGCCCCCGGCGTCTCCCCCGCGGCCGACGACACCGTGCGCGGGTCGGTGAAGAAATCGGGCCCGGCCATCAGCGCCGAGAACAGCAGGTCCGGCGCGTCGATCTCCTTGACCAGCGAGGCCCGCTGCAGGTCCATCAGCGAGCGCACGTCGCCCGCCATGTCGCGCGCGGTCGTAATCCCCCCGTACAGGTAACGGTTGAGGATGAACTCGGCCTGCGCCCGGTTGGCCATCGTCGCCACATGCGTATGCGCTTCGACCAGCCCCGGGATCGCATGCCAACCACTCGCGTCCACCACCTCGGCGCCCTCGAGCACCTCGGCTCCGAGCTCGTCGACCGGCACGACCGCGGCGATCACTTCATCCTCCACGATGATCGCCATCCCGTCCCGCGCCGCCGCCCCCGTCCCGTCGATCACCGTCGCGCCGCGAAATATCGTCCGCGCGGGCCCCTCGGCCCCGCCCTCGCGCGCTCCGGCCTGCGCGCTCAAGTCCCCCGCCGGCGACAACGCCGCCAGGACCGAAACCGCAATCCAGCCACCCCTTCCAATCATGCCGCGCATCTCCCTCGTCCAGCGTCGATACCCGCCCCCATCATTGACCGCGGGAGGCCGCCGCTGCAAATGCATCGCCCTCCAATCCACAATCAATCAACGGGTTGACCGACCCCGCCGACCGCGCCCCCAAGGGCTGGCGGCGCTCCGCCAGGCGGCTCTATCATGTTGGGTTACGGGTCCGGCCTGCCCCGGCAGGCCTGAAGTACATATTCGAGGAGGTCAGCAATGTCATCTGCCGCGCACTTCGGATTCGAGCGCGACATTGTCGAGATAGAGAGCCAGATCGCTCGCCTGCGCGAGATGGCGGGCAAGCGGGGGCTGGACGTCGCCGACGAGCTCCGGGTCCTTTCCGCCAAGCTCGACGTGCTCCGCGAAGAGACCTATCGCAACCTGGACCCGATGGAGCAGGTGCAGGTCGCGCGCCATCCCCGCCGCCCCTACACGCTCGACTACATCGGCGCCGTCTTCACCGACTGGTTCGAGTTGAAGGGAGACCGGCGCTTCCGCAACGACGAGGCGATCGTCGGCGGATGGGCGAGGCTGGAAGGGCGGTCCGTCATGGTCATCGGCCACCAGAAGGGCCGGGACATGAAGGACAACCTGAAGCGCAACTTCGGGATGCCGCACCCGGAGGGATACCGCAAGGCGCTCCGCCTGATGCGGATGGCCGAGAAGTTCGGCAAGCCGGTGGTCACCCTGATCGACACGCCGGGCGCATACCCGGGCTTCGGCGCCGAGGAGCGCGGCCAGGCGGAGGCGATCGCGACCAACCTGCGCGAGATGTCCCGCCTGCGCGTGCCGACCATTTCCGTGGTGATCGGCGAGGGCGGATCGGGCGGCGCGCTGGCGCTGGGCGTCACCGACCGGATCCTGCTCCTGGAGCACTCGGTCTACTCGGTGATCTCGCCGGAAGGGTGCGCGGCCATTTTGTGGCGTTCGGCCGAGAAGCGGTCCGAGGCGGCGCGGGCCCTGCGGCTCACCTCGTCCGACCTGTTCAAGCTGGGCGTGGCGGACGAGGTCATCGACGAGCCGGCCGGGGGCGCGCACGCGGACCCGAAGGCCACGATGACCGGCGTGGCCGCAGCCGTGGTCCGCCACCTCGACGACCTCGACACGCGGGACGTCGACACGCTGCTCACCGAGCGTTGGGCCAAGTACGAGGCCATGGGCGCCTGGATCGAGCCCTGACGGGTCAAGAATGTAAAGTAAACATTACAGAATGTCATGTATAATATACATTGCTGCATACATCTCGCCGTGGGCCGCTAGCGATGCCCGGGTTCGCGGAGGTCACCTTCAAGGGCACGCGCCGGGGATACTACCGGTTCGACGGCTTTGATCTGGCGCCGGGCGACGGCGTCCTCGTGCAGGCGGACCGCGGCGAAGACCTCGGTCAGGTCACCGCCGTGGGCACGATCGCCGAGCGTAAGTGCTCGTCGTCGGGCGGATGCGCGACACCGACACCCTCGCAGCGCGTGCTGCGGGTTGCCAGCGCCGACGAGCTCTACCGGGCGCGCCACAAGGCCGAAGACGAGCGGCGCGCGCGCCGTGAGACGCGCCAGCACGTGGCTCGGCACAAGCTGAAGATGAAGGTCACCGAGACCGAGTGGCAGTTCGACCGCAAGAAGCTGATCGTCTATTTCACCGCCGAGAAGCGCGTCGATTTCCGCGCGCTGGTGCGTGACCTGGCCCGCGCCTTCCGCACCCGCATCGAACTCAAGCAGATCGGGGTGAGGGACGAAGCCGCGCTGCTGGGGGGTGTGGGGCGGTGCGGGCGCGAACTGTGCTGCTCGACCTGGCTGCCGGAGCTGAAACCGGTCAGCCTGCAGCTCGCCAAGGACCAGCGTCTTTCCCTCAACCCCGCGCAGATCTCGGGCTGCTGCGGCCGCCTGATGTGCTGCCTGATGTACGAGCACGACAGCTATGTCGAAGCGCGGCGCAAGTTCCCGCGCGAGGGGCGCATGCTGAGGACGCCGCGGGGGCCGGAGCGGGTCGTGAGCGTGAACATCTTCAACGACACGATTACACTTCGGGACGGCGAGGGCGGTCATCGCACCGTCACGGTCGCCGAGTTGAAACGGGAGATGGCCTCACGCCGGAGGAACTGAGAGTGCAGTCAGCGATCGTGCCGCCCCAGCCTCCGACTCCTTCGCGGACTCGCGCAGTCGCCGCTCCGTTGCTTCTGGCAGGGGCCCTGTCCTGCGCGGACGCGCCCGCGCCCAACCATGCCGCCGACCTCGCCGCAGTCGCCGAAGACGTCTGGCAGCGCCAGCTCGAGGTCGATTTCCGCGCCCGGGTGCGCGAGGGCCTGCCTCTCGACGAGCTTCCCATACCCACCCTGGAGCGCGCCCAGGCCGACGCCGACTTCAGCCGTGCCGTCCTCGACCGCCTCGATGCGATCGACCTGGACGCCCTCGGCTCCGACGACAGAATCACCTGGGAAGTTCTGCAGCGCCGCGCCGCGCTCACGATCGAGGGGCTGGAGCACTACTGGGTCGTCACCAACGTCCTCACCCCCTATTCCTCCCCGATCGGCAGCCTGCGCCAGCTCTTCGCCATGGTGCCCGTCGCCGACGAGCGGGGCCGCGCGGAATACCTCGGGCTCCTTGCCCAGGTGCCGGGCGCGGTCGGCTTCGTGGAATCGCACGCCCGCGGCCAGATGGAGCGGGGAATCGTCGTCCCGCAGCCCAACATGGACGCCGTGGTGGGGATCGTTCGCGCGAGTTCCGCCCCGTTTTCCACCGGTCCGTTCGCGGTGGCGGAAGCCCGCCTCGGGGCGGAGGGCGAAGGTGCCGGCGCGGGTGAGAGCGCCGCCGCCTTCCTCGCCGAGGCCTCCCGCATCGTCGACGACGAGATCAACCCCGCGCTCGACCGCCTGGCCGCCTTCCTCGACGGTGACTACCGCGCCGCCGCGCGGCCCCAGGTGGGCCTGTCGCGGCAGCCCGGCGGCGAAGCGGCCTACCGCTACCTGGTGCGCTATCACACCACCATGGACATCACCCCGGAGGAGATCCACGAGATCGGCCTCCGGAACGTCGCCGAGATCGAGGAGCAGATGCTCGCCGTGCAGGCACGCATCGGTTTCGATGGGTCGATCGACGATTTCCGGCGGCACATCCCGACCAATACGGATTACTTTCCGGCCTCCGTGGAAGAGGTCGCGGAGCGGTTCGATTCGCCGTCCCGGAGGTTCTTCGAGCGCGCCGACGAGTTCTTCCTCACCAAGCCCGACGCCCCGTTTGGCGCCAGGCGCCTCGACCCGGCGCTGGAGGGCTCCCAGACCTTCGGCTACTACAATCCGCCCACGCCGAACGACCCGGTGGGCTACTACAACTTCAACGGCTCCGACCTCGACAAGCGCAGCTGGCTGACCTACGCGGGCATCTCGCTGCACGAGCTCTTCCCCGGCCACCACTTCCACATCACCCGCCAGTACGCCAACGAGGCCCTGCCCGCGGTGCGGCGCAACGGAATGCACACGGCCTACACGGAAGGGTGGGGCATGTACTCGACCTTCCTGGGCATCGACTCCGGCTTCCTCGCCGACGACCCCCTGAGCGAGTACGGCGCCTACATGATGGAGATCTTCGTCGCGACCCGGCTCGTCGTCGACACGGGGATGAACCTGCTCGGCTGGACGCTCGAAGAGGGCCGCCAGTACATGCGCGACCACATCTTCGACTCCGAGACCCAGATCGCGTCGGAGTCCCTGCGCTACTCGACCGACATGTGGGGGCAGGCGCTCGGCTACCAGATGGGCAAGCGCGCGATCCTGGGGCTGCGGCGCAAGGCGGAGGCGGAGCTCGGAGATGATTTCGACCTGCGGCGCTTCCACGAGGCCGTGCTCGGACCCGGTTCGCTGCCGATCGCCGTACTGGAGAGCCACATCGACCGTTTCATCGAAGAGGAGCGCGCCGCTTCGGCCTCCTGAACCCCTGACCACACCGCTCATGTCACCTT
Organism: Gemmatimonadota bacterium; assembly: GCA_022827345.1. Taxonomy (GTDB): domain Bacteria; phylum Gemmatimonadota; class Gemmatimonadetes; order Longimicrobiales; family Gaopeijiaceae; genus Bin94. The sequence continues at coordinate 71,678 of JAJDTB010000047.1, read as the reverse complement.
TCGCACGCTTCACGAGCGCGGCGCTGCTGGCCGGCGCCCTTACCCCCACCCCCCTCGCCGCCCAATCCGGCGCCGATGTCGCGCAAGCCTGGCGCCGTGCCCACGAAGCCGAGATCGTACGCGACTTCGCGGAGTTTCTCACCCTTCCCAACCGGGCGAGCGACACGGAGGACATCACGCGGAACGCGCTCTACATCCGCGACCTCCTGCGCGAGGCGGGCGCCGAGTCCGAACTGCTCACCCTCGACGGCGTGGCGCCGCTCGTCTACGGCGTGCTCGACGTGCCCGGCGCAACCCGCACACTCGGCATCTATGTCCACTACGACGGCCAGCCCGTCGACCCGGGCAACTGGACCCACCCGCCCTTCGAGCCCACCCTCTATTCGGCCTCGATGGAGGCGGGCGGCGAGCCCATCCCGATGCCCGGGCCGGGCGGCGCGGTCGACCCCGAGTGGCGCATCTACGCGCGCTCCGCCGGCGACGACAAGGCGCCGATCGCGGCGGTGCTGGCCGTGCTGCACGCGTTTCGCGAAGGCGGCGTGACGCCCACCTCGAACCTGGTCTTCTTCTTCGATGGCGAGGAGGAGGCGGGCTCCCGCAATCTCGGCCGCTACATGGAAATGCGCGCCGACAAGCTCGACGAGGTCGACATCTGGCTCTTCTGCGACGGGCCCGCGCACCAGAGCGGGCGGCCGCAGCTGACCTTCGGCGTGCGCGGCTCGATGGGGATGGAGGTCACCGTCTACGGCGCCACCCGCAACCTGCACTCGGGCCACTACGGGAACTGGACCCCCGACACGGGGAGCATCCTCGCCCACCTGCTGGCCTCGATGAAGGACGAGGACGGCAACGTGCTGGTCGAGGGCTGGTACGACACCGCCGACCCCATCGGCGAAGAGGAGCAGGCGGCGCTGGAGTCGATCCCGGATGTCGACCCGCTCCTGCGCGCCGAGCTGGGGCTTGCCTGGACCGAGGGCCAGCCCGAGACGATCGCCGAGCGCCTCCTGCTGCCCGCGCTGAACATCCGCGGCCTTACGAGCGGGAACACCGGGGCGCTGGCCCGCAACGTCATCCCGAACACGGCGGTCGCCGCACTCGGCATCCGGCTGGTGAAGGGCAACGATCCCGCCCACCTGCGCCAGCTCGTCGTCGACCACATCGAGGCGCAGGGCTTCCATGTCGTCTCGGAGGATCCCGACATGGCGACGCGGCGGCGCTACCCGCGCATCGCCAAGGTGACGGGCGGCGGTGGCTACCCGGCGGCCCGCACGCAAATGGCGGACCCCTTCGTGCGGCAGGTCATCGGGGCGGCCTCGCGCGCGGCGGACCGTGCCTTCGGGCCCGGCTCGCTGGTCCTCGCGCCCGGGATGGGCGGCACGCTCCCGCTCTACCTCTTCACCGATGTCGCCGGCAAGCCCGCGATTGTGGTCCCCGTCGCGAACCACGACAATAATCAGCATGCACCCGACGAAAACCTCCGCATCGCAAACCTGTGGTACGCGATCGACCTGTACGCGGCGCTTCTGACCATGCCGCCGGGGGTATCGTGACCGAATCCGGCAGGACTTTGGAGGCCCAGGTCGCCGGAGGCGCTGCCGCGACGGACACGGGCAACGGCGTACACGTCGAATTCGACGGCGTCAGCAAGAGCTACGACGGGCGCACGCTCGTCGTCGAGGACCTGAATCTGCGGATCCGCACCGGCGAGTTCGTCACGCTCCTCGGGCCGTCGGGATCGGGCAAGACCACGATCCTGATGATGCTGGCGGGGTTTCAGGCGCCCACGGCGGGAGAGATCCGGCTGGAGGGGCGACCCATCCAGAATCTGCCGGCCCGCAAGCGCGGCATCGGCATGGTCTTCCAGAACTACGCCCTCTTCCCGCACATGACGGTGGGCGGCAACCTCGCCTTTCCCCTCGAAGTGCGGGGGCTGGCGCCGGACGAGTGCCGCGAGCGTGTCGACCGCGCGCTGCGGCTGGTCCGGCTGGAGGGGTTTGCCGACCGGCGTCCCGGCCAGCTTTCGGGCGGCCAGCAGCAGCGGGTCGCAATCGCACGCGCCCTCGTGTTCGAGCCCAGCCTCGTGCTGATGGACGAGCCGCTCGGGGCGCTGGACCGCAGCCTCCGCGAAGAGATGCAGTACGAGATCCGCCGCATCCACCAGACGCTGGGGGTCACCGTCGTCTACGTCACGCACGACCAGCAGGAGGCGATGGTGATGTCGGACCGGATCGCCGTGCTGCGGGGCGGGGTGGTGGAGCAGATCGCGGCGCCCGAGGGGCTGTACGAGGAGCCGGAGCGGGCGTTCGTGGCCAGCTTCATCGGCGAGAACAACCGGCTGCACGGCCGGGTCACGCGGCTCCTCGACGGGGATGTATGCGAGGTCGAGACCGGGGGCGAGCGGGTTCGCGCGCTACGGGTCGTCGAGTGCGGGCAAGGGGACGAGGTGACGCTGTCGATCCGTCCCGAGCGGGTCGCGATCGATCCCGAGGAGGGGCGCTACACCAACGAAATCAACGCGTTGGTGGTGGACATGACGTTCCTGGGCGATCACTTGCGCATCAGGCTGTCCGCCTGCGGCCGGGGGGACTTCATCGTCACGATCCCGAACGTTCTGGGACACGGCGGCCTGCTTGTGGGCGACACCGTGCGCCTCGGGTGGACGGTCAGCGACTGCCGTGCATTGAACCATGAAAGAGGTACGGAATGAACCGAATGAACCGAATGACCCTGCTCGCGGCGATGGCTGCCTCCGCCTGGGGACAGGCGGCCGCTGCCCAGTCGCTTACCGTCGTGTCGTGGGGCGGCTCCTACGGTCGCGCTGTGAACGAGGGCGCCAACATCCCGTTCACCGAGGCCACCGGCATCCGCCTCAACATCGAGGACTACAACGGCGGCCTGGCCCAGATCCGGGCCCAGGTGGACATCGGCAACATCCACTGGGACGTGGTGGACCTCGAGATCGCCGACGCGGTGCGGGGCTGCGACGAGGGGCTGCTCGAGCTGATCGACATCGACGATCTGCCCCCGGGCGCCGACGGGACGCCTGCGGCCGAGGACTTCATCGCCGAGGCCCAGACCGAGTGCGGGGTGGGCAATCTGTACTGGTCCACCGTCTACGCGTACAACGACGAGAACATCGCCGGCACCAAGCCCGCCACCATGGCTGACTTCTTCGACCTGGAGAGGTTCCCCGGCCGCCGCGGGATGCGGCGCGTGCCGCAGGTCAACCTGGAGTTCGCCCTGATCGCCGACGGCGTGCCGCTCGACGAGGTGTACGCCACGCTCGACACGCCGGCGGGCCTGGATCGGGCCTTCGCCAAGCTCGAGACCATCAAGGACGAGGTGGTCTGGTGGGAGGCGGGAGCGCAGCCGCCGCAGATGCTGGCCGACGGCGAAGTGGTCATGAGCACCGCCTACAACGGTCGCATCTTCAACGCGCAGGTCCTTGAGAACCAGCCCTTCGTGATCGTCTGGGACGGACAGCTGCTCGACGTGGGGCAGGTGGGGATCGTTGCCGGAACGCCGAGGCTGGAAGCGGCGCTCCGATACGTCGCCTTTTCCACCAGCGCCGAGTCGATGGCGCGGATCGGCAGGCGCATCTCCTATTCGCCCGTGCGCAGGTCCGGCATGCCGCTGGTGACGACGCACGTGGTGGCGGGGATCGACATGCAGCCGCACATGCCGGCGAATCCCGAGAACGCGGCCCGGGCCCTGCGCTACGACTGGGAGTGGTGGGTCGACAATCAGGATGAGCTGAACGAGCGCTTCAGCGCATGGCTGGTGCGCTGAGGCGATGACCAGCGCGACGAACCGCGCCCGAGCCGGGCGGCAGGCGGCAATCGTGAAGTCCGCCTGGCCTCTTGCCGTGCTTGGCGGACGCTGGCGGGCCGCGGCGGCGCTGGCGCTTGCGGCGACCCTGACGGCCACGACACCGGCCCGCGGCGATGCGCAGTCGGTCACCGTCGTGTCCTGGGGCGGCTCCTTTGGCCGCGCCGTGTACGAGGCCGCCATCGCTCCGTTCTCCGAGGCCACCGGCATCCGTGTCGACGTCGAGGACTACAACGGCGGCCTGGCCCAGATCCGCGCCCAGGTGGAGATCGGCAACATCCACTGGGACGTGGTCGACCTGGACATCTCCGACGCCGTGCTCGCCTGCGAGGAGGGATTGCTGGAGCCGATCGACATCAGTGCGCTGCCACACGGGCCGGACGGAACGCCTGCGGCCGCTGACTTCGTTGATGAGACCCAGGTCGGGTGCGGAGCGCCTTTCATCTACGGGTCCACTGTCTACGCGTACAACAGCGACCACATCCCGGGTGAAAAGCCCACTACCATGGCGGACTTCTTCGACCTGGAGAGATTCCCCGGCCGCCGCGGCATGCGGCGGATCGCCCAGGGAAATCTGGAGTTTGCGCTGGTCGCCGACGGCGTGCCCCTCGATGAAGTCTACGCCACGCTGGACACGCCGGAGGGGATCGACCGGGCCTTCCGCAAACTCGAGACGATCGGGGACGAGGTCATCTGGTGGGAAGCCGGAGCCCAGCCGCAACAGATGCTGGCGGATGGCGAAGTGGTCATGACCACGGCGTACAACGGACGCGTCACCCACGCGCAGGTGCTGGAGAACCAGCCCTTCGTGATCGTCTGGGACGCGCAGTTGCTCGCTTTTGGGCAGCTCGGGATCGTCGCGGGGACGCGGAGGCTCGACGAAGCCCTGGAGTATGTGGCCTTCGCCACTAGCGCCGAATCGCTGGCCGGGATCGGCCGGCGGATCTCTTACTCGCCCACGCGCAGGTCGGGGATGGCTCTCGTGACCACCCATCTGGCAGCGGGCGTGGACATGGAGCCGCACCTGCCGGCCAGCCCCGCCAACCTGGCGCGCGCGCTGCACTACGACTGGGCTTGGTGGGTCGACCACCAGGACGAACTGAACGAGCGCTTCGGCGCGTGGCTGGCACGCTGAAGGCGATGACCGGGGCGCGCCAACCCAGGCGTTACTCCGCGGGCCCGGGGTCGCGAGCTCGTCTCCGGGCGTTCGGGCTTGTCACGCCGCTTCTGCTCTTCGTCGGTGTGACCTTCATCGCCCCGCTGGTGACCATGCTGGTGCGCAGCGTCCACGATCCCGTCGTCGCGGACGCGCTCCCGGAGACCGTGTCGCTGCTGCACGACTGGGATGGCGATGGGCTGCCTCCCGAGCCCGTGTACGCAGCCGCGGCCCGTGAACTGGATCAAGCCCGCGAAGACCGGACCCTGGGCCAGGTCGCGGGCCGGGTCAACCGGGTGCAGAGCGGAATGCGCAGCGTCTTCACGCGCACCGCCCGTGCGCTGGAAGACATCGAAGCCGGCCCGTGGCGCGACGTCTTCAGCGGCATCAACGAAGCCTGGGACGACCCCGCCACCTGGCACGCGATCAAGTCAACCGGCCAGCGCTTCACCGCACGCCACTACCTCAACGCCGTGGACATGCAGCGCCTGCCCGACGGGTCGGTCACGCGCCAGCCGGAAGAACGGCGCATCTACCTGCGCCTCTTCTGGCGCACGTTGCTGGTCAGCAGCGCCATCACCCTCCTGTGCCTCCTCCTCGGCTACCCGATCGCGCACCTCATCGCCCAGGCCCCGCCCCGCCGGGCGAACCTGCTCCTGGTCCTGGTCCTGGTGCCTTTCTGGACCTCGCTGCTGGTGCGAACCACCGCCTGGATCGTGCTGCTGCAGACCCAGGGCGTGATCAACGACCTTCTCGTCACGCTGGGACTCATCGGCGACGACGGCCGCCTGGCCATGATCTACAACATGACCGGCACGATCGTCGCCATGACCCATGTCCTGCTTCCGTTCATGGTCCTGCCCCTCTACTCGGTCATGCGCACGATACCCCGCGACCACATGAACGCGGCGGCCTCGCTGGGCGCCACGCCCCGGCAGGCCTTCCTGCGCGTATACTGGCCCCAGTCGCTGCCCGGCGTGGGCGCGGGATCGCTGCTCGTCTTCATCCTGGCGATCGGCTTCTACATCACGCCTGCGCTCGTCGGCGGCAGCGACGGCCAACTCATCTCCGGCATGATCGCCTACCACATGCAGACCTCGCTGAACTGGGGACTCGCGGGGGCGCTGGGCGGCGTGCTGCTGCTCGGCGTGCTGGTGCTGTATGTGCTGTACGACAGGCTCGTGGGCGTCGAGCGGATGGGGCTGAGCTGACGGTGGCGGCCGCGACCCCGACGGGCCCCGGCATGGGCCGCATCGCCTACCTCGTGTTCTGCGCCGCGGTTTTCCTCTTCCTGGTGGCTCCGATCCTGGTGATCATCCCGCTCAGCTTCAACGCCGAGCCCTACTTCACCTTCACCGAGGGGATGCTGCGCCTCGATTCGGAGGCGTACTCGCTGAGGTGGTACCGTGAGATCGTGGAAAACGAGGCGTGGCGAAGGAGCATGGTGAACAGCCTCGTGATCGGCGTCAGCGCGACGGTCCTGGCCACTGTGCTGGGCACCCTCGCCGCCCTCGGCCTCGCCAGCCCGGGCGTTCCCGCCCGCCGCGCCATCATGGGGGTCCTGATTTCACCCATGGTGACGCCCGTGATCATCGCTGCCGCCGGAATGTTCTTCTTCTACTCCGACCTCGGCCTCGGTCAGACTCATCTGGGCATCATCCTGGCGCACGCGACGCTGGGGGTGCCGTTCGTGGTGGTGACCGTCACGGCAACGCTCGCCGCCTTCGACCGCAATCTCACCCGCGCCGCAGCCAGCCTGGGAGCGGGCCCATGGACCGCTTTCCGCCGCGTGCAGCTCCCGCTCATCGCGCCCGGCGTGATTTCGGGCGCGCTCTTCGCCTTCGCCGTGTCCTTCGACGAGGTCGTCGTGGTGCTTTTCATGGGCGGGGTGGAGCAGCGCACGATCCCGCGCCAGATGTGGTCGGGGATCCGCGAGCAGATCAGTCCGGCGATCCTGGCGGTCGCAACATTTCTGATAGTGTTCGCGGCCCTGCTGCTGCTGACCGTGGAGTGGCTGCGGCGGCGGGGTAGCTCCGAACCCCGGCGGCGATAGCGGCAGCAAGGCCGGCTTTCCAAGCGTCCGAAGTTCCGGCGCTCACAGCGTCCGAAGACACCACATCGCCAGTCACCTCGATCCAGTCGTAGAGCGCGGTCCTGTCGACCGCCTGAGCATAGGGAATCACCGCCAACCCCACGCCGGCCAATTCCATCAGCCCGGGTGGAGCACCTGTCAGGTTCTCGTAATAGATCTCCTCATCACCGATGCCGACTCGCAGCTCCGTCCCTTTGATGGAGATGCTGAGTTCCGATAGCACTCCGGCGCTGTCCTGAACGGCTGCGGCAACGCCCGCGGCGATGATGAACCACTGGCGCGCCTGGCTGTCGAAGCCCATCAAGCGGAAATTGGTGTCCTGCCCCTCCAGGACCACACCCGATCCTGTTTCCGCCGCGACGAACGGCAGGAACGGGAGCGCGGTGGCGAAGATGGCTCGAACAGCTGCGTCCTCGTGCGCCCGTCCGAGCCTGACCTTGATCTCCCATGAGGTCAGATTCACAGGGAGTTCCCGCTCCACCAGCCCGGGCATGCCGGCCGCGGAGTTGGTCAGCTGCAAGACGCTGTCGGCGATCTCGGTACTTGCGTCCGTAACCCTCCACCCGGGGAGCGTGGCAATGTCGAAGTCGTCCCTGAAGCCGGCGCCGCCCTCGCCCGTGGTCACGTTGATCGCCTGCTCCGCGGACAGTCCACCGGGATCGGTGGCCGTCACGGTCACGTCAGCCGATCCCTCAGCGATCCCTGCAATGATGACTTCGGTGCCGGATACGCTCACGGTCACCGCACGAGTGTTGCTCGACGTCGCCGCAAAGGTGAGGGTGTCGCCATCGGGATCGTCGAAATACAGGGCCACATCGACCGTCACGGAGGATCCCGCGCTCACGGTCTGGGCAGGTATGCCCCCGACTGGCTCCGGCGGCCTGTTGCCGCTGTGCACGGTGACGCCGGTGCTCTGCGCCGCCTGGAGGCCACCCGGATCGGTCGCGATCACCGTAAGCGTGGCCATGCCGTCGGCAGCGCCGACGATCGTAACGCTGGCCCCGGAAATACTGGCCGAGACCCGCGAGGGGTCGGTCGACCGGGCTCCGTAAATCAAGGCATCCCCGTCGGGATCGGTGAAATAGTCCGAAACATCGATGATGATCGACTCTCCGTTCGCCATGGCCTGCGCCGGGATCGTTCCCACCGCGACCGGTGTCCGGTTCGGTGCCGGCGGCGGCGTCACCTCGGTCATGGTCTCTCCACACCCAACCGCCCAGGCTCCGAAGGCCAGGGCCAGTCCCGCGCCGAGGCTCCTCCGCGGTCTCGGGCTATCGCAGGCGTTCATCGCTCGATGACCCTCACCACACGTCCGTCCCGGTCCACAACCGCTACGGGTCCCCTCAGCACATCCTCCCCAAGATCCATCAGCTTGATCGCTTCGGTCAGCTCTGCCGCCGCCACCAGTCCAGGCAGCGTGTACGGTTCGGCCAGGCTGACATCGACCGTGTACCCCAGGTCCGCAAGCGACTGAAGGGTGATGGCGCTCAGGGGATCGGGCGTTCCGATGGAGGCGAAGGGCGTCATCACCTCCGTCACGAAGACCGACTGCCGCCAATGGGAATCTCCCGAGCCCGGACCCGCCCGGTTCTCGACCGGCACCTTGGCTCCGTCTTCATAGGCGGTACCGCCTGCTTCGTCGAAAGCGGCGACGGCCAGTGGCCCGGCAAAGTGGGTGTCAGCCCCGGGCGTCACGAGAGACGGGTCGCGAAGAAGGTCGAACTCGGCCCACAGCGAACCGATCCCGAGCACATGTCCTATCTCATGCAGAATCAGCTCTTCCAGGTCTCTGGTTCCTTCGATGTTGGCGAGGTCGTCCTTGTCGAAACGGACGATCCCGAGAAACGGCAACATCGAGCCCTCGCGTACGCTGCAGGGTCGCGCGCCGGCCAGGATTCCGCCGGGGCCATCGATCTCTTCCACCGACGCCACGACCACCAGGTCGTCGATCGATCCCCCGATCTCCTCTTCGGTGAAGGTATCGCCGCAGCCCAGTCTGGCCTGACCGTCCAGGGGCACGTCGGGCAACTCCGTGTCCGCCAGAATCGACATCCACCAATCCGCTGCGTCTTCAAAGGCCTGGCTCTGGAGTTCCGTCACGTCGTTGATCAGAATGACGTCCATATCGAACAATCCGGTGACCGGCGCGCGAACACTGACCGGGAAATCCAGACTTGCGCTGAGGCCCCGGGAATCACTGGCTGTCACACCGATCAGCGTGGAACCGCCGGCTTGCGGCGTCAGCACAATGCTGTCTCCCGCCACGGTGGCAATCGCGACATCCGGGTTCTCGTTCGTCAACTCGTATCGCAACTCGTCGCCGTCGGGATCCCGGAAGTGCGGCCTGAGGTCGACCGATTGCGCTTCCTCCCCTCCGCGAAGGCGATACCAGGGGATCTGAAGCAGCGGTACGGGTGCCTGGTTCGACACCGTCCCGAACAGAACCAGCGGATCGGAGACGGCAACGCGCACTCCGGTGACGGTGGTGGGTATGTCCGGAGCCGGTCCCGCGCTTACCTGTGTGCCGCCCCCGGTGGTGTTGTTTCGGGTCACTGTGACAGCGGGACTGTGTTGCTCCCCCACCCCGAGCACCGCTGCCGTACTGGGGGGACCGCCGCCGTGAACCGCCAACGGAATGCGCATGGTGAAGGGCGCACCATGTGCCAGGCTGATACCCACTTCGCCTGGGCTGGGGGCCAACAGGTCCTCGTTGTCGAGGCGGTCAACCTCGATCATCAGCGTGAACGGTGCACCCGGGTTGTCCTCAAGAGACAGCCTCAAGAGGCTCGAGAGTCCGGCGAATACCCCGGTGGGAAGTTCGGTCAACGCGTTGTCGCTCAAGTACAGCCGCTCGAGGTTGGGGAGGCCGCCGAACAGTCCATCCGGGAGCTCCGAAAGCTGGTTTTCCAGCAGGTACAGCGTCGTGATGCTGGTGAGCCCGGCGAACACATCCGCCGACAGTTCCGTCAGGTCGTTCACGGCCAGCGCGAGGAACTCCAACTCGGACAGGCCCGCGAATACACCCAGTGGCAATTGCGCCAGACCGATATCCGACAGCCAGAGCCTCTCAAGCCTCGGCAGGCCCGCGAACGCGTCCGCAGCCAGTTCGCCGATGGGGTTCCGGTCCACCGCCAGCCACTCCAGGCTGTCGAGCCCGGAGAAAACTCCGGGGGATAACGCCGACAGCTGGTTCTGGCCGAGCAACAGTCTCGTCAGATTCTCCACGCCCGCGAACGCGCCTGCGGGCAGCTCGGTAAGCTGGTTCTGAAAGAGTCGCAGCTCCCGCAGGCTGGAGAGGTCCGACAACACGCCCGGTTCCATCTCTCTCAGGCCGTTTCCTGAAAGGTGAAGCTCAAGCAGGCTGGAGAGGCCCGCGAACGCATCCGGCGCCAGCTCGGTGAACTGATTGTTGGCCAGGTAGAGCCGGAGAAGTCCGGATGCCCCGGCCAGCCACCCAGATGGAAGTTCCGTCAGCTGGTTGGAGGTAAGGACAAGGTTCGCAACGCCGACGGGCCCTCCAGCCGGGAGCCGCGCAAGACGGTTGTCGTCCAGGAACACGGTCTCGAGGCTGGAAAGGCCGGTGAACAGGCTGTCGGGCAGCTCGGTCAGTCGATTTGAGGAGAGGACGAGCGAGTTGAGGTTGGCCAGACCAGTAATCCCATCCGGCAGGGCGGTGAGCCTGTTGTTGGCCAGGACCAGGAAACTCAGGTCCGGCATGTCGGAAAAGGCGTCTTCGGGCAGCTCGGTCAGCTGGTTACCCAACAGGACCAGAAACCGCAGGTTGCGGAGCCCCGAGAACAATCCGGGAGGCAAATGGGACAGTCCTGCATTGGTGATGGACAGGAGGCCCAGGTTGGACAGACCCTGAAAGTCGCCGGCTTTCAGGGTCTCGAGCGCACCGCCGGTCCGTCGATTCGCCAGCGCCGGCGTTGTCTGCGCCGCAGCCAATCCGGCCTCGCACAATCCTTCCTCTCCGGCCTGGCGAAGGCCACCCAGGTCGTCGGTCGAGAGCCATTCATCGATGTCGCACGGGACGATGCGCGACCCGTCAAAGATTGGCAGCGTCAGAGCATTCGATCCCCTGCCTCCCAGCTCCAGGGACACGATCGTGCTCAGATGATCGTCGGCGACCGTGGAACAGTCGTTTGCGCGCGCTTGCGTCACGATCTCGGTGCGCACTGCGGGAGTACGATCGCACACCCCTTCCAGAATCGTTCCGACCGCGCTCGTCTCCGTGCCGAGGTCGTATCCGGCGTCGAACGGGGGAGCCACGAGAGTAATCGTGAAGACTTCCCGGGTGGGCTCGATCTCGTCGTCGTCGTTCAGGGCGAGTGCGATAGCCGCTTCGAGACTTCCGGCAGGAATCGCGACTTTGCCCACGAGCCCCTCGGTGAAGTCCGCCGAGTCCGCGTCCAAGGTGCCCAGATCGCCGTCGACGCCGATTACGTAGCCGACTTCGATCTGTGTTGGGGGAGCCGATGACAGCATGAGTTCGACGACCACCGTGTCACCTTCCGGAGCCGCGGCGGCTCGCGCCGCGAGGTCGACCAGCGGGGGAGCCGGAACCGCCACGGCAAAGGCCTGCTGAGCAGCAAGACCTCCGGGATCCAGAGCGGTTACGATCACGAGAACCTGTCCCACCGACAGGGCGGCCATGGACACGGCGGCGCCGGACGTCGAGACCGACACCACGGTGCCGTTGGATGTCGCAGCCTCGTACTGAAGGGTGGCCCCCTCCGGATCGTTGAAGTACTCCGACACGTCGACGGTCGCCGTCGAGCCACGTGACAGGACGACGTCGGGGATCGTCCCCACGGAGGCCGGCGGACGGTTGGGCTCAGGGGCCGGCTCGGCGGGATCCCCGCACGCGACAATGAAGAGCAGCGGCAGCGCCCTCCAGAGATGACTGGAGAGGCCGGATCGCGCCCGGAGCGAGCGCGGCCGTCCGGGCTCTTTTCCGGGCGAACCCATTCGCAGACCCTCGTTGGCGGGAGAAGGGCGGCACGTCATCAACAAGAGGACCGTCCTGAACTCCTGCTGTCAACAACACACTGTGTACAACAGATTATCGTATCGTCGACTTCTTTTGTCGCCTCAGTTGTTCGGCGCGCCCGCCTCGATCCAGGCCCGGATGATCGCGATCTCCTCCTCGGGCACCGGATCCCCCTGTTCGGGCATGGTGCCGTCCACGATCATGTCCAGCAGAAAGCTGTTGGCGGGATCGCCGGCCTCGATGACCGTGCCGAACTCGGATCCGGCCATGACCCTCTCGTACTCGATCAGGTTGAGGCTGACTTCGGTGCGGACCTCGCCGTTCTCGTCGGTGGCCCCGTGGCACTCCGCGCAGCGCTGCTGGAAGATCGGCAGCACGTCGTTTGCGAAGCTGACGGTGTCCTGTTGCGACAGCGCCAGGCTCGCGACGACGCTCCCCGCGAGGCCGGGTTCAGGGTCCACACGGTCTGCAAACGCAGCCAGGCTGACGACGAGGGCACCAGTAACGGCGACCATGGACGCAAAACGGGCGATGCGCGCGGATGATTGATTTGTCATGGAAGTCTCGAGGTGGTTAACCCAGCCCCTCGGCCTCCTTCATCAGCCGCAGATGCGTGGCCGCCTGCGCGAGACCGCCTTCGCCCTCGCCCCAGGACACCCGGCCGTTGCCATCGGCGTCGGTGCCATTCACGATCGCATCCAACATCGCCACGATCTCGTCCGCGAGCGCCTTCGCCGCTGCCATGTCCGTGGCCGCCGCCACTTCAGCCGCTTTCTCGGCAATGCCCTCCGCCCACGCCGCCACGTTCGAGCAACTCGTGCCCACGTGGTTCGAGTGGGCCTTGACGGCGTCGGACGCATCGTCCGACCCGCCGGCCATACCGATGTGGCCCGCACAGCCGCTGGCCGCCCTTGCGAGCCCGTAGCCGTTGCCGGGGCCCCGCTCGGAGGTGGACGGATCGACCGCGTGCAGCACATGAACGATGTGCCGCTGGATTCCGGCGAGATCATCGGATCCGGCGGCGTATCCCGCGTGCGCGGCCGCGACTTCGGCCTCGGCCTGGGCCGCGGCGAGCAGCCCGACGTTGTCCGGGGTTCCGTTGAACATGTCGCCGACGTGCCCGATGTGGCGGTGGGCAGCGCTCTGCGCCGAGATGGGTGCGGCAGCCGCCAGCGCGGCGGTTGCAAGGGCCGCGGTGATCACGAACTTCGCGTTGGCCATTTTCTTTGCTCCTTGGGGCAAGAGATTGACGTTTCGTCGTCTGGTCGTTGTCGGAGCGAAAAGGTATGCACCTTTGCGCGGTGGAACCAGATGGGACGGTCCGTCGGTGCCGCGGGCGCGCCGCCCCGGCGTCTGTCGCGGCCCGCGCGCGACGGCTACTCTTTCCATCGGATCCGCCGGTTGAGCCCATGCCCGGGACCCTCCGTGCCCCGAACCGGCAAGTCCCTCGTGATCCATTTCACAAGCAGCCAAGGCCAGGACCCCATGCCCCGAACGCAGTCACGCATTTCGCTCTTCGCCCTGACGACCGCCGTCGCCGCGGCCCTCACGGCCGCCGCATGCTCCGCCCCCGAACAGTCCGGCGACCCCGACCCGACTGACGCGGAAGCCACCGCAAGCGTATCCGCCCAGCCCAGCCCGTCCGCCGTGGTCAACCTGATCGCCGCCGGCGAGCCCGCCTTCGGCATCTTCCCGGGACCGACCACCCGCGAGCAGGGCGCGCTCATGGGCCAGAACCGCGAACTCGACTTCGTGTTCTACTCCCTGGAGTCAGGTCCATTTGACATAATGACAACTAAAGTTTACATGGAGGGAATCGCGGAGGGCTCCGGAACCGAGCCGCCTCATCCCCTCGTCCTGCGCATCCCGCCGATCCGCAACGGCGTCGAAGCGGCGCAGGCGAATGTCGCCGAGGCGCTGGGCGCGGGCGTGGCCGCGATCGTCTTCCCGCATGTGGAGTCGGCCGAAGACGCTGCCGCCGCCGTTGCCGCGATGGGCGACGACCACTGGCCCGGCGATCCGTCGGGTTCGCTCTTCAGCATCCTCATCGTCGAGGACCGGAGCGGCGTCGAGGCGGTCGACGAGATCATGGGCACCCAGGGCGTCAGCGTGGTCTTCGCGGGCCCGGGCGACCTGCGCCGATCCTACGAGGGCGACATGGAAGCGGTGGAGGCCGCCATCCAGACCATCCTCGCCTCCTGCCAGGCCCACGAGGTGCCGTGCGGCATCACCGCCGGCGTCGACGACATCGCCGGGCGCATCGACCAGGGCTTCCGGATGTTCATCGTGAGCGATGCGGCCGCCGCGACGGCAGGGAGGGCGGCGGCGGGGCGGTAGGGGGGGAAGCCGCTTGCGCACCCTCGCCCATTCCCCCCCACATTTCATCCGTCCCGATTCGCCAACGCCATCCACGGACAGCATTCCATGACCCGACCGAACAGTCACACCCTCGCAGGCATCGCCTTCGCCTTGGCCCTCGCCCTCGCGGGCCCAGCCCCCGCCACCGCCCAGATCCCGTCCCCCGAAGACTTCTTCGGCCACCAGATGGGCGCCGACCGCGAGCTCGCCCACTGGGACCAGCTCGTCGAGTACTACGAGCTCATCGACGCCGCCAGCGACCGCGTCCAGGTCGTGAATATGGGCCCGTCCACCCTCGGCGAGCCCTTCCTCTCGATCTTCGTCTCATCCCCCGCCAACCTCGCCCGCCTCGACGACTTCAAGCGCATGAACGCCGTGCTCCAGGACCCCCGCGGGCACACCCAGGCCGAGATCGACGACGCGATCGCGAACAGCAAGGTCGTCTTCGTCCAGTCCTACGCGCTGCACTCCACCGAGGTCGCCGGCGCCCAGACGCCCGCCGAGGTCATGTACCTGTTCGCCACCCGCGACGACGACGAGATCCACGAGATCCTCGACAACACGATCTCGATCCTCATCCCCGCCTTCAACCCGGACGGCGTCGGCATCGTCAACGAGTGGTACGACCGCTGGGTCGGCACCGAGTACGAAGGCGCGAGCCCGCCCGAGCTCTACCACCACTACATCGGGCACGACAACAACCGCGACGCCTTCATGCAGAACACCGTCGAGTCGCGCTACGGGGCCGACATCATGTTCCGGGAGTGGATCCCGCAGGCGTTCATCGATCACCACCAGATGGGGCCGTTCACTGCACGCATCTACCTGCCGCCCTACGCCGAGCCGATCCGTCCCGAAGGCGACCCGATCGTCTGGCGCGAGATGTCCTGGTACGGCGCGCACATGGCCTACCGCATGGAGGAGATCGGCTTCGAAGGCACGGTCAACGCCGCGATCTACTCCGGCTGGGGGCACTTCGGCTTCCACTGGATCACCCCCTTCCACAACATCGCCGGCATGCTCACCGAGTCCGCCAGCGCCCGCCTCGCGACCCCGCTCTACGTGCATCCCGACCAGCTTCAGGGCTCGCGCCAGCTCCCCGAATACGAAGCCCAGACGACCTTCCCGAATCCGTGGCCCGGCGGCTGGTGGCGCGTGCGCGACATCGTCGAGCGCCAGATCGTGGCCACCTTCTCGCCCCTCGAGATCGCGGCAAAGAACCGCCAGACCGTGCTCCGCAACGCGTACCTCAAGTCCAGCCGCCAGATCCAGCGCGGCATGGAGGGCGACGTCAAGGCGTACGTCATCCCGGCGACCCAGCACGACCCGCTCACCATGACCACGATGGTCGACAAGCTGCTCCTGCAGGGAATCACGATCGAGCGCGCGCCCGCTGCGTTCACCCACGAAGGCCGCGTCTACGGCGAAGGCAGCTACGTGGTGTCGCTCGCTCAGCCCAAGCGCGGCGTCATCCGCTGGCTCCTGGGCCAGACGTACTACCCGGACAACAGCTACACCCGCACCGCGTCCGGCGACCCGATCCGCCCCTACGACATGTCCGCCGACGTGATCGCGGAGTTCATGGGAGTGAGGGTCGACCCGGTCTCCACGCCGGTGGAGGCGGACCTGACGGTGGTATCCGGCCCGATCAAGCCTGCGGGAGTTGTCGCGTCCGCCGCCCCGCGTGGATACCGGATCGACGGCACCCTCAACGCCGCATTCAAGGCCGTCAACCACCTCTTCGCGGCCGGCGCCCCGGTGCGCCGCGTCACCGAGGACGGCGCGGGCGCCAGGCGCGGCGACTTCGTGGTCGAAGCGGGTGCCGGCGCGGACGCGCTCGCCGAAATCGCCGCGGCCACCGGCGTCGACTTCGCCGCGCTCGACGGCGACGCCTCCGCCATCAGCCACCCCGTCACGCAGCAGCGCATCGGCATGTACCAGCGCTACTACGGCGGCAACATGGACGAAGGGTGGACGCGCTGGCTGCTGGAAGACTTCGACTTCGAGTACACGAGCCTCTTCGACCCGGACATCCTGGCGGGCGACCTGCACGAGCGCTGGGACGTGATCATCCTCCCCAACGACTCGAAGCAGATGATGCTCGGCCCGATCCAGGGCGCCGGAGGCCCCCGCGGCCCCGATCCGGCGGGCACGCCGCCCGACTACCGGAGCGGGTTCGGCGAGGAGGGGGTCGCCGCGCTGGACGCCTTCGTGAAGAACGGCGGCACCCTCGTCACCATCGCGCAGGCGGGCGAACTGGTCCTCGACGAGTGCGACGTGCCCGTGCGCAACGCCGTGGCGGGCATGTGGGGCGACGAGTTCTGGGCCCCCGGCTCGACGCTGAAGGTCGACGTCGACACCTCCAGCCCCTTCGGCTACGGCATGCCCGACCGCGCCCTCGCGGCCTACCTCGCGGGCGGCCAGGTCTACGAAACGCTCCCCGGCGCGCGCAGCAGCGACGTGCGGCGCGTCGTCACCTACATCGACCGCGACATCCTGCAGAGCGGCTGGCTCCTCGGCGAGGAGGCGATCGCCAACAAGGCGGCGATGGTCTCCGTCGACCACGGCGACGGCACGATCGTCATGATCGGCTTCCGCGCCCAGCACCGCGCGCAGACGCACGGAACCTTCAAGCTCCTATTCAACGCTTTGGTAGCGCGTGGGGGTGAGCGGCCGCGGGCGTAGCAGCCACGGAGGACCACGCGTGAACGATGGGAACCTCGAGCGGATCGGGAGTCTTGTGCTGAAGCTGCGGGCCACTGTTGCGGCGGTTATGTCGGCCGCCGCGGTGGCAACCTGCACATCGGTATCTGAATCACCCCTTCCCATTCTACCGCTTACGCCGGTGGCATCGGTCCACGCCCCGCTCAGCTTTGTGAATGATGTTGCGCTTGTCACCGACACCATCGCCTGTGTGGCAGACTCCTACGAATTCCAAATACACTGTCTCGCGCACTCAGGAAGGACGGTGGGGACTTTCGGAGGCAAAGGAGAAGGCCCGGGCGAGTTTCAAGGCGTAGCCAAGCTCGAGCGTGCGGCCGGCGGTGCGATAGCCGTGCTGGACATTCGGCTCGATCGGGTCACCGTGTTCAGCCCCCACGGCACGCTCCTGTGGGAGTCTTCAGCACCAGGCATCCGCATGAACAGACTGAACGGCGAGCATGTGTACGGTTACCTGCTCGACTTTTCGACGGGTATCCGGCTGTCCATCCCTGCCGAACTGGACCTACGCTCGGGCGCCGTTGTGTGGACCGGAGACGCGATCGTAGAAGGCGCAGACGCCGAGTGCCTCTTTACAAGTCTCGGAGCCATGTCGCGAGAGGAGATCTGGGTTTCCTGGAACTGCAACCATGAGTTGGTGGTGTTCGAGAACAGGGACGGCCCCGGTGTAGCGCGATTGTCACCTGCATATGTGGCGGAATTGCCGAATCAACGTGATGTGGATGAGTACCTTGAGGGTCTGGCTCGCATTGGGGCCGGCTACGTGCGCACCCCGCCCCGACTGAGCGAGTCCTACGCGGCGGAATACCGGAGCAAGCCCAAGCGGTGGTACCTCGGTCGTGGCCAGACGTTCAAGTTCGACGATCAGGGGCGTATCTGGGCCGCGACGACATACAACCGCGACGAGCGGTCCTACATCGAGGTGTGGGACGGCTCGGAATACCTGACTACCGTAGAGGTTCGAGACCGGCTGCTTGGCTACGATCTGCTCGGCGACCTGCTCGCCGTGCACGTGGAGCGAAAACCGGACAGACTCGGAGTCGCGCCGAGGGCCATCGACTGGTATCGGGTGCCGGAGTTCTAACCACGCGAGAATCCTCTCGATCGCCATGATGGGATTCCGCGCCCAGTACCGATCCGCACCCATGGGACCTTCAAGCCGTTATTCGCCGCTTTGGTAGCGCGGGGGCAGCGGGGAGTCCGCGCGCAGCACCACGCACCCGACCCGCGCGATTCGCGTAAAGTGCGAGTCGCGGGTCAGGACGACGCTCGAGGTGCGGGCGGCGCACGCCGCGATCCAGATGTCGTTGGCGGGCAGCGGGGCGCCGGCTCTTCGCAGTTCCGCGACGAGGTGTCCGTACTCGTGGGCGACCTGGTTGTCGACCGGGATCGCCTCGACGACCGGGTGCGCAAGGAAATCCCGGAGGCGCGCCGCTTCCTGCTCGTGGTGCTTTCGGCGCAGCGAGAATCCGGTGTACAGCTCTCCCAATGCGATCGTAGGGAAACCGATCCAGCTGGCGCTGTCGATCGCCGCGACCGCGCGCGATTCGTCGCGGAGAAACTCGATGTAGGCCGACGTGTCCAGGCAGTAGCGGTTCACTTCCACATCTCGGGATCGATCTCTCCGAACGGCGCGAGCACTCGTTCGAACTCCCGGGCGTCTTCCTCGCTCCATCCCCCCGCCAGACGACCCAGGCCGTTCGAGCGGGTGGAGCCTACACCCAGGCTCTGCTTCAGCAGCTCGATCGCAGTGCGGTTCAAGGACTGGCCGCGCCGCCGTTTTTCCCGGTCGAGGGCCTCGGCGAGATCGGGGGGCACATTGCGGAGGGTAATGGCTTTCATGGTGGCTCCGCTTCAGAATGACATCACTACAATGCTTTCACTTAATGTCATAGTATGATGTCACACAGATTCGCTCAAGGTCTGCTCCTGTAACGCGGTCATGAACCACCCTCATTCGAAGAAGCCGAGCCAAAGGCACAGGCCAACAATTCAGGGGCCGGAGCCACGGGTTGACCAGCAACGCGTTCCTCGCGACGCGCCGCGAGTTCTCGGCGAGCCGCTTGCGAGACTCGCGCCAACGGGAGATTTGACCTCCGATCCGGCCAGCGGGTATCGTAGAGAATGGACCACTTGGATCGCATCACCCTTGAGCCGGAAAAGAGGGGCGGCAAGCCGTGCATTCGCGGGCTCAGGATCACGGTGTACGATGTCCTTGAGTACTTGGCGTCCGGGATGACGGAAGTGGAGATCCTCGAGGATTTCCCGGATCTGGAGCGCGAAGACATCCGGGCAGCGCTGGCGTTCGCGGCGGAGCGGGAGCGAAGGCTCGTTTCGCTTCCGCCCGGGTGAAGCTCCTCTTTGACGAGAACGTGTCGCCGCGTCTCGTCGTTGGGTTAACGGACCTGTTTCCGGGGTCCGTCCACGTCCGAGACGCCGGGGGCCGACCCGGTGGCAGCATTCCTGGCGATATCGTAGGTAGTCGCGGATCGCGGATACATGGGCGAGCGACCTCTGGTGATCCGCGTACCACATGAAGCAGGGGCGGTTTGATGGCCTACAAAGCGCGAGCACGCCCTGAAGAGGTCAAGGGCGTCGGAGTTCTAGTACCTCCCGGAGCTTCGCCATCCCAGCCGCCGAGTTCGCCGCCATCACCGAACCGCTGGTCGCATCGATCGGCCCGCCTTCGACACGCGCCACCACGCCGCCTGCCTCGGTGACCAGCAGGATCCCGGCGCCGAAGTCCCAGGGCGCCAGGCGGGCCTCCCAGAAGCCGTCGAGGATGCCGTTGGCGACGTAGGCCAGATCGATCGCGGCCGCGCCGGTTCGCCGCACGCCCGAAGTCCGCCGCAGTGCCTGGTCCAGTTGCCGCAGGTAGGTGTCCATCACGTCGTGCGCCTTGAAGGGGAAGCCGGTTCCCAGGAGGAACGCGCGGATGTCGGTGGTGCGGCTGACGCGGATCGGGTTGCCGTTCTCGAATGCTCCCCCGCCGCGCATGGCCGTCCACACCCTGTCCAGCGCCTGGGCGTCGACCGCGGCGACGAGGGGGCCTTCCGCATCCCAGACCGCCACCGAGGCCGCGTGGTAGGGGTGGCCGTGCATGTAGTTCGTCGTGCCGTCGAGGGGGTCGACCAGCCAGATGTGTCCCGTGTCCGGGTCGCCGGAGTGCTCGCCGCCCTCCTCC
Organism: Gemmatimonadota bacterium; assembly: GCA_022827345.1. Taxonomy (GTDB): domain Bacteria; phylum Gemmatimonadota; class Gemmatimonadetes; order Longimicrobiales; family Gaopeijiaceae; genus Bin94. The sequence continues at coordinate 51,346 of JAJDTB010000047.1, read as the reverse complement.
TCGGCCATGATCGCGTGGTCGGGGTGCCGTGCGCGGATCACCGCCAGGGCGGCGTCCTGGGCGGCCATGTCCACATCGGTCACGAAGTCGCTGTGCGCGGTCTTCGCGTCGACCCAGCGCTGGCCGCCGCGCCCCATGGCCTCCGCGTGGACCGCGGCGGCCGCGCGCGCGGCTTCGGTGGCCGTGGCGAGAAGGCGCTCGACGGCGTCGGGGTCGTCGCCGCCGGGGTGGGGGCGCGCCGTGCCGCCGAGGGTGCGGACCTTTCCTTCGTCACGATCAGTCATTACCAGGAAATCCGTTGTGGGGGGTACCCGCGGGCTCGATCTCCGCCCTCATCCATCCAAAAGGGGTCGAACTGACAAAAATGAGTCGAACTGACAAAAGAGGGTCGAACCGGTAACAAGGGTCGAACTGAAGTGCGGGCTACGCTAAGTTAGCTTGGCTGTGCCCGGACCTCGCCGGCTGCGGCCCGGACCCGCGAGACTGCGGCCCGAACCCCCACATCTCTTCCCATCAGGAACCCCGCCCGATCACCATGGCCACCCCCTCGCGCGTCTACTCCGGCATCCAGCCCACCGCCGTCATGACCATCGGCAACTACTTCGGCGCCGTGAAGAACTGGGTCAGGCTGCAGGACGAGCGGGAGTGCATCTACTGTGTCGTCGATCTTCATGCGCTCACGGCTCCCTACGAAGCGGGCGATCTGCGGAATGCGGCGCGGGAGATGTTCGTCAGCCTGCTCGCGGCGGGCATCGATCCCGACCGGACGACGGTGTACATCCAGTCCACCGTGCCCGAGCAGACCGAACTCTGCTGGCTCTTCGCCACGATCACGTCGCTCGGCGATCTGAGCCGGATGACGCAGTTCAAGGAGAAGTCGGCGCTGCTGAAGGACGGTTCGGTCGACGACGAGGGGTCGTTCATTTCGGCGGGGCTGCTCTTCTACCCGGTGCTGCAGGCGGCGGACATTTTGGCGTACCGTGCCGGCTGCGTGCCGGTCGGGCAGGACCAGTCGCAGCACCTCGAGTTGAGCCGAGGGATCGCGCGGCGCTTCAACAGCCGCTTCGGCTACCTCTTTCCCGAGCCCGAGACGCTGCTCACGCACGTGCCCAAGGTCATGTCGACGGCCGACCCGACCCGCAAGATGAGCAAGAGCCTGGGTCCGAAGCACTACATCGGGCTCTTCGAGGAGGAGGCGTCGGTGCGCAAGAAGATCCGCTCGGCCGTGACGGATTCGGGCGCCACGCCCAGCGGGGAGGTGAGCCCGGGGATCGAGAACCTGCTGACGCTGCTGACTGCCTGCGGTTATCCGGACGATGCCGACCAGATGCGCGCGGACTACTTTGCGGGTACTCTTCGATACGTGGACCTGAAGGGCCAGACGGCGGACGCGCTGGTGGCGCTGACAAGCGAAATGCGCGACCGCCGGGCCGAGGTCCTTCGCCGCGAGACCGACCTCGACGCACGCATCATGGAGATGGCCGGGCGGGCGAGGGCCATGGCGGGCGAGACGCTGGCCCGCGCGAGAGAGAAGATGGGACTGTTTCCGCCCGGGGCTCCGCGCGCGGTGGCGATGTAAGCCCGGGACCCCGAGCACAAACCCCTGAAATGGACGCCGGACTGCGGACAGGATCGGACTGCGGGCGGGAAGCGGACCGAGGACAGGAACGAGACCGAACAGGAACGAGACTGAGGACATGAGCGAGAGTGCGATCGACATCGGCGGCGTGATGATACCCACCACCACCCCCTTCGACCCCGTCACGGGCGAGGTCGACCTGGTGGCGCTGCGCGGCAACGTGGGCAAGTGGGCCGCCACCGGCGTGACCGGGATGGTGATCGGCGGCTCGACCGGCGAGGCGGTTTTCCTGGACGAAGGCGAGCGCGAGCGCTCCTGGGAGGTCGTCCGGGACGTGCTGCCGGAGGGGCAGCTGATGGTGGCGGGCACGGGCGCCGAATCGCTGCGCACCACCCTGCGCCTGACCCGCCTGGCGACCGCTCGGGGAGCCGACGCGGTGCTCGTCCAGCCGCCCGCCTTCTACAAGGGCGCGATGACGTCGGCGGTGGTGCGGGATCACTACCGGGCCGTGGCCGATGCGTCGGAGGTCCCGGTCATCCTCTACCAGGTGCCGACCCGGTTCAGCACGCTGGACTTTCCGACCGGGCTGATCGCCGAGCTCTCGACGCACGAGAACATCGTCGGGATCAAGGACTCGCGGGGGAAGCTGGAGACGGTTGCGGAGCTGGTCACGCACACGCAGCGGGGCTTCCAGGTGCTGGTGGGCAGCGGGGCGCTCCTATACGCGTCGCTCGAGATCGGCGCGGTGGGCGGCATCCTTGGAGTGGCGAATCTGGCGCCGCGGGAGTGCGCGGAGGTGTGCGAGCGTTTCGCGGCGGGTGACATGGCCGCGGCGGGAGCGCTGCAGAAGCGGATCGGGGCGCTGCACAACGCGGTGGTGGGGGGGATGGGGGTGGCCGGTGTGAAACGTGCGCTCGACCTGCTCGGCTATCACGGCGGGGTGCCGCGGCCGCCGTTGAGGCCGCTGCCGGAAGCGCGGCACGACGAGTTGGCCGAGTGCCTGGCCAAGGCCGGGCTGCGGGCCCAGGGGGCGCTGGCGCACGCGTGAAGAACCGCGGGCTGAACCTGAAGGCCCCCAACGGCTCCTGCACGGTCGTCGTCGGGTGCCAGTGGGGCGACGAGGGTAAGGGCAAGATCGTCGATGTCCTGGCCAGCGATGTCGACATCATCGCGCGCTACCAGGGCGGGGCGAACGCTGGCCACACGGTGCACGTGGGCGACCATCACGTGGTGCTCCACCAGGTCCCGTCCGGCGTTCTGCACGTGGACAAGCGGTGCCTGCTGGGCAATGGCGTGGTGGTGGACCTGGCGCAGTTCTTCGGCGAGCTGGACGGGCTGTCCGAGCGCGGGGTCGATCACACCGGACGGATCGGGCTGAGCACGCGGGCGCACGTCGTCTTGCCGTACCACATGGCGCTGGATCATGCCGCGGAGGAGGCGGCGGACCGCAAGATCGGCACGACGGGGCGCGGCATCGGTCCCGCGTACGAGGCCAAGACGGGGCGGCGGGGGGTGCGGGTCGCCGACCTGCTCGAGCCGGCGCGCGGCGAGAAGCGGATCGCCCAGGGCATCGAGTGGGCCCGCGGGCAGCTGGAGCGCCTGAGTGCCGATCCCGACCTCGCCGGCACGGTGGACGAGGCCATGACGGTCGCCGCGCGCGTCCCCGAAGTCGCGACGGATGTGGGGGACGAGATCGCCCGCGCCCTCGCGGCCGGCAAGCGGGTGCTCCTCGAAGGCGCTCAGGGCACGGCGCTGGATGTGGACCACGGCACCTACCCCTTCGTCACCTCGTCCAACACGACCGCTGGCGCCGCGGCGGTGGGCGCCGGCATCGGCCCGACCATGATCGACTCGGTGATCGGCGTGGTGAAGGCCTACACCACCCGGGTCGGCAACGGCCCGCTCCCGACCGCCTTCGAGCCGGCCATGGACGAGCGCATCCGCGAACTCGGCGCGGAGTTCGGCGCCACGACGGGCCGTCCGCGCCGCTGCGGCTGGTTCGACGCGGCCGTGGTCGCCTACGCCGCCCGCGTCAACGGACTCACCGGCATCGCCGTGACCAAGCTGGACGTCCTCGACACGCTTTCCGAGATCCGGATCGCGACCGGTTACCGCCTTAGGGACCAGGGCGACATCCCGTTCCCGGCCGCGTCCTGGGAACTGGCCCGCGTCGAGCCCGTCTACGAGACGCTCCCCGGCTGGCAGTCCCCCACCACCGAGGTGCGCTCGCTGCGCGACCTCCCCCGCAACGCGCGCGCCTACCTGCACCGCATCGAGGAGCTGGTGCACACGCCGATCGCGATGGTGTCGGTGGGGACGCGCCGCAGCCAGATCATTCGCGAGCCTTGAATCCGGCTTTGAGAATGGCGACGATTAATAGCTGTGCCGCTTTCAAACGCGGACTGTAGATGTTTGAAGACCTGAGCAGGAAACTGGACGGGGTTCTGGGACGGTTCCGCCAACGCGGACTCCTGACCGAGCCCATGATCAAGGACGGCCTCCGCGAGGTGCGGCGCGCGCTTCTCGAGGCCGACGTCAACTTCAAGGTCACCCGATCATTCCTGAAGCGGGTTCAGGAGAAGGCGATGGGCGAGCGCGTCATGAAGGCTGTCTCGCCGGGTGAGCAGATCGTCAAGATCGTGCACGACGAGCTTGCCGCGCTGATCGGCGGCGACAGCGAGACTGCGCTGGCGTGGTCGCCGGCCCCGCCCACCGTCATCATGCTGGTGGGGCTGCAGGGGTCGGGGAAGACGTCGACGGCCGCCAAGCTGGCCAAAAGGCTGAAGCGGCAGGGGCGACCGGCGCTTCTGGCCGCGTGCGACCTGTACCGGCCGGCCGCGGTGGATCAGCTGCGCGTGCTGGGCAAGCGGGCCGGTATCCCGGTTCACCACGAGGAGGGCGCCACCGATCCGGTCGCAGTGGCGAAGGCGAGTCACGGGCGCGCACGCCGGATGAAGGCCGCCGCCCTCATCGTCGACACGGCCGGACGCCTCCAGATCGACCAGCCGATGATGGACGAGCTGGCGCGGATCAAGGAAGCGCTCGGCCCGCGCGAGATCCTCCTCGTGGCCGACGCCATGACCGGTCAGGAGGCGGTGCGGATCGCCGAGGGATTCGATCGGGTGCTGGACGTCACGGGCTTCGTGCTGGCCAAGATGGACGGCGACGCGCGGGGCGGGGCGGCGCTCTCGATCCACGGCGTGACCGGCAAGCCGATGAAGTTCGTCGGCACCGGCGAAGGGCTCGATGCCCTCGAAGCGGTGGATCCGCAGCGTATCGCCGGCAGGATCCTCCAGAAGGGGGACGTGATCGGGCTGGTCGAGCGGGCGCAGGCGGTGGTCGACGCCGGCGAGGCCCGGAAGTTGGAGCAGAAGGTGCTCGGCAAGGGCCGCTTCACCCTGGAGGACTTCCTCGTGGCGATGCGGCAGGTGCAGCGGATGGGCCCGCTGGATCAGCTGATGAAGCTGGTCCCCGGGATGCCGCGGGGGATGTCCGCGACGGATGTCGATCCGAAGAAGATGAAGCACATCGAGGCGATCATCCTCTCGATGACGCCCGACGAGCGCCGCCGTCCGGAGATCCTGAACGGGTCGCGCAGGAAGCGGATCGCCCGCGGCAGCGGGAGGCCCGTGGCCGAGGTGAACCGGCTCATGAAGCGGTTCACCGAAATGGAAAAGATGATGAACAGGATGAAGGGGCTGATGCCCTCATTCAAACCATGAAACCGGGACAACGAGCCCGAAAAACGAGCGTAAACGAGAGAAGCCCATGTCTGTGAAGATTCGCCTCCGGCGGATGGGAAAGAAGAAGCAGCCCCACTACCGCATCGTGGTCGCCGACAGCCGTTCGCCCCGTGACGGCCGGTTCGTCGAGAACGTGGGGTACTACAACCCGCTTTCGCACCCGGCACGGCTGAAGGTCGACCTGGACCGGGTGGACTACTGGCTGGGCGAGGGCGCGATCGTCTCCCCGACAGTGGGCAGCCTGGTGTCGAAAGCCCGAAATGGTGGTGACGACAAGGTGGCGCTGGTCGGAGCCGCGGCGACGGCTGTTGCGGAAGAAGCGTCCGATTCGTCGGTTGCGGGCGCTGACGCGGAAGGCGCCGCCGAGGCCAAGGCCGCCGCTGACGCGGAAGCCCCCGACGTGGACGCTGCCGCCGACGCGGAAGCTGCGGACGACGCGAAAGCCGCCGCGGCCGACGAGTCCGCCTAGGACCAACACGAATCCCATGGCGGGCGTCGCGCGTGATCGGCCGGGCGCACCGCCGCTCCCGTCGGGGATGCCGCTATTCACGACGGGACACTAGCCATGTCACAACCACACCCCCCCTTTCTGGTCGTCGGGCACCTCAACAAGGGCCACGGGAAGAAGGGCGAGTTGTTCGTTTGGCCCCTGACGGACCATCCCGCGAGCCATTTTGAGGCCGGGCAGGTCCATCTGCCCGCCGACGGCGATGCCGAAAAACCCTCGGAGTCCCTTCCTCCGCTGATCATCGAGACCGTTCGTCCCTATCGGCGCGGTTTCCTGGTCAAGTTTGCGGGTGTGGACGACCGTACGGCCGCCGACGAGCTCCGCGGCCTCTACCTTCTGCGCCCGTTCGACACGATCGACGAACTCGGCGAGGGCGAGATCTTCTACCACGAGCTGCTCGGCACGTCGGTGACGACGCGGGACGGCGCCGCTCTGGGCGAGGTGGCCGAGGTCTTCCCGGTGCGGCCGGCCGACCTGCTGCAGGTGATGGGTCCCCGGGGCGAGGTGCTGGTCCCGTTTTCGGACGAATTCGTCGTCGACTTCGATCGCGAGCAGCGGCGCATCGTGGTCGACCTCCCCGACGGCTTCCTCGAGTGATCCGGGGGGGCGCAGGGTGATCCGGGTCGGCGCACGATGATCCGGGTCAACATCGTCACGATCTTCCCGGAGTTCTTCGCGGCCCCGCTCGCGGCGAGCATCCCCGGACGCGCGGCCCGGGCCGGCCTGGTCGAGTACCGCGTGACGGATCTGCGCGACTACACCCACGACCGGCACCGCACCGTCGACGACGAGCCCTACGGCGGCGGCGCGGGGATGGTGATGAAGCCGGAGCCCTTCTTCGAAGCCATCGACGACTTGAGCCCGGCGGGGCCGATCGTCCTGCTCTCCGCACGGGGGCGGCGGTTCAGGCACGACGACGCGGTCCGGCTCTCGCTGGAGCCCGAAATCACACTCCTGTGCGGCCACTACAAGGACGTGGACCAGCGGGTCGCCGACCACCTCGCGACCGAGGAGCTCTCGATCGGCGACTTCGTCGTGTCGGGAGGCGAGATCGGCGCCCTCACGGTCACCGACGCGCTGGTGCGGCTCCTGCCGGGCGCCCTGGGCGATCACGAGTCGGCCTCGTCGGACTCGTTCTACGAAGGCGACGCGATCTCGGCGCCGTCCTATACGCGGCCCGCCGAATACCGCGGCCTCGTCGTTCCCGAGGTGCTGCGCAGCGGTGACCACCGACGCATCGAGGAGTGGCGGCGGGGGCAGGCGAAGCGGCTGACGCGGGAGCGGTGCGGAGACTGACACTTCCACTGGACCCCCACTCGGCCTATCTTTTCAGGCTGCCAATCGAACGACGGCACAGCGGAAACAGCAGAACGGGGAGCCAGGACCATGACGGATATCCTCCACCAACTCGATATGGAACACGCCCGCAACAACCTTCCGGATTTCGCGCCGGGCGATACGATCAAGGTTCTCTACCGGGTCCGCGAGGGACAGAAGGAGCGGATCCAGGTCTTCCAGGGCGTCTGTCTCGGGCGCCGAGGCTCCGGCATGGGCGAGACGTTCACCGTCCGCAAGGTTTCCGGCGGCATCGGCGTGGAGCGCGTGTTCCCGGTGAACGCGCCGACTGTCGGCGGGGTCGAGATCGTGCGCCGCGGGCGGGTTCGCAGGGCCAAGCTGTACTACCTCCGGGGCCTCCGCGGCAAAGCGGCCCGGATCAAGGAAAAACGGGTCCACCGGCCGAACTAGCGTCCAGACGGCGCACTTCCGGGGCCTGTGTCCGCCCCCGAACAGCTTCGCGGCGCATTCGAGTACGAACGCGGTTGCAGCGAGCGGGGTCTTCGCCGCGTAGCCGGGGTCGACGAGGTCGGACGCGGACCGCTCGCGGGGCCGGTGGTCGCGGCTGCGGTCATTCTGGGGGACGGTGTGGAGATCGCAGGTGCGGCCGACTCCAAGGCGCTGACCGCGAAGAGCCGCACCGAGCTTGCCCGCGAGATTCACGCGCGCGCCGCTGCGGTGGCGATCGGGGCGGCCTCGGCGCGGGAGATCGACCGCATCAACATCCTGCGCGCCACCGCCCGCGCGATGAACCGGGCGCTGAGTCGGCTCGTGATCTCCCCGGACCACGTGGTGGTGGACGGGTTGCCGGTGCGCGATCTGGAGTGGGAGCACGAGGCGGTGGTGGGCGGCGACGCCATCGTGCACTCCATCGCCTGCGCATCGATCGTGGCGAAGGTCTGCCGCGATCGGCTCATGGCCCGCCTGGCCGCCAGGCACCCGGAATACGGCTGGGAGCGCAACATGGGTTACGCGACGCGCGAGCACCGTGAGGCCGTGCGCAGGTGCGGGCTGACGCCCCATCACCGGACCAGCTTCGGCCTGCTCCAGCTCGAACTCCCCTTCGAGCAGAGCCGCGAAGAAACGTGAAGCGATGCGCGAAGGCGTGGGGGCGCCGCCATCCAACCCCATGAACCGCGTTTGCGGGAAGGTTATCTTTCGGGCGAGCCGGTAGCTCAGTTGGTAGAGCAACGGACTTTTAATCCGTAGGTCCTGGGTTCGAGTCCCAGCCGGCTCATTGGGTGCGGGTGGCGGGTGATGCGTGTTCGGGTGGCGTCCCGAACCGGCCGCGAGTACAGTTGCTCGCGAGATCGCGATCCAACGCCACACCCCGGAGGTTCCCATGCGTCGCACCCAGCTTCGTCCCGTCTTGCCGCACCTCGGGACGCTCGCCGTTCTGGCCATTCTCGGCTGCCGCCTGCCCGTATCGGACGCAGCCGCGCAGGACATTCAGGTCCAGGGTGAAGACCCCGGGCTGGAACACCTCGCCACCGAAGTCGCCCGGCTGGCCGAACAGGCGCAGGGGCGGGTCGGCGTGGCCGCCTATCACCTCGAAACGGGGCGCGGGATCACGCTGAACGGCGACGAACTCTTCCCGATGGCGAGCACCTACAAGGTGCCGATCGCGGTGCAGATCCTCTCGATGGTCGACCGGGGCGAGCTCGGGCTCTACGACCTCATCGAGATCGACCAGAGCGATGTGTACACGACATCGAGCGCCATCAGCGACCTGCTGGACGATCCGGGGCTGCAGATCTCGGTGCACAATCTGCTCGAACTCATGCTGCAGATCAGCGACAACATCGCGACCGACGTGCTGATGGAGGCGGCGGGCGGTTCGCAGGCCGTGACCGACCGGATGCACGAGGTGGGTGCCGAGGGGATCCGCGTCGACCGTCCCACCTGGGCGCTCATCGCCAACTGGCTCGGTGCGCCGGACGTCAGCGAGGACAACAAGATCAGCCCGGAGGACTACGAGGAGGTGCTGAGCGCGCCGCGGACCGATGCCGGCCTCGCGGCCAACAACGCCAACTTCAACACCGACCCGCGGGACACGTCGACGCCGGCCGCGATGTCGATGGTGCTCCAGCAGATCTGGAACCGGGACATCCTCTCGGAGGAGAGTTCCGCGCTGCTGGTCGACATCATGTACCGGTGCCAGACCGGCGAGGCGCGGCTGAAGGGGGTGCTCCCGGCGGGAACCGAGGTCGCCCACAAGACCGGCACCATCGGCCAGACGACCAACGACGTGGGGATCATCGACCTGCCGGATGGGGCGGGGCACGTGGTGGCGGTCGTCTATGTGAAGGAGTCGGAGGTGGCGATCCCGGAGCGCGAAGCGGTGATCGCGCAGATCGCGCGGGCGATTCACGATTACTTCGTGTTCAACCGGGGGTAGGGGGTGTCCGGCGCGTCGCTGCGGGCGGCGCCGGTGCCGTAGCGGCCACTGGATGAAACAGAAATGTAAACAAAACATGACAAAATGTAATGCGTATATTACTTTCTCGGTGAGTGGGTCGCGCGTGAGAAATGCGCATGCCACCCGCGTGGCCGGGGTGCTGCGCTTTGCAGCGCGCGCGGCCGGGTCTGTGGTTCTGGCCGCGGCGGCTTTCCTCTACGCGTCCGGCCTGGCCACGGTGGCCGCCCAACCCGCCCCTCTCACCGGCCTCGACGACTACATCACGGGGGCGATGGAAGCCTGGCAGGTCCCGGGCCTGGCCATCGCGATCGTCCACGATGGCCGCACGGTCTACGAACGCGGCTACGGCGTGCGCGACGTGACCACCGGCGAGCCCGTCGACGAACACACCCTCTTCGCGGTCGGATCCACATCGAAGGCCTTCACCTCGGCCGCGCTCGGGATGCTCGTAGACGAGGGGCGCGTACGCTGGGACGACCGCGTCATCGATCACATCCCGTGGTTCGAGATGTACGATGCGTACGCGACCCGGGAACTGACCGTCCGCGACCTGCTCACCCACCGGAGTGGCCTCGCGCGCGGTGACGCGGTCTGGTCGCGGTGGCCGCACGATCGCCACGAGATCATCCGCCGTGTCCGCTACCTGAGGCCCACGCGCAGTTTCCGGGGCGCCTGGCAGTACCAGAACCTCATGTTCCTGACCGCTGGGGAAGTGGTGCGCGCCGCCTCGGGCAAGAGCTGGGACGACTTCGTCGGCGAGCGCATCTTCGCGCCGCTGGGCATGACTCGGAGCGTCACCTCGGTGACCGAGCTGCCCCGCCTCGACAACGTGGCGTCGCCGCACGTCCCGGTCGACGGTGTTCCGACGCCCGTTCCGCACAAGAACATCGACAACGTCGGGCCCGCGGGCTCGATCTATTCCAGCGCCTCGCAGATGGCACGCTGGGTGGCCCTGCACCTGGAGAGCGGCGTCCACGAGGGACAGCGCCTGGTCAGCGACAGCACCATGGCCGAGATGCACTATCCGCAGATGGCGATCCAGGCGGATGCGCCCGAGAACCGCCTCCACTCGCGCGATGCGGTCATGAACTTCAACGCCTACGGGCTCGCGTGGTGGGTGCTCGACTACCGTGGGCGGAAGGTGGTCGACCACGGCGGCGGCATTGACGGGATGCGCGCACACGTCGCGTTCATGCCGGAGGAGGGCGTGGGGATGGTGGCCCTGTCCAACGCGCGCCCAAACAACCTGATCGTGGCGCTGATGTACAGTGTGTTCGACCACTTCCTGGATGGTGGCGACCGCGCTGGGATGGCCGACTGGAGCGCGCTGATGCTCGCCGAAATGAGGGAAGGTGAAGAGCGTGCTGCCGTGGCGCGACGTGAATTGGAGGCAAACCGTGCCGAGGGCACCTCGCCTTCGCGGCCCCTGCCCGAGTACGCGGGCACCTACGAGGAGCAGTATCACGGTGCAGTGGACATCCAGCATGGAGACGATGGCCTTCGACTCAGCCTCGGCGGCAAAACGACGGGCCGCCTCGAGCACTGGCACTACGACGTGTTCCGGATGGTCCCGGACAACCCGGCCAACGGGGAGATGTTCGTGACTTTCACATTGGGCGCCGATGGGATCGTGGGGACGCTGGATCTCGGCGGGCTCGGTGACTTCGCGAGGAGGTAGGAGACCTTCGTGAAGCCTTGCCGCGGACCGGGCGCAGCCACCTGTGCACTGGCCGTGATGGCGATGGTGCCCGGCGTCCTGTCGGGCCAGGCCGCGACGGACGCCGCGGAGGGCCGGGACCGAATCGCCGGGCTGGCCGAGTACATCGAGCAATCGATGCCGGACTGGGAACTGCCCGGCCTGGCCGTGGCGGTGGTGTATCGTGACGAGGTCATCTTCGCCCGCGGCTTCGGGGTGAAGGAGGTCGGCCGCCATGATCCCGTCGACGCCGAGACGCTGTTCCAGATCGGGTCCGTGTCCAAGTCGTTCGCCGCCGGGGCGATCGGCGTCCTGGTCGACGACGGCCTGCTGCAATGGGATGACCCGGTCGTCAAACACCTCCCGTGGTTCCGGGTGAAGGATCCGTGGATCACCCGCAGCATGACTATCCGGGACCTCCTGTCCCACCGATCGGGCATGCCGGGGGACGCCTATCCGGTCCTCGCTGTGATGGATGCGCGTGAGGCCGCGGAGCGGTTGCGCCTGCCCGACAACCAGGCCCCGCTCAGGCAGGGCTACCGTTACAGCAACCAGGGGTACGGCGTCGCGGGGCTGGTGGTGGAGGCCGTGAGCGGAATGACGTGGAGCGACTGGGTGCGGCAGCGGATCTTCGCGCCGCTGGGAATGGACCGGAGCGCCGCGAGCCCCCACGAGGTGTGGGACGATCGCTTCGTGGCCACCGCATTCCTGGGTGCCGCGCCAGCCGGACCGGTGAGCATCGCCGACGCCTCGGGGCTGAACGTCGCCATGCCCCACGGGATCGACCGGGACGGGTCGCGGCGCGTACTGTCATGGCAGTCCTACGACAGCATGCAGGCGGCGGGCAGCGTGGTGTCGAGCGTGACGGACCTCGTGAACTGGATCCGCATGCATCTGGGCGGCGGTCGTGTGGACGGCGAGGTCGTGATGAAGGAGTCGACCGTGGCCGAGATGCACGCACCCCAGATTGGCATGGACGAATCGATCGTTTTCGGCGACCAGGATGGTGGCGCGTATGGCCTGGGATGGCGCCTCGCTTCGTTCGAGGGGCATCGGTACGTGTCGCACAGCGGCGGCATCTTCGGCTTTCCCGCCTACGTGGGGATGCTGCCGGATGCCGAGGCCGGGGTGACGGTACTGGCCAACGGCAGCATGTGGGCGCCGTACTACCCGCACCAGGAGATTGCCGCCTGGGTCTTCGCCCGCCTGATCGGGGCGCCCGACCGCGACTGGCACGGCGAGATCATGGCCCGAACGCGCGAGATCGAGGCGCAGGTCGAGGCCACGCTCGCCGCCCAGGACGCCGCCAGAATCCCGGGCACGACACCATCGCTCTCCCTGGAGGACTACACCGGCACCTACGAGTACGAGTACGGCGGCGCGGCGCACGTGGAAGTGGCCGGCGACGGCGCCCTGAGGGTGCACTTCGGGCAGCCCGGCAGCTTCTCGGGCGTGATGGAGCACTGGCACCACGACGTGTTCCGGCTGTACTTCGATGGCGGCGACGGCCAGGCCTACGGCAGTTCGTTCGTGACGTTCAGGCTGGGGCCACAGGGCAGGGTCTCCTGGATGGACATGGGGTTCATGGGGAGATACCGGAAGCCGTGACGACTGCGGCACAGCCTCGGGCAGGCGCCACGGGGCCACGCGCGCACCGGTCCTGGTGGACTGGCCCGCCGCACCGGAGCCTGCGCCCTCTCATCCCCCTCGCCCTGCTGTGTCTTGCGGCACTCTACGCCTGTGGCGGCGGCACGACCGTAACCGAAACCGTGGAACCCCCGCCGCCCGAGCCCCCCACCCGGCCCGTGCCCTGCAACCTGGCCGGGGCGATCTGCGCCGAGCGGGTTGTGATCGGATCCGGCGTCTACCTGCCCGTCTTCAGCACGCACGAGCTGGCGACCGGTGATGAGAGCGCATCGCGGGGACTGATCGTCGTGCACGGCAACAATCGGAACCCGGATGTCTACTTCCTCAGCGGGATTTCGGCCGTTACCCAGGGGGGCGTCGCCGCGACGACGGCCGTGGTTGCGCCCCACTTCCAGACCGTGGACGACGGCCCCGAACCCGACGAGCCCCACTGGTCGAGTCCGGGGTGGAAGCGGGGGAATCTCTCACGCCCCGAGGGGCCTTCGCCGCGGGTCAGTTCGTACACGGCGCTCGACAGCATCGTGAAGATCTTCCTCGACACGAGCCGTTTTCCGACAATGCGCGAGATCGTGGTGACCGGTCACTCGGCGGGAGGACAGGTGCTCCACCGCTACGCGGCGACGAGCCAGGTCGAGGAGGGGGCGCGGGACGGGGTGTCGTTCCGGTATGTCGTCGCCAATCCTTCGACGTACCTGTATCCGGGGCCGGAGCGCGAGAACCTGAGCGGCAACTTCACCGTCCCCGGCGGGGTCGGCTGCGACGACTACAACGAGTGGCACTACGGTCTGGAGGATCGCAACACCTTCGCCGGGGGGCTCGACGCGGACACCATTCGCGCGCAGTTGTCGCGGCGGGATGTGCGGATACTGGTCGGCGACGCGGACACGCTGAGCGCCTCTCTCGACCAGAGCTGCGGGGCGAATCTGCAGGGCGTCAACCGCTACGTGCGCGGGCAGACGCTGGTGCGGTTCATGGATGCGCTGCACGAGGGGCACAACCACGTCGAGATGATCGTGCCCGGCGTGGGGCACTCCAACCGCTCGATGTGGACGTCGCCGGTGGGGCTGCAGTCGCTCTTCGGGAACTGAGGGCTCGCGGCTGGCCCGCGGCGGCATGCCTCATCCGGCGGCTGCCTACCGCCAGCTCTGATCCGCCGGCGCGTCCGGGTCGGAGAGGAGGAAGCGGACAAGCTCGGCGTGAAACTCGCCCGGGATCTCGAAGTGGGGGGAATGGCCGACGCCGGGGAAGAGGACCAGTTCGGCGTTCTGGAGCCGTTCGGCGACGTTGCGTGCGGCAGCGGGGTAGTCGCGCACCAGGCGGTCGTCGGAGCCGCCGATGACCAGGGCCTTGGTCTCGATGTACTGCCACTCGTGCACGACCGGGTCCTCGAAGAGAATGCGCTGCTGGGCGGAGCGGACGCGGGCCATGCGGGGCCAGTGGCCGCTCAGCGTCCAGCCGTACTGGACCTTCACCCAGGGCAGGTACTCGTCGCGCCAGCCGTTCGGGTAGTAGCGTCGGTGGCCGGCGAGGACGGACTGGTAGGTTGTGCCGTTCAGGACTCGCTGGTAGGCGTCTTCGGGATCGCCCCAGGCGCGGCCGGGCCGCGTGTCGCTCAGGCCGATCTGGTTGACCATGACGACGTGCGAGGTCGCGTCCGGGTAGGTCGAGGCGAAGCGGGTGGCCACCATGCCGCCCATCGAGTGGCCGACGATGGCGACGCGGTCGAGGCCCAGCTCGTCGAGGAGCGCCCTGGTGTGGCGCGCGGGCATGTGGAGGTTGTAGTGGATGAGCGGTTTCGACGAGCGGCCGAAGCCGAGGCGGTCCACCGCGATGACGCGGAAGCCGGCCTCGCGCAGGGCGTCGATGGTCGGGCCGTAGGCGCCCGCGAAGAAGTTCATGCCGTGGAAGATGACCGCCGTGCGGCCGTTGGGCTCGCCTTGGGGCGCGACGTCCATGTAGGCCATGCGGTGGTCCTGGCCCATGAGCCGCACGGTCAGGTACTCGACGGGGTACGGGTAGGGCACGTTCGAGTAGTCGATCGCGGTGGCTTCCCAGTCGGCGGGCGGCTCGGATGGGGGCTCCTGCTGGGCGAGGGCGGGGGCGGGGCTCGTGGCGGCGAGGGCCAGGGCGAGGCCGGTGGCCAGGCGGGGGGGACAGATTCGCATGATTCTTCTCCAGCAAACGTTCATCGGTTCAGTTCCCGGGACGCCAGTGTCCGACCGACACGGTGTCCGTTTTCATGATGTCGGGGTTCACCCAGTAGTAGTCGCCGAAGGGGCGGTCTTCGGGCCACAGCTGGTCGAGGGTCGTGGCATCGTAGAGGATGCCGTCCTTCATGACCAGGTCGATGTCGAGGGTGTTCTCGATGTCGTCCAGGGGATTGGAGCCGAGCACCATCAGGTCGGCCCACTTCCCCCGCGTGATGCTCCCCAGTTCGTCCTGCAGGCCGAGGAAGTGCGCCCCGTGCATGCTGGCCACCTCGAGCGCGCCGAGCGGACCGAGCGCCGCCGCGTACATCCACGTCTCCCAGTGGGACGCGGGGCCGTGCTGCTGTCCGTGCGAGCCGATCGC
Organism: Gemmatimonadota bacterium; assembly: GCA_022827345.1. Lineage (GTDB taxonomy): Bacteria > Gemmatimonadota > Gemmatimonadetes > Longimicrobiales > Gaopeijiaceae > Bin94. The sequence goes on along the minus strand of JAJDTB010000047.1, from coordinate 35,848 downwards.
GCCGTATCCGCCCGCGGCGATCACATCGGCCATCCCTTCGGCAACGATCGCGAACCCGTAATCGGTCTCGGGGCGCATCATCCGCCTGCGGGCGTGGGGGATGAGTTGGCGCCAGGGGAGCCACTGGCGGATCTTTTCGTCGAGCCAGGTGTCCTCGCGCTGGAAGAAGTACTCCTCGCTCCAGGGCGCCGAGCCCCCGACGACGACGGTCGGCGAGTAGTGGAAGCCGGCCTGGCCGAGGAAGCGGGATACGTCGGAGTAGATCGGGAACTGGACGAGGGCGTGCTCGAAGCCGGCGTGGCCATCCATGACGAGGCCGATGTTGTGGGAGATGTCGAAGTTGCCGCCCTCGGAGGTCACCACCATTCCGCGCTCGCGGCCCGCGTCGACCAGCCACTGCGCCCTGCGGCGGTTCGGCTGCAGGTACTGCTTGACGCTTTCCGCCCCCCAGCGCTGCAGCCGCGCGGCCTGGTTATCGGCTTCCTCGCGGGTGTCGACGTCCGCCTTGAAGGGGGCGTCGCCGGCGGTGAGGGTCTCGCCGGTCGCGTAGATGCGGGGGCCGAGCATGCGCCCCGCCTGCACGAGGTCCTTGGCGGCCCAGGTGTTGATCGATGACGCGGCGGGGTCGCGAGTGGTGGTGACTCCGTACGCGAGGTAGGCCGCGTGCTCGAAGCCGCGTTCGGGAACCATGCCGGCCGATTCGCGGTTGTGGTGGCCGTGCGCGTCGATCCACCCCGGGATGACGGTCTTGCCGGCGGCGTCGATCACGCGGTCGGCGCCGGAGGTGTCGCAATCGCCGACGCAGGCGATGCGGCCGCCGCGGGTGACGACGGTGCCGCGCTCGATCACGCCGGCCTCGTCCAGGGTGACGATGCGCGCGCCGGTGATCGCCACCGAGCCTTCGGGCAGATTGCGCGACAGGGTGAGGCGCAGCGGGGTGAGGGTGGTCTCGCCGCTGCTCAGGTCGTGGGTGCCGTGGCGGGCGCCGCCGCCGAAGTCGAGGACGGAGGCGCTGCGCCAGCGGGGGAAGAGGCCGCCGTCGGTCGTGATGCGGGTGACGGGGAGGCTCCCGCCCTGGCGTGAAATGGCCGGCACGTCTCCCTGCGAGCGGGCGGGCGGGAGCGGCGCCACGAAGACGTCGCCCACCGTGACGAAGGCGACCCGGGCACCGTCGGGAGACACCGCTGCCTCCACCGTGGGCGGCAGAACCGCGTGCTCGCGCCGGTCGGTCCCGTCCGGGGTCACCGACACGAGGGTGCCCTGCGCCATGTAGTAGATGCGCCCGCCGGCGCCGTAGCTGGCCAGAGGGGGGGAAGAGCCGGCGCTCCGAACCACCGTCGTCCCCTCGCCACCGGCGGCCGGGAAGCGCACCAGGTCATGCCAGGCGTTGTGGACCAGCGCGCGCCCCCGCTCGGTGGCCCCGGAACCGGCGCTCGCAACAACCTCCTGTCCGTCGGCGCGCCAAACCGGGTTGTTGTACTCGCCGGCGCGCAACGAAATTTGTTGCGCGCTTCCCGAGCCGTCCGGGGAGATGCGCCAGATGTGCCCGCCTTCGGCCCAGTCGAAGGTCACGAATGCGATGGCCGATCCGTCGGGCGACCACGCCGGCGCGTACTCGAATCCGGGCGCGAAGCCGTCGGAGGTCAGTCGCCGCGGCTCGCCCCCCGAGGCGTCCTGCACCCAGATCCTGCCAACCGCTTCGAAGGCGATCCGGTCGCCGTCGGGCGAGGCGGTGGGCCAGCGCGGAAAACGCGCCTCGAAGGATTCGTCGGGTATCGCACGCTCACCGTAGGCCATCTGGGAGATGGTACGGCGCACATCGACCCGGAAGGGGATGGTAGACACTCCTCCACCCCCCACATCGAGCACGCGGATACCGCCACCCTGCGACAGGTAGATCCGGGTGCCGTCCGGGGACCAGGTGAAGCGGGGCAGAACCGGCGCGGCGCGGGTGATTTCCTGCGTCATGTCCCACACGACCGGGTCCATGATGAGCCGCTCGGCGCCGCTCTCGAGGTCGCGCAGCCAGAGGCCGGTGCGCGGGCCGAAGACGTGGCCGCGGTACTCGAGCAGTCCGTCGGGGATGCGGCGTCCGAAGGCGAGGAACCGGCCATCCGGTGACACCTCCGGGGCGAAGGCGCCGCCGCTGGTGAGCCGCCCCTGCTGTTGCGACCGCCCCTGGGTGATGGGCGTGATCGTTCCTGTGGCGAATTCGAGCCGCCGCAGCTGGAAGTCGCCCTTCGAGGAGTCCTGGCCTCCGTACGGCAGCGGCGTGCCCACGAACTGCTGGAAGTAGAGGTAGCGCCCGTCGGGCGAAATGGACGGCCAACCCGGCATCTCGATGGTGTAGGGGACGAGTTCGACCCCGGTACCGCCGTCGCGGTGGTACATGAAGAGCCCGTATTCGAAGAGCCCGCCGCCGCTCATGCTGGTCTGGCGGACGACGATGTACTCGCCGTCGGGGGTCCACACGGGCTCCATGGCGCGGATGTCCATGTCGGTGAACACGGCCCGCGGATCCGACCCGTCGGAGTTCATGATCCACAGGTTGTTCTGGCCCAGGCGGTCCGAGATGAAGGCGATTTCGGAGCCGTCGGGCGAGACCACCGGGTGGATGTTGAGGGCCAGCCCGCTCCCCTCCGTCAGGTTCTCCGCGTCGCCGCCGCCCGCGGGCATCCGGTAGATGTGGCCGAGGAGGTCGAAGAGGATCCAGCGCTCGTTGGGCGAGACGTCCACCGACATCCAGGTGCCTTCGGTGGTGGTGAACGAGACCTCGCGGGTCTCGCCGCGTGGCTCGGTGATGTCCCACTCCTGGGCGGCGGCGCTGCCAGGCGTTCCGGCGGCGGCCGCGAGGGCGAGAATGGTCGAGTGGGAGAGGGCGGTGTGGGTGGTCCTTCGAGACACGAGACGCCTCCGGGCTCGGGTGTGGCGGGTTCGGGCTTGCCGTCCCACCTTACACTACCCTCGCACACGACCGTCGCAACCCGGATGGAGTCAGCACGCATGAGCCGCAATCGCACTCGCCCGACAGCTTTCCTTCTTGCTCTTGCCTCCCTTTTCGCCCTTGTCCTCTCGGGGGGCACCCTGCACGCCCAGGACGCCGATGCCCAGACCGCGTCGTCGGGGGCCCAGGCCACCCTGGACGCTCCGGGATGGGTGGAGCCGCCGGCCGAGATCGCGGATGCGGTTCTGGCGCCGCGCTACCTGAACGTCAGCCTGAACAACCCCAGCCCGAACGGCATGTGGTTCCTTCACAACGTGAGCGACGGGCCGGTCACCATGGACCGCTTCTCGCGTCCCTTCGACGAGCTTGGCGGGCAGTTCCTGGAGCCCCAGGCAAACCGGCACCGCAGCCTGTCGATCCGCAGCATGGCCGGGCTGCAGGTGATCTCGGCGGCGGATGGTTCCGTCACCGACATCGAGGTCCCGCGGGGCGCGCGCGTCTCCGCGGCGCAGTGGTCGCCTGACGGATCGCAGCTCGCCTTCTACGTGCACACCGACGACGCCACGCACATCCACGTCGCCGACCCCGAGAGCGGCGATTCGCGGCAGATCACCCGCGATGCGGTGCTCGCTACGATGGTCACCAGCTTCGAGTGGACGGCGGGCGGCGACGAGATCGCCACCGTGCTGATCCCCGACGACCGTCCCTCGCGCCCGATGCCGCCGGCGATCCCGGCAGGCCCCCAGGTGAAGCGCACGGAGGACGGCAAGAACGTCCTGCGCACCTACGCGAGCCTGATGGCGACGCCGTACGACGAATCGCTCCTCGAGTGGCACGTCACCGGCCAGCTGGCCACGATCGCGGTGGACAACCGCCGCGTCACGAACATCGGCGCCCCGGCGATGATCCGCAGCTTCGACTTCTCCCCCGACGGGATGCACGCCCGCGTGACGACCATGCAGCACCCGTTCAGCTACATCGTGCCCGTCACGAGCTTTGGGCGCGTCGAGGAGATCTGGGACCGCGACGGCAACGTCCTCGCCGAGATCGAGGAGACCGAGCTGAACACGGGGATCCGCGGCGCGCCGTCCGCTCCCGGGGTGGCCGGCGATGAGGAGGAGTCCGAGCGGCGTCAGATTGCCTGGCGCGAGGATGGCGCGGGGCTGACGTATCTGCGCATGGAGCCGGCGCCGGAGGAGGAAGAGGGGGCCGAGGAGGAAGAGGCGGAGGAGGATGAGGAGGACGCCCGGCGCATGGACCGGGTGATGCTCTGGGCGCCGCCCTTCGGCGAGGAGGACGAGACCGTTCTCTACGAGAGCCGCCAGAGGATGTCCAATCACCGCTATTCGGAGGACTACGGATGGCTCTTCGTGACGCAGGGCGGTGGTGGGGGCGGCCCGGCGGCGTTCGGAGGAGGCGGCTCCCGGGGGACGGTCACCAACTACGCCGTCCGTCTCGACGATCCGGAGACGCGCTACGAGATCACCGAGAGGGATACCGAGGATTTCTACGACAACCCCGGATCGCTGCTCATGACCAGCGGTCGGGCCGGCGGAGGCGCCGCGTTCCGCTTCGGCGGGGGCGGTGGCGGCGGAGGCGGCGGGCACTTCGTCGAAGTCACCGGTGACGAGGGTGCCGAATCCGTCTACCTGACCGGGACGACCTACGACGAGGACCCCCTGGCAGAGTCGCCCATCTCGTTCATGGACCGCGTCGACCTCCGCACCGGCGACACCGAGAGAGTCTACGAGAGCTCCAACGATGGCCAGTCCGAACGCCTCTCGACGGTGCTGGACGCGGCCGCGGGGCGCTTTGTCGTACAGCGCCAGTCGCCCACCGACATCGCCCAGGCCTACCTCGTCGACGGCGATTCGCGCACCCAGCTCACCAACAACATCGACTACACCCCCGACCTCACCAACGCGCCCCGGCAGCGCTTCACCGTGGAGCGGCCCGACGGCTTCCAGTTCCTGGTGAACGTGACGCTGCCGCCGGACTACCAGGAAGGCGAGCGCCGGCCGGCCATGTTCTGGTTCTATCCGCGCGAATACGAGGACCAGGAGTCGTATGACGAGGGCGCGCGCACCTTCGACAAGAACGCCTTCCCCAACTTCGGCACCCGCTCGATCGAGTACCTGATCCGGCTGGGCTACGTCGTGGTCGAGCCCGACGCGCCGATCGTGGGCGAGGCGGGGCGGATCAACAACAACTACCAGCACGACCTGCGCAACAACCTCGCCGCGGTGATCGACGAGCTCGACGCGCGGGGGATCATCGACCGGCGCCGGCTCGGCCTGGGGGGGCATTCGTACGGCGCCTTCGGCACCCTCAACGCCATGGTGCACACGCCCTTCTTCAAGGCGGGGATCGCCGGCGACGGGAACTACAACCGCACCTTCACCCCGCTCGGCTTCCAGCGGGAGCGGCGCCACTTCTGGGATGCGCGCGAGGTCTACCTGGGGATGTCGCCCTTCGTCTACGCGAACAACCTGACCGGTGCGGTCCTCCTGTACCACGGCATGCACGACCAGAACGTCGGCACCGCGCCCGACCACTCCCCGCGCCTCTTCCACGCCCTGAACGGGCTGGGCAAGGACGCGGCGATGTACCTGTACCCGTTCGAGGATCACGGCCCGGCGACCCGCGAGACGCTGCTGGACCTCTGGGCGCGCTGGGCGGCGTGGCTGGAAGTGCACCTGGCCGTGGAGGAGCGGCCCGTGACCTGATGACGCTGTCCGGTCGAGCGGAGCCGTGACGGTTTCCGCTCAGCCGAAACGCTCCCTCGGCCTCCTCGGCGCCACCGGCGTCGGGGTGGGCGCGATCGTCGGGAGCGGGATCCTTGCCCTTGCGGGCGTCGCCTTCGAGGCGACGGGCCCGAGCGCGATCCTGGCCTTCGGGCTGAACGGGTGCATCGCGCTGATCACGGTGTATTCGTTCGCCGAGCTCGCGGCGCGGTTCCCGCAGTCCGGCGGGACGTATACCTATGCGCGCAACGTCCTCACGGTGGAGGCGGCCTTCGGGGTGGGGTGGGTGGTGTGGTTCGCCTCGGTCGTGGCGGGGGTGCTCTACGCGATGGGCTTCGCGGTGTTCCTGGTGCCGTTCCTGGAGCAGATCACGCTGCTGGCCAACGGTGAGGTGCCCGAGTGGATCGGGTCGCGGCTGGCGCTGGTCGCATACGCGCTCATCGCCGTGGGCTTCTACAAGTGGCGGCTGACGAGGGCGGCCGGCGGCCCCGGGCAGTGGGCGACCGTCGGCAAGGTGGTCGTTTTCGTGGTGCTCGTCGCCGCGGGCTTCCTGGCGCTGGCTTCCGAAGCGCCGGCTCCGGGGGCGTTGGGAGCGCGGTTCCGGCCGTTCTTCTCAGATGGACTGTCGGGGCTGGCGCAGGCCATGGGATACACCTTCATCGCGCTGCAGGGCTTCGACCTGATCGCCGCGGTCGGCGGAGAGGTGCGCGATCCGAAGCGCAACGTGCCGCGGGCGATGTTCCTGTCGCTGGGGACGGCGCTCGTCTTGTACCTGCCCCTGCTCTTCCTGATCGTCGCGGTGGGATTCCCGGACCGGCCGTTGGTCGAGGCGGCGGCCGCAAACCCGGAGATCCTGGTGGCCGTGGCGGTTCGCAACTTCATGGGTTCGGCCGGCTACTGGCTTGTGCTGGCGGCTGGGCTGCTGTCGATGCTCTCGGCGCTCCAGGCCAACTTGCTCGCGGCGTCGCGCTTCGCGAGGACGATGGGAGCGGACCGCACGCTCCCGCCGCGGTTCGCCGCACTGGCTCCCGGCACCGGCACGCCCACGACAGCGGTGCGCTTCAGCGCCATCGTGATCGCTTTCCTGATCATCGCGGTTCCCGATGTCGCCTCCGCCGGCGCGGTGGCCAGCCTGATCTTCCTGGCGAGCTTCGCGCTGACCCACATGATCGGCTATCTGGCCCGCAGGCGGGCAGGGGAGCCTCCCGGGTTCCGTACTCCGCTCTTCCCGTTGATTCCGGTGGTCGGCGGGTCGGCCTGCGTCGCCATCGGTCTCTACCAGGCCATCGCAGTGCCTCCGGCGGGTGTGTTGGCGGCCCTGTGGCTCGGCGTCGGCGCAGTGCTCTATTCTCTGTATCTGGCCCCCAGAGCCCGGTCTGTAGACGCCTCATCCGAGGCGCGCGATCCCCAGATGATGAAGCTGAGGGGCCGCCGTCCGGTGGTGCTCGTTCCCATCGCCAATCCGGCGAGCGCCGAGACCATGGTCACGATGGCCAAGGCGCTCGCGCCTCCCGAGGTGTCGCGGGTGCAGCTGCTGTCGGTGGTGGCGCCGTCGCATCGCAGTCCCGACGAGGGATTGCCGCGGGGTGTGCGGGACGCGCAAGCGGTACTGGGGGGTGCGCTGGGGACGGCGCTGAAGGTCGATTTGCGTCCCGAAGCGCTGATCACCCTGCACGCCGACCCCTGGAGCGAGATCGCGCGGGTGGCCGAGGCGACCCGTTGCGAGAGCCTGCTGCTGGGAGTGGGCGAGCTCGACGATTCTCTGATGACCGGGCCGCTGGCCGGGCTCATCGGGGCCGTCGACGCGGATGTCGTGATCCTGCGCGCGCCCGCCGAATGGACGCCCGCGCAGGCCCACCGGATCCTGGTGCCGTCGCGGGGCGGCCGCGATCAGAGCCCGGTGCGCGCCCGTCTCCTCGGCAGCCTCACCCGCGAGGCCGAGCGGGACATCACCTTCCTGGGCGTGCTGTCGGAGAAGGCGGGCCAGGCGATGCACCGCAGGGCGCAGCGCGATCTGGAAAGGCTGGCCCGGGACGAGGTCGGCGGGGATGCCCACGCCGACCTCGCGATCGGCGATGATCTCGTCAGCGAGGTCTCGAGGCGCGTGGCGGACACCGATCTGTTGATTCTGGGATTCCATCGGAGCGGTCGTCGCCGCGCCGTGTTCAGCACCCGGATGCTGACGATCGCCCGGTCGACCGATTGCCCGCTGCTGATGATCAGCCACCGCCGCGCGGCGTCGATGCTGCCCGAGTCATCGATTCTGGCGAAGGCGGGACGGTAGTCGCGACGGCGCTGCTCTCGCGACACTCTCGGTGCTGCAGGCAGACACTGCCTGCCCGGCATTTCGTATTCGGATCTGATCAGGACTCTGCCGCGAGCGCTCGCGTTGATGGCCAATCGGGGGAGTTTCGGTTTGCGCATGCCCTCGTGAGAGGACTGGACCACACTGTCGCCGTCATGGATCCGCTCGCCTCGCGACTCAGGGTGCCATGGGCCCAGAAGGAGTTGACACCGTCCGCGGTTGCCCTCGCTCGATGGGCCGAGGATTCCGGATTCACGCCCTGAGAGGTTCAGCGGCTTTCAGCTTCGCGCAACAGGCTCTCGTAAACTCCCGCCGCTTCGTCCACCCGCGCCAGCAGTTGTTCACGGTCCGCGGCGGTGACCCAGCGGTCGCGCACCACGAGCCGCACGCGGAACGCCTCCACGGCCGCATGCAGGAAGCGGATGTCCTCGGCGGACCGGTATTCGCGCTCACCGGACACCACCCACACCGGGCTGGTCTGGGCGAAGGCGTAGCTGTCGGCGACCAGGGGCGATGCTGGGCCAAGCGCGCGTGCCGCGATCCAGCCGCTTCCGTCGAGCTCGACCGTGCTCTCCACCCGGAAGCGCTCGCCCATCCCGCCCGCGTCGTGGGTGGCGACCACGGCGCCGTTGACCACGATCTCGACCGCATCCAGCGGGCTGTTTGACGCGACCTCCACCGCCACCACGCGCTCGCCGCCGTCGCCTTCCGGCACGCGTATCTCGCCGCCGGGCTCCACCCCGTCGACCGTCAGAAACAGCAGCGGCCCGTTCGTGGCAAAGGTGCGCCGTTCCCGCACTGCCTCCAGCCACGAATCCACCGAAAGCTCACCATGGATACGGGCGTAGGTGCGGCTCGCGCCCGGCCCCGGATCCCGCCACACGTCCGAGAAGTTGTCCGTGCCCCCGGTCGCGGCGATGCGGAAGCCCGCGTTCAGCAGCCGGTAGTAGATTTCGGCGTTGGCGAGCTCGTCGTACCAGAAACAGATGACGTCGTAGAAGTCGCCGGCGCCGAGCGCGACGTCCACGGGGATTTCCGAGGTGCCCACGGCCTCGGGCGTGGCCACGGAGCCGGTGAACGGGTGCATGAAGCCGCCGGTGCCGCCCTGTTCGCGGGCGGCCAGGAGGTAGTCGGCGTTGAGCACGTCTGCGGAAAACGCGGTGCCGCCGGCACCACCGACCAGCGGCGTGATGAACTGCCGGATGCCTGCCAGGCCCACGTGGCCGAACGATCCGCGGAATTCCTGTGCGTACTGGAGAATGTGGTCGTCCGTGGAGAGGGGATGCGGGTGTCCCGTGAGGTCGTCCCAACGCCCCATGAGCCGCGTCCCGTCCATGTGGATGAGGGCGATCGACACCCTCAGGTCCTCGCTGACGAGGTCGTTGAAGAAGTCGGCGTGCGTGAGGCCGTAGCGTCCCTGGTGCAGGTCGTGAACGTGCGTGTCGCCTGCGTACCAGCCCATGGCCGGCGCATCGACAAGGCGCGCCAGTCCGAAGCGTGTCTCGGCGAGTCCCCCGGCAGGCACGTCCACCGTGATCTCGATCGGCCGGTACTCCAGGCCCCGCCGCACGGCCACCGTCGCCCCGCCCGCGGGCACCTCGACCTCGAAGGTGCCGTCGGTCCGGAAGTAGTGCGTCTCGGTCGGTGACAGCACGCGGTGAAAGCCTCCGCGCGGCGCGTAGCCACGACCATCCGCCGCGGCTACCGTGACGCGGGCGGACGTCGGGCGCCCGCTCTCGTCGAGCACCGTGCCGCGCAGCGTCCCAACGGGTGCGGCGTGCGCGCGCTCACCGACATCGAGCGTCCGCCACGACCCCCGCGCGCCTCCGGAGACCGCCATGACATGCAGTTCCGTAGGCCCGTCCTCGTTGGATACGAAGGCGATCTCCGTGCCGTCCGGGCTGACACGCGGCGTGAGCTCGTGGCTCAGCCCGCCGGTCAGGCGGAGCGGGTTTCCTCCGTCGGCGGCGATCAGCACCAGGTCGTTGGAGCCCGCGTCGTCGGATACGTAGACCAGGCCGCTGCCGTCGGGCAGCCAGTCGGGGCGGGCCCTGTACGCCGTCTCTTCCGCCCGCGCGAGCACCGGCTCCACCCCCGCACCCGGGCCGCCGTCCGGCGCCAGCGTCCAGATCGCTCCGCTGCCGACCATTCCCGGCGACGGGGCCATGTAGGCCAGCACGCCCTCGCGTGAGACGCGCGGCTGGTACTCGCTGCCGGGCCCGTCGAGCACCGCCTCGCGCGTCCCGGTGGCCACGTCGATCCGGTGAATGTCCAAGCCGCGGCCGGTCGTGGCGAAGTACACGTAGCGCCCGTTGGGGCCCCACGACGGCTGCACGTCGACCCCGCCGCCCTCGACCAGCGGCACGACCGTCCCGCTCTCCACCTCGAGCAGCGCGATGTCAAGCCCGCCGCCCGTCTCCACGGTCATCGCGATCCGCGCGCCGTCCGGGCTCCAGCTCGGCTCGAAGTGGTACCAGGGTCCCGTTGTGAGCTGTTCGGCCGTCCCGCCCCGTGCCGGGATCCGCCAGATGTCCCCCGCCATCGCGAAGGCGATCCAGCTCCCGTCGGGCGACCACGTCGGGCTCATGGGGCCCGTGCTCACCGGCGGCAGCATGTGCAGCTCGCCGCGGATGTTGCCCCTCAGGCTGGCGTAGCGGAGCACTTCGGCGCGGCCCGAAGGCCGGGCATCGGCAGGTTCAGCCTCCCGGCCCGCGCGGTCGCCCGCGTCCCCGGCGTCCGCCTCCTGGACGGCCCCCGCGCCCGCTTCTCCCTCGCCGCTCCCCGGCGCCCGCTCCGCCGACTCGGCGCAGGCCGCCAACAACGCCCCCAGCACCATCCACATGCCCCGTCTCGCAAACCCTAACGTTACGTCAGGGTTGCCCGCCCGCTCGAGCGACCTCCCCGCATCCGGTTTGCCCGCCGCCCCTCCCGCGCCCAAGATGGACGCAGGCCGGAAAGCTGCTTTCAACGGAGAGAACGGAACCATGAAGAGACGCTGGATCGGGTGCATTTCAAGCCTTTTGGTAATGGCGGCGGTCACTCCCGCAGGCGCGCAGGATGTGGACTACCATCGCGCGGAGAGGCTGCTGGGGTGGCATACGTCGCCCTTGATTTCAGGAACTCCGGTCACACCGAACTGGATCAACGATACGGACCGGTTCTGGTACCGCAACAACACCGGCTCGGGCCACGAGTTCACCTTCGTCGACCCGGCGGCCAACGTGAAGCGCCCGCTCTTCGATCACGCGCGCCTGGCGGCGGCGCTCTCGGTGGCCGCGGACACGAGCTACGTACCCGAGAAGCTGCCCTTCGACGACTTCGAGTTCGTCGACGGCGACGTGGGGCAGATTGCGTTCGAGACCGGCGCCAGGCGGTTTGAGTGCGACCTGGGCGCGTACATGTGCCAGGTGGGCGACACGCTGCCCGACGACACCCCCTTCGTCGAGTCTCCGGATGAGCGCTGGGAGGCGTTCGTCATGGACCACAACCTCTACATCCGGCCGGCCGCGGGCGGCGACACCATCCAGCTCACGACCGACGGCGAGGAGTTCAACGGCTACGGCCTCGCCTACCCGCGTCCCAACGACATCAGGAACAGCCGGGTGCGGCGGCCCGACGTGTACTGGTCCCCCGATTCGCGCAGGATTCTCGTGCAGCGGATGGACCAGCGGGACGTCGAGCATCACCACTACGTCTCGTACACGCCGCAGCGCACGGTGCACTACTCGCAGCCCTACGCGCTGCCGGGGGATTCGATCGTGCCGCTGCCGGCCTTCCACATCCTCGACGTGGGCGAGACGCTGAGCGCGGCCGTGGCGGGCGGACCCGGCAATGACGGGGACACGAGATCCGACGGCGGCGGCGATGCCGGCCTGGGCCTGCTCCCGGAGGTCGGCAACATCCGCGTCGTCCTCGAGCCGCGTCCGAATCGGCTGACTTTGGGTGGCTCGCAGGTCGACTCGCTATGGTCCGCGGATTCCCGCTTCGCCTACATGCACTGGGAGACGCGCGCGTCGAAGAGCGTCCACCTGGCCGAGGTGGATGCGGCCACGGGCGACTTCCGCATTATCGCCGGCGACGAATCGCGCACCTGGGTCGAGACCGCGCAGCGCAATCCCACGTCCTGGTTCGTCTCCGAGTCCACCGACGACGCCTTCTGGTGGTCCGAACGGGACGGCTGGGCCCACATCTGGCGCTTCTCGAAGGACGGGACGGTCAAGAACCAGGTGACGTCCGGACCCTGGGCGGTGGGCGCGATCTGGCACGTCGACGAGGCCAACCGGCGCATCTATTTCACCGCGTACGGGCGCGAGGAGGGGGTCCCCTACTACGGCCGCCTCTACCGGATCGGGTACGACGGCAGCGGGCTGACGGCGATCGCGGGCGAGGTGGGGAACCACGCGGTCTCGGTCTCGCCCTCCGGACGCTTTGTGGTCGACACCTGGTCGACGATCGGCGACCCGCCGGTGACGGCGCTGCGCAACCTCGCCACCGGCAACGTGATCCGCACCCTCGAGGAAGCCGACATCTGGCGGCTGGAAGAGGTCGGGTGGCGCGCGCCGGAGGTCTTCTCGGTGAAGGCGCGCGACGGCGTCACCGACATCTACGGCGTCATCTACTTCCCGGACGACCTGGACGAGGCGGGGAGCTATCCGGTCATCGATCACATCTACCCGGGTCCGCAGGTCGGCAGCGTGGGGTCGTGGACCTTCAAGTCCGGCGGCGAGGATTTCTCGCTGGCGAAGCTGGGGTTTGTGGTGAGCCAGCTCGACCACATGGGCACGCCCCACCGCTCCAAGGCGTTTCACGACATCTATTACGGCGACTTCAACGACAACGGCCTCCCCGATCACATCACCGCGATCAAGCAGCTGGCGGCCCGCTACCCCTTCATGGATCTCGACCGGGTGGGCATCTACGGTCACTCCGGGGGCGGCTTCGCGTCCACCGATGCCATGGTGCGCTTCCCGGACTTCTTCAAGGTGGCCGTCTCGGGGGCGGGGAACCACGACAACGCCAGCTACAACATCTACTGGGCCGAGAAGTACCAGGGGCTGCTCGTGGAGGATTCGGCCAGCGGGACCACCAACTTCACCGACGAGGCCAACAAGACGCACGTCGCCAACCTGAAGGGGAAGCTGCTGCTGATGCACGGCGACATGGATGACAACGTGCACCCCGCGATGACGGTCCAGCTGATCGACGAACTGACCAAGGCGAACAAGGACTACGACCTGGTGTGGGCGCCGGACCGGGCGCACGGGCTGAACGAGCCGTACTTCATCCGTCGGCGGTGGGACTACTTCGTGGAGCACCTGCTGGGGGCCGAGCCGCCCGTGGAATACGAGATCACGCGGCCGACGGGGTAAGCCTCGGAGGGCTTAGGGGGGATCACTCCGCGCCGCGCCGCTCTCGGTGCTCGCGGGGGTCCGCCCACGCACGGCGGGGGCGCTCGACCCTCCCGTGGGTGCCGTGTGTGTGGGCTATCCTAAGAGATTAGTTGACATCGGGAACAAATCGCCCCACTCTCTACTAACAATATAGGAGCACGGGGTGCCGGTGCCTCTGCGGGAGCGCCGGAGAGACGCCCCTTTTGACACCGACAGCGGGCGACTGACCCGCGGGGGAGACACGGAAATGGAGAAATCACTGACGACACGGGAGATGGACGTCATGTCCGTGCTTTGGGACCTTGGCTCGGCCACGGTCGCCGAGGTGAACGAGCGGCTGGAGGACGACCTCGCCTACAACACCGTCCTGACCATCCTCCGGATCCTGGAGTCGAAGGGTCTGGCGGGCCACACCAAGGAGGGCCGGGCCCACCACTACCACCCTCTCCTGGCGCGGGAGGAAGCAGGCCGGTCGGTGCTCGGCCGCCTGAGGGACAAGGTGTTCTCCGGCTCGGCCGAGCTCCTGGTGACCCAACTCGTATCCGATGAACAGCTGTCGCCGGCCGCGGTGAGAAGGCTCCGCAAGCTGCTGGACCAGCGCCTCGAAGGGGAGGAAGAAAAATGATTGCTGCATGGATGCTCTGGTCGGTCGGAGCGGGTCTGTTGTTCGTTCTGGCGGGGCTGGCCGCCGAGAGGCTCCTCAAGCGCGGGCGCCGGTGGGTGTGGCTTGCGACCGGAGCGGGTACGGTCGCGCTCCCGGCGATCCGCATGCTGTCCGGCGGCGGTGGCGCCGAGGCCGTCCTGCCCGTGGCCCCGATCCTGCTCGATCCGGTCACGATGACGGTGGCGTCGGACTCCACCCTCCACTCACTCGACGATGTCCTGCTGCTGGCGTGGGTGTTGTTGTCTGCAATCCTGCTGGTCGCGGCGCTGATGGGGGGCGTGCGGTTCCTCCGTCGCCGCGCTGCCTGGGAGGCGGGCACCCTGCTCGGGCGCGACGTACTGTGGTCGCGGGATACCGGACCGGCCGTGGTCGGGCTCTTCGGTTCGTGCGTCGTTCTTCCGACCTGGGTACAAGCCGCCGGCACCGCACGCCAGGAGCTGATCCTGGCCCACGAGGAGGAACACCTGCGGGCGCGCGATGTCCACCTCCGCTTCCTTTTCGGCGCGCTGCTCCTCGCCTTCGCCTGGAACCCGGCGATCTGGCTGCAGTATCGGCGGCTGAACCTGGCGATCGAGCTCGACTGCGACCAGCGCGTCATGGACCGGCTGCCGGACCACCGCCGGCTCTACGGCGACCTGCTCCTAAGGGTCGGGTCGGGCGCCGGGGCCCTGCCGGGCGTTGCGGTGACGGCGCTGGCCGAGCAGAAGTCGCTCCTGGAGCGGCGAATCCGCCAGCTGCTGAGCAAGGCGCCCGAGATCCGCATGGCGCAGGCGGCGTTTCTGGTGTTCGGCGCGATCATGGTGATCGGCGTGGCCGTGTCGATTCCCGGGATTACGGGGGAGGGGCCGGCGAACGTGGACGGGTCGCGAGGGGAGGCGGGTACCCCGCAGCTCTTCGACCCAATACCGCAGGAAGTCGTGCCCCCGCTGTCATCAGCACCGGTCTTCACCCCGTACACCGTGAAGCCCAACTACATCAACGCGGATGAGGTCCGCGCGGCGCTCGCGCGCGAGTACCCGCCGCTGCTCCGTGATGCGGGAATCGGTGGGACCGTGATCGTGTGGTTCTTCATCGACGAGGAAGGGGTGGTGAGGAATGAGGTCGTTCAGACCAGCTCTGGCCACCAGGCGCTGGATCAGGCCGCACTCAGGGTGGCGCCCGTCTTCAAATTCACCCCCGCGCTGAATCGGGATCAGGCGGTGCCGGTCTGGGTGCAGCTGCCGATCACGTTCGCGACTGGGGGCGGGACGGAAGAGGCTGCCGCAACCGAGACCCAGCTCACGGAAGAAGAGTTGGCGCAACGGCAAGCGGCTCGCGAGGAAGCCTTGAGGAGGGCTGCAGACGCGACCCGAAGTCGTAGTGGCGAATCCGGGGTAGCCGAGAGCGAGATCTCCGCAGCACCCGTCTTCACCCCCTACACCACAAAGCCCGACTACACCAACGCGGCCGAAGTTCGCCGGGCTATGGAAAGGGAATACCCACCGCTGCTTCGTGATGCCGGCATCGGCGGCACAACGATCGTCTGGTTCTTTATCGACGAAGCCGGCGTGGTAAAGAACCAGGCAATTCAGAAGAGTTCCGGCAGCGAAGCGCTGGACGAAGCCGCGCTCCGGGTAGCCCCGGTCTTCGAATTCACACCGGCCGAGAACCGGGGCAACCCGGTGCCGGTCTGGGTGCAGCTGCCGATCACCTTCACGACGAGATAGGGCACCAGAGGGAGAAACGCTCCGGGCGCCCATTCCCGGATTGCGGGCGTGCGGCCATTTTTCGGCATGGCCGCAACCGCGAAGGCGCTCGGAGCGCCCCTGACTTTCACGCCTCGTCTCAAGGACTACCTCTGGGGAGGCCGTGAGCTGGAGCGGCTCTTCGGCCGTGACCTCCCGGAGGGCGTAATCGCCGAGAGCTGGGAGATATCCGGCCACCCTGCCGGCGTGTCGGTGGTGGATTCGGGGCAGCTGGCCGGCAGGGATCTGCCCGGCCTGGTCGATGAATTCGGGGTCGATCTCGTGGGACGCCGCGGCAGGCAGGCCGTCGCCCGCGGGGAATTCCCGCTGCTGGTCAAGCTGCTGGACGCGAGCCACGCTCTGTCAGTCCAGGTGCACCCCGACGACGACTACGCCGCGGCGCACGGCCAGGAAGATCCCGGCAAGACGGAGATGTGGTACATCCTGAACGCCGAGCCCGGTGCACGGATCATTCACGGGCTGAAGCGCGGAACCGATGGGGTGACGCTCCGCCGCGCCGTGGCGGAAAACCGGGTACAGGACATCCTCAACCGCGTCCGTGTCCATCGCGGCGACGCAATCCTGGTGCCTGCGGGGACGGTGCACGGGATCCTTTCCGGGATCGTCCTGGTCGAGATCCAGCAGTGCTCGGACACGACCTTCCGCATTCATGACTGGGGACGGGTCGGGCCGGACGGCCAGCCGCGCGAACTACACCTGGATCGGGCGATGGACGCCATCCACTTCGGAGGCGCAAGAGCGCTCTCCCGCGGGGCACGCGTCGCGGCCGAGGGGCGCGGAGTGCGCAGGGAAGTCCTCACCGAGTGCGAGCACTTCAACGTAGAGCGCCTCACGATAGAGGCGGGGGCAGGCTTCGAGGCGAACCTGAACGGCGACACCTTCGAAATCTGGGGGCTGCTGTCGGGGACGGGCGCAATCAGGTCCACCGAGGCGCGGCTGGCATTGGAGGCCGTACAATTCGTCCTGCTGCCAGCCGTGATGGGCGCCTTCGAACTGCGCGCTACAACGGATCTGGTTGCGTTGCGCACCTATCTGCCGTAAGCAGTGCCCCGCCAGGGACTCGAACCCCGAACCTGCCGATTAAGAGTCGGATGCTCTACCAGTTGAGCTAGCAGGGCGAAAAAACGGACTGAAGTATACCGTTGCCGAGCCCGGAGCGACACCCTCCGGCGCATCGATGTGACAACCCCGCGACCCGCGGCGACCCCCTCGGCCCGCCGCGTCGCGTCCAGCTCTCTGGAAGCCGCAAGCCACACGTGCGCCCAGCGAGCGGCCAGCAGGCTAACGACCGCGTCCTCGCTGTCCGCCCCGGCCGCGGCTGCGGTCAAACCCGCGCTCACCCCGCCAGCCCCTCTGCCCCTCGACCCTCGACCGGCCGCGCATGCCGCGCTGGCGCCACATCGCCCGGCGATTCATGCGCTGGAGCTCCTCTTCCTGCTCGTCGGTGAGGATCTCGCCCACGCGGTCGCGCACGGACTCGCCGGCGGCCCGCGCCGCTTGCAAGCGCTCGGCCATCACTTCGCCCACGGCTTCCGGCTCACGAATCCCCGCCGCCACCTCCGAGCGAAGCGCCAGCATCGCCGTGGTCTGCGCGGTGCGCTGTTCGAGCAGCTCCACCCGGATCGCTTCGAGTTGCGCCTGCTGGTCGGCAGTGAGTTCGAGTTCGTCGGCGAGGCGGATGGCCCGCTCCACCGCACCGCTCCGGGGCGCCCCGCGTGCCCCCGGACCCGGACCCTGGCGCTGTGCCTGGAGGCCGGTTGTGGTCGCGACCATGGCCAGGGCCACTGTCAGACCGGCGGTTGCAAGAGTGTACTTTCCTGATACGGTATTCATCGGTTTTCTCCATTAGCTTGTGTGTGAATTGAGTGCATTCATCGGGAACGTCGATTAGTATTGCCCGTTCGATTTCGTTGACAGACGGCGGACCCGTTGCGTTAGGGAGTCCATGATGTTCTTCAGGCAGATCGTCGACCCGAAGCTGGCACAGCACGCGTACCTGGTGGGGTGCCAGCGGACCCGGCAGGCGGTCATCATCGACCCCCAGCGGGATGTCGACCGCTACGTGGCGATGGCCCGGCGCGAAGGACTGCGCATTGTCGCGGCGGCGGAGACCCACATTCATGCGGACTTCCTGTCGGGGTGTCTGGAGCTGGTCGAGCGGTACGGTTGCCGCGGCTTCCTTTCGGCTGAGGGCGGCCCGGAGTGGCAGTATGAATGGGCCGCCGGGCGCGATTCGGTCACCTTGCTGCGCCACGGCGACCACTTCACACTGGGCGGGATCGACTTCGAGGCGATCCACACCCCGGGCCATACCCCCGAGCACGTCAGCTTCCTGATCACCGACCGGGGCGCGGGGGCCACCGAGCCGATGGGGATGGCCTCGGGCGACTTCATCTTCGTGGGAGACCTGGGGCGCCCCGATCTCCTCGAGTCGGCCGCGGGCCACGCGGGGGCCATGGAGCCCTCGGCGCGGCGTCTGTACGGTTCCGCGCGCGAGGTGTTCGAGCTGCCCGACTATCTGCGCATCTGGCCGGGCCACGGTGCCGGGAGCGCTTGCGGCAAGGCGCTGGGGGCCGTCCCCGACACGACCGCGGGGTACGAGAAGCGTTTCAGCCCGGCGCTGGCGGCGGTGCAGGCGGGAGAGGACGCGTTCGTGGAGTACATCCTCGAAGGCCAGCCGGAGCCACCGCTCTATTTCGGCCGCATGAAGGTCGAGAATCGGCGTGGCCCCGCGGTGCTCGGGCCGCTGCCCCGGCCGCGGCGCATGTCGGGCAGCGAGCTGGCGGCGGTCGCCCGGAACCCTCGGGCGGTCGTCATCGACACCAGGGCCGACCGCCTGGGCTACTACGCCGAGCACATCCGGGGCTCGATCTATGCCCCGCTCAACAATTCCTTTCCCACCATCGCCGGCTGCTACGTCGACCCGGCTTCCGACATCGTGCTCGTGTGCGGCGAGACGGAGGTGGAGGAAGCGGTGCGCGATCTTGTGCGGATCGGGCTGGATCGGGTGGTGGGATGGGCGCCGGCCACGGAGCTGGAGGCGTTCCGCGATGCGGGCGGCGAGACGGCCGGGATCGAGGTCGTCGACTTCGACGAGGTCGAGGCGCGGCGCGGCGGTCCGGATACGCTGGTGCTCGACGTCCGGCGCGCTACGGAGTTTGCCGAGGCGCGTGTCGAGGGCGCCTGCAACATCGCCCACACCCGCCTGGCCGCGCGCCTGGGCGAGCTTCCCCGGGGCCGCGAGCTGATGGTGCACTGCCTGAGCGGCGCGCGCGCATCGGCCGCCGCGTCCCTGCTCGAGCGGGAGGGATTCAGGGTCACCGCCGTCAACGACATTTTCCGCGGGGCGTACACCCATGTCTGACCGGGGCGCTCCCGGACGGCCGGCCGCGGGCCCGCAGAGACGGTCCCCGGTCGGCATGGCCGCGCTCCCCGCCGTGGCCGCCTTCCCCGCCGCGGTCACCGCCCTCGCCCTGCTGCTCCCTCTCGGCCCGGCCCAGGCCCAGTCGCGCGACACCGAGGAGGGGCGCCGCCTGATCATGGAGCGCATGATCGAGGGGGTCCGCGAGGACCACCCGGATGTCGCGACGATCTCCGCCGCGGAGCTCCGTGACGCGCTCCCCGGGGGCGACTTCGTTCTGGTGGACGTGCGGACCGAGCGCGAACGCCGCGTCTCCACGCTGCCCGGGGCGATTCCGGCCAGCGAATTCGAGCGGCGGCTGGCCGAATTGGCGGGCCGGACCGTGGTGGTCTACTGCACGATCGGGGCTCGCAGTTCGTCCTACGCCCGCGAGATGGGCAGGCGCGGGGTGGACGTGTTCAACCTCGAGGGCAGCGTCCTCGCCTGGACGCACGCCGGCGGGCCGCTGGTTCACGAGGGAATGCCCACCAATCGGCTGCACGTCTACGGCCGCCGCTGGAATCTTGCTGCTGACGGCTACGAAACGGTGTGGTAGCGTCGGACGTTCTGTAATCTATACATTACATTATGTCATGTTTGCTTTACATGATTTGTCTGGCCTGCTCCGCGAGCCGTCCTTTGCCGCGCCATGCCGACACGATGTTCAGCGGGCTGCACGCCGGCCTATCCGCCGACGGCCAGGTGTTGAAACCGATACGCGGGCACCGCCAGCGTCGCACCCGCCACCGGTCCCACCCAGTAGATCCACAGGTCGCCCAGCCCTCCGGTCCCCGCCAGGGCGGCCAGAATCGGGCCGGTCCCCACGGCCGGGTTGAACACGCCACCCGAAATGCTCCCCACTGCGAACGCGCCCGCCATCACGGTGAACCCGATTGCCAGGCCAAAGTACGCATTGCCCCTGGCATGGGGAGAGGTGGCTACATTGAGAATCACCAGCGCGAGGACGAAGGCGAAGAGCGCCTCGGCACCCACCGCCGTGGCGGTCGAAACCCCGGCGCCGGGAGCGACGTTGAGGAACTCGCCGGTGAGTGCGCGGACGGCGAAAGCGGCCGCGGTGGCGCCGGCGATCTGCACCGCCATGTACGGGAGCAGGTCCGCACGGTCCAGTTCGCCCCGCAACAGGAACGCCAGGCTGATCGCCGGGTTGTAGTGGGCACCGGAGATGTGTCCGCCCATGTACACCAGCGCCGTCAGCGCGGCTCCGATCGCGACCGGCGCGGCGGCGATCTCCTGCACGACAACCAGGCCCACGACCAGCACAAGAAAGAACGTACCGATGAACTCCGTGACGAATCGGCTCATGACGGGTGAACTCCGGAGGCGAATGGGAGGAGAGGATGGAAGGTTGAGCGCAGCTACCATAGAACACCTCGCGTGCCTGCGATACCGCGCCGGACGGCTCCTCCGGGGAGCGGCGCCGATTGCGATCCTGCTTGCGAGCGCCTCGGCGGCCAGCGGTCAGGCGGCGCAGGAGCCGTGGTACAGCTCCAGCGAATTCAGCTTCGTGCAGACCGGGGGGAATGCCGAGTCGGCTACCCTCGGCATCGCCACCACCGTCACCCGCGCCTGGGAGCGCACGGAGATCAAGATCGAGGCGGGCGGCATCCGAACGCGCTCGACGCGCTTCAGCCGCATCGCCGTGGGCACGGAGGACGACTTCCGCATCGACGAGACCTCCGACAGCGATATCTCGGCGGAGAACTACAACGCGGGGATGCGGGTCGACCGCAGGTTCTCGGACCGCACGTCGGTATTCGTGCAGTCGGGATGGACGCGAAACACGTTCTCGGGCATCCGTCACCGCCTGGTCAACGTACTGGGCGTCTCCACCCGCTGGGCCGCCACCGAGAGCCAGCGCATTCGCACCGCGTACGGGTTCACGCACACGATCCAGCAGGATGTGGTGCCGGATCCGGAGAAGGACGGCCGCTTTCTGGGCCTGCGGCTGTCGTCGGAGTACTGGCGCAAGGTGACCGAAAACGCCGAATGGACGAGCAACCTGGTGATGGACGGGAACGGGGACGAGCCCTCGGACCTGCGCGCCGACTGGACCAACGCGCTGAGCGTGTCGATGAACGAACACCTCGGACTCAAGACATCGTACCGCACGACCTTCGACAACGAGCCGGCACTCGCGAGGGTGCCCCTGATGGCGCCGGGCGGCGAAGAGGCGGGCAGGGTCCTGATCTCCCGCAAGAAGTTCGACCGCGTCTTTACGGTCGCGTTGGTGGTGAGCTTCTAGCGATCCCCGCGTCCCACCGAGTGCGGCGAGGGGCCGGGGTGTCCGCGCGGCGCCACGCGGAAGGCTAGCGGTGCCCAGGCGGCGGTGAGGGCTCCCGCGGCCGACGTGTCCATTCCGCCCGCAGGCCGAAATCCTCTCCCTCCACGTAGGGCTCACCGAAGCGCAGGATGGTGGTCACGGGCGGCAGTCCGGGCGGGATCACCATGATGTAGAGACGGTCGTATTCCAGGTCGTGGATGGGTGTGCCCGGGTCGCCGCCCAGGGTCTCGACGAGCATCGGGGTGGTGTTGCTGTGTCCCACGACCAGGTGGTGCCCCGGGGTTGCCCTGAGCGTTGCCGCGAACCCCGCCAGGTCGCCCGCATCGTAGAAGGACGGCTCGGTGCCCACGTCCTCGGCGATGGGGCGCGCCGTCTCCCGGGTGCGCTTCCAATCCGTGGTATGTACGTGGGTCAGGTCGGAATCGGCCAGGAGTTGCCGCAGGACCTGGACACGGATCTGTCCGGCCAGCGCCAGGGGTGGATCGTCCGTGTCGTCGATCGCTTTCTCGGCATGCCGGACGAGGTAGACGACAACGGCTTCAGGGGATTGGGGCGTCGCCGCGGTGCCGTTCCGGACGGGGAGCGCCGAAGCAAAGGCGGACGATGGCACGCCCAGGGTCAGCGCAGCCAGGACAGCGAGCAGGTTGGTGTCGAGATGCTTCCGGATTCGGCGGGGGCGGGCAATCACGATTCCGTCACTCCTTGTTCGCGGCCACTTGACCCGGCATCGCAGATGCGACCAGGCATCGCTGATTTTCTTGGTGAGAAGTCATTTGTTCCGTTGGGGTATAAACACTTACGGAGAATATATAAACAAATGTTTACGGTGGTGGTGACTTCACCCGCTGTGTCCGGATTCCGACTACCCGTCATTGCCGCACTCAAGGGTCGGATCCGCAGGGTGCGGCGGTTGGGGCTGGCCCCGGACGAAGGGACGGTTGCAACTTCAGTGCGCGTCCAGGAGGACGGGCCGAGGGATCGCCGACGGGAGCCTGCGGGCTTGCCGGCCGGAGGAAAGTCCGAGCTCCGCAAGGCAGGATGCCGGGTAACGCCCGGGCGCCGCGAGGCGACGGAAAGTGCCGCAGAGAGCAGACCGCCGATGGTTCCCCCAACCGGGGAATACAGGCAAGGGTGAAAGGGTGCGGTAAGAGCGCACCGGGCCGCTGGTAACAGGGGTCGCACGGCAAACCCCATCCGGAGCAAGGCCAAATAGGGGACGAGGGGCCGCCTGTCCCGTCCGAGTCCCGGGTAGGCCGCTCGAGGTTCGGAGCGATCCGAATCCCAGATAAATGATCCCTGACCGCCCCCGCGGCGGGAGACAGAACTCGGCTTATGACGCCCGTCCTCCTGGCGCTTCACCGGATGGGGCGTCGACGCCGCCGGGCCGGCCACTTTCGATCCGGTGTCTGCGGCCGCCCACGCGGGGTTGACCCGGAATCGCCTGCGGCGGATCATTACTGCATCTTGCGCCCGTAGCTCAGCTGGATAGAGCGCTGCCCTCCGGAGGCAGAGGCCAGAGGTTCGAATCCTCTCGGGCGTATTCGGCTGACCGCGCCCCCGGAGGATCCTCACCCCTGGGGCGGTCACGGGGAGGTCCCCGCCTTCCCCGGCGAATCCGGATGGGACGGGGGTCTGCGAAGCCGGATCGGCTTTCTGGCTCGAACCCGCAGGTTCAGCGACTCGACGAAGATCGAGAATCCCATGGCGAAGTAAATGTAACCCTTCGGGATATGCTGGCCGAAGCCCTCGGCCACCAGCGTCATGCCGAGCAGCAGCAGGAAGCTCAGGGCGAGCATCTTCACGGTGGGGTGGTCGTTGACGAATTCCGACACGCGGCTCGCCGAAGCCATCATCACCACAATGGCAAGCACGATCGCGATCGCCATGACCGCGAAGTCCTCGGCGAGACCGACCGCGGTAATCACCGAGTCCAGCGAAAACACCATGTCCATCACGGCGATCTGCACGAGCACGGCACCGTAGCTCGCCGCCGTGGCCTTGCCCCCGCCTTCCTCGTCGCCCTCCAGGCGGTGATGGATCTCGCGGGTGGCCTTGGTGAGCAGGAACAGCCCACCTCCGATCAGGATCAGGTCGCGTCCCGACAGCCCGTGGCCCAGCACGCTGAACAG
Source organism: Gemmatimonadota bacterium (assembly GCA_022827345.1). Lineage (GTDB taxonomy): Bacteria > Gemmatimonadota > Gemmatimonadetes > Longimicrobiales > Gaopeijiaceae > Bin94. The sequence goes on along the minus strand of JAJDTB010000047.1, from coordinate 12,225 downwards.
GGGGGCCGTGAGCCTCATGATGACCGAGATCATTGCGAGGAGGGCGAGCCGGGTCACCATCGCCAGGATCAGGCCGTTTCGCCTGGCCGCCGGCTGCTGCTCGGGGGGCAGCTTGTCGGCAAGAATGGAGATGAAGATGATGTTGTCGATCCCGAGGACGATTTCCAGAATCGCCAGGGTCGCAAGAGCGACCCACGCTTCGGGACTCGAAATCCATTCCATACGGTGTCACCGATTCCAGGTGCTTGTCGCCTTGCTCCCGGGCTGGCAGCCGTTCCCGGGGCGCGCGCTCTTGGGTCCCTCAAAGATATATAAATTCCTGATGTCCATGGGATATCCGGCGGGTAGCGGCGGGTGTTCCGGAACCGATGTCCTGGCTACAAGTCACTGGGGGAGGCGCACATGGGAGTCACGGTGGAGTCGCTGATCGAGCGATGGAATGGACTGGGTGTCGTGATTTCGCACCATTTGGAGACGGACACCTGGATCTTCGTGGCGCTGCACGACGAGACGCTGGGACGGCCGACGGGGGGCTGCAGGCTGAAGAGCTACGGGTCGCCGGCTCTCGCGCTACGCGATGCGATGCGGCTGGCGGAAGGAATGACCTGGAAGTGGGCCGCGATGGGGTACGGGTACGGGGGAGGCAAATCCGTCATGGCCGTGCCCGGACCGCTCGAAGCCGAGGAGCGACGGAGCCTGTTCACGCACTTCGGGCGCCTGCTGAACGGCCTGGGCGGTGCCTACAGCGTGGGAGAGGACCTGGGGACCACCCGAGCGGACATGTCGTTCCTTGCGTCGGTCACGCCCCATGTGGCGGGTGCGGCCGACGGGCGACAGCCGCCCGATCCCAGCCCGTTCACGGCCGTTGGCGTGCACGCGGCAATCGTCGCATGCGTCGAACATCTGTTCGGCAGCGCCGGCCTGGCGGGCAGGACGGTTCTGGTCGAGGGCGTGGGGGGGGTCGGGAGGCCGCTGGCGTTGCGCCTCGCCCGCGCGGGCGCGTCCGTGATCACCTCGGACGTGGACGAGGACCGTGCCCGCTCGGTTGCCGGCGAGTGCGGGGGGACCGCGGTCGAGCCGCGGCGGGTCCGGGACACCGAATGCGACGTCTATGCGCCCTGCGCGGTCGGCGCCACGGTGAACGCGGCAACGATCCCCGAACTGCGCTGCGGGATCATTGCGGGCTCCGCCAACAACCAGCTCGAGACACCCGAAGATGCGGAACGCCTCCATGAACGAGGCATCCTTTATGCGCCTGACTACGTCGTTAATGGTGGCGGGGCGATGGCCTTCGGATTGATGGAAGAGGGGATCACGGACGAAGAGGAACTGAAGACAGGCGTGCAGCGCATAGGCTTGTCGCTCGGTGGTATCTTGCGAGAGGCGGATGCAGCCGGTACCTCTCCCGTCGTCGCGGCCGACCGGATCGCGAGGCGAGCTTTGGGGCGCGAGTGACCGGTTGACCGGTCCCGCTCCGCTGGACGACATTTGTTTACCACAATCGCCAAAGGACAGGAGACGTCCTCGATGCGGACCTTGCCCAGACTCTTTCCCGCGCTGCCGGTGCTGTTTGCGTTGGCGCCGACTGCTCTCCAGAGCCAGGGAACCGAGGCGGGATTCGTGCAGAAGACCTTCCTGAGCGCTGTCGGGGAGTACTTCAGCATCGCCCCGCGTGAAGTTGCGGTCCTCTCGAGGTGGAAGCTCTCCGAAGGCGAGATTCCGGTCGTCCTGTTCCTCGCCGAGCGGGCCGGCGTCTCGCCCGACGTCGTCGTGGTGCAGCGGAGGCAGGGACAGGGCTGGATGGAGATCGCGGCGGCGTACTCGGTCCACGCGGGCGACTTCCACGTGCAGATCAATGGCCCTGCCGGCATCCTCCGTGAGGCGTCCGACCGTTTCAGCAGCCGTGCAGCCTCCGAGTGGCGGAGCATCTCGCTGACGGACGAAGAGGTTGTGGGGCTCGTCAACGTGCGGTTCCTCTCGCGGTTTCTCGGTGTGCCGCCCGCGCGGGTCGCACAGGAACTCGGCGGCGCGGGAGGCATGGTCGGTGCGTTCCAGCGCCTTCGGGGCGGTGGGCTTTGAGGGTTCTCCCCGGGGTTTCCCCATGAGCGGGCCCCGGTATCAGCCTCTGGACTCCTTTGTCGAGTACCCGCGCGCAGAGATGTTGCGCCGCGCTCGCAGCTTTCGCCGCGAAATCGCCAGGCGGCGCACCGTCCGCGATTTCAGCGACCGGCCCGTTCCCCCCGAGGTGATCCGGGAGTGCCTGCGCGCGGCGGGCACCGCTCCCAACGGGGCCAACCACCAGCCGTGGCACTTCGCCGTCGTCTCCGACCCGGAGATCAAGGCGCGGATTCGCGTCGCCGCCGAGATCGAGGAGCGCGAATTCTACCGCGGAGGCGCCCCCCAGGAGTGGCTGGATGCGCTCGCGGCACTGGGCACCGACGAGCACAAGCCGTTTCTGGAGACCGCGCCCTGCCTCATCGCGATCTTCGCCGAGCGGTACCAACTTCTCGGCGACGAACGAAAGGTGAAGAACTACTACGTCCAGGAGAGCGTCGGGATCGCGACGGGCATGCTCATCACCGGCCTCCACCACGCGGGGCTCGCGACGCTCACGCACACTCCCTCCCCCATGGGATTCCTGAACGAGATTCTGGGCCGGCCCGCGAACGAGCGCCCCTTCCTGATCCTCGTCGTGGGGTACCCGGCTGAAGATGCCCGCGTACCGCAGATCACCAAGAAGCCCCTGGAGAAGATCGCAAGCTTCTTGTAATCGACGGTCGTTCCCGCGAATATGAAAGGTTGAGGAGTGACGGCGCAGAGATCATCCGGCGCGGTCGCTCCTCCTTCACATAGCATGTCACGCAAATCAACGCGGTTTGAGGTCACTCAATGGGCGTAGATCTGGCACCACAGACTTCACCCGAGGCAATTCGCCGGTTCACCCGGGCGTTGCTGAGGGACCTGATGGCGATGGAGCGAATCCTGTCGGAAGGACTGATCGAGTCCGGTATCCGCCGCTTCGGGGCCGAGCAGGAGATGTTCCTCGTGAACGAGGCGTGGAAGCCGGCTCCCGTCGCGGTCGAGGTCCTCGACGAGCTGAACGACGAGCCGTTCACGACCGAGCTGGCCCGGTTCAACCTCGAGGCCAACCTGTCGCCCCGGGTGCTTGAAGGCTCCTGCTTTACGGACATGCAGGAGGAGCTCGACGGCTACGTCGCGCGGGTCCGGGAGGCGGCCCGGCTTCATGATTCCGAAGTGGTGCTTACGGGCATCCTGCCCACGCTGACCAAGTCCGACCTGTCGCTCGACAACATCACGCCGCGGGCCCGCTACTACGCCCTCAACGAGGCGATGAACATGGCCGGTGGCGGGGCGTTCCGGCTCCGTATTCGCGGCACCGACGAACTCATCATCCAGCACGATTCCGTGATGCTGGAGGCGTGCAACACGAGCTTTCAGGTCCACCTCCAGGTTTCTGCGGACGAGTTTGCCCACTTCTACAATGTGGCCCAGGCGGTGACGGGACCGGCCCTGGCGGCGTGCGTCAATTCGCCCCTCCTGTTCGGGCGCCGTCTCTGGGCGGAGACGCGCATCGCCCTCTTCCAGCAGTCCCTCGACACGCGCGGCGCCGATCTTCACATGCGTGAAATGAGTCCGCGGGTGCGGTTCGGCGGAAGCTGGCTGGAGCGTTCGGTGGTGGAGCTGTACCAGGAGGACATCGGTACCTTCCGGGTGTTGCTGGCGACCCCCGTCGACGAAGATCCGATCGAGGTGCTCAGGGAGGGCGGTGTCCCCAGGCTGCAGGCGCTGCAGCTCTACAACGGGACCGTGTACCGCTGGAACCGGCCCTGCTACGGAATCTCGAAGGGGAAGCCGCACCTGCGCATCGAGTGCCGGGCCCTGCCGTCCGGCCCCACGACCCTCGACGAGATGGCCAACACCGTCTTCTGGATCGGCGCCGTCCTGGGGGTTGCCCGCAAGTATCCCGACCTGACCGAGCGCATGGAGTTCGACGACGCCAAGAGCAACTTCCTGGCCGCTTCGCGCCTGGGGCTCCGGTCCGGACTCGCGTGGCTGGACGGCAAGAGTGGTCCCGCGGACCGGCTGATCCTCGAGACCCTTCTTCCGCTGGCGGCAGAGGGCCTTGCGGAGTATCCGCTCGACACAGACGACGTGGCGCGCTACCTGGGCATCGTCGAGGAGCGGGTCAAGGCGGGGGTGACGGGCGCTTCGTGGACTTTGCGCTCGCTGAGGAAGCTGAAGAAGCACGGAACCCGCTCCGAACGGTTGTCCGCCCTGACCGCGGCAACGGTCCGTCAGCAGGCGAGGGGAATTCCCGTATCCCGGTGGGAGCCTGCCGAGATTCGGGAGGCCGGGGGCTGGAAGCACCACTACGTTCGCGTCGAGCAGTACATGACGACTGCGCTGACGACGGTGAACCAGGACGAGCTCGTGGAGCTGGTGGCCTATCTGATGGACCTTCGCCAGATTCGTCATGTACTGGTCGAGGACAAGGATCACCGGCTTGTCGGGATTGTCTCCTACCGGTCCATCCTGAGGCTGATGGCGGAGGGAATGACGGTCGAGGAGGCCGACAACATGCCGGTGAGCGCCGTGATGGTCCGCGATCCGGTAACCATCGCACCCGAAACCACCACACTCGAGGCGATCCGCACCATGCGCGAGGAAAAGGTGTCCGCGCTGCCCGTGATCAAGGACGGCCAGCTCGTCGGCCTCGTGAGCGAGACGGATTTCATGCCGATGGCGTACCATCTCCTCGAAGAACGACTGCAGGGAGACTGAAGCCGGGATGATGTCGAGCGCCGGGAGTCTCGCCTCCGATCCGGTTCCCGCCCCCCGGAGCGGCCTGATCGGCTGGGTCGAGGGGCATTCGGAAGGCCCTCTTCTGCTCTGCATCGGCGGCCTGCACGGCAACGAGCCCGCGGGCGTTCAGGCGCTCAAGACCCTGATCGGGCAGATTCAGGCGCGCCGGCAACTGCTCTCCGGCGACTTCGTGGCCGTGATCGGGAACTCCCTGGCACTGGCCGCCGGGCGACGCTTCATGTCCTACGATCTGAACCGCGCCTGGACGCCGTCGCGCGTGGAAGGTTCCAGACACGGGCTATCTGTGCACGGCGACCCCTCGGGCGGGTCGTCATCGCGCCGACGGCGGAGTCCCGCGCCGGGTCCCGAGGACGAGGAGATGGTCCGCCTGCTGCACCTGCTCGACACAGTGTCCACGCGGCGCCGGGGGCCGGTCCACGTGCTCGACCTGCACACGACTTCGGGATGGGGCGGCACCTTCACCTCTACTGCCGACCGCCCGGCTCACCGCCGCTTCGCAATGGCGATTCCGGTGCCGCTCGTTCTGGGACTGAACGAGCACCTCGAGGGCACCCTGCTCGCGCACCTCGACGACCTCGGGTATACGACCACCGTCTGCGAGTGCGGGCAGCACGAAGAGCCCCGCGCCGTCAACAGGGCCCAGGCCGCCGTCTGGCTGGCGCTCCGAGCGGCGGGGATGCTCTCCGAAGCTGCCATTCCCGACTTCGAGAGCAGCCGCCGGATCATGCGCGCCGCGCGGCGGAACCTGCCGAAGACCTTCGAGATGGTCCACCGTCATCCCGTGCAGCCGGAAGACCGCTACCGGACGCGGCCCGGCTTCACCAATTTCCAGCCGGTGCGCGCCGGGACGGTGGTTGGAGAGGACCGGACCGGCGAAATCGTGGCTCCCGTCGGCGGTATGCTGCTCATGCCCCTCTACCAGAAGCTCGGCGAGGACGGCTTCTTCGTCGTACGCGAGCGCGGTCACCTTCGAGGTCCGGGCGGACACTAGTGTCCCGTCCCGGAAGTTCGCGTGCTAACGAGAGTGCCGAGGCGCCGGGCTGGCAAGGCGCTCTGAGAGGCGAATAGCACCGCAGAGCGGAGCCCCGAAGATAGAAACGTAAAGAAAACATGACCAAATGTAATGTACATGTGACAATGCGGCACGGCGAGCGTAGCGGTCCAGCACGGATGCATCGGTGCTCGAATAGCCGAGAAATTTCCGGGACAGGACACTAGGAGCCCTGGAAGCAAGTGTGCGGCCGCTTCACCCTTGCTGAAGAGGTGGACGCGGTAGCGGCGGTCTTCGCCGCCGACATCGATCCCATCCGCGACATTCACCGGCCGCGCTACAATGTGGCCCCGACCGATGAGGTTCCCGTCGTCATCGCCGTGCCGGGCGGAAGGCGGGCCGGACCGATGCGGTGGGGTCTGCTGCCGCACTGGGCCCGCGACGCGCGCGCCGGAGCGCGGATGATCAACGCCCGTTCGGAAACGGTCGCCACGCGCAGCGCCTACCGCGAATCCTTCCTGGCCCGGCGCTGCCTGGTGCCGGCCGACGGCTTCTATGAATGGGAGGCCCGCTCAACCGGCAAGCAGCCCTACTGGATCCACCAGCCGGACCGCTCCCTCTTCGGCATGGCGGGGATCTGGTCGTTCTGGGCGCCGCCGGGAGGCGATCGCATCGCGACCTTTTCGATCCTCACGCGCTCCGCGCCCGCGTCGATCGAATGGCTGCACGACCGGGTTCCGGTGATACTGACGGAGTCCGCGTGGGACGACTGGCTGGCACGCGGTACCCCGGCTTCCGTGCTGCACGAGATTCTGGCCGCAGCGGACTCTCCGGAGTTGCAGCTGCACCCGGTGTCGCGTGCGGTCAACCGCGCCGGGCACGACGAGCCGGAGTGTGTGGATCGCGTGGAGCTGACTGACTTGGCCAGATAGTTAGCTTAGCTAGCTTAGCTAGATGGATCGCTGGCCGGCCGCCACGCCGACGAGCGCCTCGAATGCCGTGCCGAGACGGTCGAGTCCCGCCACCAGCTCCGCTTCGGGAGGGCCGAATCCCAGACGCATCGTGTGGTCGATGCCGAAGTGGACGCCCGGTACGATCAAAACGCTCTGCTCCACGCGCAGCCGCTCGGCGAGTTCGCCGGAGCCGATGTCCGCTCGGTAGCGCACCATGGCGATGGCGCCGGCGTCGGGCGGCGTGTAGCTGAAGAGGCCGCCGGAGGATGCCACCCAGTCCGCCAGGATACCCAGATTGTGCCGGATGATCCCCCGTGTCCGCTCGAGAATCCGCGGCCGCACCTCGGGGGACAGCGCGATCCTGGCGAGGGCGTCGGAGACCGACGGCGGCGCGATGGTGGTGTAGTCGGTGCGCGCCCACAGACGCTCCACCACGTCATCCGGCCCCACGACCCACCCGAGCCGGACTCCGGGCAGCGCGTAGGCCTTCGACAGCGAATTGGTGACCAGGACCCTGTCGTAGCGTCCCCAGAAGCTGGGCACCGGGGCGTCCGCGACCTCCGCACCCCGGTAGACCTCGTCGCTGAGGATCCAGGCTCCGTGTCTGTCGGCGAGAGAGACGATGTCGTCCATCTCCACCGAGGTCAGAGCCACGCCGGTGGGGTTGTTCGGATTGGTCACCAGAACGAAGCCGGCACCGGCCTTCAGCGCCGCTTCGAGCTGGTTCAGGTCGGGGCGCCAGCCGGTCTCTTCGCGCAGGTGGAAGGGGATGGCTCCGCCTTCGAAGTTCCGGATCAGCCCGGGAACCTGCATGTAGTTGGGGAGCATCACCGCCGCCTTGCCCCCCCGGCCCGCAAGCTCCCAGAAGCCCACGAAATTGGCTTCGGCGCCCCCGATCGTGACGACCACCGACCGGTCCGTGGCCCCCGGATACAGCGAGGCGATGCGCGCTCTCAGCTCGTCCGTGCCGTTGGACTGGCTGTACCCCAGCCGCACGCCGGAAAGGTCGGTCCCATGGCGGGCGTATGACAGCAGTTCACCCACCGTGAGGGGGTGCACACCGCTCTCGGAGAGGTTGTAATCGACCCTGTGCTCGAAGGTGGACTGCCACCGTTCCATCTCAAAGGGCGTGAATGCCACGACGCTGACTCCTCTTCGGTTGTGGATGCCGTCCTCAACGGGTAGCCTCCAAGTCGCGGGCATTCAAGGTTGCGCTCGCGGCTCGTGCGGCCCGACAGGCCGGGAGAGTGTTGGACTTGCCACAGTAATAATGGTGCGAGGGGGGAAGACGCGGAATGATAGATGTCGAGGAGTACACTCTCGATAACGGCTTGAGAGTGGTGATGGCCGCGGACAACAGGGCCCCGGTGACGGCGGTCAACCTCTGGTACGGAGTAGGGTCGCGGAACGAGGAGGCCGGCAGGACCGGATTCGCCCATCTCTTCGAGCACATGATGTTCCAGGGTTCGGCGCACGTCCCCAAGAACGGACACTTCAAGCACATCGAAAGCGTGGGCGGGTCCGCGAACGCGACGACATGGTTCGACCGAACCAACTACTTCGAGACGGTCCCCCCTCATCACCTGGACCTGGCGCTCTGGCTGGAGTCCGACCGCATGGGGTGGATGCTTCCGGCGATGACGTCCGAGAAGCTGGAGAACCAGCGCCAGGTCGTGATGAACGAGCGCCGTGAGCGCTACGACAATCAGCCCTACGGCGACTGGGACGAGCGCCTCCAATCCCTCCTGTTCCCCGAGACGCACCCCTATCATCACACCGTGATCGGCAGCCTCGAGGACATCGCGGCGGCCACCCTCGGCGACGTCAGTGACTTCTTCGCCACCTATTACGTCCCCAACAACGCGGTGCTGTCGATCTGCGGCGACTTCGACCCTGTCCACGCGCTCGGGCGGGTCGATCGCTACTTCGGCGAGATCGCAAGGGGCGACGTTCCGCCTCCGCTGCCCGGCGACGATCGCGTTGCCTTCGAAACCGGCGAAACCCTGCGCTCCGATGCGCCCGGTCCAGTGCCGCTGCCGAGGGTGTACGTTGCGGCCCGGGTGCCTCCGTTCACGACCGACCTGTATTATCCGGCCGAGGCCGCCGCCTCCTGCCTTGGCACGGGGCGGTCCTCGCGGCTGTACGATCGGGTCGTGCGCCGGCGCGCGGCGAAGTCGGCGTCCTGTCATGTCCTGCCCCTCACCTCGGGCGCGACCATCTTCCTGACCGTCGCCACCGGCTATCCCGACAGCGATGTGGACGAACTCGAGGCTGCCGTCGCGCGGGAACTCGACCAGGCCGCCGACATCACGGAGGACGAGGTGTCACGGGCGGTGATCGGCGAGGAGACCCGCATGCTGAGAGCCTTGCAGCAGGTGGAGACCCGCGCCGACCTGCTGTCGATGTACGCTACCCACTTCGGCTCGGCGAACCGCCTGAACGAGGATCTGCGGCGCATGCGGCGCGTCACTCCGGAGGAAGTCAGGGCGTGGGCGGGGCGCTACCTCCATCCCGAAAACCGGGCAGTGGTTCGCTACATGCCGGCGGCCGCGTCGTGACGGGACGCAACTCGCCCCCGCAAGCCGGCCCCATTCGACCCTACGAATTCCCTCCCGTTCTCGACGACAGTCTCGACAACGGCATGAAGCTGCGGATCGTCCACAACCTGCCGGGCCGGCTCGTCACGGCGATGGTGGTGCTGCGGGCCGGCGAAACGGGCGTGCCGCGCGGCCAGGGCGGGTTGGCCGTGCTCACCGGCGATGCGCTGGAAGGGGGCACGGCGCGTCTGTCCAGCCGGGAACTCGCGGCCCGACTCGAGGACATCGGCGCGAGCTTCGGCGCCACGACCGGCTGGGACTACACGACGGTGTCCGTCTCATGTCTGGTGGAGCACCTGGGCCGGGCCATGCCGCTGCTGGCCGGGATGGTGCGCTCTCCGGCCTTCGCCCCATCGGAATTCCGGCGTTACAGGGCACAACGGCTCGCGACGGCGACGCATCGGCGGATGGACCCGGGATCCCTGGCCGCGGACTCCTTCGTCCGCTTCGTCTTCGGCGAGGAGGGCACCTACGGCCGGCCGCTGGGAGGCACCGAGGCGTCGCTGGGCGCCCTGGGTCCCGCGTGCGCTCGCGACTTCGCGATGTCGCGCTACGGCCCCGGCCAGGCCGCGCTGGTGGTGGCGGGCGACGTGGAGAGCAGGGAGGCCCTCGAGCTTGCGGATCAGGCGTTCGGCGACTGGGATCGCGAGGTGGAAACTCCACCGGAAGCCGTCGATGGGGACGGCGAAAGGGGCCGGAGCGTCCACGTCGTCCACCGCGGCGGGTCGGTGCAGTCGGAAATCCGCGTCGGGCACGTCGGGGTGTCGCGCTTCATCGACGATTTCTTCCCCCTTACCACGCTCAATCTCGTGCTCGGCGGCTCCTTCGGTTCACGGCTCAACCTCAACCTTCGCGAGCGCCACGGCTTCACCTACGGCGTGCGCTCTTCCTTTGCGACGCGCCGGGGGGCCGGTCCCTTCGCCGTGTCGACATCGGTCGAATCAGCGGTCACGGGGGCGGCCGTGCGGGAGATCTTCAGCGAGATCGTGACCCTGGTCGAGCAGGGCCCCGCCGAAGAGGAGATCGCGGCCGCGACCAGTTACCTGGCCGGCGTCTTCCCGCTGCGCATGGAGACCACCGGCCAGATCGCGTCGCGCGTGGCGGCGACGGTGGTCTTCGACCTTCCGGCCGACTACTACCACGGCTACAGGGATCGTGTGCGCGCCGTGACCCGCGACAAAGCGGCCGAAGCCGCACAACGGCACATCCGGCCGGACGAACTCTGTGCGGTGGTGGTTGGCGAGGCCGGCGAGGTGGCCCCCGCCCTGGAAGCCCTCGGAATCGGGCCGGTTACCGTGCACAGCGACGAGGGTGGGCCGGGCTGACATGGGCGAGGACCGTGACGCCCTGCTCGATACCACCGTGATCCACGACGGCCGGGTGGTGCACCTCAGTATCGATCGGGTGCGCTTTCCGGACGGATCGGAGGGGGCGCTGGAGCTGGTGCGCCACCGGGGCGCCGCAGCCGTTCTGCCCGTGCTGGACACCGGCTCGGAGGGCGATCCCGAGGTGCTGCTTCTGCGCCAGTACCGCTACGCCGCCGGCGGCGTGATCTACGAGGTTCCGGCGGGGATCGTCGAGCCGGGGGAGAGCTGGGAGGACTGCGCCCGGCGGGAGCTGGAGGAGGAAGCGGGGGTGCGGGCCGGGCGACTCGTGAGGTTGACCACGATCCACACGACACCCGGCTTCACGAACGAGCAGATCCATCTCTTTGCCGCTTTCGACCTGGCGCGAGGCGTGAGTCGCACGGACCGGGACGAGTTCCTCGAAGTCGTTCCGGTTGCGCTTTCCGCGGTGCTCGATCTGATCCGCCGCGGCGAGATGACCGACGCGAAGTCGATCGTGTCGGTGCTCTACGCCGCGCGTTTTCTCCCGGAGCTGCGCGGCTGACATCGACGGCTGCCGATCGGCGACTGTCTTGCGCAGTGGAAACCGGTGTCACCTGACAAGGACATCGAACGCCCGTGTTGCCCCGAAACGGCACGCCTGAGCGCTGGCACGATTCATGCGCGAAGCGATTCCGACTTGAACCGTCGACTCGATTGCGACCCCGGGCATCCCCGGTCCGGCCCGTCGCCAGAAAGGATGGTGGAATCATGGGACAGACCAACCCGATTCTCACTGCACAGAGAACCACCAGCCAGGAACACAACAAGAGACTCGCCGAACTCGACGACAGCCAGGTCGTACGACGGTTTCTTGCCGGCGAAGAGAAGGCATTTGCCGAATTGGTGCACCGCTACGACAAGCGGTTGCAGAACTTTGTCTACCGAACCGTCGGAGACCGGGAGCGGGCCGAGGACCTGATACAGGAGACCTTCGTTCGCGTCTACCGGCACCTCCACAGATTCGACCAATCCCGCAAGTTCTCCACCTGGATCTACACGATCGCCGGGAACCTGGCCAAGAATGAGCTGCGCAACCGCTCCCGAAACCCGCTGGTGCTCTTCCAGGCGCTGGTGAAGAACTGGGAGGCAGACTTCCGTCCCCTGGAGTGGGAAGACCCTTCGACGCGTCCGGACGACCTGTACCGCAAGCGGTTCCTGCGGCAAAAGGTCAACGAGGCGGTGGCCATGCTGCCCGAGCATCACCGGGTGGTCTTCGTGTTGCGTGAACTGCACGGCAAGACGTACGAGGAGATCGCCGAGATCACGGGCTGCAACCTGGGCACGGTGAAGAGCCGGTTGAACCGCGCGCGGAACAAGTTCGCGCGGATCATCGCACCGATGATCGAATAGCCGCACCCGCGCCTCACGGGACCCTCCGAGTCGCCGGGGCCGTCCAGGGTCGGAAAGACTCCGGACGGCCCCGGCGTCTTGAGGTCCGGGAGTACCCCGGT
>JAJDTB010000022.1 GCA_022827345.1 Gemmatimonadota bacterium | reverse complement strand
TGTCGAGCCGGAGGCGATCGCGCCGCCAGGCGCGAACGCCGGAGACGGCCGAGGACGGCGTCAGCCGCCCGCAGGCCCATCCCACTCCGTCCTTCCAGGATCAGCGAACGCGATTCCGGCGCGATTCGAACGGTGTCGAGCCGGAGGCGATCGCGCCGCCAGGCGCGAACGCCGGAGACGGCCGAGGACGGCGTCAGCCGCCCGCAGGCCCATCCCACTCCGTCTGTGCCAGCATTAGGCATTTGAATTCGATCTTACTCAATCGCACGATCGTCCCGAGCCACTGAAGCTTGTGGTAGTTGCACGCGAACACGTCGCGCCGTGTCAAGGTGGATGGTTGTGTCCAAAGGTCATGGATCACCTTCGGCGCGACTACCGAAAAGGCTCTGCCGGATTCCGGCGAAGACGTTTCGGCTTGGTTCGGATTGCGGCAGCGGTGCGCAGGGAGTCCGCGGTCGATCTCCACAAGTGAGTCGCAGCGAAGACCAAGCGAGGATCTATGCATACAAAGCCGCGATTCGTGCCGATTCGTTGGATTTGGCGTGCAGTGGCGTTAAGCGCAGGTGCGTCTGCGTGTGGGGATGACACGGAGACCGGTCAGCTGCCAACGATTGGCGTCACGCTGGATTCCGTGACTTGGATCTCTCCACCGGCGGACGAACAGTTGTGGGGCATCAGAGACGTATTGGAGATCGAGGGCACTACCTGGGCGTTGACCTCGTCCAAGCCTCTGCTGCACGGCTTCCGCGACGGTGCCCGATTCGCAGCGATTGGAATGATCGGCCCCGGTCCATTGGAAATGCTGTCGCCCAAGGCGCTACTGCACGGGCCTGAGCCAGGTGCAGTGACCGTATGGGATCCTGGAGCAGAGCGATACGTGACGTACTCTGGTTCGGACGCTAGCCTGACGACGCGAGCTGCCCCACTGAATGGGGGCTTGGTTCGGCCCGATATTGCTGCGGTCACGTTTGGAGACCCCTTTCGAATGGGCTCAGTCATCGGATACGCCTTCGGGGTACGGTATGGTGATCGAGTACTGCGGGGAGAAGACCTGTGGGGAGGACGGCTCTACAGAATGCGCGTGCCTGGCGACAGCATCCTCTCCTGGGTCGATTTCGCCAGCTTGCCGGGCGCGTCACTGAGAGTGCCAGGTGCGGAAGTGTTGGGACCAGTGCCGCTTTGGGACACGTGTCCAGATGGACGCATCGCCATACTTGATCCGATCTCCACGAACCTCTACCTGGTTCGTTCCGAATGGGAGATGCGTGACTCCGTATCCCTGACATGGGAACATCGACCGCTGGCCCTTTCAGACCGTGTTGGCTACCTGGTTGCCCAATACCGACATGAGACAAACGATCCAGATCTCAGCGAGGAAGAGGTCGTCACGCAGGCAGAGCGCGTCGAACGGGAGGCTCGGGCCATGTTCTCGGCCGAAGAGCCGCTCGGTGTCGATCTCAAGTGTGGACCGAGCCATGCATGGGTCCAGGAGTTCGATGGCGGAGTTCATCCGCTCGGCTATGGCCCCGTGTGGCGAACAATTTCACTCGATGACCCGCCGGATGAGTCCACCAAAGTGACGCTGCCACCAGATTTACCCTCTTCCGTGTATTGGAGTCACGGATTCTCGGCGTCGTTACGGACTCCCTTGGGTTCCAGCGAATAGCTTCCGTGTCTCTCCCACATGCTCTGCGGTCGGGCCTCGATCACTAGTGGTGCAGACCAGTGCCAAGTGCAAGTCTGTCTCGGGGACGGGAAGGCTCAATTGACGCAAAGCGGCTAGCTACGCGTTCCCCCAGCTGCCGGTAGCAGCTCCCCTTTGAAAGCGACTCTGTAGCGCCAGTACTCGCCAGGGCGACCCAGGTCCTCCAGTTCCAGCACCTCTGTAGCTTGGGACATCGGAAGACGGAATCAGGGGGATAGGAAGCGCCGGTCGTTTTGCACGTTCTTACGGTGCGCGGGGTCATACAGTACAAGACCGGCCTTCTCAGCCGGAAGTTCCACTGCGGAGTCAAACCGTCCAATCGCGCAAGGAGCCAAGAAATTGCGAGTCACTGTGATCGGCCATATCCTGCTGAATGTGCTGCTGGCAATAGTCCAGCCGACCCGGAACACCAGTCCGTGAAGGGGACGGTGGGGGGCGGGAGCCAAGGTGGACTCGCATGGTCGCTACGATTCGCGCGGGCCATGGCTCCCTGGATTGTCCTTTGCATCGGCCTCAGGGTACTCCTGGTGCTCGCCTGGCCTCCACATGGGCGGTATCCAAGCGCAGGCTGGTGGATATCGACAACGACGACTGACTTGGCCCTCATACTCCCATTCCTGCTTTTCGCGGGGGCAGTGGCACTCGCTTCAGCAGTCAGGAATCTTCGTCGGGTGGTTCGGATAACGATCCCGCTGGCGCTTCTTTTCGCCGTCGCATCGTACGGTCTGTCTGCTTGGGTATCTCCGATACTGAGACACCACTTGGACGACCTGCCGGCTGCAACAGCCGAGGCTGGCCGCTTCGGACCGTCGACGCCCGACGTACTGCTCGACATTCTTCGTGATGTGGAAGCGAATCCCCCGGACGAGTACAGCCTGGGCGTTGACGCCCGTGACCGAAGTCCGCCCAACGTGCTGCGATGGCGTTTGTACGTGCCGGTGGCACAGGCTGTCTTCGGTGTGCTCAACGTGCTCCTGGGTGTGCTGGCGGCTCAGCTTACCGCCAATCTACCCCGAGGGGCGAGGCGCAATGCCCGGCTTGCGATCGGCGTCATCGGAGGGTCGGCCTACTTCCTATGTTTGGCAGCGGCTTCGCCCATTCAACCGTTCTTGCGGGACGGGACCCTTCAGTCCGGCGTTCTCAGTGCCTGGGCACCGCTAACTCTGCCCCTGATCGCGCTTCTGGCGCTGCTTGTGTTGGTGCGCAGCAGATACCGGTAGTCCGTGACAGACGAAAGGGATATTGGAGTCGGGGGCAGGATGTTAGCATTCGATATCGACCAGTTTCATGAAGGTGATCAATCATGCTTCCGGGGCGTGTTGGACGAATTCTCTCCCCTGATTCAGAGCATCGTTTCCTCCCAGCTGCGGCAGTACCGGCATGACCACGATGACGTGTACCAGGAGATTTGCCTGCGCGTATGGGAACGGCGAACACAATACTCCGGACGCGGCTCACTGGGAGGATGGATCAACAGGATCGCGCATCACACATGTTTGAACTGGCGTCGACAGCGAAGAGCGAGCGAGTCGAGGCAGGATCGCTATGTTCCAGAAGGAATCGCGTCAGCGAACTCTGCTCAGCGCATGGCGGACCCAGCGCAACTGGTAAGCCGGACCGAGTTCAGGAATCGACTGCGGCAGAGTTTGGCGGCCCTGCCGGAACGACAGGCGAACGCCTTTGTTCTGGTCCGCCTGGAGGGATACACTGCGGGAGAAGCAGGGAGCGTCCTCAAGGTCAGGCCCGCGACTGTGCGGTCCAACTTGAGACACGCCACCAAGAGGATTCGAAGAGAATTGAAGGAGTTCAAGAATGGCTTGTCCTAGCACCGAAGTGATCGCAGAAATGGGGCAGCCGGACCGGGATCCGGAAATACTGAAGCATCTGGAAGAATGTCCTTCCTGCTGGTTCGACTGGCAAATCGTACATGGTGCGCACCACGTGCTTTACCCCCAAGGCGAAGTGCGGCACGACCTGAATCAACGCGTCATGGCCCGAATCGCCCGCCGGGAAAACCGTCTTGAGCGTCGGTCGACCGTCTGGGAACACGCCTTCTCTGGAATCCTGGTATCGGTTGGGACCGGGGCGTTTCTCCTGGCCCGGATGGGTGAAGCGTTCGTGGCGCCCATTGCCGCCGTACTGGGTTGCACGGTAATGACGGCAATTGCGGCCAGCCTGTTCTTCTTCCGACAGGAGGCGAAGGAACGGGGCGTCTCGTCTCGTGCCTCGTGACGCGGACCATCTCTCAGTGACCGTTGGTCACAATCCTACGGTTGTGTGTCCGGTAGCTGAGATAGCCGGTCGATTCATCGATGAGGGCTGTCAAGCCGACCTCTGCACACGCGCTCAGGATCGCGGCGCACTGGACGGCCGTCTCGCACTGCTGGCGCGTGGTTAGTTCGCCCTCGGCCATCGCCAATACAAACGCGCGACAGATGTCCAGAACACCTCTGGGCGTGATGCCACCGTCCGCCGTCAGGTCATCCTGTCGAAGAGGAAAGGAGCTGCACCGCTGCAAGACGGAGTGCCTCTCGATAATCGATTTCAAGGTGGTGGCGGCGTCTGGGAAGCTGTCTCCCCCACCGGCCTCCTCCAACCCCAGGCACTTCAGTACGGCCCGAAGGCTGAGAATCCGGTCTCCCGCGCGCTGCACACAGCAATTCACCTGGACTCCGCCCAGAGCGATTCTGCCGTGGAATCTCCCAAGCGGAGCATCCGCTACACCACTCATATCGTCACACGCATTATGGCTTCGTTTCACGCCGCCCGGGGAATGACTGCCGCGACCCTCGAGGGGGGAACTACTCGCAATACTCTGACCCATCTTGCTCATCTGGCCTGCAAGGTCATGACCGCTTGTGACGGGGGAGTGCGCGGCTGATTCAGACCCCTGCCGGGAGTTCGCGGCTGTCGGTAGGCCGCCCACGAAGCGGTCCGGGGCGAGCGGCGTGGGCTGCACCCAGCACGTCCTGCAGGTTCTCATGACCTTCCGGGGCGCGGTCGACGTGACTCGGAGTCCAGGCGCCAAGAGTTCGGGCATACTTGAAAAAGTGACCACCACCCGGTGGGCAACTACAACCCTTTGCACGCTCTTCGAGTTGAGCGTGTCACTAGCTGCCAATGGCGCTCCACGTTTCCCGTATAGTGCCCCCGATTTTCTTGGACAGTAGTTTAGCAACCCATCCGGGGTCCAAGGGAGAGGAGGCACACGATGTCTCGGAGTACGGAAGAGCAGGACAGAGCGGGCGGCTTGGGGAGGCCGGCCGGCCTCCCCAAACGGGGGAGCGCGCAGCGGAAGGCCGAGGTGGTGTTGCGGCTGCTGCGAGGGGAGGACATCGGCGAGGTGAGCCGGGAGATTCGGGTAGCGCCGCCGGAGCTGGAGCGGTGGCGGCGGGAGTTCCTGGACGGCGGCCAGCAGGGCCTGAAGAAGAAGAACCGGCCGGGAGGGGAGTTGATGCGCACCCGGGCGAAGCTGGGAGAGATGACGATGCGGGTCGAGTTGCAGGCGGAGCTTCTCGAAAAAAGGGGGTACGGGGACGAGCTGAGG
>JAJDTB010000039.1 GCA_022827345.1 Gemmatimonadota bacterium | reverse complement strand
CCCGGACTACGCCCGGCCCTCACCAGCTCGACCATCCGATCCCTGTACTCGGGCGGATACCGCCCCTTCCCGCTTCCCGCCATGATACACCTCCTTGGTTGGCACCAATGGAAAAGTGTCCGTCATAGCGGGGCAACTCCAGTGCTACCCCCAACCCCAAGGACGGAAATGCCGATATCGATACTCAGGATCGCCGCAGCGATCACCCTGACGTTCGGCCTGTCGATCACCACCACCGGGCACGCCGCCGCGCAGGACGAAATGGAAGAACTGCCCTTCCCCGAGGGCTGGGAAGTCCGCTTCGATCACGACGGAGCCAACCTGGACGACCTCTACCTGGTCGCCATGCCGCCGGGCATCCACGTGACCACCGGCCCGGCGACCATCGCGTACCACCCCGATTCGACCGCCACCGGCGACTTCACGATCGAGTCCGAGACATTCCTCTTCGATCCACAGGGCCGGCGGGAGGCGTTCGGCTTCTTCATCGGCGGCAGCGACCTCCAGGGGCCGGACCAGCGCTACACCTACTTCCTGCTGCGCGAGGGCGGCGAGTTCCTGGTCAAGACGCGCGCGGGTTCCGAGATGTCGGTCGTTCAGGACTGGACGGCCCACCCGGCCATCGTGTCCTTCGCGGCCAGGCCGGAGGACACGGGCACTGCGAAGAACGTCCTCGGGCTGCAGGTGTCGGGCGATGAACTGCGCTTCTCTGTCAACGGCGAGGAGGTCTGGAGCGGACCGCGAGACGGCCTCGCGACCGAGGGCGTCTTCGGCCTTCGCGTTAACCACGGGCTGAACCTGCACGTCACGACGATCATGGCGCACCCGGTTTCGGCAGGCGGGAGCTTTATAGAACTCGACGAAATCGTGGTCACCTCGGGCAGTTGCATCAGCTGTCCCGAGGCGCAGGGCCTCTGGGACCGGTTGCGCGCCTTTCTCGGCAGGCTGAAAATGGAACGCGAGGAGCAAATGGCGACCAAGCCTGAAAAAGAAGGACATCCGCCGCACCGCTGAGCCGAAGGAGGTTCCGCGTGAAGACGATGGGACTGGCAGGAATCGGTACGCTGGGGTTGGCGGCGGTAATGACCTTGGCAATACTCCCCTCGACGCAGGAGGGCCTGCCCGTGGAGGTCCCGGCGGCGCGGAAGGTGACAGCCGAGCAGTCGGCTTCCCGCGCCCGGTCTGCTCCAGTCGCGCAGTCAGCTACAGTCGCGCAGCCCACTGCGTCCGCCCAGTCCACCGCACTCGCACAAGCAGCCCCGTCCGTCCAGGAAATCCAGGAGCCCCCGCCCCAGCGCCGCCGCTGGTGGTCGCGCAACCGCTACCCCGGCCCCATCCCCACACCCGAGGAGTGGGAGCCCCCCGACGGGCCGGTGCGCATCGGTCTGCAGGTAGGCCACTGGCGCGCCAGCGAAGCGCCGCGCGAGCTGTCCGGACTGCGCGGTAACGGTGCCCGCTGGAACGGAACCCACGAATGGGAGTTCAACATCGAGATCGCCCGCCACGCGGGGTCAATGCTGGAAGAGCTGGGCTACACGGTGGACATTCTGCCGGCGGTCGTGCCCCCCGGCTACCGCGCCCACCTCTTCATCGCCATCCACGCGGACGGGAGCAACGACCCGGTCGCCAGGGGCTACCGCGTGTCGGCGCCGAGGCGCGACGCCACCGGGCGGGCCCAGGACTTCGTCGACCTGCTCTACCAGACCTACGGCCCCGCGACCGGCATCAGGCGGCTCAGCGACACGACCCGGCGCATGCGCAACTACTACGCCTTCAACTACCGCCGCTACGAGCACGCCCTGCATCCGATGACCATCGCGGCGATCATCGAAACCGGCTTCCTCACCAACGCCGGCGACCGCGCGGTGATCATGAATCAGCCGGAGCGCGCCGCGCGCGGGATCGTCGACGCGATCACCCGGTTCCCGATCACCCCGCCTCCGGGACGTGCTCCCCGGTAGTCGGCATCGCGCTTGCCTATGGCGGCGCGTGGAGGATCCCCCAAGCATTCAAACGCGTGATGCATCTGCGTTGGGACGCGTCGCCGATCTGGATACCGGCGGGAAACGACGATGATCGAGTGCTGAAGACGTGACCTACCTTGTGGCCCTGCACACACGGCCAAGGAGGCAAGGAACCGTGGGGATCTTTCAAAGACAACGTAGATTACGTATAGTTAGAGCGTGCTGTTCGTAGAGACATCGGCTTTCGCCAGGAATCTGCGGAGGCACTTGGACGACGACGGCTACGCGGCGTTGCAGACCTTTCTCAGCGTGCATCCCAATGTTGGCCAGGTCATTCGTGGATCCGGGGGCATCCGGAAGATTCGCTGGAGGTCCAGGCGCGGCGGCAAGAGGGGCGGAAGCCGGGTGATCTACTATTGGCTCGCACGTGAGAGCCACATCTACTTGCTCACTATCTACGGCAAAGGAGCAAAGGACGACCTGACGGCAGGCGAACTCGCTACATGGCGCAGGGTTGTCGAGGAGATCGAGAATGAGTGAACGTAACATTGCTGCCGAAGTGCTTGCGGGACTTCGCGAAGTCCAGCAACACCGGGCGGGGAAGCGTACGCTTCGAACGACCCGCGTACCGAAACCGCTGCCTGGCCTGTCACCCGAACGCATCAGAGGCATCCGCGAGGAACTCAACCTGTCGAGGGCTGTCTTCGCATCCATGCTCCGCACACCGGTGCGGACGGTGGAGGGCTGGGAACAGGGCAGGTCCAAGCCTCCTCCCTCTGCCACGGCCCTGATCCTGATGGCCCGAAAGTACCCGGACACTCTCGAGCGCCTCGCCTCTCTGTAGCCCAGTTTGGCGCCTACGTCAGCACAGCACCCTCGCGGGACACACGCAACGACACAGAAATGACAATCGTACTTGTCATTATGTAAACTAAAGTTTACAATAGGTTGTGCACTGGGCCCAACGGATCCCGTACCCCGTCACTCCCGCCCCCTACACCCCCCCGATCTCCGTCACCAGGAACTCCTCGAAGAAGTCCAGCATGTCGTGCAGCTTCTCGATCGTGTTGTCGCGGCCATAGACGTAGTAGCCCTCGCCCGGGTAGGCCTTGTAGCGCACGATCTTGTAGTGCTGGTCGAGCTTGCGCGCGAAGTCGAGCGCGGCCTGAGGCTGACCCTCGCGCAGCCGCCAGTCCGCCGCGACTCCCTCGCCCTGAATGACGAATGTGGGCGTCGTCACCTCGTGCGCCTTCAGGATCGCCGAGCTGTTCAGGTACACGTCGCGGTTTTCCGGGTACGGCCCGAGCTCGTACTCGACCAGCTTGATGTGCTGGAGTTCGTGCACCTTGGTGTGGAAGTCGGTCATGTCGCCGTAGCCGGACAGCGCGATCGCGGCCTGGAAAACGCCGGGCGCGAACGCCACCGCGTCCATCGTCATGATGCCGCCGTAGCTGGTCCCGGTTACCGCGATCCGGTCGGGGTCGACGTCGGGCAGGGTCTTCAGGAAATCGACCCCCGCGAGCACGTCCTCGAGGTCGCAGTGGCCCCAGCAGCCGTTGTTGAGGTCCTCGAATTCCAGGCCGTACCCCGAGCTGCCGCGGATGTTGGGCATGAGGACGACGTACCCGCGCTGCGCGAAGAAGTGCACCTGCTGGTGCCGGCGGAACTGGTCGTCGAACTGTGACGTGGGTCCCCCGTGGATCCACATCACCCCCGGGAACCGCTCACCCGGCTCCGCGTCCGGGGGCCGGTGCAAGTACGCCTCGATGGTGAGGCCGTCGGTGGAGGGATACGCGACCTTCTCGGGCATGTGCAGCTTCTCGGCCGAACCCGCCGCAACGGTGCTGTGAAGGAGGTGGCTCCGGGCCGACTCCAGGTCCATGACGAACAGCTCGGCGGGGCGCGTCGGCGTCTCCATCGTGTAGCTGATCCGGTCGCCGCCGGGCGACCACTCGGGACGCAGGGCGGCGCCGACATCCGGATCGACCAGGGTCCTGCTCTTCGAGCCGTCGGCCGACACCACGCGCAGCGAGTGCACGCCGTCGCGATTCTCGGTGTAGCTGATCCAGCTGCCGTCGGGCGACCAGCGGGCATCGCTCTGGTCGTAGTCGGATGCGGCGATCGGGCGGGGCTCGCCGCTCCCGTCCCGCGGCGCCACCCAGTAGTTGAGCCAGCCGCTCCGCTGCGAGCGGAACAGCACGGTCGCGCCGTCCGGCGACACCTGGGCCGAGGCGAAGGCGCGCCCCGCGCGATAATCGAAGAAGCCCGTGTCGCGGACGACCGTGCGCGGATTGCTCCCGTCGGGGTCGACCTCGATGACGTCGTGGTCCACCCAGCGGTCATCCATGCGCACGTACAGGAGCCGGCTGCCGTCGGGCGTCCAGCTCGGGTAGCCCTCGTACAGCGGGTCGTCCGTAATGCGGCTTACCTTGCCGTCCGGCACCGACACCGTCCAGATGTCCATGTTGCCGAAACGGTCGCCCGAAAATGCGATCGACCGCCCGTCGGGCGACCACGCGAGCCCGTTGGCCCGCGCCGACAGCTCCGTCAGCTGCATGTCGATGCTGCCCTGCATGCCGTCCTGATCAATGGCCGACCACAGCCAGATGTCGGGCGCGCCGCCCTTGTCGGACGTGTACGCGATCCAGCGGCCATCGGGCGACCAGATGGGCTGCGGCGCCCCCAGCGACCCCACCCCGCTCAGCGACAGGTCCTCGGTGAGGATCTCGAAAGCGCCGTCTGCCGTGCCGACCGCGCCCAGCCCTCCGCCCGATACGAAGGTGATTCGTGAACCGTCCGGCGACCACTTGGGCGAATGGCTGCCGCCCACCGCCGCCGTGAGATCGACGAGTTCGGCGGCCGCTATGGGGCCGCCGGCGTCCATGGCCGCGGCGGGGGACGCCGCGGCGCCGGCCGGCCCTTCGCCTCCGCCCGACTCCGAGGTGGACGGTGCGCCCGGCTGACAGGCCCATCCCGCGGCGAGCGCCGCGACCGCGATTGCAACACGTCTCATCATTTCATCCTTTCGCCCGTATCGACCATCTCGTCCCTCAGGTACCGGCCGAAGAAGTCGAGCATGTCGAGCAGCATCTGGCGCCGGTTGGCCTTGCCGTACACGTAGTAGTTCTCGTTCGGGTAGGTCGTGTATTCGTACGGCTTGTAGAAGTTCTCCAGCGCCTGGGCGAAGATCTCGGACTGGTCGGAGCCGGGATACCGCCCCTCGCCGTGCACCATGAAGATCGGCGTCGACACCTTGTCGATCTCGTAGATCGCGGAGCTGTTGCGCCACACGTCCTGGCTTGTCTCGAAGGGCCCGAGTTCGTGCTCGAGGAGCTTGATGTGCCGCAGCTCGTTCTCGCCGGTGTAGAAGTGGATCCAGTCGCCGTAACCGGAGCCGGGAATGATCGCGCGGAAGACGTCCGGCGCAAACGACGCCGCGTACATGCTCATCACGCCGCCGTAGCTGGTGCCGGTCAGCCCGATCCGGTCGGGGTCGACCTCGGGCAGCGTCTTGAGATAATCCACCCCCGCGACCACGTCCTCCAGGTCGCAGTGGCCCCAGCAGTCGTTGTTGGCGTCGGCGAAGTCCTTCCCGTACCCGGAGCTGCCGCGGATGTTCGGCAGCAGCACCGCGTATCCCCACTGGGCGAAGAACTGCACGTGCTGCTGGAAGGTGTCGTTGAACTGCGAGGTGGGTCCCCCGTGGATCCACATGATCCCGGGCGCGCGCCGGCCCGCCGGGACTCCCACCGGGCGGTAGAGGTAGGCGGGGATCGAGTACCCGTCCGTGCTTGGGTAGTGGACCTTCTCCGGCAGGATCAATCGCGAACCGAAGTTCCCGGCCGGCATGGAATGGGTGAGCTGGCGGCTATGGCCGTCCTCCAGAGACACCACATACAGATCCTGCGGGGTGACGAGGTCGGCCATGAAATAGGCGATCGCGGTGCCGTCCGGCGACCACGAGGGGCTCGAGGCCACGCCGCCTGCGGGCGAGACCAGCACCCGGGGCTTGCCGCCCCCCGCCGAGACCACGCGCAGGTCGTGATGACCGTTGTGGTTCTCGGTGTAGGCGATCGAAGTGCCGTCGGGCGACCAGACCGCGCTGCTCTGGTCGGCCTCGGCGGCTGCCATGGGACGGGGCTCGCCGCCCCCGATCGGAGCGAGCCAGTAGTTGATCCAGCCGCTGCGGTGCGAGCGGAAGAGGACCTGGCTGCCGTCGGGCGATACTTGCGGGTAGGCGAAGGTGGTGCCGGCGCCGTAGTCGAAGAAATCGGTGTCCTGGAGGACTGTGCGCGGATTGCCCCCGTCCGGGTCGACCTCGATTACGTCGTGGTCTTCCCAGGTGTCGTCGAGACGCACATAGAGGATGCGCCGCGAGTCGGGGGTCCAGGTGGGGAAGACCTCGTAGAGCTTGTCGCTGCTGATGCGCCGGACGCGTTTGGTGGCGACCTCGACCGTCCAGATGTCGTAGTTGCCGTAGCGGTCGCCGGCGAAGACGATCGAGCGCTCGTCGGGCGACCACGTCATGGAGTTGATCCGCGCGCCCAGGTTCGTCAACTGCGCTTCGGAGCCGTCCTCCGGGGACCAGATCCAGATTTCCGGCGAGCCGCCCTTGTCCGACACGTACGAGATCCACTTGCCGGATGGCGACCAGCCTGGCATCTGCGAGGTCAGGAAATGCCCCGAGCTGCCCATGTCGATCGGCAGGCGCGTGGGGAAGCCGCCGTCCGGGGACAGCGTCATGAGTCCGCCGGAGAGGGAGGACTGGAAGAGGATCCCCGACCCGTCGGGCGACCAGGCGGGCGAGCCGGAGACGACGGACTCGATCGAGAGCAGCTGGTCGATGGTGAGGATGTCGGCGTCCTGCGCATGAAGTCGCGTGGCCATGGGGGCTGCCAGGATCGCGGAGACCCCGAGGGTGAGGGCGGTCCCGCGCCGCACTGCCGCTCCGACGGTCGGCGCGAGCCCCTGGCGACGGTCCGCCGCCGGCTTGAGTTGGCTGGTCATGCTTGCTCCTTGTGTCAGGTTTCCTCGTGTCAATGGATCCACAGGCTGGACTGCTCCAGCACGTTTTCGAGCCTCCACCAGACGGTCTGTCCGGGGCGGAGATAGATGGTGTTGCTGCGGTAGGGCCGGTCGCCGACGGGATCGGCCTGCAGACGGAACCCCGAGCCCATCAGCAGGCTCCTGGGCAGGGGCACCGAGTCGCGCCTCATGCTCGTGATCGTCAGCAGGGCAATGCGGTCCGCCCCGCGAAGCGCGTAGATGCGCATGTCGAGCCAGTTGCGGTTGTCGATGTGCAGCTGACTTTCGGACTCTGACGCACCCTCCCAGGCAACCTCGTCGCCCGCGCCGGGCGGTTCGCCGGAGCGCTCCGAACTCGAAGCGCATCCGGCGACCGCCAGCGCGAGGACTGTGGCCAGTATTCGCTGGCGACTCCTCCCTACGGAATGACGCCCTGCTGGGTCATGCAGCCCGCCGGAACCTCCGGCTCGCGGGGGAGACATTCGCTCAGCGGGTAGGGCATCGCGCTGTGAAGCCGCTGGTCGGCGCTGGGCGGGCCCAGCACGGGGATGTCCAGCAGCTTGTCGTAGCGGTTCATGTCGATCCACGTGTGCCCCCACTCGAAGACCAGCGAGAACCGCTTGTTGTAGAGCAGTTCGTTGAGCAGGTCGTCGTCAGATCCGGGATAGGGATCCGGCAGCGGCTCGAGGCCGCCCGAATTCATGCGGATGAGGTTGATGTCCTCAATCGCCGCCGCCCGGTTCCCCATCGCAAGATTCGCCTCGGCGCGGATCAGGATCAACTCCTCGTTCTTGATCCAGACGAATGGCGCGCTCGGGCTCTCGTACAGGGTGTACTGCAGATCCGAGGTCACCTCCAGCAGCTGATACGCACCGACCTCCTTGAACTTGGTCTGGAACCGGAGGTCCGGCGATCCGTCCGCCCGGGCCTGGGCCTCGGTGCGGAAGCGCGTGTTGGCGTACAGCAGGTCGGGGCGGTTCGCCGGATTGACGAGGTCGCCGGAGTTGACCGACCAGCTGTGCCGCGCCCCGTAGTCGAGCGGCATGTTGCTCCCCGCGAACGATTCGGACACCGCCTGGAGCGCGGCCGCCCAGTTGTTGCGGTGCACCTCCGCCCGTGCCTTGATGGCCCGGTTGAGCCGGATGAAGTCGCCCGGCGAGGAGAAGTTGGCCAGGCCGGCGGTGACGCCGAAGGGGAAGGAGGCTGCAGCCGCCAGATCGCCGCGCGCTTCGTCGAGCAGGCTGATCACGTGGCCGTAGACCTCGTTCTCGCCCACGATCGGAGCCGGGGGTTCGTTCGGGTCGGACCCGACCGCGATCGGCGCGCCCAGGTGTCGCCGCGTCACCGCGATGTGCAGCAGGTCGTACGCCTGGATGGTCTTGGTGAAGCCGCGCACCGCCGCCTTGTCGGGCTCGGGGGCCTCCGAGCCGGCCAGCGCGTCGAGGAGCAGGTTGGCGTTGCGCATGTTCTTGTACGCTTCGCCCCAGACCTGCGTCCCCACGAAGAGGGTCTGGGTCCATGGGTCGCGGACGCTGCCGGGCAGGGAAGACCCCGTCGGCGCCATCGGGTAGACTTCGCGGCCGAAGGCGCCGACCCAGTGCACCATGTCGGCCGCGGTGAGGCGCGTGTCGAAGAGCAGGCCCTGAGCAGCGGCCGCGACGCTGGCCGAGCTCGGGTTGTTCTGCAGGTCCTCCACGCTCGGATTGTTGAAGTCGGGTACGGTCAATTCGCACGCCGTGAAAACGGTTGCGACGAGACCGGCCGTCAGCAGACGGCCAATTTGTCTGATCATCGGTCTCTTTCTCCCGTTCACGTTAGAAGCCCACGTCCACCGAGAACCAGAAGCTCCGGCTCGGTGGATAGGGTGCCACGTCCTGGCCACGGCCGACCGCCTCGCTGCCGAAGTTGCTGACTTCGGGGTCCAGTCCGGCGTAGTCGGTGAAGGTCAGCAGGTTGCGGCTGCTCAGGTTGAGGCGGATGTGCCGGGCCGCGCTCCAGACGTTCGCGACCATGTCTTCGGGCAGGTCGTAGGAGACCGTCAGCTCCCGCAGCTTCACGAAGGAAGCGTCCTGGAAGTAGGTCCCGGTGTTGTTCGGGAACTCCCGGTTGCGCTTCACGCAGACGCTCTCGCCGTCGACCAGGTTGTTGCAGTCCTCGGTGTTCCGCGTCAGGTCGAAGAGGAACTGGGTGAGGTTGTTCGCCGTTCCGCCCTTCTGCCAGTCCAGCGTCGAGTAGATGTTGAACCGCCCGAAGCTGATGTCGTTCGAGAAGCCCATCCGGAAGTCGGCGTTGGAATCGGCCAGCGGTCCCACGCCGACCTCGCCGGTCTCGGGGTCGGGGCCGTTGCCCCACAGCAGCGTCAGCGATCTGCCTACCTCCACGGCGGTGGTGCCGTAGAAGTACCCGAAGCCCTGCACCGTGAATCGCGGCACCGGCAGCGAGATCACCTCGCTGCGGTCCATGGTGAAGGTGGTGCGCGAGGTCCACTGCAGGTTGCGCGTGAAGAAGGGAACCACCGTCAGCGCGGTTTCGACCCCCCAGATGTTGAGCTCGCCGCCGTTGAAGATCGACTCCACAAATCCGGTCGAGGGTGCGAGCGAGCGCTCCAGGATCACGTCCTTGACGGTCTTGTTGAAGTAGGTCAGCTCGAGCGTGGCGCGGTCCTCGAAGAGCGTCGCGTCGACGCCGCCCTCGATCTCGGTCTGGCGCTCGGGGCGCAGGTCAAGCGCCGCCGTGGCGCCCTGTACCCGCAGCGCCGGCAGTCCGCCGATGTTGCGGCCCTCGTACTCGGTGAACTTCTGCCCGTAGACCGGCTGGTTGCCCGACTGGCCCCAGGCGCCCCGGAACTTCACTTCCTCCAGGAGGTCGCCCCCGATCGGGAAGCGGTAGGAGGCCGCGAACTTCGGGTAGAAGTGGAACGCGTCGGTGTCGGAGTTGTTGGAGCTCCGGTCGGCGCGCGCACCCGCTGTCAGGAGCAGCCGCTCGTCCATCATCAGCAGCTCTTCCTGGGCGAAGATGCCGAAGTCGAGGATCCGTTCCCGGTTCTGCCTGACCTCGGTCGCCGTGCCCCGGTCGATGTTCTGCAGGCCCCCGATGAGGTTCTTCGCGATCGTGCTGCTCACGTCGAGGTCGCGGATCTCGTATTGGGTGCCGAAGGAGGTCGTCGACTGGAAGCCGTCGGAGTTGAAGGTGTAGACCGCGTTCAGGTTCGCGTTCATGTACTGGCTGTAGCCCGACCCGAGCACCGACGTGCCGGGAAGCCCGTCGCTGGGCTCGAACTGCGATTCGGGCGGCGAGAAGAGCTCGTTCTTCTGGTTGTAGAAGTCGATCCCGCCCGTGGCGCTCAGCCGCAGGTTGTGCGTTGACGAGGTGATGGCGTCGAAGGTCAGGTTGCCGGACCCCACGAAGCGCCACACTTCCTCGTCGTTATGCACGAGCGAAGCCGTCTCCAGGATGTTCGACCCGGCGAAGGGGTTCCTGGGATAGACGCCCGTTCCGCTCGGACACTTGTCGATGTCGGCCTGGCGGCTTCCGTCCGCGCAAACCGCGCGCAGGTCCACGAAGCTGGGCGTCGACGGGAGCGTCATGTAGTAGCTGATGCTCCGGTTGTCGTTGTTGGTGATGCCGCGGCCCGCCAGCGTGTGGATCGCGTTGGTATTCAGGCTGAACGAGACCCGGTCACCGAGTGTCTGGTCGATGTTCAGCTTGAGCGATTCCTTGTTGTAGAAGGTGTTGTCGATGATGCCGCCATCGTGCTTCACCAGCCCGGAGGCGTAGTAGCGGGTGTCCTCGGTGCCGCCGCTGACGCTCGCCGACGTCTCGTACGACAGGGGTGAGTTCCCGGCCAGCAGCTCCTCGTGGTCGAAGAACTTGCCGGCCTGCCAGTGGTCCTGCGCCTGCGGCCCGAAGAACTCGACCGCCTCGTCCATCGAGGTGAACTCGCGCAGGCCAAGCTTGTTGGAGAGCTGCGAGAAGCCGAAGCGCTGGGTCACGTTGAACTGCGGCGCGCCGACACGGCCCCGCTTGGTGCGGATGATGACGACCCCGTTGTTCGCCTTCGACCCGTAGATCGCCGCTGCCGAGGCGCCCTTCAGCACCTCGATGCTCTCGATGTCGTAGGGGTTCAGGTCGGCGATACGGTTCGCGGAGTTGTCCTGCGAGCCCCCGCGGACCGGGTTCGACGACGACACGGTCACCGTGTGCACGCCGGACGGAATCGTGTGATCGCTGACGATCACCCCGTCCACCACGTAGAGTGGCGTGTGGGCGCCGAGGATCGTGGATACACCACGGAGCTGGAGCTGCATGCCTCCGCCCGGAGCTCCCGAGTTCGACTGGATGTTCGCCCCGGCGACCTTGCCCCGGAGCGCCTGCTCGACCGAGGACGAAGGCACCCTTTCGAGGTCCCTCGCGCTCACCGTGGAAACCGCGTTCGCGAGGTTCCGCCGGGAGATCCCGGTCGCCTGTCCCGTCACCACGATCTCGTCGAGGTTGAGGACGTCGACCCGCAGGGTGACGCTGATGTTGTTCGTGCCCTCCGGCACGGTGATGGTCGCGGGCTGGTACCCCAGCATGCTCACCTCGAGCACGACCTCGCCCGCCCCTACGGCGACGGCGAAGTTGCCGTCGTCCTCCGTAAAGGTGCCGAGGGTCGTTCCCGAGACGGCGACCGCCGCGCCGGAAATGGGCTGTCCAGTGGTGGCGTCGGTGACGGAGCCCGTGAGAGCACGCGTCTGGGCCAGGACTTCTCCGGTGCCCATGATCGTGATCAGGCCCGCCAGGATGCCGTAGCGCAATCTCATAAGACACCTCCTGTGTTGATTGCGTACAATATGTGGCAGGGAGTGTGTATGCACCTTGGTACGCCGCATCTCCCTGCCTCGTGACTCATCGTGTTTCGATCCGTCTAAAAGCAAAGCGTGGCCAGGCCCCTACCCCGCCCGATCGCTCGGTGCCATCGACTCACCGGCATGCCTCCCTCCTCTGGCCCTGACCACGTCAGCGGGCTCCTGCGGCCGCGCGGCGCTCCAACGCCGCAAATCCGGTCCACCCGCGACCGCCAAGTTACGTCCTTTCGCTGACTTGTGAAAGGCCGGCCGGCCGGCGGCTACGGGTTGGTATGTGCGGGGGCCCGCGGGTACTATTGCCCCCGGTACCCTTTGCCTCCCCGAAATCCCGACAATGGAGTGAGCATGATCAAGTCCCGTTCCTGCCCGAGTTTCCGTTGCGTCTTCCTGCGGGCCGGGCTCTCGCTGCCGGTCCTGGCCATGGTGGCGGGCGCGAGTCTCCCTGCCGCCGCCCAGGAGATTCCCGAGGACCGCTTTGCCCGTTTCCGCCAACTCATGGATTTCCCGGCCCTCGTCAAGGGAGGAATCGCCGCTGCCCGGTGGCTGAGCGACGGCGAATCCTTCTGGTATGCCGACGGCGCCCCCGCGAATACGGTGATCTACCGGGTCGATCCGACTGAGGGGACGCGGGAACCGTTCTTCGACACCGGGCGGCTCCGTGCTGCGCTGGCCCGGGTCCTGGGACACACGCCCCCCTACGACGGGCTGCCCTTCTCGGACATGACCTGGGACGAAGATGGCTCGGCGGCCGAGTTCCAGGTCGAGGGAAAGCGCTTCCGGATCGATCTCGACACCTACGACGTCGAGGAGATCCCCGCCAGGACTGCCGCGGAGGTCGCGCGCACGACCCCGCAGATGGTCGACGACGGGTGGCCCACGACCTCCGGGGCGGTCATGGAGGTGCCCTCGCCCAACGGGGCCTGGCCCAACGGGGCCTGGTTCCTCCGCCACCAGGACGACGATCTCTGGCTGCGCTCCAGCGAGGACGGCCGTGTGGTGCGGATCACCGACGACGGGGAGGACCGCTACGCCTGGTCCGTGGCGGGAGCACAGTGGTCGGCCGACGGGTACCGCTTCACGGCCCAGCGGACCCGCAGCGATGGCGTGCACAGGATGCCGGTGGTGCACTGGCTCGGGCCGGCGGAGGAGGTCGAGTGGCGGGACTACCCCTACACCGGCGGTCCCTGGCCGCAGCCCGAGTTGTACGTGGTGGACGTGAACGCGCGCGTGCCTGTTGCGGTGGACCTGCAGACCGACGAGGAGATTGGTGTTCATGTCATCGGTTTCAGCCCGGACGGGTCGCGGCTGCTGTTCCAGCGGGTGAACCGGCCGATGACGCGCCTCGACCTGATGGAAGCCGACCCGGCGACCGGCGAGAGCCGGATCATCCTCACCGAACGGCACGATACGTACATCGAGGGTCTGCGCCTGCTCGAGGTGCAGGGATCCTTCTACACGCCGGTCGACGACGACCGCTTCCTGTGGCTCTCCGAACGTGACGGCTTCACGCACCTCTACCTCTACAGGAACAGCGGCGAACTCGTGCGCCGCCTCACCTCGGGACCGTTTCCGACCGGTCCGGTCGCGACAGTCGATGCGACGGCCGGGTGGGTGTACTTCAGCGCACTGCGCGATCCCGAGCGGCCCTATGACATCCACCTCTACCGCGTCAGCCTCGACGGCGGCGATCCCGAGCAGCTCACCGAGGGCAGCGGGCAGCACGCCATCCAGTTCGGTCCGTCGAAGACATTCTTCGTCGACACGCATTCCTCTGTGGACCGGCCGCCCCGCTCCGAGCTGCGGTCGGCCGACGGCACGCTCGTCGAGACGCTGTCCGTAGCCGACGTCAGCGCCCTGGACGACCTCGACTGGCGGCCCCCCGAGGAGTTCGTGGTCAAGGCGGACGACGGCGAAACCGATCTCCACGGCGTCATCTACCATCCGCCCGACTTCGATCCCGCGCTCCGGTACCCGGTCGTCGAGATCATGTACCCCGGGTCGCAGACCACCGCTGTGCCGCGCACCTTCGCCTCCAACTTCTGGGGCGTGCAGGCGCAGGCGCTGACGCAGCTCGGCTTCGTCACCTTCATCGTGGACGCGCGCGGGCAGCCCGGACGCGGCAAGGCCTTCCAGGACGTCGTCTACAAGGCGATCGGCCGCAACGAGATCCCCGACCACGTGGCCACGATCCGCCAACTGGGCGAAGCGCGGCCGTACATGGACCTGGACCGCGTCGGCGTGCACGGCTATTCGTGGGGCGGCTACTTCACCCTGCGCGCGATGCTGCTCGCGCCCGATGTCTACCATGTGGGGGTGTCCGGGTCACCGGTCGTCGAGCTGGAGTCGGTGGCGTGGGTGCCTGTCGAGCCGTACATGCTCAAGCCCTCCGAGAACCCGGAAGGGTACGCCTACGCGTCCAACCTGACGATCGCGGATCGGCTTGCGGGCAAGCTCCTGATCACGATCGGGACCGCCGACGTCAACACACCCTTCGCGCAGACGATGCGGATGGCGGAAGCCCTGATCCGGGCGGACAAGCCCTTCGACCTGCTCGTGCTGCCGGACCAGAGTCACGGGCTGCAGGGGCAGAGCATGACGTACTTCCAGAACGCGGTGGCGAGGTACTTCGTGGAGCATCTGAGACCGCTGGGGAGCCCGGCCAGCAGCTGAAGGCGGTTTGTCCGCCAAAACCGGCCCGAAGTGGCGGACAAACCGTCAGAAATCCAGCCAGTAGCTCGCCTTTACGAGCAGGACGTTGCGCATCGGGTCGGAAAAGAGGCGCTGCAGGTCGCCCACGCCGTCGAAGGCCGGGTCGCGGATCCAGTCGGCGCGGTCCTGGCTCCACACGAGAAAGAGGGTTGACCCCGGCAGGTACTCCCAGCGCAACACCACGTTGCTCCGGAACGAGCGCGTGCGGAAGTCGGGGTTGAGGAAGCGGATCGGGTCTGCGGGTCCGCCGCCGTCGATATCGGCGGTGTAGACGTCGTCGGCGCGCTGGATCGTGGTGCCGGCCTCGCCGTAGCGAAGGAAGTCGTAGGTCCGGGGAGCGCTCAGCGCCATGAAGTTCTCGTAGTCGCCGGTGGCCACGAAGGGTTGGCCGTAGACCTGGAGCGTCATGCGCGGGGTGATGGCGAGGTCCATGCGGATCGTCACGTCGATGGCGTGCTGCTCCAGTTCGGCGAATACGTAGCGGCGGCCGAAGGTGCCGTGCGCGGCCGGATCGTCGGCCTGAGTAACGTAGAAGGCCGCGTTCCGGCTCTTTCTCAGGCCGGGCCGGACGTTCCAGCTGAAGAGACCCTCGCCGCGGCCGAAGAGCATGGGGCCGGCCGAGATCGAATAGGATCCCTCGGCATCGCCGGAGAAATTGACCGACATGCCGCCCGCGACGCGCCTTCGTCCATCGGTGTTGAACCACAGGTTGCCGCCCCAGTTGGCCGGCCGCGTCATTGCGGGCCCACCTCGGGTCGCACGGTGGTCCAGGGTCTCCATGCCGTATCGCAGCGAGCCGCGAAGGGACTGGAAGCCCATCGTCTGGCCGTTGCCGCGAAGCGAAATCTCGCGCTGGAAGACCAGATTGCCGAAGTTCCGGCGTTCGGATCCGCCCAGGGTCAGGCTGGCGGACCTGAAGTAGCGCCCGGGCTCCACCCAGCGCCGCGTTCCGCCCATGGTGAGCGAATAGATGTCGGCGATGGTCTGGAAGCCGGCGTCGTTCATCTCGAAGCCGGGGGAGATCATGCTCGCCTCGAAGCCGTAGAGCCATTCACCCGCGATCTTGCGGAAGGCCAGTTCGCCGGCGTAGCCGTCCAGTGAGGTGCGGTTCGGGTCGAAGCTCACGTAATCCTGGTCCGGTCGCTGGTAGTACCGGACCGACGAATACTGCGCCCGCTGCATCGCCTGCGGGCTCCCGCCGACGTGCGAGCCGCCCAGCCAGCCCTGCAGCGAATAGGTGCGGTTCGCGAAGCGGTGAAGGAAGTCCACACCCCCGGTGAAGGCGCGGTCCCTCAGCCCGACGAAAGCGTCGTGGTTCAGGTTGCGCCCCACCCCGGTTGCGATCATCCCCAGGTAGCTGTCGCCCTCGCGCAGGTCCCTGCGGAGGCGCAGCGCGGTGATGTTCGAAAGCGGATCGACCGGCACCTCGGCGACGACCGCGCCCGCCCCCTCCGTGACGCGCGCTCTCTCCCGCTGCGTGGTGGCGTTCATGAAGGCGACCACCCACCCCGAGTCGGTGCGTCCCGAGATCTTGGCCGCGCCGAGAATCGTCGACTGCGTGGGCTGGTCGACGAACGGACCCCGGCCGCGGGCCGAGAGCGCCGGGCGCTGTCCGACGCGCCGCGAATAGAAGAAGCGCAGGCCCTCGAGCCCGCCGAAGCCGAACAGTCCCGCTCCTTCGACGAAGAAGGGGCGCCGCTCCTCGAAGAAGGTCTCGAAGGCGGTGAGGTTCACCACCGCGGGATCCGCCTCCACCTGGCCGAAATCGGGGTTGACGGTGGCGTCCAGCGTCAGGCCGCCGGTGAGCCCGTACTTCAGGTCCAGCCCCACGGCGCCGCCGTAGACCGAGCCGTCGTCGAAAGGGCTCGCCGGGTTCGCGCGCTGGTCGAAGCTGGCCCGGGTGACGGCGTACGGCAGCACTTCCAGGCGTTCGGGCCGGCGCACTCCTTCCAGTCCCAGCAGGTGTCCGAAGGACGAAGCCAGGCCGCTCTCCGTGGACGGTCTCCACGCCCAGTCCACCGCTTCGCCCGCGTGCAGGATGTCGCGGCGGAAGTTCACTCCCCAGACCTGGCGTTCGCCCTCCCGGAAGCGCAGCTGCGAGAAGGGAATGCGCATCTCGGCCACCCAGCCCAGCGAGTCCACCCGGGTCGCGGCGTCCCAGACCGGATCCCATCCCGCGTCCATCCCCTCAAACCCGTCGTTGGGCGCGACCAGGTCGTTGCGCCCCCCGGCCGGGGTCACCCCGAAGACGAAGGTGGTTCGGTGATCGTGGTAGGAGTCGAGCTGGATCAGAAACAGGTCGTTCGGCTGCATGAACGAATCGCGCCGCCCGCGCAGCAGGGAGATCCGGGACGGGTCGCGGTCGTACATGCGGGCGCCGACGTAGAGCGCGTCGTCGGTGTAGGCCACGCGCACCTCGGTCTTCTCGGCCGCGGGGAGCCCGTCACCGGGACGGTCGCGCCGGAAGCCGGTTACCGGGACGGCCGTGTGCCAGACCGCGTCGTCGAGGACGCCGTCGAGGACGGGCGGCGGGTCGGCCCGCACGGCGGTGACGGTCGGCGGAACCTCGCCGTTGGAGTGCGTGAGGGCGGAGTCGGCCGGCATCCCGACCTGCTGGGGCACGGGTGCGGCAGCCGTCGCGAATGCGACAAGGATCGTGGAAGTCAGAGCCATGGCGTGGGAAGGTTGGTCAGAGCGCGTGCAGCGGGCTATCGGTACTGGGACACCCTGGCCGGGGAAACCGCTGGCCGGCCGGCGCGGGCGAGCGTCCGGTGGAGGAGATGGATGCGGAAGCCGTTGTCGGCCAAAAAAGCATCAATCTGGCGGACAAACCCTGTGCACAGGCCGTTGTTGGCCAAAAACGGGCTATTTTGGCCGACAAATCCCTCACCGATACCCGTGAAACCGCCGGATCATCTCGCCGATCGCTT
The DNA here is from genome assembly GCA_022827345.1 of Gemmatimonadota bacterium. Lineage (GTDB taxonomy): Bacteria > Gemmatimonadota > Gemmatimonadetes > Longimicrobiales > Gaopeijiaceae > Bin94. The sequence goes on along the minus strand of JAJDTB010000039.1, from coordinate 282,018 downwards.
CGTCCGCCCCGGGCCGCTCGTACCGCCCCGACTCCTGGTCGTGCCACCGCTGCCACAGGGCGTCACTGAACGCCGACATGACGTCGCCGCCATCGGAGCGGCCCGCCACCACCTCCTGCAGCAGGCTCTGGTAGCCCACGCGCGCCATGCCGACCACCGCCACCAGGCCGTCGTACGCCTCGCGCATGTCCATGGCCGTGAAGCTGTACGTGTCGTCGGCATAGGCAGGGGCGGCCAGGCAGCGCATGGACATGGATTCGCCGTCGCGGTCCTGCCGGCACCGCACGAAATCGTCGCCGGCTTCCAGCCCCGGGATGCCTTCCAGGAAGCGCAGGTTGGCCGGCGGGACGGCGTGCAAGGAGGCCCGCACGGGGATCGACACCCGCAGGGACTTCGCGTCGGCGAGGCGCTCGACCGCCCGCCGCGCCCCCTCCCGCAGGTCCGCCCGCGCCTCTTCGACGGGCCGCGGAATCGCGGTGTCCGCGCTGGGGGCGTCCTTGACGGTCACGTACTCGATCCAGGGCAGGGTCGCGAGGTCGCCGCGCAGCTTGTCGTCGCCCGAAGCGAAGATGACCGGCACGCCCACGCGCCCCCACGAGAGCGCGACCAGTTCGGTCTCGGTGATCGCCTGGCCGTTGATGAGCAGGTCGATGCCGAGGGTGAAGGTGTGCGCCGCGAAGCCGCCGCTGCCCGTTTTGGAGTGCATGCCGACGACCGCCACCGCGTCGACCTCCTCCGATTCGGGGAGGTCGAAGTAGGTGTCGAAGGGCTCGTCGCGGATGATCTGGGTGGCGCGCTCGTCGAGGAGGTCGGTGCGCAGGTCGGGGTCGGAGTTGCCGCTGCCGTGCCCGTCGGCGATGACGACCTCGGTGGCGCCGCCCGCGAAGAGCCCGTCGACCACCGCGTTGACGTCGGCGGCAAGCATCTCCTGGCCCGACGGGTATTGCTCGGTGCCGAATCGGTAGCTGCGGGGGTCGTCCTGGCCCGAGAGCCCCTCCATGTCGTGGATGACGAGGACGCGGATGCCGTCGTCGGTGTTCGGCGCGACGTCTTCGAGGGCCCAGGGCTCGTCGGGCCGCTCGGGGGCCGACGTACCGGACTGATCCGCGGCGGGTGTGCAGGAGAGCACCGCCACGCAGGACACCGCCAGCAGCGAGAAAACCGCCGCGCTTTCTTTCCTTCTCATCTGTCTACCCTCGCCATTCTTCGGTGTACACTCGTCCGAACCGGTCGGTGGCCTCGACCAGGACGGCCCGCTCCCGGCCCGTCAGTGCGGCGCGGAAGAGGTGATCGGTGGGGACCGGCTCGACCCACTCGCGCCGCGGGGGCAGGTCGGGGCCGGTGTGGAGCTGCACGCTCAGGGGATCGAGTCCGCGGCGGCGCTCCATCTCGCCCTGCGGCTCGCCGTCGACGAACCAGCGGACCGTCCACTCGGGGTCCCAGTCCCAGATGTTGGCGATGAGTTCGCCGGGGGCGGCGGGATTGGGCCCGGTCCGGTGGAGGCGCATCTGGTGGCTGGCGGGGTGGCCGGTCGCCTTGTAGCGCCAGGTGACCTCCTCGCCGCGGATCGTGTAGACGCAGTAGCCGTTGGGGGTGCCGTCGAAGCAGATCGGGCCGCTCCACCAGGCGCCGCAGACGGCCGCGGTGACGTGCTCGTGCGTGCCCTGCTCGAAGACGTGCTCGCTCTCGTGCGTGTGGCCGGTGAGGATGTGGGCGTTGAAGGGCTCGAGGAGGCGGTACAGCGCCTCGCGGTTGACGATCGCGAGGCCGGTGCGCGGGGATTCGTCGCCCACGCGGGTGTGCTGGCTGCCCAGGACGGGGATGTGGGTGGCGACGATTACGGTCGAGCCCGGCTCGAGGCGCGCCAGGTCCTGCTCGAGCCAGGCCAGCGCGTCGGCGCCGAGGTATCCGAGGTACCCCTGGCCGTACCAGAAGACGTCGTCGAGCACGACGTAGTGGACGGCGCCCCGGTTGAAGGAATAGTACGTGGGCCCGAAGTGGTCGCTGAAGGTCTCCGTCGACGCCCGGTCGGTGAGGTTGTAGAGGTCGAGGTCGTGATTGCCGACGACCTGGAAGAAGGGAACCTCCATCATGCGCACGCCGCGCTCGTAGTCGGGGTAGAGGTAGAGGTTGTCGTACATGATGTCGCCGCACGAGATGCCGAAGACGTGCTCGCCGCCGAGGCCGGCGATGGTTTCGCCGATGTCGGGCACGGACTGGCCGAGGAAGAGGCCGGTCTCACGCTTGTCCTGCGCCTGGATGTCGCCGAGGAGGAGCAGGGTGTGGTCGTCGTGGGGAGTGGGGTCGGGTTCGAGGTCGAAGGTGGCCCGTTGCAGCTGCCGGCCCGAGAGCGCCTGGTAGAAGCGGGCGGTGCCGGGGCGGTTGAGGGGGATGCGGTAGCCGGACGGCGTCGTGAACCACACGAAGCCGCGCTCGGGCCGGGTGACGAGCTCGAAGGTGCCGTCGGCGTCGGTGTCGACCACTTGCACGCCGTCGGAGACGGGGATGCGGGGAAGGCCGCGGCCACGGGAGCGCACGATGCCCTGCACGACGACGGGGGAGGAGGAGGGGGCGGGGCGCGGGCCGACGCGCGGGACGGGCGGCGCGTAGGGGTCGGCGAGGAGACGCTCGGGGCAGATGGCCGCGCCGGCGAGGGCGGTGGCGCCGGCCTTGAGGAAGGTGCGGCGGGAGGTGGGCGCATTCGATCGCTGGTGCACTTCTGATTCCTTCCCTGGGCGGAGCCGCTCGGATCAGCTTATGGTCTCGACCAGCCCCGAGTTCACGATGTGGCGGTCATGCGTCAGCAGCGTCGCTCCCAGGATACGCCCTGTCGCAACGAGGATGCGGTCGGCGGGGTCACGGTGAATGGACTCGGGCAGGGGGCCGCGACCTCGGCCGCGATTGCCGCATAGATACCGTGACGCCGTACCAGCGGCGGCGCAACCGCTTCTCCAGCCAGTCGCGGACGGAAGGGACAGCCGAATGCGCCGCAGACCGTGGAGCGTGGCGATCTCCCACAGCGAGATATCGCACACGCGCAGCGGCGAGTCCGCTCACTTTGAGTCAAGCCCGGACGCACTTCTGCGTCCAGCTTCCCCGCACCGCGTCAGCACCAGCACGATCCACCCCAGCGCCGCCAGGAGGTGGAAGGTGTAGAAGCGCCACCAGAACGCGAATGCGCCCACCCGCGCGGCGGGCAGGTAGTCTCCCACCATGGTGACGAAGCCGGCTTCGACGAGCCCCGCCCCTCCGGGCGCCGGGATGAGGGCGCCCCCGTAGAGCAGAAAGAACGGCCATGCCACGAGCGCTTCCGGGTTCGCGAGAACGGTGGCGGGGCCCGCCAGCGCAGGTAGCACCAGGAGGCGGGCGGCGATGTGCCCGACCGTGGCGAAGGCCAGGAGCGCGAGGGGAAGTGCGCGCATGCGCCGCAGCGCTCCCGCGGCCTCGCGGAAGTCGGCGGCGACCTGCACGATGCGTTCCCAGCGCGCGCCGCTCATGCCGAACCGCTGGAGGATGCGGGGAGCGGTCGCGTCGGGCGACGGCGCGAGTCCCACCGCGAAGCCCACGATCGTCAGTGCGGCGAGCGACCAGGCGAGGGGGCCGGACAGCGCCGCGAGCGGCACGTCGAGCGTAAGCGCCAGCACCGCGGCGCAGACGGGCAGCAGGGCCGCCTCGGCCAGCGCTTCGCCGACGAGGAGGGCGCCGATGTGGCCGCCGCGGACGCCGCGGCGGTGCAGGATGAGCGCCTTGCAGGGGTCCGCACCGGAGCGCCCCGGCGTCACCGCCCCGCCGCCGTCCCCGGCCAGCTGCGCGAGCGTCGAGGCCGCGAGCGGAACCGGGAAGCCCATCACGGCCGCGAGGACGACGAAGCGGACGCCGCGGAGGGTGACCTCGGCCAGCATGGTCCCCAGGGCCGCCATGTGGTTCCAGGGCGGCAGGGCGAAGAGCGCATCGGTCGCCTGGCCGTTTCCGGTCAGCACGATCACCGTCGCCACCACGACACCGGCCAGGCTGAGCCCGACGAAGAGCCGGCGGATCAAGAGCGCGTTGCCAGTCGGTCGTAGAGGGCCAGGAGCCGGTCGAAGGTCACCGACCAGTCGAGCGTCTGCTCGGCGTGCGCGCGTGCACGTGCGCGAGCATCCGGTGTCAGGTGGCGGTTCATGGCCCTGAGGCCCCGCGCGACGTCGGCGGGATCGCCGTGGCGGTACAGTTCGCCGGCCCCGGATCCATCGATGCGGTCGGGTCCCGCGCCCCGGCCGACGCAGAGCACCGGCAGCCCGCACGCCAGCGCCTCGGCGATGGAAAGGCCGAAGGTCTCGCCCGGTCCGGGCGCCACGTAGTAGTCGGCGGCGTTGTAGAGCCGCACCAGTTCGTTGCGGTCGGTCACGTACGGCAGGAGCGTGACCCCGCCGCCTTCCTTGACCCGCCCCGCGATCCGGTCGCGGATGTTGCCATCGCCGACCAGAACCAGGTGCGGCCGCTCGCTCCGGGGCAGCAGCGCATGCCCGTCGAGGAGCACGTCGAGGCGCTTCTCGGGGCAGATCCTGCCCACGTAGAGGGCGACCGGGGCGCCGTTGGGCAGGAGCGGAGGGCCGTTGCGGCCGCCGTTGCCCAGCGGTCTGAATAGCCGGAGATCGACCCCGAGCGGCACTTCGGTGACCCGGCGAACGCCCAGGGAGCGCAACTCCCTCACGAGCCGGGGCGACGCGCACACGGTCGCGTCGAAACGGTTGTAGATGGACCGGATCATGCGCCGCGCGGTCATCCTGAGCATCACCCGCAGCGGGGCGAGGACCGTGCTTTTCACGAAGGGTTCGGCGAATGTGCGGACGAGATCGGCATGATAGAACCCCACAACGGCAACCCGCCGTCCATCGAGCGCGCGACGGGTCACGCCGGGATCTCCGAAGGGGCTTCCGACTTCCACGACGGACGGCTGTACCGCGTCGAAGACCTCGGCCACCGCCCGCCAGTCGATCAGCTGGCGGTAGGCCGGCGCGAAGGGAAGCTCGGGGCTGCGAATCCTATACAGCGTCGAGCCATGCCACTCCTGGACCCCTGTCGTTTCGCCGGGAACCACGATGGCGTGGCGAATCCCGGGCCGCCTGAGCGCCCGCGCCTTGGCGGTCAGATAGGTGCGGACACCGCCCGACGCCGACGCCGAGAAGAACGACGTGATGTCGACGACCGAGAGAGAGGAATCATGCATTCCGGAATGATCCCGTGAAAGGGTGACGGGCATGGTGTCAATTCGGTAACGATTCGAGCCGCTGCGGTTGGCGGCGAAGTGGCGCGCAACCTATTCTGGCATTCGTACGTGCGCGCGCCGTGCGGCGCGGTGCGGCCCGCTGTTTCCCGGTCGCAACCCAGGAGGATCCGATGACCACGACCCGCAGAGACTTCCTCAGGAGCGCCGCGATTGCAGCGACGGTGCCGGCGGTCGCCGGCGTCACGGCCTGCACACCGGATGTCCCCGACCGCATCCGATCGGGCGACCGGGCGCCGGCCGGGACCGATCCGGCCCTTCAGGCGGACCTGCAGGAGGCCCTCGCGCGCCACGGGGTGGTCGGCGCCAGCGGGGCCGTGTTCGCGAACGGCGAAATCCGCACCGCGGCGGCCGGCCTCACCAACATCAGCAGCGGTGTGGCGATGACGCCCGAGACCGTCATGCACATCGGATCGATCACCAAAATCTTCAACACCACGCTGCTCATGCAGATGGTGGATGATGGGCTGGTCGACCTTGCCGCGCCGGTATCGACCTACCTGCCGGAACTGCGGCTTGCCGATCCGAATCACCTCGCCCGAATCACGGTGGGCATGCTGGTCAACCACACCAGCGGGATCGACGGCGAGATGGTGCCCGAGCAGGGCCACGACGAGGAGATCATCGAGAAGGCGATCCCGCGCTTCGCCAACATGGGCATGATCCACGAGCCCGGGGCCGACACCTCCTACTGCAACACGGCGACGGTCATCGCCGGCTACCTCTGCCAGAGGATCAGGGAGCGCAGCTGGTACGACCTGGTGAAGGAGCGGATTTTCCAGCCGCTCGGCATGGAGCACGCCGCCGTCCTGCCCGAAGACGCGCTTCTGCACCGGGCCAGCGTCGGGCACTTCACCGACCCCGAGACCGGCGAACCCGTGAGGACGTCCTTCGTCTTCCTGCCGATCAGCTTCGCTCCCGCCGGTGCCACGGCGATGATGTCGGCCAGCGCGCTGGTGACGTTCGCGGCCACGCACATGGGTGACGGAACCGGCCTGAACGGGGCCACGATCCTCTCCCCCGAGAGCGCGCGAGCCATGCGAACCGAGACCACCAGAGGGCGCGGTGAGGGCTCGCCGGTGGCGTTTGGCCTGGGCTGGATGCTCTCCGAAGGTGGTTTCGTGTCGCACGGGGGCGGCGGGCCCGGCATTCTGGCGAACCTGACTGCGCACCCGGAGAGCAACGTGGCGGTGGCGGTGCTCGGGAACTCCTCGCACAGCGCCGGGCTGACCAGCGAGCTCGCCAGCAAGTGGATGGAAGAGGCCGCCGGGGTGGCGCCGCCGCCGCCGTTGGTCCGGCCGATCGTCGAGGCCGAGGTCGACATCGCGCGCTACGCGGGCCGCTACGAGAACATCGCCCAGGTCTACGAGATCGTGGAGATGGACGGCGGGATCGGCGTCTCGCTGCGGGCGAAGTTCCCCTTCTACGACGACACGCCGATGGAGCCCACCCCGCCGGCTCCGTTGAAGCCGGTGGGCAACGACGCCTTCACCTACCCGGACGCGGAGGGGAACGCCACCGCGTCGATCATGAGCTTTCTCGACCCGCGTCCGGACGGGCGCATGACCTATATCGCCCAGGGCGCCCGCATGGTGCCGAGAGCGGACTGAAGGATTACCGAAGGACCAAAGGAGTCAGCCATGTCCATCCACCGAGCCAATCCACTCCCCCGTGCCAGTTCGGCCCTCAGTGCCACACTTGCACTGCTCCTCACCGTCGCGATCGCCCCGGGCGTCGCGGCCCAGACCGTCGCCATCACCGGCGGCACCGTCATCGACGGCACAGGGGCCGCGCCCATCACCGATGGCGTAGTCGTGTTCGCCGACGGGCGGATCACCGCCGCCGGGCCCGCCTCCTCGACCCCTGTCCCCGCGGGCGCAACCACGATCGATGCCGGGGGCAGGTATGTCATCCCCGGGCTGATGGACGGCAACCTCCATCTCTTCCTCAACCTCGACCTCGAGACGCTCATCCTGCATGAGCACCGCCTTCACGACATCATTCTCGAGGCGGCCCAGATCGCGCTGAAGACCGGGCAGACGACCGTCTTCGACACCTGGGGACCGCGCGCGGCGCTCGCGCAGGCGCGCGACATGATCAACGCGGGCGAGGCGCCAGGGAGCCGGATCTACCTCGCGGGCAACATCATCGGGTTCAGTGGACCGCTTGGGCCCGACTTCCGCGAGTCGCACGCGCCGTACGTGAGCCAGGCGTTCGTCAAGCGCATCAACGACACCTGGGAGGAGAAAACGGGGCGCGAACTGCTGTGGATGACGCCCGACTCGGTCGCCGACGTGATCCGCAACTATACGACGCTGGGGATGGACTTCCTCAAGTACGGCGCCAGCGGGCATGTCGACATGAACCTGATCTCGTTCTCGGAACGGGTGCAGCGCGTGATCGTCGAGGAGGGGCACCGCGCGGGCATGACCGTACAGACGCATACCACCTCGGTCGAGAGCTTCGACATGGCGATCGAGGCGGGGGTGGACATCATCACCCACTGCGGCATCTCCGGGCCCGAAATCCCGATCCCGATGGAGTCGATCCAAAAGATGGTCGACCGCGGGATCGCGTGCTCGGTCCTGCCGATCACCGCGCGCCGCCTGGCCGCCCTCGAGGAGCACAACCCGACCGGCACGCTCACCCCGTACATGAAGATCGGCGCGATCAACCGGGCCAACATGATCAAGGCCGGCGCGAAGCTGCTGATGTCCACCGACGCAGGGATCCAGAACCCGGTGCTGCTGGCCGAGTCGCCGACGCTGGCGTCCGACACGGTGGATTCGCGCGTGAAGCTCGGCGAGGGGCATTTCAACGCCCTGGTCGGGCTGGAGGAGCTGGGGATGGACCCGATGGAGATCCTCAAGTCAACCACTAGCAACGTCGCCGAGGCCTACTGGCTGGACGACGAGATCGGGACGCTGACGCCCGGCAAGTGGGCCGACATCGTCATCCTCGACGAAGACCCGCTCGCGAGCGCCTACAACTACCGCACGATCCACATGGTGATCAAGGAGGGGAGGACGGTCGACCTCGACGCGCTGCCGGTGGATCCGATCATCAGTTCGATGAAGGTGGCGCGGTGAGGGGGAAGGGGTCGGTGCGCCGCGGGGCCGTGCTTCTGGCCGGGATCCTCCTGGCCTGCGAGGCCCCCACGGAGCGGCAAGCCGAGCCGAACGTATCCTCCCACTACATCACCGCGGAAGACGGCACGCGGCTGGCAACCGATGTCTACCTGCCCGCCGGCATCGACGCCGCACGCTATCCCGCGCTCCTCACCCTGACCCGCTACCGGCGCGGGCTGGAGGACCCCGAGAGCGGGGAGCGCATCAACACCCTGTCGGGTCTGGACCGCCACTTCCTCGCTCACGGCTACGCGCTGGTCAAGGTCGACGCTCGCGGCAGCGGCGCCTCGTTCGGCACGCGGCCCGTGGAATACGGGCGCCAGGAGGTCCTCGATGCCTACGACGTGGTGGATTGGGTCGTGACCCGCGCATGGTCGGATGGGACGGTCGGCGCCTACGGCACCTCGTACACGGGAACCACGGCAGAGCTGCTGGCCGCCGTGAATCACCCGGCTGTGAAAGCTGTGATTCCGGGATGGTCGGACTTCGACGCCTACCCGAGCCCGATCCGCCCCTACGGCCTGCTGGCGCGGGGGTTCATCGAGACGTGGGGCGATCTCGTCGGCCAGATGGACGACAACGACGTGGAAGCGATGGAGGTCGGCGTCCGGCGGGTGGACGAGGACGAGGACGGTTCGATGCTGGCTGCCGCCGTGGCCGAGCACGCCGCGAACCCGGACGTGTTCGCGAGCGTCCTGGACACCGAGTACCGGGACGATGTGGTCGGCGGCGGCCAGAGCTGGGCCGAGATCGGCCCGATCCACTGGAAGGCGGAGATCGAGCGGTCCGGCGTCCCCATGCTGGTCCTCGTCAGCTGGTTGGACGCGGGCACCGCCGACGGGACGCTGCTGCGCTTCCAACACTTCAGCAACCCGCAGAAAGTGCTGATTCTGGCCTCGACCCACGGCGGCGGGTACAGCGCCAGCCCCTATGCGGTGAGCGGCGAGCCTCTCCCTCCCGACCCGTCGGTGGCCGATCAGCTGGAGCTGCGGCGCCTCTTCTTCGATCACCACCTGAAGGGCGACGACAACGGCGTGGACGAATGGCCGCCGATGCGCTTCTTCAATCTCGGCGAGGAAGCCTATCACGACACCGAGATCTGGCCGCCGGCGGGAACCACGACCACGACCTTCTACACGCACTCGGGCGGGAGATTGACCGCCGACCCGGATGCGGCGACGGCCGGCAGCGACGACTACACCGTCGACCCCGGTGTGACCACCGGGCCCGGCAACCGCTGGATGGCCCAGATGGGCGCGCCGATCCTCAACCTGGACGACCGCGGCGAAATGGACGCGCGCATGCTCACATACACCACCGAGCCGCTTGAATCCGATCTGCAGATCGCCGGCTACCCGGTGATCACGCTGAAGCTGGCGTCGGACCGGGAGGACGGCGCCCTCTTCGTTTATCTGGAGGACGTCGATCCGCAGGGCCGAAGCCGCTACGTGACCGAGGGCGGGCTGCGGCTGATCCACCGCAAGGCCTCACCCAATCCCTACTTCGAGGGCGAGGAGCCGTACCACACCTTCGCGCGCGCCGACGCCGAGCCCATGCCGCCCGGCGAGGCCGAGACGATGAGCTTCCGCCTCTGGCCGATCGCGGCGTTGATCCGCGCCGGACACCGCATCCGGGTGGCGATCGCCGGGGCGGACGCGGGCATGTTCGACCCGGTGCCCGCCGACGGCGAGGCCACGCTGACTGTGTACAGCGGAGGTGCGGACGGATCGCGCATCGAGCTGCCGGTGGTCGAGGGCGGGCTGGGGGGAGGGTCGGAATGACGGCTTCGAAGCGCGCCGCCGAACTCCACCGCCGCGCCATCGTCATCGATGGCCACAGCGACATCCTGATCCCCGTCACCGAGGGCAAGATGTCCCTCGGCGATCGCGTCGAGGTGCCGGATCTCGACTGGGAGCCGCCGCCCGGTCTCGAGAACAACCCGCTCGTCCGCTTCGGGATGGGTGCCCACACCGTGTGGTTCGGGCCCATGGGACAGTACGACCTGCCGCGCTGGCAGGAGGGCGGCATCACGGCGCAGCTGTGCGCGATCTACCTCGACGACGACTGGCTGCGCGACCCCGTCCGGCGGGGCTTCGAGATGGTGTGGAATCTGCATGACCAGATCGACCGCCACGACGCGCTCGTGCTCGCCACGACGGCCGGCGACATCCGCCGCGCCAAGGAGGAGGGAAGGGTCGCTCTCGTCCTTACCTTCGAGGGGTGCGAAGCACTGGGGACCGACCCGCGTTTCCTGGACCTCTACTACCGCCTCGGCCTGCGCTCGGCGAGCCTCACCCACACCCGCCGCAACATCTTCGCCGACGGCTGCTGGGCGGCCGACCGGCGCGGCGGCCTGACCGCGCTCGGCAAGGAGGCCGTGCGCCGGATGGACGACCTCGGCATCGTCATCGACCTCGTGCACATCGGCGAGGTCGGGTTCAGCGAGATCCTCGACCTCACCACCAGGCCGGTCATCCTGTCCCACACCACCCCGACCATGTTCCCGGACACGGCGCCCGAAGCCGGTGACCTCCTCGGCGGCAGGCTCCCCCGCCCCCGCCTCGAGCTGCCCCGCGACCGCTGGATGCTGGAGGCGCTGGCTGCGAACGGCGGCGTCCTCGGCCTGATCCACGTCGCCCACCGAGATCTCGACAGCGTGGTGCGCGACATCGAAACCGCGCTCGACGTGATGGGCCCCGACCACATCGGGCTGGGCAGCGACCACTACGGCAGGGAGATGGCGCCGGCCAGCCTGGAGGATATCTCGAAGGTGCCCCGCCTGACGGAGGAGTTGGCGGCGCGGGGCCACTCCGACGACGTGATCGTCAAGTTCCTGGGGGAGAACTACCTGCGTGTGTTCGAGGAGGTGTGGGGAGGGTAGAGGGGGATCACAGGCGGCCGAAATGACAACTACGCTTGTCAATATGTAATGTAAACATTACATATCCTGCACCCCATACTCCCGAAACACCTCGTCGTTGTGCTCGCCCAGCGCCGGACCGGGACGCCGCCCATCCGGCATGCCGAGAGGAGTGCGCACCTGTAGCGATCCCGGCGACCCGCTGTCGCCGATCTCGAAGAAGAGGCCGCGTTCGCGGTGCAGAGGATGCGCGGCCACCTCGTCGAGTTCGAGGACGGGCTCGCAGCAGCAGTCGCAGTCCGCGAGGATGTCTTCCCACTCGTCGCGGGTCCTGGAGGCGATGATCCGGGTGAGCTGATCACGCAGATCGGCGTCGCTGTCGGGGCCGCGCGAGAGCTCCAATCCCGCTGCCGCGGCCAGCCGCTTCAGGAACTGCGGCTCCAGCGCCCCCACGCTCATGTACCTGCCGTCGCTCGTCCGGTAGACGCCGTACCTTGCGGCGCCGCCATTCAGCAGGCCCGTGCCGCGGGTCGGGACCGCGGGCTCGGCGTCGATGATCCCGAATTCGCTGGCCAGGAGCGCCAGGGCGCCCTCGGTCATCGAGATGTCGAGGTGGGTTCCCTCGCCCGTGCGGCCGCGCTCGATCAGGGCGGCGAGGATCCCCATCGCGCCCCACATGGCGCCCCCGGCCATGTCCGCGATCTGGACGCCGGCCATCGCGGGAAGGCCGTCGGGGCTGGATCCGCTCATCGCCAGGACGCCCGCCATCGCCAGGTAGTTGATGTCGTGACCGGCGCGGTCGCGGTACGGCCCGGTCTGTCCGTAGCCCGAGATCGAGCAGAGGATGATGCCCGCGTTGCGCTCGCGAAGCGCCTCGTAGCCCACGCCGAGCCGGTCCATCACACCCGGGCGGAAGCTCTCGACGACCACATCGGCCTGGGCGGCCATCCGCAGGAACTTCTCGCGCTGAGCGTCGTCCTTGAGGTCGACCGCGACCGAGCGCTTGTTGCGGTTGACCGTCAGGTAGCGGCCCGACATCCCCTCGCCGCGGGGCGGGAAGTCGCGCATGTAGTCCCCCATGCGGGGCTCCTCGACCTTGACCACGTCGGCGCCGAGGTCGGCGAGGACCATGGTGAGGAAGGGGCCCGGCAGCAGCCGGGACAGATCGAGGACGCGGACGCCGCGAAGGGACTGGGCCAGGGACATGGGATCGCTCGCGTGAGGGGACTGTGATGTGGGCGCTGGTGCAGCCGTGGTACGATGGGGCCTGGGCCGTGGCGCGCAACACCCGATGCCGCGAAGTTGACTGGCATCATGCTGAAATCGACTCGTTCTCCCCGCCGATCCGTGGCCGTCCCGGGCAGAATCCCAGGGAAGGGCTGGGTGCTCGCCGCCGCGCTGCTGTGGGCGGGGTGCGATCGCGCGCCGGCCGGTCCCGGGCCTGTCCTCACCGTGCGGGAAGCCCCCGTCGGCTTCACTCTCATGGACGACGGGATCGAGCCCGCGGCGGATATCGAGGCCCTCATCGCGCCCTACCGGGAGCGGCTGGGAGAGCAGCTCGCCGAGGTGCTCGCGCACGCGTCCGGCGAATTCGGCAAGGACGAGCCCGAAGGCACGCTCGAGAACCTGGTGGCCGATGCGCTGCTCGATGTCGTGCAGGACCTGGCCGCCGATACGGTGCACGCCGTGCTCCTCAACGATGGGGGCCTCCGGGTGCCGATCGCAGGGGGGCCGATCCTGATGCGGCACGCCTACGAGCTGCTCCCCTTCGAGAACTACGTCACCGTGCTCTCGCTGTCAGGATCGCAGCTGGAGCGCCTGGCCGACGAGATCGCGCTCAGCGGCGGCGAACCGATCGCGGGGTGGACGATGGAGCTGGACGGCGACGATGCGGTGGACGTGCGCGTCGGCGGGCGGGCAATCGACCCGGCGCTCACCTACCGCCTCGCCACGGTCGACTACCTGGCGGACGGCGGCGGCACCTGGACGGTGCTGTGGGAGGCGGCAGCGCAGCCGCGCGAGGATCTGGACATCCTCATCCGCGACGTCTTCGTCGCATACCTGCGCGAGCGAGACGCCGTGGCGCCGACGCTGGACGGCCGGGTCCGCGACGCGAACGGCGCCGGCACGGAAGGGGGCAGCGGATGAAGCGCCGCGATTTCGTGCGCACTCTTGGCAGCGTCGGCGGCATCGCGGGGCTGGGCGGCGCGGCGGGCCTCCTGCAAGCCACCGCCGCCGACCGTCCTCGGCCGGCCGCCGCACCCGGGAGCGGCTACGGGCCGATCATCGACGACGACTTCCGCCTGGTCGTCCTTCATACCAACGACACCCACTCCCGCATGGATCCGTTCCCGATGGACGGCGGGCGCTTTGCCGGGCTGGGGGGAGCGGCACGGCGCGCGACCCTGATCCGGCGGGTGCGCGAGGCCAACGAACATGTCCTGCTGCTCGATTCCGGCGACATCTTCCAGGGCACGCCGTACTTCAACTTCTTCGGCGGCGAGATCGAGTTCCGGGCGATGACGGCCATGGGTTACGACGTGGCCACGCTGGGCAATCACGACTTCGACAACGGGGTCGACGGGCTGGTGGCGATGCTTCCCGAGGCGGGCTTCGAGTTCGTGTCGGCCAACTACGACGTGGGCGCGTCGGCGCTCGCGGGACATGTCGAGCCGTGGACGGTGCGTGAATTCGACGGCGTCAGAGTGGGGATTTTCGGGCTGGGGATCGCCTTCGAGAAGCTCGTGCTCGCCAGCCTGCACGAGGGCGTGCGCTACACCGACCCCATCGCCGCCGCGCGGACCGCCTGCCGGGAGCTGCGGGCCGAGGGGTGCTCACTGGTGATCTGCCTTTCGCATCTCGGGTACGAGTACCGCGCATCGGACCGGCCCAGCGACCTGACGCTCGCCGAGGCGGTGCCCGAGATCGACCTCGTCCTGGGCGGCCACACCCACACCTTCCTCGACGAGGCGGTGGTCTTCGGCCAGGGGCGGACGGGGTTCACGGTGGTGAACCAGGTGGGGTGGGGCGGAATGCGGCTGGGGCGGGTCGATGTGACCTTCGACGGAGCGCGGCAGGCGTCCGGGTGGGCCGCGGCCGGCTACGATATCGACGAACGCCTGGACGTATAGGGGCGGGGCCGCTCCCGGACGCACGACCGCTCCCGGAACCGAGTTGCGAACCTGGCTTTCGCATCCGCCATCCCGGGGGCTGCGAGCACCCGTGGCGGCGGTCCGGCTCCGGGAGCGGTTTGTGGACCTTGGGGCCGTCAGGCCTTCAGGCCACCGAGGTCTTTAGTCCCCACCTCCCGTGGGAGCCATCGTCAGGACGGCGCCGCTGACACCGTAGACAATGGCACCGGTCAGGATGGCGCCGATCAGGCCCATCACGTCGAATCCCGAGGAACCGATCACGCCAGCCAGGCCAAGGAGGACGCCGAATGTCGCGCCCGCCTTGCCCGCGTCGGCTGCTTCGCTCGCGCCGTTCCAGCCGAGCACCGTGGCAAGCACGGCACCTGCGAACAGGTGTCCCACGATCGAATTCGCGGTAAACTCGGCTCCCATCGAGGCGGAAAGCAAGTCGACTCCGATCATGCCCAGGATGAAGTTGACCACGAACATGGCGATGCCCGCGACAACCGATCCTACTACCCAATTCTTGTCCACGGTCTCTCTCCTCTTTGGAGTGGACTGGTTTGGGAACGGGGGCAAAGTGGGGACCGAGCGGCGAGTGCGCAAGAGTGCGCAGGCTTTTGTATACGATTTTGAGCCCCGATCTCCCCTTTTGTGGGCTTCCGACGGCGTCAAGCACCCCCGTTGTCGCCGTAGACGAAGCGCTCCACCTCGCCGTGAATCCGCTCGACGGTGGCCTCGGAGGGAGGCCGCGTGAAGCGCGACACGACGATCGTGACCGCGAAGTTCGCCGCCAGCGACCACAGTGCCTCGTGGATGCCGAGGGGCTGCGGGAACGCGACCCGGGTCAGGTAGAGGACGGCCAGGCCGGTCAGGATTCCCGCGATGATGCCCTTCGACGTGTGCAGCCGCCGTCCAGGGTAGCAGACGCCCAGCACGGCGGGCATCAGCTGGAGCGCGCCCGCGCCCGAGAGCGTCACGAGGGCGACGAGGAAGTCGAGCTGGGAGACGGTCAGATAGAAGCCCACGCCCAGCAGCGCGACCACCACGAGGCGCCCGAAGGCGAGATAGTGGCCCTGGCTGCGGTCCCGCGCGATGTAGCGCTGGTACACGTCCCGCGTGAGCACGGTCATGTTCGAGTGCAGGATCGAGTCCAGGGTGGACATGGCCGCGGCGGTGGCGCCGGCGAGGATCAGGCCGGTCAGCCAGGGGGGTGCGTACTGGAAAAGCAGCTCGGGAAAGACGCGGTCCGGCGACGCGAGGTCCGGCAGGATCAGCGCGCCGCCGAGCCCCACGAACGCCGCCGGAATGAAGAGCGTCATGAGGTAGATGGGGGTCGTGGCGCCGAGAACCTTGAGGGTGCGGTCGGAGGCGGCCGTGAAGTAGCGGATCATCATGTGCGGCTGGAAGATGATCCCGAAGGAGAGCGCGATCGTCATGCCGACCCATATCCCCGGCGTGAAGAAGCCCTCCGGGCCGGGGAGGCTCAGCAGGTCGGGCCGCTCCGCCATCAGCCGCTTCCACAGCTCGACCGGTCCGCCGAAGAGCTTGTAGGTCAGCACCAGGCTGCCCGCCCACACGGCGATGTACATCCAGATGCCCTGGATCACATCGGTCCAGTACACGGCGCGCAGTCCCCCAACCATGAGATACGCCGCCGCGACCACGAGCAGGATCAGCGAAGCCAGCTCGAAGGAGATCCGGTCGCCGGTCGCCACCGACAGGATGTACCCCAGCCCCTGCGCCTGCACCTGGATGTAGATCAGCGTGAAGACCACCGAGACGAGGGCCACGATGATACGCACCGCTTCGCTCTCGTAGAAATCCGCGACCAGGTCGGCGGGCGTGATATAGCCGAACTTCTTGCCCAGCGCCCAGATCCGCGTGCCCAGCGTGTAGGTGATGGCCCCAACCAGCACCGTCCACGTCCCCGCCATCCAGAAGCCGATCCCGTGCGTGAAGAAGAAGCCTCCGGATCCGAGGAAGGCGAAGGCGGAGTGGAAGGTGGCCACCACCGTCAGATAAAGGACGATGAACCCGGCCTGGCGCCCGTAGAGGAAGAAGTCCTCCATGCTCGTGGTGCCCTTCCGGTTGGCCAGGATCCCGATCACGATGGTCGCGATCAGGTAGATGAAGATCAGCGAGGTGGATACGACCCAGGGTTCCATTTACACGTTCCTCCGGAGCGCCCAGATGAGGACGGCGATGCCGACCAGGTAGGCGCCGAGCAGGTACGCGAAGAGGAAGGGCATCCCGAGGATCCAGGGCTCGACGCGGTTCACCAGACCGTGCACGATGGGCGGCTGCGCCAGCGCCATTGCGACAAGAAACGCGATGGTTGCGGTCCAACCGTTGCGCGTGCGGGGAAGGAAGTGGGAGCGCGGGATCTTCATGGGCGTGCGGCCGGGCCGGGCGTGAGCGTGGGTTTCGGACTGGTCGAAAGGGTAGCGCACACCGGTCAGCTCTTCAACTTGCCCTCCGCCACCGCGGCGTCGATCAGCTGGCGGGCAAACGCCCACAGCTCCGGCGCGCCCTCTTCGATGTGCCGGTTGAACGCGACCACCTGAGGCCGGCGGATGCCGTGCCGCAGCCAGGCCGAATCGCCGGTATGGTAGTTGAGGAGCATCGGGTGCAGGCGGTCCAGGGCGGCTGCGTAGCGCGCGTCGGGGGTGGTCCGGGCCTCGAACTCCTCCCAGAGGGCGAGCAGCGCGGCCCCCTGGTCGGCGGGCAGGAGGCCGAAGATGCGCTTCGCCGCAACCCGCTCCCGCTGCGCCCGGTCCGATTGGCCCGCCTCGTCGTAGGCGAAGGTGTCGCCGACATCGATCTCCACCAGGTCGTGTATCAGATGCATCGCCAGCACCCTGGCAATGTCCACCTCTTCGGCGGCGTACTCCCGGAGGACGACCGCCATGAGCGCCAGGTGCCAGGAGTGCTCGGCGTCGTTTTCCCAGCGCCCGTCGGCAATCAGCTTCGTCTTGCGGTACACCTGCTTCAACTGGTCGACGGTCAGGAGGAAGTCGATCTGTTGCGCGAGTCTCTCGTCGGGCGGGTTCATGATTGCGAATATAGCAGGCCGTGGACAGGGGATGGCGCCGGGCGCGGCGCTCGAGTCACTTATCCTGCTTGACACCCGGGTCCTGCCTCGCGACGATTAACATCTGATGACTATTCGTATCCGCACGGCGACGCATCATCATCACGGCCACCCCGGAGAGGTGGCCGCGTGACGGTGTAACCGTACGACAGCGAACGGAATACCAAACGCCGGCTTCCTCGGGGGTCGGCGCTTTTTTGTGCCGGCCGCCTCCGGGTGGAGGACCGGTTGCAAGGAGAAGGCAGGACGATGAGTGGAACAGCACTGAGGGACGAGGTCGCGGGGGACGACGTGGCGGCGCGGACCCCCGGGACGTCGCCGGGCGCGGATGCCGCGAAGCGGGCGATTCGCATCGGCCTCCCCAAGGGACGCATGCAGGACGGCGTCTTCGCGCTCCTCGCCGACGCGGGGATCGACGTGCGGCTGGGGTCGCGCAACTACCGGCCCTCGCTCTCGTGGCCCGGCTTCGAGGCAAAGCTGCTCAAGCCGCAGAACGTGGTGAGAATGCTGCACGCCGGCTCGCGGGACGTGGGCTTCGCGGGGGCGGATTGGGTCGCCGAGCTCGGCGCCGACCTCGTCGAGCTGCTGGATACCGGGCTCGACCCGGTGCGGGTGGTCGCGGCGGCGCCCGGGGCGTTGCTGGACGGCGGGGCGCTGCCGGCCGGGCGGCGCCTGGTGGTCGCGACCGAGTACGTGAGCCTTGTGGCCGAGTGGGCGCGCGGTCAGCCGTTCGATGCGGAGGTGGTGCGGTCCTATGGCGCCACCGAGGTCTTCCCGCCCGAGGACGCCGACCTCATCGTCGACAACACCGCGACCGGCGCGACCCTGCGCGGCAACGGCCTCGTCGTCACGGACACGCTGATGCGCTCCTCCACGCGGCTCTACGCCAACCCGGCCGCCCTCGGCGACCCGGCCAGGCGGGCCCGGATCGACGACCTCGTCCTCCTCCTCAGGTCCGTGCTCGAGGCACGGCGGCGGGTCATGCTGGAGCTGAACGTCGCCGAGGCGCACTTCGAGCGCGTCGTGTCGATCCTGCCCTGCATGCGCGAGCCGTCGGTGTCGCGGCTGCACGGCGACGCGGGGTACGCGGTGCGCGTGGCGGTGCCGCGGACGGCGCTGCCGGCGCTCCTCCTCGAGGTCAAGGCGCGGGGCGGCACCGACCTGGTCGTCTCCGAGCCGCAGCAGATCGTACCATGAGCGCGGCCGATCCGACCGGGGGCGCGGCCATGCGAGATGTCATCGACCTGAGCATGAACGAGGGGGAGCCGCCTCCGCGCGAGTGCTTCGACGTGCTGGAGCGGATTGGGCCGGGGATTTTGCGCAAATACGCCGATCCGGCGCCGCTCGAGGCGGCCTACGCGGCCTACCTGGGGGTCGATCCGGCCAAGGTGCTCGCCACCACGGGCGGCGACGACGCGATCGACCGCGTTTTCCGCGCCTTTCTGGGGCCCGATCAGGAGATGGTCTTCCCGACGCCCACCTTCGAGATGATCCCGGCGTGCGCGCGCATGGCGCGGGGCAGCCTGGTCCCGATCGAATACGAGTGGGGGACGCTCCCGCACGACGACATCCTCGCCGAGGTGAACGAGCGGACCGGGGTGGTCGCGGTGCTCACGCCCGACAATCCGACGGGGCGGGCCTTCTCGACCGAGGCGCTCCTGCGGCTGGCCGGGGCGCTTCCGCCGGAGGTCGTGCTGCTGGTGGATTCGGCGTACGCGGAGTTCGCGGACGAGGACCACACGGCGGCGCTGCTCGAGGTGCCCAACGTGGTGATGATCCGCACGATGTCGAAGTCGTGGGGGCTGGCCGGGCTGCGGGTGGGGTTCGCGGTGGGGCCGAAGGCGCGGATCGATGTGCTGCGGGGCTTCGGAGGGCCGTATGCGCTGACCGGGCCTTCGATCGCGATCGCCATCGAGCGGCTGCGGAGCGGCGTGGAGGAGATGCGCGAGTTCGTCGAGTACGTACGGGAGCGGCGCGACTGGCTGGCCGAGGTCATCCGGGGTGCGGGAGGGACGCCGCAGCCGTCGCAGACCAACTTCGTCTTCTCGTCGTTCCACGACGCGCGCTGGATCCAGCGGGGGATGGCGGCGCAGGGCGTCCTGGTGAGGTATTTCCCGCATCTGCCGGAGTACGTGCGCATCACTGTGCCGCGCGACGACGGCGAGTTCCGCCGCGTGGAGCGGGCGCTGGGGTGCCTGGCGGCGCGCGGCTCGGGGCTCGGGCCCGGACCCGAGGCGCTGCTCTTCGACATGGACGGGGTGCTGGCGGACGTGCGGCGGTCGTATCGGGAGGCGATCATCCGCACCTGCGCGTCGTTCGGGGTGGAGGCCGGGCATGAACTGATCGGTGCCGTGAAGGCGGCGGGGCGCGCGAACGACGACTGGGCGGTGACGCACTCGGTGCTGGTGGAGGCCGGGGTCGAGGCGTCGCTGGCCGAGGTGACCGCGCGCTTCGAGGAGTTCTACCAGGGCACCGAAGACGCGCCGGGGCTGCGCCGTCACGAGACGCTGATTCCGTCGCGGGAATTGATCGAGGAGCTTGCCGGGGTCCGGCGGATGGGGGTGGTGACGGGGCGGCCGCGTGCCGACGCCGAACGCTTTCTGCGCGAGCAGGGCGTGCGGGGATGCTTCGGCGCCGTGGTGTGCCGGGAGGACGGGCCGCTCAAGCCCGATCCCGCGCCGGTCCGCATCGCGCTCGAACGCCTCGAGGTCAGGACCGCGTGGATGCTGGGCGACACGCCGGACGACGTCAACGCCGCCGCCGGGGCCGGGGTGGTCCCGGTGGGGGTCGTGCCGCCGGGCGGCGGGCAGGCAGTGTGGGATGCGCTGGAGGGAGCGGGCGCGGCCCGCGTGGTGGACGCTGACGCCGACTTCGGAGGGCTTTTCGGCGGGTGACGCCGGCTCCTGACCCGCTTGACATCACGCCCGGGTGCCTCGACTATTAGGGCCTTATGAGCACTCGCGCCCGGATCGCTACGCATCGTCATCACGGCCACCCCGGAGAGGGGGCCGCGTGACGGTGTAGCCGTACGAGAGCACGGGATACCAGAGACGCCGGCTTCCTCGGGAGGTCGGCGCTTTTTTGTGTGCTGGCCGGTTCTCGAGGGTCGGGCCCGGCGGGGGAGACAAGACGCAAGGATGAACGGTACGGATGAGTGACGAACGAAGGACAAACAGGGATCGCGGCCGAGGGGCCAGCGTGTCCCGCGAGACGGGGGAGACAAGGGTCGACGTTCGTCTCGACCTCGACGGGCGCGCCACCAGGGAATCCGGGGAAGCGGCGCCGATCGCGATCGACACCGGGATCGGCTTCTTCGACCACATGCTGCACGCGCTTGCCTTCCACGCGGGGTGGGGGCTGCAGATGGATTGCGACGGCGACCTGGAGGTCGACGACCACCACACCGTCGAGGATGTCGGTCTCGCGCTTGGCCAGGCGGTTGCCCGAGCGCTGGGCGATGGCCGGGAGGGCATTGCACGCTTCGCCTCCTGCCATGCGCCGCTGGACGAGGCCCTGGCGCGCGCCGTGGTGGATGTCTCCGGCCGCCCCTTCTTCGCCGGGGAACTGGACCTTCGGCGCGAACGCGTGGGCGCGCTCTCCTGCGAGATGGTTCCGCACTTCTTCCATTCCTTTGCCCAGACCGCCGGCCTGACGCTGCACGTCGACGTCATCCGCGGCGCCAACGACCACCACCGCATCGAGGCCTGCTTCAAGGCGGTGGCGCTCGCGCTCAAGGCCGCGCTGGCCGAGGTCGGCGGCGGCGTGCCTTCGACGAAGGGCGTGCTGTGAGGGAGGTCGCCCCCACCGTCACCGTCGTGCGGACCAGCACCGCCAACCTGGCCTCGGTGCTGACGGGATTTGAGCGCCTCGGGTGCCGGGTGCGCACGACCGCCGATCCGCACAAGGTCACCCGGGCCGGCCGCCTGGTCCTCCCGGGGGTCGGGGCGTTCGCCGCGGCCCGCCGCGCCATCGACGCCCACGGCCTCGCCGATGCCCTGCGCGACCGCCTCGACCGCGGCCATCCCACCCTCGGCATCTGCCTGGGCATGCAGCTCATGGCAAGCGGCAGCGAGGAGGCGCCGGGCGTCCCCGGGCTGGGCGTCCTCGACTGCGTCGCCGGCAACTACGAGAGCGGGGAAGAGGGATGGCGCGTCCCGCAGATGGGCTGGAACCTGGTTGCCCCCGACGAGGGGTGCGAGATCGTGCCGCGCGGCTACGCCTACTTCGCGAACTCGTACCGTCTGACAACCGCGCCCGACGGCTGGCATCCCGTGTGGTGCGAGTATGCGGGCCGTTTTCTGGCGGCGGTGGAGCGCGGTCCGGTTGTCGGCTGTCAGTTCCACCCGGAGCTGTCGGGCGACTACGGCCGGGCGCTGCTGACGCGTTGGCTCGAGGCCTGACCGATGCTCCCGGTTCGCATCATTCCCTGTCTCGATGTCCGCGACGGACGTGTGGTCAAGGGCGTGAAGTTCCGCGGCCTGCGGGACCAGGGCGACCCGGCCGAACTGGCCCGCGCCTACGAGGAGCAAGGGGCGGACGAGGTCGTGGTGCTGGACGTGACGGCGACCACGGAGGCGCGCGGCACCCGGCTCGACACCGTGGCGGCGGTGCGGGCGCGGCTGTCGGTGCCGCTGACGGTCGGGGGCGGGATCGGCGGGATCGAGGACGCGGCGGCGCTTCTTGAGGCGGGTGCCGACAAGGTGGCCGTGAACACCGCGGCACTGCGCCGCCCGGAGCTGCTGAGCGAGCTGGCGGCGCGGTTCGGGTCGCAGTGCGTGGTGGTGTCGATCGACGCGCTGGGGCACGGCGGCGCGCCGGGCGGCGATGGAGGCTACGAGGTGGTCGTGCGCTCCGGGACCGAGCGGGTGGCCCGCGACGCGATCGCCTGGGCGCGCGAGGCGGTGGATCGCGGCGCCGGCGAGATCCTGCTGACCAGCATCGACCGCGACGGGACGCGCAGCGGCTACGAGCTGACGCTGCTGCGCGCGGTGCGCTCCGTCGTCCGGGTTCCCATCGTCGCGTCGGGGGGCGCCGACTCTCCCGCGCACATGGCCGACGCGGTGGGCGCGGGGGCGGACGCCGTGCTGGCCGCGTCGATCTTTCACCAGGGCAACTGGACGGTGGAAGGCGTGAAGGAGGCGCTCGCGCGGCTCGGTGTGGCGGTGCGGCCCGGCTACAGGGAGGAGGTGTCCGCTTGATTGTCCCGTCGATCGACCTCATGGACGGGCAGGCGGTCCAGCTGGTGCAGGGCCGGCGCAAGGTGCTGGAAGCGGGCGATCCGCGTCCTCTCGCCGAGCGGTTCGGGCGGGTGGGCGAGGTGGCCGTCGTGGATCTCGACGCGGCGCTGGGCCGCGGCTCGAACACCGCCGTGATCGAGGAGCTGTGCCGGATGGTGCCGTGCCGGGTGGGCGGCGGCATACGCGATCGGGACGCCGCGCTGGCGTGGCTGGACCGCGGGGCCGCGAAGATCGTACTCGGGACCGCCGCCGTCCCGGAGGTGCTGGAGGGGCTGCCGAGCGAACGGGTCGTCGCCGCGCTGGACGCCTGGAAGGGCGAGGTGGTCGTCAAGGGCTGGACCGAGCGCACCGGCCGCACGGTGTTCGACGGAATGCGTGACCTGCGGGGCCTCGCCGGGGGCTTCCTGGTGACCTTCGTCGAGGGCGAGGGCAAGGAGGGCGGTTTCCCGCGCGACCAGATCGCCGGGCTGGTGGAAGCCGCGGGGCCGTCGCGGCTGACCGTCGCGGGCGGGATCACCACCCCGGAAGAGATCGCGTGGCTGGACCGGACCGGTGCCGACGCGCAGGTCGGGATGGCGCTCTACCGCGGCCACCTCGATCTGGCCGAGGCCTTCACGGCCCCTCTCCGCAGCGAACGCCCGGACGGCCTCTGGCCGACCGTCGTGGCCGACGACCGGGGCGGCGCCCTCGGACTTGTATGGTCGAGCCTGGAGAGCGTCCGCACGGCGATCGACGAGGGGATGGGCGTCTACCACTCGCGTTCGCGGGGGCTGTGGCGCAAAGGCCTGACCTCGGGTGCGACCCAGGAGCTCGTCCGCATCGAGCCCGACTGCGACCGGGACGCGTTCCGCTTCACGGTGAAGCAGTCCGGGGGCGGATTCTGCCACAGGGGCGACTGGACCTGCTTCGGCCCGGCCGGGGGACTGCGCAAGCTGGAGCGGACCGTGAAGTCACGGCGGGCGGATGCGGTGCCGGGATCGCTGACGAGCCGGCTGCTGTCCGACGACGCCTTCCTGAGGGGGAAGCTGGTCGAGGAGGCGGGGGAGCTGGGGGAAGCGGTTGCGGGCGTGGCCGGTGGCGGCGGGTCATCGGGGCAAAAGGGCGCAGGCGACCCCGCCCAGGAAGTGGTGGAGGGCGCCGGCGATCCCCCGCAGGACGTCGTGGACGAGGCGGCCGACCTTCTGTATTTCGTAACCGTGGCGCTGGAGCGCGCGGGCGCGAGCCTGGGCGATGTCGAGCGGGAGCTGGACCGCCGGGCCCTGAAGGTGAGCCGGAGGCGGGCGTCGGCGCCGAAGGGGGCGGGGCGCGAGGGGGGCGCGAAGTGACGGGGGGCGTGCCCGTTCGCCTGAGACGGATCGCCGCCTCCGAGGTGGGCCGCGCGCGCCAGCCCGCCGTGCCGCCCGAGATGATCGGGCCGGTGCTGGAGATCGTCGAGGCGGTGCGCGAGGGGGGTGAAGCGAAGCTGCGCGAGCTGGCGGAGCGGTGGGATGGCCTCGAAGCCGGCGGGGCGCTGACGAGGACTCCCGACGAGATGACGGCCGCACTGGAGGCGCTGCCGCGCGCCGGCCGTGAGGTGCTGGAGCGCACCGCCGGCCGGATCGAGCGCTTCGCCCGCGCACAGCTGGAGTCGGCGGCCCCGGTGGACGTGGCGGTGGAGGGGGGGAGGGCCGGCGACCGCCCGGTGCCGGTCCGCGTGGCCGGGTGCTACGCGCCGGGAGGGCGGTTCCCGCTGCCGTCTTCGGTATTGATGACGGCTGTGACCGCCAGGGTGGCCGGGGTGCGTGAGGTGTGGCTGGCTTCGCCGAGGCCGTCCCGTGAGGTGATGGCGGCGGGGGCGGTGGCGGGGGTGGATGGGCTGGTGGGGGTGGGGGGGGCGCAGGCCGTGGCCGCCATGGCGTACGGGGTGGGGCCGGTGCCGCGCTGCGACGTCGTCGTCGGTCCCGGCAACAAGTGGGTGACGGCGGCCAAGCTGCTCGTGTCCGGCATCGTCGGGATCGACCTCCTGGCCGGCCCCTCCGAGTTGGCGGTGCTCTCCGACGAACACGGCGACCCGTCGCTCATCGCGGCGGACCTGTTGGCACAGGCGGAGCACGACCCGGAAGCGCTCCCGGTCCTCATCACCACCTCCGCCGCTCTGGTGACCCGGGTCGAAGAGCATCTCGCGCGTCAGCTCGGCGACCTCCCGACCGCCGAAACCGCTCTGTCCGCCCTGCGGAACGGCTTCGCCGTCGTCACCCCCGAAGCAGAGGCCCTGCGGTGCTGCGAGACCCTGGCGCCCGAGCACTTGCAGCTTCACGGCAGCCGTGCAGACGCCTGGAGCGGGTCTCTTGACAGATACGGGGCGGTATTTGTCAAGGAATCCGCCGCGGAAGTCTTCGGCGACTACGGCGCCGGCCCCAATCACACCCTCCCGACGGGCGGGACGGCCCGATTCACCGGGGGGCTTTCCGTGCTCTCCTTCATCAGGCGGCCGACCTGGCTCAGGCTGGACGATGGGCCGACTTCGACCCGGCTCGCCCGGGACGCAGCCGCTCTGGCGCGCATGGAAGGGTTGGAAGCCCACGCCCGCGCCGCCGAGATGCGGCTGAAGCGCAAGGGGTGACGGCTGCTCCGTTCCCAGGTTGCACGCAGGATGGGCGCTCCAGTAAGATGACGATCCTGTTTTCTCGCGCTGGCCCGGCTCCGGGCCATGCCTGCTCGCGAAGGCGTCGAAGATGAGTTGGTTCGGCTCAACGCATGGGAAGGCCACGAAGATGCGGATGTTCGTCGTGGCGATGGCGGTCCTCGCCTCCTTGCCATCCACGGCAGCCGCCCAGGAGGTGGGCGACCGGGTTCGCGTGTTCCTCGGCGACGAGACCGTGATCGGCCTGGTATCGTACCTGCGCGAGGACGACTTCCAGATCGACGTGGAGAACGGGGACTCGAGGTCGGTGGCGCGGGACGAGGTCCTCTGGCTGGAGCGCGATGTCGGCACGGGAAGCAGCGCACTTCCCTGGGGGAAGAAGGGCGTGATGATCGGCGGGCTCGGAGGCGCCTCGGTGGGATTCCGGCTGGGTCTGGCGGTGGGTCCCGTGTGTCGCGACAGCGAGTGCAACCACACCGTCCCGGAGCACATCCGGGCCGGCTTCACCTATGCAGCGCTGTACACCGGCATCGGGGCTTTCGTCGGGGGAGCGACCGGTCTGATCCTGGGCGCATCGACCCCTTACGATGATTGGCAGGTCATCCCGGACGAGGAAGCGGCGACCCGATTCCAGCCTTCGTTCGGACTTTGGACGAATCCCGAGGGACGCATGGGGCTCGCGCTTGGAGGCCGGATTCGCTTCTGAGATCGCGCGGCGCGTGCGTGGCTGACGGTGCGTCCCACGCTCGCCGCGGCTTTGGACGGGCGCTGGTGCGGCGCTATCGATTCCCGGACGGCAAGGGCGGCGGGGCGTTGCCGGGCCGCACATCAGTCACATTCCTGCGCGTCCCGTGCACCTCCGCGGCGTCGGTCGCGACGCGCGCTGCCGAGCGTTCTCCACCGGCAGTCAGACCCGCGTCCGCGGCGGCACAACGGTCTCCACCCTTCACGGCGATACCGTCGAGCCAGGCGTCGAAGTCCTCTTCGACCGGTACACACAGTCCGTCGTTGTTGAGCCAGAAGAACTCCTGAAGGCGGCTGAGGGACACCAGGGACGGAGGCATGGCCGAGGTGAGCAGGTTGCCGGCCACGTTGAGCCTCTTCAGGAGCTTCACGTTGCCGAGCTCCGGCGGCACCGGCCCCGCGAAGTTGTTGGTGCACAGGAACAGTCGCGTGAGCCGGGTGAGATTCCCGAGCTCCGAGGGCAGGTCCCCGTCGAGTTCGTTCTTGCAGACCGCGAGTGCTTCGAGCCGGGCCAGCCTGCCGATCTCCGGCGGCACGGACCCCGACAGTCGGTTCGAGCCGAGTTCAAGGTCCCTGAGGGCGGACAGGTTGCCGAGTTCCGGCGGAATCGGGCCCGTCAGCTGATTCCCGCCCAGATCCATGTCTTCAAGCCTGGTCAGATTGCCCAATTCCGGCGGGATCGACCCGGTGATCAGGTTGCGGCCGCTACGCCATCCCCAGCCGGCGTTGAGCTTCTTCAGCTTCGGGAGGCCGCCGAGTTCCGGCGGCAGCGGCCCGGTCAATCGATTGCCGTAGGCGATCAGCACCTCGAGACCCTTCAGCCGGGAGACCTCGGGCGGAATCGCCGTCAGCTGGTTGCTGTAGAGGAGCAGCGAGTCGAGTTGGGTGAGAGCACCGATTTCGGGCGGAATGGGTCCGTCGAGCTTATTCCCGCCCAGGCTGAGGAGGGTGAGCTGCGACAGGTTGCCGATTTCGGGCGGGATGGGGCCCGTGAGCTGATTCCCTTCCTCCGGAGTGGCGTCGATGCCGCACAGAGAGAGACGCCGCAGGTTCCTCAGGTTGCCGATTTCGGGCGGAATCGGCCCGGTCAGCTTGTTGTAGCAGAGATCCAGCTCCTCGAGCTCCACGAGGTTGCCGATTTCGGCCGGAATCTCGCCGCTGAACTCATTGCCGAAGGCTCCGAACCACAGTAGCGAGGTGAGGTCGCCGATCTCCGGGGGGATCTCGCCGGTGTGCGCGTTGTAGGTGAGTTCGAGGGACAACAGGTTGGTCAGCCGCCCGATTTCCGGGGGGATGGGCCCGCCCAGGTCGTTGAGACCGATGTGCAGGATCTCCAGGGCGGGGAGGCTGGCGATCTCCGGCGGGATCGTGCCGATGAGTCCGTTGCCGGTCAGCAGCAGGCGAAAAACCTGGCCGTCCTCGTTGAGTTCCACGCCGTACCATTCGTCGAGCGGCGCGTCGGTCAGCCAGCCGGTGTTGTCCTTCCAGAGCGCGCCCCCGGCGGTCTCGTAGAGCAGCTGAAGGGCCCGGCGCTCGGGGAGGGGAAGGGAGATCAGACTCGTCGAGGCGGCCATTTCGCCCAGAGTCGCTGTGATTTGGACCGCACCCGGGGCCCGCGCGAGGACCCAGCCGTCGTCATTCACGGTGGCGATGGCCGTGTCGCTGGACTCCCAGACGAAGACGGCCCCCGCGACCGTCGACCCGGCTGCGTCCAGGGCCTCGGCGGTCATCCGGAGCGAGTCGCCCACGATCAGCGAATCCTGGGGGGAGGACAAGTTGACCGTCGTCGCCCGCTGTTCGACCGTCACCCCGGCCGAGCCGCTCGCGCTGCCCGCCGTGGCGGTGATCGTGGCGCTGCCGTCGGCGACGGAGGTGACCAGTCCACCGGTGTCGATGTCGGCGACCGACGGGTCGCTGGAGGCCCAGGCGACCGCGGCTCCCGCGATGACTTCGCCGTTTTCGTCGCGTACCGCCGCGCTCAGGCGCACGGTGTCGGCCAGGGAGGCGAAGCTGATCGAGGCGGGGGAGACAGCCACCGAGGCGGGCACGGGGGGACCGGACTCGCCGCACGCCGCGATGAGCGCCATGGAGAGGAAGAGCAGCCCGTGGCGAACCGCCCCGCCGCGACGGGGGCTTCCCTCACATGCTGCAAGTGACGATGTGGGCCGCATCAAACGCTCGATCAAAACGGGGCATCCGGACCTGACTGGAAACCAAAGATAGACACGAGAGGAGTGAGAGACACCCCCTCCAGGTGTCGTCAGCCGATGCCTTGAACGCGGATCGTGAGTGTGTCCGTTTCGTGGTACTGCTGGTGCTTCACCGACGACGCGAGGTGGCGCAGCAGCCGCAGGGAGACCTCGCGCTCGACGGATGCGCCCTCCGCCGTCTCGCCGAGAAGCGCCACCCGGTCCTGAATGTTCTCGCCCTGTGGCGCGACGTACAGTTCCAGCACCGCGGCATCCTGCTCCCTGTGGGCCACGAGCAGCAGGCGGCGCGAGGTGTCCTGACGTATCTGGTCCCCGTGCCCGCGCGCGTCTCCGAGGTCTGTGGCAGAGGCATCCGCTCTCGTCTGCCTTTCGTCCTGCATGAGCGACAGCATCGCTTCTTCGACCGCGGCCGCGAGACGGTCGGCCATCTCGCGTCCCCAGCCGCTGCCCGACGAGAAGTCGTCCAGGAAACTCCTGATCTTCGGGAGTTCCGATGGGTCGAAGCGGGTTTCGATTCGCCTGTGCCGGGGCTCTGTCAGGCGGACCATGAGGGTCATCAGGATAGCGGTGAATCCGCCGGCGTTCATCCCGTTCGCCAGCAGTCCGCCCGCGAATCCGGAAATCTGCTCCGGGAAAACCAGGCCGTACTGGAAGCTCACGCCGGCCATGAAGGCGATGCCGACAACGATTCCTTCCCGGTAGCCGAGGCCCTCCTGCAGGACGATCTTCATCCCGATCGAGAACAACATGGCCAGCAGCACGACGAGGTACGCGGCAAAGACCGGATCCGGGATGGCCAGCAGGACCGCAAACGCCTTGGGGAGGAAGGCGAGGGCGACGAATGTGGCCCCGGCCACGATCCCGACGACCCGGGCGGCGACCCCGGTGAGCTGCGTCAACGCCACGCTTGTGGTTGTGGCACTGCCGGGAACCGTACCGGCCAGCCCGGCCATCAGATTGCCCACACCGTCCACAGCGACGGCTCCCTGCACCGAGCGGAAGTCGATCGCGCGGTCCCTGCGCCGCCACGAGACGCGCTGGACGGCGATGGCGCTGCTCATCGTGCGAATCGCGGCGATCACGGCAACAAGCAGGAACGACGGAAGCAGCGTCCAGAACGCCGGGCCGAAGGTGAGATCGAAGCCGGGCGGCCGGGCTTGCGGAAAGTCGACCCACGGGGCCGCGGCGACCCGTTCCAGGTCGTAGAGGCCGTGGTAGCCCGCGATGGCCGAGCCCGCGACCACACCGATGACCGGGGCCCAGACGCGCAGCGGACCCGTTGCCTTCAGCGCGAGGCCGCCGATGATGGCGACGGTCGCGAAGAAGCTGAGCGGGGCTCCGGGAAGGGCGCCGCCATCCGGGCCGCCGGCGAGGAGGCTCGAGATGAAGGGCATGACCGTGATCGGGATGAGCATGATCACGGTCCCCGAAACGGCGGGGGTCAGGATGCGCTGAAAGAGGGACAGCCGCCACGAGAGCACGAGCGGCACCAGCGCCGAGACGGCCACGAGAGTGGCGAGCAGCGCCGGGCCGCCCTCGCCGAGCGCCATGATGGAGGCCGGGACGAAGGCCCCGGAGGTGCCCATGACGATCACGTGTCCCGCTCCGATGCGCCCGGCGCGCACGGCTTGCACCGCCGTGGCAAGGCCACAGACCACCACCGAGGCGAGTACGGCCCAGGCAAGGTAGTCGTCGGTGGTCCCGGCAGCCCGCATTACGACCAGCGGGATCAACATCACCGCTGCGATGTTCAGCGCCCCCAGCTGCAGGCCCGTCCCCACGGCGAGCTTCAACGGCGGCTTCTCGTCGGGTTGGTAGCGGACTGTTGTCATTGCGTGCTCGCGCTCAACGTTGAAAGCACCACACGATAGCCGTCCGGAATCGTCGGGGACAGCGGTGCAGAGGGGCCGCAGGGCTGTTGTTGACACGGGCGAGCCGTTCAAACACTATCCGTCTGCTTTACATCGTTGACCGATTTCGAGCCCGGACGACGGGAAACAGACACCGATGAACGCAACCGAAAACCGCTTGAGGGCACTCATTGACGAACACTTCGACCTGGACCGTGAGGCCAGCCTGGACGGAGAGTTCTCCGAGGTCGGCGTTTCGTCGATGGACGCGGTCGCATTCATGAGGATCGTCGAGCGGGAATTCGGTGTGTCGATTCCGCCCGAGGAGCGCGCCGGGATCACCAACTTCCGGAAACTTGTCGCGCACCTCGACGCAAAGACCGGCTGACGCCATCCTATCCTGCCTGACCCTCCGGCGGACAGGCGGCGGCCGGGCGCGGTGCAGGCTCCAGGTCGTGAACGGGGAAACCATGGACGGTCCGGGATGAGTACGGAAACCGTCTGGGATCTGCCCAGGCCGCTATCCGTGTGCGATGTCGGGCACGACGACGGCAGTGTCACCATCGTGCGCAGGCACGGGAACCCCCGGGGCCCAAGGCTCCTGTTGGGTCATGGCAACGGCCTCGCGATCGATCTCTACTATCCCTTCTGGTCACTGCTCGCAGACGACTTCGACCTGTTCGTCTACGATCTCAGAAACCACGGCTGGAACGAGGTCGGGGCGCGCCGCGAGCACAACATGCCCACACTGCTCCGCGACCAGGATCAGGTCATCGACGCCGTGGCGGACAAGTACGGAGAGCAGCCGACGATCGGGATCTTCCATTCCCTCTCGGCGCTCATCACCCTGCTCGGGCCGACGCTGTCAGCCGGTCGGAGCGGTTCGCTTGCGGCCTGGATTCTCTTCGATCCGCCTCTCTACAGGCCCGGCCCGGACGACCCGGACTACGATGCGCTGGCCGAGCGAACCGCCGGGATGACGCGGCGGCGCACACATCGATTCCGGAAGAGGAGCGACTTCACCGATCTCCTCAGCTATCTCCCGCTGCTCGTGAGGGCGGTTCCCGGTGCCTCGGAGCTCATGGCCAGGACCGTTCTGAAGGAATCGACCGGCGAAGGCGGCTTCGAACTGCGGTGTCCCCCGGAGTACGAGGCCCAGATCATCGCCTATGTAAGGACCTACGCCTTCCTGGTGGACTTCGGGAGTCTCCCCTGTCCAACGAAGGTCATCGGATCCGATCCCACACTGCCCTACGCGTACCTGCCCACATTCGACCTCAGTCACATCGAGACTGTCGACTACGATTTCATCCCCGAGACGACGCACTTTCTGCAGCTGGAGAAGCCGCAGGAGTGCGTTGCGGCGATGTCCGAATTCCTGAAGGAGCGAGGGCTGGTCTGAAGGCCTGGCACCCTTCGCTCAGGCCGACTCCGTGACGATGACGTACCTGATTGCGGCTATTCTGGCACTGGCGGCGGGTCCGCTGCTCGAGGCGGGTACCCCTGCGCGCCGGGGGATCGGTCCGCTGCTCGATGGCCTGACACTCGCGGCGATTCCGAGCCTCGTTGTCCTGGAGTTCGCGCCGACGGCGATCGAGGGACGCGAGTGGGGGATTCTGGTCGCCCTGGTCGTGGGCTTCCTCCTTCCGGTTGCGGCGGAGAGAGGTGCGCGCATTGTCAGTCGGCGCGCGCATCGCTGGGCTCTCCTCGCCGGGCTCTCCGGATTCGTGGTCCACGCTGCGCTCGACGGCGCGGCGCTGGGCACCGTTTCCACCGGAGCGTCCGCCTCCCTCCCGCTGGCGATTATTCTGCACCGGCTCCCGGTCGGTGTAGCGGTGTGGTGGCTGACGGTCAGGGAGATGGACCGCCGCGCCGGGATCGCCGCCCTCATCGTGCTCATGCTGGGGACGGTGGGAGGCTACGTCTTCGGAGCCGGGGTGGATCGCATCGCCGGGGATTCGGGCATGCTGACGCTGTACCAGGCGGCCGTGGGAGGGTCGCTGGTGCACGTCGTGATCCATCAGCGCAGGACGGCGCTGACCGCCCCCGAGCGCCGCCGCGAAGGGTGGGGCGCCATCCTCGCCCTGGCGCTTCTCCTGGCTGTTGTCGTCACGGGCGCAAGGGACGGCTCGAACGAGGCCGCGGGATTCCTGTCGCGCCTCTACGTCCTGACCGCCGAGAGCGCCTTCGCCCTGCTCCTCGCCTACCTGTGCGCCGGGCTGCTCAGCGCCTTCCTGCCACAGCGGTCCATCCGGTGGATGGAACGGGGCGGTGGTTTCTCCCAGGCGGGCCGGGGAATGCTGATCGGCCTTCCCTTTCCGATCTGCTCCTGCGGCGTCGTGCCGCTCTACCGCAGCCTCATCAAGCGGGGCGCTCCGCCGGCTGCCGCGATGGCGTTTCTGGTGGCGACCCCGGAACTCGGTCTTGACGCCGTCCTGCTTTCCATCCCTCTGCTGGGACCCCAGGTCACCATCCTGCGCCTGGCCACGGCGGCCGTCGTCGCGCTCCTGGTTGGGTGGTGGGTTGGCTCAAGGCTGAAATCGGCAGTCCCCGCTCCCGACACGGAGGACGAGTCGGAGGACGAGCGGCCCGGACTGCTCCAGAGCCTGACCACCGCGCTGCGGACGGGAACCGGCGAAGTCGTCGACCACACGGCCCCCTGGATCATCCTCGGCCTCGGCGTGGCGGCGCTGGTCACCCCTTTCCTGGAGAGCGGCTGGCTCGGCAGCCTCCCCCCGGTGACGGATGTTCTCCTCTTCGCCCTCCTCGGCTTCCCCACCTACGTCTGCGCGGCCTCGGCCACGCCCCTCGTCGCCGCGTTCCTGGCAACGGGGCTGTCACCTGGCGCCGGCATCGCCTTCCTCATCACCGGACCGGCCACCAACATCTCGACTCTCGGCCTGGTCAGCAGCCTGCACGGACGGCGCGCGGCGATCACCTTCGCGGCGACGATGGTCGCTCTTGCGGTTTCGGCCGGCATCGCGGTCAATACGGCCTTCGGCGCGCTTCCAGTGCCATCGCTGGCAGCACTGACCGAAGAGGCGCCCACCCTCCTCCAGCAGGTCAGCCTTGTTCTGCTGCTGGCACTCTTCCTGCGCTCAGTGGTGCGCCGCGGGCTGCGGAGCTTTGTCGGGGAACTGCGGGAAGGGCTTGGCTGGGCCCACTAATCGAGACCGGGCGGGCGCCTTGATCGGGGCCGGCCGAGTGCGTCGAAACCGTCCACCCACCGGCTGCGCTCCCAGATTGGCAGCGGCGCAAGACGCGCCTTGGCCGCGCGTTCCATGAAGCGGTGGGTGTAGGCTCGGATGTGTGTGCCCCTGCCGTATACCTCGATCATGTACAAGTGGCTGATGGGCAACATTTCGAGGTCAGCCCAACCCCCCACCAACTGGAATTCGTCGAGGACGACCGTGGGGTTGACGTATTCTCCGCGCCGGTAGATGCACCGTTCGACTCCACAGGGCGCGGTGAAGACGCCCGGGCGGGAGTCGACAAAGTCCGCGGCGGACCAATGTACCGCCTTCGCGAGTTCCTGCTGATCATACGCCCACACGGTGCGCGCCGTGGCCCGCCGCCTGCGATCGAAGCGGTCTGAAACGATCTCGAGCCCTTCCAGCAGAATCGGATCGGGCTTCATCCGGACTTCAACCGGGCCTGCGGACGGATCGGCTTCCAGGTTGAGCGTCACCGCCTCATAGCCGAGCCGCTCCACCGTGACGACGTGGACGCCGGAGTCGATCCGGCACAGCGTGAACCGGCCGTCGCCGGCTGTCAGCGATCCCCACTCCGTGGCTTCCACGGACACGAAGGCGCCTTCCAGCGGCTCTTCCGTGGAGACATCGACGACCACCCCGACGATGCGGGGCTGACCGTCCTCGCAAGCAGGATCTTCCTGTGCGGCCGCCGGCAACGCGACACCCGCGGACACGGCAATCGCCCCAAGCGGCGGCAGAAGCTGTCGACAGGTCAGGCGCGGGTCGGACAAAAGTCGGGTCAGCCTCATCATTGCCAGATCATCATGGGCGCCAGCCTGACCCTCGCGGCCCGCTTCATGAAGTTGTGGGTGTATGCCCGAATGTGCGTGCCCCTGCGGTACACCTCGATCATGTACAATTCGCTGGTCGGAATCGTTTCCAGGTGCGACCAGCCGCCGATCAGCGGGAATTCGTCGAGGTACACCCTCGGGTTGACTACCGCTCCCCGGTAGTACACGCACCTGCTGATTCCGCAGTGGGTCGTCATGATGCCCGCTTGCCTGTCGACGAAGTCGGCGGCCGACCAGTAGCCGCTGCTCGCCAGGTCCTCCTGATCGAAGGCGCGAACCGTGGTCGCCGCGGCCCGGCGCCGGCGTTCGAACCGGTCCGAGATAACCTCGAGTCCTTCCAGCAGAATCGGGTCGGGCTGCATGTGAAGGGCGACCGGGTCCCCCGATGCGTCGGCCTCGATCCAGGACTCCAGCGTCACGTACCCGAGCCGCTCCACCGTGACCACATGGTTTCCGGCCCCGATCTCGCACAGGAGAAACCGGCCATTGTCGGTAGTGAGCGACCCCCAGTCCGACGCTTCGACCGAGACGTGGGCTCCCGCCAGCGGCATCTCGGTGCTGGCATCGACGATGACGCCGACGATCCGGGCCTGGTCATCCTCGCATACGGGTTGCCCGTCCTGTGCGACAGCCGCGACCGGGAAGCCTGCGGACAGGGCGAGCGCTCCCGGCAGTGCTGCCCAAAACGGCATGAGGCGGTGGGTGCTGCGGGAAATGGACATCGGATTCTCCTGTCGGGAATTGTTGTCGTTTGGTCTTGGCCGGGTCAAGTGGACATGGAATTGGTTGCGGGCACTACCAGATGGGCATGGGCAGCAGACGGATCTTCACGGCGCGCTGCATGAAGGAGTGCGAATGGGCCCGGATTTGCCTTCCCCGGCCGTATATCTCGACCATGTAGAGCTGGGCGGTCGGAATCGACTCCAGTGCGGCCCAGCGACAGCGTCGACGATCACACCGACGATTCGGGCCTCACCGTCTCGGCAAACCGGCTGCGCATCCTGAGAGGCGGCTGGCGACGCGAAACCCGCGGCCAGGACCAACACCGGCAGCGACGCGACCGGACGGACGGGCAGCCGATTGCCGCGCGGCTTCGATGTCTTTCTGGCTGGCATCACGGGTTGGCTGTCGGCCTGTTGGCGGAAGTTCGACGAATGGCCCCAGCCCCATCCAGCGAACGACTGGGCGCCCAAGCGCTGTTTCAGAATACCCCGGCGGTATTCCACGGTTCCCATGTTCCCTCTGGCATCCCGGCAATCCGACTTGCGGCGCATCGCCGCCCCGCAACAGCTTCCGCTTCCCGCCCTTGTTGAACTTTGTCCGCCAATTTCGACCGGAAATGGCGGACAACAGATGAATGTCCATCCGACCGGAGCCCGCTCCATGACACGCCGTTTCCCAACCCCCGCCCATCGATCCCGGTTGGCGATCGCCCTCGCGGCCGCTGTCCTCGCCGCTGCGACCGCCGTCCCCGCAGCCCCCGCCGCCGCCCAGTTCGTCGAACCCGCGCCCGACCGCGCCGAGGGCGACGGCCCCTTCGACCGGCTGGTCATCCGCGGCGCGATCGTCATCGACGGCACCGGCGCACCCCCCCGCGGCCCCGTCGACATCGTCATCGAGGGCAACCGCATCACCCGCATCGCGGGCGTCGGCTACCCCGGCCTCCCCATCGACGAATCGCGCCGTCCCGCCCCCGGCGACCACGAGATCGACGCACACGGCATGTACGTCCTGCCCGGCTTCGTCGACCTCCACCTCCACACCGGGGGCCTCCCCAAGACCCCCCAGGCCGAGTACGTGTACAAGCTCTGGATGGCGCACGGGGTCACCGCCGGCCGCGGTATCGAGTACGGTCCCGTCGACTTCTCGCTCTCCGAGCGCGAACGCGCCAACAACAACGAGATCACCGCGCCCCGCATGTACGTCTACCAGCGCCCGGGGCAGGGATGGGACCAGGGCCCGGTATTCACGCCGGAACAGGCCCGCGCCTGGGTCCGCTGGGCCCACGAGCAGGGCATCGACGGGATCAAGTTCGTCGCCTATGCGCCCGAGATCATGGAGGCTCTCCTCGACGAGGCGGGTCAGCTCGGGATGGGCAGCGTGGCCCACCTTGCCCAGCTCGGGGTCGCGCAGATGAACGCCATCGACGCCGCGCGCCTCGGCCTCGGCACCGTCACGCACTTCTACGGGCTCTTCGAAGCGCTGTACGACGACCACGACGTGCAGCCCTGGCCGTCCGACATGAACTACGCCAACGAGCAGCACCGCTTCGGCCAGGTCGCGGCCCAGTGGGACCTGATCCACGCGCAGGGAAGCGACGAGTGGAACGCCATGCTCGAGGAACTGCTGTCGCACGATGTCATCCTCGACCCCACCATGACCGCCTACCTGGCCAGCCGCGACGTGATGCGCGCCCGCACCGCCGAATGGCATGAGCGGTACACGCTGCCGAGCCTGTGGGACTTCTACGAGCCCAGCCGCGCGAATCACGGCTCCTACTACTACGACTGGACCAGCCACGACGAGATCCGGTGGAAGGACTTCTACCGCGTCTGGATGGCGCTGCTCGACGACTACAAGGACATGGGCGGCCGCGTGACCGTCAGCTCCGACGCCGGCTTCATCTACAACCTCTTCGGCTTCTCGACGATCGAGGAGATGGAGTTGCTCCAGGAGGCCGGATTCCACCCCCTCGAGGTCATCCGCGGCGCGACCATGCACGGCGCCGAAGCGATCTTCGACCCCAAGGGCCAGATGCCCGAATTCGGGATCGTGCGCGAAGGCCTGCTGGCCGACCTGGTCATCGTCCCCGAGAACCCGATCAACAACCTCAAGGTCCTGTACGGGACCGGCCACGAGCGCCTCAACCCCGACACGGGCGTCAAGGAGCGCATCGGCGGGATCAAGTACACGATCAAGGACGGGATCATCTACGACGCCAGACAGCTTCTCGAAGACGTGGCGCGCATGGTGGAGGAGCAGAAGAGACAGCGCGCGGCGGCATCGGGCGGGTGAGCGCGGGACGAGGCAGCCCGCGAGGGGCATCATCGCCGGGTGGCGCCGACACCGCGCCGCGGGCTGCCGAGGCCGTCCCTGACGGGCCGGCAGCGAAGCCGCCGCTCTGGATCCCCTCGCGGGAACGCCTCCGCGCGAGCAACCTGGTCCACTTCGCGGCCTGGGTGGCGGGATCCGGCACGGATTCGGGTGAGGCCCCCGATGTTGCGGCCACCTCGGCGGCGCGCGCCGGCGACCTCGCGGATGTCCCGGGCCCGGCCACACCCTCGCCGCAACCCGGCAACCCCCAAGCCGGCCCCGGCACCTTCACGGCAGCCCTGACCGAACAGCCGGACGATCCCGCCGGCGGCTACGACGCCCTCTGGCGCTGGTCGATCGAGCAGCAGGAGCTGTTCTGGGGCGCGGTGTGGGACTGGTCCGGCATCGTGGGCGAGCGTGGCGAGCGCGTCTTCATCGAGGGCGAGGGCATGCACGGCGCCCGCTACTTCCCGGACGCGCGGCTCAACTTCGCCGAGAACCTCCTGCGCCGCCGCACCGACGAGCCGGCCATCATCGCCGCCTCCGAGGACGGCCGGCGCCGGACGGTGACCTGGCGGGAGCTGCACGACCTCACCTCGCGCGTCGCCCAGGCCATGCGCGAAGCCGGGATCGGCCCCGGCGACCGGGTCGCCGCGCTGCTCCCCAATGTGCCCGAGGCCGTCGTCGTCCTCCTCGCCGCCACCTCGATCGGCGCCGTCCTCTCCACCGCGTCGCCCGATTTCGGCGCAAAGGGCGTCATCGACCGCTTCGGGCAGGTCGGCCCCCGCCTGCTCTTCGTCACGGACGGCTACGGCTACCGCGGCAAACGCTACGACACGCTGGCGCGCGTCCCGGCGATCCTCGAAGGGCTGCCGACGGTGGAGCGGACGGTGGTGGTGCCGAATATGGGCGGGGCGCCGGAAAGTGACCCGTCCCACGATGGCGCGCCCGATGCATCCGCACGCGGCACCGCGCCGTCCGGTCCCCGCGAGCGCGAAGTCCCCACCGCGATCCCCTTCGACGCCTTCATCCACCCCTTCGCGCCCCGCGACATCGACTTCGCCAGGCTGCCCTTCGACCACCCCCTCTACATCCTCTTCTCCTCGGGCACCACGGGCGTGCCCAAGTGCATCGTGCACCGCGCGGGCGGCGTGCTGCTGCAACACATCAAGGAGCACCAGCTCCACTGCGACATCAAGGCCGGCGACCGCGTCTTCTACTTCACCACCCTGGGCTGGATGATGTGGAACTGGCTGGTCTCCACGCTGGCGTCGGAGGCCACGATCCTGCTCTGGGACGGCTCGCCGGTGCATCCCGGCGACTCAGCGCTCTTCGACTTCGCCGACGCAACCGGCATGACGCTGATGGGCGTCTCGCCCGGCTTCCTGGAAGCTTCGCGCAAGGCCGGCGTCAGCCCCCGCGAGACCCACGACCTCTCGTCGCTCCGCACCCTGCTGTCCACCGGCTCGCCGCTCGGACCGGAAGGCTTCGAGTACGTCTACCGGGGCATCAAGCGCGACATCCACCTCGTGTCGATCTCCGGCGGGACCGACCTGTGCGCGTGCTTCGTCGGCGCCATCCCCGGCTGGCCGGTGCACTCCGGCGAGATCCAGGGCCCGGTGCTCGGAATGGCGGCCGATGTCTACTCACAGGACGGCACTCCCATGGACGAGGGGAAGGGCGAACTCGTTTGCACCCGGCCCTTCCCGTCGCTGCCGCTGGGCTTCCTGAACGACGACGACGGGTCCCGCTACCGGGGCACCTACTTCGGGCGCTTCCCCGGGGTCTGGCACCACGGCGACTACGCGGAGAAGACGCCGGCCGGCGGCTACGTGATCCACGGCCGCTCGGACGCGACGCTGAACGTGCACGGCGTGCGCATCGGCACGGCGGAGGTCTACCGGCCTGTGGAGGGAATGCCCGAGGTGGCCGAGGCGCTTGCGGTGGGGCAGCGCTGGGGGGAGGGCACCCGCATGGTGCTGTTCGTGCGGCTCGCTCCCGGCCTGCGGCTCGACGACGCGCTACGCGACCGCATCCGCACCGTGCTGAGGACGCAGGCGAGTCCCCGGCACGTCCCCGCGAAGATCGTCGAGGTGGAGGACATCCCGCGGACCCGCAGCGGCAAGATCGTGGAGCTTGCGGTCACCGCCGTCGTGCACGGCGAGCCGGTCAGGAACGTGGAGGCGCTGGCGAACCCGGAGGCGCTGGAGTACTTCCGGGGGCGGGTGGAGCTGGAGGGATGACGCCGGAATGTAAAGACAACATTACATAATGTAATGTAAACATTACATTTCTCGTGAGTTGTGCCGAAACGCCTGGGTGCGTCGAGGCCGGTGTCGCCTCAGTGGAAGAATGGCAGCGATCCCAGATGCACGCCCGTCGTGCGCCTCATGAAGTGCCGCGTGTAGGCGCGGATGTGGATTCCGTCGTAGACCTCGATCCGATAAAGCAGGTCCAGAGGATAGTCCTCCAGGCGGGCGAGTCCGCCGATCAGCGGCGCCTCGTCGAGGTACACGGTGGGGCGGCCGCGGCCGCGCACGCATCGGTCGTCGTACGGATTGGACGGATGCAGCGCGTATCCGTGTTCATGCCATTCGGCGTCGCACGACATCTTCGGGCCGATAATGACCGTCTTCGAGCAATGGCTCAGGAACAGATTCGCCTTGTAGGTCAGCAGGTCCGCGAGCGGGAATCCGTCGTGCTGGGCGAGCGCTTCGCTGTCGATGACCTTTGCGCGCACGGGCGCGGACCTGATGCGCTTCTCGAAGCGGTCCGCCGAGACCTCGAGTCCCGTCAGCAGGATCGGATCGGGCGCCATGCGCAGAACGTGGGGGGCACCCGAGCCCGTGGCTTCCAGGACATCCTGCCAGATGGAAAACCCGAGCTGCTCGACGGCTACGCTGTAGCGGCCGAACGCCAGATCCGCCAACACGAACCGGCCGTCCCGGTTGGTGACCGCGTGCTTCTCCAGTCCGGGTATCGACACGCGGGCGCCCATGAGCGGCGTCCCCGTCTCGAAGTCGACGACCTGGCCGGCGATACGGGCCGTGCCGATGTAGTCCTCCGGATTGAAGTTCTGCGCGGCCAGCCGCGGGGCTGAGAGAGGCGCCGGGGCGAGCAGGGCGGCGGCCAGAAGGAGTCGCGTCAGTTTGGACATTTCAGCACTCCGGAACGGTCAAGGTCGATTCGGTTACATCCACCCCGCACAAACCCCACCTCAAACCAATTCATACCCCACGGAGCGGGATCTGTTCGCGCGCACGGTCAGCCCCCCTCCGCCCCAGCCCGCGCCAGCAACAGCGCCGATCCCCCCGCCATCTCGCGATAGTACCGCACGAAGCGCCGTGTCTCGAAGGCGTCGTAGGCGGCCAGGTTCTCCGCCCACCGGTAGCCGATCGGCTGGAACCAGAGTTCGGCTTCGATGGTGAAGGGAGCGTCCCGGGGGTCCACCGGGACGGTGTAGTGCACCCGGTCGGAGCCGGCGGCGAAGTTGGAGTCGTCCGCGGCGATGCCGACGACCTGGACGCGGGCGTCGGCGGTGGCGCGGTCGAAGCCGTCGGGGAGGATGCGGTTGTCCTTCACCCAGCCGTGGGCCGACATGAGGCCGGTGGTGACCGCACCGTCGCCGTCGACCATGACGGCCTGGTAGATCTGCACCTCGTCCGGCGACGTGATGACGGTGTGGTGCGGCTCGTAGCTCGCGCCGTCGGCGTCGTGATCGTCGCCGACGACCCGGCCGTCGGGTGACAGGGCGCCCGATTCGAAGACGCGGTCGCCCCACCGGTCCGTGACGGCGAACCGCAGCCAGGCGCGGCGCGAGGGATAGGCGGTCGGGAACTTGTGGCCGGCCTGGTTGCGGACGGTCACGGTGGCCTCGAGGCGGCCGCCGCCGACGCCGACGCTGCCGATCTCAACGGTGGCGGTGGCCGTGCGGAGGTGCTCGGCGGTGCGCTGGGCCGCGAGTTCCAGCTCCTGCGGCAGCGCGATTACGCCGAGTTCCTCCCGGTAGCGGTTCAGCATCCGCAGCATGAAGAAGTTGCCGCCGCGGAATACGTGCCGGGAGACCTCGGGACGGGCCCGGCCCAGGACGCGGGTGACGGGGACGTCCTCGCCGACCTCGGGCATATGGCAGTCCTGGCAGGAGTGCTCGCGCTCGGCGCCGTCGGCGTAGACGCTCGCCTGCCATTCGAGGTACGGTGACTGCTCGGGGAAGGCGGGGCCGCCGCCGACCGCGTGGGTGATCACCGTGTGGCACGACGCGCAGAGCCCCGACGATGTGACGTGCTCCCCGAGCGTGGGGCGGAAGCCGGTCGCGGAGTGCATGATGCCGACGCCGCCTTCGTCCGGCTCGAAGGGGCCGAAGACCGGGCGGCCCTCGGGCGGCGTTTCAGCTGAAACGTGAAATCGGGCGGT
This sequence comes from Gemmatimonadota bacterium, assembly GCA_022827345.1. GTDB lineage: Bacteria > Gemmatimonadota > Gemmatimonadetes > Longimicrobiales > Gaopeijiaceae > Bin94. The sequence continues at coordinate 240,384 of JAJDTB010000039.1, read as the reverse complement.
GAAGGTCTCTTCGGTGCCCAGGCCGTCGGGCTGGATCTGGTGGCAGAGGGCGCAGGAGACGCCGTCGGCGGCGAGGTCGGCGTAGGGGCCTTCGGCGTCGCCGATCGGCAGGTTGGCGAAGACCTGGCCGGCCCCCCCGTCCCTCAGCGCCGCGACCGTCGCCATCGGCATGTGGCAGCGGGAGCACTCGGCCTCGATCTCGGCCGCCGCCTCGGGATGGTCCATGATCTCGCGCCGCACCGCCGCGTGGAAGTACGGGTCGCGCGCGGCGTTCGCCATCATGGACGCGCGCCAGTCGAAGCCGATCGAGACATCGGTGCCTTCGGAGGCCGAGACGTCCTTGTGGCAGGCGATGCAGCGGTCGGCGGTGCGGAAATCGTCCGCGGGATCGGTGGTGTCCGGTGGGGCTGCGAGGGCGGCCGGGGCGTGCGGCCAGGGCGGGCCCGCGTCCGGCGCGACCGCCGAGGGCGCGCCGGCAGCGATCAGCACCGCGCCCAGGATGGGGCAGGCGATCATCAGAGAGCGAAGCCGGAATCGGAGCGTCGTCATTCTTACCACCCCTCGAAAAACCCGCCGTCGAACCAATCGAGCAGCAGGTACGAAACGAAGCGGACGTGACGTGCGGCGTGCCCGCTGTCACCGCCCACCGGGACCAGCAGCCCGAAGTTGGCCAGCACGTGTTGACGGGTGTTCAGCGACACCTGGAACTGCGGAACCAGATCGAATTGGGTGCCGGCCCCCGATTCGAACTCCCGTTTGACCTGCGTCTCGAGCATGGGAGTCCAGGTGCGGCCCCACTGGCCCTCCGTGAAGCTCTTTCCCAGCACGAGGCGGCCGAACCACTCAAGGGCGCCGTCCGTGTAGAGCGGTGTTTCGAGGCCGGTCTGCGCCTGCACAAAGCCGTCCTGGGGCAGGATCTTGCCGAAGGCGGCGAACGCTTCAAGGGCGCTGCCGGGGGCGCCCAGTCCCGTGTCGGAGTCGCCGGTGGACAGGATCACCTCGCCGCCGACCGAGAAGATCGTGCCCGTCTCGAGGTTGTGGTGGAGGGCGTGCTTGAGTCCGACCACGAAGTCGCCCAGGCCGAGCCGCCGCCCTTCGTCGTCATGCGACTCGGCGTCATGGTCGTGATCGTGCTCGTCGTGGGGGTCGCCGGACCGGGTGGGCAGCCATCCGTAGGGAATCACGATCTCGACCTGGCTGCGCGGGCCGAACCGCTGCTCGTAGACGTACGCGCCCGTGAAGCCGCCGCCGCTCTCCAGGTCCAGGCCCGCCTCGACCACCCATTCGTCCTCCGGGTAGGCCTTCTCGGTGAGCAGGGGGCGGGGGAGGTTGAGTTCGCCGCGCGGCCAGTTGTCGTCGGTGCAGAGGGTGCGAATGTAGCCCATCACGCGGCCGAGCTGCTCTTCGGTGAGCGCGCCGCGGAAGGCCGGCATCATTTCGCTGAAGCCGCGGACCGGGCCGCCCTCGTGCGCGACCGCGATCCAGTCGCCGTCGGGCTCGCGCGCCGCGAAGTCGCAGTCGGTGAAGTCGGGGACCTCTTCCTCGAAGGCGAGGAGGGCCGGGGCGAGGCCGGTTCCGTCGAGGCCGTGGCAGTTGGCGCAGGACGCGGCGTAGATGGCGTCGCCGGGGGCGTCGGCGAGGTCCTCGCCGTTGGCGGCGCGGGGGAGTTGGGCGGACGCGGGAGCCGAGGCGCTCAGCTGGAGGAAGGCAGCGAGGAATGCCGCCAGGAAGGCGCGAACAGCCGGGCCGGAGCCGGCCTGGGGCGAGACTTTGGAAAGGAGGCGCCGCGACCCGGGCGCCATCAGATCTTCTTCAGCAGCCACCTCAGGACGGCGCGGGCGATGGTCTTGAGGATCTGTACCATGGCCGTCATCCCTTCGGTTGGGTTCCGTCCCGTGGCGGTTCGGCAAATGTCGCACGGGTAACAAAGTGAGCATTACGAACGGTCCGCTGTCAAAGGTTCATTCGTCGGACGAGCTCCGCCATTTCAGCGCAGCCTCCGCCTGCACGCCCCGCGCGCAGTCAAACAGTCGCCAGTTCGGTCGATATCTCGATGCACTCGTGCAGAGTCCGGTAGACCGGACATCGCATGGGGTGCAGGTCGAAGGCCCGCTGGATCTTCGCCTCGTCCTCGCCCGCCGCCTTCAGCAGGTACTTCACGTGAATCTGCCGGATGACGAGAACGCCCTCCTCCTTGCCGACCTTCCCCACGACCTCGGCCGTCAGCCTTCCGCCCGCCGCGCCGATCCCGCGTGCCTCCAGCACGCCTCCGAAGGTGCCGACGAGTCAGCCGCCGGTGGCCGCGATCACGTAGTCCAGCGTGGTGGTGGTTTCGGTGACCACGCCACTGACCCCGTAGTGCTCGGCGATCGCCCCATGGACCCCGAATTCGACGGGTCCCTCGTGGGCGGGAAGGTAGGCGAGCCGGTGGGGCCCGCGCGTGCGCTCGATGCGCACATTCGATTGGTAGACTGTGTCGCTCATTGGTGTTGGGTATGGGTGGAGAGTGGGTTTATGCGGGCCAGAGCCAGCCGAAGATGCCGGCGGTGAGAAGTGCGTAGGCGAGTCCGTCGAGGCTGTGCTTGAAGGCGACCGACGCCGGGAGTCCGAACCAGATGGCCTCCTGGTAGCCGACGAAGCCGTAGGCCAGGAAGGCCGCCGTTCCGGTCACCTGGAAGACGGACAGGTAGGGAGCGCCGGCGGCGAGCGTCACCGACGCCAGGTAGGCGACGAACACACCGATCACGGCGTGCAGCAGGACCGACTTCAGCATCGCCGGCCCCATGTTGATGACCGACCGGGGATCGCGCACCCGCAGGATCCCCACCGGGCCCGCCCGCACCTGTTCCTGGTACTCGGGCGACCGCTCGTCGCCGCCGATCGCCCAGGGGAAGTAGTACATCCCGGGTCCCGGCGTGCAACTGCGCACCGCGTCCATCAGCGTGTCCTGGTCCGACGCCGGCGCGAAGTCGTGCTTGTGGTGGGGCATGAACATCCAGACTGCTGCGCTCACGACGAACACGACCACGGCGGAGAGAAGAATGGGGAGCCACAGCGCGGCGATTGTAACCACGGAGCGTCGGTCTCCAGTAAGATGAGTGTATGGGAGCGGTTCCCGTCCGCTCGGGGACGGGGCCGCCGGAAGGACGGCAGAATAGTCTCTCGAAAGGACTCGGGCCAGTTTACCGGGCCGGGCGCACGCATCGGGGTCCCGGCGTTGCTCCCCGGGCCGCGAAGGAGGCGAACAGGTATGGAGATGAAGAGATCCGCGCAGGCTGAACGGTCGGCGCGCACAGCAAGGACCGGCGGCGCGGTGTCCCGCTGTGCGCCTGCGGGGATGCCCGCGTGGTGCCGAACGGCGCTGTCCGCCTTCACCCTGGCCGCGCTTGCCACGCTGGCGGCGGCCGGCCCGGCCCGCGCGCAGACCGATCCGCGGGTCCTCGAGATCATCGACGAGGTGGACCGGCTCATGCGGGGCGAATCGAGCTCGGGCTTCATGCGCATGGAGATCGACACCGAGCACTGGTCCCGCTCGCTCGAAATGCGGATCTGGTCTCTCGGCACGGAGCATTCGCTGGTGCGCGTCGAGAGCCCCGCCCGCGAGGCCGGCACCGCGACCCTCATGGTCGAGAACGAAGTCTGGAACTACCTGCCCAACGTCGACCGCACCATCAAGGTCCCGCCCTCCATGATGCTCGGCTCGTGGATGGGCTCCCACTTCACCAACGACGACCTGGTGAAGGAGAGCCGCCTGATCGAGGACTACGACATCGTGATCTCGCACGAAGGCCCGCGCGATGGCGAGGACGTGTGGGAGTTCACGCTGACCCCGAAGCCCGACGCCCCGGTGATCTGGGGCAGGATCGAGCAGCAGATCCGCAAGCGCGACCGGATGCCGGTCTGGGCCCGCTACTACGACGAAGACGGCTCGCTCGTCCGCACCATGAACTTCTCCGACTTCACGGTCATGGGGGGGAGGACGCTGCCGGCGCGCATGGTCATGGAACCGACCGACGGTGAAGAGCGCACGGTCGTGACCTACCTGGAGCTCGAGTTCGACGTCGGCCTGGATGAGGACTTCTTCAGCCTGCGCAACCTGCGGGCGCGGAGATAGCTTATCCCCATGGCCAGGCGCGACAACGACATCTGGTGGCGGATCGCGTGGCGCAACCTGTGGCGAAACCGGCGCCGCACGATCATCACCGCGTCGGCGCTGTCGTTCGGGTTCGTCGCGGCGGTGCTCATGATGGCGCTGATGGACGGGATGCTCGAGGAGGTCGTCTCGAACGGCACCCGGGTGATCACGGGGCAGGTCCAGATCCACGCCGACGACTACAGGCCCGACCAGAGTCTCCACGCCACGATGGGTGGGCGCGAGGGCCTCGATGTAGCGGGGCTGCTCGCGGCGGCGGAGTCGGTCGAGGGGGTGACGGGCGCGGCGCCGCGGCTCTACGGCGGCGGCCTGGTCAGCTCCGGTGAAGAGACGGTGGGGGCCGTGCTGGTGGGCATGGATCCCGGCCGCGAGGAGGGGGTGAGCCGGTTCGGTTCGGCGATGCGCGAGGGGCGGATGCCGGGGCCGGGCGAGATCGCGATCGGCGCGACGATGGCCGAGACGACGGGGATCGGGCCGGGTGAAGAGGTGGTGCTGGTGGCGTCGGCGGCAGACGGGTCGACGGGGAACGAGCTCTACACCGTGTCGGGGATCTTCCAGCTGGGGCTGGGCGGGTTCGACAACAGCTACGCGCTGCTCGACCTGGGATCGCTGCAGGACCTGATGGCGATGGACCGCGCCCGCATCCACGAGGTCGCGATCGCGGTCGAGCACACGGATGCGGCGGACGAGGTGGCCGAGGGGGTGGCGGCGGCGGTGGCGGGGGTCTCGGAGGGGCTGCTGGTCGAACCCTGGTCCGTCTTTCACGAACAGCTCTACTTCATGATCAGCATGGCGGGCGCGATGAACGCCATGATCGCCATGCTCATCTTCGGAATGGCGATCTTCGGGGTGGCCAACACCATGCTGCTCGCGACCTTCGAGCGCCGGCGGGAGTTCGCGGTGGCGCGCGCCGTGGGCACCTCCGCGCGGGACATCGGGCGGATCGTGGTCTACGAGGGACTGCTCCTCGGCCTGGTGGCCCTCGCCGCGGGGGCGGTGCTGGCAGTGCCGGTCGTCGTCTACTTCCACGAGTTCCCGGTCGACCTCAGCGGCTTCGTCGGCACCTACTCCGTCGTGGGCTCCGCCGTGCGGCCGGTCCTCAGCGCCGAGTACTCCTGGGACGGCCCGCTCGTCGCGGCCGTGGCGCTCGTCTTCACCGGCATCCTGTCCGCCCTCTTTCCCATGTGGCGCGCGGTGCGCGTCCCCCCCGCCGACGCCCTGGCAGGCCGATGACCTCCCGCTTTTCCACGCTGGTGTGGCTTGCCCTGCGCAACCTGGGGCGGGAATTGCGGCGCAGTTCGTTCACGGCGGCGGCGATGGCGGTCGGCCTGGCGCTGCTCATCGTGTCCCGCACGCTCTCCGACGGCGCCCACGAAGACTGGATCGACGCGGGGGTGCGCCTCGGAACCGGGCACATCGTCTTCAACGCGCCCGGGTACCGGGACAGTGAGAGCCTGGAGGATCGGCTGAGCGCCGAAGAGGTGGCGGCGACGCTGGCCGCCGCGCGAGACGCGGAGCTGCACGGTCCATCCCTGTCCACCGTCCGAGTGAGCACGCGGGGGCTCGCCTCCTCGCCGGAGGGAGGTCTTCCGGCGTGGATCCAGGGGGTCGATCCGGCCGACGAACTGGCCTTCTCCCGGCTGGGGTCGGACGTGCACGACGGCCGCTATCTGGAGGAGGGCGACCGGCTCCACGCCTTCATCGGCACGGGTATGGCGACGAGGCTGGGGCTCCGCATCGGGTCGCGCATGGTGCTGACCGCCCAGGTCGCAGACGGCGGGATCGAGGGGCAGCTCGTGCGGGTCGTGGGCCTGTTCCGGACCGGACTGAGCGGCCTGGACGACGCGCTCGTGCATATCCCGCTGGCCACCGCGCGCGATTGGCTCGGCGTCGAAGGGGCGACCAGCGTGGCGACGCTGCTCCCGCACTCGGTCTTCACCGGCCAGGTGATTGCGGAGGCCTCCGCGGCTCTGGACGCCTCCCGGGTGGAGGTCACGGGCTGGGAGGAATCGACGCCGGATCTCTACTCGATGGTCAAAATGGACGACGCTGGGGACTGGGTCTTCCATTTCATCCTCTTCGCCATCGTGGCGCTTGCAATCCTGAACGCCGTCTTCATGTCTGTGCTGCACCGCAAGCGCGAACTGGGGCTGCTCCGGGCATTGGGGCTGAGCGCGCGCGAGACCGGGCTGGTTGTCTTCATGGAAGGGGTGATGCTGACCACCGCCGCCGGGGTCGCCGGGGTGGTGTTCGGATTCTGTCTGGTCTGGGTCTTCTTCCGCGATGGAATCGACCTCACCGGGATGATGCCCGCGGATCTGACCTTCGGCGGCATCGTCTTCAATCCCGTCCTGCAGCCGGTGATCGAGCTGAAGCACCTCACGCAGAGCCTGTTTTTCACCGCGGTCATCGGACTGTCGGCTTCCATATACCCCGCTTGGCAGGTGGCCGCCCTGGACCCTGCCGAGTCCGTCAAGGTGGAATGATGCAAGGAAACTCCGAATCGAACGGCGCTTCGGGCGCGGCTGCGGACTACGCCGTACGCACCGAGGAGCTGTGGAAGATCTACCCCCAGGATCCCCGTCCGGTCGAAGCGGTGCGGGGCGTCGACCTGACCGTCGCGAGCGGCGAGTTCGTGGCGATGGCGGGTCCGTCCGGGTCGGGTAAGACCACCGTCCTCAACCTGCTGGGCGGCCTGACCCGGCCCACGCGGGGCAGGGTCTGGATCGAGGGCCGGGAGATTACCGCGCTCGGCGACAGGGAGCTGGCCGCGGTGCGCATGAACCGCATCGGATTCGTCTTCCAGTCCTACAACCTGCTGCCGGTGCTGACCGCGCTGGAGAACGCCGAATTTACGCTGCTGCTCCAGGGGGTTGCGGCATCCGAGCGGCACGAGCGGGTCCGCGGACTCTTCAAGGAGATCGGCCTGGAGGGAGTGGAGGACCGCTTCCCGCCCAAGCTCTCGGGGGGCCAGCAGCAGAGGGTGGCCGTGGCGCGGGCGGTGCTGGGGAACCCTGCGCTCGTCCTGGCCGACGAGCCGACCGCAAACCTGGATTCGGTCACCGCCGAGGCCCTGCTCGACGTGATGGAGAAGCTCAACCGCACCAAGGGCACCACCTTCGTCTTCTCCACCCACGATCCGCGTGTGATGGAGCGCGCCGGCAGGCTGATCCGGCTGGTGGACGGACGCATCGAGGGCGCGGCGGTGGAGTCGGGCTGATGGGCTGCGCCCGCGACCGGCACTGTGCGGGTCATGCCTGGCGCGCGTTTCGCCGGTTCGGCGCCCATGCGTTTGGAGCAGGACCGTGCGGCGCCGGTCCGTACGGTTCAGGTCTGTCGGGCGCGGGCACGTTGGGCCGGACTCTGCTTTTGTCCGCGGCGCTGTCGCTGCTGACGGCTCTCGCCCCGGCCCCGGTCGCCGCCCAGCCGTCGGGAGTGTCGGGCTACTATCTGAACCTGTGGACCCGCGTGGGGAGCAGCGTATTGAGCCCGCCGAGCGGCTCGGGGTTTCACCGGTTCCGGCTCATGTGGACGGGCGACGCGGGTCCCGCCAGCCTCGATCTCGGCTACGAGCACACCCTGGCCCTGCGCGAACCGGGCACGCTCGGCGCGCAGTTCTTCACTGCGGCAGCGGCGACCGGCACGGGCGGGGACTGGCTGTCCCTCGGCGGCGATATCGAGGAGGGCGGAGGGATCCACTGGCGGCACCGGATCGACCGCCTGAGCCTCCGCTTCGACCTGGGCGAAAACGCCGACCTGGTCATCGGGCGCCAGCCCGTGTCGTGGGCGACGACCCTCTTCCTCACACCCTCCGACCCGTTTTCGCCCTTCGACCCGGCCGATCCCTTCCGCGAATACCGCGCCGGGGTGGACGCGGCGCGGCTGCGGTACTACCGGGGCGCCTTCACGCAGCTGGAGATCGTGGCGCGGCCGGCGCGCGTCGGCCTCGACGGGGACCTCACGATGACGCTGCTCGGGCGCGCCACCTCCAACTACGCCGGGTGGGACCTGGGCGTGTGGGCCGGGATCGTACACGACACCTTCGGCGCGTCGGCCTCCGTGAGCGGCTCGGTCGGGCTGTGGGCGCTGCGGGCCGAAGCCGCGGTGCGCGACCTGGACGACCGCATGGTGGTGCGCGGCACGATCGGGCTCGACCGCACCTTCGCCATCGCGCGCCGCGACCTGTACGTGGTGATCGAGTACCAGCGCGATGGCCTCGGCGCGAGCTCGGCGGACGGGCTCGTCGAAGCGGCGTCCAGCCGGGCATTCACCCAGGGGGAGATGCAGGTGCTTGGCCGCGACGTGGGGGCGCTCCAGCTCTCGTACCAGCTTCACCCGCTTCTCTCGGGTGGTGCGCTGCTGCTGGGCAGCCTGCGGGACGGATCGATGCTGCTCGGTCCGTCGCTGAGCTATTCCGTCTCGCAGAGCGTGGGGTTCCGGCTGGGGGCCTTCACCGGCGTGGGCGAGGGGGCCGGGTTGGAGGGCGGGCTGCCGCGCCTGCGCTCGGAGTACGGGAGCGTGCCGCGGTTTCTGTACAGTTCGATGAACTTCTTTTTCTAGGGGCGGGCAGCGCCGAGCAATCCCAAAACACGGTCGGCCGTTCTGACGGACGTGCCCCGGTGGCGCTCCACGGCACGCAGGCCCGCCGACGCGACGGCTTCGCCCTCCGCCGGCTTCCCGATCCACCGCGCGATCACCTCCATCGGCTGGGCGCTCACCACCACGCCCCCCTCCGCAACCAGGTCGGCGACGACACCGGCGAAGTTCTCGTGGTGCGGCCCGATCACGGTGGGCTTGCCCAGCGCGATGGCCTCAAGCGGGTTGGAGCCTCCCATCGGCGTCAGGCTGCGTCCCACGAAGACGGCGTCGGCGAGCAGGTAGGCGGCGCCGAGTTCGCCGATGGTGTCCAGAAGGAAGACATCGGGCGGCTGCGCCGAGGCGGGTTGGTCGCCCACCGCGTGATCGACCGCCTGCCTGCTTGGGGGTCCCCGGTCATCGGGCGCCCCCGCTCCGCATCCTGCTGCACTGCGGCGCGGCATTCCGGGGCGCAGCCCTGCGACCTCGTCCCAGCGGTCGGGATTGCGCGGCGCGAGGAGGAGCTGGCAGCCGGGCGGGAGCTCCCTCACCAGCGCCGCCTCCTCACCGGGCCCCGTCGAACCCGCCACGATCAGCGGCCTCGACGCATCGATCCCCAGCGCTCCTGCGATCTCGCGCGCGGCCGCCGCGTCGGGGACCTGCCATGCGGCGTCCCACTTGAGGCTGCCCGTCACGCACGTGCGCTCCGCCGGGACGCCCAGCGCCGCGAACCGCTCGCGCCATACCTCCGTCTGGGCGGCGACCAGCGCCAGCCGCGAGAACATGCCGCGCACGAAGGGCCGCCACATCCGATAGCCGCGATCGCTCCGCGCGGACATCCGTCCGTTGACCACGCACACAGCGATGCCCCGGCGGTGACACTCCGCCATGAACGTCGGCCACAGCTCCAGCTCGGCGAGAACGACGAGATCGGGCCGCAGGTCATCCAGAAAGCGCCTCGCCATCCAGGTGAAGTCGAGGGGGAAGCGCACCACGACCCGGTCCGCGCCGTGAATGCGACGGGCCCGGGCGAGTCCCGTCTCCGTGCTGACGCTCACCACGACATCGGGAGCCACAGGCGAGGTCACAAGCGCGTCCACCAGGGGAACCAGCGCGCTTGTCTCGCCCACGCTCACCCCGTGAACGAGGATCCTGGGGCCGTTCGCACGCCGCGGCACATCGCCCAGCCTGCCGCTGCGCGTCCGCGCGTCGTTCCGCCACACCCCGGTCTGCAGGCGCTTCCGCACAAGGTGGATGGCGAAGCCGAGGCCGAGGGCGAGATTGCGTAGCTGTGCGGTCATGTGCGCGCGCCCCACGGGGACTGGGGAGCCCGGGGGAGTTGTACGGGAGGTGGCCAATCATAACCTTCCATCAATGAATCGTGGAAAGACTCGATGACACCCCGGGCGCGCGCGCGCCGCGGTCGGCCGCTGCCGGCCGGCCGTGTTGCCCGAATCCTCGTCGTTCGGCTCTCGGCAAGGGGCGACCTGGTATTCGCATCGCCGCTGGCCGGCGCGCTGAGGCACCGCTATCCCGAAGCGCACATCGCCTGGGTGGCGGAAGAGCGGACCGCCGACGTGATCCTGCACAACCCGCATCTGAACGAGGTGATCGTGTGGGAGCGGAGCGCGTGGAAGCGCCTGCTGCGGCGGGGGCGGTGGGGGACGCTGGCGCGCGAGGTGGCGGAGTTCTTCGGCGCACTGCGCGAGCGCCGCTTCGATGTCGCGATCGACGCGCAGGGGCTGCTGCGCAGCGGACTGGTGGCGTTCCTGTCGGGCGCGCCGGTGCGAATCGGGCTGGGCTCGCGGGAAGGGTCGCAGCTTCTGATGACGCGGGTCGTGGAGCGTGGCGGCGACGAGCGCGAAATCGCGTCGGAGTACCGCCACCTGGCCGAGGTGCTGGGGCTGCGGACGGACCGCTTCGCGATGGAGATCCCGCGCGGGCCGCAGGAAACGGCTCGAGTGGCCGCGATGTTGGAGGGGGCGGGGCTGTGGGGCGACTTCGTGGCGCTGTGCCCCTTCACGACCCGCCATCACAAGCACTGGTTCGAGGATCGGTGGTCCGCGCTGATCGATATCGTACGCACCCGGCTCGGCGTCGGCGCCGCGCTGCTCGGGGGGCCGGCCGACCGCGCCGCGGCCGATCGGATCGTGGGCGGGGTGGCGGATCTGGGGCCTGGCGCGCCGCCGCTCCTGGATCTCGTCGGCAAGACCACGCTCGGCGAGGCGGCCACCGTCGTGTCCCGCTGCAGCGCCCTTGTCGGGGTCGACACCGGACTCGGCCACATGGCCCACGCCTTCGGGCGCCCGGCCACGCTCCTGTTCGGCTCCAACACCCCGTACCTCGCCCCCCCCGGCCCGCGCGCAACGATTCTCCACTCGGGACGCCCCTGCTCGCCGTGCCGGGGGAAGCTCGTCTGCGATGGCCGCATCGACTGCATGCGCGACATCTCGGTCGAGCAGGTCTTCGCGGCGCTGGCCACGGCCGGAGCATCCGCGTGAGCGTGATCCATGTCGAAACCGGCCGCCACCTCTACGGCGGCGCCCTCCAGGTGCTCTACCTCGCACAGGGCCTCGAGGAGCGGGGCGTGAAATCCGTCCTCATGGTGCCGCGCGGGTCGGAGATCGCGGCCGCGGCCCGGCAGCGGTGGCTGCGCGTGGAGGAATTCCGTTACCGGGGCGAAGGGGACATCCTCGCCCTCGGCAAGATGGCCTGGCGCTTCAGTCGGCCCGATGTCGAGGTGGTGCACCTGCACTCGCGCCGCGGCGCTGACACCCTCGGCGGGGTGGCCGCGGCCGCGATCCGCGCACCCGTGGTGCTCACGCGGCGGGTGGACAACCGCGAACTGGACTGGCTGGTCGGTGCGAAATACCGGCTGTACCGGCGCGTCGTGGCCATATCTGACGCCGTGCGCGATGTGCTGACCGACCAGGGCGTGCCTCGCGACAAGATCTCGCTGGTGCACTCCGCGGTGGACGCGACCAAGTGGCTGACCCCGCGCACAGCCGCCGAGCGCGACGAGGAATTCGCACTGGAACCGGGCGCTCCGGCGGGCGCGATGGTCGCCCAGTTCGTCCCCCGCAAGGGTCACTGGGTCCTGGTGCACACGCTGTCGATTCTGAAGGGCCGCGGCGTGAGGCCGTCGATCGTCCTCTTCGGACGGGGTCCGATGCGTGCCAACGTCGCCGCCCTGGCGGAAGCCGCGGGCGTCGCCGACCAGATCCGCTTCGCGGGTTTCCGTGACGACCTGCACGAGTGGCTGGGCTCCTTCGACTTCTCCGTGCACCCCGCGCTGCAGGAAGGCCTGGGCGTTGCCGCACTGCAGGCCGGTGCCGCAGGCGTCCCGGTCGTGGGCGGCAAGGCCGGAGGGATTCCCGAAGTCATCGAAGACGGCAGAACGGGGATCCTCTGTCCGCCCGGCGACGCGGGAGCCGTGGCGGACGCCATCGCACGGCTGCTGCACGACCCCGATGCCGCCCAGGCGATGGGTAAACGCGCCCGCGAACGCATAGAATCCCACTTTTCCGTCGATGCGATGGTCGAGGGCAACCTCGATGTCTATCGTAGCGTCGTGCGGGCGCACAGACGAGGACGACACCGCTAACCCGAACAGCCAATGAAACCACTGCACTCCTACCGGGAGGAGTTCCCCGTCTCCCGCACCCACATCTTCCTGAACCACGCGGGCGTCGCGCCCACGTCGACCCGCACCGTCGAGGCCGTGCACGGCTTCATGGACATGCTGGCGAAGGTCGGCCGCCCCAGTTTCGACGACTGGGAGTCACTGGCCGACGAGTGCCGAAAGCGGTTCGCGCGCCTGGTCGGGTGCGAGTGGGACGAGGTCGCCTTCGTCAGGAACACCTCGCACGGACTGTCGCTCTTCGCGGCGGGGCTGGACTGGCAGCCGGGCGACCGGGTCGCCGTCGGAGCCTCGGTGGAGTATCCCTCCAACGTCTACCCCTGGATTGACCTGGATCGGCGGGGGATCGCGGCGATGGACGTGATTCCGGCGGAGGAGTCCGGCACGGTGACCGTCGAGGCCGCCGCCCGCGTGCTCACAGGCGACACCCGCGTCCTGGCGGTGAGTTCGGCCCAGTACGCCAGCGGAGCCGTCACCGACCTCGCCGGCCTGGGCGCGCTGTGCCGCGAGCGCGGCGTGCTCCTCTGCGTCGACGGCATCCAGACGGTCGGCGCGCTGCCCACCGACGTGAAGGCGGCCGGTGTCCACTTCCTGTCGGCCGACAGTCACAAGTGGATGCTCGGGATCATGGGAATCGGCGCGGTCTTCGTCGATCGCTCGGTCGTCACACGCATCCGCCCGCCGCTCGTGGGCTGGAGGAGCACGACCGACAACTTCAACTTCGACCGGGTGCACTTCGAGCTGCTCGACAACGCCGGCCGCTACGAGGAGGGCAGCCTGGCCTACCCGCTGATTGCGGGATTCTCGGCGATTCTCGGGTTGCTGGAAGAGGTGGGGATCGACACGATTGCCGGGCACGTGTGCTCGCTGATCGCGGATCTGGCCGGCCGCCTCGAGGCCCTCGGCTGCGAGGTTGCGCCCGAGCCCGCGCTGCGCCGCCACATCCTGACCTTCCGCCACCCCGATCTGGACGATGAGGAGCTGCTCGACGGGCTGACGGAGGCCGGAGCGGTGGTGTCGCTGCGGAGAGGCCGTGTCCGGATCTCGCCGCACCTCTACAACACGCACGAAGAGATGGAACGCCTGGCCGACGCGGTGGCGGCCCTGCTGTCTCGGCAGCGGACTGTCGGTGGCTCGAATCACGGCAGGAGATCACGTAAGTCAAACTGGGACTGCACGATCTGCCACTCTTGCCATTGTACTGGCCCCTGCTGGACCATGCCGCGAAAGCGGGAAAACCGGAATCATTTGCCGGGAATTGCCGGGGCATCGCGAACGCATGTCCCGGCACGAGTTTCGACCACCGAAGCGTCGAAGGTGTTGTGTTGGCTATTCGCCGGACAGGCGGTGTTCATCCCCTACCATTTCCGGTGGCAATCCCACCAGTCGAGGCGCTGGTCCTAGAGACCTGCGCGGTTCCCGACTCGGTCGGCCCCGCTGATCCCCCCGACGATTGTTCGTGACGGAATCGTCCGGCAGGGTAATCTATGTAAGTCAAGTGATCACAATAGGATGTGCCGAATACGCGTTATTTGTTATCACTATTGATATGCCTCTTTCCGACCGATTTTCTTGGATCTCAAGAGAGGTCTGCGGACGAGTGCGGGGCCGACTCGAAGCGTTCCCTTGGCCTTGGGAAGACGGACAGGGGCCAGGGTCTGAAGTCGGCTTGCTCGGGTGATGGGTCATCCAGTAAGATCCTCCCGCCATGGGACAGAACAAGCGGAAGGCCAAAGGGCGGAAACCGTCGTGGAGGCGTTCGCTCCTCAGGAGCGCGTGCCTTGTCCTCAGCCCTTGACGGTCCGCGCAACCTGAGACGCATCCAAACCTGGAAGTGAAAAGGTGAGCATGGAGAGTCACTCCGGAGCACTGGAACAGACCGACGGCTTCAGGGATCCCACCCGGCTCACGAAGTGGACGCGGGGGGTTCTTTACGCCTTTATCGCCTCCGTCCTCCTGCAGGTAGGGTCCGAGGCCAGCAATCTACTGGGCGGCGGAGGAGTAGGAGAGTCGGCGGACACCGGGCTCAGGGCGATCTTCTGGATCTTGACGGAGCCGATCTGGCTCATCACCGCGGTCCTCGTGCTCACTTGGATTCATCGGGCTAATCACAATGTCCAGCAACTGGGCGCGGCGGACATGCGGTTCACGCCGGGGTGGGCGGTGGGTTGGTATTTCGTGCCCATCGCATGGTACTGGAAGCCATATCAGGTCATGAGCGAGATCTGGCGCGCCTCCCGGAACCCTTCTTACTGGCGTGAGCAACCGGTATCCCTGCTACTGCCTTGGTGGTGGGTCCTCTGGATCGTGCCGTTCTGGGGCTCTTCCATTGTGGACTTGACGGTCGGCCGCAACCTCGATGAGGCAGGTGCGAACGCCCTTGAGGCGGCTTCCGAGCTTGCTTACTGGATCCTGCAGATTCCGCTGACCCTCGTTCTGCTCGCCATCATCGCGGGAGTCCACCGGATGCAGGTCGGGCATCACCGGAGGCAGATGGCCGAGGGCTGACCGCGGCCGAGTGCGGCGACAGGTTCCCGGCTCAGCTGGGTTGGGGGAAGGGGGCTCAACCCCGGCGGAGGGACGGGCGGAGTCCGTCCCGGAGGCCGGGGGGACCGGCGCCGGCGCGGTGGCAACGCCGACCACGCCGCCCGCCGGTCACGACGCGGACTCCACCCGGGAAATCGACGGCCTCGACCGGCAGCGATCGGTGGTCGGCGGGAGAACATCCGGCGCCTGACCGCCGGGGAACGTTCGGCCAAGCGGAAGCGGGCGAACCCCCTCACCGCGAACGCTGCCGGAGCGGGGGTTTTTCCGGGGGGATCGAAGGGGGGCGGAGCACCCCTCGCCAGCCCTTGTGTATTACCAAGGGTAGCCTGGCTTACCGACCATAACAGTCGGAAGGCAGCCCCGGCGGACGCCTCCGAAACGCCTCTCGGGCACCGCCCGGAACAGCCTCGGCCGGGCCGTCGCGGGCAATCTCCCCGGCCTCTTGGCCGCCAGCCACGCGAACGGGAGGGAGCGACCGGCCGCCGACCACGCTTCGGGTGACGGCGGCGCTCTCTGCCGCGCACCGATTTCCCCCCTACCCATACCCCTCGGAGACCGGAGATCGTCGATTCTGGGCGATCCTGTGGCCCGTAGATGCCCCGAAATGCCTCCGTGGTCGCGCGGAGACGGCTTCCGAACCCCTCACGGCTCGATGACCCAGCCATACGCCCGTGACCATCGCAGCCGCCCGGCGCGGAATCGAGCGCTTCGAGAACGTCCTCCGGGGCATGGATGACGGTGCGGCCGAGGACGGCCTCAACCGCTGTCTCCGCCGCCCCGTCGAGATGAGGATCTGCTTCGTATCGGCCCGTCATGAAGGAATGATCGAGGGTGTGTTTCGAGCCGCGTGGCCGCAGCCCGGATTCGAGCGCCGTTTGGTGGAGCCCGTTGCCGATCCGGAGGTGCGCATTTGACATCGGGGCGCTTGTGCAGGGAAAATCGCGCTCGGGCGTGCGAACCGGGAACTCCGCAAGTCGCCGGACGGCTTGGAGTTGGGCTACGGCGCGCGGATCGCCGGTGCCGATCCGCCTCTGCGGGCCGTGGACGGGAGTATCCATGTCAAGCGGATGCCGGTTTTTCTCGAAGTGACCTGCCTCGTAGCCTCCCTCGCGACGCCTCGGCTTCGACGCCCGTTCGTGCCCGGCTCGATCATCCGTGACCGCCGCTCGCCGGGCAGGGTGCCGGGAAGGCCGGGCAGGAGTATTCCCGCGGCGGAAGCCGAGCCCGAGCCGCTCACGCTGGGCACGCTTTTTGACAGCTACGGCGAGGAGGTGACGCCCACCAAGGGCGAACGGTCGCGCCGTCACGACAGGACTTCAACGGAGATGTTCCTCCGGTTCTTCGGACGGGACCGCGAAGCGGCGACGCTCTCGCAGCGTGACTGGGACCGGTTCATCGGGGCGCGGCGCCCAGGAAGGATCGGCATCTCGGGCAGGCCGGTGTCCAACCGGACGATCCAATACGACTTGGCGTTCCTGATGGCGGTGCTCAACTGGGCCGCGAGGTCGAAGGACGAGCGGGGCCGCCCGATGCTCGACAGGAATCCGCTCAAGGGCCTCAGGAAGCCCATCGAGAAGAATCCCACCCGGGTCGTGCTCACCGAAGAGGAGTACCGCGCGCTGTTGGGGGTGTCCATGGAGGTGGGCTGGCAGTTCCGCACCGCCTTCGTGCTCGCGCACGAGACCGGACACCGAATCGGCGCTATCCGCAAGCTCAGGTGGACGGATATCGACTTCGAGGGCAAAGCGGTGCGTTGGCGCGCGAAGCACGAGAAGACGGGCTACGAGCACACCACGCCCTTGACCGCCGAGGCGTTGGCCGTTTTGGAGGAGGCGCGAGCGTTGAGAGCCGGGACCGGCGACGGGCCGGTCCTCCCCGCACCGAGGGATCCCTCGCAGTGCGCGGGCCGGACGCTCGTGGGGTACTGGTGGAGGAAGGCCCAGAGGCTCGCCGCGCTGGAACCCAAGCGCGGTCGCGGCTGGCACTCGCTGAGGCGGAAGTTCGCCTCCGACCTCATGAACGTGCCGCTCAAGGTGCTCTGCGAACTCGGCGGTTGGAAGGAGGCACAGACCATCCTCCGCTGCTACCAGCAGCTTTCCGCAGGTGTAGATCTGATTGTGGGTGTTGAACTTACGGATTCAGCGGACTAAAATCCCGCCGATTGACTCCCGCCGATCGGGCTCTCAGGCGCCAACCTTCCGGCGGCTCTCCAGCGCCTTCCTGAGTTGTCCCTCATCGGCTCTCTGGTAGCACCTGAGCACCGTGTGCGCGTTCTTCCAGCCCCCGAGCTGGCAAAGGACCTTGAGGGGAAGGTCCATCAGGTCCGTCGCGAACTTGCGCCTGAGCGAGTGCCAGCCCCGCCCGTACCTGGGCTCCAACCCCGCCCGCGCTTCCGCCCTGCACCAGAACCGGTACGCCCAGCCGGTGCTCATGCATCTGGCGGGCTCCGTCCCCGCCGGCATGACCGGCGCATCGCCGGTTCCATCGCTCATCCGCCGCGCCTCCTCCAAGGCCGCCAACGCCTCATCCGTCACGGGCGTGGTGTGCTCGTAGCCGGTCTTCTCGTGCTCGGCGCGCCAGCGGATGGTGCCGCCTTCGAGGTCGATATCCGTCCAGCGAAGCTTGCAGATCGCTCCGATCCTGTGACCGGTCTCGTGCGCGAGCACGAGGGCGACGCGGAAGCGCCAATTGACCTGCTTGGACACCCGAAGGAGCGCCCGGTACTCGTCGTCGTCGAGGATGACCCGGTTCGGGTTCTTCGCGACGGGCTTCCTGAGACCCTTCAGCGGGTTCCTGTCGAGGAACAGGCGTCCGTGCTCGTCCCTCGACCTCGCCCCCCAGTTGAGCACCGCCATCAGGAACGTCAGGTCGCCCTCGATCGTCCGGTTGGCAACGGGCCGGCCCGAAATGCCGATCCTGCCCGCGCGCCGCGCCTGAATGAAGCGGTCCCAGTCGCGCTGTGAGAGTGTTTCGGGCCTGCGGTCCCTGCCGAAGAAACGGAGGAACATCGCGGTCACGGCCCTGTCGCGCTGACGTGTGCGCTTCGCCTTGGTGGGCGTCACCTCCTCACCGTAGATTTCAAAAAGCGTTCCCAGCGTGAGCGGCTCGGGCTCGGCGTCCATCTTGCCGTTCAGCTCCGGCTTTTCGAACCCCGCGGCGAACTCGTCGGCCTGCTTCTTGGCCCGGGTCCAGTCGCGGTGCTTGAGGGATCGGGTGAGCCTGCGCCCGTTCTCCCGCCACTCGATCTGGTACATGCCGGTTTTCGGGTCGGGGAACACCCGGACCCTGTTCCGGCCCCATTCGCCGGCGCTGTACCCGCGCCGGCTTCGTTTCGTGCGTGCCATCATTCCATTCCCTTTCGGATGATGGACTGCACGATCTGCGTATTCGAACGCTCGCGCGGGCGTGGTTCCTCCGCAAGTGGCACTTCGGTGGGAGCCTTCCGGGGCAGGTGCCTGCGGGCGATCCTGGGCGCGTTGGGCCGTCCGGCGTTTGGGATCTTGCCGTCGCGGACCAGGCGTCCGAGATGGTCGCGCGAGTAACCGCTCTCTCTGGCCGCCTCGACGAGCGACAGGGTCGTTTCGTCGCGCTCGGCGAGGGTGGCTTCGAGGTCGTCGGCGCAGCGTTCGATCGCGACGGCCGGTGTTTCGCCGCCGTAGCGGCGGAGCGATTTGGCCTGCTTGCGCCAGTCGGCGGGTAGTCCTTCGACGGATGCGGGCTTGGTCTTCCGCGCGGCCTTCCGGTTCATTCCCAGTCTCCTTCGGCGTCCTGCCGGAGCGCGTCGGCGAGGTCCCGGTCCCCCTCGCCGCGCCGGACGGACCGTTCGGCGAGATCGACGCGGCGGCCCAGATCGGCGAGCCCGGTGGCGCGCGCGACGCCGTAGATGGCCGCCGCGACGGCGATGACGGCGAGCGCCGCGTGCAGTCCCACCGCGACCCCGTGGCGTGTGAGGATGGCGGGCCAGTGGGGCGCGAGGTAATCGAGGCGGGAGCCGCCGATCAGGAACGCCGATCCGGCGATGGCGGCGGTGAGTCCCGCGCTGATCTTCCATGGCTGCATGCTGGGTTCTCCTTTCGGGTCAGAGTTCGACGGACGCGGGATCGCGGTCGGCGGGTCCCCTGAGCCAGGAGCCGCCGTCGCCCCCGCCCAGGCCGAGCTTGCGGAGCGTGCCCGCGGCGGCCGGTCCGCTGGCGTGCATCGCGAACCCGGCGGCGGCCTTGGCGCGCAGCGCCGGTTCGCGGTAGTCGCCGGACGCGACCTCGACGTTGACGCGGCCGGTTCGCCCGTCGGCGTCCTCGTATTCGATCTGCGCGTCCGGGTAGAGCACGCGGTCCCGCTCGTCGATGGGAAGCCCGAGTTCGCTTGCCGTTCGGTGCCGCTCGGCGTCGGCGGCCCGTTTGCCGTTTTCCCGCCGCTCCGACTCGCTCGCTCGCGCGACGGCGCTCTTGAGTTCGGAGTCGAGGCGGATGCGGCGCACCCTGGCGCGCCGGCGCCGGAGGCGCTCGCGCTCGATGGCGCATGCGCGGTAGACGGCGGTGTCATGGCTGGCCTGCGCGGATCGGATGGGGGGGATTTCGATTCGCTGCCGCGGGTCCATCCGCCGCTCGGCGGCGAGTTTCCGGGTCTCGGCCACGCCTGCGGGCGTGAGGGTGAGGATCTTGAACGGGTTGCCGTTCGGGCCGGCGGCCGTGGTCTCGCGGACGAGCCCGTCCCGGATCCACGTGTCGACGGCCCGCCGCGTGGTGTAGGGATGCCCGCCGAAGCGGGCCTCGGCGAGGTCGCGGTAGGAAACCGCGCCGAAGACGCCGATGTCGGTCAGCGCTCCGGCGCAGCGTTCGGGAAAGGGAATGGACCCGCGCGCCCGGTCCGCGGCGTATTCTCGGCGGTGGCCTTTCCGCATGCGTTGGCGATTGCGGCTGGGTGGCGCGGCGGGGCGCGGGTCCGGTTCGACCGTCCGGTCGAACATTCCTCTCCCTCTCATCGGTCCCTCAGCGGCTCGGCCCGGCGCCGCGCTCCGGCGTCGGGAGCTGCGGCACGGGCACCACGATCCGCTGGGGTCCCTGCGGCCCGGGCATCCGCGTGGCGGCCACGGCGACGGGGTCGCGCGCGGCCACGCGCTCCCGGTGCCGCACCAGCACGAAGTCGGAGATCTTCTGCGCGTCCGCCGCGGCGCGCCGGATCTCTCTGGGGTCCTCCTCGAGCGCCTGGATCCAGCCCTCGACGTACGCCGCGCCCCGCGCCGGGTCGTGCCCGACGCCGACGCGCTCGCCGGTCATCATGGCGCTGATCTCCGCCCGCAGTTCCTCGCGCGCGTACTCGGGCGAGCCGAACCCGTTGTTGATCCCCTCGATGAGGGTGTCGCGCTTCATCCGGTCCTCGTGGCCGGTGCTGTGCCCCAGCTCGTGGAGCGCGGTCTGGTAGTAGTGGTTGGCGGAGGGGAACTGCCCGCGCTCGGGCAGCACGATCTCGTCGCGCTTCATGTGGTAGTAGGCGCGGTCGCCCTGGACGTGGCGGACGGGGACTCCGCTGTCCTCCATGACCCGCTCGGCCTCCTGGTGGACCTTCCAGAGCGGGTCGGGCGTCGGGTTGGCGCGCTCGGGCAGCCCGTCGGCCTGCTCGGCGTTGAACACGGTGTACTGGCGCACGAACGGCGCCTTGAGCTTCTCGTACCGGTAGACGCGCTTGCCCTCGGCGTCCCGCTTGGGCCGCCCGCGCTCGTCCGTGACCGCGATCCGCTTCTTGTCCTGGAAGGAGAGGATGCGGGTGCCGCGCTCGCCCTTCCTGACCTGTCCGCCCCGGGCCTGGATCTGGCGGTAGGTGCCCCAGCGCACGTCGCCGTAGCCCTGCTCCTGCTGGACGGCGGCGAGGTGCAGGCTGTTGCCGCCCCGGTAGGAGCGGTCGGTGTCCACGTTCATGGGGAGCACGCGTTCGCCCGGCGCCCACGGCTTCTGCCAGGGCGCGGTGCCCCTCCTGATCTGTTCGATGATCGCGTCGGCGAACTTCCTGTGATATTCGTCGTGGTTCATCGGTCGTCGTCCTCCCCGGCTTCGCCGTGCGGGTCGTCCCAGGCGGCCGCGATCTCTTCCTCGGTTCCGACCTCCTCGGGGAAGAGGCCGTACTCCTCTGCCAGCTCGGCCTCGACTTCGAGCGTCTCGCCGCCGTCGCGGGCGAGCTCGCGGTCGAAGTCCTCGAACGTGTCGATGGGGATGGTTTCGCCGTTCCAGGTCATGGGTTCACCTCCTTCGGTGGGTGGGTCTGTGCTTCTTCGGTGAGCTTCGCCGCCCCGCCCCAGACGGGCGCGGTGATCCAGCGGCCGGCGGCCGCGTCGTAGCCTTTGACTTCGAGCGCCTCCTCGACGAACCGCTGGCCATGCCGGCGCGTGATGTGCAGCACGAGTGCGATCCCATCCACGACGCCCCGGCAGGTGACCTCCCAGGGCAGCGCATCCCCGGCCTGCATGGCGCAACTGGCGAGCCGCGAGAGCGCGGAGCGCGCGTTGTTGGCGTGGATGGTGGTGAGCGAGCCCCCGTGTCCGGTGTTGAGTGCCTGGAGCAGGTCGGCGGCCTCGCCGCCCCTCACCTCGCCGACGACGATGTGGTCGGGGCGGTGGCGGAGCGCGTGGCGCACCAGGTCGCGGATCTCGACCGGCGTCTCCGACTGCGTGGCCCCGGCCTCGAAGCGCAGGCAGTTCGCGCGGTCGATCCGGAGTTCGAGCGTGTCCTCGATGGCGACGATCCGCTCGTCTTCCGGCAGCAGTTCGATGAGCGCGTTCAGCAGCGTTGTCTTGCCCGATCCCGTGCCGCCGGAGACCAGGACGTTCCTGCGGGATTTGAGACTTGTCCGGGCGGCCTGAAGGACCTCTTCGGGCAGCGAGCCCATGCGGACGAGATCCCCGGCCGAGAACGCGCGGCCTCCGAACCGGCGTATCGTGATCGCTACCTCGGGCGCGGCGGGCGGGGTGCAGATCGCGACCCGCGAGCCGTCCTCGAGGCGCGCGTCCAGGATCGGCCTTGCGGTCGGATCGAGTCCGAGCGGGCGGGCGATGTGGATGGCGGCGCGGTGGAGCCACGCGGCGGTGAGGTCCGGCGCCTCGTGGGGCTCCAACCGTCCTCCGCGCTCGACCCAGACGTTCGCGGGTCCGTTGATCATGATCTCCGAGACCTCCGGGTCCCCGAGCAAGCCTTCCAATCCCGGAAGGAACGGGGTCAGGTGGCCGACGTCGCTGGCGCGCTTCATATCCGCCCCTCCTCGCGCTGCCGCCAGTAGCCCTGCGTTCTGGGCAGGTAGTGGGGCTTCAGATAGACGCGCCGGGCGGGCAGCGACTTGACCCCGTCGTAGGGGAGGCAGATCGCCTGATAGTTGGCGAGTAGCCCGAACTGGCGCGGGGTGAACACCGGCTCCCTCTGTTGCCGGAACGACTTGCTCGCGCCGATCTGGCCGTCGCCGCCCCCGGCGCGGCCGGACAAAAGCGAGTACTCGGGCTTGTTCACGGTTTCGGTGAACGTGTAGGACGCCTGCGTCTTCTTGACGTCGCCGCACATGTCGGACGCGATCTTGGCCGACGCGTCGTCGGAGAGCGACAGGAAGATCCGGGTGCGGAGCGTCTGGACGAGCGTGCGCCACGCCTCGCCCGAGGGCAGCACGGAGCGAAGCGAGGAGATCGACTGCGTGGCCACGATCGGGATGCAGCGGCACTGCCGCGTGAGCGCGAACGCCTTCTCGTCTCCCGACGGGTCGTCCTGCCCGACCGTGGCAAAGGCCTGATATTCGTCGCAGATGAACACGGCGGGCCGCATGTAGCGGTCCGGGTGGCGCGCGGCCTCGGCGGGCCGACGGAGCAATGCCTGCATCCAGGCGTTCTTGAGCAGCACGCCGATGGCGCGGGCAAGCGCCGGGTTCGCCCCGGCGGGCATGTTGAGCGCGAGCACCCTGCCGCCCTCGATCAGGTCGGCGAGCGGCGGCAGCCTCCGGCGAAGTCCCGGCATGGGCTGGACGTCCGGGACCTCGACCTCGTTCTCGCCGTCCGCCCGCCCGGCTGCGGGACCGTCCTTCGGCGGCGGCGGACAGAACACGCCGGCCACGTCCGGCTGGTCGAACAGCGACAGGAACACGCTGATCCCCTCGACGATCGAGGTGCGGAGCTTCGCGTCGAGTGCCATCCAGTCCATGCGGTACCACCGCTCGACGGCCTCGACCCGCTCGGCGTACTCGCGTCCCGCGCCGCTCCCCACCGGCTCCGTCGCGTACTCGATCTTCAGCTTCTCGAGCCGCGCTCCGCGTTCCAGATCGAGCCGGCAGGCCACGGTTTCGGAGCCCGGCGCCATGTCCCAGCCCCAGTCTCCGAGCGCCTTCTTGTGTTCGTTGAGATCCTTGGCGGCGATGACGGCCCGCATCGGACACCGCCGCAGCGCCTCCGTCTTCACCTCCCCGAGCTTGTTCGCGAAGAGCTTCGGGTCGACCGTGCAGCGGTACACGTCGCGGAGCGTGACCCAGCCCTCCGGCAGGAGCCTGTGGAGCTCGATGATCCACCGCACCAGGTTCGTGTACGCCTGTTGCCAGAAGGGTTCGCGCGACTTGCCGAAGAGCTGGTTGATGAGCGACGCCACGCCGTAGGCCATCGAGTAGGAATCCAAGAGCAGATCGTCGAGCGGGTTCCACTGCCAGGAGCCTCCGAGTCCGATTTCGAGGTAGTCGTCCCCGCGCCCGGCGTCTTTGAGGATTTGCCGCACCTGGTAACAGAAGTCGCCCTTGACTTCCAGCACGAGCGCGCCCGCGCGGCGGTCGGCGTCGCCGGCCTGCCAGGAGAGCAGCTGCCGGGCGAACGGGTACATGCAGGCGGTCGTCTTGCCGGTGCCGACGGCACCGACGACGAGCAGGCCCGTGTAGAGTCCCTTCTCGGGAACGACGAGCCACGATGGCCGGTCGCTCTCGGTCGGAACGGTCGGGTGGTGCAGCTCTCCGACCACGAGCGAGGGCGCGTCGTCGCTCGGCGAGGTGGGCCACTTGGGCAGCCTGCCCCGTCGCACGATGCCGCCGAGCGGCTGGAGCCAGACCCTCCAGACCGCGAGGCAGAGGTTGCCGGCGAGCACGACGGCGACGGCGGGCGCGGCGTGGTACCAGACGCGGATCGCGGTAAGGATGCCCGGATCTTGGCGGGCGATCAGGTCGAGATACGGGTTCTCTCCCAAGCCGGGGAGCGGCGCGCCGATGGCGCGTCCCGCGGCGGCACCGACGGCCGCGCCGATGATGACGAGCGTGGTGAGCTTCATCGGTGGTTCACCCTTCCCGGAGGGATCTCTGGTGCTGGAGCGACCCCTGGAGGCGTGGGGGCGAGTTGTGAAAACACACTCGGCTCTGCGCCGCACCGAGCCTTCGGCGAGGGGGGTCGCTCCAGCCACGGCCACAGCGGACCGTTCGGCATCGGGCGGGCGGGCCGCTTGGCCGCAAGACGTTGCGGACGCGACGGATGCCCGACCGCCGCCGTGTGAATCGCCGGAGGGCCGATTCGTGAAACGGCCCCCCTCGTCGTTTTCACGCCGCGGTGCGGCATTGCGCGCCCGCCGCTCATCGGAAGCGGACCCGTGCGAGGCGCTCGGTGCGCCAGGCGGCCCCGCGGTCGATCGATCCGCGCCCGCCCCGCCGACGCGCCTGCCTCTCCAGCGCGACGCTGCGCTTCAGTGCGGCCTGGAGCCCGCCGAACTCCTCGAGGATGTGGACTGCGCCCTGGAGGATCGCCCGCTCGATCCGGGCGAGTTCCTCGGCCGTCCCGGCGTCCGGCTCCGCGCGGCCGCCGGTCTCGGCCCATCCGCTCGTCACGCGCCGCGCACGTTCGAGCTCGCGCGCGGTGCGGGCGACGGCCACAACCTCGACCGACCGGCCAAGTCCCCGGAGCGCGCGCCAGAGTCCGCGGTGCGCGCTACCCCACGAGCGCAGCGCCGTCGAGGTGTGGTGGCCCGGGTCAGCGTAGACGAACAGGGCGCGGGCCGAGTCGAGCGCGACCGGCAGCTTTGCGGGGAAGTGGCGGCGCGTGGTTCCGGCGGCGCCCCGGTAGACCCGCACGGGCAGCAGCGAGCGCTCGATCCCGATCGCCTCGAACGCGGACACCTTCTCCTGCTCCGTGGGGAGCCAGGGCAGGTCGGAGTGCTCGATCACGTAGTCGAGCGAGAGCAGGCGTCGCAGAAGCACCTCGGTCGAGGCGCCGCGCCGGTGGCGGATGTGCTCCGCTCCGAGCGCCCGGTAGACCGGGCGGGCGAAGATCCGGCAGACCCGGCCCATGCCGGCGACGCCGGGCTCCGTCTCTTCGCTCGCGAGGCGCTCGGCGATCAGCGCGTGGACGCCGCGCCGGACCTGCTCCGGGTGCGCGTCCATGAACCGCGCCCATTGCGCGCGCGTGAACACGCCGCTGTGCAGGCACACCAGCGCGATCCACTCGGCCTTCCGGCCCGTCCAGCCGAACGCCTCGAGCGCCTTCTCGCGGCCCTTCAGATGCGCGATCATCGGTCGCCTCCCGTCACCAGCGCCCGGTCGGCGCGCATGTAGGTGACGAGGAGCCCCATCGGGTTGTGGACGACCAACTCGTTCGGAATCGAGTCCAGGAACTCGAACCGGAGCGTCAGCGACCAGCGCTCGCGGCGCAGTTCCTGTTCGCCCCTCAGATGCACCAGATCGAAGTCGGCCGTCGCGCCGTGCGGGGCCTCGGGCGCGGGATGGATGCGGAGAACGACCTGTTCGACTTCGAGTTCGGTCTCGGCGGTCCCGGCCGCCGTGGCCGCGACCTCCGCGCCGTCCCGCTGGAACGCGGCGTTGGCGAGTTCCGTCGAGAGGAACCGGAGGCTGCGGGTCCAGTGCTCCTCGACCGTCGCTCGGCGTCGCGAATGGAAGTCGTGGACGAACCGGTTCAGGAAGTATTTTGTCGTGGGATCGAGCGGATCGGCCTGCGCGGTGGCGGCCTCGTAGGCCAGCGCCTCGGCGCGGCCCACCTCGTCCACCCGGATCACGATGGGCTTGGGCGGCTCCACACCCGCGATCCGGAGCAGCACGAAGACGCCAAGTACGATGCTGGCCGACAGGAAGATCAGGATCGTCCGAAGCTTTCGGTTGGCCTGGACCGTTTCGCCCCAGATCTCGGCGTACTCGCGGCCCGCGTTACGGTCTCGTTTCATCATCGGATCTCCTTCCGCTTAGACGGGGGGCTTGGCGGCGGATGCGGGCGCGGCCGCGGCCCCCGCTCCGCGCATGACGAGCGCCATGAACCCGGACCCGGACGAGCCGGAGCCGGACACGAGCATCGAGGCGAGTTCGCCGACCTTGAGACCGGCCATGAGGCCGCAGACGACGAGCGGCATGAGCACGACGGCCCAGAGCCAGAGTTCGAGCGGATCGGCGGTGCCGGTGCCCATGAGCGCGTCGGCGTAGGTCGTGATGTAGCCCATGCCGACGCCCATGAAGACGCGGAGGATGGCACCGGCCACGACGCCGTAGAGCGTGTAGACCATCATCGTCCGGAACCATCCCCAGAACAGGAACGCGAGCGGCTCGAAGAGCAGGAACGGGATCAGCACCGGACCCAAGAGGATCGCGATGGCGAGCGCGACCTGCGCCCAGATCACCTGCGCGTAGGTGACGCAGAACAGCGCCAGCAGGCAGCCGACCAGAGAGGCGCTCATCACGAGCGACACGAGCGAGGAGAAGAGCACCGTGACGCCCGCCGTCACGACCGACAGCAGGTTGCCGCTCGACCACGCCGCGCTCAGGTGCGCGCCGTAGGCCTGGACGAGCGCCGTCATCTCGGCGTATCCGGCCGAGACCACGTCGGAGAGGAACAGGTTCTGGAGCCAGATCCCGCCTCCGGCGATCATCGCCGGGAACGTGAACCCGACGCCGGGGATCGGGACGGCGTAGTAGTGGAGGATCGTGCGGGGGATCGCGATCCCGATCACGAGGCGCACGATCTCCCAGGGCTGAAACGTGCCGCTGAACGCGATCTTGAGCCCCGCCCAGGCGACCATGACGGCGGCGAGGCCGCCCCACAACTGGAGCCCGACGGCCTGAATGTCGGGCGCGGCCCCGCTGACGACGGAGTCGAGCACGGTGTCCAGGAAGCTCTTGAAGTCCTGGAGCTGATCCGGCGGAATCTGCGTGGGGACGTTCGGATCGATGGACTGCGGAGGAAGCTGCATGGCCGGAACGCCCCTACCGGTAGGCGGACGGGATCTGGAACAGCAGCCCGCTCCGGAGCGTGGTCCGGTTCAGCGAGGCGGCGTCGCGCATCGTCACCGCAAGCGCGTTCGCGCGCGTCCGGCCGTCGGCCCACCGGCCGAGCCATTCGAGGCGGGCGAGTTCGGCCTGCCGAGCGCGGCTCGCTTGGGCGGCCGTCTGGTGAGCGAGCACTTGGCCAGCAGCGGCGCTAACGCGCCCTTGGCTCAGGGCAGCCGCCACCCCAGCCTGCTGAAGGGCCGTGTTCGAGACGTTCGAGTTCGAGGTGAGGCCGCCGAACGAGCCCTGGGCGCTCTCGATGGTCTCGGCGAGCGCGGCCGCCGCGTCGAGCGCCGCGTAGTCGAGCACGCGCTGCCGGTCGGCGGCCTCGCGGGCACGGCGGTAGTTCCCGGCGGCCCGCGTCGCCGCCTGCGGCGGGAGGTTCCGGTACAGCGCGAGGATGTCGGCCTCGCTCACTCGGTCGGCGGTCCCGTGGGCGGCGCGCCAGAGGTCGGTGAACGAACCGCCCGTCCCGAAGCGCCGGACGGCATCAACGGTGTTCCGTGCCGGGCCCGTGAAGTCGCCGCCCCAAGAGACTCCGTTCCGCACCAGGCCCACGGGGTCGGCGGCGAGCCGAGAGAACGGCTGAAGCAGCGCGTCGATCTCGCCGCGCGCCGCGCGCTCCATGTGGTCGAGTTGGTCTTCGAGTTCCGTAAGCTGGCGGGCCATCGACCGGACCTGGGTGACCTGGTGCGAGATCTGCGTGATCTGGTTCGCGATGATCGTGGCCCGCTGGAACCAGCTGCCGAAGTCGAACTGCGCGCTCGCGGGCGCGGGGGCCGCGAACGTCAGCGGCGGGACGAGAAGAAGGGGGATGAGGATGCGGTGGCGCATGGGAGAGTCCTTTCGTGTCATCGGTGCGTGGTGCGGGTGGGGGTGGGGACCAGGACATCGGCGGTGAACCAGATGCGCAGCCGGTGGCCCGCGCGGATCGTGATCTCGGGCAGACGGTTCAGGTACCGGTCCAGCATCGAGGTCGCGCTGCCCCCGAGTCCCTGGCCGATGCCGGCTTGAAGCCCATAGGGCGAGGCCCCGGCGAGCGTGAGACCGCTCAGCGCCCCGACGGCCCCGGCGGCGGTGAACGTCGAGAGATAATGGCGGTTCACCTGGTCGCGGAGTCCGCTCTCGCCCACCTGGTTCAGTCCGGTGAACTCGAGGTCGATCCAGCTTCCGTCGGGCAGCAGCAGCCGGTGGAATGCGACGGCGAGACGGCTCTGGTCGCGGTTCTGGACGGCCCTGGCCGTGCCGACCACGCGGGAGCCGCGCGGAATGAGCACGCGTTGCCGGTCGGCCGAATAGAGCGGCGACGACACCATGGCCAGCACCGGGCCGGGGAACTCGCCCGACAACTGGGTGACCAGCACGGCTTCGAGAAACGAGCCCTCGCGGATCCGCTCCCAACCCGGCGGGTCATGTGGCCGGACCAGGCGCGCGGGCTCGGAAGCGCCGGACGCGGGACCTGTCTGCGCCGCCGGATCGCCCAAGCCGGGCGTCGGCCCCGCGCCCGCCAGTCCGGCCGCCATCTCGGCCTCAAGGGCGGCCAGGGATTGCCCAAGGGACGCGAGCGCCCCGTCGAGCGCCGCATCGGGAGACTCGGGCGGTAAGGGAGACGCCGGGGCCGCATCCGAAGCCCGGCTCGGATCCCGGTGGGACTCCGCGATGGGAAACGAGCGCAGGGAGCGCGTCCGGCGCTCGACCTCCTCCAGCCGGAGCGCTTCGCGAAGCTCGAACTCGGCTTGGCCCATGCCGGCGGCTCGACCGCCCCCGGCACCATCGACATCGGTGGACGTTCCGTTGTCGGGGGCTTCGGCCTCCCGGTCGCCCGCTGAACTGTCGCGGGACTCCGATTCGGCCCGCTGGGTCTCGCGCTCCCTCTCGCCGCGGATGCCCTCGTCGAACGACCGGCCCTCGCTGTCGTTGACCGCCCGCGGCGCGCTCGGCGCTCCCGTCGCGGCCGCGTCTTCACCGGGACCGGCCAGGGACGACGAGAACAGCAGTCCGGCGACGAGCACGGCGATCAGGGCGATCCCCACCTTCGTGACGATGCCGTCCGGGAGCGCGCCCGCCGGCTGCTTCACCCACTGCTTCCAGCGGCTCATCTCGAGCCATCCCGGGGCTCGAACCGCCAACCGGCCCGTCGGTCGCCGATCTGGAGCCAGCCATCGTCCAGCACGCGATGCACGATGTAGAGGCCGTTCCCGGCGAGTTGCACGGGGACGACCGCCGGCTCGCCGTCCTTGATCTCGTATACCGCGAACGACTCCTGACGGCGCGAGCGGATGTAGGTGAACGCGCCGTCGTGCCACATCGCCTCGACCAGGAACGGCCGCCGCGAGGCGGCCCGGTCCAAGCGGTACTCGAACGCGAGCCGCGTGGGATAGGCGGCGCGGAGCGCCTCGATCTCCGCTTCAGCCCGCCGCCGGGCCTCAAGGATCCCCGCCTCGGCCTGTTCCTGCGCACGCCGCGCGGCTTCGGCCGCCTCGACCGCCATCTCCCGGTAGGCGGCGACCTCGCTCCGGGCCACGAATCCGGGAGCACCGGACATGCCCGCTGCCTCCGCGCCCGCCTCGACCCGGAAGACCAGATGGGTCGGCTCCTCGGCGTGCTCGGAGACGAGGAACGAGTAGATGCGCCCCGACTCGCAGACGAGCGCGACGTTGGTCGCGGCATCCTCGGCCAGGGGCTTGAGGTACGCGACGTTCGCCGCGCCGGTCAGGTGCCAGTACTCGGAGTCGCCGACCACGAAGTCGAGGATCCGCTCCCCGGCCGGAAGCACGATCAGCGTTGTATGGCGCACGCGCGCGCGGAGCCGGTGGATCCGGTCATCGACCGCGCCCGGCACCGGAGGATGGGCTTCGTCGCGGTCCGGTTGCTGCGCGGCGGCATCGCAGGGGACGACCGCCAGGAGCAGCGTCAGCAGGACGACGACTACGCCTAACAGTATCGCCGATGTTGGGGTTGCCTTCATGGTGTTACGTCCTCTCGGTTGGTGAGGTGGGACGGCTTCGGCCCGCGAGCACTTCGAGTCCACGGGCCAGACCGTGCTTCTCGACGGCGCGTGCGCGTTTCTCTGCGTCCGTCGCCGACGACGTGTAGAGCCAGTAGCTCTCGGGATCGACTTCGAGGCGGAGCACCGCCGCCTCGTCCGGGCGGCGGAGATAGAGCTCGCGCTTCGGCGTCAGTTCCCGGACCTGCGCAACCTCCGAGTCGTTCAGCCGGAAGAGCGTCCCGGCCTCCTCCGGCAACTCGGGGTTGGCGAGGAAGAGCTTCGTGGGTATGGATTCGAGGAGCGCGGAAGCGCCCGGCGTCCCCGTCACGTCCACGGCGGACTGGGTGGCGAGCACGAGCGCGGCGTTCTTCTTCCGCCACGTCTTGGCCGCCTCGGCCAGGTAGTTCAGCACGGCGGGGTCCTGCATGTACCGCCACGCCTCGTCCACGACCATCAGCTTGAGCCGCGCGGTCTCGGCCGGGTCCTCGATCTCGAGGCGCATGCGTTCGAGCAGGTACGCGAGCGCCGCCTCGCAGAGGTCCGCGTGCTCTGCCGCGCCCGCCAGGTCGATCACCTGCCAGTCCCGGAACTCGATGTCGGCTGTTCCCGACGGAGGATTATCGAAGAACGCGCCCCACGCGCCGCCCTCCGTCCAGCGGCTCAGCGCGGGCCACATCGCGACCGGAAGTGAACCGACCAGCACGCTCAGCGTCCGGCGCTCCGTCCCGAGCGCATACAGATCCTCGATCCGCGCCCGGACCTCGCTCGTGTCCGCTCCACCGGCCTCGAACCCGCCCAGCTTGAGAAGCCGTATCACCCAGCCGGTCAGGAACTGGAACGTCCTCGTCGTCGGAGGCAGCGCGAACGGCTGGAGCCTGAGCGTCGGCTCCGTCTCGCCCGGAGCGAG
This sequence comes from Gemmatimonadota bacterium, assembly GCA_022827345.1. Classification (GTDB taxonomy): domain Bacteria; phylum Gemmatimonadota; class Gemmatimonadetes; order Longimicrobiales; family Gaopeijiaceae; genus Bin94. The sequence continues at coordinate 209,318 of JAJDTB010000039.1, read as the reverse complement.
CTCCAGATACCGGCCGCCGAGGAACCGGGTCAGCCAGCGGTACGAGCCGCCCAGATCCAGGATCAGGACGCGGGGGTCGTACTTGAGCGCCTCGACCAGCAGGAAGTTCAGGGAAAAACTCTTGCCCGATCCCGTCGCGCCAAGGATCAGCGTGTGGCCCACGTCGCCCGCGAAGAGGTCGTAGTGGTACGCCGTGCGCCACGGCGTCTCGAACACCGCCAGCGGCTCCCGGCCGAGATGGCGGCTCCTCTTCTCTCCCCTCGGCGGCCCGAACACCGGGGCAAGACATGCCGCGACGCCAGCCGAGACGAACACCTTCCGCACCTGCCGCCGCCTCGGCTGGGCCGGGAGCCGCGCAAACCAGACGGGAAGCTGGCCGTAGCCTTCCCGGATCACCTTGGCGTCGTGCGCGGCGAACAGGCGGCGCACGTCGCCGTCCAGCCGCTCGATGCCTCCGAGTTCGCCGTGCAGCGCGATGGTCAGCGACGCCTCACCGTAGGCCACGGCGTCGGCTTCGAGTTCGACGAGCGCGCCGCCCAGCCGGTCCGACTCGGCCGCAGCGGCCGAATCGACCATCGCCGCCGTCGTGCCCTGCGCGTCCTGCGCGTGCGCCATCATCGAGTAGCGGCGCGAGAAGTAGTGGCGCTGCGCGCTTCGGATCCGACGCCGCGCCGCTTCCACCGTCCACGGCCGCCATTCGAGCGACACCGTCAGCGTCGCGTCGAGGCGGTACAGATCGCGGAGGAGGTTCGCGTGCGCCTGACCCGGTGGCGAAAGCAGCGAATAGAGGATGACCGGCTCGCCGTCCAGCCTGAGGTGCAAACGCTCCGCTTCAAGCTCCGAGAGCGCGAGCCGCCAGTTCATGCCGCTTCCCGTCGCACCGTCCCAGAAGGTGCCGGGACGGTTGACGAGGTCGGCGAGCACCCGGGACGCTTCCACCGCCCCCAGCATCTCAATGGGCGTGTGCTCGGCCACGAGCGCGCGGCCCGCCTCGATCATCGCCCGGAACCGGCCGGCGGCCGCCTCGATCTCGGAGGCGAGGTACACCGATCCGCTCTTGTTGCGGCGTTTCCGCAGACTCGCGAAGCGGGCGAGTGGTCCCCGCCTGGAACCATCGGCCACCGGACGGAGGCCCGGGTCCTGCGACCAGACCACAAAGGCTTCAAGCCCCTGCACGCGTCCGGCCAGGAATTCGCGCCGCTTCCGCGCGGAGACCGCCGCGACGCCGGCATCGGCATCATCGGGGTGGCGAGGGGACACGCCTGGACGGCGGAGCAGATGGAATTGCAAACGTGCGCCGGACCCGAGCCCCGACAGCAGCCGTTGCCAGAGTCCCAGCACCCGGTCGATCTGCCCGGGAGTCCTGCCGTCGGTCACGGCGGGCCGGATCCGGCCCGCCGCCACCAGTTCGCCCGAACGGGTCAGGCAGGTGCGGCCGTCCTCGAGCCAGCCCCAGTAGGGCAGCTCCTCGGCCAGCGAACCCGCCGCCTCGTAGGCCTGGAGTTCCTCCGCGATCCTCATCGGGAGTCCACCCGGATGCGAAGGTGCCACGGCTCGTCGCCCCACTTGCCCGGATCGAACCGCGCCGGATACCGCGTCGAGATCCGAAGCACCGCCAGCATCGCCGGATCCTTGCGGCCCGCCAGCCAGCCCGCGCCGTAGCAACCCGCGAACACCACGCCGCCCGCCACGAGCGAGGCCGTCGCGTTCCACACCGCGACCGCCAGCGTCGCGCCCAGCAGGAACAGCCGCCGCTCCACGCCCAGAACCGTCAGTGGACGGTTGAGCGCCGCGTAGCCCGGCCAGCGCACGCTGCCCCGCATCAGAACAGCCAGCCGAGGAAGTTCACCGCGCCCACGGCCATCCCGATCCCGAAGATGATCCCGGCCAGCGTGCGCTTGCTCCCGCCCTCGCCGAACGCGAACATCAGCCCGCCCACCACGATCGCGATCAGCGACAGTCCCCGCGCGATCGGTCCCGTGAACTGCGTCTGCAGCTCGTTCACCGCGTCCACCCACGGGCTCGTTCCCTGCGCGTGGAGCGCGCCGGGCGCCAGCACCAGCAGCGCGGTCCACGCGACCGACAGCGTCCTTCTCGACAACTTCTTCATTCTGCTTCTCCTCTTCTTGGGGTTGATGGGGCGTCGGCCCGTCCGCCGCCCCGCTCCTCGGCTTGCCCGTGGAGCCACTCCTCGATAACCGACTCGAACCAGCCCAGCGTGCGCCCGCCCATGACAACCGCCGGGGGGAAGCGTCCCGCGACCCGCCACCTGTAGATCGTGCTGCGCGACAGTCCCGTGAGGGCCTCCACCTCCGGCGACCGCAGAATGCGCGCTGGCCTGTTCGTCTTCCGTTCCATCGGTCTTTCCGTCTTCCCTCTGGTTCTCCTCGTCCTCGCCGCCCCAGGCGACGGCCTCGGGCGGGAACGGCGGGGGGATGGAGCCCGTGCGTCGCCCGAGTCCGCGTCGTAGTTGTCGATGAACGCCAGCACGCGGTCGGCTATCCTGAGCGACGGCGAGCGCCCCTCCGCGATCTCCCGCAGCAGATTCGGGTCGCCCACCGCCTTCAAGCCGAGTGTCGTGGCTCCCATGCCGGTCCGGCTCAGGAACTCGCTCACGCGCGAGTTGAAGTACTGCTCCAACGTCGACATGGCCGTATTGCTCCCGCGTCTTCATGGCCAAAACGGTGGAGGATTTTCCGCCAGCGGGGCAACCGTTAGGGAATTCCCTAAGTGGTTAGAACGTTTCAGGTTGTGTCAGAACGTGTCAGCCTCCTTGGGCGGCTCCGCCAGTGGCGTGGAAAACACCCCCGTGCAGGGTGAAACCGGGAACTCCCGCCGGTGGGAATCGCCAGCTTCGGCCGGTGGGCCGTACCCCTTGCGGGACGGTCACGGCGGAAGGCCGGAAGCTGAGGGATGGGGAAGCGGGTTCGCGCGAAGGTCGATCCAAGGCGAGGGGCCGCACACGGCGGCTAGCCGCATTCCCGTCGGCCCCGATGGTCGCCCTCGCCGAGCCGCCACTTATATTGATTGGACCGATTCGACTTGCGACGGAGAACGCGAACGCGATGAACAGCCTGCCCGGGCGGATCATGGAGTACGCCGAGGCCCAGCCGGAGGCCACGCCGATACAGGCGGAGGACCTCCTGCACCTGGGGGACCGCCCCGCGGTGGTCCGGGCTTTGTCCCGCCTCGTGCGCTCGGAGCGGCTCCTGCGAATCTGCCGGGGCGTCTACATGCGTCCGATCCAGACCAGATTCGGCCTCCGGGCACCGCGTCTGGAGAAGGCGCTCGCGTCCCTCTCGGCGTTCTGGGGCGAGGTCATCGTGCCGAACGGGGGCGGCGCGGCCAACTGGCTTGGACTGACGACGCAGAACACCGTCCGCTCGGTCTACCTCACTTCCGGTCCCGACCGCCTCCTGCATTTCGGGGCTCACGCGGTGGAGTTGCGTCACGCACCGGCGTGGCAATTGACGGCGCCGCATCGGACTGCCGGCGTCGTCATCCGAGCGCTGGCGTGGCTCGGCCCCAACGAGGTCGAGAAGAGCCTCGATGCGGTGATGCCGCAGCTGACCGGGGAGGACTTGAACGAACTTGCCGCCGCCCAGGCTGTCGTGCCTGACTGGATGGCGGAGCCGTTGAACAGGTGGCTCGAACATGGCTGAAACCCGGTTTCAGCACCTCTCGACGATCGAGAGGAGAGACGCCTTGGATGTCGTGGCGAGGCGGCTCGGACGAGCAACCTTTCTCTTGGAGAAGGACATTTGGATTGTGACAACGCTCGCCGTGCTGTTCGAGGCGCCGTTCGGGCCGCACCTCGTGTTCAAGGGCGGCACGTCGCTTTCCAAGGTGTGGCGTGCGATCCACCGTTTTTCTGAGGACATCGACATCACCTACGACATTCGAGGCTTTGCCCCCGATCTCGTCGTGGGCGGCGACGAGGAGGCGCTACCGCCCACGCGCAGCCAGGAAAGGCGCTGGACCCGGGCGATCCGACCGCGCCTCGCCGAATGGGTGAGCGACACCGCTGGCCCGCTCGTCCAGGAGGAGTTGGCCAAGGCCGGGTTCCCGGCGCGGGTACGGGCGGAGGCCGAGCGGCTCTACATCGGCTACGAACCGCTCTTCGAGCCTCGCGGCATCGTGAAACCGGAGGTCCAGGTCGACTTTGGCGCGCGCTCGACGGGAGAACCTCACGTCGTTCACGCGGTCGCCTGCGACGCAGCCCCGCATCTTCCCGGACTCACATTTCCGAGAGCAGAGCCAGCCGTAATGCTGCCGGAGCGGACGTTCTGGGAAAAGGCGACCTCGATGCACGTCTACTGCCTTCAGGGACGCGTCCGGGGCGAACGCTGGTCGAGGCACTGGCACGATCTCGTCCGACTCGACGACGCCGGGATCGCGGCCCGGGCTCTGGCGGACCACGAACTCGCGGCGGCGGTCGCTCGCCACAAGGCGATGTTCTTCCGCGAGAACGATGCCAACCGCGAGCGGATTGACTACCACGCCGCCGTTTCGGGCCGACTCAGGCTTGTGCCCTCGGGCACTGCCCAAGAGTCGCTTGCCGACGACTACGCCAGCATGCTTGCCACGGGGATGCTGATGGATGAGGACGAGCCGTTCGGCACGCTCATGGAGCGGTGCGCGCTGATCGAGGAGAGAGCCAACACGCATGGCTAGAAACAGGACCGATCAAGCTGCCGCATCGTACGACGGTGCCGCCACCGACACCAAGTCCGAAGCGTCGGGGACTTCAACTCCGCGCTTCGGACTCCAGTGGCGAAGCCCAAGCCCCCAGCGATTCGAGCGCGAGAGGGGAAGGGATCGCTATCTTTAGTGCCATGAGCACCCGAGCGGACGATTGGGGCGTCGCCAGCGCTAGGGCCGGCACGGCCCCGCAGGATCGATGGCATTCGACCGCCGGACCTCCACGTCCAGTCTACCTGGATTGCAATGCCTCCGCTCCGCTCGAACCGGGCGTTGCCGAGGTCATGGTTTCTACCCTGACCAAGGATGGCAACGCTACGTCGGTTCACACCGCCGGTCGTCGACAGCCCTCTCGGTCGAAGGTTGCCCAGGAGCATCTTCTCGCAGGACTCGGCGAAAGCCCCGCATCCAACGTAGCACGTTGGTCAGCAAGTCCGCCTTGCGCAGGACCTCATAGTCGCCAAGCGCCAGCATGCCATCCCCCGCATTGGGACGCACTGTCTGGACCGCCAGTTGCCGCGCGACCCGGAGCGTGCCCGTCGCCGTCCACAGATCCTCGCCCGGGAAGACCGCCTCGGCGCTTGGCCGAGAAGCGCCACGGTCCCGGTGGCAGCCCGATGGCGCGATCCGGACCTGTCCTGGTCACCGGCGGAAATGGCTACGTCGCATCGTGGATCGTAAAGGAACTGCTCGGTCGCGGTATCGATGTCCATGCAACGGTTCGCGATGCGAAAGACCCTCGGAAGACGCGGCACCTGTTGTCCATGGCCAGCGAATCGCCTGGCTCTTTGCAGCTGTTTTCCGCAGACCTGCTCGATCCCGACGGCTTCGACCTCGCAATGGCAGGGTGCGATGTCGTTTTTCACACTGCTTCGCCCCTCCTCGTCCGTGGCGTGACCGACCCCGTCAGTGAATTGATCGAGCCAGCGACTGCGGGTACGCGGCACGTCCTCGGGGCGGCCAACCGGACGCCTTCCGTGAAACGCATCGTCCTGACCTCCAGCGTCGCGGCCATATACGGAGACGCCGCCGACCTCGCCGCCACCGAGGATGGCCGTTTCACCGAAGAGTACTGGAACGAGACCAGCAGCGAGCGCCACCAGCCCTACGCGTATTCCAAGACTCGCGCGGAGCGCCTGGCCTGGGAACTGGCGAAGGAACAGGATCGCTGGGATCTCGTTGCGGTCAATCCGGGACTTGTCTTCGGGCCTGCCTTGAGCCCGCACACGAACTCCGAGAGCGTTCGGATGATGCGGGACTTCGGGACCGGCTTCTACAAGCTTGGCGCGCCGGGATTCGAATTCGGAATCGCCGACGTGCGGGATGTGGCCTACGCGCATTTCCAGGCGGCAATGCAGCCGAATGCGCATGGCCGGTACATCATCGTCAGCGAGACCATCAACCTCAAGGAGATCGCCGACATGCTTCGCGCCGGCCACGGCGGCGGCTACCCGTTCCCGCGCTGGACGCTTCCAAAGGCGATGGTCTCCCTGCTGGCCCCTCTTCGCGGACTGCCTCGCCGGGTCGTCAAGCTCAACGTCGGCCACCCTCTGAAGTTCGACAACCGACGCGCCAGGTCCCATCTCGGGATTCGTTTTCGACCCGCCGCCGAGACCATCGTGGATCACTTCGCGCAGCTCCTGAGAGACGGCCTGGTCCCGACGCCGTCGCCTGCGGGGACGTTCGACCGGTGAGGAATCCCGCGCTCCTGACCGGGTTTTTCGGGGGGGGGGGTAGATGTAGAGACACCCGTCGTCTGTCGCCGGACCAACACGCCGCTCTTGCAGAGGCGTGCACTCCCGGCCAGGCGATCCTGGGCTGCAGCGAGGGCATGCTGCCCATCCCGGCTGTCAACCGGCCAGGCAAGAATAGATGAGGCGCGCCGCGTCGGGCGCGATGCCCACGGTATCGGCCGAGGGGCTTCCACCGCCGCTGTCCCCCGAGCGGGTGAGGATGGCGAGAGAGGCGCACGGCGAGGTGCTGATCAACCGGTACATGAAGCACCTGGACATCGGCGATCCCCTGGCCGACGCCGTGGTCGCGCACTTTGAAGACGCTGCGCCGGGACAGGCAATCCGCGTCTTCAACCAAGTGCTGAATCAGGGGCTGGAATCCGTCAGCAAGCCACCCCCGGAGCTGTCGGCGCTCATGGAGCAACTCCATCACGTGCCGGACTGGGTGGACTGGCGGGAAATGCGCCACGCCAGTCGGCGGGTGCTACAGACCGGCTTTCTGACCGGGCTCGCTTTTGCCGCCTTCGCGCTGCCTCACTGCTATCTCGCCACTGCCAACCTGCCCCTTGCATTCACGGGCCGTCTCTATCGCGAAACCGCTCGTCGCTACGTCAGAACCACGCGCTTCGTCATCGAGTCGTTCATGCCGGACGGGCTGCGGCGAGATGCGGACGGCTTCAAGCTGGCCGTCATGGTTCGCGCGTTCCACTCACGGACTCGCCTGGCGATCCTTGATTCGGGGCGGTGGGACTCGGACCGCTACGGAGTTCCTCTGAACCAGTCGCACATGGCGGTCAACGCGGTCTTCTTCTCCCTCTACGTGTTCGAAGGCTTGAGGCGGATGGGCATAAGGGTGACCCGGCGGGAGTTCGACAGCGTCATTCTGACCTGGCGCTATGTGTCCTACCTGCTCGGTGTGGATGACGAGATCGCCTTCCGGTCAAGGCCAGAAGCGCGTGACCTGGTCGATGTGGCCTTTAGTCTCGAGTTCGAACCCGACGAGACCTCAAAAAAGCTCTACAGGTCCATGATCGACGCCGGTCCCGCGTACATGGAAATCCGCGGCGAACGCTTGGCGCGGATGTTCACCGGCGTGTCCCGATCCATGTCGCGATACCTGCTGGGAGACAATCTGGCCCGAAGGCTGGGGTCTTCCGGTCCAAGGCTCCGCCTGCTGTGCCGGGGCATCAAGGCCATCATTGGATTGACCGAGATCATGCCATGGCTGCTCCCCAGGCGCATGAGAGACTACATGGGCGTGGAGTTTTGGCTTCGTCCGAATCTCTACGACCTCAAACCTGGCGCAGATCACGCCACCGTTCTCGACTAATGGTCCCTACATTCATCGTCAGCACTGGAAGGTGCGGGTCCACCATGCTTTCCAACATGGTCAGGCGGCACCCCGATCTTCTCAGCATATCGGAGTTCTTCACGTCGCTTACCAGTCAGGCATTTCGAGGCAGTCGCCTGACGGGAGAGGGCCTGTTTCGTCGCATGAACACCCTCTCGCCATCGGGGCGCGCCCTTCTCTCCAACGGCCTGTTCGTCGAGGAATTCCTGTACGAGCTCGGCCCCGGCGCCAGGTATCGGCCTGAAGAGGTTCCGCCGGTGATGTGCGCGACGCTGCCCCATCTCAGCGACGATCCCGAAGCGCTCTGGGACGAGTTGTCGCAATCCCTGAGATCTCGGCCCAGGGACTCGCTGGCGGCGCAGTACCGCTTCGTCTTCCAGTGGCTCACCGATCATTTCGGCAAGAAGGGGTGGATCGAACGCTCCGGCGCATCCCTGCTGTTCGTGCCCGTGCTGGACCGGATGTTCCCAGGCGCGCGCTTCGTGCATGTGTTCCGTGACGGCCGCGACACGGCGATCTCCATGCATCGGCATCACTTCTTCAGGCTGCGCATCCAGGCCGCCGAGCTCCTGCGAAGGACCGGGCTCGACCCTTTCCATCCGTTTCACTCGCTTGGAACAAGCCCGTGGATGCCTTTCTTCGAGCGATGGAAGTTTCGGTTCTTTTCGGCGGAAAGGTACAAGCGCGCGAGAATCCCGCTCACCTCCGCCGGATGGTTCTGGAGCAATATGATCGAGCGCGGGTCGCGGTACCTGGACGAGCTGCCCGACGACCGGGTTCTCTCCATGCGTTTCGAGGAGGTGGTCGAGTCTCCGCGCACCGAAATGAGCCGGTTCGTCGATTTCGTCGGAACCGAGTTTGCGAATAAGCAGTGGCTGGACGACGTTTGCGGTCTGCCCCGCAAACGGTCGCCGAGCTGGCTTCGTCTCGCTCCCGACGACCAACGGAGCCTGGCGGCGGCGTGCGCCTTGGGGCAGAGGATCCTCGGGTACGAAAACGGAGTCGCAGTTGAACGCTGAACACCGACCGGCCGACCGCTCCCGCCCCCCTCTGCCCCCAGGCCCCAAGGGACGTGGTATCCGACATGTTCTGGGCCGGCTGCGCGATTTTCCGAAGGTGCTGAACGGACTGCGCGGCGAATACGGCGATGTCGTGTCATACAATCTGCTGAACAGGCGTTTCGTTGCAGTCTGCGATCCCGCCGCGATCCGGGAAGTGCTGGTGACGAAGCAGAGGTCCTTCCACAAGACGTTCGGCTACAAGGACATGCGGCCGATGAGAAACCCGACCATCGCGAGTGGCGATGGAGACGACCACCGGCGCCGTCGGAAGCTGTACCAACCCTCCTTCGGCAAGAAGGGCATGGCGGCATACTCGGAGATCATGGTTGAGAAGGCCCAAGCCATGCGGGAGCGCTGGAGCGACGGCGAGGTGATCGACGGGGCCGGCGAAATGCACGAGCTGGCCATGAACGTGGCCATCACGGCCTTTTTCGGGCGCGACATGCGGGTGGATCCGAAGATCGGACAGGCCACCGTGGACGGCTGCATATGGGATTTCACTCTCCGCTTTCTGCCCTTCACCGCGTTGCTCAGGGCACTGCCGCTACCCGGCAACCTGCGTGCCCGACGCGCATGGAAGGCCATGGACGAGGTCGTCTATGAAGTCATCCGCAGGGCGCGCGACCGATCCCGCGACCGAAGCGATCTGATTTCGCTGCTCGTTCGCGCCGAGGACGACGAGGGCGTCGAGCGGGCGTTTTCGGACGAAGAGGTGCGGGACGAGGCGTTCGTGCTGCTCATGGTCGGCCACGACACCTCCTCCAGCGCGATGACATTCTGCCTCGACTACATTGCGCGCAACCCGGCCGTGCGCGACCGTCTGGAGGAGGAAGTCGACAATGTCGTCGGGTCGCGTCCCATCGAGCCCGCGGACAGCGCGAGGCTCCCCTACGCCACCGCCATCTTCCAGGAAGCACTGCGACAATCCCCGCCTCTGTATTTCCTCGGCCGGGAAGCGATCGAAGACTGCGTCATCGGCGGATACTTCATTCCCAAGGGCACGATCGTGCAGACATACTTCCGGCCGGCTCACCACAATCCGCATTACTTCGAAAGTCCCGGGGAGTTCCGGCCGGAGCGTTGGATGGACGACGCGGACCTGCGCCACATGAAGCAATCCTACTTTCCGTTCGGATCCGGCGCCCGGATGTGCATCGCGTGGAATTTCGCCACCCGAGAGGCCGTCTACGCCCTTGCGAGCATCGTGCAACGCTGGCGCGTCGAAGCGGTTTCCCTCAAGCCGACCAGGATCAATTCCGCGGGCGTCTACCGAATCTCGGAGGGACTTCCCCTGCGGGTCCGGGAGAGAAAGGCGCAGGTGACCGGCAGCCATCGGCCGCCGCCGCCGTCGCCGTCTTGTCCCTGGATGGATTCGCCTCCGCGCCCGGAAACTCGCCAGTGACAGCCGCGAGCGCGGACCGCCCCCCAGCATCCCGCGCGGCGGGCGCTTCGTGGGCATGACGCCCCCCCCCCCCCGCGTTGCGATCGTGGGCGCCGGGCCGGCGGGATTCTACGCGGCCCAGGCGCTCCTCAAGGCCGGAGACCCCGTGGCGATCGACCTCGTCAACCGGCTGCCGGCCCCCTACGGCCTGGTGCGCGACGGCGTGGCGCCCGACCACCAGACCATCAAGTCCGTGGTCCGGGTGTACGCGAGGGTCCTTGCCCGGGAAGAGGTTCGCTACTTCGGCAACGTCACCCTCGGCCAGGACGTCACCGTCGACGATCTCCGCGCCCGCTACGACCAGATCGTCTACGCCGTAGGTGCCCAGAGCGCCCGCCGGATGGACATACCCGGCGAGGACCTGGAGGGTAGCCACGCCGCCTTCAACTTCGTGGCGTGGTACAACGCCCACCCCGACTTCCGCGACGCGCGGTTCAACCTCGACAGCGAGCACGTTGTGGTGGTCGGAAACGGGAACGTGGCCATCGATGTGGCGCGCATCCTGGTGCATTCGTACGACCGGCTCGCAGCCACGGACATTGCCGACCACGCGCTTGAGCCGTTGCGTCGCAGCCGCGTGAGACGGGTCACCATTCTGGGCCGCAGGGGACCCGCGCAAGCGTCGTTCACCAACCCGGAGCTGCGGGAATTCGGGCGACTAGAGGGAGTGTGCGCGGAGGCGGACGGGAAAGAACTTCGGCTGGATGCGGCGAGCGAGGCCTCGCTTGAGGGCGATGCCGTGAAGAAGCGCAACATGGCCATCCTGCGCGAATACGCCGCGGCGTCGTGCGGGGACGAGGAACGCGTGGTGCGGTTCCGGTTCATGGCCTCGCCCGTCGAGGTGATCGGGAAGGACGGACGCGTCGCCGGCGTGCGCGTCGAGAAGAACCGCCTGGTGCCGGGGGAGGACGGCTACGTGCGCGCCGAAGGCACCGGCGAGACGGAGGTCGTGCCGTGTGGCATGGTGATCCGCTCGGTCGGATACCGGGGCAAGCGGTTGCCGGGCATGCCCTTTGACGAACGACGCGGGGTCGTGCCGAACGACGGGGGACGGGTGCTCGTACCGGGCGACGGCGGGGCGGTGGAGCGGGACATCGTGCCGGGGGAGTATGTGGTCGGATGGGCGAAGCGAGGACCGTCGGGCGTTATCGGCACGAACAAGGCGGACTCGACGGCGACGGTGGCGCTTATGCGCGAGGACGCGCGGGATGGGGTGTGGGCGGGGGGAGGCCGGTCGCGCGGGGTGGACGACTTAGCGGACCTGCTGCGGAGGCGGCGGGTGCGGTGGGTGGACGAGGAGGGGTGGGGGCGGATCGACGCCCGCGAAACCGCGCGAGGAAAGGCCGAAGGGAGGCCGCGCGTCAAGTTCTGCACCGTCGAGGAGATGCTGGAGTCAGCGGGGAAGGGCGCAACCCAGGACCTGGAGGCCGGGGTATGAGCCGCATCACACGATGAGCGAAGCGCCCATCACCTCGGGCCCGAAGGAAACGGACCTCGCCGCCCGCGAACGGCGCGGCGTCATCGCCTACATGGTGCGCAACCGCGTGGCGGCCAGCCTTCTCCTGCTCGCCATCGTTGTCCCCGGCGTGTTCTCCGCCCGCAACCTGGTGCTGGAGGTGTTTCCCGAGGTGTCGCTCGGCGTGGTGAGCGTCTCGGTGGCCTATCCGGGCGCAACCCCGGACGAGATGGAAGAGGCGATCGTCGTCAAGATCGAGGAGCAGATCGAAGGCGTCGACGGGGTGCGTGAGATCAGTTCGACGGCTGCGGAGGGCCTGGCGACGGTTTCGGCGCAGGTGAGAAGGGACGCCGATGTCAGCCGGGTTCTCGACGACATCAAGGCCCGGGTTGACCGAATCCAGACCTTTCCGCAGGGAGCCGAGCGCCCGGAAGTTTTCGAAGTCACCAACCAGCAGAGCAGCGTTCAGTTGGTGATCTACGGCGACGTCCCGGAGCGAGCGTTGAAGGAGGTGGCGCTCCTGACAGAGCAATCGCTCTCCGCCCGGCCCGAGATCTCCTACGTGGAAGTGTCGGGGGTGCGCGACTACGAAATCTCCGTACTCGTGTCGCAGGCCCGGCTGAAGGCGCTGGGACTATCCCTTGCCGATGTGGCTGCGGCGATCCGGGCCGGTTCCCTCGAGCTTTCGGCCGGGAGCATCGACACGGAGAGCGAGCGCGTGCGGATCCGCTCCACCGGAAAGAACTATACGCAGGAGGACTTCGAACGGATCATCGTCGTCAGCCGGTCCGACGGCACCATCGTGCGGCTCGGACAGATCGCCGATGTGCGCGACGGATTCGAGGAGGGAGACCGGTTCTCGCTCTACCAGGGCAAGCCGGCGGCGTACGTCGACGTCTTCCGCACCTCGGACGAGAACGCCATCGAAATCCTGGAGGTCGTCCGGCGGCACCTGGACGAGGCAATCGTCCCCAGGCTTCCCGCGGGCGTGGAGATCGACATCGGGTTCGACCTCGTCACGCAGCTCGAGTCCAGGCTCGGGCTCATGCTCAAGAACGGCCTCTTCGGGCTGATTCTCGTCATGGGCGCCCTGTGGCTCTTCCTCGACACCAGGCTGGCGTTCTGGGTGTCGGCGGGGATCGCCGTTGCCTTCGTTGGCGCTCTCGTGGCGCTGGCGCTGCTCGATGTATCGCTGAACGTTTTTTCGATCACCGGATTCATCATGGCGATCGGGATCGTGGTGGACGACGCCATCGTGGTGAGCGAGAACATTTATGTGGCGCGCGAAAAGGGGCTCTCGCGCACCGACGCATCAATACGGGGCGCGCAACGCGTCGTCCGGCCGGTGGTCCTCGCCGTGCTCACGACGATGGTGGCCTTCGCCCCGCTTGCGATGGTCCCCGGACCGGTCGGCGCCATCATGGCGGACATCCCGTTGGTCGTCATCGCGGTTGTCGCGGTTTCGCTGATCGAGTCGCTGCTGATTCTTCCCCACCACCTCGCCGCCTCCGGGGCGCGGCGCGGGCGCGGCTCCCCCCCGGCCGCCCTAGCGCGCTTCAAGCGGCGAATCAATAACGGGCTGCAGCGATTCATCGACGGGCCGCTGGATCGCACTCTCCGTTACTCCACCGCGCACCCCGGGCTGGTGATCGCCGGGGCCACGGGACTGCTCGTCGTCTCGCTGGCCGCCGTGCCGGCGGGGCTGATCCAGGTCGTGGTGTCGCCGGCGGTGGAGAGCGACGTGGTCTCGGCGAGTCTGGAGATGCCCGAGGGCACGCCGGCGGAGCGCACCCACGAGATTGCTCGCCGGATCGAGGCGGACGGCCACGAGGCGCTCGCCCGCGCTCTCGAGGCGACGGGCGAGGACGCGGAGTCCGTGCTGAAGGGCGTGACCCTGACGATCGGCGAGCCTCCCCGTTTCGTGGACGGACTGGGGAATCAGAACACTGTTCCGCTCCCCAACGTGGGGTCGATCCAATTCCGTCTCACCAGCCCCGAGGAGCGCGATCTTTCGGCGTTCGCGCTGGAGGATCTCTGGATCGAGGAGGTGGGGAGCATTCCCGAGGCGCGTTCCCTGACCATCACCTCGGAGTTCTTTTCGCTGGGCGCTCCCGTGCATGTCGAACTCTCGCACGACGACCCCGCGCGCTTGGCCGCATCGGGCGATTCCGTGATCGCGACTCTGCGCACCCTGGCCGGGGTCTACAACGTCCGGGCCGACCACGAGCGGGGCAACCGCGAGATGCGGCTGAACCTGCTTCCGGCCGGCCGAACAATCGGCATCACCCTCGACGATCTGGCAAGCCAGGTGCGTGCGGCCTTTTTCGGCGTGGAGGCCGTGCGCGTGCAGCGCGGAAACGAGGAGGTGCGCGTCCTTGTGAGGCTGCCCGACGAGGAGCGCAACTCGATCGGCGACGTTGAAGACTACCTTGTGCGCGTACCGGGCGGCGGCGAAGTCGCCCTTCGCAGCGTGGCCTCGGTGGAGTTCGACAGATCTCCCTCCGTCATCAGGAGGAACGACGGGCGGAGGGCGCTGACGGTCACGGCGGCGGTCGATGTTGGCACCACCAGCAGCCGGGAGGCCACCGACGCGCTCGAAGCCTCGATCCTGCCGCGGCTTACGGCGGCCGACCCCGATTTCAGTTACGCCATAGGCGGAGAACAGAGGGAGCTCGGGGAGTCGCTGGGCGCGCTCGGGGTGGCCGCCCTCCTGGCCATACTGGCGATATACGCGCTTCTGGCAATTCCTTTCCCCTCCTACACCAAGCCGCTCATCATCATGGCGGCGATCCCCTTCGGCCTGATCGGCGCCCTGCTCGGCCACCTCCTGCTCGGCGTGCCGCTCGCCGTGATCTCGTTGTTCGCCGTGATCGGACTCACCGGGCTCATCGTGAACGACTCGCTGGTGCTTGTGGACTTCATTCATGAGCGGCAGCGTGCGGGGATGCCGGCCCGCCAGGCAATCATCGAGGGGGCGAAGTCCCGCTTCCGACCGATCTTCCTCACATCTCTGACCACCTTTCTGGGCATATTGCCGCTTATTCTCGAGCGTAGCGTGCAGGCTCAGTTCCTCGTCCCGATGGCTGCGGCGCTCGGCTTCGGCGTGCTGTTCGCAACGCCCGTGCTGATGATGCTCGTGCCGGCGCTGGCCTCGATACCCACCCACATCGGCTCCCGGGCCACCCTGCCCGGAAAATGAGACTTGGCCCATCCGACCGATTGAGACGCGGCTCGTGCGCGGACGCCCCGTCGACGCGCGCCGGCCGGTCTCGCCGACACGCCTACACACCGGAGGTGGAAAAATGGCGGAGAAGAGAATGACCGAAGGCGGGCGGCCCGCACGGGATCCGGATGTGGCCAAGACGGCCATGCGGCTCATCCTCACGATGCTGTTCTTCGTCCCGTTGATCCAAACGGCCGTCGTCACGGCCCTTCCTGAAATGACCTCCGATCTGGGAGGGTTCGACCGCTATGTCTGGGTGCTCAGCGGGTTTCTGGTGGCCCTGTCCCTGGCGCTGCCGATTGCGGGCGGGCTCGGCGATGTCCTCGGGCGCAAGGGGTTCCTCGTCGGCGGAATGTGGGCCCTGGCCGTCACGACGATCCTCGTCGGTCTGAGCCAGACGATGGATCAGGCGATCGCCCTGCGCGTCGCGCAGGGTCTCGCGGCGGGGGTCATCGCCGCGAGCGCTGTGGCCGCGGTGGCCGACCTCTTTCCCGCGGAGGATCGGGGCAAGAAGATGGGCACGGCTATCGCCGTCTTGGCGCTTGCGTCCCTGGTCGGCCCGATGCTGGGCGGCGTCATCACCGATCTGTTGACCTGGCGGGCCGTTTTCCTCGTGCCCGCGCCGTTCATGCTGCCGGTCGCATGGCAGCTCCACCGCAGGTTTCCCGCCACCCCGGTCGTCGAGAACGCCAAGGTGGACTACCTCGGCATCGCTGTCCTGACGATCGGCGGGGTGGCCCTGATGATGGGAATGTCGCTGGGAGGCGTGGCGCACCCCTGGCTCTCGGCCACCTCGCTGCTCCTGTTCGGCGGCGGACTGGCCATGGCGGTGGTCTTCGTGGTGGTGGAGCGCCGGGCCAGCCACCCCATCATGCCCCTTTCCATCTACGAGGCTCCGGGAATGGCAACGGGGCTGGGCCTCGCCTTCCTGACCGGCGTGGCCCTGTACTCGCTCATGGTGTTTCTGCCGCTGCTGTTCCGCGCGGACTACGGGGCCGACGCAACCATGAGCGGCATGATGCTTCTGCCGGTCCTGGTCGGGGTGGTGGTGGGCAGCGCCGCGGCGGGAAAGCTGTTTCCGCGATCCAACGCGGACTGCCGCCGCCATATCTTGGCGTGCGCGGTGGTTCTGGGAGCGGCGATGTACTTGGTCTGGCGCGCGGACGCGTCCACCGGCACGGCATGGCTTAGCGCCTACCTGTTGGCGCTTGGCGTATCACTGGGCGGCGCGCTGACTTTCGTCGCCGTTGCGCTGCAACTGATCGTGCCGCACCGTTCCGTGGGGGCGGCGAGCTCCGCGAATCTCTTCTTCCGCCACTTCGGCGGCATGGCGGGGCTGGCGATCGCCGGCACGGTCTTTTCGACCGGGTTCGCGACCAGGGTCGACGACATCGCGCTGGACCACGGTACGAGTGCGCCGGCGTCGGTGTTCGAGACCGTCAAGCAGAACCCCGAGGCGATCCTGGAGACCGGCGCGGGCGGATCCATGACGCTGGCCGATGGAGCGGAACTTTCGGTGGACGAGGAGCTGCTCGGATCCACAAGGCTGGCTCTGATCGAGGCGCTGGACCAAGCCCTGTTCGTGCTGCTCGTGGCCGCTCTTCTGGCGGTCGTGCTCTCGCCGTTCTTCCGCCCGGTGCGGCACGCCGGTGCCGACGCGTCCCTGGTTCCCTGAGGGGCTGCGCGCGCACCAGCCCGACGCGGATCGAGAGCCGTCAGCCGCCCAGCCCTCGCTCCGGCGAATGAGTCATGTCGCCAGGCTGGGAGCCTCCCTGGCCCGCGCCCGCATATCCAAGGCTCCCTTGAACTTGTAGATGACGAGGTCAAGGACCGGCGGCTCCTCCGAGGACAGGAGGTCGAACCTCCACCGCTGGGCCATGATCGCCAGGGCGAGAACCAGCTGAATTCGCGAGAAGCGGAAGCCGCTGCACAGACGTGGCCCGCTGCCGAAGGGGGCGTAGGCGTAACGCGGGCGCCCCTTCCTCGCCTTCGGTTCCAGCCATCGTTCGGGCAGAAACCGCTCAGGTTCGGGAAAGTACTTTGCGGAATGCATCGGCGTCATGGTGTTGAAGAGCGCTCCGTCGCCCTTCCTGACGCGCGTGCCGCCGATCGTGATGTCCTTGACGGCAACCCGATCGAGGTAGGCAACGGACGGGGACACGCGCATGGTCTCGTCGACGACCGCGCCGATGTAGGGAAGCTTGGGAACATCGTCGAACCCGGGCGCGCGACCGCCCAGCACCTCGTCGACCTCCCGCTCGAGACACTCGCGGGCCTCGGGGTTGCGGCTCAGGTGATAAAAGCTCCAGGCCATGGCGGCTGCGGTGCTCTCGTGCCCCGCGATAAGAACCGCGACGACCTCGTCTTTGACCTCGGCCTCGGTGAACGTGCCGCGCGGGTGGCCTTTCTCCCACGAATGCACCAGGTGCGAGACCAGTTCCCCCCCCTCTTTGCCGGCGGCTCGTATTCGGCGAATGGCGGCGTAGATGCTGTCGTCCAGGCGCCGGATGGCCTTCTTCGCCGCGATGGACTTCGGAAGAGGAAGGGCCCGGAAGAAGTGCCGCATCGGCAGAAACGAGAGCATGATGAGCCACCGATAGCCGGCAAGCGCCTCCTTGATGACGGTCGGAGTCACGTCTTCGAGGTCCTCGCCGAAGAAGGTGCGCGCGGCGATAGAGAGAGCGATCTCGTGAGTGAGGTCGTTCATGTCCAGTAAATCGCCGTCGTCGATCCGGTCGCGCCGCATGACGATGTCGTCGGTCATGACGCCGGCGTAGCTCCGGAGAGCCTTGGGAGTGAACGAAGGCTGGATCAGCTTGCGCCGCCACTGGTGGTCCTCTCCGTCGGCGGTGACCAGGCAGGGGTTCTCCAGGGCCTCCTTCTGCTCGCGGCCCTTGTGAAGGCACTCGTGATGCCCGATTAGGGCTTCCTCCATCTGCATGGGATCGAAGAACACCGTGTACCGCTTCCCCAGCATCGGGAAGGAGGCGGCGTCTCCGTGCCGGCGGTGCAACTCGGCAAAGAGGCCCGTCGTGTCCGTGGCGCGGCGCCGGACGTTCCGGAACCGATCGAACCATCGTTCGCGATGTTGCGTGGCCATGATGATCTCCCAACGTATAGTGCTTGCGATTGTGTAATCCGGTACTCGCAACTGCCAACCGTAACATTAACGATAGCAATGCCCGTGGGCGAACGGCTCGACTTGGGGGCCTCGCTGCTCAAGTAGTCCGGCGGGAGACGACGCATCGACCGCTGATCGGTCCCCAGGGCAGCATTACCCGTGGCCGCTACCCAGCGCCCTCATCACCAGGTCGACGCATTCCTCCGGCGACAGCTTCTCGGTGTCCAGCCTGAGATCCGGTCGTTCGGGGCGCTCGTAAGCACTGTCCACCCCCGTGAAGTTCCTGATCTCGCCACGCCTCGCCTTCGCGTAGAGGCCCTTCGGATCGCGTCGGGCGCAGACTTCGATCGGCGCATCAACGAAGATCTCCATGAAGTCGCCCGGCTTGAACAGGCCGCGGGCGAAGTCGCGTTCCGATTGGAATGGGCTGATGAAGGACACGATCACAACCAGTCCCGCGTCGACCATGAGGCGGGCCACCTCCGACACCCGGCGGATGTTCTCGACGCGATCCGTCTCGGTGAAGCCGAGGTCCCGATTGAGGCCGTGGCGCACATTGTCGCCGTCGAGCAGGTAGGTGTGGCGGCCTTCGCTCGCGAGGCGCCTTTCCAGCAGGTCCGCCAAGGTGGACTTTCCGGAAGCGGACAGACCGGTCAACCACAGGCAGCGCGCGCGCTGCCGCTTCATCTCGGCCCGCTTGTCTCTGGTGACGCTGAAGTCTCGCCATTTCAGGTTCGCCGCGCGCATGAGCGAAAACATGATCGTGCCCGCTCCGACGGTCGCGTTGGTCAGGCGGTCGATCAGAATGAAGCCCCCGAGCGCGCGCGACTGGGCGAAGGGAGCGAACGGGACTGGCCGCCGGGTCGCGAGATTGACCACGCCCAGGTCGTTGAGTTCGAGCCGCTCGGCGGCCAGTTCGCTGCCGTCGGAAACGTCCACCCTGTGCCGGATTCGCGTCACCCAGGCGTCCACTTCATGCGTATGCAGCCTCATCCGGTACGAGCGTCCCGCCGCCATCGGTTCGTCGCCCATCCAAAGCACGCGCGCACGCAACTGGTCCGCCGCTTCGAGGGGATCCCCGGCGGCCGCGATGACGTCGCCGCGGATAACGTCGACCTCCGGCCTGAGGGTGAGGGTGACCGAATCACCGCGGGCCGCGCCGTCCCGAGCCGCCCTCCGCGCAAGGATCGACTCGACCTCGGCGACCGTGCCCGCCGGCTCTATGCGCACCCGGTCTCCGGTAACCACCTCGCCGGTCGCGATTCGCCCGCAGTACCCGCGAAAGTCGGGATCGGGACGGTTGACGTACTGGACCGGCATGCGGAAGGGCCTCTGGACGGCGGGCCGCCCGACCTCGACCGTCTCCAGGTGCTCGAGCAGCGTCGGGCCGGCGTACCAGGGCGTGTGCGGGCTGCGCCTCCTCAGGTTGTCCCCCGTGAGAGCGGAAACGGGAGCGGAAACGACCCGCGAAACCCCGATCTCCTTCGCCATTGTCCGGTACGCGGCGTCGATCGACTCGAAGGCGTCGCGATCCCACTGCACCAAGTCCATCTTGTTTACCGCGAGAACGAAGTGGTGCACCCCGAACATGGCCGCGATCCGAGTGTGACGGCCGGTCTGGGGCAGGATGCCCTTGCGCGCGTCGGCCATCACGACCGCAAGATCGGCGGTGGAGGTGCCGGTCGCCATGTTGCGCGTGTACTGCTCGTGGCCTGGCGCGTCGGCGACGATGAAGCGCCGCCGGGCCGTCTCGAAGCTGCGGTAGGCGACGTCGATGGTGATGCCCTGCCGGCGCTCGTCCCGCAGGCCGTCCAGGAGGAGTGCCAGATCGGGCGCGTCGCCCTGTGTGCCGTATCTGCGCGAGTCCTCCTCCACCGCCCGCACCTGATCCGCGAACACCTGTCGGCATTCGTACAGAATGCGCCCGATGAGAGTGCTCTTCCCGTCGTCCACGCCGCCACAGAGGACGAACCGCAGGGTCGAGGGGAACTTGGCGCCGTCCTTGCTGGCAACGTCCTTGCGGGATCCGGCACCGCGGCTCACGGCAGCTCTCGAACTTCCGGGCGCATCAGAAATAGCCGTCCCTCTTCTTAAGCTCCATCGAAGCCTCGCCGTCGTGATCGATGAGCCGGCCTTCGCGTTCGGAGTGGTCGGCCGCCAGCGTTTCCGCGATCACCGCTTCGAGGCTGTCGGCGTCGCTCTCGACCGCCGCAGTGAGCGGGTAGCATCCCAGCGTGCGGAAACGAACGTGCCGCTGTGCGGGGGTCTCGCCCAGCTCCAGCGGCATGCGCTCGTCGTCTACCATGATCAGTTGGCCACGGCGCTCGACGACGGGGCGCGCCGCAGCGTAGTAGAGCGGCACGATGGGGATTTCCTCTTGGGCGATGTAGCGCCAAATGTCGGTTTCCGACCAGTTGGAGAGCGGAGAGACGCGGAGGGACTCGCCCGGATTGAGTCGCGCATTGTAAAGGTCCCACAGCTCCGGCCGCTGGGCTCTCGGATCCCACTGGTGGGCGGCGTCGCGAAGCGAGAATACGCGCTCCTTGGCGCGGGACTTCTCCTCGTCCCGGCGCGCTCCGACGAAGATCATGTCGTAGCGTCCGGCGTCGAGCGCCTGACGCAGGGCCACGGTCTTCATCACCTCGGTGTAGTGGGCGGATCCATGCGTGAACGGCGTGACGCCGTCGTCGACTCCCTGCCGATTCGTGTGGACGACCATTTCGATGTCGGCCTCCGCCGCGACGCGGTCGCGAAAGGCGATCATTTCGCGGAACTTCCACGTGGTGTCCACATGCAGCAGCGGCATCGGCAAGGGCGCGGGCCAGAACGCCTCGCGCGCCAGATGCAACAGGACGGAAGAGTCCTTGCCGATGGAATAGAGCATCACGGGCCGGGCGGCGGCCGCGACGCCCTCGCGGATGATGCTCATCGCTTCGGACTTCAGCGCAGCGCTCCAATGGTGGTTCAACCTGCTCGTACCCATAGGCTGCGTAATTCTCCTCCACGAAGGGCTCGCACCCGGCCATCGTGTGCATCATGCCGCTACGGGACATGCTCCGCATGACGAAATCGAAAGTAGACCGACATCGCTGTGTGGCCGCACGGACCGCACGGATGCCCTCTGCAAGATAAGATACCATCCACCGGGCGGCTTGGTAGCTGGCGCGGTTGCCATCGCCGGACTTGGTGCCGCTCGCGGAAGTCGTAACCGTTACACATACCATCGAAATGCTTGGCAGAGAACAGCACGGCGCGCCGTGTCATCATGGTGGATGAGGAAGTGTGGCGCGTGATCCAGAGGCTGCCGTGCGGCAACCGAAGCCAGGCCGCCAACGCCGCAATCCTAGAGCGGGCCGGAATATCCAAGAGCGGGATGTCTCCGCAAGGATGGACGCGCGGCGCGCTCGGCTGTCCGCCATCAAGACCGACCGAATCGTCCGGTCGATACGGGAGGGGCGGGAGCGGCGACTCCCGCGATTCGCCACGCCGGACGCATCGGTTTTTCTGAAATGGGTTCCTTCCCGGCGACGACCGAGCAGGAACCGGTACGGCGCTCGCACTGCTTATCGAGACGGCGGCCAGGAACCCGGACCTGGTTGTCCCCCAACTCTCGATCTGCGAAGCGGGCAACACCCTGGCGAGGGTTCTCCAAGGACGCCGACGAGTTGCTCGCATCGCCTTTTTCGGACTCGATCTGGCTGAGGCGAAGCTGGACGCAAGGTGGAGAGCCCGCGCCGTGTCCCAGTCGGTGAGGTAACGTGTCGCGCTCTACGATGCGGCGTACCATGCCGTGGCGCTCGGCCTCTGGAGCGTGTCGTCACGGCGGACGACGGTATGTGCGCCACGCCTCGGAGGCCGGAGGCATTTCCTCCCCCTGCGGCTCTGGACGAAACCCTGAACCGACGGTGCGAAATAGGAATGCGATTCCCGCAGTTTGACCCGACTTCCTCGCCATTCCAGCGTGGCGGGCACGGAAGCAGCGTTACGGTAGGAAGCGCAGATCGTGCAGTCCCAGTTAGACTTATACGATTTCCCGCCGCGATTCGCTTCACCTGCGGATTGCGCTACCAGCAGGCCGACGAAGTACAACTCAGGACGGCTCTGGACAGCCGCCGCCGCGAGGTTGACGCCCGATGATCCAAACGGCGGGAACCAAACAGCGGTAACGGGATCGGCGAATCCCGTAAGTCACACGGTCACAGTAAGATGCGTGACCGTGGTACAAATGCCTCGGCAGCACGTGACGACGCACGACAGTTAATAAATTTGTTAAGTATTTGTGGTCAAAGGGACCGCCGACGCGCCGAAAACCTGTATACACTAAACAATAATGTTAAGTATCACCCCCGAAGAGGACCGAAGACGATGAAGACCACCCGGATCCGGCCGATGCGAGTGACGGCCACCCCCCTCGCCCTCGCGGCGCTCACCGCCACCGCCCTCGCGGCCACTCCCCTGGCCGCCCAGCGCGGCACGGGCGACCCCGCCCCCCTCCCCACCATCGAGGAGCGAACCGCCTCGATGGAGCTGATGGACGGCTTCCTCCCCATGTACTGGGACGACGCGGGCGGCCGCATCTGGCTTGAGATCGACCAGTGGGACACCGATGTCCTCCACGCGTCGGGGATCGGCGCGGGGCTCGGCTCCAACGACATCGGGATCGACCGCGGCCAGCTTGCCGGCTCGCGCGTCGTCCGCTTCCAGCGCATCGGCCCCAAGGTCATGATGACGCAGCCGAACTACCGCTTCCGCGCGTCCAGCGACAATGCCGCCGAGCGCAAGGCGGTTGAGGACGCCTTCGCCCCTTCGACGCTGTGGGGCTTCGATGCCGCCGCCGCGACCGGCAACCGGGTGCTGATCGACTTCACCCCCTTCCTCATGCAGGACATCGCCGGGTTCGCCGGGCGCATGCGGCCGGGGACGTACCGCCTGGACGCCAGCCGCAGCGCGGTGTATCTGCCGATGGTGATGAACTTCCCCGAGAACACCGAGATGGAGGCCTCGCTGACCTTCGTGCGGCAGGGCGGGGGACAGGGCGGCGGCTTCTTCGGCGGGGGCGGCGGCGCGTTCGAAGGCGTGTCCAACGTCGCGGCTTCCGGTGCGGCGGCCACGGTCCGCATGCATCACTCCTTCATCAAGCTGCCCGAACTGGGCGAGTACACGCCGCGCGCGTACGACTCCAGGGCGGGTTACGGCGGCATGACCTTCCAGGACTACTCGGCCCCGCTCGGCGCTCCGATGACCCAGCGCTTCATCCGCCGCCACCGTCTGGAGAAGCGGGACCCGACGGCGGCGATGAGCGAACCCGTCGAGCCGATCGTCTACTATCTCGATCCGGGAACGCCCGAACCGGTGCGCTCCGCCCTGCTGGACGGCGCCCGCTGGTGGAACCAGGCCTTCGAGGCGGCGGGGTTCATCGACGCCTTCCAGGTCGAGATCCGTCCCGAGGACGTCAGCAGCCACGATGTCCGCTACAACGTCATCAACTGGGTCCACCGCTCGACCCGGGGCTGGAGCACGGGCGGGTCGATCACCGATCCCCGCACCGGTGAAATCCTCAAGGGCAACGTCACCCTGGGCTCCCTGCGCGTCCGCCAGGACTACCTGATCGCCGAGGGACTGCTGGCTCCCTACGAGAACGGCGACGAAGAGCCCGCGGGCCTCGCCGAGTGGGCGCTGGCGCGCATCCGCCAGCTGTCGGCCCACGAGGTCGGACACACCATCGGCCTGGGCCACAACTACTACGACAGCGACCTGGGCCGGATCTCGGTCCTCGACTACCCGCACCCGCTCATCACCCACGACGGCACCGACTTCGACTACTCGGAGGTCTACGACGTCGACATCGGCGAGTGGGACAAGGTCGCGGTCCGCTACGGGTACTCGCACTTCCCGCCCGGCACCGACGAGAAGGCGGAGCTGGACCGGATCCTCGAGGAGGCCTGGGAGGATGACGTCCGCTACTTCTCGAACCAGGACGTGTCGGCGCACGCGCGGGTCGATCAGTGGTCCAACGGGACGGACGCGGGCGCCGAGCTGGACCGCATGCTCGACGTGCGCAGGGCCGCCCTCGATCGCTTCGGGGAGCGGGCGATCCGCGCCGGCCGCCCCATGGCGCAGATGGAGGAGGTGCTGGTGCCGCTCTACCTGCATCACCGCTACCAGGTGACCGCCGCGGCCTCGGTGCTCGGCGGCGCGCACTACACGTATGCCACGCGCGGCGACGGCATGGATCCCGTGCGTCCGGCCTCGGCGGGAGAGCAGCAGCGTGCCCTCGATGCGCTGGTGAGGGCCATTCAGCCGGCCGAACTGACCATCCCGGCCACGGTGCTCGACCGGCTGCCGCCGCGGCCCGCCGGCTATGGCCGCAGCCGGGAGCTCTTCCCGCGCTACACCGGATCGACATTCGACGCGATATCGCCGGCGGTGGTCGCGACGGCGCACGTCGTCGGCGAGGTCTTCAACCCCAGCCGAGCGGCCCGCCTGCTGGAGCAGAACGCGCTCGATCCGTCACTGCCCGGTCTGGAGGACGTGATCGGTGCCCTCGTGGCCGTGGGGGACCCGGCCGCGGGCGACACACGCTACGAGGCCGAAGTGCGGCGCGCGGTGGGACGGGTGGTCGCGGACGGGCTGATGCGCTTGGCGGGGGGCGCGGCCATGCCCCAGGTACGGGCGCTCGCGTCCCAGCAGCTCGGGCAGCTGCGGGAGGCGGCCCAGGGCCGTGCGGCGGGCGGCGACGCGATAGCCGCGCACTTCGCCCTGCTCGCCACGGACATCGCGCGCTTCGAAGGCCGGCCCCACGAGGCCTGGGCGCCGATCGTCACGCAGCAGGCGCCACCGGGCGCGCCCATCGGCACCCCGGCCCGAGACTGGATCGACGCCTGGACCAACTGGACGGGTCCGCTATGCACCTTCGAGGAGTGGTGAGCCCTGCCGCGCGGCCCGACGGGGTGGCGACTACCCGAAGCGGTCGATGACGACGACCCCGTCCACCGTGTAGTCGTCCATCCCGGTCAGCACGTCGATGCCCTCTTCGAGGGTTACCGTGCGGGTCACCAGCCTGTCGAGGTCGACGAAGCCGGAGGCGACCATGCGGAGCATCCGGTCGTACTCCCACGCCTGCAGGCCGTGGCTGCCCACCATTTCGAGCTCCCAGGCGATGACCCGGTCCATGGGGACGGGGGCGTTGCGGTGGTCACCGGTCATCAGCCCAACCTGCACGTGGCGCCCGCGGCGGCGGAGGCAGGCCACCGAGTTGAAGCAGGTGTCCGGGTGGCCCAGAGCGTCGATGGAGGCGTGCGCGCCGCCGCCCGTGATGCTGTGGATCTCTTCGGGGACATCCGGTGAGTCGGCCGCATTGACGGCCGCGACCGCCCCGAGATCCCGCGCCATGGCGAGCGCCTCGTCGCGGATGTCCACCGCCACCACGTTGGCGCCCAGAGCGCGCGCAATCATCACGGCCGACAGACCGACCCCGCCGCACCCGTGAATCGCCACCCAGTCACCCGCGGTCACCCGTCCCTGCGCCTGCACCGCGCGGAAGGAGGTCGCAAAGCGACAACCCAGACTGGCGGCCGTGACGAACCCGAGGTCGTCCGGCAGCGCCGCGAGGGTGAGGTCGGCCTGACGGAGCGCCACCAGGTCGGCGAATCCGCCCCAGCCGTGGAACCCCGGCTGGAACTGGTGGGCGCAGACCTGCTGGTTTCCGGCGCGGCACGGCCGGCACCGTCCGCACCCGGCGATGAAGGGCACCGACACGCGGTCCCCCTCCCGCCAGCGCCGGACATCGCGCCCGACATCCACCACGACCCCCGCGATCTCGTGCCCCGGCACGTGGGGGAGCACGATGTCCGGGTCGTGACCCACCCAGCCGTGCCAGTCGCTCCGGCAGACCCCGTTGGCCTCCACGCGGAGGACGACTCCGTCCGGCGCCGGTTCCGGATCCGGAAAGGTCTCGATCACGATGGGACCTCGGTATTCCCTGTAGATTGCAGCCTTCAAGGCGGTCCTCCGCTTGTTGGGACAGGACCCGGGCAACGGTGCACCGGAATCCATGTCACGTTTCGACCCCTCACAATCAGCACCCTCGTGTCCCCGTCTTCGGCCTCAACCGCTTCCCTTTCGCCGCGTTTTGTTCCAGACTTTGGAGGCGGTGATGGTGGGGAACCGGGGAACGCTTTGCCAGGTTGACAGTATACAAGGCCCATTCAGCGCGCGTGGACCACGCGCATTACCCACGATCCGGGCTCGGAACCGAATCCGGAGATGCAACCAACCAAGGAGTCTTGAATGAACAAGTCCGAGATGGCCAAGAGTCTCGCCAACAAATCCGGGCTGACTCAAGCGATGTCAGCGGATGTGTTGGAGATGATCTTCAATCCCGTCTTCGGAATCATCGCCGACCAGCTCCAGGCGGGCGACAAGGTGTCGGTCGGTGGATTCGGCACCTTCGAGGCGCGCCAGCGGGCGGCTCGTACGGGGCGCAACCCCAGGACCGGCGAATCGATCACCATCGCTGCAAAGAACTATCCCGCCTTCAAGGCCGCCAAGAGCCTGAAGGACAGGATCGCCTAGCGTCAGTGCCCGAAGTAAGGAAGGACGAAAAGAGGGGTGGCTCCGGATCGCCGGGGCCGCCCCTTTCTCGTGCCCCGCGGCTGAAGGCGGCCCGATGAACGAGTCCATTCCGGTGCTGATCGGAGGTGCGCTGATCCTGCTCTTCGTGCTGGGGCTCGTCGTGCTGCTGCTCCGGGACTTCGTGCGAATCACACTCAAGATCATCGCCCTGGTGGTGATCCTCGGAGGGGTGGCGATGTGGTTCGGATGGCTGGACAGCTCCCAGGCGGGGGACTTGCTGTCCGCGGTGGGCGAATGGGCGATGTCGGTTTATGACGCCATCGCGGACCGTTTCCGCGGCCCGGCGGGCACGCCGTGAGGCGGTGGATTGCCGCCGCCGGCGGTCGCGGACTGCTGACGCCGCTGCTTGCGATCGGTCTTGCGGCCGGCTGCACCGCTTCGAGTCCACCGGGTTCGGAAGACGGGCCCGCGCCCGGCGGGGTCTTCGATCCGGCCGGGGGATACGAAGTGACCATGTCCAGCGAGCGCATGGTCTCGGAGGGGACGATGGAGGTCCGCGGCATCCCCGACGAGCCGGGGTCCTACACGGGGGTGATCACCGTGGGTTCGGTCACCGCCCGCATCGTAAACGTGGATGCGGGCGACGACCACATGACGGTTCATGCCATCGCATCGCAGGGCACCCTGATCCTCCGGCTCGCCTGGGACGGGGAGTACCTGTCCGGCAACTGGATCCTGGGGCCTCAGCGGGGCACCTTCCTGGGACGAAAGCAGCCCGGTCAGCCATCCGGCGGTCCCGTGTCGACCGGCAGGTCCGCGCGTCCGCCCCACTCCGACTAGGAGCCGTCGTAGATCGCCACGTCGCCGTGGCCCGCCCGCGCCATGAGCCAGGCGAAGGCGCAGGCGCTGGTTCCCGATCCGCAGGTGCCCACCAGTTCCTTCGCGGGGTCGACGCCCGCCGCCTCAACCAGCCGCATGAAGGCTTCGGCGCCGATCGCGAGACCGGTCGCGCGGTCCACGAGGTCGACGTAGGGGACGTTCCGGCTCCCCGGCACATGGCCTCCGCGCAGCCCGGCGCGCGGCTCCGGCTCGGTCCCCGCGAAACGTCCTGGGGGGCGCATGTCCACGATCTGCGTGCCGTCCGCCCCGATCGCGTTCAGCACATCGTCGACGTTGCGGATCAGGTGCGGCTGGGGGACGGGGGTGAAGGGCGCGGGGGCCTCGAGCGTGCGAAGCGCCGGTCCCGACTCGGTGGGATGGCCCGCGGCGACCCAGCGCCGGAGTCCTCCGTCCAGGACCGCCACGTTGCCGTGTCCGAAGTAGCGGAAGTTCCACCACACCCGCGCCGCGCTGAGGTTCACCCCCGAGCCGTCGTAGACGACCACCGCGGAAGCGTCGGACACGCCGGCGTCCTCGGCGCAGGCGCGGAAATGCTCCGGCGGCGCGACCGTGTGCGGCAACTCCGCGTCCGGGTCGCTGCACCTATCGATATCAAGGAAGCGGGCCCCGGGGATGCGCCGCTCGACGAACTCGGCGGCGGGATCGCGGCCGGACCCGGGGAGGTACCAGGATCCGTCGAGGACGACGACTTCGGGGCTGCCCAGATGCCCGGCCAGCCACTCGCAGGAGACCGATGGGCCCGGCAGCACGACTTTGCGGTTTTCCGATGACTTGTTCATGCTTGCGATTCTAACGGCGTGCCCGCCGCGACTGCCAGCGACGATGAGGAGCACCGGCCGATGACCCACTGGATGCGGTTTGCATGCTGCCTGCTGCCCGCCGCCTGCGGCCCCGTGCCGATGGAGGGTGGGGTGCCGGCGCCCGTGGCGCCCGGGTCCGCCGCCCCCGAGCGCGTCGCCCGCGAGCCCGTGGCGTCCGAGCCCATCGCGCCCGCGCCCGTTGGAGGCGAGGCATGCCCGGAAAGCGCGGCGGGCAGCGGGTATGCGCATGCGCTCCTTCGGCTCGGATGCGGCGGCGAGGTGCTGCCGGGCAGGGCGGCCTGGTCGCGGGATGGAGACGAGGTGACCCTCGACTTCGCGGAGCCGACCGGCGGGCCCACCGGCGCCGAGCTTGTCGAGGCGTGGCCGCCGCTCACGGAGCCGCCCTGGCTGGGGCACCGGATCGAGGCGATCACGGTGCTCCCCGGCGGAAGCGTGGGGGTTCGCTTTGGAGGGCCGCCGCGGGGGCCGGGGACGGAGCCGGAACGGCTGTTCGCCGATCGGAGGCTGTCGGGGGTGCCGCTCGCGGTGCGGGAGGGAGACGCGCGCGACGCGATCGACGCCGGGCAGACGGTGCTGACGCGCCACGGCGCCTCGGTCGAGTATGCGCGGTCGCTGGGCCGCCCGGTGCGGATGGTGGCGTTCGATCGGCTCTACATGGTGGTGTTCGCGGGCGATGCCGGGGATGCGGGGGATGCGGGGGGAGCGGCGGCGGTGGAACTCGGGCGCGCGGTTGCGGCGGACTGGGTGCAATGGGGTGCGGAGGGCGCCAGGAGGGCTGCCGCGTTCACCTGGGGCGAGCTTGCCGGTCGGTGCGGCGCGTCCTCGCTGGCCGGCGACGCGGAAGGGGGGCAGGCCCGGCCCGCTCCGGCGGAGCCCACGGTGAGCTACCGGGAAGGCGACCTGCCGGGCCTTCAGCTCGCCGAGAGAATCGTCTCCGCCATCATGCGCCGCGACCGGCACGGCTCCACGGCGCGCGCCCTGGCCGGGTCGGCTGCGAGGCCGTCGGTGCGCGCGGCGGGAGGAGCGCGGCCCGGGCGGGCGCAGTCCGATGTGGCCGCGGTCTTGAGGGTTGAGTCGGGTCCCGGTCATCCCTGTTCGCTGCACGCGGAGGTGCTGCGCGCGCTGGAGGCGTGGGGACCGATGCGCGCTGCCGGGGCTGCCACTGTCCTGGTCGGAGAGGCCGCCGTTTTCGAAATCGGCCCACCTGCGCCTGCCATGCGACGGGAACGTACCATACAACCGAAATCATACCATACTACGGAATTGTACCATTCCGCGAAATCATGCCATGCAGCGGGACCTCCGGGATGGCCGCAATGACCTTTCGCGGCAGGCTGATCCTCGCCGGGATCGTGGTCGCGTGGATCCCGGTGCTCTGTCTCGGCCTGGTGGTCCGCTCGGCCGGCACCCGCCGCCTCGCCGACGCGAACGAGCAGCGGATGCGCGAGAGGGGAGACCGCATCGCCGAGGCGTGGCTGCAGGGAGCGGCCCGGCTGGAGGACCGCCTGGCCGCGCTCGGCGCCCTCCTCACCGAGGACAACACGGTGCGGATCGCGGCGCGGTCGCGAAGCCGCCCGGGACTGCAGGCGGCGCTGGCGCGGTTCGCGTCGTCGAGCGGGCTGGATGTGGCGTTTCTGCTGGACACGACCGGCGAGATTCTGGCCGCCAGTCACTTCGCGGGCGACGCGGGCCGGCGCGATCCGGCGCTGGCCGCCCTCGCCGGCCGCGCGGGGGCCCCGATCGTCACCCGCGTTCCTTTCCCCACGCCGGATGGACTGGTGCTGACGCGCGGCGAACGGTTCGACATCGGAGGTGTCGAGATCATCGGGATCGTGGGAGGCAGCGTGTCCGGGCTGGGCCTGGCGCCGGCCGATGCCCGGGCAGCGCTCGTGGCGGAGGGGGGAGTCGGGGCCGGGAGCGTCCGGATTGCGGGGGCCGGGCGCGGTGGAGAGGGCGGCGGCGCGGACGCCCGGGACGGCGGCGGCTACGAGGGACGCCGCACGATCGGCCGGGTTCTCTGGCAGGGCTGGCCGAGTGCGGTGCGGGCCGGTTCCGGTGGCGGCAGTGCCGCGGGCGAAGCTCCGGCGACCGCTGCGGAGATCGTGCCGGTAGACCTGGTCATCGTCTGGAACGACCCGCTCCTCGCGGCCATGGTGCGGTCTTTCGACCGGGTGCTCATCATCTCCCTCGTTGCGGCGGCACTGCTCGCGGTGATCCTGGGGCGCTTCATGGCCCGGCGGCTCTCCGATCCGGTCGAACGCCTCGCCGCCACCGCGAGGCGGGTACACCTGGGACGGCTCGACACGACCTTCGGGCGCGGGGGCGCGCGGGAGCTGGACCGGCTAGCCGTCTTCCTGAACGGGATGCTGCAACGCATCCGCGACGGCATCTCGCGCGTGAAGGACGCGGAGAAGCGCGCCACGCTTGGGGAATTCGCCCGCCAGGTGAATCACGATGTGCGCAACGGGCTGGTTCCCATCCGCAACGTCGTCAGACACCTCTCGGAGGCCCGCAACAAAGGCCCGGACGACCTGGCGGGGGTCTTCGATGCCCGAGCCCCCACCCTCGACGCGAGCCTGGATTACCTCGGCGGCCTTGCCGAACAGTATCGCGCCGTGGCCGTCCACGGAGCCCGCGACCGCTCGGAGCTGCGCGCGGTGGCGCAGTCGGTCGTGGAGGCCAATCAGGCACGGGCCGGGGTCCGGGTGACTCACGACCTCGGGCGCGATCCGGCATGGGTCGAGATGGACGCGCTCTCGCTGCGGCGCGTCGTCGAGAACATCGTCGCCAATGCGGTGGCGGCGGCCGGCGCGGATGGGGGAGAGGTGCGGGTGTCGGTCGATGCCGAGTGGAGTGACGGCCGGCCACGCTACCGGTTGACCGTCTCCGACGAAGGCCCCGGCATCCCGCCCGAGGTCCAGGGCCGCGTCTTCGAGCCGTTCTTCACCACGCGCGCCGAAGGCACGGGACTCGGGCTGGCGATCACCCGACGGCTGGTGCGGGATGTGGGCGGGGAGATCCGGCTGGAGAGCGAGGAGGGGCGGGGCACCACCGTACATGTGATCTTGAAGGCAGCCGGGGAGGCTTCCGCATGACGACTGAAGGCAGACGGATCCACCCGTCGGGGGCGATGGTGCTGATCGTCGACGATGTGCCCCCGCTGGCCGAGCAGTACGCATACGACATCCGGCGCCTCGGCGGATTCCGCACGCGCGCCGCCCACGGAGGCGCCGAGGGGCTGGAGATTCTCGGGCGCGAAGTGGTCGACTGCGTCATCCTCGACCTCGAAATGCCCGGTCTCGACGGCTTCGACGTGCTCCGCGCCATGGAACACCGCTCGATCGACGTCCCGGTGATCGTCTACACGGGGACGGGCAGCTTCGACCGCTGCGTGGAGGCGGTGCGCCTCGGCGCCTTCAGCTTCATCGACAAGGCCGAGCCGATGGAGCGGGTCGTGCAGGAGGTGCGCCTGGCGTTGCGGCAGACCGACCTGCGCCAGCGCCTGGGCGAGCTGGAGCGGGGGGCCGCCGAGTCGTCGCCGCTGATCGGCGAGAGCGCCGCGATGATCGAGGTGGGCGCGGCGATCGACAGGCTGGCCGATATCCCCAGCGCGGTCCTGGTGCTGGGCGAGAGCGGCACGGGCAAGGAGCTGGTGGCGAGGGAGCTGCACCGGCGGAGCCGGCGGCAGGGCGAGGCCTTCGTCGCGGTCAACTGCGGCGGCATCGCGGAAGGCCTGGTCGACAGCGACCTGTTCGGACATGACCGCGGCGCGTTCACCGGCGCCCTGAAGGCCCGGCGGGGCGCCTTCGAGCGCGCGACCTCGGGCACGCTCTTCCTCGACGAGATCGGCGAACTCCCGGGCGGCGTCCAGGCCAGGCTGCTGCGCGTGCTGGAGGGCGGCGAGATCATCCGCCTGGGCGCCGAAGAGCCGATCACCGTGGGCGCGCGGATCGTGGCCGCCACCCATCGCGACCTCGATGCGGCCGCCGAAGCGGGCGACTTTCGCGAAGACCTGCTCCATCGCATCAACATCCACGTCATCCGCGTGCCGCCGCTCCGCGACCGCCCCCGCGACATCCCCCTCCTCGCGGCGCACTTCGCCTCGACGCTCCCCGCCCGCCTGGGCCGCTCGCCCCGCCCCGTCACGGAGGCCGCCCTCGCCGAACTGCGCGCCCGCAGCTGGGAGCGCAACAACGTCCGCGAGCTGAGGAACACGATCGAGCGCATGATCATCGCCTCGGACGGCCCGGCCCTCGACCTGCCGCACCTGCCCCAGGATCTCGCGCGTCCCGGCCCGCGCGCCGCCGCGTCCGCCGCGTCCTCCGCGCCCCCACCCCCTCCCGCCGACGCACCCGCTCCCAGCTACCAGGAGCAGAAGCGCGCCGCCGAACGCGCGATCATCGTGGCGGCGCTCGAGGCGAACGAATGGGTGATCAGCCGCACCGCCCGGTCGCTCGGGCTGTCCGACCATTCGAGCCTGATCAGGATCATGAACCGCCTGGGGGTGCGCCGCCCGGGGAAGTGAACGCCCCTCGGCCGGACAGGATCGGTGCCACCGCGGTCTGCCAAAACCGGATCGGCCACGCCCCGGTTGAGCGCCGCAGGACCGGGTACCTGTGGACCGCGCATCACATGAAGCGCACGCACGCCGTGTAGCGACGGCCACATCCGCCCACCGGCCTCGCCCAACCCCGACCTCCCCCCGCACCCGCCAAGCCACGCAACCGCAACCGATTAGGTCCACGCGCCGCGCCCCGCCCCCATTCTGGCCCGCTCGTTGCCACTCCTCAGGGCCAACCAAGACGCCCCGTCTGGCGCGGCCGGGACCGGCCCGCCGCGCCGCCAGGGGCACCAGGCTGGGAGGCCACGATGAACAGCAGGACAACAGGAGGGGACCGCTCGGAGAAGGTATTGCGCTGGATCGCGGCGGCGCTGGCGATCATGATCTTCGTGCTCGCCGCGGCGTGCCGGGAGGACGACGTCCTTGCGCGGCGCGGAGACATCTCCGCCGAGGCAATGACCATGGCGGCCGCACCGGCGCACACCGCCTCGCTCCCGCTTCCGCCCGCCACCTCGCCGCTGGCCGGCACCACCCTGCCCGGGACGGCGCTGGACGAATACGCGCCCGCCACGCCCTCCGCCGCAACGGCATGGGACGAGGCCGACCCCGTCACCTACCGCCAGGCGGAGGCGGTCTATCGCGCGGGACGCTACGGCGAGGCCGTGGACCTGTTCATCCGCTATGTGGAGCGCGCGCCGTCGAACCCGTGGGGCCACTACATGCTCGGACTCGCCGCCTGGAAGGGGGGCCATCTCGAACTGGCCGAGGCGCACCTGGTCGAGTCGCTCATGATCGACCCCGACCATCTCAAGGGGCGGATCAACCTGGCCCGCGTGCTGATCGACCTCGCGCAGGGGGCGGCAGCGGCCGGGCACGCCGCCCTCGCCGAGTCCCTCGACCCGGAGTCCGTCGCCGCGAAGCGCACCCTCGCCCGCTCCCTGGCTGCGGCCGGCGACCACCACGAAGCCCTCGCCAAATACGACGAGGCGCTGTGGCTCGATCCCGGGGACACCTGGTCGCTGAACAACATGGGATACCTGCTCATCCAGCGCGGAGAGGCCGCCGAGGCCGTCGGGCCGCTGGCGCTGGCGGTCCACCTGGACAGCGCCAACGCGACCTTCCGAAACAACCTGGGCAGCGCGCTGGAGGGCGCGGGGTACCGGGTGGCGGCGCTGGAGGCGTACGGAGTGGCGGCCGCGCTCGACCCGGGGCATGCAAAGGCCGCGATGAGCGTCGAGCGGCTGCGCGCGATCGTGGACGAGGGGGCGGTGAGCGAGGTGGACACCGACGCGATCGCCCGGAGGTTCCTCTCGGACCTGGCGGTGTGCGGGGGCGAGCCCGCCGACTCGGCCGCTCACCGCGAGCCGCCTGACGTGGACTGATGTGGACGCGCGGGTGGCGTCCGGGTCTCCCGGAGGCGCAGTTGTCCACGGGCAAGGGGGGACTCTCGAGCAGGGAGTCCCCCCACCTGCGTCTGCTTGGCCCTTTCCGGGGCCTCCGCTACCGTTCACGCGGAGAAACGCCCGGGCGGCGCCCGCCGCGGGCCGCGTCGGAAGCCCCGCGGACCCGCGGCCCACCACGGAGGCACCGGTTGCCGGACAAGCAGAAGCAGAAACTCCAGCCGGGCAGGGTCTGGCGCGAAGCGCGGCAGATCATCTGGCGGTATCGCCGGCGCGTCGCCCTCGGCCTGGTCGTCATGACGATCGGACGGGTGGTGGGGATGGCGATCCCGGCGTCGTCGAAGTTCCTCATCGACGATGTCGTGGGCGGGGGACGAGCCGACCTGCTCCTCCCCCTCGCCCTCGGCGTCGCCCTGGCTGCCCTCCTCCAGGGCGGCAGCTCCTTCGCCCTCTCCCAAATCCTCGGCGTCACCGCCCAGCGGGCGATCACCGAGATGCGCAAGACGGTGCAGGCCCACGTCGCGCGCCTTCCCGTCAACTACTTCGACTCGACCAAGTCCGGCGTCCTCATCTCGCGCATCATGACCGACGCCGAGGGGATCCGGAACCTTGTCGGAACGGGACTCGTGCAGCTGACGGGCGGCCTCCTCACGGCGGCTCTGTCGCTCGTCCTGCTGCTCTACCTCAACTGGTCGCTCACCCTGTACACCGTCGCGGTGCTGATCCTGTTCGGCGGCGCCATGGCCTTCGCCTTCCGGCGCCTGCGGCCCCTCTTCCGCGAGCGCGGCAAGATCAACGCCGATGTCACGGGCAGGCTGGGCGAGAGCCTCTCCGGCGTGCGCATCGTCAAGGCCTACACCTCGGAGCGGAAGGAGAACCTGGTCTTCGCGCGGGGGGCGCACCAGCTCCTTCGCAACGTGGCCCAGGCCGTCACCGGCGTGTCGGCGATCACGGCCTTCTCGTCGGTCATCACGGGCGCGATCGGCACCATGATGATCATGATCGGGGGGCGCGCGGTGCTCGCCGGGGAGATGACCCTCGGCGACCTCATCATGTACGTCCTCGTCACCGGCTGGATGATCAATCCCCTGGTGCAGATGGCCAGCATCGGCACCCAGATCACGGAGGCGTTCGCCGGTCTCGACCGCATCCGCGAGATCCGGGCGATGGTGACCGAGGCCGACGGGGACGTGGACAGGTCGCCGATGTCCGCGACCGACGGCCACATCGCATTCGAGGACGTGTGGTTCGCCTACGATGAGGATACGCCGGTCCTGCAGGGCGTCTCGCTCGACGCGCCGCCGGGGTCGACCACGGCGCTGGTGGGGTCGTCGGGGTCGGGGAAGAGCACCCTCGTCAGCCTCGTGCTGTCCTTCAATGCGCCGGACTCGGGGCGCGTTCTCGTCGACGGACGCGACCTCGCCGGAGTCCGACTCGCCGACTACCGGCGCCAGGTTGGGGTGGTGCTGCAGGACAACTTCCTCTTCGACGACACCGTCGAGTACAACATCCGCTACGGCCGCACGCGCGCGACCCGCGACGATGTGATCCGCGCCGCGAAGCTCGCGCACTGCCACGAGTTCGTCACCGCCTTTCCCGACGGCTACGACACCATCATCGGCGAGCGCGGCGTCAAGGTGTCGGGCGGCCAGCGCCAGCGGCTGGCGATCGCGCGCGCCATCCTCGCGGATCCGCGCATCCTGATCCTCGACGAAGCCACCTCCAGCCTCGACTCCGAGAGCGAAGCGCAGATTCAGGAGGGACTGCGCACGCTGCGCGCCGGCCGCACGACCTTCGTCATCGCCCACCGCCTGTCGACGATCCGCAGCGCGGACCAGATCCTGGTGATCGAGGAGGGCAGAGTGGTCGAGCGGGGGACCCACGCCGACCTGATGAAGCTCGACGGGCGCTACAGGGAACTCCACGACCGCCAGTACCGGATCGAAATGAACCGCTTCGTGAACCCGGGCGAGGAGCTGGGTCCGGTCTCGGCCGCGCAGGACCCGTAGTCGATCCTGAGCAGATTGGCCCACTACACCCGTTTTGTCCGCCAAAATCCAGCTTTTTTGGCCGACAAATCCCCTCAAGAGGTGGTTGTCGGCCAGAAACGTGCCTTTGTGGCCGACAAAAGTCAGCCCTCCGCCTACGCAGGGCCGCCCGCTCGGAGCGTGTCGAGAAAACGTTTGGCGTGAGGTGAGGCTCTTTCAACCTCCGACGTATTGATCTCGCCGAGAATCTTGAAGCTGTGCGATCCCTTGTGACGGGTATAGGAACCCTTCTTCGTGTTTCGCGACGCCTGGGCTAGACGGGCCAGGATGTCGTCCTTGGCTACTTCCTCGACGTTCGGGTTGCCCGGGAGTAAGCTCTCTCCGAAGTCCGGACCATAGAACAGCTTCAACGCCCGCCTGTCTGCCAGAAACCACGATTCCATGACCTGCACCATCAGGTGGCAGTGATCCGACGTGGCACCCGTTGGGCGGCGCCAACGGTCCTGTTGGCTGAGGTGCTCCCAGGGTCCTGCACCCGTCACGGGACCTTCGGCATCGACCAGGAGCATCGGGATGCGGTGGTTATCCTTGAGCGCGGTCGTGAACCGCTCGTACGCATTCTGGCGGCTACCGCACGCGACGATGCGCGGCATGGCGCCCCTCAGTCCGGCTTTCTCGATCATCCTGCTGAAGCCTTTGCGACACAGCGTCGTGAGTTGCTTGGAATTGCCACCGCCCTCTACGTAGAGGCTGATCTTCACCACCGAGTACCGCCGATCTCCCCTTGTAACCACAACTCTCCAAGCCGGTACTTCTCCAGCCACGGCTCCAGTCTCCCAGTGGTCAGGCGCTCCAGCTGTGTGGAGCCACCAACGTTCTCGCAGACGACGACCGCCTCCGGCGTGTCAGTAAGCGTATCGACCAACACGTCCGAATGTGTGGTCACGACGAGTTGCGTCCGTTCCCTCGCCTCAAGCAGGAGCTCCGCCAACGCTGAATGAATGTCCGGATGCAATCCGAGTTCGGGCTCCTCGATCACGATCAATGGCGGCGGATCGGGATCGACCAGGATTGCCAGCAGGCACAGGTATCGGAGCGTTCCATCGGATAGCCGGCGGGCGGGAATGGAGAGGTCGTCTTCCGTGATGTAAAGGGTCAGCAACCCGCCCTCCGGGATCACGTCGAAGTCATCGAACCGGGGAGCCAGCTCCCGGACCAACTCAACGAGGCGTCGCTTGACCCTGGGGTTTCGCTTCAGGGCCGCGAGGCGTGCGGGCAGGTTGTCGAGTTTCTCCGACAGGTGGTCGGTGCGCACGTCCGCGCCGCAAGCCTCCCTCACCACTGCATCGGGACCGAAGTGCCATCGTCGGTAGATTCGGATTCCGCGCAGGGTATCCGCCAATCGGCCCAGCTCCGGGTATTCCTCGGGGTCCCTGCGTTGGGAGAGAATGGACTGCGTGGGGTCAATGAACTCCCTGCGCAGCTCTCGGGGCCTGGTACTATGCCGCACGTTCAGCATCGGACGGCCGTTCTCGTACCCGAAGTAGAAGTAAGGTTTGCTCTCGCCGGGGGCGGCATCGACATTCTCCACCCGCTCGTCAAGCACGACGAAGGAGTCGCCTTCCGTACCGAACACCAGCCGGTACCGGACGGCGGGACGGGCTTTGAACGGGGCAATCCACCCCTCGGAGAACACCAGCTCCATGCGGGCACGCGGGGGGCTCGTCCCGGAACTGACGATCGTCCCGGTCTGGGTGCCGCCGGGGTCGCCCTGCCAGAGCCAGTCCTTTACCCGGCCACCTTCGCGAATTGGCTTGGTCAGGTCTCGTGGAACCGCTCGCAGCACCGACATTGCTTCGACGAAATTGGACTTTCCGGACGCGTTTGGTCCGATGAGAACGTTCAGTCGCTCCAGCGGAAACCGCTCCACCCCGGGCCCGAAGGAGAGAAAGCCATTCAGGGTAATGGACTTCAGGACCGGGTTGGGTGGCTTCGCCATTTGGGGTTCCTGAATCTAAGTGACGAGATGGGAACGATGATCCCGGCGATACGAGTGCGCGAACGATGGCGAGTTCCCGGAGGTGGAGCAAGCGAGTTGGGACAAACCGGCACCTCACCCGTACATTGAGTCCGATGGACGACGATCGCCCCACCCAATCCGGCCGCACTCTCCCGCAGGCCGGACTCGCGACCGGAACGGCCACGCGCCGACCTGCGCCCTCCGCCGATCCGGCCAGCCCCGCTGCCGACCTCCCCGCTGCCCCCGGCCCCGCCCGCACGGGCCCCGCCGCCGCAGACCCCGCGCTCGCCGCCCTCGACCGCGAAGCCGGCTTCGAGATCGACGACGACTTCACCCGCTTCTCGCAGAAGGACGACATCTTCTGCCGCTCCTTCTGGGACCCCCGCGTGCGCTCCCACCGTTCCGACATGTTCTACGAGACGTACCGGACGCCGAAGCTGACGTGGCGGAAGGCCGACGGCTTCACGCAGCGCGACTACGCACTGCGCAACGCGTCGTGGCACGTGACCGACATCTTTGCCGAGATGCGCGACGGAGACGACCGGCGCGAAGGGTTCCTGGATCCGTACACGGCCGTGCGCGACGGCCCGGGCAGCGCCCTGCCGGTTTCGTCACCGGAGGAGATGGCCCGCGAGATCAAGTACGCGGCGAAGACGCTCGGGGCGGACCTGGTCGGCATCACACACAACGACCAGCGCTGGCTCTACACCCACGCCTACAGCCGCGAGAACGAGGCCGAAAAGCCGCAGGAAATCTCCACCGACCTGGAAAACGTGATCGTGATCGCGCAGTCCATGGACCGGGGACTCCTGCGCACGGCCCCTTCGGCCCTGAGCGGCACCGCGACCGGGGCCACCTACTCCCGCGACACGATCGTGCTGCTGGCGATCGCGCAGTACATCACCAACCTGGGCTACCGCGCCGTGGCCAGCATGAACGACTCGGCGCTCGCCATCCCCCTCGCCATCCAGGCGGGGCTCGGCGAATACGGCCGCCACGGCCTCCTCATCACCCGCGAATTCGGCCCGCGCGTCCGCCTCGGCAAGGTCTTCACGGACATGCCCCTGGCCCACGACCGCCCGATCTCGTTCGGCGTGAAGGAGACCTGCGACATCTGCCGCGCCTGCACCGTGGGCTGTCCCGCCCGGGCGATCGCCGACGCCGAGCCGTCCACCGAAGTCCACAACCGCTCCAACATCCGGGGCATCCGCAAATGGACCACCGACGCCGAGAAGTGTTTCCGCTTCTGGGCCAACCAGAACACCGACTGCTCGATATGCGTGCGCGTGTGCCCGTATAACCGCGACTACAAAGGGTGGTGGAGCCGCGCGTGGCGATGGATGGCGGGAACGCCGCTGCGGCGCCTGGCGCTGTGGCTGGACCGCCGCAGCGGGCGCGGAGAGCGCCTGAAGCCCTCTCGCTGGTGGCACGCGGCGACGTAGCACCGTCTATTGACAGTGGGAATGTCAATTGCAGGCAAGGGCGGGGGATCGTTCCGGCGGCGGCAAGCGCTCCGGTGAGGTGCCCACTCGCGCCGGCCCACTCCACATCACAGGGAGCGATGACATGAAGAGAGATTTCCTGACCACCTTCGCTGTCGCCTGCGCACTCGCGCTGGGCGCCTGCGCCCCCGCGGCGGAGACCGGCGACGCCGAAGCCGCCGGAGAGATGACGGCGGATGCAGAGGCCGCGGCTCCTCGGTCCACGGTTCAGTCCGAACTCCTGGCCGACCTGGGCACCCTGCGCGAGAAGTACGTCGGCCTGGCCGAGTCGATGCCCGTATCCGCGTACGGCTGGAGGCCCGCGGAGGGCGTGCGGTCGGTCTCCGAGGTCTTCATGCACGTGGCTGCCGCGAACTTCGGCCTCGTGTCGCGGGTCGCGGGCACCACTCCGCCCGAGGAGGCGGCGGCATGGTACGGCCAGGACGCCGAGTCGATCACCGACAAGGCGACGGTGGTCCAGGCGGTCGGAGCCTCGTTCGACTTCATGGCCGAGGCGATCGCGGCGACGGGCGACGACCGCTGGCCCGAGGGGATCGAACTCTTCGGCGCCACCAGCGTGCGCGGGGCGATGACCTTCACCCTCGCGCACTGCCACGAGCACCTGGGGCAGTCCATCGCGTACGCCCGCATGAACGGCGTCGTTCCGCCCTGGTCCACGTAGGGAGGCAAGCAGATGAAGCGCATTGACCCGAGGATCAACCTGTGTCTGGCCGCGGTGCTGTCGGCGGCGGCGTGCGCCCAGCCGGAGACTCAGGCCGCCGCGGGCACCGGAACCTACGAGGATCTCGTCCGGCTCTTCGCCGAATGGCGGGAGTTCGAGGCTCCCGACTACGTGAGCGGGGCGCCCGACTACTCCCGCGGAGCGATGGCCACCAAGCACGCCGAGCTTCCGGCGTGGCGGGCCCGGCTGGAGGCGCTGGACCCGACCGACTGGTCGGTATCTCGGCAAATCGACTGGCACCTGGTGCGGGCGGAGATGAACGGGTTCGACTTCGACCAACGGATCCGCCGTCCATGGGCCCGCGACCCGGCCTTCTACGCCAATGTCCACGCGGCGCAGAGCGATGTGCCGGCCCACGAGGGCCCCACCATACACGGCTGGATCGATCTGTGGACCTATGACTACCCACTGTCTCCCGAGGATGCGGAAGAGCTGGCGTCGCGGATCGGGGCCATACCGGAGCTGCTGGCGCGGGCGCGTGACAACCTCGACGGCGACGCGCACGACCTCTGGGTCGCGGGCCTGCGTTCGTTCCGGGCCCAGGCGGCCGTCCTGGAGGACTTCGCCGGGCAGGTGGCGGGCACGAGCACGGCTCTGGACGCGGCCATCGCAGCCGCCAGGATCGCGACCGACGAGTTCCACGACTGGGTCGAGGGGCTCGCCTCGTCAAAGACGGCGCCCTCCGGGATCGGCAGGGACAATTACACCTGGTACATGCGCAACGTCCACCTGGTCCCGTACTCGTGGGAGGAGCAGGTCACGCTGATGCGGCGCGAGCTGGCCCGGGCCCACGCGTCGCTGCGGCTCGAGGAGCACCGCAACCGCGACCTGCCCGAGCTCGAGCGGATCCAGACCGCGGCGGACTACGACCGGCGGCTGAACGAGGCGGTGACGGAATACATGCGCTTCCTGGAGGAGGACGAGATCCAGAGCGTCCGCCCCTACATGGATCCCGCGCTGCGCGCGAAGAACGGCGCCTTCACGCCGGCCGGACCCGGCGAGATCCGCAACTTCTTCAGCGAGGTCAACTACCGGGATCCGGTGGTGATGCGGACCCACCTGCACCACTGGATCGAGCTGGCCACGATGGTGGAGGCGCCCCACCCCAGCACGGTGCGCAGCGAGCCGCTCCTGTACAACATCTGGGATGCCCGCTCCGAGGGGCTGGCGACCGGCATGGAGGAGATGATGATGCACGCGGGGCTCTTCGATGAGAGTCCCAGATCGCGTGAACTCGTCTGGATCATGCTTGCCCAGCGGGCGGCGCGCGCCCTTAGTGGCCTGTACCTGCACGGGAACGTGTACGACATGGAGGAGGCGGTGGCCCACGCCACTACCTGGACGCCGCGCGGCTGGCTCCCCGACGCCGACCTGGTCCGCAACGAGCAGCACCTCTACCTGCGACAGCCCGGCTACGGAACCAGTTACCTTACGGGCAAGATCCAGATCGAGGAGCTGATGGGGGAGTGGGCGCTGCAGCAGGGCCCGGGCTTCTTCATGAGCCGCTTCTTCGACGGCTTTTTCGCGGCGGGCGTGATCCCGGTGGTGCTTACGAGGTGGGAGATGACGGGGAACATGGACGAACTGTTGGTGAACCCATGACGCGGCGGACGGGTCGAGAAACCGCCCTGGAGGGCGTTTCAGCACCCTTCGGCCTTGTCCCGGGGCCCTGTGCCCGGCAAAATAGGAGTGGACAGTCGGTTTCCCGGCTTTTGCGACGGGAACGTTCTGAAACTGCTGCAGTGAAGGAGGCGATGCATGCGTCGGCGTGAATTCATCAGGGCCGGAACCCTTTCCGGGATCGTGGCCGGGACCGGTGCCCTGGGCGCTTCCGCGGACCCGCTCGCGGCTCTCGTCGCGGCGCCGGGAAGGCGGACCAGCAACGACAGTGTTCGTCTCAACTCGAACGAAAACCCGCTGGGCATCTCGCCGGCCGCGAAGGATGCGGTCATCGAGGCGATTACGGTCGCGAACCGGTATCCGTCGGATCAGCAGGCCGCGCTGGTGACGAAGCTGGCTGCGGCCCACGAGGTGGGCGAGAACCAGGTCGTGGTCGGCACCGGGTCGGCGGAGGTGCTGCAGATGGTGGTGCAGGCGTACGCCGCGCCGCGCGCGAAGCTCGTCATGGCCGACCCCACCTACGAGGCCGTGACCAACTATCAGCGCACCGAGGCGTACGAGCTGATCAAGGTGCCGCTGACGGCCAACTACGAGCACGATCTGGACCGAATGCGCGAGGCGGCCGAGAGTTCGGGGCATCCCGCGCTCGTCTACCTCTGCAACCCCAACAACCCGACCGCGACGATCACGCCCAGCGCGGCGATCGACGAGTGGATCGCGGATGCGCCGGAGCACGTGTTCTTCCTCTCCGACGAGGCGTACATCGAGTACGTGGAAGACGAGCGCATGTGGAGTTCGCTCCCCTGGATCCACAAGAAGCGCAACATCGTCGTCGTGAAGACCTTCTCGAAGATCTACGGGATGGCCGGGCTTCGCCTGGGTTACGGGATCGCGCATCCCGACACCGCGGCCCGCCTGAGTGACTTTGCCTCGCGGAACAACGCGAACCAGATCGCGATCGCCGCTGCCGGGGCATCGTTCCGGGACGAGGAGCTGATCACGAAGAGCCGCGAGGTCAACCGTCAGTCACGCGAAATGACCGAGGCGACCCTCGACGAGCTGGGCCTCGAGCGTATGCCCACGCAGGCCAATTTCCTGATGCACCGCATCAGCGGGGATCTGGCCACATATCGGAACCGCATGGCGGATGCGGGATTCCTGGTGGGAAGGGATTTTCCGCCGAAACTTGATCGGAACCGCCTCTCCTTCGGACTGCCGGATGACATGGGGCGCTTTTGTGACACCCTGCGGAACTTCCGCAAGAAAGGATGGATCTAAAATGCTGCGAAGAGTTGCGATTGCCGCCGTTATCGGCGCGCTGGCCCAGACGGGGTCGTTGGCGGCGCAAGGCACCCTCCGGGGGACGGTGACGGCCGCCGGCACGGGCGCCGCCCTCGGCGGGGCGCAAGTGAGCCTGCCGGACCTCAGCCTCGGCGCCAACGCCGGGCCGGGGGGCGGTTACCAGATCACCGACATCCCCGCCGGCACCCACGAAGTGATGGTCGTGCTGCTCGGCTACGGGACGGAGCGCAGGCAAGTCACCATCACCGACGGGCAGACTGCCGAGCTCGATTTCTCGCTCAGCGAGGCAGCGATTGAACTGGAAGGCCTGGTCGCGGTGGGAAGCCGCGCGCGGCCCCGCACGGTGACCGAGTCACCGGTCCCCGTCGACGTGATCCCCACAACGGAAATCGTTCGGCAGGGAGACACCGACTTCGCCAACCTGCTGCGCAACGTCGTGCCGTCGTTCAACGTGAACATCCAGCCGATCTCCGACGCGGCCACCTTCGCGCGGCCCGCCAATCTGCGCGGTCTGGCCCCGGATCACACTCTGGTGCTGATCAACGGCAAGCGCCGGCACCGCACGGCGGTCATCACCTGGTACGGCAACGGGCTGGCCGACGGCTCGCAAGGCCCGGACATCGCACTCATACCGGGTGCGGCGCTGGAGCAGGCCGAGGTGCTGCGCGACGGCGCGGCGGCCCAGTACGGCTCGGACGCCATTGCGGGCGTGATGAACTTCGTGCTGAAGAACGACCGCTCCGGCGGCTCGCTTGAGCTCAAGACCGGCGGCCACCTCTTCGGCGATACAAGCAACCGGGTGGATCGCGGCGTGTTGCCGGGGGACGGCGACATGTACACCCTGACCGGCAACTTCGGACTTCCGCTCGGCGAGACCGGCTTCCTGAACGTGACCGGCGAATACGGCAATGCACTGCCGACCGATCGCAGCGTCCAGCGCGACGACGCGATCGCCCTCATCAACACGCAGGGGAACACCAGCGTGCGCGATCCGGCCCAGATCTGGGGATCGCCGGAGGTCTCCGACGAGCTCAAGCTGTGGGCGAACACTGGCTACGTCTTCGGCAACCAGACCCAGTTCTACGGCCACGGCAACTACGTGAGCAAGCAGGTGGAGGGCGGATTCTACTTCCGGAACCCGAACACCCGTAGCGGTGTGTTTGGCACCAGCGACGACGACGGGGCCTTCCTGCTGGTGGGCGATCTTCTGGACGCGCAGGACGGCGTGCTCGACGGCTCGGCGGGCTGCCCCAGGGTGGCCGTCTCCGGGGGCGTGGTGACCGACCAGGCCGCGTGGCAGGAATTGCTGGCGAACCCCAACTGCTGGACCTTCCAGAAGATGTTCCCCGGCGGCTTCACGCCGCAGTTCGGGGCCAACGTGCTGGACGCCTCCGCGGTCGCGGGCATCAAGGGCGCGGGCGAGAGGCTCTCCTGGGACGCCAGCGCGGCTTGGGGCAAGTCCAACATGGACTTCTACATGTATAACACGGTCAA
Source organism: Gemmatimonadota bacterium (assembly GCA_022827345.1). Classification (GTDB taxonomy): domain Bacteria; phylum Gemmatimonadota; class Gemmatimonadetes; order Longimicrobiales; family Gaopeijiaceae; genus Bin94. Next base: position 164,328 of record JAJDTB010000039.1, on the reverse strand, counting down.
CTCGTCGCTCGGGCCGGACCAGCCCTGCGCGACCGACCAGAAGCTGTCGCCGCACGTTCCCGACCAGCCGTGCACCCCGTACTTCAACCCCGGCATCTACGATCAGCAGGAGACCAACCTGAACGTCGACCTCTCCTATGCCGTGAACGAGAGGGTCAACTTCGCCGGCGGCGCGGAGTACCGGAACGAGCGCTTCGAGATCGTCCCGGGCGACCGGGCGAGCTGGACCGAGGGTCCGCTGGCCTCCCAGGGGTTCACGCCGGGATCAAACGGGTTCACCGGCTTCGGTCCGCTGACCGAGGGTGTCTGGAACCGCAACAACCTCGCGGCCTACGCCGACCTGGAGATCCGCGAGCCGGAGGGCGCGTGGACGTTGGGGGTGGCAGGCCGATTCGAGAACTTCTCCGACTTCGGCAGCACCATCAACGGCAAGTTGGCCGCCCGCATAAGCCTGTCCGAGGCGTTTGCACTGCGGATGAGCGCCAGCACCGGCTTCCGCGCCCCCACGCCCGGTCAGTCCAACGCCTTCAACATCTCCACGATCTACGACCCGGTCATCATGGACCTGACGAACAACGGGACCATCCCGGCGACCTCCGATCTGGGGAGGGAGTTCGGCGGCGAGCCGCTGACGCCGGAGACCTCGATCAACCTGGCGATGGGCGGCGTGGTCGAGAGCGGCAACCTGAGCATGTCGTTCGACGCCTATCAGATCCGCATGTCCGACCGGCTCACCTTCACCCGGGACTTCAGCCTCAGCCCCGCTGACATCGACCGGCTGCTCGCTGAGGGCATCATCCGCCCCGGCGGCGTGCTTGCCCGGTTCCGCTTCTTCATCAACGATTTCTCGACAAAGAGCGAGGGAATCGACTGGGTGGCGGCGTACCGGGTGGCCGGCGGCGACGGTTCCGCCACAACCTTCAGCACCGCGTGGAACCTGAATCGCACCGTGGTCACCGAGCACAACCCGCAGACGCTGAGCGCAGGCCGAATCCGCATCCTGGAGGAAGGCCTGCCGAACCTGCGCGGCAACATCTCGGTCAACCACAACTTCACCGGCGGCACGCGCGTGCTGGCGCGGATCAGCCACTGGGGCGGCTACTACGACGGCGAGCAGCCGTACTACGAGGGCAACTCCGACAACACAATCGACTACCCGTCGCGCAACCTGATCGACCTCGAGGCCGCGCGGACGTTTGCGGACCGGTGGACGCTGACGGTCGGTGCCCAGAACGTGTTGAACACCTTCCCCCAGGAGTATCCCGGGGCGGCGGCGGGCGTGGGCAACACGTATGGCCAGTTCACGCCGTTCGGCTTCAACGGCGGCTTCTACTACACGCGGATCGGCTACAGCTGGTAGGCTGACCCCGCGGGCAGTCCGGGTTCGACCCAGGTCGGCCCGACGATGGCCCCGGCTCGGCATCGCGCCGGGCCGGGGCCTCGTTTGGCCAGAGCAGGACCGTCCCGGTGGTAACCACAACCCGAAATCCCCCGAGCCAGGCCCGGCGTCACAGGATCCTGTCGGTTGTTTGAATCCTCCTGTCGGTTGCAGGTTTGCTCACCAGCCAGTAGGCTGCATCAGGGTGGCGGAAATGTGTGTGGTGCAGGCCGTTTGAAAGCCCATTAATGACAGACAAAGGGGACCCTCTCGCATGGTTGGACGGCGAGACCGGACGGTGTTTGAGGCGCGACCGGACGAGGGTACCGCTGCCGCTGCATCCTCCGCCGAAGCACCGCGAAGTTCGAACCCGCTGACGCGCAGATCGCTCCTGCGCTCCGGGCTCGCCGCGCTGGCCGCCGCGCCCTGGGCGAAACCGCTGGCCGCTGCCTCTCCGTCGAGTCGCCATCGCCCGCGCGTCGCTGCCACGCAGGACGATGAAATCGTGCTTGGCGTGTCGGCCGCGTTCTCGGGCCCTTCCCGCGGCCTGGGCAGGGAGCTGTATCGCGGCGCGCAGGCCTATTTCAGCTACGTCAACGACACCGGAGGAGTGAACGGCCGCCGGATCGTCCTCAAGCTCTACGACGACGGCTACCAGCCGGAAGCGTGCGTAGCGAACACCCTCCGGCTGATGCAGGAGGACAATGTCTTCCTCCTCTTCGGGTATGTCGGCACCCCGACCGTTACCCGGGTTCTGCCTCTGCTGAAGAGATTCCGCGACCGGCGGGTCTACCTGTTCTTCCCCTTTACGGGGGCGGAACCGCAGCGTGAACCTCCCTACGGCGAGTTCGCCTTCAACCTGCGCGCTTCCTACCGGCAGGAGACGGCCGGGCTGGTCGACAACTTCGTCGGCATCGGACGCCGGCGAGTGGCGGTCTTCTATCAGATCGACGCGTATGGCCGCAGCGGCTGGGCCGGAGTGCGCGAGGCGCTGGCGCGGCACGGCGAGACGATTGTGGGCGAGGCCACCTACAGCCGCGGCACCCCGTTCGGCGCGAGCATGAGGCGCCAGGTGGATATCCTGAAGGCGGTGTCGCCCGACGCCGTCATCTGCATCGGCGCCTACGCCGCGTGTGCCGCGTTCGCCCGCGATGCCGTCGATCTGGGGCTGCACGTGCCGGTGGCCAACCTGTCCTTCGTCGGGAGCGAAAACCTGCAGCGGACCGTACGCGAGCGACGCGGGAACCCGGATTCGTACACCCGGTTCCTGGTCAATTCACAGGTTGTGCCCGCCTACGACGACGCCTCGCTGCCGGCAGTGAACGAATATCACCGGCTGATGTTCCGGTACGATCCCCAGCTGCCCGACGACCTGCAGCTGCTAACCGAAGGCGAATCGTATCAACCCCTCGCCCGCGGCTTCGTCAGCCTGGAAGGGTTTCTCAACGCCAGGGTGATCACGGAAATCCTCCGGCGCCTGGGCGGACGTCCGGACAGGTCCCGGCTGGAGCAGGCGGTCTTCAGCGTGCGCAACTTCCCCCTGGGAATCGGCGAACCGGTGTCCTTCCGGCCCGACCGCCGGCAGGGGATGCAGAGAGTGTACTACACCGTTGCCGACGGCAGCCATTTCGCGCTCCTCCGCGACTGGGAAGCAAAGTTCGGCATGTCATGAAACGAGAGTCATTGTTTACGGAACCACTTTGGCAGGGGAGGGGATTCCAATGGTGAAGAGAGCGACGCTGATTGTCACGTTGCTTGTGCTCACGCAGGCCGGTGCGGCCGCTGCGCAGGGTAGCCTGCGGGGACGAGTCACCGCGGCCGGCACGGGAGGTGCCGTCGCGGGGGCGCAGGTCAGCCTGGCGGACCTGGCGCTGGGGGCCATAACGGGTACGGACGGCAGCTACGAAGTCGGGGGCGTCCCGGCTGGAACGCATGAAGTGGTGGTCGTGCTGATCGGTTACCAGACCGCGCGGCGGCAGGTGACCGTGGTCGACGGCCAGCCAACCACGCTGAACGTCGCGATCAGCGAGACGACGCTCGAGCTCGAGGGCCTGGTCGCGGTGGGGAGCCGCGCGCGGCCCCGCATCGTAACGGAGTCGCCGGTGCCCGTCGACGTGATTCCGACGCGGGAAATCGTGGAGCAGGGCGACACCGACTTCGCCAACCTGGTGCGCAACGTGGTGCCGTCGTTCAACGTCAACATCCAGCCGATCAGCGACGCGGCTACATTCGTGCGGCCCGCCAACCTGCGCGGCCTCGCCCCAGACCACACCCTGGTACTCATCAACGGGAAGCGGCGCCACCGCGCGGCGGTCATCACCTGGTACGGCAACGGCCTCGCCGACGGCTCCCAGGGCCCCGACATCGCGCTCATCCCCGGCATTGCACTGGAGCAGATCGAGGTGCTCCGCGACGGCGCATCCGCGCAGTACGGTTCCGACGCGATCGCCGGCGTCATGAACATGGTGCTGAGGAACGACCGGTCGGGCGGCCTGATCGAGCTCAAGACCGGCGGATACCCCTTCGGCGCGACCAGCGAGCCCTTCGAGGAGGGCATGTTCCCCGGGGATGGCGAGATGTACAACCTGTCAGGGAACTTCGGGTTGCCGCTCGGCGAGACCGGCTTCCTGAACCTGACCGGCGAGTACGGCAACGCCAATCCCACGGATCGCAGCACGCAGCGCAACGACGCCCTGGCGCTGCTCGGTGCCGGCAACACGAGCATCCGGTCGCCCGCACAGGTCTGGGGCTCCCCCCAGGTGTCGAACGAGATCAAGCTGTGGGCGAACATGGGCTACCTCTTCAACGACAACACGCAGTTCTATGGCCACGGCAACTACGTGAGCAAGCAGGTGGAGGGTGGCTTCTACTACCGCAATCCGGGCACGCGCAGCGGCGTCTTCGGAACCAGGAACACCGACGGCCAGCGGGTTCTCCTGATCGGGGACATGCTCGATGCGCACGACGGTGTGCTCGACGGATCTGCGATGTGCCCCGAAGTCCGGGTCACCGATGACGGTGTGGTCATCGACACCCCCGGGAACAAGGGCGCGTATACCCGGGTCATGAACGATCCCAACTGCTTCACCTTCCAGAAGCTCTTCCCGGGGGGGTTCACCCCGCAATTCGGCTCGTACCTTCTGGACGCGTCCGCGGTGGCGGGTCTCAGGGGCGCCAGCGGCGACCTGAACTGGGATGCGAGCGCGGCCTGGGGCAAGTCCAACCTGGACTTCTACATGTACAACACGGTCAACGCCTCGCTGGGACCGGACCAGCCGTGCGCCGGGAACGACAGAACGCTCTCCTTCGTCGTGCCCGATCAGCCCTGCACCCCCTGGTTCAACCCGGGTGTCTACGACCAGCAGGAAGTTAATCTGAACGTCGATCTCTCGTACGCGTTGAACGAAAGGATCAACGTTGCCGGCGGTGCCGAGTGGCGAAACGAGCGTTTCGAGATCATTCGGGGCAGCACGGAATCGTGGACCGAGGGGCCGCTCGCGACGCAGGGATTCACCCCCGGGTCCAACGGGTTCACCGGGTTCGGACCGCTGACAGAGGGAGTGTGGAACCGCAACAACTTCGCCGTCTACGGCGACATGGAGATGCGCGAGCCCGAGGGTGCCTGGACGTTCGGCATGGCGGGACGCGTCGAGCGGTTCTCGGACTTCGGCACGACCGTCAACGGCAAGGTCGCGGGACGCGTGAGCGCGTCGGAGAGCCTCGGGCTTCGGGCCAGCGTCAGCACCGGCTTCCGCGCGCCCACCCCCGGGCAGCAGAACGCCTTCAACATTTCGACGATCTACGATCCCGCGATCATGGACCTGACGAACAACGGGACCATCCCGTCCACATCACCGCTGGCGGTGAATTTCGGCGGCGAGGCGCTCACGCCCGAGAAGTCGGTCAACCTGGCATTGGGGGCGGTATACGACGATGGTCCCTTCAGTCTCTCGATGGACTTCTTCCGGATCCGCGTGTCGGACCGTCTGACGACCAGCGCCGACAGGTCGCTCAGCCCGACGGAGATCGAGCAACTCATCGCCGAGGGCATCATTCGGCCGGGTGGCGTGCTCGCGCGGTTCCGCTTCTTCATCAACGACTTCACGACCCGGACGGACGGAATCGACCTGGTCGGCGCCTACGATATCGAGGGAGCGGGCGGCTCCACCACGACGCTGAGCAGTGCGTGGAACTGGACCCGGACCACGGTGACGGACTTCAACGCGAACACCCTCACCGCGCACCGCATCCGGATCCTCGAACAAGGGCTCCCGGGCGTGCGCGGCAACGTCGCGATGAACCACGTCTTCGCGGGTGGCACCCGTTTCCTGGTGCGCGGCAGCTACTGGGGCGGCTACTTCGACGGCGAGCAGCCCTACTACGAGTCGGATCCGGCGAACACCATCGACTATCCGGCGCGCATCATCTTCGATGCGGAGGCGGGCCGGACATTCGCCGACCGCTGGACACTTACGGTCGGCGCCCAGAACCTGCTCAACACCTACCCGGAGGAGTACCCGGGCGCGGCGGCGGGCGTTGGCAACCGCTTCGGCCAATTCACACCGTTCGGGTTCAACGGGGGCTACTACTACACGCGGGTGGGGTACAGCTGGTAGGGTGACCGCCGGCAGGCTGACCGTGCGGGCTGCGCCGCGGATCTGGACCCGGCGGCGCCCGGAGTGCGGAGGACTACGGCCCCGGGCGGTTTGATGCCGGTCCGGGGCCGTTCGCTTATGTTGATGGCCGACCATGAGCGAACACTCCACCTCCCCTCCGATCGGCCGGGTCATCGGGACCCGCCATACCACAGCCTCCACATGAACGACGGCGCGCGCCGCCCCTTCATCGGAGTCGAACCTTTCGACGTGTCCCACGGCGCCGGCTTCCGCGCGGACGAAGAAGAGGAACACACGGTTGATTGCCGAATCGTGGAGGACGGGGGCAGTTTCCGCATTCATCAGCCCGCCGATGCAGGCCCCCCGAAACACCTCTGTTTCGTGGACGGGGTGCGCCGAACCGAGGCGCACCTCACGCGAACGAGCCCGGTGGGGGAGACGATCACGGGGCTCGCGGGGGCGTGGGGCGCGGGCGCGGTGCTGATTGGCCCGAACGGCCCGGCGTCCATCGACAAGGTGGATATCGGTCGCGCGGTCATTTTCTCCGGTGGACAGCAGGTGTGGCTGCGCCCGCATCCGGGAGGGTGGCGTTGGATGTGCCTTTCGGTCGACAGCGAGGAACCCAACGCGGCGTCACAGCATCTCCAACGCCTCATGCGGGACACCGAAGCCGCCATCGCCGACCGCCTCTTCGCGGAAGGATGGCTCGTCGTCTTCGACGGACCGCTGCACAGCATTCGCCGCAGCCGCGCAACGCATGTGGTCGGATACGTCAAGACCCATCACCGACGCACCCTCGCGGTCGAGCACTGGCAGGCCGTGCCACGCCTCGCGGTGGGAGAACGAACAAGCCTCTTCGCCATGAAGGACGAGCGGTATGCGTGCTATATCCGGGTGGGCGACCCCGGTCCTTGGGCGGGACCCTGGGCGGGGATCGCGCGCCTTGAGGTGCCTGCGAGTTCGGGCAGCAGCCAAGCTATCGCCACGGTGGATCGGGCCGCACGCTGGCTTCCCGTGTTCGCATCCGCGCCACACCGCGACGCCCGGGCCCCAGTCAACCTTGCCCCGGTCGCGCGGCTGGAACAGCACCTTCACCACCTTCTCGGCGACTCGCGGCTGGCGCTGCGCGCCGTTCGGGAAGTCGTAATGCAGCACAACCGAGATGAGGAGGCCGTGTGAGCGACCAGGACGGCAGCACCGTGCCGGACCCCCGGATCGGGCTGGTGGACGGCTCGCACGGCAGCAATTCGCGCGATTTCCAGGTAGTACTCGACCCGGACGCAAACGTCCAGCTCGACCAACTGGTCGCCGTCCGCAACGAACTGCCCGACGGGACGAACGTCACCCACTACGGGATCGTCACCGAGTTACGCAGCCGTTTCGAAGGCGCCGAGCTGCCGTCCGACACGGCCCGGGTCGTCGATCGCGTCATGCCTGCCGAGCACGTGCGTCTGGCCGAGGTGGGGGTGCTGCGCGTCGTTCCCGAGCTCTTCGTGGCGCCGAACGCGGGTTCCGTAGCCATGCGCGCCGTCGGCGCAGACCGCACGGTCGCCCTGTTCGAGGACGAGATGAAGCGCGGCAAGCTCCCGGTCGGCCTGGACATGGGGGGCGAGCCGGTCTATGCCGACATGCGCTTCGTAGACGGTCGCTCCGGAGGGCACTTCTCGATCTCGGGGATATCGGGCGTCGCGACCAAGACCTCGTACGCGCTGTACATCCTCTACCAACTCCTGGAGACCCAGGGCGGCATGGAGCTGCTCGGAGGCCGCGCCGAACGCGAGAACGTGCGCGCGCTCGTCTTCAACACCAAGGGCGAGGACCTGCTCCACCTCGATCGCCGAAACTCGGAGTTCCCGGGCAGGCCGGGAGCCCGCGCGCAGTGGAACGCCCTCGGCGTCGGCGATCCCGGCCCCTTCCGTTCGGTGCGCCTGTACGCCCCGCGCCGGCCCGGCGTCTCGGGGACGGTGCCCGGCGTCAAGTCACGCGACACCGGCGATGTGCACGCCTACGGATGGACCCCGGAGCAGTTCATCCGCGACCAGCTCCTCCAGTTCTGCTTTACCTCCGAGGACGACCGCTCGACCCAGGTCGGCTTCATCGAGCAGCAGTTCCGCATTCAGCTTCTGCGCCATCTTCGGCGATTGGAGGGCGGCGAAACCGGCGCGGTGGTGATCCTCCCGACCGTCCCCGAGGACACGAGCTTCGACCCGGACCGCCTGGCGGCGAAGGAACCCCAACCGGTGTCCGCCGGCGCCGGCCACGTGATCGAGGACTTCGGGGGATTCGTCGATTTCACCGAGAAGATGGCCAACCGGGACGACGACGAGGCTCTCAAGACCTGGTTCGGACGCACCCAGTCGGGCACCCGCCAGGCCTACCTGCGCCGGATGCTGCGGCTGCGCAAGCACATCGGACCCCTGGTCGGTTGCGGCCTCAGGCCCGTGTCGTCGGAGAACGCCCGCCTGCATGTGGTCGACATCTCCACCCTGCACGACGATGCGCAACGTTTCGTGGTCGGCTCCCTGCTGGACGGCGTGTGGCGCGAGAAGCAGGGGACGGGGCGCGTTCCACTGCGCTTCGTCGTTCTCGACGAACTCAACAAGTACGCACCCGCGAAGGGGTACTCGCCGCTGCGCGAGCTGCTCGTCGACATCGCCGAGCGCGGACGTTCCCTGGGCGTGCTTCTGGTGGGCGCGCAGCAGGCCGCTTCGGCAGTCGCTCCGGCGCTTCCCCGCAACGCGTCGCTCAAGGTTGCCGGGCGCCTCGACGCGAACGAGGCTGACTCGTACCGCTTCCTGTCTTCCGCGCTCCGCGAGCGTGCCTCGCGCTTCATGCCTGGGACCATGGTGCTGTCCCAGCCGATCGTTCCCGAGCCCATCCCGCTGCGTTTCCCCTTCCCGCCCTACGCAACCAACCCCGACGAGGCCGAGGCCGACGGCGCGCGTGACCGGAAGCGGACAGACACGATCGTGTCCAACCTCACCGCCATGTCGGGCCCGCAGGTGGAATTGTAGGGGACGAGCGTTGAAGCTGCTTCACACCGCCGACTGGCATCTTGGGGCGAAGCTGGGGCGCCACGACCGGATGGATGACCACCGTGCGGCGCTACGCGCGCTTCTGGACGTGGCCGCCTCCGAGATCCCCGACCTGATCATCCACGCGGGCGACCTATTCGACGCCTACCGCCCCCCCTACCCGGCATTGCGGCTCGGGGTCATGGCCCTGCAGCAGATGGCACGGATCGCCCCCACCGTGGTGATCTGCGGCAATCACGATTCGGCTGCCCTCTTCAATGTACTCGACGACATGGCGGGCATGGCCTCGCCCCGGCGTCTCCGGTTCGTCACCTCGCCGCGCGTCCTGGAGTTCGACGACCTCGCGGATGTCCCCGTCGCCCTCGCGTGCGTCCCGTTCATCCCCCCAGGCGCGATCACCGACTACGCCACCGGCGACGCGTCGCGCTTCGAGGGCGACTACGCCGACGGAATCCGCAGCCTCAACGACCATGTGATAGGCCGCGCTCGCGAGGCAGCGGGCCCAAACGGCATCGTGCTCTACACGGCCCACCTGCACGTAGACGGGGCGCGTCCCGGCAACTCCGAGCGGCGGTTCACCGTGGGCGAGGACCACGCTACGCACACGAAGGGTCTGCACCGCGCGCTCTACTGCGCCTTCGGTCACATCCATGACCCGCAGCAGCTTCCTGGAAGCGCGCGCGGCCGGTACGCCGGGTCGCTCATCCCGCTGGACTACGGCGAGAGCGGCCAGAGCAAGCACGCTGTCGTGGTCACTATCGGCGACGACGTCCAGGTGGGCGAACGCGAGCTGCCCCCAGGGCGGCCTCTGCATAGCTTCGCCGGGACGCTTCACGAACTGGAGGCGCGCGCGGCGAATGGGGCGCTGGACGGCTGTTTCCTCAAGGCCATTGTCAAGTCCGACGATCCGATTCCCGAACTGGCGGACCGGGTGGCCGAGTGGTCGCCGAAGTGCGCGATCTTCAATCTGGTCAACGAAGTGGCCAACCGACCCGTCAAGGCGATCTCCGGGGACGGGGAGAGCGAGGAGCCTTCCATCGAGGACCTCTTCGTCGAGTGGCGGAGCACAGCGGCGACCAGAAGGGCCACGAAAGCGTCCCGCGAGACGGTGCGGGCACTCTTTCGCGAGGCCGTGGCCGGATCGGGGGACGAGGACGGGCCGGACTTCGGGTTGACCCGGCTCACGGTGCGCGCCGAGGGAGTCCTCGCCGCACTGCGCGGTACCCCGGGAGGCAGCGCGGCCGGGCACAACGGCACACCACACACCGGCGCACCGAGCCGACACGGGAACGGCTGACCGGATGCGCCCAGTTCGCATCACCATCGAGGGACTACGTTCCTTCCGGGCCGAGGTCGGGATCGACTTCGGCGACCGCACCCAGATCGCCGTAATCGGCGATACCGGCGCCGGCAAGTCCTCGATCCTGGAAGCGATGACCTACGCCCTGTACGGACTGACCTCGCTCGGGAGCAAGTCCAAGCAGGAACTGATGAACGACACGTCGGACCTGATGCGCGTGGTACTACGCTTCCAGGTGGCCGGCGAGGAGTGGGAGGTCAGCAGAGTGGACCGGCGCGCTGGGGCGGGGGGGCTCCGCCCTCCCCAGGCGCAGCTGGTTCGCTACGGGGCCGGCGCCGAGACGGTCGAAAAGGTCGAGCAGGTCAGACCCGTCAACGACCGTGTGCAAGCCCTGATCGGACTCGACAGCGACGCCTTCCTGCGAACCGTGATCCTGCCGCAGGGGCGCTTTGCCCGTCTTCTGGTCGAGGACGCACCTTCCGCCCGCACGGAGATCCTGCGACAGGTGTGGCGCACCCGGGACCTGGAGGCGGCGGGACAGGTGGCAGGGCAGCGGCTGGGGGAGGTCAGAACGCTGGCGGTGCGGCTGCAGGACGAACTGCACCGCCATCCGGATGATCCCGAAGCCCACCTTGCGCGGCTGAGCTCCGAGGCCGACACGGCGAGCCGCCGAGCGAATGCTTTGACCGATCTCCGGGATCGCTCCGCACGGGTTTGGGAGACCTTCCGTCGTTCTCGGGAGAGGATCACGGCGGCCCGGCAGGCGGGCGAACGCATTGCCCCGTCAGCGATGGACGACCTGGCCGACCGGCTGGTGCCCGTGGAGCATGCACAGCGCCGGGTGCAGGCCCAAGCGACGGAGCTGGAGGAGCGCGAGGCCAGCCTGAAGCGCGACCTGAACGGCATTCCGATCGATGACGGCCCCGACCATCGTGAGATTGCGCGCACCCTGGCCGCGTTGGACGCGATCCCGGCACAGGTCGCGAAGGCCGTCGACGCGGCCGAGGCGTTGCGCGGGACGATTGCCGACGCGGCCGAGGCGGAGAAGCATCATGCCCAGGCGCAGAAAGTCCTTGCATCGGCAAGGGATCGGGCGACCGGGCACGAGGCGGTGGAGCCATCCCTCGCCGAAACTGTCGGCTCCGCCCGTGATCTGCTGGCGGAAGTCGAGCGCAGGTATGAAAAGTGCACCGACTTGCGGGCCCGCATCCGCTCGACGGAGGACGCGTTGGCCAGGCGGAAGCAGGAGATGGCCGAAGTCACCATCAGGATCGCCAGCGCCCAGCGTGAACTGCAAGGGGCGCAAGGGCGTCTGCAACAAGCAGAGCGCGAACTGACGGAGGCGCATCGCTCCAACTCGGCGGTCGCAGCGGCAAGCGGCCTGTGTCCCGGCGACGAATGTCCAATTTGCCAGAGCAGCCTCCCCGAGAGCTGGACCCCGCCGCAGGACACCGGCCTGGACGCGGCGGGCGTGGCGCACGAGGAAGCGAGATCGCAGGCCGGGGAGGCGAGCAAGGTCGTGGCCGGCCTTGAGGCGCAGCAGGAATCCGTTCAGCAGAGGATGAGGGACTCCGGGACGGTTCTGGATGACCTCCGATCCGAGATTGCCGTCGCGCTCGACCACCTTAGCAGCACCGCCGGGCTGGACGACGCCTTCCCGCTCGCAGAGGGCGCACCGTTGCCGGAGCGGGAACCCGTCCTTGCCCCGGTTCGTCAACGTCTCCGTCTGGCCGAGACGAAACTGAACGCGCACCGCAACGAGGCCAATAGGCTGCGCGAGGCGCAAACGAGCGCTCAGGTGGAGGAAACCTCGGCCAGACATACACTCGAGCACGCGCGGGACGACATCGACCGGACCCGGAACGCCGCCAACGACGCCCTCGGCGATCTCAACCGGAACATCCGATCCATCCACCCGCCCCTCCGCCCCCAACTCTCCCTTCCCGCGGATCCTCTGGAGCTGAGGGAGATCGACACCACACCCGTCGACCGCGCCTCGTACACGGCACGGGAGCGCGAGGAAATCCTCCAGGTGCGCGAGCAGAAGCGAATTCTCCTGCGCCGCGAAATCGAGAACACGAGAACCGCGCTGAAGAAACTCGGCGAGACCCGCAAGACCGAAATCCAAGAGCCTCTGGTAGCTCTTGTCCACGCTTTGGCCAACCACCGCACCACCCTGGCGGAAACGGCGCGCGAATTGGCTGCCGACACCGGTATCCCCGCGGTCATCCACTACCCAGTGGACCCGGAGACGCTCCGCGAAGGAATCGACCGGCTCCGTGAAGCGATGGTCGAGGTGGTGGCGCTGGCAGTGGACCTTGGCCGCCGCGCTCGTGTTGCCACGGACGAGGCCCGCGCCGAAGCCCGCGGGATCGCCGGGCAGTTGGACCCTCCCGCCGACCCCACCGACCTCGAGGCCCTGGTCGAATCCACAGGCAGTGCCGCTACCGAGGCAGTCTACACCGCCCGGGCCGCCACGCAGGGCCGGGACGAATTCGCCGCGATCCTCGACGACCTCCTGAGCCTCCGAAAGACCGCCGACGAGGTTTCCGCGCTGGAACTCGCCCTGGGTGATGTCGACGCCGCGCTCAAGCCGGGCGCATTCCTGAAGTGGCTCACGTTGCGGCGGTCGCGAGACCTGCTGGTGTACGCGTCGAGGATGCTGGAAGAGATGACCGGGGGCCGCTACAGCTTTGCCGATCCGGGGAATCTGGAAAACCAGCAGTGGCTGGTCGTCGACAACGACTCGGGGCAGGTGCGCTCCCCCGCCAGCCTGTCGGGCGGGGAACAGTTCATCGGATCTTTGGCGCTCGCGCTCGGGATGGTGGAGATGATGGCCAGGAGTGGCGGCCGCCTCGAGTCGCTCTTCTTGGACGAGGGCTTCGGATCGCTGGACCGTACCAACCTGGACTCCGCCATCGAGTCGCTCTCGTTGGTCGCCGGGACGGGCCGGATGGTGGGTGTGATCTCCCATGTCGCCGCCGTCGCGGAACAGATCGAAGACGTGCTCGTGGTAGAGCGCAGCCCGTCCGGCAGCCAAGTACACTGGCTCTCCCGCGCGGAGCGGCAGGAGGTTGCACGCGGCGACGCGGGCATGGAGGGAGCCTCGGCGCTGGCCGGGCTGCTGGAATAGCCGGGATCACGCTCGGCCAAGGCAGCGACAGCAGGGCCCGTAGCGCGCCACGGTCGTTCATTGGTGCTCCAACCGCCCCAGTGCCTCCCTCGCGTCCTCATTCCCGGCGGCCGCCGATCGCGAGTACCACTCCCACGCGGTATCCAGGCTGTGCGTCACTCCCCGCCCGGCCTCGTAGGCCTCGCCCAGCCGGAGCTGCGTAATCGCATCCCCCTTCTCCGCGGCCCGGGTCCACCACTCGACCGCCAGGGCCGGATCCACGGCCACCCCGCGGCCCTCGCTGTACTGGTTGCCGATATTGTGCGCTCCGAGAACGTGTCCCCGCTCGGCGGCCCGCCGGTGCCACAGCGCCGCCCGCTCGTGATCGAGGGGCTTGCCCAGGCCCTCGTCGTAGGCGGTGCCCATCAGGAACACCGCTTCCAGCACCCCAGACTCGGCCGCGCGCTGCACCTCGCGGATCACACCGTCGGCGATTTCCCGAGCCCTCTCCAGGTCGTGGTCAAACCCCATGCGACCGGTCGAGTGGACCCGCGCCAGCCACATGGTGGCGAGCGGACCGCCGCCGGCGACCGCCTCTTCCAGGAGTTCGCGCGCCCGGTCGTTATCCACCGCGCCGGCGACTCCGGTGTACCAGTCGATGGCTTCGAGGAGGGTAGGGCCGGGCTCCTGGGGGGCGCTGACACAAGTCGCCGCGATCAGGAGCGTGGCTGCGGCGCGCAGCCGAAAGAAGGCTGGGGTGGGGACACAATTGGCTTTTCGCATTATCTTATTCTGACTTATGTTGTAAAACGGAATAGCATAGACGCTAAGGCGGAGAGCATAATAGGAAGATGCCGTCGAACCAGCCAGAGAGCGTCATTTATTATGTTTTTACAGCAAACACAGAATAGCGATTCATGCTATTCGCTTGCGCGGAATAAGCCAACAGGAGCGCCTGGATGCATCGAGGGCGGACGGGGAGATACGAACTGACCGTGACCGGCGGTGAACGGGTTCGGGCCTTCGTGCCGGCGCCATTGCCGCCGAATCCCGCGCCGGTGATGGATGGTCCGCTCAGATCGGTGCTCGAGTCGGCCGCGATGAACCTGGGCCGACTTGACGGATTGTCGGCCCTGCTGCCCGACCGAACCCACTTCGTGTCGGCCTACACCTGGAAGGAAGCGGTACTCTCGTCACAGATCGAGGGCACGCAATCGTCCCTGTCCGACCTTCTCCTGTTCGAACTCGAGAAAGTCCCCGGATCTCCGATCGACGACGCGATCGAGACATCGAACATTGTGGCCGCGATGGAACATGGACGCAGCCGGCTCGAAGGAGGCTTCCCTCTGTCGAACCGACTCATCCGGGAGATACACGGGGTGCTCCTTTCCCAGGGACGCGGGAGCAACACGGACCCGGGGTATTTTCGCCGCTCGCAGAACTGGATCGGCGGGTCGCGGCCGGGCAACGCCCATTTCGTGCCGCCGCCCCACACGCAGGTGCACCGCTGCATGGGCGACCTGGAGCTCTTTCTTCACATCGGCGACGACGACTTGCCGACGCTGGTTCGGATCGCCCTTGCGCACGTCCAGTTCGAGACGATCCATCCGTTTCTGGATGGGAACGGCAGAGTGGGACGGCTACTCATTGCGCTGCTTCTGCTTCATGCCGGCGTGCTGCAGGAGCCTCTGTTGTATCTGAGCCTGTATCTGAAGCAACACAGGAGCACCTACTACGAACTCCTGGATCACGTGCGGGAAACAGGCGACTGGGAGGCCTGGCTGGAGTTCTTCCTGGAAGGTGTAAGGGTCACGGCCGAGGGAGCCGTGAACACGTCAAAGCGGCTGTTGGAGCTGTTCGCGAACCACCGGAGTGCGATCGAGCGCTCCGGGCGCCGGGCGGGTTCTGCCCTGCGTGTCTATGCCGCCCTCAGGGAGAGGCCGATTCTGTCCATCACCGCGGCTGCCGAGAGGGCCGACATCTCGTTCTCCGGCGCCTCCTCGGCCATGCGCCTGCTTGTCGACCTTGGACTGGTCCGGGAGAGCACCGGCAAGCGGCGTGGCCGGTTGTTCGTCTACGACGAGTACCTTGCGGTTCTGAATGAAGGCACGGAGACCGAGCCGAACTGAAGAGCTCCTGGCGCGAGATCCCGTCCCATCCGGGCATCTCGCTGTCCCGGGTCGTCTCCGCGGGACCCCGGTCCCATCCGAACATCCCTTTGTCCCACGTCATCTCCACGGGACCGTGTCACACCAGATCCTCCCCCGCCAACCCCAACCGCTCCAGCACCTCCGGCGGCGGACCATCGAAACTCGGCAGCGGGATGTTCCCGACATAGCCGATGTCGCGCATTCCCTCCTCGGTGGTCCAGAATCCGGTCGACACCATGTCGCGGAACTGGTCGAAGAAGCGGGCCTGCGGCTTGAGCTCGGCAGGCGCGTCGGGCTCGAAGCAGATCTCGTCGCAGATCTCGTGCTTTTGGGCCAGGTCGAGGGACGGGAAGTCGGCCGCCCCGAATCGTGCCTCGGCCGTGCGGTTCAGCCAGGCCAGGCCGCCCCTGAGCACGGTCAGGCTGTCCTCGTGACCGGGCGCCGACACGAACTCGTTCACGTAGTCGGCTACGCCCACCTCGCTCGCTGCCGGGGACCGCTCGTCGGCCGGGATGATCACGTCGGCCAGCGCGGCGACGAGCCGCATCTCCTCGTCGGTGAGGACCATGTCCCACGGGACGACGGGCGCCAGCATGTCCGGATCGGTTGGGGTGCCGGCGGCCATGGGATTGCTGGGGGGCAGGGGATTGAAGCCGGAGAGGGCCTCGTGGGCTGCGTCGGCCGATTGTCCGGCGTCCTCGGGCGAGCACGAGCCGGCCGCGCCGAGGGCCGCACCCGCGGCGATCACCTTGAGCGCGCCGCGGCGGGAGATTGCGCCAGGCTCGATTGGCCGGGCAGCCGCGTCCGCCTCGCCGGAAGCGCCGACTCCGGAATCCGGCCGACCCACGTTCCGATCGTTGCTCACCCGATACTCCTCTGACTCAGCTGCTCGACGATGTAGTCGCTGGCCCGCCACGCGATCGCCATGATCGACAGGGTCGGATTCTTGTCCGCATTCGACACGAAAGGCGCCCCGTCGGTGACGAACAGGTTGGGCACGTCCCACGACTGGCAGAACTCGTTCAGCACCGAGGTGCGCCGGTCTTCACCCATCATCGCTCCGCCAACCTCGTGGATGATCTGCCCACCCTTCGAGATCGCCTGCGTGCCGTCGGTGTGAATGGTCGACAGCACCTGCCCGCCCATCTCGTCCACGATCTCCGCGAAGGTCTGCTGCATGTGCACGGCCTGACGCAGTTCGTGGTCGGCCCACTTCCAGTGGAACTTCAGCACAGGGATGCCGTAGCGGTCGACGCGATCGGGGTCGATTTCGCAGTAGCAGTCCTCGTTGGGAATCATCTCGCCGCGCCCGTCGAACCCGATGAAGCTGCCGTAGTAGCGTCGGCAATCGTCCTTGAAGCGCTGGCCGTAGCTGCCCCCCGTGAGGGGTTCGAGGCCCGCGAAAGCGCCGAAGCCGGGCATGCGCCGTCCGCCGCCGAATTCGATGTGGTAGCCGCGGGGGAAGTCGAGCTGGCCTGCGAGCTGCTCGCCGTAGAGCCACCACGGCATGTACATGTGGATCCCCGAGGCGCCGTCCTCGTTGTGCGGGGGCAGCGACTGCAGCGCGGGGATGTGCGCATAGGTGCTCGCGCCGACGGTGTCCATGACGTACTTGCCCACGAGGCCGCTGCTGTTCGCCAGCCCGTCCGGAAACAGGGAGCTGGTCGAGTTGAGGAGGATGCGCGCGGACTCGCAGGCGCTCGCTGCAACCACGACCACGCGCGCCGCGGCGAATTCGTCGAGCAGGGTGGCCTTGTCGACGTAGTGCACGCCGGTGGCGCGTCCCTGCGAGTCCACGGTGACTTCGCGCACCATGGCTCCCGTCCGGATCTCGAGGTTGCCGGTGGCGAGCGCGGGGGGCAGCAGCACGGTGGTCGACTGGAAGTTGGCGCGGATCGAGCAGCCGCGTCCGCACGGCGTCGCCCAGTAGCAGGCGGCGCGACCACGCATCGAGTCGGCGGTGACGCGCCGGGCCAGGTCGTTGTCCGGGAACAGCGCACCGGGGAGGCGGTCCGGATCCTGGGTCTCCGTCAGAATCGCGAGGTGACAGGGGATCACGGGGATCCCCAGGCGGCGGCAGGCCTTCCGGGTCAGAAGCTCGTAGCCCCGCGGCTTCGGGGGCGGCTGCAACACGCCGGGAGACGAGTTCGGCGTGTTCTCCAACCCCTCGTTCGAGCCGTAGACGCCGATCAGTTGTTCTGTTCGGTCGTAATAGGGAGCCAGGTCGTCGTATGACATGGGCCAGTCGAAGCCCAGCCCGTCCCTGCTGCGGGGTTTGAAGTCGTACTCGCCCATGCGGAGCGAAATCCGCCCCCAGTGATTGGTGCGTCCACCGAGCATCCGCGAGCGCCACCACATGAACTCCGAGCCCTCCGCCACCGAGTACGGCTCGCCCGGCACCTGCCAGCCGCCGTCGACCGTGGCGTCGTAGAAGCCGAAGGGCTTGTCCTCGGTGCCGGCGGCGCGCAGCGGGGCGTCCTTCGGCAGCTGGAACATCGGCGTCTCGCGAAGCGGATCGTAGTCGCGCCCTGCCTCGAGCAGCAGCACCCGCAGCCCCGAGGTGGCCAGGATGAACGCGGTCACGCCCCCGCCGGCCCCCGAGCCGACGACGACGGCGTCGTATTGTGTCTGGGCGGTCACGAAGCCGCCTCGGGGCACCGGCGCGGGTGCAGCTGTTCAGGAGACGGAGTCACGGCGGGCCTATTCTTCGTCGGATGGGGCGGGGGCGATTCGGTCGGCGCGGAAGGTCGGCACCTCGAAGATGTACGGACTGCGCGCCGAGAGCACCAGCACGTTCCCGTCGCCGCCGGCCAGCACCAGCGACGCGAGTTCGTTGCCGTCCGCATCGGCGGCCCTTACCGCCCGCTCCGGTTCGGCGGGCATCTCGGTCCCCTCCGGCGCAAATCCGCTCGCCCGCAGATTCGCCAGCTCCTGCAGGATGTTGCGCACCGTGACCGCGTCCGCCTCGGCGCCGTCGGCCGTCCAGCTCGAATCCTGCCGTTCGTATACCACGGTCCCGCCGTCGCGCGTGACCTCGAGGCTCGCCACGACGGCGGTGTCCGTCTGCAGGATCACCTTGTTGCGCCAGTCCAGTAGCGGTCGCGCCGCAGCCGAGCGCAGGTCGCCCTCGATCAGGCTGACCACGTCGGCCTCCGGCAGGCGCGCGTACGCGGTGCGGAAGCGGTTGCCGGTCTTGCCGAGCAGCACCAGCGGGCCGTCTCCCGTCCCCAGCGACCAGGCGCTGTCGGCGGTGATGCCCAGCCGGCCGTGATTCGCGGGGTTGGTCGCGGCCACGGAAGCGATCTCCACCTCCTCGACCGCGCGCAGGAAGCGAGCGACCGCGCCCGAGTCCGCCTCGAAACCGTTCACGGTCCAGCCGGCGTCAACCTTGTCCAGGAGGATCCTGTCGCGTGGGCCCGCGATCTCGAAATGCGTGTGCGAAACCCGGTTCAGCTCCGCGAAGGCCTCGTCCAGGGCGGAGTCGGCCGCCACGGAGCCGTTGCCCCCACCCAGCATCGTCACAGCGAGATACAGCGCCGTGATCGCCAGCAGGCTGTACAGCGAAATGCGCAGGGTCTTCTCGCTCATCGGGCGCCCTCCTCTCCCGCATTATCGCCGTCAACCGCACCATCGCCCGCCGCCGCACCCTCTCCCGTCGGCGCGCCCTCATTCCAGCGGCGCTCCGCACGCGACGCGCGCCCGCGCACCCGAGCGAACCCGAAGAGCATGAAGGCCAGCGGCACGCCCACCAGCGAACCCCACTTCAGCGCGTCCCTGCCGTTCTCGGACTCGAAGGCGAGCGCCGGCGGAGTCCTGTCCTTCGACCGGATGCCGATCAGCGCCTCGTCCTGCGCCAGCCAGTCTACGGCGTTGGCCGCGAAGATCACGTTCTGCGAGTTGGCCTGCGCGAAGCGGTCCTCGAGGAAGTCCCCGTCGCCGACCGCGATGATCCGGCCGCCCGGGAACGGGCCGCTGGGCGTTGCGACATCCCCTGGGGCGTCCTCGCCGCCCTCTTCGGCCTGGGCACCGGCGTCCGCCTCATCATCTCCGTCGCTACTACCGCCCAACCCCCCCTCGCCAGCCGTCGCCGGGTCGATCGCCACCGCCAGCGTATGCACTCCCAGCTCCTCCGCCGAACTCGCGTACTGGTTGCGCGGGTCGATCATCCCGCCGGCGATCTGCGTGCCCCCGCCCTCGGAGGTGCTCCACAGCGGCGTCACCGCGGTGTTGTCCACCTCCCAAGTAAAGGGTGCGGCCCATCCGAAGGTGGCGTTGCTGAGATCGCGGATGGTGGGGTGATCCTCGCCCGCGAAGGCGATCGGCCAGAGCGGGTAGGGGCGAATCACCGAAAAGAACCCCTGAGGGACCGACACCCGCTCGGAAGACGCCACGTCGAACACCATCTCGTCGGAGGCATCGACCCCCCGCGCGGCCAGCAGGTCCTCCAGGCCCGAAGTCACCGGCATCGACATCGGCGACTGCGGGTTGATCGCGTGCCGCTCGAGCAGCAGCAGCGCCGCGCCGCCGCCCTCCAGAAAGTCCTCCACAGCCCGCACGGCACCGAACGAAAGCGGTTGCGCCGGCGCGGCTACCACCAGCACGTCCACCGTGTCCGGCACCGACGGCGGCCCGAGCGAATCGGCGGCCAGGTTCACACTCGTGATGTTGTAGCGGTCGGCCAGGCTCTCGCGGAAGGCCCGGTACTGGAACGACTCCTTGGCCTCGAACCCCGACATGAAGGCCAGCGTCGGGCGCTCGGTCATCGTCATGTTCGCGATCGTCGACACGAGCCGGAACTCGAGGTCGTCGGCGCGGTCGATCACCGGGATGATCTCCTGTTCGTCGGCGTAGGTGACCGCGAGCCCGAAGTACCCGCGCCTCACCTGCAGCTCGTCGTCGCGCAGGACGTTGAACTCGATCGGCATGATCCCCATCGACGACGCCTCTTCGGCCGCTTCCTCCCCGTCGTCCGGGTTCACCTCCGCGGTGTTGAGCATGTCGTTGGAGGCGCCGCGCAGGTCGGCCACGAGGTCGCGCACATCGCGCTCGATCAGCTGGATCTCCTGCGGCAGGTCGTCGCTCACGAAGAACGTCAGGTTCACCACGTCGTCCAGCCCGCCGAGGATCTCCCGGCTGCCGTCCGAAAGGGTGAACAGGTCGTCGCGGGTCAGGTCGAGCCGCCCCCGCACGCTGCCGCCCAGCAGGTTGAGCACGAGCACGGCCAGCGCGATCACGCCGGTGCCCAATCGCAGCCTCCGGAAGGCGCCGCCATGGCTGCTCAGGCGCTCCTGGCTCAGCGACGCGACCGCGAGCAGCAGGAACAACCCGCAGGTGGACCCGAAGTAGAGCAGGTCGCGCAGATCGACGACCCCGCGCGCCACGTTCTCGAAGTGACTGATGACCGACAGCTGGGCCGCCCATCCCCCGATCAGCCGCGGCAGCCCGATCTGGACGATCGGAGTCCCGATCAGCACCAGCGCGAAGCAGATGAACGCGCCCAGGATGAAGGCCGTGATCTGGTTGCGCGTCATCGACGAGGCCCACACGCCGATCGCGACCATCTGCGCGGCCAGCAGCGCGGCGCCGAAGTACTGCGCCACCATGATCCCCACGTCCGCCTCCGACACCGCGAGCACCCCGATCGCCATCGGCAGCGTGCCCGCCAGCGTAATCATCACGAAGAGCCAGTTGCCCAGGAACTTGCCGAGTACGATCTCGGTCTCGCCCAGCGGCTGCGCCAGGAGCCACTCCAGCGTGCGACCGCGCCGCTCCTCGGCGAGGCTCTTCATCGCCACGGCGGGTATGAAGACGACCAGCAGCCACGGGAGCAGGTCGAAGAAGGGCCGTAGCGAGGCGGCCGACATCGCGTAGAGCGAGCGGAAGGCCAGGAAGAGCCCGAGACCCAGGAATGCGACCGCCAGCACGTAGGCGGTCGGCTGGTCGAAGAAGCCGCGGAGTTCGCGGCGGGCCACGAGAAGAACCTGCTTGACGTTCATTCCGCCACCTCCCCGGCCGCCCCGCCGTCAGGTGCGCCGGCGGCGCTGTCGCCACCCGCCGCCACATCGTCCGCAGCCGAGCCTCCACCGCCCGCCCCGGAGTCATCCGTCGTCAACTCCCGGAACACCTGCTCCAGCGTCGCCCGCTCCCGCCGCAGCTCCCAAAGCACCCATCCCCGCTCCGTCGCCATCCGGAAGATCTCAGGCCGCAGCTCGCCATCGCCCGTCGCCTCCAGGCTCACGCGCACCCGCCCGTTCACCGCCGTAACCACGTGGTCCGCGACCCCGGGAAGCCCGCACAGCGCCTCGGCCACCCCGTCACCCGCCGCCTCGACCGTATACCGCGAAATCCCGCGTCCGGCGTCCATCAGCTCGGCCACCGTCCCGTCCGCCGCGATCGACCCCTTCGAGATGATCAGCAACCGGTCGCAGGTCGCCTCGACCTCCTGCATCACATGCGTGCTCAGAATCACCGTGCGCTCGCTCCCCAGCGAATTCACCAGCTTGCGGATCTCGACGCGCTGGTTGGGGTCGAGTCCCTCGGTGGGCTCGTCGAGCACCAGGATTTCCGGTTGATGAAGGATCGCGCCGGCCATCCCGGTGCGCTGCCGGTACCCCTTCGAGATTTCGCCGATCGGCCGGAAGAAGACCTCTGCCAGCCCCGTCTCGTCGACCGCGTCGGAGATCGCGGGCCGCGCCGCGCCGGGTTCCATCCCGCGCAGCCGGGCCACGTACTCCAGGAATTCGCAGACGAGCATGTCGTCGTAGAGCGGGTTCGCCTCCGGCAGATACCCCACCCGGGACTTGGCCTCGGTGAGGTGGTCCGCGATGGGGGCGCCATCGAAGAGAATCGTGCCCTCGTCGGGCTGTAGCGTGCCCGTAAGCATCCGCATGGTGGTCGTCTTCCCGGCCCCGTTGGGCCCGAGGAACCCGACGACCTCGCCGCGGTTCACCTCGAAACTGGCGTCGTCAACCGCCACGATGGGACCGTAGCGCTTCGTCACCCCTGCAACCGAAATCATCCTTCCTCCCGTAAGGTGCCTGTGGTGTAACCAAAGAACACCGCGCCGCCCGCACCGGGCTGACGCGGTGGATGCCGACCGTGCGAAAGGACCGAAACAACTGTTCCCATCAGCGACCGCACAATCGGCCTTGCCGCCGGCAAAAATTGTAGGATGTACCGAAATGGCTGTCCAGTGTATCGGAGACGCCGGAGCGGCGGTTTCGTCGCTTGTCCCGACCCACCCCGGACCGTACTTTAGCAGGGTCCAAACCGGTTGCCCCGCCCCCTCGACGGCGGGGAGTTGCTCACGGGCTTCCGGCCCGCGGACTTGTTACCGTCAAGTGACTGAAATGCGGTCGGATTCCGGCTACCCTTGCTCAGCGGCCGGATTGAAATCCCGCCGCTCGTGGCCGATGATTCATCGCGCAAGGCGACAGACTGCCTGCGCAACAACACGAACAGGAGAAGAGCGAATGAAGCGACTTTACCCGGTACTCGCATTGCTGCTCGCGGCAATGCCCGTGACCGCCCAGGATGGCGGCACCGTGACGGGGAGCGTCACATCGGATGGCGCGGGCGTGGGGAGCGCCCAGGTGGTGCTGTCCCAGTCCGTAACCGGCGCCCAGTACGGCGGCCTCACCAACGAAAGCGGCCGCTTCAACATCGTGGGCGTGCCGGCCGGCTCCTACGCCGTCAGCGTCCAGCTGATCGGCTTCACCGGCGAGACCCAGCAGGTGAATGTCGCCGCCGGCGGAACCGCGACGCTCGACTTCTTGCTGACCCCCACCGCGCTGGCGCTGGGCGGCATCGAGGTCCTCGCCGAGCGCGCCGAGGAGCGCCGGACGCCCGTGGCCTTCACCAACGTTTCGAAGACGGAGATCCAGACCCAGCTGGGTTCGCGCGACCTGCCGCTGGTCCTCAACATCACCCCGTCGGTCTACGCGACCGCGCAGGGCGGCGGGGCCGGCGACGCACGCATCAACGTCCGCGGCTTCAACCAGCGCAACACCGCCGTGATGATGAACGGCGTGCCCGTCAACGACATGGAGAACGGCTGGGTCTATTGGTCCAACTGGGACGGAGTCGGCGACGCCGCCACCAGCATCCAGCTGCAGCGCGGCCTGAGCGCGGTCAACCTGGCCACGCCCTCCATCGGCGGGACCCTGAACGTCATCACCGACCCCAGCGCCCTCAGCCCCGGCTACACCCTCCTGCAGGAGTTCGGCTCGGGCAACTTCCTCAAGACGACCATGACGGCGTCGACCGGACCGGTCGGGGACTTTTCCATGACCGCGTCCGGGATCCGCAAGACAGGCGACGGCCTCGTCGACGGTGTCTGGACCGACGCGTGGGCCTTCTACATCGCGTCGCAGTACAAGCTCGGCGACAACAACCGGCTCGAGTTCTACGCCCTCGGCGCGCCCCAGCGCCACGGCCAGCGGCTCTACAAGCTCAACATCGCAACGATCGACCGTGAATTCGCGATGTCCCTGGACGACTACGACCCGGCGGCCCTCAACCAGTTCTCGACCGAGGCCGGACGCTTCTGGAACCCGAACGTTGCCGGCGTGGATCCCAGCTACAACGGACGCCAGTTCAACAGCACGGGCCCCGGGGCCGGTGTTTCCAGCCGCTTCGACAACAACTTCCTCAACGAGCGCGAGAACTACTTCTACAAGCCCCAGGTCAACATGAACTGGTACTCGTACCTGGGCAGCGGCCTGACCGCCAACACCGTGGCCTACTACTCCGGCGGCAACGGCGGCGGCACCGGCACCTACGGTTCCATGCGCTGGGACTACACCTACGGCCAGCGCTACGCAGACTGGAACGCGACGATCGCGCGCAACCGCGG
Source organism: Gemmatimonadota bacterium (assembly GCA_022827345.1). Taxonomy (GTDB): domain Bacteria; phylum Gemmatimonadota; class Gemmatimonadetes; order Longimicrobiales; family Gaopeijiaceae; genus Bin94. The sequence continues at coordinate 139,883 of JAJDTB010000039.1, read as the reverse complement.
CAGCGACAACGGCGGATCCTTCGGCATCCTGCGCAACTCGGTGAACAACCAGGATACCTGGGGCGTCATCAGCAGCCTGCAGAAGGAATTCGACAACGGTCTGAACACCGTCTTCGGCATCGACTGGCGGACCGCGACCATCGAGCACTACCGCGAGGTCCGCGACCTCCTCGGCGGCGCGTTCTACAACGACTGCTTCCGGGGCTGCAGTTCGGACTTCTGGACCGAGGAGCAGGGCAACCGGCGCCTGGGCGACAAGATCAACTACCACAACGAGAACGACGTCAACTGGATCGGCGCCCACCTCCAGGCCGAGAAATCGTCGCTCGCCGGGTCCTACTACGGAATGGTCGGCGTGTCGCGCATCTCGTACGACTTCACCGACTTCTTCACCCGGGGCTCCAGCGGCGGCTTCCACCAGCTCAGCAGCGGCGGCCTGACCGGCTATCAGCTGAAGGGCGGGGCGCAGCGCAATCTCAACCCCGAGTGGTCCGTGTACGGCAACGCCGGCCTGGTCTCGAAAGTGCCGATCTTCGACGGCGTCATCGACGACAACCGCGGCATTCTCAACCCGAACCCCACGAACGAGACCTTCACGTCGTTCGAGGCGGGGACGCGCTTCCGCTCCCTGAACCGCCAGGTCTCCCTGGACGCCAACGTCTACTTCACGCAGTGGAACGACCGGACCCGCAACCTCTTCATCCGCAACCTCCTGGGCGACAACCAGGACGGTCTGGTGAACCTGCTCGGCGTCGACGCGCGCCACATGGGCTTCGAGCTCGAAGCCGCCTTCCAGCCCAGCGACTGGATGCGCTTCGACGGCGCTTTCTCGTACGGCGACTGGAAATACACCAACGATCCCACCGGCACCTACAAGCCCGACGACCGGCAGGCCGAGACGCGGGAGTACAACTTCTATCTGAACGGCCTCTACGTGGGCGACGCGCCCCAGGTCCAGCTGGCCTACGCGTTTTCGGTGTTCCCGTCCGGAGGATTCTACGGGCGTGTGGTCGGCAAGACCTACGGCAAGCACTACGCCAACTTCGACCCCTTCGGCCGCACCAGCGACATCGACGCGGGCATCCAGTCCTGGCGCCCGCCGGGGTACACGGTCTTCGACATCCACACGTCGTACCGGCTCCCGTCCGACCTGGCCGCGGCCTTCGGCGGGAACGTGCAGATCTTCCTCCACGCGTTCAACGTGTTGGACACGAAGTACATCCAGGACGCGCAGGACAACTCGCCCTTCAACGGCTATCGCGACTCAGCCGAGCGCGAGCGCGGCCAGCTGAGCCACAAGGCCGACGACGCCGAGGTGTTCCTTGGCTATCCGCGGTCGATCAACTTCGGATTCCGGATCGCTCATTAGCTGATTGAAGGGCGGCGATGGCCGGGCGGCGGCCCGGTCCTCGCCAGCCTGCAGGGGCCCCCGCGCCGATCCCGGCGCGGGGGCCTTCGCATTTCAGGAGGGGATTACCCGCGGGGCGAAGGCTGGTCCAGCCCGCCGACCAGCAGCTCGAGCAACGCCTCCGGGTTCTCCGTATTCACCCAGTGCCCGCCCTCGACCTCGTGCAGCACGACCTGCCCCGCACCGCGCGCCGCCCCCCGGATGCGCCGCCCCGCCGCATCGTCCAGCACGCTCGACCCCAGCGCCCTGATGAAGCGCAGCGACGTCCCGGCCGGCGGACGCTCGACCACGTCCCAGGCATCGGTGCGGAAGTAGTCCCGCAGGTAGGCTTCCATCTCGTCGGGGTCGATGCGCCACTCGAGCCCGGTGTCGGTCCGCACCGCGTTGATGGCCATCCAGTTCGCCACCAGCGGCGAGAACCCCTCCGATGCGACCGCGTCGACCGCCTCGGCGCGGCTCCCGAACGGGCCCGGATGCCGCCGCAGCACGCCCAGCATCCGCCAGGCGCCGCCACCGGGCCGGCCCGCGCTCGGCGAGGAGTCGACGATCCAGAGCTGGCACCGCGCCCGCGCGCCGTCCCCGCCCCCCTCCGCCCGCAGCCGCCCATACAGCAGCGCCACCTTCCCCCCGAACGAATGCCCCAGCACGGCGTTGGCCGGGCGCCCCAGGTGATCCTCCAGATCCAGCAGGTCGGCCGCGCAGCAGTCGATCGTATGCGGCGCCAGCCGCGGCGACTTCCCGTGCGAGCGCAGATCCACCAGCACCACGCGCCACTCCGGCCGGGTCCGAACCAGACGGCGCGCGATGCTGCCCCAGTTCCTGCCCGCGCCGTAGATCCCGTGCAGCAACAGCATCTGGCGGTACGGCGCCGCCCCGGGCGCCTCAACGATTTCGTGGTGCAAGGTGGCCATGAAGTATGTTATCACCGGCGCGCGGCGTTCCCCGCCCCGGCACGTTACCCACTGCGACGACAAACATCGACTTGAAGCGGACACCAACCATCCTCCTCGCCGGGGCGCTCCTCGCGGCCTTCCTGACGATCCCGGGCGCACTGAGCGGCCAACTCCCCTCCATATCAGCCTCACCCGACTCCCCGATCACCATTCCCCGCCTCTCGGGCGAGGTCGTGATCGATGGCGTCGTCGACGAAGCGGCCTGGGACGAACTCGCGCCCTTCGAGATGACCATGCAGCAGCCCAACTTCGGGGGGCAGCTCTCGGAGGTGACCGACGTGAGGATCGCGCACGACGACGAGTACCTGTACGTCGCGGGACGCATGTGGGACTCGGACCCCGACGGGATCCGCACCGGGACCTTCTACCGCGACCAGTACAGCGGCGACGACATCCTCTCCGTGGTCATCGACAGCTACAACGACTACGAGACCGCGGTCTGGTTCACCGTGAATCCCTCGGGTGTGCGGCAGGACCGGACGGTGTCGAACGATGCCGAGTTCACCAACGGCATGCCGATGAGCTGGGACTGGAACTCGTACTGGGACGTGGTCACCACACAGACCGAAGAGGGGTGGTTCGCGGAGTTCAGGATTCCGTTCTCGACGCTCGGCTTCCAGGTCACCGGGAACGAAGTGACCATGGGCCTGATCCTCTACCGGGTCGTGGCCCGCAAGGACGAGCGCCAGACCTTCCCCCCGATCGAGCCCAGGTGGGGACGGCTTGCGTTCGCCAAGCCCTCGCGGGCGCAGCGGATCGTGTTGCGCGACGTGCGGCAGTCCGCGCCGGTGTACCTGACCCCGTTCACGCTCGGCGGCTTCAAGCAGAACCCCGTCCTCGCCGAGCCGCCCGAAGTGCCGCGGGCCGAATGGCGGAGCGAGCGTGACCCCACCACCGAGGCGGGGCTCGACGTCAAGTTCTCGCCCACCTCGAACCTGGCGCTCGACCTGACCCTCAACACCGACTTCGCGCAGGTCGAGGCCGACGACCAGCAGATCAACCTGACGCGCTTCGCCCTGTTCTTCCCCGAGAAGCGGCAGTTCTTCCAGGAGCGCGCCTCGACCTTCGACTTCAACACGGGCGGCATGTTCAACCGCCTCTTCCACAGCCGCCGGATCGGGCTGGACCAGGGCGAAATCGTGCGCATCTACGGGGGCGCGCGGGCGGTCGGGCGCTGGGCCGGCACCGACTTCGGCTTCCTCAGCATGCAGACCGCCCCGCACGGCGACCTTTCGTCCGAGAACGTCGGCGTGTTCCGGCTGCGCCAGCAGATCATCGACGAGTTCTCGAGGGTCGGCGCAATGCTGACCACGCGCCTGGGATCGAGCGGCCGCAACAATACCGCCTACGGCCTGGACGCCGTAATCCGCTGGCTCGGCTACGAGTACCTGATCCTCCAGTGGGCCCATACCTTCGACGAAGTGGCCGACCAGGCGGGCGGACTGGAGTCGGGGCTCGGGAGGGTCCGGCTCGAGCGCCGCCACGACGAGGGGTTCTCCTACTACGCCGAGGGGATCCGGGCCGGCGAGGACTACCTGCCGGGCCTCGGGTTCCAGCTGCGAAAGGACTTCACCTACGGCGGCGCGCAGCTGCGCTACCGGCAATTGCGGGACGACGCCTCACCGCTGCTTGCACGCGCGCTGCAGATCAGCACGGCCCAGTACTTCCGCAACGCCGACCGGAGCGCCGAGTCGCGCGAGATCAAGCCCGAACTCGAGTTCCAGTTCCGGAACGGGTCGAACCTGACCGTGGGGGGCCTGTCGAGCTTCGAGAGCGTGCGCGAGCCGTTCAACATCTCGGACGTGGTCGTGCCCGCCGGCGAATACTGGTTCCACGAGGCGACCACGATGCTCCGGCTGCCCCGCAGCGACTTCTTCCGCGGCGAATTCGAGGCGTCTGTCGGGAGCTTCTACGACGGCAGCCGGATCCGCCTGCTGGTGGCCCCCGTCTGGGTCGCGTCGAAGTACCTGGAGCTGGAAGCCGGCTACGAGGTGAACCGCCTGGACTTCGCCGACCGCGGCGTCGGCACCACCGCCCAGCTGGGCCGCGTGAGGGTCAAGGCCGCGCTGAATCCCAAGGTGTCGATGAGCACCTTCGGCCAATACAACAGTGCGACCGACCTGACGAGCCTCAACGTGCGCTTCCGGTATCACTTCCGCGAAGGCACCGACCTGTGGATCGTCTACAACGAGGGGTTGTACAACGACCGCGACAACGGGCTGGGGCCGCGGCGTCCGCTGTCGTCCGGGCGCGCGCTGCTGGTGAAGTACTCGCATACGTTTGCGAGGTGAGTTTTCCCGTTCGGGCAAACGGACCCCGGACGGCTCGCCACCCGCTTGGTTGTCCCGATCGGGCAAATCCGGGTCCCGGACGGCTTCGCCATCACCTGATTGTCCCGATCGGGCAATTTGTGGGTTGACCCACGTCGCACGCCCTGTCATTTTTCCCGTTCGGGAATGTGTTTTGATGAATTGAGGGTCCGGGACACAGGCTCGGCAGACACGGTTTTCCCGATCGGGAAGGGACTATGCGAATGACCCCTGCGGAAATTGGACACATCGTGCGGGCTGCCCGACGGGCACAGGGCCTCCGCCAGGACCAGTTGGCGGGGGCCGCGGGCGTCGGCGTCCGCTTTCTGTCGGAACTCGAGCGGGGCAAGCCGACCGTCCGCCTGGAGAAGGTGCTTGCGGTGCTCGATGCCCTGGGATGCCGCATGAGCATCGAGATGCCCCCGGGGCTGGCAGTGTCGGAACAGGACGCCGCGGCGCGGCTGGAGGCTCCCGGCGTCGGCGGCCCGCCGCCGAACTGGTCCTCGGAATGATCCGCTCGCTGACCGTCTGGTGGGGCGGGGAGATCGTGGGCCGCCTTGCCCTGGATCGACACGGCGCGATGCGCTTCACCTACGACGGCGTTTGGGTCGAGAACGCGTCGGCGCCGCCCATCTCGTTTTCGCTGCCCGAGCGACAGCAGCGCGGCCTGGGACCGCCGTTCGTCCGGCGGCGCGTGGCCGAGCTGTGTGACATGGTCGAAGAGGCGTCCCATGCAGTGATGCGGGAAGTCACCCTCCCGGGACTCGGCAGCAGCGCGCTTGCCAACCAGTCGGAACTGGTCCGGGCACGGGCTTCCCGGCTGTCGGCCGCGGTGTGACGGGCCACGTGATCCGCACCTCGATCCGGCCCTGCCGCGCACCAACCGTCATCGCCGTCCTCGTCGTTGTGACGGCGTTTGTCGCCGTTCCCGCCCTGCGCGACGCCGCCACCCATCAGCCCTTCCCCCCCGCCACCCTCCACCACCCGCCCGGCTACCTGTTGGGCGCCCCCCTCTTCGGCCTCTGGGACACGCTGTCCCTCCTCGTGGTTACGCAGCACTACGCGGTCCTTGCCACCCTGGGCCTGCTGTATGCGGCCTGGCGCGTCTTCGCGGCACGGATCCCCCGCCGCCTCCCCCGCGAAGCCCTCCATGCCGCCGCCGCCCTCGCCGCCCTGCTCGCCTTCTACGCCGCCGCCGCCCTCATCCCGCGCCCCATGGCCTCGATCCGGCTGGCGTCCCCCGATCTGCTCGCGGTCGACTTCCATTCGCACACCAACCGCTCCCACGACGGCTGGTCCCTCTTCACGGCGGCCCGCAACCGCGCATGGCACGAAGCCGGCGGGTTCCACGCGGCCTACGTCACCGACCACTACACCTGGGCAGGCGTCGACGAGGCGCTGCCCGCGAATCCCGCGCGCGCCGGCGACCGCACCGTCCTGCTCAGCGGAATGGAGGTGCGGCTGCGCGACCGGCACACCAACATCCTGGGAGACCGCGCGCGCTACGCCTTCGCGCTGGACAGCACCCGGCACCACCTCGACCCGGACTCCCTCGCCGCCGCCCACGACCGCGGCGCCACTCCCCCCACCATGCTCTACACGATCCCCGGCCCGCTCGACCGGATCGCCCCGCTTCGGCCCGGCTTCCCTGCCGGCGTGATCGGCGTCGAGCTCAGCGACGGCGCGCCGCGCGGCCTCGAGCAGGTCCGTTCACAGCGCGGCGAGATCCTCGCCCTCGCCGATGACATGGATCTGGCGGTGGTAGCGGGTACCAACAACCACGGATGGGGGCGCACCGTTCCGGCCTGGAGCGTGATGCGGCTTCCCGGCTGGCGCGAAATGTCGCCGGACGAGCTCGGCGGCGCGATCGAGGGCACCCTGCACCGGGAACGTCGCCGGGCGGTCACGGTGGTGGAACGGAGGGTGCCGTACCACGAGGGGTCGGCGGTCAAGCTGGCGGCCACCGTCCCGCTGCTGCTATGGTCGCACTTCCGCACCCTTACGCCCTGGGAGCGCGTATCCTGGCTGGCCTGGACCGCCGTGTGGGCCGCCGCGAGGCTACGCCGGACACGCCGCGACGCACGGAAGCCCACCGACCCATGACCACCTTCACCGTCTACCTCCGCCTCGGCTTCGAGCACCTGCTGGACCTGCAGGGCTACGACCACATCCTCTTCCTGGCGGCGCTCTGCGCGGCCTACACACTCACGCGGTGGCGCGAACTGCTCGTACTTGTGACGGCTTTCACAATCGGCCACTCCGTCTCGCTCGCGCTGGCCACCCTCCGGCTCGTGCGCGTCGACACCGGGCTCGTCGAGTTCCTCATCCCGGTCACGATCGTCGCCACGGCGGTCGTCAACCTGATCGGAGCGCGCGGTCCCCAGCCCGACGATTCCGCCGTTCGCCGCCCGACCCTCCACCCCGCCCGCCGCCCGCGCTACGCGGCCGCCCTCGTCTTCGGCATCATCCACGGCCTCGGCTTCTCCAGCTTCCTCCGCCTGGTCCTCGGCGAGGAGCGCAACATCTTCCTCCCCCTGCTGTCCTTCAACATCGGGCTGGAGCTTGGCCAGATCGTGGTGGCGGGGGCGGTGCTGGCGCTGGCGATGGTGGCGACGCGCTGGCTGCCGCTCTCGCAGAAGGGCTGGAATGTCGCCGTGTCCGCTGCGGCTGGCGCGGTCGCCGGCTGGATGGCGGTGCAGCGGCTGCCGTTCTAGGCCAGGACTTGGCCCCCGGGAAGAGTATCCTCAAACAGGCTGGACTACGATTGGAGAGATCCCATGACATACGCGATCGTCATTGAGCCGACCGACAACGGATACTCGGCCTACGTTCCCGACCTGCCGGGTTGCGTTGCGGCTGCAGGCTCCTACGAAGACACGGAGCAGCTGATTCAGGAAGCGGTTGTCTTCCATCTGGATTCCCTGCGTGAACACGGTGATCCAATCCCCGAGCCGCGGACTGGTGTCGGGTCGGTCGAGGTAGAGTCGGGCTCATAAGCCGCCTCCCCGCTCGCCTTGTTCGCCGGGCACACTCTCCCATAGTTTTCGACCGAGTCACCCGACGCAAAGCGACATCCAATCACCCGGAGGTTTCGGTTATGTCCGTCCGCCCCTTGTATGCCCTGAGCACCGCCGCGTTTCTCCTCCTCCTCGCCGCCCCCGCCCACGCCCAGTGGACGGCCTCCAAGCCTGGCAGCGACAACATGGAGATCCTCGGCCACATCCCCCTGGGCCCGCGCCTCTCGGTGGCCGACATGGACCTCGAGCAGGAGCTCGACCGCCCCTACGCGTACGTCGCGCGGATGGTCTACGGCGACGTCGGTCCCAAGGGCCTCGACATCGTCTCTATCGCCGACCCCGAGCACCCGGAGGTCCTGTACGAATGGCGGATCGAGAACCAGGACCTCCACATGCGCACCGGCGGCATGGACGTGAAGCACTTCAAGATCGGTGACCGCTACTACGTGGTGCAGTCGCTGCAGTTCGGACAGGGCGGTCCCAACACCGACATGGGCGCCGTCGTGCTCGACGTGACCGGCCTGCCGGACCCCGCCACCGTCAGCGAAGTGGCCCGGATCCGCGAGCCCGACCTGCCGGGCGGCTTCCACAACATCTTCATCTACAAGCACTCCGATGGCCGGGTTCTGCTCTTCTCGACCGTCAGCGGCCCCTTCGCGCACGTCTACGACCTGGCACGCGTCGTCGAAGGCGACCTCGACAACGCCCTCGTCGGCCGCGTCCCCGTTCCGGAAACCGAATTCAACCGCGGCGGACGCGGATACCACGACTTCTACGTCGGCTATCACCCCGACACCGGCGAGGACCGCTTCTACGGCGGCGGCAGCGGCGGCTACTACATCTACGACGTCACCGACCTCGAGAACCCCGAACTCCGCGTCACGCTCGTCGGCGTCAGCGGCGTGCGCGGCGGCCACACCTTCACCCCGAGCCCCGATGGCCGCTACGTCATCGCCGAGACCGAGTACCAGTACGCCCCCATCCGCATCTTCGACCTGCAGCCCGCGCTCGACGGCGAGGTCACCAACATCCGCACCCCGATCTCCGCCTGGACCGCCGACTGGCAGAACCTCGTGCACAACCACGAGGTCCGCTGGCCCTACGTCTTCGCGTCCGGCTACCTCGACGGCCTGCAGATCTTCTCGCTCATGGACCCGGAGAACCCGGTCACGGTCGGCTACTACGACACCTACGTCGGCCCGCCCAACCGGGATCGCACCCCCGTCTTCAACGGCGCCTTCGGAGTCGACGTCCGCAACGCCGACGGACTGATCGTCGTCAGCGACATGTCCACCGGCCTCTGGACCTTCCGCATGGACGGATTCAGCGGCTGGAACGGCGAGGACTGGGGCATGCCCGACATCTCGTCCGCGCAGGACTGGGACCGCGGCCCGATCCGGCGCCCCGTAAGCTGAACATCGGAGGCAGAGCAGGATGAGGATGACTGGATCCGGAAGACCGGGAGGGTTCTTGGCGCTGACGGCGCTGCTCGTCGTCGCGGCCCCCGTCCGGAACGCCGAGGGGGGCTGGCGGGTGGCCGACTCGCGCTCCGAGGTGGCCGGCGACGTGGCCGCGTGCGGCGCGCTGCACAGGGCCGACTCCGGCCCCGAGTACTACCGGTTCCCCATGGTCTCGACGAAGCGCGTGCCCGGCACCGGCAACGCGACCGGCGTCGGCGAGGTTGCCTTCGCGCAGTCGCCGTACGGCGTAGCGCTGGGAACGGACGGGAGCTACCAGTACGACTTTACGGTCCGCTTCGAGCGCCTCGCCCCGGCCCGGGGAGGCACGTACGTGGTGTGGACCACCACTCCCGAGCTGGACCAGGTCGCCCTCGCAGGCGAGCTGACGGAACCGGCCGGCTTCAGCGGCAGGGTCGCCTGGAACAAGTTCCTCGTGGTGGTCACCCTGGAGCCCGCCTTCGACCCGGACGCGACCATGTGGACCGGCCCGATCGTCATCCGCGGCATGTCCCGCAGCGGCATGATGCACACCATGGCCGGCCACGGCCCCTTCGAAGAGAAGAACTGCGCCGCCTACGGGTATGAATAGGGCCGTCGCCCGGCTTGTGCTGCTGGCGGCGGTCCCCCCGGGGCCTGATCCAGCCACCCCGCAAAGGTCGCCGGCGATGAGGTCGACGCCTCGGCGATCTATGACCAGGGTTGCGGTTGCGAGCAAGCCAACATAGGGTAGAGCTGGAGGTTTCGCTTCTACCCCGGAGGTTGCCATGGGGCTCAACATCAAAAATGACGAGACCTGTCTGCTCGCGCGCGACTTGGCCCGGCTGACCGGCGAAACCATGACCGGCGCCATCACCGTGGCACTTCGTGAACGCCTTGCGCGCGAGAAGCGCCGACGCGGCCTGGAAGCCGGTATCGACGAGTTGCTGACAATCGGGAGGCGCTGTGCCGAGTCGCTCAAGCCCGGGCCGTCGGCCATCGAGCACGGAGATCTACTTTACGATGACCGGGGCCTCCCCGGGTGATCGTCGACAGCTCGGCGGTACTCGCGATCCTGTTTGACGAGCCCGATGCGAGGCGTCATGCCGCTGCGATCATGGGTGCCTATCCCTGCCGCATGTCGGTCGCCAACGTCCTGGAGGCTTCGATAGTGGTGGAAAGTCGAGGCAGCGAAGCGGCGGCCCATGACCTGGATGCCCTGCTGGAGCGCGCGGAAATCGAATTGGTGCCCGTCACAGTCGAGCACCTTGAAGCAGCGCGCCGCGCATGGCGCCGCTACGGGAAGGGAAATCACCCTGCCGCGCTGAACTTCGGAGACTGCTTCGCCTACGCGCTCGCCAGGACGACAGGCGAGCCGCTGTTGTTCAAGGGCGGGGACTTCTCCCAAACCGATATCGATCCGGCATGACCGCCGCGCAACCGTATCTTCGGACGGCCCGGGCCAGCCTGGCTTGCGTGGTGCTCCTGCCCGTCGCTGTGGCGCTCCTCCTCCCGGCCCCCGCCGCCGCCCAGGACATGGACCACGCCGCCCACATGATGCACGACATGGGCGGCGGCTGGCGCATGCCCCCCATGGACCCGAACATGCCCATGATCCCGGGGCTGGAGATGGCGCTGCCCCCGGTCGAACCCTTCCTCGCGGCGGCCGGGATCGACGTCATGACCCTGCCCGAGGCGCGGCCGAGCGAGGTCGTCCACCTGGCGGCGGGCGACACGTTCAACGTCGACGTCACCATTGTCCGCCGCACCCTGCACGGCCACACGGCGGCCATGTACGGCTACAACGGCCAGTATCCGGGCCCCCTCATCCGGGCGCCGCAGGGCTCGACCGTGGTGGTGCGCGTCACGAACCGGATCGAGAGTCCCACCACCGTCCACTGGCACGGCCTCCGCCTCGAAAACCGCTTCGACGGCGTCGAGACGCTGACCCAGGACCCGATCGAGGTCGGCGAGTCGTTCGTCTATGAACTGCACGTGCCCGACGCGGGGATGTTCTGGTACCACCCCCACATGCGCGAAGACGTCCAGCAGGACCTGGGCCTCTACGGCAACCTCCTCGTCGACTCCCCCGACCCGGACTACTACGGCCCGGCCCACCGCGAGGAGCTGCTCGTCCTGGACGACATCCTGATGGACGACCAGGGCTTCATCCCGTGGGGGAAGGAGGCGCCGACCCACGCGCTCATGGGGCGCTTCGGCAACGTGATGCTCGTGAACGGGGTGACGGGGCACGGTTTGGCGGTGCGCCCGGGCGAGGTGGTGCGCTTCTTCATGACCAACGTCGCCAACACGCGCACCTTCAACGTGACCTTCGGGTCGGCGCGGGTGAAGCTGGTCGCGTCGGACGTGGGCCGCTTCGAGCGCGAGACGTGGGTGTCGAGCGTGGTGATCGCGCCGGCCGAGCGCTACGTGGTCGACGTGGTCTTCCCGGAAGAAGGGGAGGTGGCGATCGCGAACACGATCCAGGCCATCAACCACTTCCGGGGCGAGTTCTACCCGCATGTGGACACGCTGGCGCGCGTGACGGTCGCCGGGCCGCCGGTCCGGGACGAGGTCGCGGAGGCATTCGAGACGCTACGCGATGTCGCCGAGGTGGCGGCCGAAGTGGAGGCCTTGCGCGCACACGCCGGCCGCGCCCCCGACTACAACCTCGAAGCCACCGTGCGGGTTCGGGGGCTTCCGCTCCCGATCATCCGCTCGATGGAGATGGACACCCTCTACGTCCCTCCCATGGAGTGGAACGACGCGATGCCGATGATGAACTGGCTCTCATCCGGCACGCAGGTCACCTGGATCCTGAAGGACCTGGCCACCGGCCGCGAGAACGGGGACATCCACTGGACCTTCCAGCGCGGCGACCTCGTGAAGATCCGCGTCTTCAACTCGCCCGACTCGTTTCACCCGATGAACCACCCCATCCACGTCCACGGCCAGCGCTTCGTGGTGCTCGCGCGCGACGACGTCCCCAACGACAACCTGGTCTGGAAGGACACGGCGATCGTGCCGGTCGGCTCGACCATGGACATCCTCGTCGAGATGTCGAATCCCGGCGACTGGATGCTGCACTGCCACATCGCCGAGCACCTCAGCGCGGGCATGATGTTCCACTTCACGGTGGAAGACTAGTCGATCTTTCAGGAGCAGCGTCAGAAGCGAGAGGACTTCCGACTTTGTCCGCCAAAAAAGGCCTGATTTGGCGGACAAACAACAGTTTTCTCTGCCGCACCCTTGAAACTGCGCCCGCACCCTTACAGCTTCCCATTAGCATTGCTTTTTTCAACATTCTGCCGGGCCGAAAGGCCGGGCTCATTTGAGCACTCCCACGCCCACCAAAGGACTGTCCAACGATGAGCACCCAGAGACGTTTCGATTCCGTCAGCGCGGCCAAAACCTGGAGCCGCAGGCAGGAATCCAGATCAGGCGACCGGGACTTCCTTCCCCGGGTCTTCGGGGAGGACACCTTCGGGATGAAGGAGATGCAGTCCCGCCTGCCGGACAACGTCTTCAAGCAGCTGACGAGGACGATCGCCCACGGTGAGGAGCTCGATCCCGGAGTTGCGGATACCGTGGCGGCGGCGATGAAGGACTGGGCGCTTTCGCGGGGCGCGACCCACTACACGCACTGGTTCCAGCCGCTCACGGGGAGCACGGCCGAAAAGCACGACTCCTTCCTCAAGGTCGGGCGTGACGGCCGCGCGATCACCGATTTCGGCGGCGACGAACTCGTCCAGGGCGAGCCCGACGCATCCTCGTTCCCCTCCGGGGGCCTGCGCGCCACCTTCGAGGCCCGCGGCTACACCGCCTGGGATCCGACCTCGCCGGCGTTCGTGCTCGGCGGTGAATCGGCGACCTACCTCTGCATCCCGACGGCGTTCTCCAGCTGGGCGGGCGAGAGCCTCGACGCCAAGATCCCGCTGCTGAAGTCGATCGATGCGCTCGATCGCGTCACCCGCCGGGCGCTGAAGCTCTTCGGCGAGGAGCCGAGCCGGGTGACGGCCAATCTCGGGCCCGAGCAGGAGTTCTTCCTCCTCGACCGCGAGTTCTACTACCGCCGCCCGGACCTGATGACCTCCGGCCGCACGCTCTTCGGCGCGAAGCCGCCGCGGGGACAGGAGCTCGACGACCACTACTTCGGCTCGATGCACGAGCGCGTGCTGGCATACATCCAGTCCGTCGAGATGGACCTGTACCGCCTGGGCGTGCCGATGAAGACGCGGCACAACGAGGTGGCGCCGGGGCAGTACGAGATGGCTCCGGTCTACGAGAACGCGAACGTGGCGTCGGACCACCAGCAGCTCACCATGCGCGTGCTCGAGCGGAACGCCCGCCGCTACGGCCTCGTCTGCCTTCTGCACGAGAAGCCGTTCATGGGGATCAACGGGAGCGGCAAGCACGTCAACTGGTCGTTCGGCACGTCGACCCACAACCTGATGGAGCCGGGCGACACGCCTCACGACAACCTGATGTTCCTCTTCTTCTGCACGGCGGTGATGAGCGCGGTGGAGAAGCACCAGGATCTCCTGCTGGCCTGCGTCTCGACGGCCGGCAACGACCACCGCCTAGGCGCCAACGAAGCGCCGCCCTCGATCATCTCGGTGTTCCTGGGCAGCCAGCTGGAGGACATCTTCAACCAGTTGGAGGAATCCGGGAGAGCGAGGGAAAGAGAGCGCGAGGGGCTGCTCGGGCTGGGCGTCACCGTGCTTCCGGACCTGCCGCGGCACTCGGGAGACCGGAACCGCACATCGCCCTTCGCCTTCACGGGGAACAAGTTCGAGTTCCGCGCGGTCGGCTCGTCGGCCAGCATCTCGCTGCCGGCCACCGTGCTCAACACGATCGTCGCCGAAGCGATCGACGAGTGGACGGATGTGCTCGAGCCGATCGTCGAGGCCGGCACCTCCATCGAGGACGCGCTGTGGACGCTGCTCTCGAACGAGATCCCCTCCTTCAAGCGGATCATCTTCAACGGCGACAACTACTCCCAGGAGTGGGTGGAGGAAGCGGAGCGCCGCGGGCTGCTCAACACGGGGAACACCGTCACGGCGCTGCCGGCGCTCGGTGCCCACAAGAACGAGGAGCTCTTCGACAAATACGGCGTCATGACGCCGCGCGAGCTGGATGCCCGGCTGGAGGTCCTGACCGAACAGTACTTCATCAAGATCAACATCGAGGGCGAGACGGCGGCGCGCATCGCCCGCTGCATGATCCTGCCGGCCGCGGTCAGCTACCTGAGCCAGCTCGGGTCGGCGCGGAGCGGAGCGGCCGGGGCGGGCGGCTCGACGGCGGGCCTCGACAGCAACATCGCCCGGGTCTCCGGCCTCATCGACGAGCTGAGCGCCGCGCTCGACGAGCTCGACGCGCAGAACGAGGAGCTCGGCGGCGACGAGGTGTCGTCCAAGGTCGTCCACATGCGCAACAACGTGATCCCCGCGATGAACGCGGTGCGCGAGGTGGCGGACCGGATGGAGAAGGTGATTCCGGACGAGCTGTGGCCGCTGCCGACGTACCGCGACATGCTCTTCGTGAAGTAGGCTGACCGCGGTTCGACCGATGCGCAGCAGAGTTCTGGCGGCGGTGGCCGGGGCGGTCGTCCTGGCCGCGGGCACGTGGCTGATCGTGCGGGGCGGTGGAGCACCGGGCGCGGGCGCCGACGCGGTCGAGGTCGTGGCGCTGGCCGAGGCGGACGCGGTCTACGGCGAGCCTTTCTCGGTCGTCTCCACGGTGCGCGAGCTGCCCGGCGGCGACGTGCTGGTGGCCGATCCTCTCGGCCAGGTCGTGGTGCGGCTCGATCTCGACGCCGGTACGGCCGACACGATCGGCGGCGTCGGCGAGGGCCCGACCGAGTACCGGCAGCCCGATGCGGTCTGGCCCCTGCCCGGCGGCCGCACGCTGCTGGTGGACCTCGGCAACGGACGCCTGACGGAGCTGGGCCCGGATCTGGAATTCGGCGAGACGCGGCCCTACAGCCTCGGCGACAGGTCGATGGGCCAGATCGTGATGGCGCTCCCGCAGGCGGTCGACGACCGCGGCAGGCTCTATTTCCGAGGCCTCGGCGGCATGGGGGGGATGAGATCCGACTCGGCCGATGTCCTCAGGCTCGACCTGGAAACCGGGCTCCTCGACACGGTCGCCACCTTCAAGCCTCCCGAGACGATCGTCGAGGTCAGCGGAGGGGCGGGGGAGCGCAACGAGCGGGTAAGCCAGGTTCCGCTGTCGCCGGCCGATGCCTGGGGCGTGGCTCCCGACGGGCGCGTGGTGATCGTCCGTGCCGGCGACTATCACGTCGACTGGATGAGTGACGACGGCTCGATCGTCAGCGGCGAGCCGGTTCCCTATACGCCGATCGGGCTGGGGCGCGCCGAAAGGGAAGAATGGGCGCAGGAGCGGATGGAAGCGGGCGGCGTGCTCGCCATCTCGGTGGAGGTCGAGAACGGTTCCATGAGCATGCAGGCCACCCGCGGCGGCTCGTCGGATGACGACGACAACCTCGACGACCGCCCCTGGCCCGATGTCAAACCCGCATTCTATGACCGGCCCGTACCGGTCGACGGGCTCGGGCGCGCCTGGGTGCGGCGGCACCGCGATGCCGGCGAGGCTCCCGGGTACGATGTCTTCGGCCCGGGCGGCGAACTGGCGATGTCCGTCGAGTTCCCCATGGGCCGCCGGGTCGTCGGCTTCGGCGACGGCGTGCTCTACGCGATCCACATGGACGACTTCGGGCTGCAGACGCTGGAGCGTTACGCGCTTCCTTGAGCGGGCGGGTGCACCTGGAGGGTTACGCGCTTCTTTGAGCGCCTCCGCCAACCTGCAGCGTCCCGTCCTGCACGCGGGCCCGCGCGCCGTCTCTTTCGTGAAGCCGGGCGATGTCGGGGGTGCCGACCTGCAGGACCGGGATCGTGCTGTAGCCCAGTTCCTGCGCGACGAGGATGCCGAGCACGAGGATCGCGTCCGTACGGCCCACGACGATCGCCGCCGGGGCCACCCGGTTGCGGAGAAGCTCCAGCATCACCGCGCTGGAAGAACTCGACCCGATCGTACGCTCCATGACGAGGACGCGCCCGCCGAGCCGCTCCCCGTGGCGCGGGTGGCGCGGGTCCATGATCGCGCCCGTGAGCGGATCGACCCCGCCCCAGAAGCTGATCGGCTTCTCAAGCACGAGGAGGCGGCCTGCGGCGGGCGCGCCCGGGTGGACGACGGTCCCCTTCAGCTCCACAGCGCTTCGTCCCGCGCGACCCGCGCTCGCGTCGCCGACCGGACGCAATCCTCGAGGCTGCCGTAGACCACCCCGTAGCCGGTGTTGGACGGCGTGTAGTGCGCGAACTTGCCGGAATTGGTCATCAGCACGCCATCGGTCGGCGGGAGGATCGGGGTGACCACGACGCAGGTGTCGACCACGATCTCGACGCCGGCGTCCGCGAAGCGCCGGAGGCGGCCGGCCGTCTCGAGCTGGTGGTACTCGAACCGGCCGGTGCACACGTAGACGGGGACTGCGAACGGCGTGGAGGGCAGGAGCGCCTCGAGACGGGCGAACTCGGCCATGGAGAAGTGGGGGCTGCCCACGGCCACCGCGTCGATGCGGCCGGCTGCCGCCGTACTGAGGGTGTCGCGGGTGGCGCGGAGTTCGGCGGGCGTGGGGGCGATCACGGCTTCGGGGTTCGCGCCGCCGAGTGCGGTGCGCAGGTCGGGAGCCTCGGGCGTCACGCCCTCGATGTGAAAGAGTCCCACGGCGCCCGAGGACGCCGCCGCGGCTCCCATCGCCTTGAGCTGGTCTTCCGCGACGCTCTCCGGGAGCCCCGTCACCACCGCCACGCGGTCGTCCACGGCCGCGCCGAGCCAGGTCCCGAGCACGGGGTAGAAGACATCCCGCCGCTTCAACTCGGGGGCGATCCGGCCCGTGTCCACCACGAGGGTCGCGCGCCGCTGCTCGCCCAGGTGCAGACCCGTGCGCGGCGCCCGCCCCGCGATCGCGCAGCAAATGTCCATGAAGTCGCCGTAGCGGTTCGTGCGGGCGCCCAGCACCGAGTTGGCGAAACACACCGCGTTGCTCTCGCCCCAGGCGACGTGCTCTCCCGGCGCGGGGCGGTGGCCGGCCTGGTAGGGCGCGCAGGTCCAGGTGGGCCGGCACCCGAGCGCCTCGTAGGCGCGCATCTGGCGCAGCGCCATCTCGCGGCGGCGGCCGTGCGAGCGCACCCGCGCCGGGTTGAGGAGGTCGAGGGCGCCCACGTTGAGCGTCGCCGGGACCGTCACCGCTCCGCCGAGATCCACCAGCCGCTCGGCGAACTCGACGCCGCCGTCGCCGTGGTAGAGGCAACCGTCGATGTGCGAGGAGGTGATTTCGACGAGCGACTCGGCGCCGAGGATCTCGCCCATGCGCACGACGATGGCCATCGCGAGGCGCGGGGCGGAGCCGGCCTCGCCCTGGAGAAGGGCGGTCTCGCGGGGGGTGAGTTGGAGATGGGTCATGGCCTGTTCAGCCGACATCCCTCTTGCCAGTGGGATCATCGAAGTGCCAGAAGGGTATCTTCCATATTGGGCCGGCAACAGGCACGCCCGCGAATTCCTGCACGCGAGAGGTGAATTACCATGCCGAGAACGAAACCGATGCTGCTCCTGACAGCGCTTTCGGGAGTACTCGTCGGCTGCAAGGACAGCCCCACCGAGCCTGCCGAGCCGCTCAACGAGGACGAGGCGAAGGCGCTCTACCTCGGTCTTTTCAGCGTTGCGACCGACACAATGCCCGAGATCGTCTCGCAGACCGGCGACAGTGGGGTGCTGGCTTTCGTGTGTCCACGGGGGGGCGAGATGGAGGTCGAGGTTGACTTCGACGAGGAGGGGCCGAACGGCGCGGTTGGCGTCACCGTCATAATGGTGATGGATCCGACAGAGTGCGTGATCTGGAGCGAGGGCTACCAATTCACGCTGGACGGCACTCCGAATGTCCGGGTCGAAATGACCCTCTCGTCGATGGGTCAATCCGGATCCTTCGACTTGGACATGGCGGCAACCGGCGCATTGGACTGGCAGCTGGACGACCGGTCGGGAAACTGCGTCTTCGACTTCTCCGTGAGCGCAGGATTGGATCTGTCGAACATCCAGGAAGAACAGGCGGAAACAACCGGGACGATCTGCGGGCTGGAGGTGGAGTTGGATCCGGTCGTGCCCCCGGTTTAGGGTTGAGTACAACCACGCAGCCTGCCAGCGTGGCCACCCCGGTACTGCTGGCCTTATCCGCCTACCTGACGCGAGCCTTACCCAGTTGACGGTCGATTTCGATGCCACGGGTGTGGTAACGCCTCGGCGGAGGCGGTTAGCCGGCACAGGCGGCGGGACTTGGCGAGCTCGTTTGCCGGCGCCCTGGCCATAGGCTGATGTAAAGTCTGATTATCCTCCTGCAATGAGAACTTTACATTTTGACCGAATAGCGGCCTGCGAAGGCCCCCTGCCGAAGGGTGACGAGATCGGCCGCTCCCGCGCGGGGCGGCCGATTCTCGCGTACACCATTGGCGAGGGGCCGGTGCGGGTGAGCCTGGTCGGCGGCTGTCACGCCGACGAGCCGGTCGGGCCGCGGTTTCTGCTGCGGCTGCTGCGCCACCTGGCCAGCGAAGACGGCGAGGTACTGCGTCGCGCCGGCACCTGGTCGATCATCCCCCACGTCAACCCGGACGGCGCGGTGGCCAACGCGGCCTGGCAGGCGCCGGGCGCGGCGCAGTACGACCCGGCGGCCTATCTCCGCCACCGCGTCCGGGAGCTTCCCGGGGACGACATCGAGTTCGGCTTCCCGCGTGGGGAGGACGACGAGGGCGCCCGCCCCGAGAATCGTGCCGCGTGGGAGTTCTGGCGGGCGGGCGCGCCGCATGATCTCCACGTCAGCATGCACGGGATGAGCGTCGCGGCGGGGCCGTACTTTCTGGTCGAGCGGTCGTGGTGGCCGCGGTTCGGGGAGATGGCCGCCGGGCTCACCCGCGAGGTGGAAGTGGCCGGATACGCCCTGCACGATGTCGAGCGCCACGGCGAGAAGGGGTTCCACCGCCTGGGGCGCGGCTTCTGCAGCCGCCCCGACTCGCGCGCGATGCGGCGGCACTTTCTCGATCTCGGCGATCCGGAAACGGCGGCGCGGTTCCGTCCCAGTTCGATGGAGGCGGTGCGGGCGCTGGGCGGCGACACCCTGACGCTGGTGACCGAGATGCCGCTGTTCATCACGCCGGGGGTGGGGGCCGAGCTGGGGCCGCCCGATCCGGTGTTGATCCGGTGGCGCGAGCGGATCGCGGAGTGGGAGGCGCGGATTCGAGGTGCGGAGGCTGCGGGCGGTCGCGCCGACCACGCCGAGGCGGAAGTACGCGCCGAAGCCGCCGAGGCGGGCCTCGTTCCCATGCCCGTACGGGATCAGATGCAATTTCAGTCGGCGTTCATCGAGGCGGGCATGAGAGCGGTGGAGGCAGGCACAATATGACCCATATATCATCATATGGGTAATATGGGTCAGTAGTCCCACACCCGCTGTCCCTCGGCCCCGCACTCCGGGCATCGTATGGCCCGGCACTCCGTGTCCACCTATCTTTCTCATAGTCGCCGGGGGCATCCCGTGTCGGGTCGGACCACGCACGACGCGGGATTGAGAGCGAACCCCAATGACCTGATCCGGCTGATACCGGCGTAGGGAGCGCGGCTCCGGCGGGTCCCCCGTCAGCGGCCGGATGCTTCCGTCCGGCGACGACGCGGCGGCCGGGGAATTCGACATCGCGATGATCAAACCGACCGGCACCCTCCCCGCACCCGGCACCCCTCCCGTCGCGTACGGCGACGCCTTCCCCAATTCGGCCCGGGTCCACGTCGACGGCCCCGGCGGCATCCGCGTTCCCATGCGGGAAATCTCCCTTTCGGGCGGCGAGCCGCCCCTGCGCGTCTACGACACCAGCGGCCCGCCCGGCCACGATGTCCGCGAAGGCCTGCCACCGCTCCGCGAGGCGTGGATCGCCGCCCGCGACGTCCGCGTCACCGGCCGTGGCGCCACCCTCACCCCCGGCAAGCGCGACGACCCCCTCGCACTCCCCCCCGGCCTGGGCCGCACCACCCGCCGCGGGAACGGTCCCGTCACCCAGCTGCACTACGCGCGGCGCGGCGAGGTCACCCCCGAGATGGAGTTCATCGCGCTGCGCGAAGGGCTCGACCCCCGCTTCGTACGAGACGAGGTGGCGCGCGGCCGCGCCATCATCCCCGCCAACATCAACCACCCCGAACTCGAGCCGATGATCATCGGGCGCGGCTTCAAGGTGAAGATCAACGCGAACATCGGGAACTCGGTGGTGACGTCGTCGATCGACGAGGAGGTCGAGAAGCTGCGCTGGGCGACGCTGTGGGGGGCGGATACGGTCATGGACCTGTCCACGGGGGCCAACATCCACGCCACGCGCGAGTGGATCATCCGCAACTCGCCCGTGCCGATCGGCACCGTGCCCATCTACCAGGCGCTGGAGAAGGTCGGCGGCGTGCCCGAGGAGCTGACCTGGGAGGTCTACCGCGACACGATCGTCGAGCAGTGCGAGCAGGGGGTGGACTACTTCACCGTGCACGCGGGGGTGCTGCTGCGCTACGTGCCCCTGACGGCCGATCGGGTGACGGGCATCGTGTCGCGCGGCGGCTCGATCCTGGCCAAGTGGTGCATGGCGCATCATCGCGAGAACTTCCTCTACACCAACTTCCGCGAACTCTGCGAGATCATGCGGGAATACGATGTCTCGTACTCGCTGGGCGACGGGCTGCGGCCCGGCTCGATCGCCGACGCCAACGACGAGGCCCAGTTCGCGGAGCTGCGCACCCAGGGCGAGCTGAACCGGATCGCGTGGGAGTACGACGTGCAGGTCATGAACGAGGGGCCGGGGCACATCCCCATGCATCTCATCAAGGAGAACATGGACAAGCAGCTGGAGTGGTGCGACGAGGCGCCGTTCTACACGCTCGGGCCTCTCACGACCGACATCGCGCCGGGCTACGACCACATCACCAGCGCGATCGGCGCGGCGATGATCGGCTGGTACGGCACCGCGATGCTCTGCTACGTCACGCCGAAGGAGCACCTCGGCCTGCCCAACCGCGACGACGTAAAGGACGGCGTGATCGCCTACAAGATCGCCGCCCACGCGGCCGACCTGGCACGCGGCCACCCGACCGCGCAGCAGTGGGACGACGCGATCTCGAAGGCCCGGTTCGAGTTCCGCTGGCGCGACCAGTTCAACCTGTCGCTCGATCCGGTGACCGCCCGCGAGTTTCACGACGAGACGCTGCCCGCCGAGGGGGCCAAGGTGGCCCACTTCTGCTCGATGTGCGGGCCGAAGTTCTGCTCGATGAAGATCAGCGACGACGTGCGGCGATTCGCCCGCGAGCGGGGGCTGGACGAGGTGCGGGCGGTGGAGGAGGGGATGAGCGAGAAGGCCGATGAGTTCCGGCGGGGGGGCAGCGAACTGTACGTGGCTACAGGGGACTGAGCCGCCTTGCGGGCCCCGGTCACCCTGCTCGGCTCCCTGGGGATGTGCGCGGGGGCGGGTGGCTGCCGCAACAGCGGTGCCGGACCGGCCGACCCGGTCGCGGCTCCATCCCGGGCCCGGTCCGTTCCTCCGCCGTCAGGTGCGGGATCGCTCCACCGGGCTACATTGTCATTCCCGGCTTCCGGGAAGGCGCTCGCCGCATCTCCCGTGCGCCGGGGCAGGATGCAGCTCAGGGATTGGAGCAAGCGATGAGCAGGAAGCCGAGAGTACCGATGTGCACACGAAAAGCCTGGCCTGTGCTGGCAGTGCTGCTGCCGTGTCTGTCCGCGTGCGGAACCGGGAGCGTCGATCCGGATGCCGACCTGGTGATCCACGGTGCCCGCGTCTGGGACGGCACCGGGGCGCCGATGAGCGGACCCATGGTCGTGCAGGTCGGAGCAGGCCGCATCATTTCCGTGGAACCGCTGAGGGCAGGCGCCGATTTTGCGGGGTTGGCGAGGGCGGCCGGTGTCGCGGCGGTCGACGCAACCGGGTTCTACATCGTCCCTGGTCTCATCAACACCCACGGACATGTGGGCGGCACCTGGAGCGTGGACCGTGGCGGCAGCTTCGGCGCGTTTGCGGAGATGGAGCTGGCCCGCTACGCCCGTTTCGGCGTGACGAGCGTCAACAGCCTGGGCGGCGGCCGCGAGGGGTCCTTCGCGCTGCGCGATGCGAGCTGGGGCGAAGGGAGCCCGGGGCACGCGCGGATCCTGGTCTCGGGGCCGGTGGTGACGGGGTCGGCGCCCGAGGAACTGACGCTGACGGTCGACGCCGTCGCCAGCATGGGACCGGACTGGATCAAGATCCGCGTCGACGACAACCTCGGCGCGACCACCAAAATGAGCCCGGAATCGTACCGGGCCGTCATCGAGAGAGCCCGCCAGCACGGCCTGCGCGTGGCCACGCACCTCTTCTACCAGGAGGACGCGAAGGGCCTGCTCCGCGCCGGCACGGGCCTCGTCGCCCACAGCATCCGCGACGAAATGGTGGACGACGAGACGCTCGGGCTGTTCCTCGAGACCGGCGTTTGCTACGTGCCGACGCTCACCCGCGAGGTGTCCACCTTCGTCTACGGAGAGCGCCCCGCCTTCTTCGACGACCCGTTCCTCGTCTCCGACGTGGACTCGGTGCAGGTGGAAGTCGTCAGCGACCCCGCGCGGCAGGACTGGGTTGCGGCGTCGGGAGCCGCCGAAGCCTACGGGCGCGCCCTCGAAGTCGCGCAGGCCAATCTCGCTCGGCTCGTCGACGCGGGGGTCCCGATCGCGTTCGGCACCGACTCGGGCCCGATGGGACGCTTCCAGGGCTACTTCGAGCACATGGAGGCCGAGTTGATGGCCGAGGCGGGGCTGTCCGCCGAGCAGATCCTGCGTTCGGCGACGGGAGTCGCGGCGGATTGCCTGGGTCTGGACGACGTCGGGACGCTTGAGGAGGGGCGCCGCGCGGACCTGGTCCTGCTGCGGGCCAATCCGCTGGAGGACATCGCGAATCTGCGCCAGATCCACGGCGTGTGGGTCGGCGGCGAGAGGGTCGAGGGATCGAGGAAGTAGCGATGGGGGCGGCCCGTCGCGACCGTGCGGACGAAGCGGCGCCGGCAGGTCCTGTGCTGCGGCTGCGCGATCTCACCCTCCGCTTCGGCGGGGTCACCGCGCTCGCGGGCCTGTCGATGGATGTGCGGCGCGGCGAGCTCCTCGCCCTCATCGGGCCGAACGGGGCGGGGAAGACCAGCGTCCTGAACTGCGTGTCGGGGCTTTACCGCGCGCAGGAGGGTACGATCACGCTCGCCGGCTCTGGCGGAGCCAACCACGCCCTCCACCGGCTGCCGCCGCATCGCATCGCCGCGCTGGGCGTTGCGCGCACCTTCCAGAACATCGAGCTCTTCAAGCACATGACCGTGCTGGAAAACCTCATGCTGGGGCGCCATGTGCACATGCGCGGAGGCGTGCTGAGCGGCGGGCTCTACCTGGGCCGCCAGCGCCGCCGCGAGATCGAGCACCGACGCCACGTCGAGGAGGTCATCGACTTCATGAACCTCGAGCCGCTACGGGGCGCCGAGGTCGGCAACCTCGCGTACGGGAACCAGCGGCTCGTGGAGATGGCCCGCGCGCTCGCCCTCGACCCCGCGATCCTGCTGCTCGACGAGCCCACAGCCGGGATGAACGCGGAAGAGAAGGAGTCGATGGCGCGCTTCATCCTCGATGTGCACGAGGAGCGCGGGATTACGGTTGTGGTGATCGATCACGACATCGACGTGATCATGGACATCTCGGATCGCGTGGTGGTCCTCGACTTCGGGCGGAAGATCGCGGAGGGGACGCCGGACGAGGTGAGGCGCGATCCCGCCGTGATCGACGCCTACCTGGGGCATGCGCGAGAAGAGGCGGCGGTGGGGGCGGGGGCGTGAGTGCCGGGGCTGGCCGCCGGGCCGGGACCGACCATCGCACCGGGGACGTGAGCGCCGGGCGCGGGGAAGGGCTCGCCGCGGGGCACTCGGCGGACACCCTGCCGGGCCTGCTGGCCCGCCGCGCAGCCGACACTCCGGACGGCGTCGCGCTCCGCGAGAAGGAGTTCGGGATCTGGCAGGAGATGACCTGGGCCGAGTACCTGGCGCGGGTGCGGTCGTTCGCGCTGGGGCTGGTCGAATTGGGGATGGAGAAGGGCGACCGCATCGCGATCATTGGCGACAATCGCCCCGAGTGGGTGATCGCCGAGCTCGCGGCCCAGTCGATCGGGGCGCTGCCGCTGGGGCTCTACCAGGACTCGATCTCGGAGGAGCTGGCGAAGATGCTCGAGGCCGCCGAGGCGCGGGTGATCGTCGCCGAGGACCAGGAGCAGGTCGACAAGGTGCTCGAAGTGCGCGGCCGGGTGCCGGAGCTGCGGGCCATCGTCTACTACGACCCGCGCGGGATGTACGGCTACGAGGCGCCCGGGCTGATGGCCTTCGAGGAGGTGGAGGCGCTCGGCGACCGGCGCAGTGACAGATTCCCGGTAGAATTTGACAACAGGCTGGCCGAAGTCGGCTCCGAGGACACCGCGCTCCTCTGCACGACCTCCGGAACGACGAGCATCCCCAAGCTTGCCATGCTCTCGCACGCCAACCTTCTCGCCATGGCGGCGCAGCTGCGCGGCGTGGACCCGATGGAGCCCGGCGACGAGTTCGTCTCGTTCCTGCCGATGGCGTGGATCGGCGAGCAGATGGTCGGGGTGGCGAGCGCGATGCTGGCGGGCTTCACGGTGAACTTCCCCGAAGAGACCGCCACCGTGCGCCAGGACATGCGCGAAATCGGCCCGGCCTTCCTGATGTCGCCGCCGCGTATCTGGGAGAACATGGTGTCGGATGTGCAGGTCATGGCCGAGGACACCACGCCGCTCAAGCGGTGGGTCTACCGCAGGGCGATGAAGGTGGGCACGGCCGCCGCCGACCGCGGGTCCAACGGCAGGCGCCCCGGGCCGCTCGCCCGCCTCGGCCACCGCCTCGCCGACTGGACCGTCTTCCACCCGATCCGCGATCAGCTCGGCCTCAACCGGGTGCGGCGCGCCTACACCGGCGGCGCGGCGCTCGGCCCCGACGTCTTCCGCTTCTTTCACGCCATCGGCGTCAACCTGAAGCAGCTCTACGGCCAGACCGAGGTGTCGGGCATCTCGGTGGTCCACCGCGACGGCGACATCCGCTTCCACACCGTCGGCACGCCCTTCCCCGACACCGAGATCCGCATCTCCGACGCGGGCGAGATCCTCTGCCGCAGCCCCGCCGTCTTCCAGGGCTACTTCCGCAACCCGAAGGCGACGGCCGAGACGCTCTCGGACGGATGGCTGCACTCCGGCGACGCCGGCTATTTCGAGGAGGACGGTCACCTGGTCGTCATCGACCGCCTGGCCGACGTCATGAAGCTCGCCGACGGGACGAACTTCTCGCCCCAGTTCGTCGAGAACAAACTCAAGTTCAGCCCGTACATCCGCGAGGCGGTGGTCTTCGGGGGCGGCGGCGCGCCCTTCGTTACCACGATGATCGCGATCGACATGGAGAACGCAGGCCAGTGGGCCGAGCGCCACCGCATTCCGTACACGACCTTCACCGACCTGGCCCGCCGCGCCGAGGTCTACCGCCTCGTCCGCGAGCACGTGGGCACCGTCAACCGGGATCTGCCGTCGGCCGCCCGCGTCCGCCGCTTCCTCCTCCTCCACAAGGAGCTGCACGCCGACGACGCCGAACTGACCCGCACGCGCAAGGTGCGCCGCCGCCATATCGCCGACCGCTTCGGCGACATCATCGCGGCGCTGCAGGGCGGCGGCGACGTGGTCACCGTGGCGACCGAGATCACCTACCAGGACGGGCGCACGGCCGAAGTGGCCCACGACCTCCGCATCGAGACGCTGGACTGAGCCATGGACGCGACAAGCACGCGACGCGGCCGGGGACGCGCCCGGCGACGCCAGCGCACCGCAGCCCGCTGAACCCATGGACGTCTTCCTCCAGCTCACGGTCTCCGGCCTCAGCACCGGCATGATCTACGCCCTGGCCGCCGCGGGCTTCGTGGTCATCTACAAGGCGAGCGACGTCATCAACTTCGCGCAGGGCGACCTGCTGCTCTTCGGCACCTACCTCATCTTCTTCGCGGTTGCCCAGACCGGGCTGCCGTGGAGCGTCGGCGTTCTCGTCACGCTGCTGCTGGCCGTGGCCGTGGCCCTCGCCATCGAGCGGCTGGTGCTGCGTCCGCTGATCGGCGAGCCCATCATCTCGATGATCATGGTGACGATCGGGCTGTCCTCGATCCTGCGCGCCGCCGTCAACGCGATCTGGGGTCCGCAGCCGCGCTCGTTCCCTTCGTTCCTGCCGTCGGGGGACGTCGCCCTCGGTCCCGTCATCCTGTCGACCGACCGTCTCCTGTCGATTCCGATCGCGCTGGGCGTGCTGGCGGCGCTGTGGCTCTTCTTCCGGCACACGCGCGACGGGATCGCGATGCGCGCCATCGCCGACGACCAGCAGGCGGCGCTGAGCATGGGAATCAGCATTCCGCGCGTCTTCGGGATCGCGTGGGGACTGGCGGCGGCGTCCGCGGCGATCGGGGGGATCATGCTCGGCAACATCGTCGGGGTGAGCCCGAATGTGGCGTCGATCGGGCTGCGCGTCTTCCCGGTGGTGATCCTTGGGGGACTGGATTCGATCCGCGGGGCGGTGATCGGCGGCGCGATCATCGGGCTGCTCGAGGTCTACACCGGCGGCTACGTGGGCCGCGGGCTGAGCCTCGTGGTGCCGTACGTCGTTCTGGTGCTGGTGCTGATGGTCCGTCCCTACGGGCTCTTCGGGCGGGAGATCATCGAACGCGTATGAGGACTTCACGGCGAGGGAGCGGGTGGGCGCGGCCCAGGCGGGCGCGGGCCCGGTGCGGGTGCGCCGCGCAGGTTGGGAGCGCGCGATGAGCCTCGAGTGCGGCGTATTCCACACCCGCTACGAGTCCGACATGGGGCTGCGGCCGTGGCCCGTGCAGCGAATACGGCTGGCCCTCTTCGCGGCGTTCGTCCTCGCCTTCCCCTTCTTCGCGAGCCCGTACTGGCTGGACCTGGCCAACCAGGTCGCCATCGCCACGGTCGGCGCGATCGGCCTGAACATCCTGGTGGGCTACACGGGGCAGATCTCGCTGGGGCAGGGCGCGTTCATGGCGATCGGGGCCTACAGCGCGGGGCTGCTCACCATGAATCTGGGGCTGCCGTGGGGGGTCAGCATCGCCTGTGCGTGCGTGATGACCTCCGTGGCGGGCACCTTCTTCGGACTGCCGTCGCTGCGGCTGAAGGGGCTGTACCTCGCGATCGCGACCCTCGCCGCGCAGGAGATCGTCGAGTGGGGGATGACCCACTGGACGGCGGTGACCGGCGGCACCGAGGCGATCGTGCTGCCCGCCCCGCGCCTCTTCGGCGTGCGCCTCAACACCGGCTTCAGCTTCTACTGGTTCGGGGTGCTGATGGCGGCGGGCACGGCGCTCTTCGCGGCCAACCTCTTCCGCACGCGCATGGGACGGGCCTTCGTGGCGGTCCGGGACCAGGACATCGCGGCAAGCGTGATCGGCGTAAACCTCTTCCGCACCAAGCTGCTGGCCTTCGCCACCTCGTCGTTCTTCGTCGGCCTGGCCGGCGCGATGATCGCCTACTACCGCACGATCATCACCTGGGAGCGCTTCACGCTGGAGACGAGCATCGTCTACCTGGCGATGATCATCGTCGGGGGTCTCGGCTCGATCCGCGGGTCGTTCTTCGGCGCGGTGCTGATCACGCTGCTGCCGGCGCTGATCACCAACGCGGGGCGCGCGCTGCAGGACACCGCCCCGGCGGTCGCGGGCCTGCTGCCATACGCGCAACAGGCGGTTTTCGGCCTCGTCATCATCCTCTTCCTGATCTTCGAGCCCAAGGGGCTGTCGAAGCTGTGGGGGAACGTGAAGGACTACTTCCACGTGTGGCCGTTCGCGTACCGGCGGGGGTGAATCCCCCTCCATTTGGGAGGCGAGAGAAGAGATCCGGGGCGTTACCGTTGCAAGTCGTTTGCGACATAACTGATTTGCCACACGTCAAAACCCTGGACGACAATGACCCCAAAGGGCTTGTTCGGGCGTATCGTTGCATCATTGCAGGAGGCCGCGCTCGACCCTGGTCACTGGCCGACGGCGGCCGGCCTCATCGACATGGCGATCGGTGCGAAGGGGAATTCCGTCCTCATCACCGGCGACGCCGGCCTGGTGCCCGAATCGATCGCCTGGTGGCGGATCTGTCTCGGCGGACAGCGCCACGAGGACCTCGAACGAGAGTACTTCCGCGCATACTGGCCGCACGACGAACGCGTTCCCCGCATGGGATGGCTCCCCAGCGGCGAACTGATGCCGGTGCCGGATCTGTACACGGAAGACGAGAAGAAGACCTCGCTGACCTACAACGAGTTCCTGCCCAGGGCCGATATGCAGAAGGGACTGCACGTGCGCCTGGACGGACCGGACCGGTCGCACATCATATGGACCTTCGGTGACAGCATCGGAGCCCGGGGCTGGTCCACGGCCCAGATCGCGGCAATCGAGCGTCTGCTGCCGCACCTGAGGCTCTTCGGGTCGATGTGGCTGGCACTGGCCGACACCCGGGCGCTGGGCAGGTCGTTCGCAGGGCTGCTCGACGGTGGAAGCACCGGCCTGGTACAGCTGGACCGGCAAGGGCGGATCGTGGAGACGAACGACGCGGCCACGAAGCTCCTGCGGCACCGCAACGGCCTGCTCGATTCGGGCGGCTACCTGCGGGCGCTGGCGCCGCGGGAGAACGACAGGCTGCGGCGGCTTGTGGCCCGGGCGGTGCCGCCCTTCGGAGAGCAGGGATCGGCGGGTACGATGACGATCCGCCGTTCCCGTTCCCGGTCGCGGCTGATGCTGCATGTCAGTCCCGTGGCCGTACGGGAGTGGGAATTCCGACCGGTCCGGGTCGCCGCCGTCGTGCTGGTCGTGGATCCCGAGAGGCGGTCCCGGATCGCCCCGGAGCTGGCGGCCGAGGTCCTGGGCCTCACCCCGGCCGAGAGCCGCCTCGCGGTCATGCTGGCCGACGGTCATTCGCCGCGCGAAATCGCCTCCCGGACCGACCGCACCGAGGGGACAGTGCAATGGCATCTGAAACAGATCTTCCGCAAGCAGGGCATTTCGAGGCAAACGGATCTGGTGCGGCGGGTGCTGTCCCTGGAGAGGGTGGCAGGGCGGCCCTGATCTCCCGCCGTCGGCGCATCGGCGGGGTTCGCAGGCCATGCATCTTTCCGGGGCGGGCGGCCAGCCCCTATCTTCAGATGTCCTTGATTCCTCCATTCTTCAGACCCAGGTGCGTCAATGGCTAAACGAACGTTCACGGCGGCGCTGGCCGTCCTTCTCATCGCCCCCGTCACCGCGGCGGCGCAAGGGCTCTCCGACGAGCAGCTCGAACCCCTCGTGGAACGCGTGGAAGCGGGCGTTCTGGAGCGGGCCAAGCTGGCCCAGGTCATGGTCGACAAGATCTTCTCCTTCTCCGAACTCGGTCAGCAGGAGATCGAGACCTCGGCGTACATCACGGGCATCCTGGAAGAGAACGGCTTCACCATCGAGCGCGAGCCCTCGGGCATCCCGACCGCCTGGTTCGCGCGCTGGGGGAGCGGCAGTCCGGTCATCTCCTTCGGGTCGGACATCGACGGGATTCCGAAGGCGAACCAGAAGCCGGGCGTGGCCTATCACGACCCGCTGATCCCGGGGGCGCCCGGACACGGCGAGGGGCACAACTCCGGTCAGGCCGTGAACGTGGTGGCCGCGCTCGCCCTCAAGGACGTCATGGAGGCCGAGGGCATCGGGGGCACGCTGGTGCTCTGGCCCGGGGTGGCCGAGGAGCAGCTGGCGTCGAAGGCGTGGTACGTGCGGGACGGGTACCTGGAGGACATCGACGTCACGCTGTTCACGCACGTCAGCAGCAACCTGTCGGTGAGCTGGGGGCAGGGCGGCGGGACGGGACTCGTGTCCGTGGAGTTCTCCTTCGAGGGCGAGGCGGCGCACGGCGCGGGGGCTCCCTGGCGGGGCCGCAGCGCGCTGGACGCGGTCGAGCTGATGAACGTCGCCTGGAACTTCCGGCGCGAGCACCTGCGTCCCGACCAGCGCTCCCACTACGTGATCAGCGACGGCGGCGACCAGCCCAACGTGGTGCCGTCGCGGGCGTCGGTGTGGTACTTCATCCGCGAGATGGACTACGAGGACATCAAGCGCAACTTCGACACGGCCATCCGCATCGCCGAGGGCGCGGCCATGATGACCGACACCGAGATGTCGTACCGCATCATCGGCACCGCGTGGCCGCGGCACTTCAACAAGGTCGTGGCCGAGACGATGTACGAGCACATCGAGGACGTCGGGCTCCCGGAGTGGACCGACGACGATCACGACTTCGCGAGCGCGGTGCAGGAATCGGTCGGAAGCGTCCCGTCGGGAATGCCGACTTCGCTGTCGCAGCTCGGCACGCCGGGCCCGCGGCGGAGCGGCGGATCGGACGATATCGGCGACATCTCCTGGAACGTCCCCACGGTGACCCTGCGCTTCCCGTCGAACGTGCCGGGGCTGCCGGGCCACCACTGGTCGAGCGCGATGGCGATGGCCACCCCCATCGCGCACAAGGGAGCCGTCGCGGGCGCCCGGGTGATGGCCCGCACCGCGCTTCAGCTATTCGCGCAGCCGGAGCTGGTAGACCAGGCCTGGACGTACTTCCGGGAGGACCAGACCGCGGGTGTCGAGTACGTGCCCTTCCTCGGCCCCGACGACCCGCCGCCCATCGATCTCAACAAGGAGATCATGGACGCGTTCCGTCCGCTCCTGCGGCAGTACTACTACGACGAGACCCGCTTCGACACGTACCTTGAACAGTTGGGAATCATTTATCCCACGCTCACGCGGCCGATCTCGGAGGATGACCAGGGATCGAGTTGAGGATTCGACAATCGGAGGATTTCTGATGACTAAAGCCAGTTGCCGACTTCTTTCCGCCGCGGCGGCCATGCTGCTGGCGGCGACCCCCGCCGGTGCGGGGGGCCAGTGGGGATCCGTCACGGATCCCGGGGCCGTCCAAGCACCCGCGGCCGTCCACGGGGCCGAGACCGCCACGTGGCCCGCGTCCGTTCCATCCCCGGCCGCAACCGCCGACGATCCCACCGAGGTGGGCTGGCGGCTCCTCGCCAAGCTCAACTACCGGACCGGCGAGAAGACCGAGGAACTGGCCGCGCTGGAGGGGAAACTCGTCAAGGTTCCCGGCTTCACTGTGCCGCTCGAGGACTTCGCGTCTTCGGCGACGGAATTCCTCCTCGTGCCGTACGTCGGCGCCTGCATCCACACGCCGCCTCCCCCGCCCAACCAGCTCGTCTACATCCAGATGGACGAAGGCAAGCGCGCGAAGATGGATGGGTGGAACCCGGTGTGGGTCGAGGGCGTGCTCAAGATCGAAATGACGGAGAGCGTCTACGGCTATGTGGGATTCACCATCGTCGGCCAGCGGGTGTATCCGTTCGAGGCCTGAGCCGCGATTCGATCGCGCGCGTGCCCGGGCTTGCCCCGAGATGAGGCCTTGCCGAGCCGAGGACCGTAGATGAGCCTCGCCATCGACGTTCGCGGTCTCCGTTTTCGCTACGGCGGCGGTTCGTGGGTGCTGGACATCCCGGAGCTGTCGCTCGAGCGGGCGCAGCGCGCGTTTCTCTTCGGTCCCAGCGGGAGCGGCAAGACGACGCTGCTGGGTGTGCTGGCGGGAGTGCTCGAGCCGGAAGAGGGCGAAGTCAACGTGCTGGACAGGGATCTCACCTCGCTCTCGGGGGCCCAGCGGGACGCCTTCCGAGCGGAGCACATCGGCTACGTCTTCCAGATGTTCAACCTCATCCCCTACCTGTCGGTCCTGGACAACATCGCCCTGCCGGTGCGCATGAATGCCGCGCGGAGGGCCCGGCTGGACGGCGCGGGCATCAAGGAGACCGCCGCGCTCCTCGCCGACCACCTTCACATCGGCGATCTGCTGAAAAAGCGGGTGACGGAGCTCTCGGTGGGCCAGCAGCAGCGGGTGGCGGCGTGCCGGGCGCTGATCGGCGCGCCGGAGATCATCGTGGCCGACGAACCGACCTCGTCGCTGGACTTCGACCGGCGGGAGGCGTTCCTCGAACTGCTCTTCGCGGAGTGTGAGAGCGCCGGGGCCACGCTGGTGTTCGTCAGCCACGACCGCACCCTCGAGGGCATGTTCTCCCGCACGATCTCGCTTCCGGACGTCAACAAGGCGGCGCTCTGATGCTGGTTCTCGACCTTGCGCTCAAGTCCCTGCGCAACCGCGCGTTCAGCACCTCGCTCACGGTCGGCTCGATCGCGCTCAGCGTCGCGCTCCTGATCGGCGTCGAGAACGTGCGCGTGGGGATGCGCGAGAGCTTCTCCAACACGATCAGCCAGACCGACCTCATCGTGGGCGCCAAGGGCGGCACCATCCAGCTGCTCCTGTACTCGGTCTTCGGCATGGGATCGCCCACGAACAACCTGTCGTGGGACACCTACCGCGAATGGGCCGAACACCCGGCGGTCGAGTGGACCATCCCCTACGGGCTGGGCGACAGCCACCGGGGATTCCGCGTGATCGGCACCAACGAGGACTTCTACCGCTACTACCGGTACCGCGGCGGACAGGAGATCGCGCTGGCCCAGGGCCGTGCCGGCTCGGAGGTCTTCGACGTCACCCTCGGCGCGGACGTGGCGGCCGAACTGGGCTACGGGCTCGGCGACCAGGTCGCGGTGACGCACGGGATCGGCGAGGTGGGGTTCCTGAACCACGACGAAATGCCCTTCACGGTGGTGGGCATCATCGAGAAGACGTTCACGCCGGTCGACCGGGCGGTATACGTCACCCTGGAGGGCATCGAGGCCATCCACTTCGGGTGGGAGGACGGCGCGCCCCCGATGCCCGGCGAAGAGCACACGCACGAGGAAGTGCTCGCGATGGCGGAGATCGAGATCACCCAGGTGACGTCGTTCTTCGTGGGCGCGGTCAACCGGCGGGACGTGCTCCGGCTGCAGCGCGAGGTCAACGACTACGAGGGCGAGCCGATGATGGCGGTCATCCCCGGGCTGGCGCTGAGCGAGATGTGGCAGGGGATCGGCTACGCCGAGACCGGGCTGCGGGTGGTGACGATCTTCGTCGTGCTCGTGGGGCTGCTCGGCATGCTGGTCTCCTTGTACACGTCGCTCAACGAGCGCCGGCGCGAGATGGCGATCCTGAGGGCCGTCGGAGCGGGCCCGAAGAGGATCGTCGCGCTGCTGGTGCTCGAGTCGGTGTGTCTCTCGGCGGCGGGGGCGATCGCCGGACTGGCGCTGGTGTACGTGCTGCTCTCGGCCGGACAGCCGATCGTCGAGGCGCAGGCGGGGCTCTTCATCCCGATCCGGCCGCCGGGCCTGATCGAGTTGCTGTTCCTGGGCGCGGTGGTGGCCGCCGGATTCCTGATGGGCTTCGTGCCCGCGCTCAAGGCCTACCGCACGGCGCTCCACGACGGGCTGGCGGTGCGGGTGTAGAGGCGCTGCCGCGTCGCTCGGTCGGTACACGAATCACGCGATATACCCGTCGGTCCCTCCTTATTCCGAGAAATCCGGCGTCTTAATCCGAGAAATACAGCTCCTTGTTACGAGAAATCAAGTGGCAGCACAGAGCGAGGCCCCGGAAAGAGGGACTTCACGGACTGCCCGGGGCTGGCGGCAGGGCGGACCGTCTGCGTAGTGTCCAACCGTCCCATCGAAGCGAACAGGAACGACGCCATGACCACACGCCGACACGCCCCGCCGATCCGACTGCTGGCGCCCGCCGTCCTCGCCTTCACCGCGGCCTGCGGCGGCGATGGCGGCGGTGACGGAACGGCCGACAACGCCATCAAGGTCGGCGCCATCTTCGACCTCACCGGGCCCACGGCCGACGTCGGCACCGACTACGCCGACGGCATGCGCGGATTCGCCGACTGGGTGAACATGCAGGGCGGGATCGAGGGGCGGCCGATCGACCTCATCTACCAGGACTACGCCTACCAGGTCGACCGCGCCGAGCAGCTCTACAGCCAGTTCGTGAGCGAGGGTGCGGTCGTCTTCATGGGGTGGGGCACCGGCGACACCGAGGCGCTGCGGCTCCGGATCACCGAGGACGAAGTTCCCTTCAGTTCGGCCTCGCTCTCCCACGTGCTGGGCGATCCGGCCGAGGCGCCGTACAACTTCCTCGTTGCCCCCACCTACACCGACCAGTTCCGCATCGCGCTGGACTGGATCGCGGCCAACCACGGCGATGGCACGCCGATCGTCGCGCTCATGCACAACGCGAGTCCCTTCGGGCTGTCTCCGTCGCGCTACGGCGGCGTCGAATTCGCCGAGGCGGCCGGGATCGACCTCACCCTGTACGAGATGCCGCGGGCGGCCGTCGACTTCACCGGCGAGTTCACCCGCATCCGCCAGAGCGGCGCGCAGTACGTGATCTTCCAGAACACCTCCGGGCCCGCCGCCGTGGCGATCCAGAACGCGCGCAGCCTGGGTCTGGATCCGACCTTCATCTGCCTGAACTGGTGCGCCAACGCGCAGCTGGTGGACCTGGCCGGCGAGGGGGCCGAAGGCGTGATGGGGACGATCCCCTACGCCCCGCTGAGCGTGGACGTGCCGGGCACGCGCGTCATCCGCGACTACCTCGAGGCGAAGGGCGAGCCGGTCGAGGGGAAGACCAACGCGTACACCCAGGCGTGGTGGACCTTCTCCGTCTTCGCCGAGGCGATGAGGCAGGTGCTGGCGGCGGGACAGGAGCTCACCGGCGCCAACATCAAGGCCGCGCTCGAGACCTTCACCGACCTGGACATGGGCGGCGTGACGGTGCCGATCAGCTTCACCCCCACCGACCATCTCGGCGCCAAGGGCGTCAGGATCTTCCGGGTCGAGGGCGGCGAGTGGACGCCCTTCACCGAGTTCATCCAGGCGCCGGCGAGGTCGTGAGGCGGTGACCGCGCGGCCGGCCCGCAACGGCGGACCCGGGAACGGCGCCGATCCCCTCCTGCGCCTCAACAACATCGAGGTCCTCTACGACGACGTGATCCTCGTGCTGCGGGGGCTGTCGCTGGAGGTCGGCGAGGGCAGAATCGCGGCGCTCCTGGGCTCGAACGGCGCCGGGAAGACCACCACCTTGAAGGCGATCTCCGGGCTCCTCTACGTTGAGGACGGCGAGGTCACCGACGGCGAGATCGTCTTCGACGGCGAGGAGATCCAGGGCACCGACGCGCACCGGATCGTCGAAAAGGGCATCTTCCAGGTCCTCGAAGGGCGCCGCGTCTTCGAGCACCTCACCGTGCGCGAGAACCTGGCGGCCGGAGCCTACACGCGCAGCGACCGGGGCGCCGCCAGCGCCGACCTCGACAAGGTCTTCCACTACTTCCCGGCGCTCGCCGAACGCCGCCGCCTGACCGCGGGCCACCTCTCGGGCGGCGAACAACAGATGCTGGCGCTGGGCCGCGCTCTCATGGCCCGCCCGCGCATGATGCTCCTCGACGAGCCGTCGCTGGGCCTCGCTCCGATCCTGGTCGAGAGCATCTTCGAGATCATCCAGCGGATCAACCGGGACGAGGGGACGACGATCCTTCTCGTCGAGCAGAACGCGCGCCTGGCGCTGTCCGTGGCCGATTACGGGTATGTGATGGAGGGGGGAAGGGTGGTGTTGGAGGGCACGGCCGACGAACTCCGCACGAACGAGGACGTGAAGGAGTTCTATCTGGGGTTGGGAGACGCGGGGCGCCGGTCCTACAGGGACGTCAAGCATTACCGTCGCAGGAAGCGGTGGCTGTCGTGAGCGGCGCGCACCCGCCGCAATCCGGTCATCGCCCGCGGCAGGGCGGCGCGTCCGCGGCTCTGCTCTACGATCCCGACCGCGAGGCCCCGCGCTACTGGACCTCCGTGCAGGACCGGCTCGCGGTGCTGGCGGTTCAGTACGGGGCGCAGCACAGCCGCGAGATCGGGGAGCGATTGGCGGCGGCCGGCGTGTCGGCGGCCGAGATTCAGAGCGTCGCCGATCTGGACTGGATCCCCGTCCTCGCCAAGGACGACCTGCCGGCCATGCAGGCGGCCGACCCGCCCTTCGCGGGGATGCTCGCGGTGCCGCCGGCGTCGCTCCGCCGCATCTATCGCTCGCCCGGGCCGATCAACGACCCCCAGGGCGACCGCGAGGACTTCTGGCGCCTGGCGCCCGCCGTGTGGGCGGCCGGATTCCGCCCGGACGACGTGGTCCTCAACACCTTCTCCTACCACCTGACGCCAGGCGGGCTGATGCTCGACGCGGGGCTGCGCGCGGTGGGCTGCGCGGTGATCCCGGGCGGCGTCGGCAACACGGCCGCGCAGATCGATGCCGCATGCGCATCCGGAGCGACGGGCTACGCCGGCACGCCCCAGTTCCTGCTCACCATGCTCGAGCGCGCCCGTGACTCCGGCCGCGATCTGCCCTTCCGCCGCGCCCTGGTTACCGGCGCCCCGCTGCCGCCGCCGCTGCGCACCCGGCTCCAGGACGAATTCGGCGTCGATGTCTACCAGTCGTACGGGACGGCCGACGCGGGCACGATCGGCTACGAGTGCGAAGCCAGGGACGGCTGGCACGTCGCGACCGAGATCGTGGTCGAGGTGCTCGTCCCGGGGAGCGACCGCCCCGCGGAGGAGGGCGAGGCCGGCCAGGTCGTCGTGACGAGCCCGAACGAGGTCTACCCGCTCGTACGGTTCGGGACCGGGGACCTCTCGGCGTGGAATCTGGAGCCGTGCATTTGCGGCCGCACCAGCCCGCGGCTGGTCGGGTTTCTGGGGCGGGTGGGCGAGGGCGTGAAGGTGAAGGGGATGTTCGTGCACCCGCGCGAGCTCGCCGCGGTGCTGGGGCCGGAGCCGTCGGTGCGCCGCTACCAGGCCGTGGTGACGGAGGGCGGCGGCGGGCAGGATGTGCTCACCGTGCGGGTCGAGGCCGCGCCGGGGTGTGCGCTCGATGCCGCCGCGGTTGGCACGCTGGAGGCGCGGATCAGGGAGGCCGTGAAGGTGCGGGCGGGGGTGGAGGTGGTGGCGGAGGGTACGATTCCGGACGACGCGCGACCGCTGGTGGACGAGCGGGGCTGAGCCCGCCAACGATCGCGAGGGCGGCGGCCGTGGGCGAAGCGGCCGGAGTCCCCCCCTCACCTCTCCGTCCCGTCGCAATTCCGGAACGGGTTGCCGTTCCCGCTCTCCGCCGGCACACCGTCGGACGAACTGCACGTGGTGCCCGACACTTCCGAACTCTGCACCCGGGTCAGGGTACCTTCGCGGAGATACTCCGCCACGACGTGGAAGCTGTAGGCGGTGCCGGCCTTCAGGAGGATCGCGTTCTCCATGCGCTTGACGTCTTCCTGGTAGTCAAGTGCGCCACCGCAACTCGATCTGGCCGAGAGCAGCACGAAGTCGGACGTGGACGATTCCTTGCCGTGCAGCTCATAGTTCGTGCAGCCGTAGTCGCCCCCGCGTGTCCAGTTGACCCGCAAGGCCCGCACGTAGGCGCGCTCCGTGCCGTCATAGCTCCAGCCCGCCACGGCGGTTAGGCCGGTCGGGGCCGGGGTGTTCGTGGGTGTGGTGGGCGTCGGGGTGGCCGCGGGGACTGTCACGTAACTGCTCCACCGAGTGTCCGACTCGAGGTCGGGGTGGCCGTAGAGGACCGACGCCACCCCAAACCGCAGCCGGACGGCCACCGTGTCCTGGTACCACTCCACCGGGCGCGCGACTCGGCGGTCGTCGAAGGCACCCACCTTGTATTGCGTGCCGTCGATGTCTTCGTAAAGCGCGAAGGTGCTTGTGTCCGAAGGGATGCCCGCCACGGCATCCCACGTCACGATCACGCTGTCGCCATCCAGGGTCGTGCTGACACTCGACGGTCGGGAAGGGGTGCTCGGTGTGGGCGTGGTCGTGGGCCGGTAGAGGTACACGACTTCCGCGGCCTCGGGGCCCCTGCGGTATGCATTGTTGTGGAGGCCGGGATTGTCGTTCCAGGCGCGGGCCCTGAAGGTCACGGTCCACTGCGTGATCTCGCTGGAGAAGGTGTCGCTGAAGCTGCTGCCGGAACCTCTGGCCGTGGTGCCCGTGTTCGAGACGGCCTCGTAGGACTTGTCGATGCCGGTGATGCTGGCCGCGACGAACTCGTTGTTGTAACGCACCCGCGCGCCGGTGTAGTCCGGGTTGACCCAGGTGGCCGAAGCGCCTGCGCTGGTGGACGTCTCGGTGATGGTGACGGTGTCCAGGACCGGCAGGCCGGGGGGATAGCAGTCGGTGGGCTGCCGCGCGCCCCCGCGGCACGGCCTGAACGCATTGGGGTCCGTGCCGGGCGGCGTATCGGTCCGCGTGTTCGTGTGCGTGCTGTCGATCGTGGTGACGGTCGTGTCCCCGGCATTCACGTCGATCCGCACCTGAATCGACGAGGTGCCGCCCTCGATGCCGTTGACCGAGTGGGTGGTGGCGTGCAGCCAATGACTGCCCGCGCCCAATCCCGAGAGGGGCAGATCGATGGATTGGGGCGCCATCCAGGCAACGCGACGGGTCGAGGAGGACGCGCCGGTGGAATCCATGACGCTTATCACCGAGTCGACGAAGGTGGCCGTCCCGGTCCGGCTGCTGGACTTCGATGCGTCGATGTACATGATCGGCAGATCGGATTTGCCGTCACGGGCGCCTTCAACGAGCCACGCCAGCCTGAGATCGGAGTCGGATTTCGACGCTGTCAGGTCGAGGGGCGCGGTCGGAGCGCCCAGGCCTTCGAACGGCTGTGATGTCAGCCAGGCGCTCTTGTTGGTGTCGCTTCTCGACTGGCGCGTCCTGAACGTGTATCGCTGTCCGGGGTTGATCTGGCCCGTGCCCGACCCGTACTCGATGTCCAGCGTGCACAGGGAACGGTGACATCTCTCGCCGCTCAGATCCTGCCATTCACCGCTTCCGCGCCGCCACTGCGTCTCTTTCGTCCAGCCACGATTCTCGAACGAGACGTGCACATGCGCGTACGGCACCGAATCCAGGTGCGCCGCGGCCCCGACGCGGTCACCGACGTCGATCCACCGCGGTGCCTCGGCGGGCGAATCCGCCGACTGCGGCCTCACGATCCTGAGCGTGCTCGACGGACGGCCGCGCTGGGGCTGTTTGGCATTCACGACTGCCTGAATCACCGCGAACGTCGTATCGCCCTTCTGGTCGATCCTCTGGCTCGTTCTGCCTTCCGACCGCGGAATCTGAGCCTCATCGCATTTGGTCGTGCAGTTTCCGTCCGAGTCCAGGGCCGACCTGCCGCCGTAGGTGATCAGGTAACCGTCCACCTTCCGCATCACGCTCTGGCCGTCGATCGTGACGCGGTATTCCGTCTCGCCGATTGCGTTCCAGCTGAGGGTGTGCTGCGAGCGGCCGGCGACGGCCCGGAAGCCGCTCACCCGGGGAAGATTGGGGGAGTTGGTCTCGACCATGTTGGCCGTGGTTCCGCCCGCGGCGGTAACACTCGTGGTGAACTTCTCGGGCAGGGCCGTTGGAGTCGGCGCCGGGTCGCCCATGCAGGCAACGAGCAGCAGCGCCGGGACAGCAGACAACACACGGACAGCAGACAACCGGGACATGCATCCCTCCCTTCGAGGACGTGTGGCGAATTGCACGATGAAGAACTGCCCTGCTCATGCTTGACTGCGCGTGCCTCGATCGGGATGCGGCGACGGATGCGACCGCAATCCTGACGTATGAGGGGGATGGTCGAGAGCCTGCGACCCGGTTACTGGACTCTGACGGTGCCGAATATAGTCATACTAAACGGCAGTTGTCCAGTACGATTCCCAAGATCAGAGAGGTGGTATATCGTCATATGACTGTCTTCGCGTCAAGGTCGGGATGATCGAATCACCCGCACCACGTTGCCGTCGCGGTCGATGATGGCGATGGGCCCGCGCAGGATCTCGCGACCGGACGCGATGCCGACACCGGGGCCGAGGGTCCCCTCCTCCGCGGCCGCAGACGGCGACGGCAGCGCATAATCGTCTGCCAGGCTGTAGTCCACTCCTTCATAGCCAACGTCCACCATGGACGCCAGGCTCACCACGCTCAGGGGATTGAGGCCGCGGTCGGGGAAGGGGGTCATCAGCTCGGAGCGGAAGACCAGCTCGCGCCAGTGTCCGTTCCACACGCCCTCGCCCCCCTGGTGCTGCACCGGAACGAGGCCGCCGCCGGTGTAGTTGCCGCCGCCGACTTCGCGGAACGCCCTGAGCGCCGCCTCGCCGGTGAAGTGGGTGTCCTGGCCGCCGAATCCCGACGCAGGGTTCTCCAAGAGGCCCAGGTGGTCCCAGAGGGTGCCGAACCCTATCACGTGCGCCATCTCGTGGAGGATGGTGCCTTCCAGGTGGCCGTTGGTCTCGAGGCCGTCCAGGTCGCCGCGGTCGAAGAACATCACGCCCACGACCGGCAGCGAGTTGTCCGCTCGGATCTGACAGGGTCCGGCGCCGCCGAAGACGCCGGCCGGTCCGTCGATCTCCCGGATCTGGACGTAGATCAGCAGGTCGTCGACCACGCGGTCGCCGGGGATCTCTCCGGTGATGTCGTTCTTTGCCAGGCAGTCCTCGAGCGAGGGCTTGCGGACCGTGCTCCAGTCGAGGTTGCCCCGGATCGCGGTCTCCCAGAACTGTTCCGCGTGCTCGAAGGCGTCGCGCTGGGAGTCGGTGAGCAGCGTCGAGCCGACGTGCACGACCTCGATGTTGTAGACGGCCTCGGTCGCCGTCGCGGTGAAGGTCGCGGTGGCGGACGGGGTGTCCCTGGCGGTCGCCGTCAGCCTGTAGGTCGCGCCGGCGGTGGTGCCGAGGATCCACTTGCCGACCGACGCGAAGCCGAGCGAATCGGTCCGGGTCTCGGCGGGGGAGACTTCGCTGTCGCCGCTCGCGGTGAACGTCACGACGATGTCGCCCACGCCGTTTCCGAGGCCGTCGGTGACCTGGATGCGAGGCGTGACCGGAACCGGGAGCTTCGTCTCGGACGCCTGGCCGTCCCCCTCCACCAGCACGACCTGCCCCACCGGTCCGGCCAGAGCGACGGCCTCGAAGGTCAGTGGATTGCCGGCCACGCCCTCGGCGTCGATGCTCGCCACCAGCGTGTAGGTCCCCGCCTCCGACCCCAGCGTCCAGCTCCCGGCAGTCGCGCGGCCCTGCGCGTCGGTGGTCGCCTGGGGGCTGCCGACGGTGGCGTCGCGCTCCGGCGTGAAGAAGACGACGATGTCCGCGAGCGGCCGCCCCCCGGAGTCGGTGACGACCACCTCGGGGGCTACGGGAACCGCTGTCCCGGCCGCGGTCTCCTGGTCCGCCCCCGCGACCGCCGCGATCTCGGCCGGGACGCCCAGCGCGGTGGCGCGAAAGACCACCGGATCGAGCCCGGCGACGCTCGCGCGCAATTCCTGCGGACCCGGCGCGCCCATCGTCCACCGGCCCGGCGACGCGATCCCGTTGGCGTCGGTGACGGCGGTGGAAGACGGCACCGAACCGCCGCCCGCCGCAACCTCGAAGGCGACCGTCACGCCGCTCAGCCCGGTGCCGGACTGCGCCGTCACACGCACCCGCACGGGCTCGGCGGCTGCTGCGCCGGTCCGGGCGGTCTGTCCGTCGCCGGAGTGGATTACCAGCGCGGCGGGAGAGTCGGGTGCGACTTGGTCATCCCCTCCGCACGACGCCAGGAGGACGGAGGCGCAGGCAGCGATTGAGGCCGCGGCGAGGCCGATCCGGCTCCTTGTGAATGGATGCACAATCTCAGCTCCCGCCGGCTCGAAGTCCCCGGTCCGTGCGCGTCACGCCACGAGTCCGTGGACGGCCGCCCTGGTTCCGCTCGGACAATAGGAGACTCGCCCGGGGCCGCAACCCCGGGCGAGTCACGCGCCGATCAGGCCTCCCGGATCACCGCACCGTCCCGTTGCAGTTCCGGAACGGGTCTCGACACCTCCGAGCTCGTCATCCAGATCGTGGCCGCGCTGCCCGAAATGATATACTCCGCAACGACGCGGAAGCGGTAGCTGGTGCCAAGGTGATGGTCCACGAGTACGAGGACGGAGCTATGGCCGTCTTCCACGGGACCCGGAGGCTGGGGCGCTACGATGCGCAGGGGAGGCTGCTGGACCGGGCCGGAGCGGCGGCATGAGCCGTTCCGCCGGACTCCTCCTGCGGCGGCCAGTTCTCGATCACAAAGACGTGGACGGACCCGACAGCTGAACGAATCACGCAAGCACGCGCCCCGATGCATCACGGGAACCTGGATGGGCTCTTGAGTTTGGTCGGGGATGGGGGGCCAGG
Organism: Gemmatimonadota bacterium; assembly: GCA_022827345.1. Classification (GTDB taxonomy): domain Bacteria; phylum Gemmatimonadota; class Gemmatimonadetes; order Longimicrobiales; family Gaopeijiaceae; genus Bin94. The sequence continues at coordinate 97,376 of JAJDTB010000039.1, read as the reverse complement.
ACGACCGGTGGCTGCCCCAGGACGATGTCCGGGTCCGAGGTCGCCGCGCCGTAGGTGAGCGGGTCGCCGTTGGGGTCCTCGAAGTAGGCGGCGAGGAGGAGCGTGGCGGTGCTGCCTTCGGCGACGGTCTGCCGGGGGATCGCGCCGACCGGGCCGCGGCAACCCGGGAGATCCGGCGCGGGGGCGCCGCCGCGTTCAATCGTGACAGCCGGACTCTCTCCGAACTGTCCACACCGGGGCCTCAGTCGGGCGCGCCGCCGTTCAGGATCGCTTCGCGCTGCTCGCGCACGTAGCGCTTGACCTGGCCGTAACCGCCGGGATAGCCCTCTCGCCGGATTTCCCTGTAGAGCCGGGCTGCGGTGAGGTCCGGGTAGTCCGTCAGACGCCGGTCGAGGTAGCCCCTGTAGGGGTCGATCTTTTTTGCCCGCGGGGCTCTGGGCCCGTACATGAGCGTCCTGTCGTCGGGATCCCGCTCGAGCTCACCCGCGTCGATCCAGTTGTAGACGGTCCTTCTGCTGATCCCCAGAAGCCTTGCGGTCGCTGTCTTGCTGAGCCCCTGCTCCAGGTAGTGCCGCATCTGTATGCGCGTTTCGATATCGAACATGCCTTCATCCAATTCCGGGGAAGTGAAATCTCGGGTTCGTGCACCGCTCTCAAGCCCCTCACCCCCCGCCCGGATCCCCGGACGGGGGGTGAGGTGTCCTGCGGCCCATCGGCCTGGCTGGTGAATCAGCCAGATGGGGTTGAAGGGTGATTAGCTCGTTGGTTTCGCACCGACCGCGACTGCCGTACCCTGGCGCTCCTCGGGCCAGATGGCGGCGCTCTGGTCGTCCACGTCAACGCCATCCTGCCTCGCGTCGACGCGGACCATGAGGGCCCCGTTGAGGTCGGCCGCGGTGATGGTGACCGATGCACCGCCGATAACCGGATGTGCCGTTGAGTAGTCGTCCGGAATCGGCAGGCTGAAGTCCCTAACGATGTCGTCGATCGCGGTGGCGCCGTTCAGGACCACCCAAACCGTCGACCCACCCAGCTGGGCGACACTCATCTGAGCGACAACCCGGAACTGCGAGTTGTCATGCGTCACAGCGTTCCAGCTCGCGCTGATGGTGTCGGCAACACGCGTCGCAGTGACGCCGCTGGCCGACGGATCGATTGCCGCAACCGTAACCTCAGCGGAGTTGATCACGATGGGATCGAGCGTGGTGCCACCGGGTCCACTGTTGTCGATGTCGGTGGCCGTGGCCGTGATCCGAACCATGAAGGCGGTGTCGCCCGGAGAGGCGAACGTCGACACCCTCGTCGAGTCGGTGACCAGCGAGGCGCTGGCGTCCACGAAGGTGCCGGAGGCGGCGTAGTCCTGCTCGACCAGGTAGGCGACTTCGTCGTACCCCGCAGGTACTGCGGTAGAGTCGTTACCACTCCATCTCACCCGGATGTTCCCGTCGAGTCTCTCGGTCTCGTCCGCGTCGGTGTTGGCATCTTGCGCCGTGCGCTGACGTACCGCCTGGACGTTCAGGGCTCCGAACGTCATGGCCTGGATGTTGCCGAAGTCGACAGTCTGACCCGGAGCGGTGCTCACCGTATTCCCACTGAGCGGGTACGAGAAGGTGTAGTTATCCTTCTCGGCCGTGATCGTGTACGTGCCGAAGGGCACGCTGAGCACGAAGGTGCCTCTCGCATTGGAGGTGGTGGTGGCTTCGCCGCCGGCTGCGCCTTCGATCGCGTTCGTGGCCTTGACCATAACGCCACCCAGGGCGCTGCCGTCCGGACCCTTCACCCTGCCCGAAATCCTGGCGTGCAGGAAGCCGGTGAAGTCGATGCCCGAGATCTCGGCACCTCCGTGGGCCGGAACAGACAGCGTCGCAGGCGCGAAGCTCATGCCGTCCTTCGACACTGTCACTTCCACGCTCTCGCCTAGCTCCTTGGCTTCGATGACTGCCGTGTAGCTGCCATCGGCTCCCGTCACGAGGGCGTTGTTCGCGGCCGCAGTAGGCGGCACCTTGGCGTTGAAGCTGCTCTTCTGCAGGCCCTCCACCATGATCCGCACACCGGAGATCGGAGCGCCGCTGCCGGATGCGGTGACCGTACCGCTGATCGAGGCGGTCTCGCCTGCGCCCGAAATCTCGACATCCGCCCGGTGTCGGTAGTTTGCGACAAAGCCAAAGACGGTATCTGTCTTCGCACTGCTTTTGTGGGTGGTCCCAACAGCGATGGTGTTTGTGTTCGCTGCCTCGCCACGCTTGTTGGTCGCCGAGGGGACGTACTCCGCGATGTACCGGCCGTGTACGTCGGTCGTCGCTGCAACACCGTTGGCGGTCACGGTCACGTCTTCCACAGGGAAACCGTCGGAGTCCCGCACGTAGCCATAGACGGTCGTCGTCGTAGGCGTAATGTCGATTCCGAGATCGCCACCCAGCGGGTTGAGCGCGTTGGCGACCGCGTCTGCGGCGCCCTCGGCACCCTTGATCTCGGTCAAATCGGCGCCCATCCTCGCCCGCCATCCGTCCGGAATGGTGAGCTTGTAGACGCCCGAGGCGATGTCGGCGAACTGGAAATGATGGGTATCGTCGGGATGGTCGGTCTTGGGGTTCGCCTTCGCCAGCGTGGTGAAGGCCTGCTGCCCACCCGCGAGGTTCTTGCCCTCGACCGGATCCAGGCTGACCGCAATCCCGGGTACGAAGGTGGGACCATCATCGCCCTTCTCACCCATCTTGAAGCCGTCGTCATTGGCGTCATCGTCGCTCAACAGGACCTCGTTCTTCCAAACCAGCCCAGTCACGGTGTACGTGCTCACGTAGGCGAACGACGAGCACTCGCCGTAGTCCTGGGCGGTCGGGTCGACGGCCTGCAGCGGGCAGAGCGACACCGTATGGCTGAAGCCACCCATGTCGCCGAACGCGCCTCCGACAATTCCGCTGGCTTCCATGTCCGTGTAGGCCGCAAGCTCGTCGGGCTCGAGGAGCATGACGTCCAGGGTATCCGAAACAGAAGCCTGGACGACGATGTTTGCATCGGCCGGCAAGTGGGCGAAGGTCGTCACACCGTCCTTGAAGCTGGTGTTCTTGCCCGCATCCCACTCCTTCGTCGTGAACGCACGGGAGCGTCCGTTGACGTCGATGTAGCGGATCCCGAGATCGACCACCGTACCGTCGTCTCTCACGTCGCCGTCCAGGACGTTGCCCGTATAGCCCATGACCTGGTCGAGTTCGTGGTGCACGCCGACCTTGAGCGACTGGGTCGTGTAGGTCGCCTCCATCGTACCGGCGTCGACCGTACCGGCGAGCATTAGGCCGGTGTGCGTGTAGGTCACCGCCGTTGCCTCGAACTTCTCGCCACCATCCAGCGAATCGACCTGGATGGTGTCGACCGAGATGGTGTAGGTCATCGGAACGGAAGCGGCGGTCGTCTGGAGGGCTCCCATGCCGTCGGCGTCCAGCGTATCCGCCGTTGCGGAGTCGCCTTCCACGACGGTGATGGCCCAGCCTGCGAGCGCATCGCCGCCACCGTACTCGGTGGTGACCGTGGTGCCGCTGAATGCCAGATCGACGCTCAGGTTGAGGATGTCGTTGTCGTTCGCGGCCATGGTATGGGTCTTCTGCGGATCCCACATGACGGCCGTCATGCCGTCGGCCACGTGGTAGCCCTCCGCGGAGACGCTCGCGTAGACCATGTTGCCGGTCGTGCCGGCGCGCGCGACGCGGATCGACGCCGCGGCGTGCATGGTCTCTTCGTTGACCATGGTGGTGTCCTCGCCGACCTTGGTCTCGCCCATCGCGTCCGCGTAGAGCGTGACGACGGCACCCGGAAGCGGCATGCCGCGCACGCTGTCGGCCTTCAGCGTGACGCCGAAGTGGACGGTGGTGTGGGTGATGTCGATCGGAATGTTCTGCATGACGGCTTCGCCCACTCCAACCGAGAGGGTGTAGCCGGTCGCGGAACCGCCGTAGGCGAAGTCGCCCATCGGCTCGGTGACCGGTACCACCAGCTGGAAGTCGCCGGCCTTGAGGCCTGTGAACGCGAACTGGCCCATCTCGTTCGTCACGCTCGGCATCTGGTCGTTGACGCCGGGGCCCACCAGCACCACCGGAACGCCGGCGTGCGGGAGGGCTTCCTCGCCCTCGTCGTACATGTCGTTCTTCATCAGTTCGTCGATGAAGAGCATGCCGGAGACGCTCGCCGTGCGGGCGTGCATGCCCTCGAAGTTCACGATCGCCGTCTCGTCGTCGCCGACGGTGACGTCCATGGCCATCGTCTCGAAGACGTAGGCTTCGCTCTCGACCTCGATCGCGACGTTGTAGTCGCCGACCGCGAGACCCGCGAAGGCGTACAGGCCGCCCACGTCGGTCATGGCCGTCATGGTGTCGACGCCCTCGGCCGTTAGCGTGACCGCGATGTCCTCGAGGCCCATGCCCTCGACGCTCACCCGGCCGCTGATGCCGGAGGTGCGAAGCAGGACGCCCTCGAAGGGCACGTTCGCCGTCTCGCCCAGCGCGACCGTCACGTTCTGCGACGTGACCTCGAACTCGTAGTCGTCGGTGTCGTAGCCCGAAATGCCGACCGCGTAGTCGCCGGCGCGCAGCTTCGCGAAGCTGTACTGGCCCGCGGCGTCGGTCATGGTCGTCATGTCGGCGTTGTCCGGCCCGCCTGCCAGGCTGACCGTGACGCCCTCGAGGCCCTCGCCCTCGACGCTGACCCGGCCCATGATGCCGGCCGTGCGGAGGTAGGTGCCGTCGAAGCTGATGATCCTGGACTCGCCCACGCCGACCGTCACCGATGCGGCGGTGTTGGAGAAGCCGACCTCGTCATTGTCGAAGCCCGAGATCTCAACCGAGTAGGCGCCCATCCGGAGACCGGTGAAGGCGTACTGGCCGGTGTCGTCGGTGGTGGCCGTCGCGCCGGATACGCCGGTGAGCGTAACCGTGACGCCGGGCAGGCCCATGTTTTCGACCGTGACCGACCCCATCACGCTGGCGGTACGGATGTACGCGCCGGAGAAGTTGACGGTGACGCTCTGGCCAGCCGACGCGATGGTCACAGCGGCCGAGGTCGCGTCGAACGTGGCGTCCGACGGGAAGCCGCTGATGGTGACGGTGTACGCCCCGCCCTCGACATTGTCGAAGCGGTAGCTGCCGCCAGCTGCAGTGGTGGTGGAGGTGCCGTTGCTCAGGTTGACGGATACCCCGTCGATACCCGTCCCCTCGATCGATACCGTACCGACGATCGAACCGACCGGCGGTGGAGGAGTCGCCTCCTCACAGGCAGCGAGCGGGATCCCAAGCACGGCGATTGCCGCAAGTATCTTGAGTCTTTTCATGTCCGGGTTCATCCTTTCTCGGATGTGGGATTGAAAGCCCGGACATGGACCGGATATCCCCCATGACCGAGCCGGAAACACAACTGGTTTTCGTCGCTCCCGTGCGGAGCGGTCATGGGTGCGGGACTAGAGATTCCCGCGATCCGCGCTGCCTAACCGCAATATACGTGCCACGAATGCCGTCCGTGTTCCTTCAGGAACCAATGCCGACCTCTGCGGGTAACTCGCAGGAACCGCAGCCGATTTCCGGAGGCAAGCACGAGTCGTTTCCGTCCAGAAAACCGACCAAAGCACGGATTCTCGTACGCTCGGCGATTCGGGCGGGCCGGCCCGCCCGCCCGCAGGCGCAGCCGGATGCGCGAAGGCCCCTCCTCCCGCCGGTTCCCTTCGTGGTTTCGACGGCCGCATGAACAGACAGAAAGCCTCGATCGGAAGGGGTTGCAAAGGTCCGGGGGTGGAGGGGTGACTGCCTGGCGAACGTCCGGGGCCGCCGCGGTCATGATCCCGAGAACTTCGTGTTGGCGGGCACGGTCCTGCCGAGGGGCACATTGGCGCGCACGGCGATCCGGGCGTTGGCGCCGATTCGCGCGCCGGCGCCGACGGTCGCTTCCGAGGCGACGCTCGCCCGCTTGCTGAGGAGCGTGCCGGCTCCGACCATGGCCCGCGGCCCGACCGTCACCCTCTGCCCCAGGACGGCGTCGCGGTCGATGAGCGCGCCCCGCCCGATGTGCGACCGCTGGCCGATCCGGACCCCGTCCTCGATGTGGACATGGGATTCGATCGAGCACTGCCGCCCCACGACGGCGCCGCGGCCGATCCTGACCCGGCTGCCGATGGTCACGTTGTCCTCGATGACGGCCTCGGCGTGGATGTCGGCGTGCGGACCGACGATGGAGCCCTCGCCCAGCACGGCGTAGGCGCGCACGACGCCGCGCACCCGCACGATGGCGTCCTCCGCGACCCTGGCCCCTTTTCCAACCGTGGCGTGATACCCGACCATGGCCCCAGGATCGACGCTGGCCTGCGCGCCGATGTGCGCCGACGGATGAACCGTCGCAGTCCTGTCGATCTTGTCTGTCATCTGGCGTCTCTGGTGCGTCTGCCGTCGCGGGATTACCGGTCTGTCGCCGTGGGGGGATCCGTCGAATGCGCAACGGTAGAGAGAGAGGGCGGCCAGTCGCGCCTCTCAAACGGGGGGTACGGTGGAATCGCCCGGGTGGAGCCGGTTGCCTGGCCGGGCCGCCGCGGGCATCTTCCCGCTCCCGTCCACCGAACGGAGGCCCCCATGCACGGCGACCGCACCGAACGGCTCACGCCGCCCTTCATCCCCCTCCTCCTGGCGTTTCTGCTGGCGAGTGCCCAGCTCGGCGCGGCTGCCCTCGCCGCGCAGGACGCCCCTTCCCGCCCCGGCATCGACATCGAGGCCTACCGCTTCGAACTCACGCTGCGCGACGACACGGACGAGATCGCGGGGCGGACCACCGTGACCCTGCGCTTCACGGAAGACGGCGTCGCCGAGGTGCCGCTCGACCTGATCGGGCGCGGCGGTGCTTCCGGCGGCGAGGCTGGGGCTGCCGGGATGCATGTCACCGCGGTTACGTCCGCTGACGGCCGGCGGCTGGCGTTCACCCACGAAGACGACCTCCTCACCGTCCGCCTTGCCGAGGCCGGACGCGCCGGCGACCGCGCGGTCTTCACCGTCGACTACGGCGGCGTCCCCGCCTCCGGGCTGCGGATCGGGCCCAACAAGTACGGCGAACGCACCTTCTTCAGCGACAACTGGCCGAATCGCGCGCGCAACTGGCTGCCGACGGTCGATCATATCGGCGACAAGGCGACGTGCGAGTTCGTCGTGACGGCGCCGGCGCACTATCAGGTGGTGTCGAACGGGCGGCTGGTCGAGGAGACGGATCTGGAGGGCGGGATGCGGCTGACGCACTGGCGGCAGTCGGTGCCGATCTCGCCGTGGCTGTACGTGGTGGGCGTGGCCCGGTTCGCGGTGCAGCACCTGGGCGAGTTCAAGGGGCTGCCGGTGCAGACCTGGGTGTACGCGCGCGACCGCGATGCGGGGTTTTACGACTTCGCGGTGCCGACGATCGAGGCGCTGCACTTCTACGACGAGTACGTGGGGCCGTTCGCGTACGAGAAGCTGGCGAACATCACGTCGCCGGCGACGGGCGGGGGGATGGAGGCGGCGACCGCGCTGATGTACGGCGAGAACTCGGTGACGGGGGAGCGGTCGGTGCGCTGGCGGAACGTGATCATCCACGAGATCGCGCATCAGTGGTTCGGCAACGCGGTGACCGAGTCCGAGTGGGACGATGTGTGGCTGAGCGAGGGGTTCGCGACCTACTTCACGCTATTGTTCCGCGAGCACGCGTACGGCCGCGACGATTTCGTGGCGGGGCTGCGGGAGGCGGCGGAGCGGGTATGGCGCTGGTACGACGAGAACCCGGACTACCGGATCGTGCACGACGGGCTCGACGACATGCGCCGCGTGACGAGCATCGCCACCTACCAGAAGGGGGCGTGGGTGCTGCACATGCTGCGCGAGCGGCTGGGCGACGAGGCGTTCTGGGCCGGGATCCGGCTGTACTACGCGCGCTATTTGAACGGGACGGCGACGACGGACGACTTCATGCGGGCGATGGAGGAGGTGTCGGGGGACGATCTGCAGGGGTTCTTCGACCAGTGGCTGCGGCAGGGGGGGAATCCGCGGGTGGCGGGGTCGTGGCGGTATGATGCGGGGGCGGGCGCGGTGGAGGTCGAGTTGCGGCAGGTGCAGGAGGTGGGGCGGTTCGAGCTGCGGCTGGATGTGGGGGTGTATGTGGACGGGGATGCGCTGCCGGTGGCGGTGAGGGGGGTGGAGGTGGGTCGCGAGGCGAGCCGGGTTGCGATTCCGGTTGCGGAAGAGCCGTCGGATGTGCGGCTGGATCCGGGGACGCGGGCGCTGTTCAGGGCGGAGTTCGGGCGGGAGGGGTCGGGGGGGTAGGGGTCTTGCCTCGCCGGCCGGGGGACCGGGGTCAGATACTAAACATTATTGTTTAGTGTTGTGGTGGATTGCGACTTCTGCTGTGAGTGGGTTGCAAGATCTGCAACGCCAGCATTGCAAATCCAGTCATAGAATCGTTGCAAATCCTGCTCTGACGGTATTACACTAGTGACCCGCCCCATGTGAACCCGCCCGTCCGCGTCCCCGACCATGCCACGCTATCGACCTCGTCTCGCCGACCACGAACTGGCCGAGCGCCTCGCGTCGGCCGGGGCCGTCGTGATCGAGGGTCCGCGCGCAAGCGGCAAGACGTGGACCGCCCGCCAGTTTGCGCGCAGCGAGGTGCTTCTGGACGTGGATGACCAGGCTCGGCGTCTTGCCAGGCTCGAACCCTCGGAACTGCTGGTCGGCGAGACTCCGCGCCTGATCGACGAATGGCAGTTGGAGCCCCAGGTGTGGAACCATGTCCGCAGGGCGGTCGACGACCGGCAGTCGAAGGGTCAGTTCATTCTGACGGGGTCCGCGGTGCCGCGCGACGATGTGACGCGACACTCGGGCGCGGGGCGCTTCAGCCGCCTTCGGCTGCGGCCGATGTCGCTTTTCGAGCTTGGGCACTCGACGGGAGCGATCTCGCTCCGAAGCGTGCTGGGGTGCGAAGGCATATCCGGTTGCGAGGCCCGTCTCGCCCTTCGCGACCTGGCCCGATTCGTTTGCGTGGGCGGCTGGCCCGGCCACCTGGGCAGTTCAAGCGCCGAGGCGATGCGCGCCAACCGCGACTACCTGGCCGAAGTCTGCCGCGTCGATGTCGAGCGGGTCAACGGGGTGAAGCACGATCCGGGACGGGTGCAGCGGCTGATGCAGTCGCTGGCCCGCAATGTGGCGACCTGCGCGTCCCTCGCGACGATCGCCGCGGACCTGGCGGGACCGGAGCCACCACCCACGGACCGCACCGCGCGCAACTACATGACCGCGCTCGAGCGCCTCATGCTTGTCGAGGACCAGCCGCCCTGGGCGCCGCACCTGCGGTCGCGCTCACGGCTCAGGATGTCGCCCCGGCGGCACTTCGTCGACCCTTCCCTGGCCGCGGCGGCTCTGGGAGCGGATCCCGAGCGCCTCATCCACGACGTGGCGTGGTTCGGCTTCCTGTTCGAATCGATGGTGGTGCGAGACCTGCGGGTGTACGCCCAGGCGATGGATGCGGACGTCTACCACTACCGGGACAACACCGGCCTCGAAGTCGATGCGATCGTGGACGCGGGCTTCAACCGCTGGGCCGCCTTCGAGGTCAAGCTGGGCACCCACCGGATCGACGACGCCGCCAGGTCGCTCCTCAAGTTCGCGGACCGCGTGGACACGGACAGGTGCGGTGAGCCTTCGGCGCTCGCCGTGATCGTCCACGACGGCTACGGGTACATGCGCCCCGACGGCGTGGGCGTGATTCCGATCGGGGCGCTGGGACCGTAACAGTCCAGGGGCGTAGCGTCATGTGAACGGATTCACAATCTCGACACCGGCCGGGACAGGAACGAACCAGTCTTTCTCGGGGCAGGCCAACAACAGGTCGACCAGCCCCGAATTCGCCGGCGCTCCGATGCGTTCGAGGCGGTAGACCCCCGGCGCAAGCCTCTCGATCTCGAATTCCTGGCCGGGCTCCACGCCATCGCGCCGTCGCAACTCGGCAGGCAACACGAGCCGCCCCCTGGTTGAGATTGTGGTCTTCATGGCTGGCGACCGCCTCGACTCTCTCAATGATGCCACAGCCCCCGCAGGCTCAAGCCATTCCGGCCGTCCTGGCGGACGGCTTCGGACCGCAGGCTGAAGCCCTCGAGCGGTGCGTACCTGAAGCCGGCGAAGACGCTCCGGGTTCTGTCCTGCAGGCCGAATCGCCAGTAGGGGGTGATCCCGCTGGGCAGATCGAACGACAGGGTGGTGTTGAGCCTGCCCTGCGCCGGGCGCTGGACGCCATGCATGACGCCCTGGCTCCACAGACGCTGGATACCGTCTTCAGCCGCGCCGTATGACGGGGCAAGCTGCATTGCCAGGCCGCGGTGTTCGTCGCTGCGGATTTCGATCATCGCCTGGATCCCCCATTCGCTGTATGCAGCGCCGCCCGGGAAGAACATGCGGCCCTTCGCGAGGGTCCGGATCGATGGTCCCGCCAGCTTCACGATGCCGCTGAATTCGGCGCCGCTGACTCCCGTGTCCAGGCTGTTCCTGTCGTAGCGGGCACCCCCGCGCAGCGCGGCTTCCGTCCGGTAGCTGCCGGTGCTGCCCTGGTGCGCCTGCCACTCCAGCATCAGACGGCCCCGGCGCAGGCGGTACGCGCTTTCCTCGATCCGCGTCGGGCCGGACGACTCGTTGCCGACGACATCCACGTTCCCGTTCCAGCCCTCGATCATCAGGTTCAATGCACCGAGCCTGGTGCCCGCGATCCGGGTGGACCCGCCGCCGGCAATGAACCGCGCCGTCACGTCGCTGCTGCGTTCCGCGACGGTGTCGGTGATGGTCATGCTGCCCCGCCCGAAGCCCATCGTGGCCCACATGGACGCCCTGTCCTGGATCCATCCGAGGTACGGCGTGACGAGGGTCATGTCGGCTGCGAAATCGCCTTCGTGGTCGTTCCCGCCGGTCTGGTCCATGAAGGTGAACCCGCCGTCCGACCTGGTGCCGCCAATGCCCACCAGCACGTTGTCGCGCAGCATGCCGTCCATTCCGCCGTGGAAGTTCAGCACGTCGCCGTTCCAGGTTACCGCGCTCTCGTCGTTGAGCCCGATCAGGCTGGCGGCGCCCCAGATGGACAGCCTGCCATTGGTCTGGCTGACGGACTGCCCGTTGGCCAGCGCGCGCAGTTCTTCCGAACGTCCGTTGGCAAGGTTGATGTTGCTGCTGCCGGCGATCCCCCGGGGGACGGTCTGCACGCGCAGGCTGATCGCCTCCACGGCGCTTTCGATGGACGCTGCGGCGAAGCGCGGCAGGATGGCCTCGGTGACGCGCTCCGTTCGCTCCGGCGTGTCGTCGGTGATCGCGCTGGCCACGTTCGATGCGGGGCCCTGGCCGACTTCGTTGATCGCGAAGACGCGATAGTAGTACGTCACCCCCGGCGTCACCCTGTGGGTGTATTCCAGCACGTCGCCCTCGAGTTCGCGCAACCGCTCCCAGTCGCCGTGTTCGTTGTCCGACACTTCCAGCAGGTATTCGACGATGTCCGAGCCGCCGTCGGTCTTCGGCGGACGCCACTCGAGCCCTATCTGCGTCCCGGTCAGCGGCGTGGCTGCCAGGTCGCGCGGGGCGCTGGGCGGCAAGGCGTGGGTCTGCGTGTGCACCTGTTCCGAAGACTCGCCCACCCCGACGTCGTTGATGGCCGACACGCGATAGTAGTAGGTGGTCGCGGGTTCGAGGTCTTCGTGCGTGAACGCCGTTGTGGAGGTGCCGGTATTGGTCCGCACGGCCTCCCACGACGCCCCGTCGTCGGACGACGATTCGATCATGTAGCCGGTGATCCGCGCTCCGCCATCGCTGCCCGGGGCGGCCCAGCGCAGGTCGATCCTGTCGTGCGATCCTGCCGTCGCGGCAAGGTTCGTCGGCTTGCCGGGCACATCGGCTTGCGTCTTCGCGGTCGCCACGCGCGACGCGGGGCTCTCGCCGGCTTCGTTCAGGGCGAAGACCCGGTAGTAGTAGGTGGTGGCGGGATCGAGTTCCATATGGCTGTAGAGCAGGCCCGTCTCCGTCGCAAGGACGGCCCACTGGCGCGAGTCCGCGGACACCTCGATCCGGTAGCCGGTGATGCGCGCCCCGCCGTCCGCGTCCGGCGCAAGCCACGTCAGGTTGATCTGCGTGGGGCCGACCGGGGAAGCGGACAGCCCTTTCGGTTCGCCCGGCGGCTCGGCCCGGGTCATCGCTTCCACCGTTGGCGACGCTTCGCTGCTCCCGGCCCTGTTGACGGCGTAGGCGCGGTAATGGTACAGCGCGCCGGGTTCAAGCCCTCGATGCGTGTAGCCCGTCGAAGTGCCGGACACGTTGCCGGCCAGCGGACGCCAGTAGGACCCGTCCGTCGAGTATTCGAGGCGGTACGAGGTGATCGGCGAGCCGCCGTCGCTGTCCGGCGGGTTCCAGGCGATCGAAATCACTGTCGATGACAAGGCGATCGCCGTGATCGAAGATGGCGGGCCTGGGAGCTCGATCGGAATGGTCACCGACGCGATGTTGGACGAGGGACTTTCCCCGCCCTCGTTGATCGCGAAGACGCGGAAGGCGACGTTGGCGCCCGGTTGCAGGCCGGTTGCAGTGTAGGTCGTGCTGCCGGGACCGGTGCTGCTGACCAGCGTGGCCCACGCGCCGAGATGCTGCATTTCGACGCGGTAGCCCGTGATGTCGCCCCCGCCGTCGTCCGCCGGCGCCGTCCACGTCAGCACCGCCGATCGCGGCGCCGGGCGGACGGTCAGGTTGCGTGGCTGCGACGGCGGGTCCGCCGCGATCCGCACCATCGCGATATTCGAAGGCGGGCCGTCACCCACGCTGTTTGTGGCGACGACGCGGTAGTGGTACTGCCGGCCAGCCATGGCTCCCATGTGCGTGAAGAGGGTGGTGGTGCCGCTCACGCTCGACAGCGAAGCCCAGTTTGTCCCGCCGTTCGTGGACACCTCGATCCTGTAGGCGGTGATCGTTGCGGTGCCGGTGTCGGCCGGCTGCTGCCATGTCAGCTGGACCGTCCTGTCCGTGACCGTGGCGACAAGGTTCAGCGGCGCGCCGGGCGCACTCGGCGCCCTGCCCTGGACCGTAGCGCTTGTCGAGGCCGACCACGGCCCGGGACCGACACTATTCCTGGCACGGACGCGATAGTGGACCGTCTGAGCCGGCGACAGCCCCGCATGGGTGTACTCGGTTTCGTTGCCGAGTTCCAGCAGCAGCGACCATGACACGCCGTCGGACGAGCTGTCGATGATGTAGCCGGTGATCGCCGCGCTGCCCGTGTCCTTCGGCGCATCCCACGTCACCGTGATGCCCCTTGTGCCGGCCCGCGCCCGCACGTCGCGCGGCGCCCCGGGCGCACTCGAGGCAGCCGAGCCCGTGACCGTAGCGCTTGCCGAGGCCGACCACGGCCCCGGACCGACACTGTTCTTCGCCCGGACGCGATAGTGGACCGTCTGCGCCGGCGAGAGCCCCGCATGGGTGTACTCGGTCACGTTGCCGACCTCCAGCAGCAGCGACCATGACACGCCGTCGGACGAGCTGTCGATGATGTAGTTGCTGATCGCCGCGCTGCCCGTGTCCTCCGGCGCGTCCCACGTCACCCTGATGCTCGACGTGTCGGCCCTTGCCCGCACGTCGCGCGGCGCGCCGGGCAGCTGCGGCTCTGCCGGGCCGGCCGTCGTTGTGGCGCTGGCTTCCGCGGACCACGTGCCGCGCAGGTTCGCCGTGCTGACGGCCGCCACCCTGTAGGTGCGCGATTCGCCGTCCGAGAGCCCCGTATTCGTGTAGGTGGTGGCGGTCGTGGAGGCCAGTCTGGAATAGCTGCCGCCGGATGCCTTCCACTCGATTTCGTAGTGGTCGATCGCATGCGATCCCCGGGGCCTGGTCCACGACAGCACGATCTGTTTCGAACCGCCCGTCGCCGTCAGCGACCGGACCTGTGTGGTGTCCCCGGTTGGCGCCGCAGCCGGCTTGGCCGACAGTGCGCGGGACCACGGACCCTGCCGGGAGTCGCCGACGGCCCTGATCCTGTACCAGTAGGTCGTACCCGCCGTCAGTCCGGTGTGCTTGTAACTGGTGGCGGACTTCCGGATTTCAGCCTGTATTCGCGTCCAGGTGCCGGCGTCGGCACCCGTCGTGTTGTAGTCGATTTCGAGCTTCGTGCCAGCGCCCGTGTAGGCGGTCCACGACAGGGTCACGGACTCCGTCCCCGCGGTCGCGGTGAACCCCTGGACCGCGGTCGGCGGATCCACGGGGGTCGAAACGAGGTTCCACGACTGCGAACCCACCCACCATTCACTGTCCGTGAAGTTCGGCGCCGTCGCCTTCACCCGATAGTGGTGCGTCTGCGTCGTATCGCCCAGGTTGGCGGCCGTCTCGAGGTAGGATACTTCCGCTGGATCCTGTGTATCGAGTTTGCCGGGCGCCTGCGACCATCCGGAAGTGCCCACCTGCCGCTGCACGGCATAGTCCGTCGCGTCTCCGACGGGTGCCCACGAGAGCGATACACTGCTGCGATCATCCCCGTTCTGTCCCCCGAACGCCACGGTGACCGCCGGCGCCGCCAGCTGGTTGGTCGGCGCCGCATCGGTGGTCGCGGTCTGCACCAGCCCGCCGGCCGTGGTCGCGGTGGGATAATCCTTGCAGTCGGCAAAGGAGGCGTTGCACGCACGGATCCGGTACCAGTACTGGGTGCTGGCGTCCCTGCCGGCGTGTTCGTACGAGTGCGCGGCGGCGTCCTGGTCGATCTCCAGCTCGTTCGTTCCCGGCGCCGGCCAGGTCGGCGTCGTTCCGGTCGTCCACTGCACCTTGTAGGACTGCTCCGCGACCCCCGTCCACGACAGCGTGATCGTGCTGTGCGTGGCATTTGTCGTCGTCGCCGCTGCGAAGTTCGTCGGGTCGGCCGGGACGCTCGGGGCGGTGGTGGTTGCGCTGGCAACGTGGCTGCCGGTGACCGCGTCAAGCGCACTCCAGTCCAAACAGCGTGCGAGATCGGGATCGCATACCGTGATTCGATACCAGTATTTCGTGCCCTGTTTCAGTCCGGTGTGCGTATACGTGTGGGCTGCCGCGCTGCCCTGTGGAATCTGGAGGGTATTCCCCGCCGTTGCTTCCGGCCACGATGCAAGCGTAGCTCCCTCCACCCACTGGACCTGGTAGACCTGCGTGGCAAGGCCCGTCCATGTCAGCGTGATTTCCGTATGCGATCCCGCTTTGGGTGCTGCGGCAAAGTTGCTCGGGCGCGGTGCATTTCCCGTAGTGGCGGTCGCTACCAGACCGCCTGCAGTGGTCGCCGTCGGATAATCCGAGCAGGTCGTGGCGTCACTGCACGCCTTGATCCGATACCAGTACACCGATGCGGACGAGAGTCCCGTGTGGTCGTATTCGTCCGTGCCGGCGCCCGACACGGCAATCTCCGCCGCACCCGACCAGCCCGGATGAGTGACCCCCTCCACCCATTCGATCCGATAGGTCAGTGCGGACTCGGCGTCCCACGACAGCGTGATCGTGTTGTGCACCCCCGACTTTGCTGCCGCCGCGAAGTTCGTCGGGGCGGTCGGCGTCGGCGGCGGCAGGGTCGTGGCGTCGCCGCCCACCCAATCGCTGGGGTTCGTCGAGGTTGCGCTCGAACCCGCCCGGATCTGGTAGTAGTACGCTGTCTCGTCCGCGAGCCCCGTGTGCCGGTACGACCCGCCCGTCGTATCGGCCAGACTCTTCCACGCGCCTGCGTCGGACTCGCGCCACTGCAGGTTGTACGTGACGCCGGCCACCGCGTCCCACGTCAGGTCCACGCCGCCGGAGACGCCGGTGGCCACGAAGTTCGCGGGGGCCGCCAGCTGCGTCGCCGCCGACGCCATGTCGCCCTCCACGGTTACGTCGGCGGTATTGGCGGGCCAGGTCGAACAGACTTCGCCCTCACCGACCACGCATGCGATGATCCTGTAGTAGTAGGTCGTGCCCGGGGTCAGGGTCTTGTGCGAATAGGTGAGCTGGCCGGCGGGAACGGTCACGACGTTGGTCGAACGGATGTCCCAGTTGGCGCCGGTCTCCGTCCCGAAATTGATCTTGTGTTGGTCCGCAGTCCGGCCATTCCACGTCAGGTCGATCTGCGTCGTCCCGTTCGCGGTGGCGGTCAGGCCGGTCGGGTCCGGGACCGAGGGCGCCGTCGCCTGCCGGACAGCGCTGGGATCGCTGTTCGAGACACGTGTGTGGGTATGGGTCGCGGTCACGCGGTAGTGATGCGTCGCACCCGGGATTACGTCGTTGTCCCTGTACCCGTGACTACCCTGATCCAGGGATACGGTCCCGGTCAGGGTTTCCCAGCTGTCCGTCCCGTTCGGCGAGCGTTCGACCGTGAACGCCTCGGCGCCGACGTGCTCGTCCCATGTCAGCACGATCCCGTACTTGCCGGTCTCCGCCGTGCCCGCCGCGGCTGTGAAGCCGGTAATCGCGCCCAGCTTGCCGCCCGCCACCACGGCTGTCCTGATCTGGTTTTGAAGACCACGGACATCGGCCCAGTCGCTGGCTGTTTCACTTCCGGTGCCTGTCAGGGCCCGGACCTGGAAGTAGTACCCGACGCCCGGCGTCAGGCGAGGCGCCTTGATATCGGTGCCGGTCGGGTAGGTCGAAGTCAGCGTGTTGGCAGTCGGATACTGCTGGTCCCACCCGGACGTGTTCCACCGGATTTGCCAGGACGCCGTGCCTGTTCGCTGACGCCACTGTACCGACACCCCGCCCGATGCCGCCAAACGCGTCTGGGCACTCAACCCCGTCGGCTTCGGAAGCTGGTTGGTCGGCGCTGCATCGGTGGTCGCGGTCTGCACCAGCCCGCCGGCCGTGGTCGCGGTGGGATAGTCCTTGCAGTCGGCAAAGGAGGCGTTGCACGCCCGAATCCGGTACCAGTACTGGGTGCTGGCGTCCCGGCCGGCGTGTTCGTACGAGTGCGCGGCGGCGTCCTGGTCGATCTCCAGCTCGTTCGTTCCCAGCGCCGGCCAGGTGGGCGTCGTGCCGGTCGTCCACTGCACCTTGTAGGACTGCTCCGCGACCCCCGTCCACGACAGCGTGATCGTGCTGTGCGTGGCATTCGTCGTTGTCGCCGCTGCGAAGTTCGTCGGGTCGGCCGGGACGTTCGGGGCGGTGGTGGTAGCGCTGGCTACGTGGTTGCCGGTGACCGCATTCAGCGCCGCCCAGCCCATACAGCCTATATGGCCGGGATCACATACCCTGATCCGATACCAGTACTTCGTGCCCTGTTTCAGTCCGGTATGCGTGTACGTGTGGGCTGCCGCGCTGCCCTGTGGAATCTGGAGGACCTTCCCCGCCGTTGCTTCCGGCCATGATGTAAGCGTAGCTCCCTCCACCCAATGGATTTCGTAGGTCTGCGTGGCAAGACCCGTCCACGTCAGCGCGATCTCGGTGTGCGATCCCGATTTCGGTGCCGCGCCAAAGCCTGTCGGACTCGGTGGGCTGCCGGTCAGCGCCGTTGCTACCTGCGGGTCGGTGGCAGCGGTTGCTGTCGGATAGTCCGTACAGGTACCGGCGTCATTGCACGCCTTGATCCGATACCAGTGCGTGTGGTTTGACCTGAGACCCGTATGCTTGTAACCATCCGTACCGGCGGCCAGGGTGATTTCCGTAGCGCCCGACCACCCCGGATGCTGCACGTTGCCGAAAGCGTTGACCCACTCGATCCTGTAGGTCTGCGTAGCCTCTGCCGTCCACGACAGGTTGATCGTATTGTGCACGTTCGCGTCGCGTGCGGCCGCGAAGTCCGTCGGGGCGGTCGGGGCAGCCGGCACGGTGGTGGTGGCGCTGGCTACGTGGCTGCCGGTGACCGCGTCAAGCGCACTCCAATCAATACAGCGTACGGGACTGGGGTCACATACCCTGATCCGGTACCAGTATTTCGTTCCCTGTTTCCGTCCGGTATGCGTATACGTGTGGGCTGCCGCGCTGCCCTGTGGAATCTCGAGGACATTGGAAGCATTTGCCGAGGGCCATGATGCAAGCGTAGCTCCCTCCACCCACTGGACCTCGTAGACCTGCGTGGCAAGGCCCGTCCACGTCAGCGTGATCTCCGTATGCGATCCCGCCCTGGGTGCTGCGGCAAAGTTGCTCGGGCGCGGTGCAGTCCCCGTACTGGCTCTGGCTACCAGACCGCCTGCGGTGGTCGCCGTCGGATAATCCGTGCAGGTCGTGGCGTCACTGCACGCCTTGATCCGATACCAGTACACCTGCGCCGACTGAAGGCCCGTGTGTTTGTATGTACTGGTGCCAGCGCCCGACACATCGATTTCCGTCGCACCCGACCAGCCCGGATGCGCAGCGGCCGTCTGAACAACCCACTCGATCTTGTAGGTCTGCGTGGCCTCCGCCGTCCACGACAGGTTGATCGTATTGTGCACGTTCGCGTCAGTTGCGGCCGCGAAGTTCGTCGGGGCGGTCTGCCCGCTGGCCTGACCCGGGCTGAGGGCGAAGGCTGCGACCGGAAGTGCGCGCAGGACGTGCTGGAATCGGCGGAGGTGTGTCATTGGGTCCCCTGTGCTCCCGTGAGCCGGTGACCGGGCGGGACGGCGCCTGCCCCGTGCCCGGCCCATCGGGAGGATGTTGCCTGGGTCGATGGTTATCGTGTAGATGCCAGTCAGGGCCGGGGCGCTGGGTGCACGGATGCGCGACCCGACTTCCTGCCTGGGGGCGTACGATACACGCAGGTGTCGACCTAACGCGCCTACCGAAATAGGGGTATTGATGTCCGATATTGTCGTACAGACTCGCCGGGCATGGCCGTGTCAATGGGCGTCGAGAGTGATCCTGGATTGCCCGGCGGACTTCGGGCGCGACCGATCCACCGGACAGAGCCCTTGTCGTCAGCGGCTGATGGACGTAGTAAGGGGCGTGATCGGTCCACTTGGCCGGGCCCTCGCCCGCAGAGTGCCTGGCGCGTCTTGTGAACGGATTCACGATCTCCCCAGCGGGTTCCGGCGTCCCCCGCTGGTGCCCGTGAAATCCCTCCGGTAACTTGCCAGCCAGCCACTTCTCACACCCAGGCAGGAAGACACCATGCGCAACTCCACCGTTCCCTTCGCACTTCTGCTCGCCCTCGGCGCGGCCCTGCTCGCCCCGTCCGGGGTCTCCGCCCTCTCCTTCCCCCTCCTCCCCCAGGAACAGGAGGAAGAGGAGGAGGACACGACGACGTCCTACAGCGACGTCATCACCGAGGATGCCGTGACGAGCGAGGGCCTCTTCGACACGCACATGATCGACGGCGACCTCTTCTACGAGATCCCACTCGACATGATGGGGCGCGAGATGCTGCTGCTGACCCGCGTCGCGCGCACTCCGGCGGGCGTGGGGTACGGCGGCTCGAAGGTCAACACGTCGACGGTGCGGTGGGAGCGTGACGGCGACCGCGTGCTGCTGCGGCTGGTCAGCTACGATGCCGTGGCCGACGACACGACGGCGATCGCGGGGGCGGTGCAGAACTCGAACTTCGAGCCGATCGTCATGGCGTTCGACGTGGAGGTGATGAACGACGATTCGACCGCCGTGGTCGTGGAAGTGACCGACCTGTTCACCGACGACATCACGCTGCTGGGCCTGCAGAATGGGCGGCGGCAGGCGTACGGGGTGCGGCGGGTCGATGGCGACCGGACCTTCGTGGTGCGCGCGAGCGCCTTTCCCACAAACGTAGAGGTCAGGCGCATACTCACATACGACGCGACCCAGGCCCCCTCGAACGGGCAGAGCAACACGCTGACGATGGAGATGCACCATTCGATGCTGCTCCTGCCCGACGACCCGATGGAGCCGCGGCTCTGCGACGAGCGCGTCGGATTCTTCTCGACCAGCCAGATCGACTACGGCCTCGACGAGCAGCGCGCAGTGACCCGGTGCTTTGTGACGCGCTGGCGGCTGGAGCCGAGCGATCCCGAGGCGTTTGCGCGCGGGGAGCTGGTGGATCCGGTGAAGCCGATCGTGTACTACATCGATCCGGCGACGCCGCCGAAGTGGGTGCCGTACCTGAAGCAGGGGGTCGAGGACTGGCAGCCGGCGTTCGAGCAGGCGGGGTTCAGCAATGCGATCATTGCGGCGGACGCGCCGGCCGACGATCCCGACTGGAACCCGGAGGATGCGCGCTATTCAGTGATCCGGTACCTGGCGTCGCCGGTGCAGAACGCGTCGGGGCCGCATGTGCACGATCCGCGGACCGGGGAGATCCTCGAGAGCGACATCCAGTGGTATCACAACGTGATGAACCTGCTGCGCAACTGGTACTTCGTGCAGACGGCGCCGGCGAACGAGGAGGCGCGCGGGATCAGGTTCGACGATGAGGTGATGGGCGAGCTGATCCGCTTCGTTTCGGCGCACGAGGTGGGGCACACGATCGGGCTGCAGCACAACATGCAGGCGTCGGCGGCGTATTCGGTCGAGGACCTGCGCACGCGGTTCGTGTGCGAGATGGGCGTGGCGCCGTCGATCATGGACTACGCGCGCTTCAACTACGTGGCGCAGCCCGGCGACGATACCTGCTACATGCCGCTCGTGGGGCCGTACGACAAGTTCGCGATCGAATGGGGCTACCGTCCCTTCCCCGGCAAGGACCGCTTGGGCGAGCGCGAGGACCTGCGCGCGATGGTCGCCGAGATGCAGGAGGATCCCGTCTACCAGTTCTCGAGCCCGACGGGGTCGGATCCGTCGGCGCTGACCGAGGCGATCGGGGACGACGCGATGCGGGCGTCGGACTATGGGGTGGAGAACCTGAAGCGGATCGTCGACAATCTGACGGATTGGAGCCGCGAGGACGGCGAGGACTATTCGCAGCTGCAGGAGCTGTACAACAATGTCGTCGGGCAGTGGGGGCGGTATACGGGGCACGTGGTGGCGAACCTGGGCGGGGTGGTGCGGACGCGGAAGCGGCAGGGGCAGGATGGGGTGCCGTATGCGATGGTCGAGCGCGACCGCCAGATTCGGGCGCTTGCATACTTGAATCGGCAGGTGTTCGCGACGCCGGAGTGGTTGCTGGAGGCGGACATTCTGGACCGGTTCCAGGGGAGTGGGGCGGTCGAGCTGGTGCGCGGGCGCCAGACGCAGGCGCTGAACCAGGTGCTGAACGTGGATCGGATGAAGCGGCTGGTGGAGCAGGAGGCGTTCCACGGCTCGCGCGCGTATTCGCTGGGCGAGATGCTCGACGATCTGCGCGCGGGGGTGTGGTCGGAGGTCTCGTCGGGGCAGGCTACGGATGCGTACCGGCGGAATCTGCAGCGGGCGTGGCTGGGGCGGATGTCGGAGCTGATGGAGGATGAAGAGGCGATGCAGTCGGATGTGGGAGCGTTCGCGCGCGACCAGTTGACGACCCTGCGCGGTGAGCTTGCGGCCGCCTCCGGCGGCACTGACCACCGGGCCACGCGGGTGCACTTCGCGGACGCAATCGAGCGCATCGACGCGGTGCTGGATCCGGGGGGGTAGGGGGCCCCAGCCCCCCGGATCGGCCCTGTGTCGCTGTGCGAGAGGGGTCAGGCGGCCGGCAGCACCCTGATGTCGGGACACTCGAGCAGCGACCTGTCCGCCGTCACCAGCGTGAGACCGTGAACCATGGCGGTCGCCGCGATGAAGCGGTCGGCCGGGTCGTCATGGGGAAGGCGGACGCTGCGGCTGCGGAGGGCGACCTCGTGGGTAAGGGGAATCTCCTTCAACGGCTTGGTCTCGAAGGCCATGCGGATCCAGCCCCACGGATCGGGCGCAAGCTCCACCCGGCCCTTTTCAGCCAGCAGAACCGCCTCCCAGACGCTCACGGGGGAAAGCGCCAGGGTGTTTGTCGGCTTCGACAGGGCTTCGCGGGTCCGGGTCGAAATGCGATCCGGTTTCCCTACGCTCCATATCCAGACGTGCGTGTCGAGCAGCAGGTTCACGGCGCCTCGTCGCCCTCTTCGCTGGATGCCGCGTCGGAACGGTACACGTTCCAGTCGGACAGCTCGGATACGGGAGAGATGATGTCCCCCGTGATCTCGGTGACATCCCGCATCATGCCCAGCCATTCCACGCGTTCAGCCTCGTCATCCGGACGTAAATCGGTAGCCTCAAGAGGGGAGTCGGTCATGGTGTGCTGCGCCCCGGGAGCAGGGCCGTAAGCGGCGCGAACCCGCTCACGCACCAGTCCGAGGTTGGTGTGCGGGACCGCATAACGGCTCAGCAGGTAGCGCAGTTCGCCCTCCAGCGAGCGGTGATTGGCCTTGGCGCGCGCCTTGAGTGCGGCGATGATCTCGTCGTCCACGTTCCTGATGGTGAGTACGCCCATCTGTGCCGTGCCTCCGTGTTCGAATTACGACAGCATAGTGTAGCTGATACGCAGGCATTATGCCAGCGAATCGTACGATCACCCCGTTGGAACGGCAGAAGCCTGTTGACATTGCACGGACGCCTTGTTTATCGCCTCGATCCGATCCTGCACGGACGGGTGCGTCAGGCTCTTGTGATTCAACGGCGTCTTCTGGGGCCACGTTCACGCCGCCGCTCCCGGCCCTCCCTTATCCACCGGACGAGCCGGTCGGTTCCGATGGCGGGCAGCCGTTCCCGAAGCGCATCCATGCGGGCCGATGCGTCCGTCATGCTGTTGACCTGTCGAGCCATGCTTACCTCCCAACGTTTCCTGGCGTGTGTGTAAATGTTACACAAAGGGGGGGGGGCGGCAGGGCAAGGTCGGGGGCATTACGGCTGCTGTACGCCGTATTGTGAGTATATACTCATATGAGTATGATTGTCGCCGTCACGCACGCCGGCCTCCCACACCCCAGGAGCGAATCCATGCCATCCTATCGTCTGCAGGTTCTGATTCCGACCAGCCTGGACCGCCGTCTGCGCAGGGTGGCGGAGCGAGCGCAGGTCTCCAGGGGCGCCTGGGTGCGCAGCGCGATCAGGGAGAAACTGGAACGCGAGGCCGGGCCCGCCATCCGGGATCCGCTGGCGGAACTCGAGAAGCTGAACGGCCCCACCACCGACATCTGCGCCATGATCAGCGAGATCGAGGCGGGACGCTCATGAGGGTCTTCGTCGATTCGAACATCCCGATGTACGTCGCCGGGGCGGAACACCCGAACAAGGGGCCGGCGACCCGCTTTCTGGAGCGCGCCGCCGACCGGGAATTCGACCTGTGCACGAGCACCGAGGTCCTTCAGGAGATCCTCTTCCGCTACACGGCGCTCGGCAGACCCGAGTTGGCGGATCGCGTGTACGACCTCTTCGTGGCGCTCATCCCGGAGATCTTCGAGGTCACGCTGGCCGACACCGACCTGGCGAAGAAGATCCTGCTCTCCACTCCGGGCCTGTCGGCGCGAGACGCGGTGCACGCGGGGGTCATGATCAACCGGGACGTGACCGCGATCGCCACCTTCGACCGCGGCTTCGACCGGATCGAGGGGGTCGCCCGGGTCGAGTTGGGATAACCGCGATGAACCGCTCAGACGCGGTCCGCCAACCTACCTCCTTGCGTCGACACAACGAAGGTTGCCGCGCCAATTCAGGATACGCTCGTCGGCCGTTAGCAGACTGTGACCCCCCAGCGCCGTCGAGACGATGATGCGATCGGCGGGATCCGCATGGAAATCGTCCAGGTTGTTTGCCCGGATGGCGATGTCGCCGTCCACGGGAATCTCCACGAGACCGTTCCGGAGAAGCCGGGTTCGCCACGCTCTGACGTCCTCCAGCAGCCGGATCCGCCCCTTCTGGTTCAACAGGGCCAGTTCCCGGAACGAAAACGCGGACACGGCCAGCTTGCCTTCGCGAAGTCCGCGTTCAATCAAGCGTCTGCACCGGGGACCGATTTGGGGTGCACCACTTCTCGACCACAGCAGGACATGGGTATCGAGAAGGATCACGGGTTCGCCACGCGGTCGGGGTCGGACATCGCCTCCCACTCGACGTCGATCGGGGAGACGATATCGCCGAGGATTTCGATCCGGTCGTGGTCGGCTCCGAACCAGTCGCCGAAACGCGGGCGGCAGGGAAGCAGGCGCGCGGTACCTTGTATCGAGATGATTCCGCAACCTGAAACCCGCCCTTGTGACTTGAACCGCACGCTACTCCAGCTCGTCGAAGCCGAATTCGTCCGCTACAGGCTGCTCGCCGAGCGTGCGATGGAGCAGTTGCGGCCCGGTGAGCTGCACGAGCGTGGCAACCACGGCAACTCGATCGCGATCATCGTCTGGCATGTCTCCGGCAACCTGGAGTCCAAGTTCACCGACCTGCTCACCACGGACGGCGAGAAGTCCTGGCGCAACCGTGACTCGGAGTTCGAGTTGCGCGATGTGTCGCCCGCGGAGGTCGCCGGGAAGTGGGAACGCGGGTGGGGTGTGCTCTTCGGCGCGCTGGCGGAGCTGACGGACGACGATCTGGGGGCGCCGATCACCATCCGCGGCGTGCCGTTCCGGGTGGACGAGGCGCTGCTGCGCTCGCTGGCCCATCTCGCGTACCACGTTGGGCAGATCGTCCTGCTGGCGAAGTCGTTCAGCGGGGACGAGTGGGAGTACCTCAGCATCCCGCCGGGGCAGTCCGAGGCCTACAACCGGAACCCCGTGCTGGAGAAGTCGTCGATGTACGCGGAGAACGTGGCGAAGGGGAAGGGAAGCTGAGCGGCCGCCGGGCAGTTGTGACCCCGCGCGCCGCCCGCAGGATCCGTCAGTCGCCGATAGCGGACAGCCAACGGAGCAGCCGCGCCCGCCGTTCCGACTGGAAGCCGACGACGTACTCCATCGGCACCTCGGTGGCACCCGACACAGTAGTCCCGGGGGAGAACTCGAAGGCATCGGCGATTGTTGCGATGGCCTCATCCAGAGCCTCGTGCCCGGACCCCTCGACGATGCGCCGGTCGCGAACGTTCCCCTCGCCGGTCAGTTGGAATCGCACCGTTGCCACACCCCCGATGTCCGGGTCAAGCGCCCGAAGCGCGGGTCCCAGCAGTCGCACGGCCTCGCGGGGGTCGCTGAGGAGGCTCGGAGGCGTCGACAGCTCAAGCGTGTTCGATTCCGCCACGTAGGGATCGACCAGCGAGACGCAGGATTCCTCGCTGACATACATCCTCCACGGGGGAGAGTGGCCGTCGAAAGCTCGCTGGCAGGCAGCCATCAAACCGGGGCTCGCAAGCCCGAATCCGATCACGCAGCCCACTATGGTGCCCGCGACCACGCTCAACGCAAAAGCCCGCCTGCTGCTCATCTGTGGACCCGTCCTTTCAGCTCCGATATCGACGGCCCGGCATTCTTCGGGAATCACGCTTGCGTGCCATCCCCGAATCGGGTCAATTCTGCTTTCCGCCGTGACACCAGTCAACCCCGCAGCCGCACGGTAACCATGAGATATTCCGGAGTTTCTTTCGCAATCCTGGCCCTCGCCGCCATCACCCCACCCAGCCCTGCCGCAGCGCAGATGCACCATGGCATGTACGACGGCCCCACCGTGCTGCGCGCCGCGCGCCTCCTGGATGTCGAGACGGGCGAGATGCACACCGGCGGGGTGGTCGTGGTCGAGGACGGGGTGATCACGGCCGTGAATCCGGACGACGTCCCCGACTCGATGCACGACATGGACCTGGGCGACGTGACGCTGCTGCCCGGCTTCATCGACGCGCACACGCACCTGGGCATGGAGATCAGCGCGGCGTCGTTCACCGCGGCGGTCACGATGACCGAGGCGCACGCGGCCTACAACGCGGTGCTGTACGGCGGGCGCACAGTGCGTGCGGGCTTCACCACCGTGCGGGACTACGGCGGCGATGTGACGGTCGAGCTGGGCCATGCGGTCGAGCGCGGCGACATCGTCGGGCCCCGGGTCGTGCCGTCGCGCAACTCGCTCGGGATCACCGGCGGCCACTGCGACGTGACGGGGTTCGCGCCGGGGATCCTGGAGGGCGGGCCGGAGGAGGGCGTCGCGGACGGGCCCTGGGAGGTCGTCGAGGCGGTGCGCTACCAGATCAAGCACGGGGCGAAGGTGATCAAGACGTGCGCGACGGCGGGCGTGCTGTCGATGGAGGGGCCGGTAGGCGCGCAGCAGTACTCGCTGGAGGAGCTCACGGCCATGGTGGACGAGGCCGCGCGGCACGGGATCAAGGTCGCCGCCCACGCGCACGGCGCCGAGGGGATCCTGGCGGCGGTGCAGGCCGGGGTGGCCTCGATCGAGCACGGGTCGATCCTGACCGACGAGATCATCGACCTCATGGTCGAGAAGGGGACGTACCTGGTGCCGACCACGTACCTCGCCGACGTGATCGACATGGACGCGCTGCCGCCGCTGGTGCGGAGCAAGGCCGAACAGATCCTGCCGGTCATGCGGGTCAGCCTGCAGAGCGCGATCGACCGCGGCGTTCCGATCGCCTTCGGCACCGACGCGGGCGTCTTCCCGCACGGCGACAACGCGGGCGAGTTCGGGATCTACGTGCAGATGGGGATGAGCGAGCTGGACGCGCTCCGCACCGCGACGATCCACGCCGCCGACCTGCTCGACACGCCCGACCGGGGCCGCCTGGCCGAGGGCATGCTGGCCGACATCATCGCCGTGCCGGGCAACCCGCTCGACGACATCGAGGTGACGAGGGACGTGCGGTTCGTGATGCAGGGCGGCCGCGTGATCAAGCACGTGATGGGCGGCCGCGACATGCACTCGATGGGGCACTGAGCGGCCGCGGCACATTGAGCGACCCCTTCCACGACGACCTCCGAGGTGCCGTCCGGGCCCTCTGCGCCGACTTCGGCAACGACTACTGGCAGGCCGCGGACGATGCGCGCGCGTACCCCCGCGAGTTCGTCGACGCGCTGACCGACGCGGGCTACCTGGCCTGCCTGATCCCCGAGGAGTACGGCGGGATGGGGCTCGGCGTGCGGGAGGCATGCGTGATCCTCGAGGAGATCAACCGCTCGGGCGCCAACTCCGGTGCCTGCCACGCCCAGATGTACACGATGGGCACGCTGCTGCGGCACGGGTCGGAAGAGCAGAAACAGCGCTACCTGCCCGGGATCGCGACGGGCGAACTGCGGCTTCAGGCCTTCGCCGTGACCGAGCCCGACGCCGGCTCCGACACGACCCGCATCCGCACCTACGCCGAGCGGCAGGGCGACCGCTACGTCGTCCGGGGGCAGAAGGTCTTCATCTCGCGGGTGCTCCAGTCGGACCTGATGATCCTGCTGGCTCGCACCACCCCGCGCTCCGAGGTCGAGAAGCGCACCGGAGGGCTGTCGGTCTTCATCGTCGACCTGCGCGAGGCGCGCGACGCGATCCGGGTGAACCCGATCGACACGATGATCAATCACGAGAGCTGCGAGGTCTTCTTCGACGGGCTCGAAGTGCCGGCTGAGAACCGGATCGGGGAAGAGGGCAGGGGCTTCCGCTACATCATGTCGGGGATGAACGCCGAGCGGATCCTGCTGGCGTCGGAGTCGATCGGCGACGGGCTGTACTTCGTCGGGCGGGCGGCTGACTACGCGAGCGCCCGCAAGGTCTTCGGACGCCCCATCGGCGAGAACCAGGGCGTCCAGTTCCCGATCGCGGACGCCTACATGGACATCCGCGCGGCGGCGGCGGTCAGGGACGAGGCGGCGCGCGCCTTCGACGGCGGCGAGACCCGGGGCGACGGCCCCAACATGGCCAAGTACCTGGCGTCGCGCGCCGCGTGGAAGGCCGCGAACGTGGCCATGGACACCTTCGGCGGCTGGGGGATGGCGTCGGAGTACGGGATCGAGCGCAAGTTCCGCGAGGCGCGGCTGTACATGGTGGCGCCGGTGGCCAACAACCTCGTCCTCAGCCATGTTGCGACGCACGTGCTGGGGATGCCGCGGTCGTTTTGAAATCGGGAGGCGCCGTCGACCAATGAGGATGCGAAGCACATGAACCCGGCGCGCAGCTCGAGGATGAACGAGCCCGGACGATGAGCGACCGGTTTCCCCCTTGCCGCTCCATCCTCTTCGTACCGGGCGACCGCCCCGAGCGCTTCGAAAAGGCCGTCGCGGCCGGCGCCGATGCGATCTGCATCGACCTCGAGGACGCGGTGCCGCGCGGACGCAGGGCGGGTGCGCGGGTCTCGGCGGGCCGCTTTCTGAAGGCGTGGGCGGAGGCGCCCGCGAGCGGTGGCGGGGAGGCGCGCCGGCCCCGGGTCATCGTGCGCGTCAACGACCCGGGCTCCAGAGCGGGCCAGCAGGATGCCGCGACCCTCGCCGACTGCCCGCCGCCGGACGCCTTCATGATCCCCAAGGTGACGACCGACGCCGGGGTGTGGAACGCCCGGGCGTTTCTGGGGGAGGACGTGCCGCTGATCCCCATCGTCGAGACCGCCCTCGGCCTTGAGAACGCGTCGCACATCGCCAAAGCGCTCCCGACCGTCGCCGCGCTCGTCTTCGGCGGCTTCGACCTCTCGGTGGAGCTGGGCGCGGAGCCGGGCTGGGAGCCGCTGCTGTACGCCCGTTCGCGCGTCGTGCACGCGGCGGCGCTGGCCGGCGTCGACGCCATCGACATGCCTTCCCGCGAGCTGCGCGACATGGCCACGGTGCGCGCCGAGGCCGTGAAGGCCCGCCGGCTGGGGTTCGCCGGCAAGGTCGCGATCCACCCCGCGCAGATCCCGGCGATCCACGAGGTGTTCACCCCTTCGCGCGACGACGTGCGGCGCGCCCGCAGCATCGTAGAGGCGGACCGCGCCGCGGGTGGGGCCGCGGTGGCCGTGAAGGGCCGGATGGTGGACCGGCCGGTAGTCGAAGCGGCCCGCCGCATACTCGAACGGGCGGGGGACGGGGGCGCATGAAGGCCGCCCCGCCGCCGGACGGTCAGCGCCGGCGCACCGATCTGCTCCCGCCCTGGCCGGCGCAGGCCATGCGGGCGCTCCTGGACGGCGATCCGGACAGCATTCGCGACGGAGACCCGCTCCCGCTGGGGTGGCACTGGCTCTACTTCAGGCAGCCCGTCCGCGCCTCGCACCTCGGCCCCGACGGACACGAACGCCGCGGCGCGTTCATGCCCGATGTGGGCTTGCCGCGGCGCATGTGGGCGGGAGGGGAGCTCCGCGCGCGCTCACCGGTGCGCATCGGCGAGCCGGCGGAGTTGAGATCGGAGATCCGCGAGGTGAAGGAGAAGCGGGGGAAGAGCGGCCGGCTGGTGTTCGTCACGGTGGGCCACGCGTTGCATCAGGGCGACCGCGCGTGCGTGGAGGAGGAGCAGGTGATCGTGTACCGGGAGGCGCGGCAACCCCGGGACGTGCGCGGCCACGCGCAGTCCATCCCGCGGCCGGACCCGCAACCCGCCGACCACGCCGCCAACCCCGCCGCGGACTGGACGCGAACCTTCACCCCCACCCCCGTTACCCTCTTCCAGTTCTCGGCACTGACCTACAACGGCCATCGCATTCACTACGACCATCCCTACGCGACCGAGAGCGAGGGCTACCCGGGCCTGCTCGTCCACGGCCCCCTCACCGCGCTGCTGCTACTCGACGCGGCCCGCAGGCATGGCGGCGCGTCCCCGGCCAGCTTCCGCTATCGAGCGCTGGCGCCGCTGTTCGCCGATGAGCCGATCACGCTGGTGGGACGGCCGGAATCGGGGCGGCCGGGGCGGGGCGGGCCGGGATCAACGGTCGTCGAAGCCCTGGGGCCCTCGGGCACCATTGCGATGCGCGGTTTGGTGGTGTAGGACGTCAAAGAGTCCCGTCGGCCACCCCGACCTGTATGATCCGCGGCTGGTCTATGCCCGCGACCCCCACATACTGGAAGACCCTGCCGTCGAGCTCGCGGGGCTGCGGGTCCTGGATCACCACGTCCGTGGCTCCCCGCAGGAGTGCCGCGAAGGGCGCTCCCTGGCTGTCGCCGCCGGGGTCGCTCGGAAACATGAAGTCCATGGGTTCCGAGCCCAGGACGATGCGGCCGGTTTCGTCGGTAATCCAGAACTCGGACATGCCGGATCGGCGCACAATGCCGGCCAGCACAGTCTCGATCTGCTTTGGCGGCACTCCGGCCTTGAGCGCGGCGTCCAGATAGTGCGCGGCCGTCATCGCGGCTGCCACCATCGCTCTCTCCTGCCGGTTGCGGCCCCAACTGCTGGTCGTCATGCCGATGGCCCTCCCGCCCGGGCGAGCCCGATCTGCACGATCCTCGGCTGGTCCACCCCGGCCACGCCCACGTACTGGAAGGGCGCTCCGTCCTCCTCGCGCGGCTGGGGTTCCTGAATCACGGTGGTCTTGTCGCCCCGGAGGAGCGCGGTGAAGATCGCTGCCTGGGTGCCGGCATCCGGATCGTCCGGGAACACGAAGTCCGTCTTGTGAGAGCCGAACACGATGTTGCCATGCTCATCGGTGACCCAATACTCCGTCAGGCCGTGTCGGCGCACGATGCCGGCGAGGACGCCCTCGATGTCCTCCCTGGGCACATCGGCCCCAAGGGCTGCATCCAGGTAGTGGGCGGCCGTCAACGCGGCCGCGACCATGACTTTCTCTCTGCCCTTTTCGCCTCTACTCATAGAGTGGTCCCACGATGTCACGCTCCCCGGCCCCAGCCCAAGGTGAACTCGATGAAAAAAACTGCACGACGTCGCATTTTCAACTCCTGTCTGCCGTCCCGCAACCCGATCCTTGCGCGGATTGGCCCGGCAGGCCGCCCGACGCGCCCGCAGCGGCAAGTGTCGGCGATCATGCCGGCGGTCGTCGCCTCCATGGTGCACTTCGGCGCGTTCATCCCCGGTGCGGCGCAGCAGCCCCGCGCCCGCGACCTCGGGGTGCCGTTCGAGGGGACGCCGGGTGCGCTGAACGCGATCACCGACGTGGCGGGCGTGGAGGTGGGGCACGCGACGCTGGTTCGCGGGTCTGGCCGGCTGGTGATCGGCGAGGGGCCGGTGCGGACGGGGGTCACGGCGGTGTGGCCGCGCGGGCGCGAGGTGCCGGATCCGGTCTACGCGGCCTGGTTCACGCTGAACGGCGACGGCGAGATGACCGGCACGACGTGGGTGCGCGATTCGGGGATCATGGAGGGGCCGGTGATGATCACAAACACGCTCAGTGTGGGGGTGGTGCACCACGCGGTGATCCGGTGGGGGGTGGCGCGGGGGATCGAGCGGGGTGGGGGCGCGTGGCTGGCCGCGCTGCCGGTGGTCGGGGAGACGTGGGACGGGACGCTGAACGACATCCGCGGGCAGCACGTGACCGAGGCCGACGCGATGGCGGCGATGGACGGGGCGCGCGGGGGGTCGGTGGCGGAGGGGAATGTGGGCGGCGGCACGGGCATGATCTGCCACCGCTTCAAGGGCGGGATCGGGACGTCGTCGCGCGTGGTGGACGTCGCGGGCGAGGACTACACGGTGGGCGTGCTGGTGCAGTGCAATTACGGCGGCCGGGTGCCGTTCCGGGTGGCGGGCGTGCCGGTGGGCCGCGAGATCGCCGATCTCATGCCGGAGCGGCCGGGCGGGGCGCAGCTCGAGGGGGTGGAGGGGGAGGCCGACCGTGACGGTTCCATCATCGTCGTCGTCGCGACAGATGCACCCGTTCTGACCCATCAGCTGGAACGAATGGCCCGCCGGGTCTCGCTGGGGCTCGCCCGCAACGGGAGTACCTCCTCGAACGGCTCCGGCGACATCTTCGTCGCCTTCTCGACGGCAAACCGGGAGGCGGCCTCCGAGCGGGCCGCCGCCGCGGACGCGCGGGTGCTCGCCAACGGGCGCCTCAACCCGCTCTTCGCGGCCACCGTCGAGGCGACCGAGGAGGCGATCATCAACGCGCTCGTCGCGGCCGAGACCATGACCGGCGCGAACGATGTGACCGTGCACGCGCTCCCGCACGACCGGTTGCGGGAGGTGCTTCGCAGGTACAACCGGCTGGAGGGCTGAGCGCCTGCTCGAGGCCCCGCTACTACCTCCTGTCCCAGTAGTCCACCGGGCGGTTGTCCATCAGCCACGAGCTCGGGTCCACCCACCAGTGCTCGCCGTAGGGCACTGCGTTCGGCCAGACCTCGTCGAGGGTCGCGCCGTCGCGCACGATGCCGCCCTGCACCACGTACATGATGTCGGTCGTGTTGCGGATGTTGTCGAGCGGGTTCGAGTTCAGCACCAGGATGTCCGCGAGCTTGCCGACCTCGATCGAGCCGATGTCCTCCTGCGCGCCGAGGAAGACCGCCCCGTGGAGGCTCGCCACCTCGAGCGCCGCCATGGGCCCGGCGGCCGCCTCGACCATCCAGATCTCCCAGTGCGACGCGATGCCGTGGGCCTGTCCGTGCGAGCCGATCGCACCCCAGCCGCCGGTCTCGATGACGTCCATCATGCCGAGTGCGATGAGAGGGTAGCTGTAGTCGGTGTCGGGGCGCTCCCAGCGGCGGCGCATGTGCGGGATGACCTGGCGCCACGGCAGCCAGTCGCGCTGCTTCGGATCGAGCCAGACCTCGGTCTCGGCGAAGAAGTACTCCTCGTTCCAGGGACCGATGCCGCCCACGACGAAGGTGGGTGAGTAGGTCGACTCGGCCTGTCCCAGGAAGGTGCTGAGGTCCCGATACATCGGCAGGTAGGTCATGGGGTGCTCGAAGCCGGTCTGCCCGTCCATCATCATGCCGAGCGTGTAGGGGATATCGTTGTTCTCCGACGTGACCATGAGGTTCTTCCGGCGGGCGATGTCCGAGATCCACTGGCGCTGGTCGCGGCGCGGCTGCAGGTACTGCTTGAGCGCGGTGGCGCCCCACGAGGCGAGGCGGTTGATGTTCTGCTCGGCGACCTCGTAGCTGGAGATATCGTTCTGGCGGCCCGCGTCGCCGCGATACATGGGATCGCCCGTCGAGTACGTGCGCGGGCCCACGACGGCGCCGCCCCGGATCATCTCGGCGCTGGCGAAGACGTTCTGCGACCACATCGAGTTGTCGAGGTTGGCGGTCACGCCGTAGGCGAGGTAGATGGCCGACTCGAAGTCGCGCTTCGGGATCAGGCCCTTGTGCTCGCGGTAGTGGTGGGCGTGCATGTCGATGAAGCCGGGCACGATGGTCTTGCCGGTCATGTCCATGGTGCGGTCGGCGCCGGAGGTGTCGCAGTCGCCCACGCAGGCGATGCGGCTGCCGTCAATGAGCAGGGTGGCGTTCTCGTGGACCGCGCGGTCGTCGAGGGTGACGATGCGGGCGTTGGTGAGCGCGAGCGTGCCTTCGGGGATGACGCGGTCGACGCTGAGGCGGATGGTCGTGGTGTCGGTCTCGCCGGTGCTCGCGTCGTGGATGAAGAAGCTCTGGCCGCTGCCGAATTCGAGGCGGTCGTTGTCGAGCCAGCGCGGATAGAGGCCGCCCTCGGTGGTGAGTTGCGTGACCGGCACCGGGGCGCCGCGTTTTCTGAGCGCGACGGGGTCGCCGCCCGTTCCGCCCGGGGGCAGCGGCGCCCAGAAGACGTTGTCACCCTCCTGGAACGCGACGCGGTTGCCGCCGGGGGACACCACGAACTCGTCGCCGAAGGGAATGGTCGCGTGCACCTGCATGTCGGATCCGTCCCCGCGGACCGACATCAGGCCGACGGCGCCCGGCCCGTCGCCCGAGGCGTGACCCGCCGGGAAGTGGATGCGGCCGTCCGGGCCGAAGGATACCCGCGTGATCTGCTGCCGGTTGCTCAGCAGTCCGCCGGGGCCGCCGGTCGGAATCGTCATGATGCGCTCCTGCGAGCCGCCCGCGGCCGGGACCCGCCACAGCTCCCAATAGGGGTTCTGGGTGGCTGAACGCGCGCGTGCCGCCGCCCCGCTGCCGCGCGTGACGACGATCTCGGAGCCGTCCGGCGACCATACCGGGTGGGCGTACTCGGACGGTGAGGTGGTGAGTTGCTGGGGGGCGCCGCCGGTGGCCGGGATTTTCCACACGTGGCCGCCTTCGCCGCCGGCCCAGGTGGTGTAGGCGATCCACTGCCCGTCGGGCGACCACGACGGCGAGAACTCGTGCGGACCGTCGCCGCTGGTCAGTCGCGCGGGCGCGCCGCCGTCCGCCGGTGCGATCCACACCCGGCCCACGGCCTGGAAGGCGATGCGCGACGCGTCGGGCGAGGCGGCGTACCAGCGCAGCATCTTCGCCTCGAAGGGACCGTCGTCGATGCGGAAGTCGGCGCGGGTCAGCTCGGAGATGGTGCGCTGTACCCGGGCCGAGAAGGGGACGGTGGCGACCTCGCCGCTGGCGACGTCCAGCATGCGGATCTTGCCGCCCTGCGTGATCACGATGCTGGATCCGTCGGCGCTCCAGCTGTAGCCGGGCAGGATGCGCATCGTCTTGATCCCCTCGGTGTTGTCGATGGTGATCGGGTCCATGGCGACGCGCTCGCTGCCCGTCTCGAGGTCGCGGATCCAGAGCGCGGTGCGGGGGCCGAAGGTGTGGCCGCGGTACGAGATCGTGCCGCCGGGGATGCGGCGGGCGAAGGCGAGGTGGCGGCCGTCGGGGGAGATCTCGGCAGCGTACGCGCCCCCGCTCGAGGCGCGCACCTGCTGCGAGGCGGTGCCGGCCGTGATGTTGACGATCTCGCCGGTGCGCAGGTCCTTGCGGCGCACCTGCCAGTGCCCGGCGATGGCGTCCCGTCCCTGCAACCCCGGCGGACCCGTGTAGACGTGGAAGTACAGGTAGCGCCCGTCGTCCGACGGCGAGGGCCATGCGGCCTGCGGCTGGTCGCCGACGACCTGGATTCCGTCGCCCCCGTCCACGTGGTACATCCAGATCCCGCTGCGTCCGGTCTGCCCCCGTCCCGCCGCGACATCCTGCAGCTTGACGAAGATGTAGTCGCCGTCGGCCGACCAGGCCGGCTCGACCGCGCGCGTCGCCATGTCCGTGAAGACGATGCGCGCATTGGACCCGTCGGCGTCCATCAGCCAGAGGTTGTTCTGCCCCTCCCGGTCGCTGATGAAGGCGATCGTCGACCCGTCCGGCGAATAGCGGGGGTGATAGTTCGTCGCGACGCCCGTTCCGCCGGTCAAAAGCTCAGCTTCACCCCCGTTGTCCGCCAAAATCCGGTAAATATGGCCGACAAGATCGAAGGCGACCCAGCGGCCGTCCGGCGAGATGTCCATCGACATCCACGTCCCTTCCTCGGTCGTGAAGTCGATCTCGCGGGTCTCGCCGCGGGCGAGGGTCACGTCCCAGTCGTCGGAGGCGTCGTCCTGGGCGGTGAGGGGGGAGGTGAGGGCGAGCGCCAGGGCGGCGGCGAATGAGGTGGTGACGGAGGGGGCGGAGAAGCGCATGGAGTCCTCCCGGGAGTGCTCGTGCTGGGCGTGGGATCCGGCTTTCAGATTGGGGCCGGGCCCAGGTGCGAGCAAGGTGCGTGGGAGGCGGCCCGGGAGGGGGTCTCGCGACCGTGCATCGGCCGGGCGACGAAGGCCCGGCTCTCCGGCTCAGAACCGGAACGACGCGTCGGGCACAACGCGGCCGGCCGCCTCGCCTGCCGCCGTGAACACCGTCAGGTCCACCTGCACCACGTCGGGCAGGAGGTCCGCGAACCGCAGGCTCGCCGGTCCGATGGGCTCACGGGAGCAGGTGAGGGAGGCGAGGAGGCGTACGTCTTCGTGTACGATGCCCTCGTCGTCGTGAGAATGCTCGTCCTCGTGAGAATGCTCGTCGTCGTGGGCATGCTCGTCGTCGTGGGCATGATCACCTTCTACGCCTTCCGGCGCCTGCACCTCAGCCGAATCCAGCACACAGGCCGCCCCGTCCGGAAAGGCGATGAGACGCGCGCCACCGGTTCGGAGTCTGTCGAGGGCCTCCGCTGCAGTGGCCCGCTCCTCCTCCGAGCGGGGGGCGTGCTCGAAGCCGAACACGGATTCCGCGGGGAGTTCCAGGTCGATGGTGACGCGGACGCCATCCACGGCCACGCCCAGTCGAGCGATACCGTGTTCGTGGGCCCCGGCCGTCCCCAGCCGTTCGCCCTCGACCAGGGGAGGACCAGGACGCGAGGAGGATGAATCGCCGCATGCGACGAACAGCAGGAGACACGGGATGGTCCACCCGACGAAAGGGGCGCGGACCTGGGGTCGATCGAGTGTTGGACAGGTCATCGTGAGGGGAACCGGTGGGGGTTGCGTGCGCACTGGTACATGAATGATAGTTCATTCTCGTTATCATTGCTTGGTTCCCCGAAGGGCGAGAATCCCGCCAAATGCCAAGACCGCGCCGCCGATTTCGGATTCCGTACACTCCCATCCCAATCGCCCTGGTCATCGTGGGCGGCTGGCTTACGCTCACGTCGGGCCCCCGCTCCGTTCTGGCTGATCCGAGCGATGGGGCGAGGACCCGCGCGGCCAGTGTCCCGCGGGACTCCACCGAGGTGGGTTGGCATCTGCTGGCCACCCTGGATTACCGCACGGGCGAGATGTCCGGGGAACTCGAGTCGGTGGTGGGGCGAGGGGTGAGGGTGCCCGGATACATGGTCCCCCTGGAAGACTGGGCTGGCGAGGTCTCGGAGTTCCTCCTGGTCCCGTACGTCGGGGCCTGCGTGCACACCCCGCCCCCGCCTCCCAACCAACTGGTCTTCGTCAGGATGGAGAAGGGTCAGCGCGTGCCGGTCTCCTTCTGGGAACCCGTCTGGATCCACGGCACCCTGACCGTGGAGGAGACGACGAACCTGTACGGGTCGGTGTCCTTCTTGATGGCCGGCACCTCGATTACGCCCTACGAGTGGTGACAGACGGCAGCCCTGCTGACATGCTCCGGAGTGTCCGGCCCTGTCGCCCCCTGTACCCGACATGCGCGCGTCGATGTCGTGGTACACCGCCACCTTACCCTCGAGCGTAGCGCACTCCTCGAGAAAGAAACGTGTCCCGCAGGTGACGAAGTTGTCTCTCGGGAGCCGCGCCGTCACTCGTCGGTCGCCCAGACCAGCAGCAGCGGCCCCATCGTGACAAAGCCGTAGTCGCCGACAAGGATCTCTGCAAACGGCTGCGGCCAACTCGTCAGCAACTCGGTCAGCGGCTCGGTCCGGACGCGAACCCATGGGTCGATTCGATCCGCGAGACGGTTGGCGGTGTCAACCGCGACCCAGACGGGCGCCAACAACAGCAGCAGCGCCCAGAAAGGCCGGGCAGCCCGTGGCAAAAACCCCACTGCGCTCGAGCGGCGCTGCATCACGCCTGAAACGCTGCGCTCTGCGTTGCTCCTCGGTCAAATAGCGCTGCTATTCTCCCTCCTCGCTCCTTGTCAGGCGAGCGCTTCACCGCTCTCGGCGCTGACGCGGGGTATTGCCACGGGCTGCCAAGGGGGGACGCAGACCTATTCAACAAGCGCAGGCATCTTCGCAGCACGACAGATCGTCGAGGTACATCCCGTGGCGGCGGTACCACTTCAGCGGCTCCGTGCTCACGTGCAGGCGGCGGGCGATCTGGTTGGCTACCACGGCGAAGCGTTGGCGGAACTTGTAGATGAAGCAGAAGATGAGGTTGCCCTGACGCACCTGCGGGCCGACCAGGAAGAGCCCTCTCGTCACGGTGGACTCGTCGTTTTCCGTCAGCAACGGAAAGTTCTCATGTCGCCAATCGAACAACGAGCGAACGAGGCTTGCCGAACCGACGAATCCGGTGGCCAGGATCGGCTTCTCGGCGCAGTCCATGACCTCGCCGTCCTCGAACGCCAACTGATAGCCGTTGCCGTTGCGGCGAACGCCGGTAACGGCACAGCCGCCGCACAACGTCACCCGGCCGGATTCAACGGCCGAATGCAGACGCGCCCGCGAAAACGGTGACAGGAGTTGGCTGGGGTCCGAACCTCTTCGATTCCACGGCTCCTCACGGTCGAAGACGAGGGCTTGCCGACCGGCGGCGGCCAGCGCGACGGCGGCGTCGACGCCGCTCTCGGCGCCGCCGATGATGCATCTTTCGCCGCCGGCAAGGTCATCCCATGAGGTCACCTTGGAGTAGTGCAGGCAAAGCTCGGCGCCGTGGAAGCCGCGGGTCTGCGGATACTGCATTTCGCCGCCCGCCCATACCACGAACCGCGCACGGATCTCGCCGCGACTCGTCTCCAGCCGAAACGGCTGGTGCTGCGCTTTCCTCGTGATCGAGAGAACGTCGGCCCCGGTCGCTATGGGCAATTCGAAATGCTCAGCCACCCCCTGCAGATAAGCGGCGTACTCCGCCCCCGTGGGGTGCTCGATACCGATCGAGTAGGCCGGCGAGGTTTCCAGACAGACGGCGTTCAGGTCCAGCAGGCCGTACTGGTTGCTGGCGAACGACGGCGTGATGAAGCGCGTTTGTCGGGGCCAACGCAGGAACGAGGCACCGACGGCGGCGCGGTCGAGGATGCCAAAGTTCTCGATTCCCAGGTGGCGTAACGTCACGCCAAAGCCGAGACCCGCAGCCCCGGCGCCGACGATGGCAACGTCGAGTGTCCGGGTTTCGTTCGTCATCGGCTCACCCGAACCGTTTCGCTCCATGTCTTCATTTCATGCCCCTTGCCGCCTCGGCAAAACGTCGAGCTGGTCACTTTTCTAGAACACGACCCGGTAGGTAGCACCCACGCCCCTCGCGGCCTCGGGCATGATCTCCTTCACGCGGGAGAGGTGGTTGCGGTATTCCGTATCGCCGATGTTGTCGAGGTGGAGCGTCACGACGTGCAGGCGCCCGGCGAAGGTGAGGCGCACTCCGCCCGAAAGGCCAAGGACCGCGTATCCGTCGGTAGGTTCCTCGAACCGCCCGGTCCGTTCCTGGCTCCCCGCCATCCGGGCCTCGGCCTCCACGAACCAGTCCACCGGCGAATAGCCGATCGCGATGCGGCCCTGGAGCGGGGGCATGAACGGGAGAGGTTCGTCGTTGGCGCGGATCGTGCCGTGCACGAACGACGCGGCGGCCTCAAGCGTGAATCCGGCGGGCATCGACCACCCGAGCTGGCTCTCGAAACCGGTCAGAAGTGCGTCCTCGCCCACGTACTGATAGATGGGGAGCAGTATACGGCTGAGCTTCCCGGTCGCCTGCGGAAAGATGTAGCCCGCGATCGTATTGCGAAACCACGTCACCTCAGCGCTGAGGCGCTGCCCCGTGATACGCCCGAACACGTCGATTCCGAGCCCCGTTTCCGTCTCGAGCGAGGGATTGCCAACGTCGAATGAATTGGCCGCGAGGTGCGGCCCCTCCGAGTAGAGTTCGTGTACATCCGGGGTGCGAAAGGCACGACCCACGCTTGCTCCCACGGTGAACTGCCCCGTCAACCGCAGAAGTGCGCCCAGAGATCCGGAGACCGCGCCAAAGGAACGTGCGCGGATGTGCCCGATGTCGGACATCTCTTCCCTGTTTGGCTCCAGGTTGACCCGATCGTAGCGGAGCCCGGCCTCGATCAGGACCGGATCGAGCTGGATCTCCTCAAGGACATACGCGGCCTGCGTCCTTCGCCGGGTATTCGGGGAGTACAACGCGCCACCGAATCCGAATTGCTCCCACGAGACTCTCGCTCCGACGGCGCCCGATGCGAACGGCCCCCACCCGGCGTGCCGCGCCCGCGCCTCCCCGCTCGCGATCTGCCGCTCGAAGAGCGTTCCCAGGATGTTCGGGGGTTCCCACTCATTGTGTCGGTACCACGTGTAGCCGGCATCGAGTTCAATCGCCTCGAAGGCTCGCCCGGGCCGGATGACGCTGCGAAATCGACCTGCGGCTCTCTCCTGCTCCGTGCGCACCGGATTCGTGTGGCCGCCGAGGAATCCTCCGGGGATCCCGTAGTCGTTCGAGTAAAAGCGAAACGAACCGCCCGCGTAGCCCCAGTCGTCCACCCACGATGACCCGCCGGCCACGCTCCACGTGTCGGTCTGGGTTCCGGCAAGCGTCCCGATGGGCGTCCGCAAGTCTCCCCCCCCGTGTCTCGATACCTCGACGCGAAGGGGGATGTGCTCGGTGACCCCGACCGTCAACTGGCCGCTCCCCCCGATGGCCCGAGTCGCCGTCTCCGTCTGGAGCGAGGTGAAGCCGGTCGCGCGGTACGGCACCGCGAGGGGCACCTCGTCCCGAACTACGTTGATCACCCCGCCGAGTGCGCTGCTACCGTAGAGAATCGCGCTCGGTCCCCGAATCACGTCGATCCGCCGGGCCGAGGAAGGGGCGAGCGCCGTGGCGTGGTCCGCGCCGCTGTTGACGACGTCACCCACCCGCTGGCCGTCTTCGAGCATGAGGATCCTGTCTCCTCCCAGGCCGCGGATGACCGGCTGGGAGGTGCCCGGCCCCATGCTGGTCACGGCCACCCCAGGAACCGATGCAACCGTCTGCGCAACGGTTCCCGCCAGGTGCCGCTGCAGCTTCTCCTGCGCGAAGACGGAGGAAGGCCGAGTCGTCTCGTTGGCTGCCTTGGGACTCAGGACCGCCGTGACGACGACATCCGGCAAGGGGATGGCAGCCACCTCAAGGTCGACTGTGGCCCGCTCCCCATGTCCGACCTCGACGGTAGCCACCGCGTACCCCAGACGATCGGTCCGGAGCCGATACCGCTCCGCATCCGGCACGGCGATACGGAACGACCCGTCGCTGTGCGTAACTGCGCTGCCGCCCGTGCTGACGACCACCACCACCGCGCCCGCGAGAGGCGTCCCGCTGTCTGCCGACCGGACGATCCCCGCTACGTAGTCAATGGTGTCTGCGGCCTGCTGCTCGACAGGTGTCGAGCCCGCGGAGGGTGCCGGAACGCCTGCGAGGATCATCCCGAGGAGGAAAAAGGGGACGGGCAAGCGCGTGGATATCGTTATGGAACTGCCGGTTGACACCATGATTGGTCTCCTGCTGGGCGCCGTCAACGGCGCCACCGTGGACAAGTCTTCGGCTGACCGGGGGTCGGCCAAGGGAACTTCTCGCTACAGAGAGACCGAGAGGGGGGGGAGCGCGGCTCCGGTGGGGGGAGAAGTGAAGGGCCGTGGGGCGCGGGCCTTGTGCCGCGATGGCCGGAGCCCGAAACAGGCTCGGGAAGGTGAGACCCGGCGTATACGACCCGGTCGTGTGACTCGGCGTCTTCCCCACCTGGCATACGGAACACTCTGCAGCGGACTCGGCCTCGTCTTCGTGCGAATGGGAGGCCTCCACGACAGAGACGAACAGAAGCGAGAGGGCGGCAGCGATTCCGGTGAGCGAGCGCATGCGCCCCCGTATCCGTGCCGGGTCAACCCGGCGGGTCATCAAGACTCCGGTTTGTTTGCATCCGCTCTTCTGCGTGCAGCCGATGGTGTCACGCTCCCGACAGGAGCTGGAAAGAGCAGGCGCGTGCCTGGACCGTAATGATAGCGTATTATTGATAACGAACAAGGGGGAGTAGCCCACGGCCCTCTGGCGACAGTGGTCACCAGGCGGCTGTGGAGAAGCGTCCGGGTCGTCAGGCCGTCAGGTACACGCCGCGCAGCGACCGAAGAGGATCAGCTCGTGGCCGTCAACCTCGAAGCCGTCGGGCGCCAGCGCCTCGACTTCGACCGGGCACTGATAGACGTCGAACGCCTGATCGCAGGAGTGGCACAGGAAGTGGTGATGATGCGGACGGTCGGCCAACTCGTACCGCAGACCACCGCCCGGGAGCTCGACTTCCGACAGCCACCCTTCGCCAGCCAGGATCTTCACGTTCCGGTAGACGGTCGCCACTCCGAGTGACGGCACGATTCGTTGGCCGTACCGGAGGACCTCCTCACACGTGAGAGGGCGCCCGGCGTTCAGGAACACGCGGCGGATGGCCCGGCGTTGACGGGTGTCTCGTTGCATCTAGTGTCCCGTCCCGGAAATCCGTGTGCTAACGAGAGTGCCGAGGCGCCGGGCTGGCAAGGCGCCCTGAGAGGCGAATGGCACCGCTATTGGTCCGAAGAGCAACGCAGAGCGGAGCCCCGAAGGTAA
Organism: Gemmatimonadota bacterium; assembly: GCA_022827345.1. Classification (GTDB taxonomy): domain Bacteria; phylum Gemmatimonadota; class Gemmatimonadetes; order Longimicrobiales; family Gaopeijiaceae; genus Bin94. The sequence continues at coordinate 55,604 of JAJDTB010000039.1, read as the reverse complement.
GAATGTAAAGATAACATGACATAGTGTAATGTAAACATTACAGTCGATTCGGCGAGCACAGCGGTTTGGCGCGGACGCATCGGTGCTCGAATTAGCCGAGGAAATTCCGGGACAGGACACTTGGTAGGGGCGATGGGGGTGAACACGTTCCGTGACGACGATAACACCGGTAGGCCCCGAGCGTACCCTCACCGTCAACGGCGGCGGGCGGTCATCGTCAGCCCTTGCGGGTCCGGCGGCCGATTTCACGGGTCTCGGCGAGCGGAGCGCGTGACCCACAGGAGGTCCCTGGGCGGGCACCCACTTGAAGGGGACCTCGGATGCGCCGGCCGGGTCAGGGTTGCCGAGGGGCCTTCCTCGCGCTCAGTCGATCCACCACCGAGGCAGCCGTCATGTGGCCGAGCACATTCGTGGCGCTTCGGAACATGTCGGGGATCCGGTCCACTCCGAGGAGGATCGCGAGACCCGCCTGCGGAACGCCGACCGTGGCCAGCGTCGGGACGAGCGACACGATGCTCGCACTCGGGACGGGGGCGACGGTCATCGAGGCGAGGAAGGTGGCGAATACGGCGGCTGCCATCGCTGCGGCGGGCAGGGGGACGTCGTAGAGCGAGGCGAGAAAGACGACCGCGGCGCCCTGGAAGAGCGCGCTGCCGGCGCGGTTGAGCGATGCGGCGAGCGGCAGAACCAGGCGCGCGGTGGTCGGGGAGACGCCGAGCCGGGCCTCCGCGTCGGCGAGCATGACGGGGAAGGTGGCGACGGAGCTGGTGGCGCTGAAGCCGACGGTGCAGGAGCCGGCGGTGCCGCGCAGGTAGGTGCGGAGCGGAAGGCCGCCCAGGAATCGCGCGGCGGGGATGTAGACGATCCCGATGAATGCGAAGAGGCCGACGATCACGGTGAGGATGAAGACGCCGAGGCTGGCCAGAAGCGACCAGCCGAGTTCGGCGGTGACGGGCGCGGTGAGCCCGAAGAGCCCGATGGGCCCGATCCACAGGATCCAGTAGACGATGGTGATGAGGGTCTCGGTGACCGTGTCGGCCAGGTCGAGGAGGCTCGCGCGGCGTTCGGCCGGGAGGGTGCCCGCGGCGGCGGCGAAGATGGCGGCGAAGACGATCAGCGGCAGCAGCGCGCCGTCGGCCGCCGCCTGGAAGGGGTTGCGGGGGACGAGTGTGACGAGGAACTCGAGCAGCCCGGGGAACTCCCGGACGGCGGTGTCCTCAACGGCCGGGGCGGCGACTTCGGGGCTGAAGCGGAGCGCGAACACCATCAGGCCCATGCCGATGAGGATCGCGGGGACGGTGGTCAGCCAGAAGAAGAGGATCGATGATCCGCCCAGCCGTCCTGCCTTGCGCAGATCGCCGAGGCGCGCGATGCCGGTGAAAATGACGCACACCACCAGCGGGATGACGACCATCTGGATGGCGTTGACGAAGAGCGTGCCGAGGGGGCGGACCCCGGTGGCCAGCGAGGTCAGAGCCGGGCTGCCGGTAGCGGTGGCGAGGAGGCCGAAGGCTATGCCGGCGGCGAGACCGGCGGCCAGGGCGCCGTGGTTGACCTTGCGGGTGGGGGTGGGAGCCGCCTGCGTCATCGCACCTCTCCGCTCACCCCTCCCGTCTCGGCATCATCACCGCCTCGCCCGCCTTCGGCCGCAGCCCCTCCGCGTACACCTTGGCGTTGAGTGCGGGGAGCCGCTCCGTGAGCAGTTCGTTCAGCCGCTCGATCACGGCGGGCAGCTTCTCCCACGAACGGTCGATCTGCCAGAGCTGGTCGGCGGTGGGGGGATGGGTTGCGCGCTCGATCGTTCCCCACACGGAGGCGCCTGCCGCGGGACCGCTGCCGCCCCCACCGAAGCCGCCCCCGCCGCCGATGTCGTCCTGCAGCGCTTCCAGGTCATCGCGGAAGGCGTCGATCGCTTCGGTGAGGTCCCTGGGTGCGTCAGCGGCGGCCGCGACGTGCTCGTCGATCTGGCCCAGCTGGTCGCGCATCTCGCCCATCCGCTCCCGCGCGTCGCTCACCGCGCCGGACAGGCGGTAGGAGTCCATCATCGCCGCGTGCCGCGCCATCAGGTCGCTGCGCGAGATCTGCACGCGCGGATCGAGGCGCACCACGAAGAGCGTGTCCATCGTGGCGTCGCCCGCAGTAAGCGCCACGGCGTAGCCGCCGGGCAGGACGCGCGGGCCCGGGTCCATCGCCTCGCCGTCCGCGCCGTCGGCTGCGAGCCGCAGGTCCCAGATCACCTCGTTGAGGCCGGCGTCGCCGGTGCCGTCGAGCTCCCGCAGGACCGCGCCGCCGTTGTCGGTGATCGTCAGCTTTACGCTGTCGGTGGCCTCGCCGAGGTGGTAGCGGATGCGGGCGCCGGCGGGTGGGTTGGGGGCCTCGTAGATGCCGGGGGTCCAGCCCTGCGGGGTGTACAGGTTGAAGGACGTGGCACGTCGCACCGGGTAGAGGTGGGCGGCCGCGGCCATGACATCGGCGCTCAGATGCTCGAGCGGCGCGATGTCGTCCATGATCCAGATGCCGAGCCCGTGCGTGCCGATCACGAGGTCGTTGTCGCGCGGATGCACGACGATATCGTCGACGGGCACGGTGGGGAGGCCGTTCCCGAGATCGTGCCAGCTCGCGCCCCGGTCGATGGAAAAGTGCACGCCAACCTCGCTCCCCGCGAAGAGGAGGTTGTGGGCGCGGGGGTGCTGCGCGAGCGCGTTCATGGAGGTGGCGGGCAGCCCGTCGGTGATCCGCGTCCAGCTCTCGCCGAAGTCGGTGCTGGCGTACACGTACGGCTCGAAGTCGTCGCTGCGGTGCCCATCGAAGGCCGCGAAGACCTCGCCTGCCGTGCCCAGAGACGCGACGATGCGCGTCACGTAGGTGTAGGGCGGCAGCCCTGGCACATTCCCCGTGATTTCGGTCCAGCTGCCGCCGCCGTCGCGCGTGACGTGCAGCCGCCCGTCGTCGCTCCCTGTGTAGAGGACGGCCGCGTCCAGCGGCGACTCGGCGATCGCGGTCAGGTTGCCGTAGTTGGACTGGCCGTCGTTGCGCGACATCTGGGGCTCGCCGCCCGCGACGCCCATCAGCTCCAGCGTGTCGCGGTCGATCGCATGCGTCAGGTCGCCGCTGATCTCCTCCCAGCTCTGGCCCAGGTCCGGCGAGCGGAAGAGGATGTTCGAGCCCGCATACACGACTTCGTCGTCGTGCGCCGAAAGGAGCATGGGCGTGTCCCAGTTCCAGCGCAGACTGCGCTCCTCATCCTCTCCTGACGGGCGGGGCAGGGGGCGGATGCGTGAGCGCTCTCCCGTGGGGAGATGGACGCGCATCAGGTTACCCCCCTGAGACTCCGCAAACATCAGTTCCGGGTTCGTGGGGTGCATGACGGTGAAGAAGCCGTCGCCCGAGCCCACATTGTACCAGTCGCGCGTGCGGATCCCCTGGTTGGAAAGGGTGTTCGAGGGCGCGCACCACGAGCCGTTGTCCTGCAGGCCGCCGCAGACGTGATACGGATCGCGCATGTCGACGCCGATCTCGTAGAACTGGCCGAGAGGCAGATTGCGGAGCTGAACCCAGTTGTCGGAGCGGTCCCAGCTGATGGAGACGCCGCCGTCGCCAGCCAGGATCAGGTGGTCGGAATCGGCGGGATTGATCCAGAGCGCATGGTGGTCGAGGTGGACCTCGGCCGCGGCATCGGGGGTGAAGCTCCGCCCGCCGTCCGAAGAGCGGTAGAGGTTGGCGCCGCCCAGATAGAGCCGCTCGGGGTCGTTGGGGTCGACGCGGATCTGGCTGTAGTACATGGGGCGGTTGTTGGTGGTGCTGATCTGCTCCCAGGTCTCGCCGCGGTCGGTGGAGCGGTAGACGCCGTTCTGCACGTCGGCGCCGGCCCCGCCGCCGAAACCCTGGCCCGGCACGCGGGCGTCCGCCTCGACCAGCGCGAAGACGACATTGCCGTCGCGCCGGTAGATGTCCAGCCCGATCCGGCCCTTGTCGCCCTCCGGCAGCCCCTCGGTCAGCTCGGTCCAGCTGTCGCCGCCGTCGGTGGTGCGGTAGATCCCGCTGCCGGGCCCGCCGCCGTTGAACCCCCACGCCCGCCGCCGCCGCTGATAGGTGGCCGCGAAGAGGGTGCGGGGGTCGCCGGGGTCCATGACCAGCTCGGTCGCGCCTGTGTCGTCGTCGACGAACAGCACGCGCTCCCAGCTGCGCCCCCCGTCGGTGGTGCGGAACACGCCGCGCTCGGGATTGGGCCCCCAGAGGTGACCGACCGCCGCGACATAGGCCACGTCGGGATCCCGCGGATGTACCTGGATGCGGGCGATATGGTGCGTGTTCTCCAGCCCCAGATGCGTCCACGTTCGCCCGGCGTCGGTCGAACGGTACACCCCGTTGCCCCACGGCGAGCTCTGCCGGTTGTTGGGCTCGCCGGTCCCCACCCACACCACGTTCGGGTTCGAAGGCGCCACGGTCACGTCGCCGACGGACGCGGTCGCCTCGTCCCTGAAGACGTGCGTGAAGGTGATCCCGGCGTTCTCGGTCTTCCACACGCCGCCGGTCGCCACCCCGACATAGAAGATGCGCGGGTCCGACTCGACAACCGCCAGATCCGCGACCCGCCCGCCCATGATCGTGGGCCCGATCGTGCGGAACTCGAGCGCGGCCGTGGCCTGGGCCATTGCGTCGGCCGGGGCGTTCTGAGCATGCAAGCGCCCGAAAGAGACGGATGCGAGAAGAAGGCCGGCCAGCGCGGCAGCGGCGGTCAGCGGACGGCTCGGGAAAGGGCGAAGGCGTTCGGTGCGGTCCACGTTGGTCTCCGGAATCGGGGGTCTGCAGCGAGGCTGGTTTCGCTTCAATCAATAACGACCGGCCGGTTGACCCGACAGCACAGGTAGGCAACACCGGCCGGCGGGAGTATTGTGTGGGAGCCCGACAAGGGCTTCACGGCAACGCGAACCGACAGGGAGCAACCACGAATGAAGACACGGCGCGAGTTCATCGGGCATGCGGGCATCGCGGCGGGGGCCGCGGCACTTGGCCTCGGGTCCGCGCGGCGGGCGGCGGCCCGGCCAGACCGCGGGGGCGACGCGCGCCCGGCCCCGGGCGACCACCCAGCCCCGGCCCACAGCCCCGGCCAGCAGGGCATGTCCATCCTCATCCTCGGCGGCACCGGCTTCATCGGCCCCCACGTCGTGCGCCACGCCCTCGCCCGCGGCCACCAGATCACCCTCTTCAACCGCGGCCGCACCAACACCCACCTCTTCCCCGAGGTGGAGAAGCTCGTCGGCGATCGCAACAGTGACCTCACCGCGCTGGAGGGCCGCCGCTGGGACGCCGTCCTCGACAACTCCGGCTACACGCCGCATCAGGTCGGCCTTTCCGTCGACCTCCTCAAGGGCGCCACCGACCAGTACCTCTTCACCTCGACGCGCGCGGTCTACACCGACTTCACCGCCGCGGTCATGGACGAGGACGCGCCGATCGGCCCCACCGACCTCCCCGAAAGCGAGTGGACCGCCTACGGCCCCGCCAAGGTCCTCGCCGAGCGGGTCGTCGAGGAGGGCTTCGGCGCGCGCACCCTGATCGTGCGGCCCCCGGTCATCGTCGGCCCCGGCGACCGCAGCGACCGCTTCACCTACTGGCCCGACCGGATCGACGCCGGCGGCGATGTCCTGGTGCAGGGCGACCCCACCGACCCCGTCCAGTTCGTCGACGTGCGCGATCTCTCCGAGTTCTACATCCACCTGCTCGAGCAGCAGACGGCGGGCATCTTCAACAGCACCGGCCCCGGCGCTCCGCTCTCCGCCGCCGAACTCGTGTACGGGATCCGCGCGATCACCTCGTCCGCCGTCTCGTTCACCTGGGTCGACTGGGACTTTCTCGCCGACCGCGGCCAGATGCCCCAGCAGCAGCTTCCCTTCTGGCAGCCCCCGCGCGGCCGCTATCTCAACTACGGGCAGATCGACAGCAGCCGGGCGATTGCGGCCGGCCTCACCTTCCGCCCCCTGGCGGTGATCGCGCAGGACACGCTGGACTGGCACCGCAGCCGGGAGGCCGGAGGCGAGTTCCAGCTGCGCACGGGTCTGGACCGGGCGACCGAGGCGAGGTTGCTGGCCGAGTGGCGGGAGGCTGGCGGGTAAACGAACCGGGTACCCGGACAGTCGTTTGTAGCGCAGGCCCGGAGCACGCCTGCCGCAACCCTGGCCATACTCCGGGTGTCCCTCGGGGCAACCCGGATGGCCGGCACCACGGACGCGCACCAGGGAGATGTTCATGATTGGCGACGCTTTCGGACCCGGCGCGGCCCGTGCATTCCCGCTCGTGTTTTGCGCCGCCGTTGCGGCCGCTGGATGCACCACTGACAGGCCACCTGCCGCGGCCACCGGGCTGACCACCACGACAGACACCGCGGGCGTCGTCGTCAGAGTCGTGAATTCGGGCGAGCCGCCCCAGTGGCAGCTGACTCTCGAGGCTTCGATAGGGCCGCGTTCGCTTGCGGTGGGTGGCGGCGGCCCGGAAGAATTCGGCAGGGCCACGACGGCCGTCCTGGGACCCGGCGGCGAGGTGTACGTGGGCGATTCGCAATACCTGGAGGTACGGGTCTTCGGCCTCGACGGCGAGCATCGCCGCACTTTCGGGCGCGAGGGCGAAGGCCCCGGCGAGTTGCCCGCCCACATCAACTCGCTGGCGTGGGTGGGAGACCGCCTGCTCGCGCTCGACCTGATCGGTGGGCGCATCAACGAATACTCGGCGGATGGCGAACCCATCGGCCAACGAGTCGCGCCTGGCCGCTGGGGCGGCTCCGGCCCCGGCGAGGGCTTCCATCCCGCAGGTGGCGACGAGGTCTATTCGCAGAGCCTGATCACCGAGGCCACCGGGCTTGCGACCGCCTTTGTCGGTCAGAACGCCGCGGGCGAAACGGGCGATACGATCCGCCGTCTCGATGACCCATGGAATCAGAGCATTGTGTGCGAATACAACGAGGGGTGGCTGTGGTTCTTCGAGAACATCTACAGCCCCAAGCTCGCACAGCACCCGGGCCCCGGCGGCACGATGTACCAGGCCAGGACCGACATCTACCGCATCGCGCTCACCCGGGGGGCGGACACGCTTCGCATCATAGAGCGCACGCTGCCGGCGGAGGGACTTTCGGACGACGAGTGGGCGGCTGTCGCAGATGAATTCGCGGCGGGTCTGCGCGAGCGGCGGGGCGCTTCGTGCGAGCCTCCTCGCCCCGTGCGGCCCGAAACCAAGCCCTTCATCAACCGGATCAGCGTTGCTCCCGACGGCAGACTATGGGTCGAGGCGTTCGGCACCGCCGGAAACCGCTGGGACGTTTTCGATCCGGAGGGCCGGCTGCTCGGATCCGTGCCGCTCGTCGAGTGGAAGGAGTCGGCCGTACCCGCCTTCGGCACCGATCACATGCTCACCATCCGCCGGGACAGCCTCGAGCTGGACTACGTCGACGTGTGGCGGATCGAGCGGGGCGCACGGCCCAATTGAACGCCTTGTCAGATCTTCCGAGCCCGGGCGACAAACTCCGCGACCGTCTCACACTCGATGATCGTCCGAGCCAGGGCTCCGTCGCGATCCGAGTCCGATCGCTCGGCGAGCAGCTTCGAGAGTTCAGCTGCCCCGTCCGGGCCGAATTGCTGGAGCGCCAATTGGCGGAGCAGTGACCGGCGTCCCTCCTGCCGCCCTTCCTGACGCCCCTCCTGACGTCCCTCCTGACGTCCCTCCCGACGTCCCTCCCGACGTCCCTCCTGACGCAGTTCCTCGTCTCGCTTACGGAGGTTTTCGGCAAGCCAGGTCTCTTCGTGTCGGATCATCTTCTTCCTCCTCTCCCGGGCTTCGCCGCGTTCCGCATCGGCGATTCGCAGCCAGGGCGAAATCTGCTGTCTGAGTGCGCGAAACCCGCGAACGATACCCTCATCGCCGGAATCCAGAACCACTTGCCAGAGCTCGCCCAGGCGAGCCGCATCCCGGGCCCACCGAGCGCTTTCCCACTCGATCAGCACCGAGAACCAGTTGTCCGAAGACGGGTCCTCGGGCTTCATCGTCTTCAGGTTGGCCAGAATATAGTTTCGCCGCATCTGGAAGCCAAGCACATCCCGGAGCGCTGGGCCGGCGCCAGGCACGATCCAGTCGGCAAGGTCGGTGGCAGCGTTCCAGGGAGCCGCTCCATTGTAGATGACGGTTGGCACCACGATCGGCAGCTCGCCCGCCAAGCCGAAGTCGCCGGCGAGTTCTGCCTCACGGAGCATCAGGCCGACGTACTCGTAGACGCGGTAGGCCATGTTGCCCACCGGTGCCGACTGGAACTCGAACGTGAGGTAGACCGGGTGCCTGTCGTGCTCTCGCAGCCGCGCCCGCCAAAGCATGTCGGCGTGCCGTTGCCGGAGGGCCTCTGGTTTGACGAAGCTGGGGGACAGCTGCTGAAGGGTCGAAGGGTCGACGAACTGTGAGAACTCGGGCAGCATGTGGACCAGGAATCCCTCGACCATCGCCGCGCTGGAAAACAGCAGCTTGTAGGCTTCGTCGTGCTTGGCTCGAGGATGGTTGGTCGGCATTGGGGGTTGAGTTCGCGGGCGTGGATTGGCGGGCTGCGACAAGCGGGATTCGCAGGGATCTCGCATCGCGCGACAAGGGTGAACCCGTTTCGTGGGCGTTCCAATAGCTGGATGGGACCAATCCCTGGGCCGGTCGCGAAGACCCTACCTCGTGGGCGCCGAAATGTCCCCGAACTCCCCCGTCCGCAGAAACCGGATCACGGCCTCCGCCGTATGCCGGCTGCTCATGATGAACGCATGGGACCGCGGCAGCACGATCATCGGCACGCCTTCCACCCGCGTCTGCTCGACGCTCACGATTCCGTCGTCGGGGCCCGGGATCGCCAGGTGGCCGATGGGATGGATGCTCCGGTTGCCGGCGATGATTCCCATCTCGTAGTCGGGCGGGGGCAGCGTCGCCGGGATGTCGGTGCTGTCGGTGCCGAGTTCGCTGCCCACGGGGCCCAGCACTTCCGTGGCGGCCGGGACCTCTTCCAGCCAATCCACGAACAGGCTGCCCCGGTTCGGCGGCGCCAGCAGCACGACGCGGCCCAGGTGCTCCGGCCGCGTCTCCGCGAGGTATCCCCGGATCACCAGTCCACCCAGCGAATGACCCACGAAGTGGATCCGGGGCGACTCGCTGCAGCATCGCTCGACCATCGACCGGACAGTCGCCACCTGGTCGGGAAAGCGATCGGTGAGCGACCGATACCCGACCACCACCACCCCGTAACCCGCCCACTCCAGCCGCTGGCCGAGCACCATCATCGATGCGCGCGAACGGCCCAGCCCGTGAACGAGGACCACGGCTTCCTCGTCCGGCGCGGGATTGCCTCCGCACCCCGTCAGGGCGAGCAGGAGCGACACGACGAGTAGCCGAACCTTCTTCATGACACCTGCCCAAAGAGTCGAGGACTTACGCCACACGCTCCCCCATACACCGACCGTGGCCACGGGGTTGCAATCGTTAGCCCTTCATTCCAACCAGGCCTTCCTTAGCGCGCGAGCGAAATTGCCACCCATCAGCCGTTCGTGTTCGGAGGAACTCAGGCCACGGTCTTCCAACGCCTGTCGCACGTTGTCGAGATCGGAGGGGCCTGACAAGCCCTTCGGAAAGGAGTAGGGCGGATCGGGCAACCGATCGTGCGCATACCGCTTCCGGGGACGGTCGTCGAAGTCCAGTCCGAGCCCGATGTGGTCCGGTCCCACCCGCTCGAGCAGGTGGTCGAGGTGGGCGAGCAAATCGTCCAGGACGGGCTCCGGCCGGTCCGCCACGAGCGCGGGGAAGGCGCTGAGGCCGATCACCCCGCCGCGTGCCGCGCAAGCATCGATCTGCTCGTCGGTCAGGTTGCCGGGATGGTCGTGCACGGCGCGGGCGTTTGAGTGTGTGAAGGCAACCGGCGCACCCGAGTGGTCGATGGCGCTCCGGCTCGTGCGCACCCCAGCGCGGCTCAAGTCGATCAGCACTCCTGCGGCATTCATCTCCCGCACCGCCAGACGCCCAAGTCCGGTGAGCGGCACGTCGGTGCGCTCGAGGCACCCGTCTCCGTTCCAGTTCTTCCAGTTGTGCGTGATCGCCATGACACCGACGCCGAGTTGCCGGAAGCCACGGATCAGCCCGATGTCCTGCTCGACCATCTGAAGCCCCTGGAACGTCGGCACGACGCCGATGTTGCCGCTCGACGGTGCATTCAGCTGCGATGACACCCGCACAAGGTCCCAATCGGCCCGGGCGGACATCCCGTGCAGCGTGAGCAGATTCCGCAGTGCCGCGTCGAAGTGCTCGATCGTGGCGACCGGCACCAGGGCGCACGACACCCCCGCGGCCGCGACAGCCGCGAGGTGCGTGCCGACGGCCTCGACGCCGCGATCCGGCGATGCCAACGGCACCGAAGCGTCGATCACCGGAGCCACCCCTCGGCGATCCATCCCGCTGTCGCTGCCAACGGCGCCCTCTCCCCCCACTCCATCCACACCACACGCCGCCACCCCAAGCATCGAAGCCAGCGCCCCGGATCCGCTGAGCTCCATGAATCCCCGTCGCGAGATCGTCACGTCAGCCCCCCCAGACCTCTTCCCAGACCCGCAGCCAGTTCAGGCCCATGATGTCGGCGATGTCGTCGTCGCTGTGGCCGCGCTGCAGCAGACCGGCGGTGATGAGGGGCGCCCCGGTGAAGTCGGTCAGCTCTTCGGGGTAAATCCAGTCTTCGTAGCGGGGCGGGTAGGCCTCAGGAGGGAAGGGTCGCGGGTCGACCGGACCCGAAACCTCGCGGCCGATGATCTGGTCGAGGCCGATTCCGACATGTTTTGGCCCGACGAGACGCACGACGTACTCCACGTGGTCCAGGAAATCGTCGATCGTTGCGAGACCGGACGGCACCAGGAAGAAGTTGAAGGCGGTGATCCCGATCACACCGCCCCGGTCGGCGATCGCGCGCACCAGTTCGTCGGTCATCGTGCGCGGGTTGCCCGGGCGCAGGGCGCGGGGGTTCGTATGGCTGCACACCACCGGCCCGCTCGTGAATTCGAGCGCGTCGAACGAGGTGGCTTCACTGCAGTGGCCGCCGATGTCGACCACGATGCGCAGCCTCTGCAGTTCGCGAACTACCTCGACGCCGAAGTGACTCAGCCCGCCGGGTTCCGCGTCGACGCACCCCGAGCCGATGTAGTTTCCGACGTTGTAGATCAACCCGGCGCTCCGCAGCCCGAGGCGGTGGAATCCGAGGAGCCGGTTCACATCCTCGCCGAGGTAGTCGGACCGCTGCCAGCCGAGGATAATTGCGATCTTGGCTTCATCCCGCGCACGGCGAATGTCGGCCACGCTGTTGGCGTGGAGCAACGCGTCCGTGTTTGCCCGCAGGAAGTGCAGGTGTGGCGAGGCGACCGTGGTCAACGGGCGCACCCCTTCGCGCAGCCCTGTCACCAGATTGGCCGTCACACCCCCCGCCTGCAGATTCGGGATCAGCTCGCTCCTGAGTTCCGAGGCGTCCAGTCCGTTCACGACGAGCAGGGCGTCGTGCAACTGCCGGACCTCGGCTGCAAGACCCGGGTCGAGCCTCGGGCTCGCGCGCAACCTCACCGCCAAGGCTGCGTCGCGCCCGCCGGAATCACCGGCAACACGATGTGCGACGGATACTCCGCCGAGTGATACACCCGCGTGTTCGCGATCCGCATCTCGGCGGTGGTGTCCGAACTCTTCCCGGTGTTCAGGTTGCGGGCGAAGTTCGGGAAGTTGCTGCTGGACACCTCGATCCGAATGCGGTGCCCCGCCTCGAAAAGGTTCGAGCCGGGGAACATCTCGACATCGATCGCGTAGACCTCGCCCGGTTCGAGCGGCACCATGCGGTCGTACCCCTCACGGAAGCTCGCTCGCGCGATCCCGTGGCTCAGGTTGAGCGCCCTCCCGTCCGGGTACACGTCGAGCAGCTTCACCGTGATGTCAGTGTCGCGCACATCGGTGGAGACGTAGATCGTCGCGCGGATCGGCCCAGTGATCTGCAACGGTCCGTCGAGCGCGGGCCCGGTGTAAACCAGAACGTCGTCCCGCGTCTCGACCGCCCGATTGTCCACCGATCCCTGCGCGATCCCTCCCCGGGCGCCCGACGTGCGGCTGCTCACGGTCGGCACCGGGTCGGCCGGATTGTAGGTGAACGCGTCCGAGCCGCCCGCCGCGGGCGTGGCGGCGACCAGCTCACCGTCCCCCAGCAGCGTGTTGGCGTTCCCACCGCTCACCAGGTAGTACTCGGTGAAGCGCGTGCCCGGGATCGGCCACCCGTCCGCCTCCCGCCACTCGTTCGCGACCGGCAGGAAGTACAGCACACTCGGCAGATCCGGACGCGCCGACCCCAGCACGCGATGATCCAGCCACGCGTCCCTCAGGCCATCGAGGTCGATGATGGCATCCGGCCCATAGTCTCTCAGGCCGATCGTCCTGTTGCGGTTCACTCCATGCAACCAGGGCCCGATGATCAGCACATGGTCAGCCGGATCACCTGTCTTGACCGCGCTGGCGAAGTGCTTCGAGGTCCCCTGGACCTGCCCGTCGAACCATCCGGTCACATTGAACGAGGGGACGTCGAAATCCGAATACGAGTCGTGCATGGAGATCGGGTCCCACCACTCGCTCTCGGTGTCGTTCTCCATCCACGTGCGCCACACGGGCATGTCCCGGCCAACCACTTCGTCGAGGGTGTGGAGCGGAAGCCCGCGCATGGCCCGGCTCCAATCCCAGCCGGTCCGCGACTGGTTCACCCGCCCGTCCATACCCATCATCCACGTGTAGATCAGGTCGAGCTTGGGCACGCCGTTCCAGCGGACCAGATCCCTGAAGCTGTCCTTCGGCGCCACGTACCCGAGGATCGCAACGTGGTGCGGGTTGTTCTGCTTGGCCATCAGCCACTGGTTCATCCCGCTGTACGACCCGCCCGTGGTCGCGACCCGCCCATCCGACCATGCCTGCGCCCCGATCCAGTCCATCAGGTCGTTTCCGTCCTCCGAGTCGTCGTACCACGCATTGAATACGCCCTCGGAGTCGTACCTGCCCCGGACGTCCACGGTTACAAAAGCGTACCCGCGCGCGACGTATGCCCACGCCTGGTCGAGCGTCTCGTCGCTGTTGTTGTTGTACGGCGTAAGGGTCAGCACGGCGGGGTGCCGGCCCGCTTCCGGCGGGCGATAGATGTCCGCCGAGAGCGCGACCCCGTCCCGCATCGGCACCCGGATGTCGTACTCCACAACCATCGCGTGGTCGATCAGCCGGCTCTGGGCCAGGAGCGGCGTGCCGTGGGTGGCCAGGGCGGCCGACACCAGGCACGGGATAGTGAGCAAGCCCCGTGAACCCATCGAGCGAAGTGCCGAGCGGGCGAATTGATCGCTTCGACGGTGCTCTGTGAGTCGGAGTGCTGCCGTTCGCATTGTCAATACCTCCTGTGGAGGCCACGGTCCATCAGACCGCCCGGTCGCTACGTGAGATCAACGATAGGACTCCGGCAAAATGGATGCAATGGTGGATACATCAAAGCATCCGCGAACTGCAAGGGGGTGGATCCGCCAACAATCCCCGGCCTCGGCCGGTGTAGGTGACCAGCCGGATTCACCGCGCCGTTGGACCCGCCCCGCTGCTACTCGTGTTGCCGTACCTGTGTCCGCATCAACCCCCCGGCAGCACCGGCAGCCGCACATGCGACGGCCGTTCCCGGTCGTTGTACACCGTCTGCCGCGCAATCCGCCATTCCATATCCGTGGCGACCGGGTTTCCCTTAGGCTGGCAGCGCAGCCGAGCAACAGGAAGGCGGTGACGGTGTGTCTAACCGGGGTCGAGTAACGCATGGCAGGCTCCCCTTGTTTGGACGGACTGATGAAGAATGCAGACGTGGCAAGAGCTTTGCGAATTGGAGCTGCGGGACTGGTCGTCGTGCTGTTCGCCGCTTGCGGCACGGGAAGTGACTCCAGGCCTGCCCTCCGGTCGGAGGCCCGCGACAGCGCGGGCGTCACGATCGTCGAAAACGCGCGCCCGGCCACCGGCTCGCGGCTTGGTTGGCAGGTCGCAGAGGTTCCCGCGGTGTCCATCGGCGCTCTGGAGGGGGATGAGGTCTACCAGCTGTACGCAGTCGAGGACGCCGCCAGGCTCCCTGACGGCCGAATCGCGGTCGCCAACGGCGGAACCGGCGAAATCCGCTTCTTCTCCGCGGACGGCACCCACCTGGAGAGCTGGGGCGCGCTCGGCGAAGGGCCTGGCGAATTCGCCCAGTGGGACCCGGAAGCGGTCAGCACCTGGCCCGGCGACTCGATCATGGGCGCGGCATTGTGGCGCGGCCGGATCGAGATCTTCGACGCCCGCGGCAACCACGCCCGGACCGCCACACTGGGCGAAGGGCGTTTTTCATTCCTGGGGCGGATGCCCGACGGCGACATCCTTGCGAAGCCCGGTCTGCCAATAGGGCTGCAGTTCGGGGGCGGCGGCTCGACCCTGCGCAGGCTGGAAACCGAATTCGCCGTGATCGCGCCCGACGGCGAGACCCGCGCCTCCCTCGGAACCCACCACGGCGACGAGTGGTTCTTCTCGCAGAACACTCCATCCGCGCGTCCCCATCCCTTCGGCAGGTCGGTCCAGGCAGCCACCTGGGGCCCGCTGGCCGTCGTCGCGGCGACCGACCGATACGAGCTCCCGGCCTACGACCGAGATGGACGGCTCGTGCGCATCGTCCGCCGCGACCATGAACTGCGCGCTCCGACGCAAGCCGAACTGGACTCGGTGCTCACCGCCAGCTGGGCCGACAGATCGGAGGAGGACCAGGAAAGGCTTCGCGGGTTCAGCGAGGGCATGACGCTCGTCGAGTTCTTCCCCGCATTCTCCGCCCTGCATTCCGACCCCCTTGGCTACCTCTGGGTGCAGGAATACAACTTCCCGGAACAGAACGAGAACATCTGGACCGTCTTCGACCCGGACGGTCGCGTGCAGGGATTCGTCGAGACGCCGAGCGGCCTGGATGTCCTCGAGATCGGCGAGGACTACATTCTCGGCACGACCACGGACGAACTCGGTGTGGAGCGAGTGCAGCTCTGGCCACTGAACCGGAGAGCCGGTTAGCGCCGCAAGCGATCCCGACGCACTGCAAGCCACAGGGGAGGAGATATGCTGGCAAGGGCTCCTGGCGTCTTCATCGTTACCTTCACACTGGCCGCCTTCAGCGCTTGCGGCCCCGCTTCCTCGTCCACCGGTCCCGCAACCATCGTCGAGACCGTCGGAGACACGACCGTGGTCCGCACCCTGTCCGGCAGCGTCTGGGTCGAGGAGGCCACCCTGGTGCCGGAAGTCTCGATCGGCGAGTTCGACGGGCCCGAGGAGTATCTCTTCGGCAGCATCTGGTCGATCGCGGTGGACGACGCCCGGAACGTCTACGTGTTCGACGAGCAGGCCCAGCACGTCCGCGTCTTTGACTCCGCGGGGGCTTACGTCGAGACGCTGGGCGGGCGAGGCGAGGGGCCGGGCGAGTTCCGTCGGGCCGAAGCCATCGCGGTGCTGCCGGACGGCCGACTGGTGGTGCGCGACCCCGGCAACCAGCGCATCGAGGTGTTCGGCCCCGGCGCGGGGCAAACCGACCAGTGGGGGTACAATGCCGGTAACACCTATTCGATGTCCCCACTCTACACCGACGCGCTTGGCCGCACGTTTCTGGTTGCCCGCGACCTGTCCCGGGAAGGCTTCGTCATGCACGTCATCGTGCTGGGGCCGGATGGGACGCACGCCGACACGATTCCTCAACCGAGCAGCCCATACGAGCCCCCCACACTCATGGCCGAGTTCGTCACCACAAGCGGAAGCGCGGTGGCGCGCGCGGGCGTCCCTTTCAGCCCCGAGTTCCTGTGGACGGTCCACCCCAGCGGCCACTTCCTCACCGGCCTGTCCTCGGAATACCGGATCGATCTCCCTCGAGACGACGGCGTCCTCAGAATCGAGCGGATCACCGACCCGGCCCCGGCTCACGACGAAGAGCGCGCCGGCCGCCGCGAACGCATTACGCGCATGATGCGAAACACGGACCCGGACTGGAGCTGGACCGGGCCGCCGATTCCGGAGCACAAGCCGTTCTTTCAGGAACTTCTGGCTGGCCGGGACGGCCGCCTGTGGGTGAGGCTGGCCACCGAGGCACACCCGGTAGAGAACGAGGACCACGACCCCGAAGATCCCTTTTCCGCGCCGGTACTCTGGGAAGAGCCCGTGCGGTACGATGTCTTCGAGCCCGACGGGACCTACCTCGGCGTCGTCGTGCCCCCGGATGGATTCACCCCGTTCCCCGACCCGGTCTTCGACGGCGATCACGTCTGGGCTGTCACCACGGACGATTTGGGGATCGAGCGCGTGGTCCGCTTCAGAATCCGTTCGCAGGAGTGAAGGGACGGGGCCTGCGCATCAGGTAAACGCTCCTCCCTCCCCCGGCGTCTCACTTTCCGAACCCACACGCGGAGAAAAGGACCGAGAGCGCCATGCTCTCCGACCGAGAGATCTTGGAGTTGGCCGCAAGGGCCAGGCAGGGAGAACGAGAGGCGCTCGGAAGGCTGGCGGGTGCACTCCGTCCCCTGATCTGCCGGTGGGCGCTGGTGATGACCGGCGATCCCGACGATGCGGAGGACGTCGCTCAGCTGGTATCGATGAAAATGCTGCAATCGATAGAGGGTTTCGATGGCCGGTCAAAGGTCACGAGCTGGGTCTACCGCATTACACGGAACGCCAGCCTGGATCACCAGCAGCGCAAGCGGCGGGACCGGCAGTTGGCTGACAAGCTGGGGCGGTTGGCAGAGGCGGCGGCCCCTCGGCTGGAGGATCCGCTCGAAAGGATCGAGATGAAAAGAACACTCCGACTGATTCGGACCCTGCTGAGGAAGCTGCCGATGAGACAACGAGAGGTCTTCGATCTGGTGGAGTTGCAGGGACTGAAGCCGAGGGAGGCGGCGGAGTTGCTCGAGATGAACCCGAAGACGGTCAGAGTCCACCTGCTGCGGGCGCGGCGCAGGATGCGCAGCGAGATGCTGGCTCAGGGCCACAGCCATGGAGGTGGGACACATGGATCATCGTGACGATTGGCCCGATGGCCTGCTGGAGGGCGACCTCGACTCGGCCGAGGGCCTGGAGCCGGCAGAGCGTCAGCGCGCCGAGCGGATTGCCCGAGACACGCGCAACATGAACGCGTTGTTGTCTGCCATGGCGGAGCAGGTGACAGAGCGCCTGGCGGTGCCGTCCAAACCGCGGCTTGCACCGGCACTTCGGCGATCCGCCCGGATGTGGCGGAGCGCGGCACCCCTCGCGGCCGCTGCCGTCATCGCGGCGCTGATTCTTGCACGCGATGGAGAGACGACGGGTGACGGCGAGCCCCTCCTGCCCCCGCCCGAATCCCCTGCGCCGAGCATGGTAAGCGAGATGGACGTGGAGGCCGATCGGCCCTTCGCGGTTTTTCCCACGAGCGATCCCGACATCGCCGTGGTATGGCTATTCAATCCGACGGAGAGTGATTCATGAGTCAGAGAGTGATGGGGAGCATCCAATACGCGCTAATCGCGGCATTGGCTCTGGGACCGCTTGCGGGAGAGGCAAGTGCACAGGAGCGTGACGGTGCTCGTGAAGACATCCACAACGTGCTGCTCACTTTTCACCTGATCCAGGCGGATGGCTTCACCGATCAGGACCCCGAGATCAGCGACGTTGTGAGCGAACTCAGGAACCTCTTCAACTTCCGGGGCTACCGGCTCCTGTCAACTTCGGTGTTCAACGTCGGTTTGGACGGCTACGGGGGGGACTACCTGACCGGATACGGATCGCAGAGGATCTACACGGACGGTTCCGATACGGCGCTAACGATCGTGGCGGAGGTGAGTTCGCAGACTTCCAGGGGCCCCGTCCGTGCCAAGGTGACTCTCACCGACAAGTCCACGCGGCCGATCCGCGGACCGGCAGGAACAACGGTGAGCGGACGGCCAGGAACAACGGTGATAAGGCGAGGGACCGAGGCGTTTCCCCTCCTCGAAGCTTCGGTCACGATCCGCGACGGCCAAAGGGTGGTGTTGGGATCGGCACGCCGCACCGCCGACGAGCCCGTTCTCATTCTCGTCGTGACGCCCAGGATCGATCCGTAGTGATTGGCGCTCACAGCCGACACGCCTGGTCGGGCATGACGCTGGTCACATTCGGTGCCTGCAGCGTCGGAGTCGCTCCTGCGGGCCCGAACGTCGAGGTCGAGACAATCGGCGACACCACGATCGTCCGCACACTATCGGGAAGTGTGTGGGGCGCCGAGGCGAGGTTGGTCCCGGAAGTCTCGATCGGCGAATTGGAAGGACCCGACGAGTATCTCTTCGGTCGAATCGGATCACTGGCAGTGGACGAGGACCGCAACGTCTACGTCTTCGACACGCAGGCGTTCGAGGTCCGTGTTTTCGATGCGGCCGGTGCCTACATCGAAACGCTGGGCAGGGAAGGGGAGGGACCGGGGGAGTTCGCCCGTCCCGAGGCCATCGCCATGCTTCCAGACGGACGGTTGCTCGTGCGGGACCCGGGCAACATGCGGGTGCAGGTCTTGGATCGCGTTTCGGGCGAGACGGAAGAATGGGAGTACAATTCCGGCAACACGTACCGGTCTGGTGCCCCACTGTACACCGATGTGCGCGGCAGAACCTTCCTGCTGACCAGCGACCAGTACGGAGACGACCTCCTAATCGTACTCGGTCCCCACGGAGAGCACCTGGATACGCTTCCCGAACCGTCGACGGAGTATGAGTCCATCGCGGTAACTGCCGAGCGCACCACGGAGCGCGGAAGATCTTCTGTAAGCGCGCCCGTGCCATTCACACCCAGGTTCCTTTGGGCCGTGCACCCCAGCGGCCATTTCCTCACCGGTCTCTCATCCCGCTACCGCGTCGATCTCGTCCGAGAGGACGGTGTGCTCCGAATCGAACGTGCCTACGCCCCGATACATGTGTCGGACGAAGAGCGTGCGTACCGACGCGAAACCACCGAACGGATGATCCGTTTCACAGTCCCGGGCTGGACATGGGACGGTCCGCGCATCCCGGAACGCAAGCCGGTTTTCGGGGAACTGCTGGTCGGCCGGAATGGACGGATCTGGGTGAGTCTGACGACCGAGGGACAGCGTGTCGAAAACGAGAACCACGACCCGGAGAATCCCTTTTCGGAACCCGTTACCTGGCGGGAATCGACACGCTACGATGTCTTCGAGTCCGACGGGACGTACCTGGGTGTAGTCGTACCGCCGGGTGGATTCTCTCCGGGTCCCGACCCGGTCTTCGATGGTGACCACGTCTGGGCGGTGGCTCGGGACGAGCTGGGGGTGGAACGGGTGATCCGATATCGCATCGAGGTGGGCCATGGCGACGGCGCCCACTAATCCGCATACCCCGACCGATCAGTACTGCGTTCAAGCATCAGGGATGGAGTCAGGAATGCACTTCCAACACCGCCCTCCACACGTCCGCTTGCATTCTCTCTTCTGCATCCTCGCGGTCGCGTCGATTTCGGCCTGTGGCCAACAGGGCACCACCCCCGACGCCAGCGACCTCTCCACCACCTTCGACACCATCGCCGGCGTCATCCACGTAACCAACACCGGAACCCCGCCCGAGTGGCGACTGGTCCCCGTCGTCTCCATCGGACCGAAGACACTCACCGACGAGGGCGCTCCCGAGGAGTTCGGCGGCGTTACCACGGTCGCTCTCGACCCGGAGGGCAACGTGTTTGTTGGCGATGCCCAAAACCGCGAGATACGCGTCTTCGGTCTGGACGGGGTGCACCGGCGCACCTTCGGGCGGGACGGTGAAGGGCCCGGCGAGTTCAGGAGCATCTATTCCATCGCCTGGGTCGGGGACAGGCTTCTGACCTTCGATCCGCACCTGGGCCGCATCGGCGAGTTTTCGGCGGTCGGCGAGTGGCTTGGCCAAAGACCGACCGCCGGGGGGTGGACCGGTTCGCCCGCACAACTCCGCTTCTACCCTGTAGGTCCCAACGAGGCGTTTCGGTACGCGCTTGCCGCGGATATGGAGAGTGCGTGGGTAGGCCACCACAGCACCGGCGACACCGGCGACACGATTCCCTGGGTGCGGGGCGCGGAGGATGCTCCCGGCGCCGTGGAGCCCATCTTCTGCGAGGCCGAAGGCGTCATTGGCTTCTACGGAGCCCCGTTCGCGGCAAAGTTCGTCCAGCACCCGGCTTCTGGTGGAATCATGTACTCGGCGTGGGGATACGACTACCGGATTGCCGTCACCAGGAGCGTCGGCGACACCCTGCGGGTGATCGAACGCGCGCTGCCGGCCGAGCCGGTCACCGACGAGGAATGGGCACCCGGGAACGAGGAATACAACGAATTCCGCGAGCGCTACCCGAACGCCTCCTGCAGACCCCGAACCTTTGCCCGTCCGGACCGGAAGCCGTTCATCGACGAGATCTTCGTTGCCCCCGACGGTCGGCTGTGGGTGGAAGTGATTCGGACTGCGGGCAATCGCTGGGAGTTCTTCGATCCCGCGGGCCGGCTTTTGGGCAGCATACCCGCAGCCCCATACAAGGACCGCAGTGTGCCTGCGTTCAGTGGCGATTACCTCGCCACCATTCGCCGGGATGAGCTCGATCTTGACCACGTAGACATCTGGCGACTCGAACGAGTGAATGAGTGATATCATAACGATATCATTTTGCTACTAAAGGCCGCGCTCGCTGCACGGGGACAACCCGGGATGGCCATGCACCGTCAGCCTTTCAGGCCCCGGCCTGGCCGATCCGCGCATCACGACGCCCGGGCAGGCCGAGGAGATTATCGCGTCCGCGAAGCCGATCTACCGGTCGGCCGGGGGGCGGATGAAACCGGGATTATCGCCGAGGAGGAGCCGATGGGCTGAGGACGGGCTGCCGATCCTTCTCCATGGCCCTGGAACAGATGAAGCACCTCGGGGGGTTGTCGTACACACCGGCAACGCGGAGCACGGGTCGGCGATAGCTGCATTCAAGATTCACGCACTCCCACCTCGTAAACTTGGCCACCTGTTCGCCGTCTCTCCGATTTCAAATGCGCCAGCGCCGCGGACACAGCGTTCAATATAACCTGCCGCTGCCTTCAGTAACTTGCGCATGCGGTTCCGTCGCGCCATTCTGACCGAAACCAGGAGATCGTCCAGGGAGCCGCCCGCATGCCGAAAAGCCAACGATTCAGCCGCAGAAACTTCCTCCGGCGCGCCGGGAGCACCGCTCTCGTCGGCGTCGCAGGCACGGCAGGTGCCTCCCGTCTCGTGGCCCACACCGCCGCCCCGCGCCCCCGCCCGCTCCTCGCGCTCCCCAGCGACGACTACGACTTCAACGAGGTCTACGACCGCGTCGGCACCGACAGCGTCCGCTGGGACCGCGCGATCGACCAGTTCGGCGACGACATCGTCGCGGGAATGGGCGTGGCCGACATGGACTTCCGCGCGGCCCCCTGCATCACCGAGGCCCTGGCCGAGCGATGCGCCCACGAGAATTGGGGCTACATGCATCGCTCCGCCGCCTACGCAGAGGCGGTCGCCGAGTGGGAGCACCGCCGCTACGGCCTCGACGTCGACCCCTCCACCGTCGTCTTCACCACCGGCGTCCACCCGGGCCTGATCGGCGCGCTCCACACCTTCTCGCCCCCCGGCACCCGCGTCGTTCTCAACACGCCCACCTACTCCGGCTTCTACACCGACCTCCGCTTCACCCGCACGGTCACGAGCGACAACGCCATGATCGTGGACTCAGGCGGCAGGTATTCCATCGACTTCGACGATTTCGAGCGGCGCGCCCGGCGGTGCAACACCTTCATCCTGTGCAATCCGCAGAACCCGACCGGCAACTGCTGGTCGCCCGAAGACCTGACCCGCATGGGCGAGATCTGCCTGAAGCACCGCGTGGTCGTGCTCGCCGACGAGATCCACCGCGACTTCGTCACGAAGGGCAGCACCTTCACGCCCTTCGCCAGCCTCCCCGACAGGGACATCGTCGACAACAGCCTCACCTTCTCGTCGGCCAGCAAGTCCTTCAGTCTGGCGGCGATGAAGGTGGCCTGGTTCCACTCCACCAACCGGGACCTGCTGGAGCGCGTCAAGGCCAACACCCGCGCCGACCTCAGCACCCTGGGGATGGTCGCGACCCGCGCCGCGCTCACCGATGGCGCGCCCTGGCTCGACGACCTCCTGGCCTACCTCGACGCGAACCACGAATACGCGCAGGCCCGTATCCGCGACGACCTGCCGGGCATCCGCCACCGCAAGGGGCAGGGCACCTACCTCGCCTGGCTGAACGTCCGCGATTTCGCCGACCGGATCGGCGCCGCCGAGACCGCCGCGCGCGAGGTTGCCGAGGGCGATGCCGACATGACCGCCGAGAAGGTGGTGCAGCGCTGGTTTGCCGAGCGCTCGGGCGTGTTCCTCAACCCGGGATCCAACTACGGGACGGGCGGCGATGGCTACATGCGCATGAACCTGGCCTCTCCGCGTGCTATTGTAGAGAGGGCATTGGATAACATGGCCGCGGCAGTTTCCGAGGCCTGAACAGTACCGCCGCGGGGGCTGGTCCCCGGGCTTTGAACCACACGGCCGAGAGAGCGGCCGAAGCGAGAGGATGATCGACATGAAGAGATCGAGCACGACCGTCTGGAGCGCGGCCGCCGCCGCTGCCCTTATCCTCGCTGCCCTGGTCGCGCCGCCGCCCGCGGCCGCGCAGTTCGACGAGGTCGGGGTCATCGATTTCCCGACCTCGGCCACCGGCGAGGCCCAGACCCACTTCCTCCGCGGCGTCGCGATCCTGCACAGCTTCGGCTGGAAGCAGGCGCGCGAGCAGTTCCACGCGGCCCAGGCGATCGATCCCGACTTCGCGCTGGCCTACTGGGGCGAGTCGCTCGCCTACAACCATCCGCTCGTCACCAACATGGACCCGACCGAGCCGCGCAAGGCCCTGGAGCGTCTCGCGCCGACCGCCGAGGAGCGCATCGCCAAGGCGCCCACCGAGCGCGAGAAGGGGCTCATGCGCGCGGTCGAGATCCTCTGGGGCGACGGCGACCACACCAAGCGCCGCTTCGAGTACATGGAGGCGATGGGCGGCCTGCACGAGGCGTATCCCGACGACCCCGAGATCGCGGCGTTCTACGCGCTGTCGCTGCTGGGCGTCAACCGCCTGAACGGCAACGTCACCGAGCGCTACAACATCCGCGCCGGCACGATCGCGCTCAAGTTGCTCAGCGACAACCCGGTCCACCCGGGCGCGGCCCACTACACCATCCACTCCTTCGACCACCCCATCAACGCGCCGCTGGCGCTCGAGGCGGCCTACGCCTTCGCCGACATCGCGCCGGCGGTGTCGCACGCGCGCCACATGCCCACGCACATCTTCATCCAGCACGGCATGTGGGACCTGGTCTCGGGCCACAACCAATCCGCCTACGATGTCGCGCAGGAGTTGTGGGAGCCGGGTGACGCGCTCGGCGACGCGGTGCACTCGCTGGACTGGGGCCAGTACGGCGACCTGCAGCGCGGCGACTACGCGAAGGCGCGGGTGTGGATCGAGCGCATCGCGGCGATGGTCGAGCACGAGGGCTTCGAGGTGGGCGGCGCGCGCGGGACGGCCGGGATCGAGCGGGCGCGCGGCGCGCTGCCGCTCCTGCAGTCGCGCTACACGGTCGAGACCGAGGAGTGGGACGTGCGGCCCGTCACCGACGACATGCGCTCCGTCGAGCTGCTCGCCACCGGCCTGAGCGCGGCCCGCACCGGCGACCAGGAGACGCTGGCGGCCGCCGAGAAGGCGCTTGGGGAGAAGTCCGAAGGCCGCGGCTACGACCATGTCATGCACATGCAGGTCAGCGCGCTGCTGCACCAGGGAATGGGGCACGCCGACGTGGCGACCGGGTTCATGGACAAGGCCGTCGAGACGGTCGAGGCGATGGCGCCGCCGCGCGGTTCGGCGAACCCGATCAAGCCGGTGCACGAGCTCTACGGCGAGCTCCTGCTCGAGCTGGACCGTCCCGAAGACGCAGCCGAGATGTTCGAGACCTCGCTGATGCGCATGGCCGGGCGCCCGCGCTCGCTCCTGGGGCTGGCCCGCGCCAATGCCGCGATGGGCAACACCATGGTCGCGCTCGAGAACTACGCGAAGGTCGCGTCGCTGTGGGAGGGCCGTGACGGCATCCCCGGGCTCGACGAGGCGCGGGGATTCGTGGAAGAGCAGGCGGCGGGAGGCGGGGGGAGCTCGAGCCGGTAAGGTCCCGGTTCCAACGGGTTTTCGGGCCCGGACGCCACAGGTCGAGGCGTCCGGGCCCGTTCATTTTTTCTTTGTGCGTGCGCAGTATCAGGTGCGCGTCGTGGAGGTCGCCTCGGAGGCCGTTTCCTTGGCGGAAATCACGGAATATGGCGCAATGGTGCACTAAAACACCGCAATTCAACGCGGATTTGCACCATTTTCAAGGCGGCAACCCAGCCGGAATACTTGCGTACATGTTTGTGTACCACAATGTTGAATCCATGGAGTGCCATCATTTGGCCACAAGCGAAGTGCCTTTGGTGAGACAGGATGTGCTGATTTGGCAGAGAGGCAGGACGGGGATGAGGAGTAACACGGCAATGGCGACACGGAGGAGGGGGCCGACCGGGGTCGCCCGCACCAGGCAGGGGAAAAAAGCGGTCGTGGTCTATCTGGAGAGGGATGCCGCGCGCCGGCTCAAGATACTGGCCGCCCAGAACGACACGACTCTGCAGGCGTTGGGCGTGGAAGCGATCGATCTGCTCTTCCGGCGCTACAAGGAAGCGGGTTGAGCTGAATCAATACTAAACAATAGTGTTTAGTATTAGCCCATTCAAATACTAAATAATTGTGTTTAGTATTGCGCCTATAGTCCCATACCCAGCGCCACGCTGATCGCCACCAGCCCCAGCGCCACCAGCCCCAGGTAGAGCGGAATCACGTGGCGGATCCACTCCTCGTAGCGAACACCAGCCGAGGCGAGGATCGCCATCAGGGCGCCGTTGGTGGGGGTGAGCAGCTCGCAGAGGCCCGCGCCGTACTGATACGCGAGCACCGTCACCTGCCGTGACATCCCCAGCAGGTCCGAGAGCGGCACCAGGAGCGGCATGGTGAGCACGGCCTGCCCGCTCACGCTCGGCACCGGCACGTGAATGACCGTCTGCGCCGCGACCATCCCGAAAGCGGAGGCCATCACCGGCAGCCCCTCGAGCGGGGTGAACATCGCCTGCACAATCGTGTCGACGACGCGCCCGTCCTGCAGCACGACGTAGATCGAGCGCGCGAACCCGATCAGCAGCGCCGAGTACGCCATGCCGCGGAAGCCGCGCACATACGCCTCGGCCGTCCCCGTCAGGCGCATCCCGGCGAGCAGCCCCACGATCACGCCCATGATGAAGAACGCGGCCGAGAGCTCGTCGAAGCCCCAGTGCCACACGATCATCCCGACGACCGCAAGCGCGAAGGTCGCCAGCACGAGCGCGAAGATCCCCAGGTCGGAAGGGCGCACCCCCTCGGCGTCGCCCTCGTCCACGGCCTCCCGTCGTCCACGCGTGCGCCTCGCGTAGCGCATCGTCATCCCGATCCAGAACGCCAGCGCGATCAGCAGGAAGACGATCCGGAAGACCGCCCCCGACGCCAGCGGCAGTTCCGCCAGACGCTGGGCAATCGCAACCTGGAAGGGGTTGATGGGACTGAAGGCCGACCCGACGAACGCGGCCCCCGCACTCATCGCGACCGCCACCATCGGGGTGAAGCCGAGCCTGCGGGAGAGGATGAGCAGCACGGGGATGAGCGGGATGATCTCTTCCTGCATGTTCTCGACGACGCCCCCGGTGGCGAAGAAGAGCGACACGAGGGGGATCACGAGCAGGTCCCGCCCCCTCAGCGCCCGCACCAGCGACGTGATGCCGCGCTTGAGCGCCCCCGTCTCGTCCACCACCGTAAAGGCGCCGCCGATGAGGAAGACCAGCGCAATCACCGAGACCGCCTCGGCGATGCCCCGCGGGAGCGCCACGATGGCATCGAACGGCCCCACCGGGTTCGGCTCGACCTCCTGGTAGGTGCCCGGCACCACCATGAGCTGCCCCGACACCTCGTCGAGGCGCCGCTCGTACTCGCCCGCCGGCAGCAGGTGGCTCGCGAGAGCCGCCAGGCCGACGCAGACCGTCAGCAGGACGAGCGGGTGCGGGACCGCGAAGCGCGGCCGGCGTGCGGTCACCGCGTGGGCGCGGTCAAGGGGGTGGGGTGGGGGGTCACTGGGGCGTCGGCTCAGCTCTCCGGGGGTTTCTTTTCGAAGGTGGACGTCTTGTAGAAACCGATTTCGTCTCCGATTTTCGCATGGCCGGCCAAGCGGTAGATACCGGGTGGGAACTTCTCATCCTCGATATTGATGGGGCATACTGAGCCTGCTGGATTGTCTGGCATGCGTCCGACGACGTGGGCTTTGTCGTTGTCTTGGGCGGTGACCCATCCGCTGCCCACGGCGCGCTGCCACTCGGTCCAGTAGGCCGTGAATGTCCCTATGTCGCCGCCGACGACGAACTCGTTGGGTTGGAGGCAGAAGGTCAGCGTCAAGGAGGCGGCACCAAGCTGCGCCATCAGGACGCCCTCCTCGCTCACCGACAGCCCCGGCAGCGAGTCATACTCCTCCTGGTGCACCCGCACCATGATCGAGTCCTGCACGGCCGACCCGGCCGCGTTCGTCGCGGTCACCATCAGCATCGCGGTGCTGACGCTGTCCTCCACCGCCCCCACCCCCATCGTGGTCACCGTGCTGCCGTCGACCGACGCCACGGCCACCATCTCGTCCGAGCTCGTCGCCGTGTAGACCAGGCCGTCGCCCTCGAAGTACGCCGACACGTCGAGCGGCACCATGCTGTCGACGATCATGTCGTGGGTCGGGATCGTGTCGGCGACCACCGGCGGGGGCGCCGTGACCGTCACCGTCAGCTGCTGCTCCGCGGACAGGCCCTCGGGATCGGTCGCGGTCACGGTCAGGGCTACCTCTCCAGCGGCCTGGGCACCGATCTCGACCATGCCGTCGGCGTCGATCAGCGCGGTCACGACCTCGGTGTCCGAGCTCACGGCCTCGTAGCTCAGATCGTCGCCGTCGGGATCGCTGAAATGGTCGGCCGGGTTCAGGAGCACGGTGTCGCCCACCATCATCGTCTGATCGGGGATCGTGTCGGTTACCTCCGGTGCGCGGTTCAGCGCCTCAACCGTTACCTCGAACTGGATGGCGCCCGTGTTGTTCTCCGTGTCGGTGGCGGTGACCTCGACGGTTGTGGTGCCTTCGGCCACGGCCACGACC
Source organism: Gemmatimonadota bacterium (assembly GCA_022827345.1). GTDB lineage: Bacteria > Gemmatimonadota > Gemmatimonadetes > Longimicrobiales > Gaopeijiaceae > Bin94. Next base: position 28,246 of record JAJDTB010000039.1, on the reverse strand, counting down.
GTCAGCGTCGACCCTTCGACCGACGCGGTTGCCACGGCGGTATCGCCGCTGGTCGCGCTGAAGGTGAGCGAATCGCCCTCCGGGTCCTCGAATGCGCCTGCCACATCCGCCGTCAGCGTGTCGCCCGCCATCATGGTCTGGGCGTCGAGCCCACCGACCACAATCGGCGGATGGTTCACGGCCTGGACGGTCACGCCCAGCGTCTGCGTGGCGGTGAGCCCGCCCGGGTCGGTGGCCGTGACGGTGACGTTTGCCGTGCCCGCGCCGACGCCCGTGACGGCGACCGTGCTGCCCGAAACCGAGGCGGTGGCGACGGCGGCGTCCGAGGTCGCGACGGAGTAGGTGAGCGCGTCCCCGTCGGGGTCGTTGAAGTTCGACGAGACGTTGACCGTGACCTCGACTCCCACGTCGATGGTCATCGTGCCGAGCGAGCCGACCGCGACGGGCGCGCGGTTTGCGGGGGGCGGGGGCGGAGGGGGCGGGGCGGGCTCGGTCGTATCGCCTCCGCAGGTGGCCATCAGCACCGAAGCTCCCATCGTCAGCAAAACCGCGGTCAGGACTCGCATCGTTCGCATTGCGCTCAATCTCCCGTAAGGTTGGTGTCGGCAAAAATTGTACAGCAAAGCACCGGCGGCCACGTGCCGGTTGAATCGCCGGACAGCGGTGCGCGGGATGCTCGTCAGGCTACCCCATGCGCGGGAGCCACGCAACCCGGATCGACCCCCAGGCGCGGTCATCGTCAGTTGCCCAGGGTGATTCGCACCACCGGGCCGCCGGTACGCAGGCGGAGGTCGGCGCCCGGTTCCTCTCCAATTACATCAACAGTCCTGCCGTCGGCGTCGATGACGCCGATGGGCCCGCGCAAGACATCCCGGCCGTAGTCGAGTACTTCCAGGCCCGCTTCCGCCACTGCGGCGGCGGCGCCGGCCGGCGGGAGGCGGTACGGACGGGCGCGAGAGACATCGATGTCGTAACCCATGTCGGCGAGGGCCTGGAGCGAGATCTCGCTCAGGGGATTGGCCGCGCCCACCGTCAACTTCGGGCTCATGAGTTCGCGGCCGAACACCGATTCCCTCCAGTGGCCGTCGTCGCCCCCGTTCTCGACCGGTACCTTGGCACCCGCGTAGTCCGAGCCTCCCGCGGCGTCGAACGCAGCGGTCGCCAGCGGTCCCGCAAAGTGGGTGTCGGCCCCGGGATCGGTCTCGGAAGGATCGCGCAGCAGGCCGCCTCTGTCCCACAGCGTGCCGAGCCCCAGGACGTGTGCAATCTCGTGAACCGCGACCTCCGTCATGCTCCCACGCCCGGCGAGCAAATCGATGTCGGCACGATCGAAGACCACGATGCCGAGCAGCGGCATGCCGCCGCGCGTCCGTACGAAACAGGGGCCGGCCAGCGCGAGGGTGCCGAGGTCACCGTCGATGTCAGCCACCGTAAACACGATCCCGACATCGTCGATGGTCCCGACCGTCACCTCCGCCGTGACTACGGGGGAGCGGCAGGTGAGGCGGTCGTTGACTTCGATGTCCTCGAACTCCGTGAATCTGAGGGCGGACATCCAGTACGATGCGGCGTTTCGCAGCACGCGCTGCTGGGAAGCGGTCACGTCGGGGCCGAACCCGAGGCCGATGTCGAAGTCCATTGTGATGCGCTCGACCGTCACCGCGAAGCTCTGGGCTGCGGTGGCGCCGTCGGTGTCCGTGGCGGTGACCGTGATCTCGGCTTCGCCCCGGAGGACGCCGCGTACCGTGACGTCGGACCGCGATACCCTGACCGTGGCGACCCTGGCGTTCGATGTCTCGGCGGTGAAGGTGATAGGGTCGCCGTCGGGGTCTTCGAAGCGGGATGCCATGTCGAGCGTGACCGATTGCCTCTCGACGAGTTCCTGGGCCGGTATCGGGGCGGTCCCCCTCGGACCGCGGTTCTGCACCCTTACCGTGAAGCTCTGCCGGGCCTGCAGGGCGCCCGGATCCGTGGCGGTCACGGTGATCGTGGCTTCGCCCGCGCCCGTGGTCCTCACGGCGAGGGTCGCGCCTGCGACGGTCACGGTTGCCACACCGATGTCGGAGCTCGTGGCGGCATAGTCGAGTGTGTCCCGGTCCGGGTCGGCGAAGTAGCGGCCGAGTTCGAACCGAACCGTATCGCGCTTGAAGAGCGCCTGGGCGTGGAAGGCGCCGGTGGAGGTGGGGGGCCGGTTGGGAACGGTGACCGGGAAGCTCTGCTGCGCGGTCAGGCTCTCGTCGTCGGTTGCAGTCACGGTGACTACGGCGTCGCCCTGTGAGACGGCGGTTACAGTGAGTCCTCCGGTCCCCCGAGAGAGCTCGACGGCGGCCACCTCGCTGTTGGACACCTCGGCGCTCCAGGTCAGCGGATCACCGTCGGGGTCTCCGAAGTGACGCGTGAGATCGAGGGTGTCGCTCTCGTCGATGAAGAGAGTGAGGGGCGGGATCGAGTCCGTGGCCGCGGGTGGACGGTTGGGCACGGTCACCCGGAAGGTATGGGCGGCCGAAGCCCCTTCGTTGTCCGTGGCAGTGATTGTGACAGCGGCCTCGCCTTTCGCGAGCGCCGTCACGATTATGGTGTCGGAAGCGACGACAGCGGCGACCCGGGCGCTGTCCGTCAGGGCGACCGTGTACGAGAGCGTGTCACCGTCGGGATCGGTGAAGAAGGGTGACACGGCAATCGTGTCGGTCCGGCCGACCTCGATGGTGCGCGCCGGGATCGAATCGACCGCGACCGGGGCGCGGTTCGGGACGGTCACCTGGAAGGACTGGGTGGCCGTGAGTCCGCCGGGATCGGTGGCGGTGACCGTCACGGCCACGGTCCCCTTTGCGAGCGCCACGAGCGTGACCGTCGTCCCCTGCGCCGAGACCGTGACGCGCGCCGGGTCGGCCGAGGCCGCGCTGTACGTCAGCGCCTGCCCGTCGGGCTCGCTGAAACGCACGGCGACATCCAGCGTGGCGGTGTCGCCCACCATCAGCTCCCGGTCCTCGATGACGCCAACCGCGGCGGGCGCGCGATTCGGCACCACCACCCGGAAGCTCTGCTGCGCCATGAGTCCGCCGGGATCGGTGGCGGTGACGGTAACGACTGCGGTGCCGGGGGACACCGCCGTGACTGTCACCGTGCCGCCTGCGCCGGCGACCGTTGCCACTCCTGGATCCGACGACGTCGCGGCAAACGTCAGCATGTCCTCGTTGGGGTCGCTGAAGCACACGCTGACGGTGGCCGACTCGCCCACGTGGATCGTCTGTTCGGGGACGGTGCCGCACGAGGCGGGGGGTTGCGGGTTCTCGCAGGCGATGATGAGGACTGCTGCCAGCAGGGCCAGCGCGGTGGGAGCCGAACGAGTGCTGTGTTGTTTCAAATGGACGAGGGTCATTGGAAAATATACCCCGGCCACCAATCCAGCGTCGACTGTCGATGACGACCGTGGTCAGCGAGTCCGCCCGGACCGATTCATCGTCGGGAATCCGGCGCTCCGGGATTCTCCGCGCGCCCTCTCCTCAGCTGATCCCGACCCGCCCCCGCACGTCCTCGAGCATCGCCGGCGAGTCGTACCCCACGCCGTCCTTGAACACCACCGTCACGTTCCGGATCACGGCCGGGTCCGCCGTCAGGTCGCCGCTCATCACCACCAGGTCCGCGATCTTGCCGGCCTCGACCGTCCCGAGGTCGTCGAAGACGTCGAGCACGCGCGCGCCGTTCGCGCTCAGCACTTCCACCACCTCCTCGGGCGCGAACCCCGCCTCCGTGAGCAGCTCGTAGTTGCGCTGGTCGCCGTAGCCGGGCAGCGCGCCACCGTTCCCGGTCGGATCGACGCCCGAAGCGAGGATGCCGCCCGCATCGTAGAACGCCTTCTCATACGCCATCGCGTTGCGGAACTCCTCCGGGTCGCGCCCGATCTCGTCGATCTGCGCCTTGGCCGCCAGGTAGTCCTCGCGCACGGCCGGTGCCATGGCCTCGAGCGAGCGAGTGTCACGCGTCGGCCGGCCCTGGATGAAGAGCTCGTACACCGCCAGCGTCGACGTCATCGCTACGCCCGCGTCGATCATCGCCTGGAAGGTCGCCTGCGCCTCCGGTCCCTCGACGTCCACGGAAGTCGCGTCGTCCCAGAGGTTCTGCGGACATTCGTCCCTCCCGCGTCCCTCCGAGTAGTCGCTGTTGGTGGCGAGCCCGTGCTCGATGTTGTCGATGCCGAGCGCGACCGCCTCGGTGAAGCTGATCGAGCAGAGGTGCCCGGTAACCTTGATTCCCTGCGCGTGGGCCTCGTCGATCGCCGCGGTCAGCTCCTCGGTGCGGATGTTGGTGTACGCCTTCAGCCACGTCGCGCCCTCGGCGGCCCAGTACCGCACGAACCGCCGCGCCTGCTCCGGCGACTCCAGCATCGTCATCCCCGACATCCCTCCCCCCGCCGTGATGTACGGCGCGGTGATGTGGATGCGCGGCCCCGGCGTCCTCCCGGCTTCGATCTCGGCGCGCAGGTTGAGTTCGGCGTACGGCTGGCGGCTCCCCGTCGTCCGCACGGTGGTGACCCCGCTCCCCAGGTACAGCCTCGGCGCGCTGAAGGTGAGCTGCGCGGAGCGCCCCCCCGCCGCCGTGTAGAAGAGGTGGTTGTGCAGCCCGATCATCCCCGGCATGACCGTGTGGCCCGTCAGGTCCATCACCTCGGCGCCCGCCGGGATGTCCACAGAGCCGTCCGCCCCCACCGCCACGATGCGGTCGCCCTCGATCACCACCGTCCGGCCTCGCTGCGCGGGCCCGCCCGTCCCGTCGATCAGCGTCACGCCGGTCAGCGCCACCGCATCGCCGTCGACCACAGCATAGCCCGCCGCAGCCGACCCCGCCTCGGGACGCTGGGCCCCCAGATCATGCGCGTCGGCGACCGCCGCCAAAGCCAGAGCGGTCGCGAAAACCCCCGAGATTCTCGTCATCCCCATCGTATCATCTCCTCATGTGTTCCTAGTTGATCCCCACCCGCCCCTCGACATCCGCGAGCATGGCCGGCGAATCATACCCGATCCCGTCCTTGAAGACGATGGTCACCTCGCGGATCACCGACGGATCGGCGGTCAGGTCGCCCCGCATCACCACCAGATCCGCGATCTTTCCGGCCTCGACCGTACCCAGGTCGCCGAACACGTCGAGCACCCGCGCCCCGTTCGCGCTCAGCACCTGCACCGCGTCCTCCGGGCTGAAGCCGGCCTCGATGAACAGCTCGTAGTTGCGCTGATCGCCGTACCCCGCGAGCGCGCCGCCGTTGCCCGTCGGATCCACCCCGGCCGCCAGCACTCCGCCGCGGTCGTGGAACTTCTTCTCGTACGCCATCGCGTTCAGGAAGCCCTCAGGCGGCCGCCCGATCTCGTCGATCTCGGCCTTCGCGGCCAGATAGTCCTCCCGCACGGACGGCGCCATCGCGGCGAGCGTGCGCGCATCGCGCGTCGGCCGCCCCTGCACGAAGAGCTCGTACACCGCCAGCGTCGAGGTCATCGCCACGTCGTTCTCGATCATCGCATCGAAAGTGGCCGCGACCTCGGGCCCCTCCACATCCACCGCCTCCGCCGCGTCCCACAGATCGGGCGGACACTCGTCCTGCTCCTTGCCCGGCACATAGTCGCTGTTCGTCCCCAGCCCGTGCTCGATGTTGTCGATCCCCAGCTCGACCGCCTCGGTGAAGCTGATCGAACACAGATGGCCGGTCACCTTCAGCCCCTGCCTGTGCGCCTCGTCGATCGCCGCGGCCAGATCCTCGCCGCTGATCGTCGTATACGCCTTCAGCCAGGTCGCGCCCTCGGCCGCCCAGTAGCGCACGAACCGCCGTGCCTGCTCGGGACTCCTGAACCGCGTCATGATGTTCAGGCTCTCGTCGCCGGTCATGTACGGCGCGGTGATGTGAATCCGCGGCCCCGGCTGCAGCCCGCGCTCGATCTCGTCCTTCAGGTTCAGCTCGGCGTACGTCGCGAGGCTCCCGGTCGTGCGAATGGTCGTCACCCCCGAGCCGAGGTAGAGCCGCTGACCCGTGTAGCTCATCGGGTGCATGCGCCCGCCCGCGGCCATGTAGAAGAGGTGGTTGTGAAGGCCGACCATCCCCGGCATGACCGTGTGGCCACTCAGATCCAGCACCTCGGCCCCGTCGGGGATCGCCACGGTGCCTGCGGCCCCGACGGCGGCAATGCGGGTGCCCTCGATGACGACCGTCTGGCCGCGCCTGGCGGGGGTGCCGGTGCCGTCGAGAAGGGTCACGCCGGTGAGCGCCACGGTGCCGGCGTCGACCGCGACGTACGCGGCGGCCTCGGAGCCGGGGGCGGGTTGCTGGGCGTGGGCGGGAAGCGCCGTCGCGGCGAGCGCGATGGGCATCAGGATGGCGGCCGCGAGAGCGGCGCGGTGCTTCAGCTCTTGCATGGGATTCGGTCTCCAGCCGGGGGTGCCGGGATCGGGCCCGCGGGGAGGCCGCGGAACCTGTCTTTCAACTTGCATTGTGCGCCGTGAGGTGCCTGAGCGCCAGTCGGAAACCGGCGGGCAGGACCGGCGCTCGCGCGGTGCTCACGCAGGACGCGCGCACAGGCCCGGCACGCTACCTCGGCTCCCGGACCCTCACCAGCGTGTGGAACTCGCCGTTCTCGCCGAACGGGTCGATGCCTTGCGGCAGACTCGCCATCATCGCGCGGTCGAACCGGTCGCCGACGCGTACCGCGCCTTCGGCCGCCTCGGTCACCGCCGACACCTCGCAGGAGGCGCCGCTCGCCTCGAGGTCGTCGATGAGCGCACGGTAGGGAACGCCCCAGAGCGGGAAGTGCAGCGCCGCCCCGCGGTCGGCCGCCAGCTCCTTGAACGCGACGCTGCGCCACTCGCGGATGTGCAGCAGGTGCAGGTCGCCGAAGACGAACCGGGCGATGCGCGGCACCAGTTCGCACGCTTCGCGGATGCGGGCCGGGTAGGCGTGTCCGGGGTGCAGCGGGACGCCGAGAAGCGGCTGGGCCAGGTTTTCGGCCTGCCGGATCACCTCGTCGATCCGGATCTCCTGGTGCGCGACCGTGCGGGTGCCTGCGTCGAAGGTGGTGAGGAGCACGGTGGGGCGGAGCGCCTCGCGGCGAAGCGCCCGCCAGGTCAGGAAGCTGTCCTTGCCGCCGCTCCAGAACAGCAGGTCCACGGGCTCGCCGGGCGCTCGCGCCTCGGTCAGCCAGGCGGGCTGCTGGCCGCGGGCCGCCCGGTCCGGAAGCGTCATCGACTCGTGCTGGAAGGGGCAGTGACGGCAGCCGCTGCCGCAGCAGGTGCCGCGGCGGCGCAGTCCGAGTTCGGTAAAGACGTGGAAGCCGGTCTCCGGGTCGATGTAGAAGGACTCGCCGCCCTCGACCGCCTGCCGGTGGGCTCCGTGCCAGGGTGCGGTCACGGATTCACCGTGAACAGCATCCGCATTCCCGCCTCGAGATGCTCGGAGATGTGGCAGTGCGCCATCCAGCGGCCCGGATTCGTGATCTCGAGGAGGATGTCGGTGGTCGTTCCGGTGGGAAGCAGCACCGTGTCCTTCCAGGCAAGGTTTTCGTTCGGCACGCCGTTGCGCGCGAGTACCAGAAAGCGCTGGCCGTGGATGTGGAAGGGGTGCTGCATGGCGTGGAAGGACCGCCGCTCGTTGTGCAGCCGGATCTTCACCACATCGCCCACCTCGAAGTCCCACGCGATGTCCATGTTCTCGGCGCCTGTGGCCGGATCGCGCACGATCCACTGTACCTCGGCCGACGACGAGTTCCAGTTCATCATCGGCATCGTGCCGCTCCACTCGACAGGGTGGAAATAGGCCGAATCGAACTGCATCAGCCGCTCCACGATGAAGGGGATGCCGTCCGCCTCGAGGGTGAAGGTGAGTTCGTGGTCGACCGGGTCGTCGAAGTACTCGCGGAAGAGGGCGATTTCGCGCGTGGCGTGAAGGTTGGTGCGGAGGGTGTCGAAGGCGGCGGAGGCGTCGGCGTCCGGCGTCGGCGCGGCATCGCCCTGCCCCGGCGCCGCCACCCGCACCGCCCCCATCGGGTCCATCTCCGTGAAGAACGCGCCGCCAAGGTGGTCGATCCCCTGCACGCGGTTGACGAGCGCGAAGGTGCCCGGCTCGTCGAAGCGCACATGCACGATGTAGCGCTCGGCGGGGCTCACGACGATGCTCTCCACCCACTCCTCGCGCTCGAAGGCGCCGATGTCGGTGCCGATCACCTTGATGCGCGGGGCGGCAGGCCGGGCGCCCCCCTGCGCCTCGCTCGCGAACGACAGGTTGAAGGTCCGCGTGTTCGACACGTTCGTGAGGTACAGCCGCACGACCTCGCCCGCGGTCACGTCGAGTTCGTAGTCCGGCTCCCCGTTGACCAGCATCAGGTTCCCGAACCGCCCCATGAACGCGTGGCTCGTGCGTTCCAGGCCGAAGGGCATGGCCTCGTCGCCGGACATCAGGAAGTCGTCCAGCATCAGGAACTCTTCCCGGTCGGCGGGCGCGTAATAGTCGGGCTGGCGCGGCTCGACGAGCATGTTGCCGTACAGCCCGAGGTCCTTGAGGATGTCCTCCCGGTGGTGCGGGTGGTACCAGTACACGCCCGGGTCCTTGAAGTGGACGGTGTAGCGGAAGGTCTCGCCGGGCTCGACCGGGTCCTGGGTGATGTCCGGCACACCGTCGGACGCGTTGTCGAGGCGCAGGCCGTGCCAATGGATGGTCGTCGGCCAGGCGATCGAATTCGTGAAGTTGACGGTGACCGTGGCCGCCTCGGGGACGTGGAGCAGGGGACCCGGGTACTGGCCGTTGAAGCCGTACATGACATGGTCGCGGCTGCGAATCCGCCGCCGCACCAGCCCCGCCTCCAGGTCGATCTCGTCGCCGTCGGCGAGCCGGACCACGTCGCGCGGGCGGGCCAGCGGCAGGGTCGCGGGATCGATGTCCGCGCCGGGCAGGAAGGGGCTCGCACCGGGCGGGTCGAGCGCCATGAGGGCGGGGAACATGGTGAGCCCGGGCATCATCGGGGGGCGCGGCCAGCCATCGCCGCCCGCCCCGCCTCCGTGGCCGTGGCCGCCCATCGCCATCGCGGCCCCCGAGTCGGCCATCGTCATCGCACCGGCCGAATCGCCCGCCGCCATGCCGCCCATGGCCCCGCGCCGTCCGCCCACCCCGGTCGCCCCCAGCAGGAACTCCTGCATGTCGGGCGGCGACATCCGCGCGCTGGGGGAGGTCGCGCGCAGGAGCAGCCGTCCCTCCCACTCGGGCGCGTCGGCCCGGGGCTCCGCCGTGATCAGGATCATGAACTTGTTCAGGCTGATCTCGCCGATGCTGCGCGTCCCGTTCCCGACCGGCCCCAGGCTCCTGATCTCGTCGAAGAGGGGAGTGGCGAGCCACGCGACGATGTGGTTGTAGTCACCGAGCGCGGCGGGGTCGGGGAGGCCTTCCAGCGTCAGGATTCCCTCGTAGAGGTGGTTGCCGGCGGGATTGACGGCGACCCCGAACGGGGTGTGGGGCGTGCGAAGCTCGATCCGCCCGGACATGCTCTCCAGGCCGGGCCGCGCAGTGAGAAAGATGCAGTACAGGTCCCGGCTGGGCGTCAAGGTCGCGCCGGGAGGGGGCGGGGAATCGTCGCAGGGCGAGGTGGCGAGCGCGGTCCGGGCCGCGGCCGCGACCGCCGGAGGGGGGTCCTGAAGCGCTCGCGGCGAGGCCGCAACAGGCGAGGCAGCATAAGCGGAAGTCGGCGATCCCACAATCGCAGCACCCACCGCCGCTGCCAGCCATCCCGTCATTGGAATGCCGTGCGAAATCCTCATGGGCCCTCCCCGGGGACGCGAGGTACTCACCCTGTACAACTGGCCGCCGCGGCCATACTATGATAATTTGGCGCCAGAAATGACGGCAACCGGTCAACGGAGCCATACCCGATGCAGGAACTTCGCGAGGGTAGAGCGACGGAAAAGCAGGCCGGCCCCGAGGACGGGACGGTCATACCGGACTTGATGCTCATCGGGTCTGTCAAGGGCAAACTGGAGTGGGCGAGCCGGGTTGCGGCGAAGAACCTCTATGTCTCCGCACTGTGGAGATGCCGTCGGAGATACGCCGAACAGTCCGGCGTACCGTGGTACATCCTGAGTGCCAAATACGGGCTGGTCAACCCGGAGACGCGAATTGCCTGGTACGACGTTTCGCTCGGCGACCTCCCGGCCGCGGGCCGCCGCGCATGGTCACAGCAGATCGTCGACACCCTCGCGACGCGGTATTCGTCGATCGACGGGATGATCGTCGAAATCCACGCCGGCATGGATTACGTCGACTTCGGCCTCGCCTCCGGGCTCACCGACGCGGGGATGGTCGTGCATCGTCCGCTGCTGGGAATCCCGATCGGCCGTCACCTGGCCTGGTACCGGGAGCACGGCGCGGGGGAGTAGTCAGCGGAAGTCGACCGGCTTGTAGCCGTACCGCCCGCGCGGAGGCAACTCGATCCCATGCTCAGGGCCGAAGTACCGCTGGAACGCCTCGGAAGGCTTCATGCCGGCCCGGGACCGTTCGCGTCTTTTACTGATCACAACCCCGCCTGCTCCTTCACATACCGCGCCGCTTCGAGGTGCGTCGCGAACCACACGCCCTCGTGCTCCTGGATGTAGTCGATCAGCTCCTCCAGCACCACGATCCGCGAGCGGTGGCCGATCACGTGCGGGTGCATGGTCAGGAGGAACATGGTGCCCTCCTCGTAAGCGCCGTCGAAGTCGTCCTTCCAGACCTCGAGCACGTCGCGCGGGTGCGAGTAGCTGGCGCCGCGCGGGTTGAAGACCGGCGCGTCGTCCATGATCCACTCGACGGGCAGTTCGACCATTCCGGTGGGCTCGCCGTGTGCGTTGATCTCGTAGGGCCGGTCGTCGGCCATGAGCGACGAGTCGTAGAGGAATCCGAGGTCGCGGATGATGTCGAGCGTGTTGGGGCTGTGGTTCCAGGACGGAGCGCGGTAGCCGAGGGGGCGGCTGCCGGTGACGTCGGTCATGTAGTCCACGGCGCGTTCAAGAAGCGCGCGCTCGGTTTCGGCGTCGAGGCTGGAGTTGAGTTCGTGGATCCAGCCGTGGATGCCGAATTCGTGGTGGCCGGCGGCCTGGATGACGCCGATCTGGTCGGGGTTGAGGACCAGGCTGACGGCGGGGATGAAGAACGAGGCCGGAATGCCCTCGCGGTCGAGAAGGTCGACGACGCGTGGGAGCGCCACGCGGGCGCCGTACTGTCCCTGCGACAGGGAGCCGACGGTGGCGTCACCGTAGCGCAGGCCGAGGACGGTCTCGTTGTCGACGTCGAAGGAGAGAAGGACGGCGACGCGGGCACCGCCGGGCCACGACTCGGGCTGGAGGCTGCGGCCCGCGCGCACCGCGTTCACGGTTTCCATGACCCGCTCGTCGGACCAGAGCCAGCCGGGCTCGTTCTCGGCTGTCTCCGGGGGGGCGGGCTGGCATGCGCTTGCGACGAGGGCCGCCGCGACGATGACGGCGCGCTTGTTCATCCTTCCATCTTCCATAGAGCGATTCCTCCGGCCTGTTTTCCGATTTCGGCGGATGCGACGCGGGTGCCCGACGCGATGTCGATGACTTCCACGGTGCCCGGATCGCCGCCGATGCCTTCGACGGTGACGATGGCGTAGCGGCCGTCGGGAGTGACGACGACGCCGTGCGTGACGGGGATGAGCGAGTCGATGAGGTGGAGCGGTTCGCCCGTCTCGACATCCCAGATGCCCAGCTTCGCGCTCCCCTTGAGGGTGGCGAGAAGTGTCGAGCCGTCGGGGGTGAGGTCGAGGTTGTAGGGTGCGCCCGGGGCTTCGATGCGGCGGGTGACGCGCCACTGGTCGAGGTCGACTTCGAGGATGGCATCGCCGCGGTTGCACGGGACGAAGACGCGCGCGCCGTCCGGGTGGGGGGTGGTCCAGGTGGGGGAGCAGTTGGCGCCGCCGGGCGCGGGCATGGCCATGTGGCCGTCCATCGGGGCGTGCGCGGGCTCGTTTGCGATGAGGTCGAGGCGCCGGGTCACGTCGAGGGTGGCGCCGTCGATCTCGACGAGCTGGTTGTCCATCATGCACGCCGAGTAGTGCTTCGTGCCGTCGGCGTTGAAGCGGGAGCCGTGCGGCATGGTGCAGGTGACCACGTCGGCGATCGGGACCATCGACTCGAGGTCGACGATGGTGACGGTCGAGGGGACGTGGTCGCCGTGGAAGTTCGCGTTGACGGCCAGCGCGAGGGCGCCGTGCGGCGGGACGGCGATCGTGGCGGGGAAGAGGCCCAGGTCGGCGAGGCCCACGATGGTGTCCGAGCCGGTCGCGTACTTGACGAGGCGGCCGTTGGGGAAGCCGTGGCCCAGGGTGAGGTACCAGTACTCGCCCGCGGGGTCCATGGCCAGTCCGTGCGGGGCCTCGATCTCGGCCGCGAGCCACCCGGTGGTGATCGTCTTTTCGACAACCAGATCGCCGCCGGCGTCGTAGCGCAACAGCGAGACCTCGTCCTCGGACTCGGCGGCGACGTAGACCCAGTAGGACTGGGCGGCCGCCTCGCCGCCCGGCGCGGTGCAGGCGAGGGCGGCGAGGAGCGCGAGCCGGGTCCTCACGGAATCAGCGTGCGCCGGGGCTGCAGCTTCACCGTCCACATCCCCGAGAAATACTCGGAGAAGAAGAGGTTGCCCTTGTGGATCTGCGGTCCCCAGGTGAAGGGCGCGTTGGCCACCACGCCGTCGGGATCGTACGACTTGTACACCGCGATCTCGCGGCCCTGGTGGTACAGGTTGCCCTTCAGCTCGCCCGAGATGTCGAGCACCCGCAGCCCGCCCTGGTAGAACCCCGCGTAGAGTCGGTCGTCGTCGATCCACATGTTGTGCGAACCGGCTTCGGGGATCTCGTAGCGGGCCACCTCTTCCGGGTTCTCCGGGTCGGTGAAGTCGACCACATGGATGTAGCCGCTCATGAACTCGGGGGTACGTCCGTCCTCCTGCCCGTCGAAAGCCGGCGCCCCGATCTCGTCGCCCATGAAGATGTAGAACTTGCCCGTCGGGCTCCGGTACGGGAACGCCGCGTGCGTGGCGCCGCCGATGTCGCGGAAGCGCGCGATCTCCACCGGGTTCTCCGGGCTGCCGCCGCGGTCGCCGCCGCCCACGTCGATCACGGCCACCCCGTCGTTCCAGTTGGACGTGTACGCAATGCCGTCAACGATCCAGATGTCGTGGATGGCGTGCCCCGGCGTGTCGAGCTCGAAGCGCCCGACGCGGTGCGGGTTGGCGGGGTCGGCGATGTTGATCACGTCGAAGCGGATCCCGTTGTTCACCGCGTAGATGTGGTCGTCGTAGATGAAGAGGTTGTGCACGCCCCCGGTGAGCTCGTCGTCGTAGGTCGAGATGATCTCGATGTTGCGCGGATCGGTGCAGTCCACGATGACGATCCCGTTGCGCCGGTTGGACGCGCCCTCGCGCGAGATCACGCAGAGTTCGCCGTCCTCGGAGACCTTGACGTCGTTGGTCGTGCGGGCGTCGACGATGAGCGAATCGGTCAGCACCGGGCTCGCCGGGTCGGTCACATCCCACCAGTACGTGCTGCCGTGGCCGCTGTGCGTGCCGGTAATGGCGTAGTCGCGGCCATCGACGCCCTCCCACACCCAGAGATCCGAGGTGGAGACGTTGCGCACAGGTGCGTGGCCGATCAGCTCCACCTCTTCGGCGACGTGGCGCGGCAGGATCTCGACGGTCGCGTGGGCGGTGCGGCCCGGGACGCTCGCGGTGACGGTGTAGACGCCGGGCTTGTAGGCCACGAAGCGGCCCTGGTCGTCGACCTCGGCCGGCGGGAAGTCGGCGGTGGCGATCACGTCGGGGTCGGAGATCAGCCCGAAGGTGACCGGGATGTCGTCGACGGCGCCGCCCGCACCCGACGCGGTGGGGGTGAAGTGGATGACGTCGCCGGTGCGGCCGCGGGTCTGGCTGGCCTCGACGGCCATCGAAGTGACCGGGTTGTCCGCCACTTCGTACCGAATTTGGCCGACAACGCCCTCCGCGGCGGCGGAAAGCGTGACTTCGCCGGGTGCGTGGGCGCTGAATACGCCGAAACGGTCGACGGTCGCGACCGACTCGTCGGAGCTGCTCCAGGTGACCGGCACATCGCGGGTGTCGTCAGCCTGGTCGATCACGGCGGCCTTGTGGCGCAGCGTCACGCCGACGTAATAGCGCCCGCCATCTTCCGAGATCTCGATGCGTTCGAGCGGCGGGAAGGCGACGGTGACGGTCATCGTGCCGCTGATCCGCCCGGGTCCCAGCGCGCGCGCCAGGACCTCGAACTCGCCGCCCTTGTGGGCTTCGATCTCGCCGGTCGCGCGATTCACCGCCAGGCTGCCCCGCCCGTCCCGCGAGAAGTAGAGGAAGGGGATGTCGACGACGTTGCCGGCGGCGTCGTAGGCGGTGGCGGAGACCGTCGCCGTCTCGCCGACGTCGAGGGAGAGCGTCGCGGGGGAAACTTCCACCCGCGCGACGTCCTGCGCGGCGGCTTGGGTGGTGGCGAGGGCGAGGGCCACCATCGCCAGGAGCAGGTTGGCGGGCCGGACAGTGCTGCGTGTCTTCATTGCGTGTGCATCCTTCCTGCGGTGTTGCGTCACTGCGGTCGTTCGGGCCGTGACCGGGCGGACACGGTGGAAGGAAGATTGCCGGTGGCGGGGCGGGCGCGCAACGGAGGCGCAGCCCGCACCACCTCCAGCCAGGAGCTTGACGCCGTTCAGGATCTGCGCCGGTCAGAACCCCTGCGTCACAGCGGCCATCGCTTGTCGCACCGCGCCTTCCAACGCAGTCACCTCTTCATCAGTCAACTCTGCAAAGCGAGAGCGCTTCCTCGCGGCGAGCCGTCCGCCGTTCTGCATGCACAGCCGCACCAGGAGCGACGCCCGACGATCCGGCATGTCGACGATCGCACGGACGCCACTGAGGGCCTGATCGAACACCGTAACGAAATCGAGCTCTTCTCTCAGATCGCGGCGCACCGAGTCCGCCACCTGGTCGTACAGATACTCGGCCATGGCGGTGGCGTCGAAGTAGCGGTAGAGGTACGCGCTATCGCTCTTGACGACCATCCGACGGCCCGGCGTGTGCGCTTCCCCGCCCGTCCACTCCCACCGAATGAGGTCGAGAAGCGGTGCCGAGAAACTGGCCAGAACATCGCTGTAGCGCTGGCGGTCGCGCAGAATCGCTGCGGATACCGGGAGAATGACGCCGGGTGGTCCGTAGCCCCGCCCGGCGAGCACGTGGTGCATCATGAAGCGGTGGATCCGGCCATTGCCATCCTCGAAGGGATGGATGAAAACAAATGCGAACGACGACACCGCCGCCGCGACGACCGGATCTACGCCGCCGCTGACGATCCGCCTGTTCAGGGCGATCCATGCATCCATGAGATCGGGGACGTCTTCCGGCCGCGGACAGATGAAATGAACCCTTTCCCGGTACCCGCCGAGGGTCTCGCCGACGAAGTTCTGGATGTCGCGCCAGCCATCCGTCGCGTAACGCGGATCGACGATGGTGCGCTGCAGGGCTACGAGCGCGCTCTTGTCGGAGGGATCGAAAGCGGTTGCGGACTGCAGAGCCGCCACAAACCGTTCGGCGCGGCCGGCACTTGGCGCCTCGCCTTCCAGGGCGAACGAGGAACGCGTCTCCTTTGTGTACAGGTAGTGCACCGCACGCTTTAGAATGTGCGGATCGCATCCTTCGGTAAGTGCGCGAGCCTCTCTGTCCAGGTTCGACTTCATCGCTTCCCGCAACTTCCGGGTCAATCTCACCGTGGGGCACAGGCCGGGCTCACCCAGGAGATTGTCGGCCACCCTGTGGCGCCTGGAGTTGCGCCGCGCGGCGACCACATGCCGGCCCGCGTCGAGCGCCCCGACGTAGTTGCCGGCGCTCGCGTCGGGCAGGTCCAGTGTCCGGTCGGTGAAAGTCTCGAAAAAGAACCATGCCCGCCGGCTGAACGCACCCGTCGGCTGTGCGCGGACCCAGGCCTCGATCTCTCCGGGATCGATCGCCCTGAGCGCGGCGACCAGGACCCCCGGGTCGAAGGCCTCGTGCCGAAGTGCGAAACGAAGGTGCGAGGTTGCCGAGTCCTCCGGTGCATACCGCATCGGGTACGACTCGCGGGTTCTGGGCCCGTCCGTCTCGGTTCGGCGGGCACCGGCCACGAGGAAGCTCTCGATGGCGGGCGGGGGCACCGCCAGGCCGAGTTCCTTAATCAGCCAGGTTTGCCCGACGGGGGTTCGTGTGGTCTTGCTCACGGACACCGTCGTGGAAAAACGGTTATGGAGGTGGCGAAACGATTAGATAACAGAATCGGGATGGAAAATCAATTACCGCGATTCGCCATCCGCCCTGGCCCTCGACCCAACCCAGCCGCCAAACCTGGCCGGTCGTTCCTACAGCGGCCTGTTCGGGAACGCGATCGTCCGCCACATGTGCGCGACCGGGCTGTTGTCGTAGCCGAGCCCTTCCTTCGGCTGCTTGAACTGGCGTCCGATAATGTCGGTGAACTCGTTGATGTCGACGTCCATGTCGTCCTGGAACGCGTAGGTGTCGTTCACCGTGATCAGCCGCGCCTCGCCGTACCAGCGGTGGTTCCGCGCGTACTCATACGCTTCCTTGATGTAGGGCTCCGGCACATAGTCGTGCCCGAAGATGCGGTTGTACATCTCGGGATACTCGTACCCGTACTCATCATCCGGGTAGAAGCGCAGCGCCGCGTGGTAGCGGATGCCCCACGAGATGCGCTCGTCCACATACGGCTCGACCAGCTGGGCGCCCCACCAGCCGTGGTCCACCTTGATCAGGTTGAGGACCACGTCGTGCATCAGGCAGGCGAAGACGGTCCGCTCGGGCTGCCCCGTCCGCAGCGCGTGCGTGGCGCTCTGCAGGACGTGATTCGCCGGCGCGAAACGCAGCTTGAAGAAATCGAGCACCGTCGGCTTGTCGGGCATCGGCGGGAACTCGTCCTCGCGGGGCCGGAACAGATTCCCGGTGCCCCGCGGGGACCGGGCCTCCTGCTCCTCGAGTTCGTCAAGGGTGATGATGGAGCCGGCCTCCCCGTCCGCTCCCGCCCGCCGCGCGGCGATCAGGTCATCCAGCTTCTCTTCCATGTAGTGCTCGAGTTCCTCGGCCTTGTCTTCGTGCGACATGGCGGCGAGAGCACCAGCGGGAAGGCTTGCGAGAAAGGTCTTGCGATCGACTTCCACCATCGTGACCTCCAGCCAGGGGTCGGCGGCCCGCTTGTGCCACCGATCCCGGCGGCACGACGGAGCCAGGGATCCACAGAGACACTAGTATGGCGCGGGTGTAGGCGGGGCAAGGGCGGAGTAGCGCGACAGCTCTCACGGCAAGTACCATGTCCCGCACGGAAACGGCGCCCGGCGAAAAAGTTCGGACGCGCTCGAGGGAGCGAAGGGGGCTCACGGGCGCGAAGGGGCAAAGGAGGAAAGACATGAAGATGTGGAAGCAGTCACGGCGAGACTTTGTGAGGAGTTCAGTTCGAGCGGGCGGGGCGCTGGGGGTCCTCGGCGCATTCGGCCCCCTGGCCTGCGCGCCTACGGATGAAGGCGGCGCTGACGGGCCCGGCCCCCAGCGCATCCTGATCCTCGGCGGCACCCGCTTCATCGGGCCGTACCAGGTCAAGTACGCGCTCGACCGCGGCCACGAGGTCTCGATCTTCACGCGGGGACGCACCGAGCCGCCCTTCTTTCACGACTACTTCGAGCGCGTCGAGCACCTGATCGGCGACCGCGACAACGACCTGAGCGCGCTCGAGGGCCGCCAGTGGGACGCGGTGATCGACAACTCGGCCTCCATCCCGCGCTGGGTCGCCATGACCACCGACCTGCTGCGCGGCAACGTCGACCGCTACCTCTTCGTGTCCTCGATCTCGGCCTACGCCGACTTCGCCGCCGTCGGCATCGACGAGAGCTACCCGGCCGGACAGCTTTCCTCGCCGGATGTCGAGGACATGAGCGAATACGGCCCGATGAAGGCCCGCTGCGAGGCGATCAACACCGAAGTCTTCGGCGACGGCGCCATAAACGTCCGCCCCGGCCTGATCATCGGCGCCGGCGACAACACCGACCGCTGGACCTACTGGCCCGTGCGCGTCGCCCGCGGCGGCGAAGTCATGGCGCCCAACTCGCCCACCGACCCGGTGCAGAACATCGACGCGCGCGACCTGTCGGAGTGGATCGTGCGGCTGGTCGAGACGCCCGGCAACGCGGGTACCTACAACGCCACTGGCGAGATCCGGCACTTCGGCGACATGCTGGAGGAGATCCGCACGGCGCTCGGCTCGGACGCCACCTTCACCTGGGTCCCGACCGACTTCATGACCGAGCACGACGTCGGCCCCTGGGGCCACATGACCAACTGGGTGCCGCCGGAGGGTGAGACCATCGGCATGAACCAGGTGTCGGTCGCCGCGGCCGTGCAGGCAGGCCTCACCTTCCGCCCGCTCGGCGACACGGCGCGCGAGACGGTGGAGTGGTGGAATTCGCTGCCCGAGGAGCGGCGCGCGGAGCCGCGGGCGGGGTTGCCGGCGGAGAAGGAGGCGGAGGTGCTGGCGGCCTGGGCGGCGGAGGGGTAAAGGGGGACCTCGCGCACTCGAAACACGGGTCGAGAGGCTGAGTAGCCATGTGCCTGCTTCTCGACTCCCACGCCTTCCTGTGGTGGATCGCCGACAGCGACAGACTTTCGCCCCGCGCGTACCGGCTGATTTCCGACGAGGCCAATGAGATCTTCGTCAGCGCCGCCACGGCCTGGGAACTCGCCACCAAATATCGATTGGGGAAGTTGCCGCTGCCCGAAGAGGCGGCCTTCGACATGGCCGGCGCCATCGTCGGCCAGGGGTTCCGGGAGCTGCCGATCGGTGTCCGGGAGGCGTCGTTGGCGGGGCGTCTGCCAGGTCCTCACCATGACCCGTTCGACCGGTTGCTGATGGCTCAGGCGGCCACGGGCGGACTGGTGCTCATCTCGCGCGATGAGGTATTCGACCAGTACGGAGTGAACAGGCTGTGGTGACCCGCACCGACCGGCTCCGGTTGTGTGCCCGGCCCGCTAACGCCAGCGCCTCCACCGCCCCTGCTCTTCCGCCTCCCGGTCCAGCAACCTGAGATCCCGAGTCGCTTCGACCAGCTGGATGAACTGGCCGCGGTAGCCGCGCGGATCGTCGCCCTTGCCCTTTTCGGCGAGCCTCACCACGTCGTCGAGCGTCAGGTCGCCCGCATGCTCCGAGTCGCGCAGCAGCATGCCGAACCCCGCCACCGCCGCCGCGAACCGGAAGTCCGTCGACGGCGACCGCGTGCGATCCGCAACCGCAAGCTCCAGCAGCTTGCTGCGTGCGCCGTCGGGGTCCTTGTAGCGCACCTTCACGAACAGGAGTTCGTCGTCGAAGTCGCTCGGCGGCGGGTCGTCCGGCTGCGGCTGGTAGCGCAGGGCGTCCACCTCTCCGCGCGGCACCTCGGCCCCCGCGGGCACCACCTCGTACAGCGCGGTAACCGTGTGCCCGGCGCCCAGCTCCCCCGCGTCCTTCGTGTCGTCGTTGAAATCCTCGTCGGCGAGCAGGCGGTTCTCGTACCCGATCAGCCGATATCCGGCCGCCCGCACCGGGTTGAACTCGACCTGCAGCTTCACGTCCCTGGCGAGGGTAAGCAGCGTCCCTCCCATCTCCTCCACCAGCACCTTGCGCGCCTCGAGCAGGCCGTCGACGTAGTGGAAGTTCCCGTTTCCGTGGTCGGCGATCTGCTCCATCTTCGAATCCTTCAGGTTCCCGGTGCCGAAGCCCAGCACGGTCAGGAAGGTGCCGCCTTCGCGCTCCTTCTCGATCAGGCGGACCATCTCGGCGTCGCTCGACGGGCCCACGTTGAAGTCGCCGTCGGTCGCGAGGATGATCCGGTTGTTGCCCCCGTCGATGTAGTGCTCGCGCGCCACGTCGTACGCCAGCCGCAGACCCTGGCCGCCCGCGGTGCTGCCGCCGGCCTCCAGGTCGTTGAGCGCGGCCAGGATCTTGTCCTTGCGGTCGCCCGGCGTGGACTCCAGCACCAGCCCCGCCGCCCCCGCGTAAACGACGATCGCGACCCGGTCTTCGGGCCGCAGCTGGTCGACGAGCAGGGCAAAAGCGCTCTTGAGCAGCGGCAGCTTGTCGGCCGGCCGCATCGACCCGGACACGTCCAGCAGGAAGACCAGGTTGCCGGGCGGCAGGTCGTCGACATCGATCGACTCGGCGTGCAGCCCGATCCTCACCAGCCGGTGGTCACGATTCCACGGTGCCTCCCAGACCTCCGTCGTGACGGCGAACGGGTGATCGCCCCTCACTCGGCCCCAATCGTAAGGGAAGTAGTTGATCATCTCCTCGATCCGGACCGCGTCGATGGGCGGCCGGGTGCCCGACTGGATGAAGCGGCGGACATTCGAATACGACGCCCGGTCCACGTCGATCGAGAAGGTGGACAGGGGAGCCGCGCTCACCAGGCGAAAGTCGTTCTCGGCAATGTGGGCGTACGACTCGGTGTTGAAGTCGGTGGAGAACGAGTAGGCGGCCAGGTCCGCACTACGCGCCCCGACAGCGCGGAGCCTGGATTCCGCCTGGGGCCTACCGGTGATGACGAGTTCGTCCATCGATACCGCGGCCCGCGCCAGCGCGATGTCGACCACCGTCGTCTGTCCCGGCGCCACCGTCACCTGGCGCCGCTCGGCCGCATAGCCCAGGTACTCGAACACGAGGGTGTGCTCGCCGGCGGGCACACCCTGCAACAGGTAGCGTCCGCCACCGTTGGACAGCGTGATGAGTGTGGTGCCCTCGACGGCGATCTGTACGCCTGACAGCGGCTGGCCGGTAACGCCGTCGCTCACCCGCCCCTCGATGCCGCCCAGCTGCGCCCCGGCCGGGCCCGCGGCGCCCAGCACAAGCACAAGGGACGCGAGCGCGATAACGGGTGCGGTGATTGGCTGACGGAGCCGTTGTGTCGTGGATCGCATCGATCGGTCCTCTGGCCGGGCGGCGGATGGCGGAAGGGGCGGCTATGCTCCCCTGTCTCCCTATAGGTACCCCGAAGCGGCGTAAGGTTGCCCCCCGGGGCCGGTACGGCGGGTGTTGCGCAGGGGTTTTCGCCGCCGCTTGCGCGCCTTGTACCCCCGGCAGACCAGCTCGCCGCGGCTCCTACCCACCCGGCTCGAAAAACCCGTAGTGCTCCAGCATGAACGCCCGGATCACGCGGGCCGCCCTGGCCGCGTACTCGGCCCGGTTCTCGGGGGTGTCCCGGATCCCGCCGTAGTGGTGCTCGATCTGGATGCCGCTGACGACTTCGGCATCGGTCACGGACCCGTGCTCGCGGGTGTTGTAGCCGCCGCGGAAATACGGGGCGTCGCCGGGGCCTGGCGCGGACGGACTCGGCACCGACGGAACGCCTTCGCCGGCGAACAGGCCCCCCAGAGAGGTGGGTCCCCGCAGCAATTGCGAGAAGGGGATGGGTGACGTGCGGCCGAGGTCGCGAATGCTGGTTCGCGACACGACCTCCAGGGAATTGAGCGCCAGGTCGGCGCGGTTGAGCTCGTCGGAGGAGAGGAGGTACCCCAATTCGAGGCGGTCGATGTCGTGACCGTGGCCGTGGATGTCGAAGTAGAGGCCCTTGCCGAACGTGCCCGCTACCTCTGCACGCGCGACCTTGATCCACTCCTGGAACTCGGTCCACGCCAGCTCCGCGTAGGGGTTATCCTGCGCGGCCTCCACGATCTCGCGGTTGGCGTCGAGCTTGCTGCGGTGGAGATGCGAGAGGATGACGTGTGGCGCCTGACCGGTCAGGTCGAGAAGCGCCTGGCGCATGGCCAAAGTCAATTCGAGCGAGTTGATGTCGTTGCGGACGACGCCGAAGGTGCGGTTGGGGATCTCGCTCGGCGTCATGTCACCCCCATGAGCGCTCGATAGTATCACGGGCAGCTCGCCCGGGATGTACTCCACGTAGTCCTTGCGGCCGTAGTAGTGTCGACCCGGCTCGTAGTCGAGAATGCGGCGCGGCACGAAGACCTCGAGCCGAGCCGTCCCGCTGACGCCGCCGACGGTCGCGGTGACGGTGGCAAGCCCGGTGGATACGGAGGTGACGAAACCGCTCTCGTCGATCGTCGCGACGGCCGTGTTGTCGATCGACCAGTGCGGCGTCGCCGACACGATCATCCCGTTGGCGTCGCGCGCTGTCGCCAGGTATCTGGCGCCGTCGCCGATTCCCACGAGAAGCGCTGCATCGGGGTTGACCTCGACGGTGGCGACGCTGGGCCCGGTGGGGGAACCGCCGCCGCCGCAGGCGATGAGAACGACCGTGAGGGTAGCGGACGCGCAGCGGGCCGCGGCTTCCATCGTCCCCTACTCCGGCAGTCCGAACGCGATCAGCGAACCGCCTTCGGGCCCGCCCGTGGCGATCACGACCAACTGGCGTCCGCCGCGCGTCCGGAAGGTCATCGGGTTGGCGTAGCCGAGCGCCGGCAGGCGGCCCTCCCAGACCACCTCGCCGCTGGCGGCATCGAAGGCGTACAGGATGTCCGAGCCGCCGGTCAGGAAGACCAGGCCGCCGCCGGTGACGAAAGGACCGGGCGGACCCACCACACCCAGCCGCTGTGGAAGCGCCACCCCCGCCAGCGCCGGGTCGCTCCGCACCTCGGGCCGCTCGCCGACCGCCTCCTGCCAGAGGATCTCGCCCGCGTTCATGTCGATGGCGGTCAGCGTGCCCCACGGCGGATTCGTGATGGGCACGTTGCCGATCCGCAGGGTGCGCGGGGCGCCGCGCTCGAGGCCGTAGTCGCCGACCATCGTCTCGGGGTTCCCGGGGCCGATGGTCAGCAGGCTGGGGTCCTCGGACGACTTGACGAACAGGACGCCCGCAGCGGGATCGAAGGCCGCTCCGCCCCAGTTTCCGCCGCCCAGGATCCCCGGCATCGCGATCGTCCCCTGCATGGAGGGCGGCTCGAAGAGGGGGCCGAAGCGGTATCCCGCCGTCAGCTCCTCGGCCTGGCGGCGCAGCTCGGGGGTGAGGTCGATGAGATCGTCGGGGGTGAAGCCCTGCCGCGCGAAGGGGGGCGGACGGGTGGGGAAGGGCTGGGTGGCCGCGGCGACCTCGCCGGGCACCTCGCTCGGCGGCACGGGGCGCTCCTCGATGGGCCACACGGGCTCGCCGGTCGCGCGGTCGAAGGTGTACACGAACCCGGTCTTGCCGGCCACCGCGACCGCGTCGATCGCGCTGCCGTCCACCTCGATCGTCATCAGCACGGGCGCGCCGGGCAGGTCGAAGTCCCACAGCCCGTGGTGCACCGTCTGGAAGTGCCAGGCGAGTTCGCCGGTGCGGGCGTCGAGCGCCACCAGTGCCTCCGCGTAGAGGTTGTCGCCCAGCCGGTGCCCGCCGTAGTAGTCGTTCGACGGGGTGCCGATGCCGGCGAAGAGCAGTCCGCGCTCCTCGTCCATCACCATCGGAGCCCAGGCGTTGGTGTGCCCGGTGTAGTCCCAGCTGCCGTCCTCCCAGGTCTCGTTCCCCGGCTCGCCCGGCTGCGGAATCAGGTTGAAGGACCACGCCAGCTCGCCGGAGTGCACGTCGAAGGCCTGGATGTTCCCCGGCGGGTCGCGCGGGTAGATGAACCCGTCCCAGACCCCGTTGCCGATGATCAGCAGGTCCTCGAAGACGACCGGCGGCGACGTCTGCGTGTAGTGCAGCCGGTTGGTGCGCCAGAGCAGATTCTCGGTGAGGTCGATCTCGCCACGATGCCCGAACGACTCGATCGGCTCCCCCGTGGCGCCGTCGAGGGCGATCAGCCGCCAGCGCGTGTTGAGGAAGACGCGCCGCCCCTCCGCGCCGCTCCACACGGCGATCCCGCGATGCACGAACCCGGTCCCGTTCGGCGGCTGGCCCCACTCGACGGTCCGCGGGTCGAAGTCCCAGATCGTCTCGCCGGTGCTGCCGTCCAGCGCGATGACGCGGTTGTAGGGGGTGGTGAAGTAGAGGGTGTCGTTGAAGGCGACCGGGGTCGTCTCGAAGTTGCCGGGCCGCACCTGCTGCCCTCGAATCGGCGCGACCGGGCCCGCGATCGGCTCATCCCCGGTCTCCCACTCCCAGGCGACCTCGAGAGCACGCGCGTTTTCCGGCGTGATCTGGTCGAGCGGGGAGTATTTGGTGCCGCCCTGGTCGCGCCCGTAGGTCGGCCAGTCGCCATCGCCGTATGAAGGCGGGGCTGCCGGAGCACAGGCGGTGACCGACACTGCCGGCGTCAGGCAAAGGAGCCGTAGGAATCGGCTCGCCATTCGGGGTGCTCGCGCCATTGCGTCATCCATGCCAATGATCGGTGGGTGAACCCTGCACCAATAGCTTGATGATCCCGCGGAGGTCAAACATCGTCTCGATCGCCCGGTACCGGCAGGGCGGGGGTGCGACCGACGGCGGGATCGGCTCCGATTGCAAGATTCCGAATAATAGAATATGATTTTCTGACACTGATATTCATATGGAGGTAATCATGCGCGTTTCGGAGCGAGGCCAGATCACGATTCCCAAGCGCCTGAGGGACCGCTTCGGGATGCGGCACAACGTGGAGGTCGAGATCGTGCCCGCGGAGGGCGGCCTGCTCATCCGCAAGCGATCGGCGGCCGACCATCCGGTCGAGCGCGTCTACGGGGTCCTGAAGCGTGCCGGGGGCGCCGACGAACTCGCCGGCGGCACCGACGACTACCTCGAGGAGCTCCGCGGCAGGTGATCACCGCCGTGGACACGAGCGTCCTCCTCGACGTCTTCCTGCCTGACGCGGCCTTCGGCCCGAGGTCCGCGGAGTGGCTTCGCGCCGCCTACGACGCGGGCGCCATCGTGATCTGCGACATCGTCCACGCGGAGCTTGCGCCGGCATTCCCCGATCGCAACGCGCTGGACGATGCACTGAACCGGATCAACGTGACCGTGTCCCCGCTCGACGCGACGATCGCCTGGGACGCCGGCCGGCGCTGGCTCCGCTATCGGCGGTTGGGCGGCAAGCGCACCCGCATCATCACCGACTTCCTCATCGGCGCGCACGCCGCCGCCACGGCCGAACGATTCCTCACCCGGGACCGGGGATTCCACCGCACGTACTTCCCGGAGCTGGCGGAGCGAATCCCACCCGGGGGAAGCCGCCGGCCTACCGATCGCGCTCCTCTCTGAGCTCGGCCATCCCCTGGCGGAGCGAGGCCAGCGTGGTGCGCATGTAGCCGACGTCCAGCGCCTCGTCGACCGCCTCGACGAGCCGGTTGCGCTCCCGCATCAGCACCGGGGCGGCGAACCCCCGGCGGTCGCTGCCGGGCTCCTCCTCCACCAGGATCCGCGCGGGAGCCAGGCCCGGCAGCGGGCCCAGGGTGACGCCGGGATCGGGGTGGTAGTCGTTCAGCGGCACGTACATCACGCGGTGCAGAGGCCGGAGGAAGGCCACCATGTCCACCGGACCGATCTCACCAGCATCGGCCCGTTCGTCCAGGTCCGCCGCGACCCTGCGCAGGCGCTCCATTCGGTCGCCAAGGTGGGTGCGCAGTTGCAGCGCGCCGCCCGCCGCCGCATCCCGCGTCTCGATCGCCGCGTCCAGCGCCTCCACCTGCGCGGTCAGGCTCACCGGGTAGCGCGGGCCGGCGAGCATCGTCGCCAGCGCGTGCACGTAGATGTCCGTGTCGGTCTTCAGCACCTCCGGGCCGATCTTGTCGTAGGTGTCCTCGGTCGTGTGCCACCACCAGTAGCCGCCGTCCTCCGCCAGTCTGGAGTGACTGAACTGAAGCAGGGGCAGCCCGACCCCGTTGAAGACCTGGTCCGAATTGCGGCCGGGCCGCGACGGCGAGATATCCACGCCGTGAAGCTCCGACACCACCCGCGCGGCGAAGGGGCCGAACGCCTCGGACGCGGAGGCGCCGAAGACCTTCGCGTCGATCTGGCCGATCCCGTCGATGTTCATGTAGGCCAGGCCGCGGGCGCGCAGGTCGGTGAAGAACTCGTCCGCGAACCAGGTCGATCCGGCGTAGCGCGCGTTGCTGTGCCCCGGCCACCACGCCACCACCAGCCCGTGCCGCAGCTGGTCGCGCACGTCGTGGAAAGCCAGCGCCATCGCGAGCATGGCGGCGTTCGAAGCGGCCTCGTCGGTGGCGGCGTAGTGCCAGCCGTCGATGTGGCCCCCCAGCACCACGTATGGAGCCCCCGCCGGCCCGGTCGGCTCGATGGTGGCGACGGCCAGCCGCATCGTCTTCCACCCGGTCTCGAGCTCGGTCGCGACGCGCAGTTCGACGGGCCCGGCGGCCATCCGTGCCCGCAGCTCCTCCCCGCCGCTGCGCGCGATCTGCGCCACCGGGACGGTGGGCAGGCGGTGGTGGTTCATCAGCGACGGGCTGCCCCACGTCGACGTCACGATCAGCTCGTTGAGCCGCTCCTCGGGGTTGATGAAGACGACCGCTGCCGCCCCCATGCGCTCCAGCGCGATCGTGGGCACGTTGCGCGGCTGCCCGTCGACGATGGCGACCTTGCCGCTCAGGTCGGGAAGGTCCGCGCCGAATTCCTCTCCCGCGATCACGAGGCGCTCCCCGGTGCCGACCTCGAGCCGCGGCAGATCCGCGAGCGCGCCCATGTCGACGACCTCGCCGACGGTGCCGGCGCTCGCCGCCGAGTACGCCATGGTGATCGCGTCGGGCGCGAAGTCGGTGCCGGGGATGGTTACGGACGCCGAGATGGGGTCGCTGGCGTAGGCGGGCAGCTCGTGCACCACGACGGGGACGCCGCGGGCCCGCAGCGTGGCCACGATGGTGTCGATCGCCGCGTTCTCGCCGGGGCCGCCGGAGGGGCGCGCGTGGGCGGTGATCGCGGCCGACCAGCTCATGAGCGCGTCGGTGGTGATCGCGTCCTTGACCGACTGCGCTAGGGCGTCGACCTCGGCGGTGGTGGGCGCGGGGGCGTCGGCCGTGCAGGCGCCGAGGGCGAGGGCGGCACACGCGACCATCCGGGCTGGATTGGTGGCCGGGGGCTGTTTTCTCATCCTTCGGACCCCGGTTCGGCCGTGGGCTCGCGGCCGGGCGGGTAGAAGCAGTCCTCGGTGCGGCTGGTATCGATGAGCTGGGTGATCTGCCAGCCCGTTTCGCCCTTGTAGAGCTGGAAGCCCTCCCAGCCGCAGTGCGAGAACTCGTCGTCGCGGTAGAAGGCGTAGCGGGTCCACATCTGGGCGAGGCGGCCGTCGATCTGCACGGTCCAGTCCCAGACGGGCTCGTCGTAGACTTCGTCGCGGGGGCGGCCGATCATGTCGATGAAACCGTCGGCGGAGTTGAAGCTGATCCCGTCGTCGCCCGCGCGGCCGAGTCGGGCTTCGGGGTGGAAGACGGCTCTCGCCATCTCGCTGTCGCCCACCCGCATGGCCTCGAAGAGCTGCTCGACGGCGGCGACGACGGCGGCCTCCTCGGGGTGCGGCGGGGGCGTTTCAGCTTCGGGCGGCGGGGGCGGCGCGCTGCATGAAGCGGTGAGTAGCAGGCCGGCGGTGAGGGCGAACATGGCCACTGTGGGGAGTGTCATCGTGCGGTCCTTTTCCTGAAACTGGTGCGGAGGGTCGGATCAAAAAAGCTGGTTGCGTGTAATCGTTCCAACCAGGCTTTGCGCTTCATATTCGGTCAGCGGAGGACCGATGGCCAGCCCTCGGGCCGGCCGGCCGGCCGGAACCGGTGCCTGAACGCCCGTCTGGCACCCGACCGCGGTAAACGGTCTTGCGGAGAGGGCGGGTAGAGCCTTCTGTTTGGACATTACTCAACACCATTTGTCGACCTGGCTCCCGCGTGCGGGAGCGCTCCTGGGAGGAAGCCCTATGCGGATGAGTCTCACCAATTCCAAAGTGCTGTCCGGGGTCCTGATCTGTTTCGGGCTCCTGTCCGTGGCCCAGCCCGTATCGGCACAGAGCGTCAGGATGCCCAGTACGCTCCGCTACGGCTCGGGCCTGCTCGACATTCCCGTCGCGTCCGTGCTGCCGCACATGACGATCGTGGGAACCTATTCCGGCTTCACGGCGTCGATTCCCGAGTTCGTAATCGTGGATCCGATGGGCAAACTCATCACCGTTGGCTCACCTTACGAGAAATGGCTCTCCGACGGCTCCGTCGCCATCGGCCTCTTCGACCGGATGGAAGTCGGCGTGTCGCTGCAGCACCTCGCGGCGGCGGAGGACGGCGGCAACCTGATCGGCGGATTCGGGAGGATTTCACTGCTCCCCAGCTCGGTC